>NZ_JBHXMZ010000003.1:163869-354651 GCF_042719915.1 Nocardia sp. NPDC058499 | reverse complement strand
CGTTCAGCCCTCGAGGCAATGCGGCGCAGCCGCGAGCATCGAGGGCTGAACGACCACGCCAAAGGGGCCGAAACCCGCGCCGCCGAAGGCGGCGCCAAAAATTCAGTGCCCGCCGGCTGATCCGGTGGTGCTCTTGGAGAGTTCGGATTCGTGGCGGGGGGATTCGATGCCGGCGTCGACCGGGACCTCGACCTGGACGGTGCCGTTCTCCTTGAAGTTGAACGAGACGTTGTAGGTCAGGCCCGGGGTGATGTTCTGGGTCAGCCCGGTGATCTCGATGGCGGCGGGTTTCGTTTCTCCGGCCTCGGTGTCGACGGTTTCGCCGGTGGTGTGGGTTTCCGCGCCGGCGGAGGGGGTCGAGACGACGACCGTTTCGGAGGGCGCGATTTCGATCTTGTCACCCTCGGCCGGGGTGATCTTCACCGTGCCGAGGTCGGTGGTGACGCCGGTGAGTTCGTCGGTGCCGGTTTCGCCGGTGTTGATGATCGACAGCGCCAGCGCCGCCTGGCCGCCGGCGGTGTTTGTGTGGGTGCCGGACCCGGGGTAGACGATATGCACATTGCGCAGCGAGATGTTGCCGGCTTCGGCGGTATTGCCGTTGATCGCCGCGACCTGGTCGGCGGTCTGCGAGACCTGGCCGGCGCTGCAGCCGGACAGGATGATGGCCGCTCCGGCGGCGAGCGCGGCGACCGGCACCAGGCGCCGGCGCCGTCGAGTCGAGGCGACCGGGCTCGCGGCAGTCACAGCAGTCAGGGCAGTCACGGGTTGTCCTCCATGTCCGAGTGGCGCACTCCAACTAGGCACTGTAGTAGTCGCCGTACGGGCCCGGATGCACCGGGCGGTGTCAGGGGGTATTGCGGTATTGGGACTGTGTGATTTGTCGCACCTATTGCCTGCGGGTATCGCTTCCGGGCGACCGAGCGGGTAAAGCTTCGTAGCGGTATGCCCGGTGGGTCGTCCGGTCGGGTCTGCGGTGGCACCCTCTGGCCCCCGCTGACCGGTAACGATTCGGCTTCCGTGCCTCGGTTCCCGGCCCCGGTGTGCCGCGGTGCCGGCCGGTCCGGTGGAGCGTGGAGCCGACACTCGTTCGGCCCCAACGTGATGCACACCAAACACGCCCTGTCAAGCCCCAGTACCTGGTCGTTGTGGCCCTGACCTGCGCAGTTGATCGCGCCGTTATCGAGTCGCGTGTTAAACTGTGAACATCGAAAGGGGCACGGGACACATGATTTTTAAGGTCGGAGATACCGTCGTTTATCCCCATCATGGGGCGGCTTTGATCGAAGCTATCGAGACCCGCACCATCAAGGGTGAGCAGAAAGAGTATCTGGTCCTGAAGGTCGCACAGGGTGACCTCACTGTTCGGGTTCCCGCGGAAAACGCGGAATACGTCGGCGTCCGCGATGTCGTGGGCCAGGAAGGCTTGGATCGGGTCTTCCAGGTGCTACGGGCGCCACATACGGAAGAACCCACCAACTGGTCCCGCCGTTACAAGGCCAACCTCGAGAAGCTCGCCTCCGGCGATGTGAACAAGGTGGCCGAGGTCGTGCGCGACCTGTGGCGCCGGGAACAGGATCGTGGTCTGTCCGCGGGCGAGAAGCGGATGCTGGCCAAGGCGCGGCAGATCCTCGTCGGTGAGCTGGCGCTCGCCGAGGGGACCGATGACGGCAAGGCCGAGACGCTCCTCGACGAGGTTCTCGCCGCGGCGTCCTGACCGTGTACGAACCGGACGGGTCCGGCCGTAACGCCGGACCTGTCATCGCGTTGGTTCCTGCCGCCGGTCGTGGTGAACGTCTGGGAGCGGATGCTCCCAAGGCGTTCGTCCCGGTCGGCGGCACACCCATGCTCGGGCTGGCTGTCGGTGGATTGATGGCTGCCGGGGTTGTCGACGAGATCATAGTGATGGTGCCCGCCCAACTCGTCGAGGCAACGGCAGCTCTGCTCCCCCCTGCGGCACCGGCTCGGATCGTGGCCGGTGGCGCCGAACGTACCGATTCCGTGCGCGCCGGGCTGGCATATGCCGGCGCGGCCGCTCACGTACTGGTGCACGACGCCGCGCGGGCGCTGACCCCACCGGATCTGATTGCCCGGGTGGTGGCCGAACTGCGGGCAGGCCGTTCCGCCGTCGTACCGGCGTTACCGGTGGTCGATACTGTGAAATCGGTCGATACCGCCGGCATCGTGACGGGTACACCGGATCGTTCCGCGTTGCGCGCCGTGCAGACCCCGCAAGGATTCGCCGCCGATGTGCTGCGCCGCGCCTATGAGCATCCGGAGAGTGCCACCGATGACGCGGGCCTGGTCGAACGGCTGGGTATCGACGTGCACACCATCCCCGGCGATCCGCTCGCATTCAAGATCACAACGCCGCTCGACCTGCGCCTGGCCGAAGCCGTGCTCGACGGAAAGCAGGTGGCCGGGCGATGATGGACATCCGCGTCGGTATCGGTACCGATGTGCACCCGATCGAACCGGGACGGCCCTGCTGGATGGCGGGGCTGCTGTTCGACGGTGAAGACGGTTGCGCGGGGCATTCCGACGGCGATGTGGCCGCCCATGCGCTGTGCGATGCCCTGCTGTCGGCCGCCGGGCTCGGTGATGTCGGGTCGGTCTTCGGAACCGGCCGCCCGGAATGGGCCGGGGTGTCCGGCGCCGCCATGCTGAAGGAAGTGCGGCGGCTGCTCGAAGATTCCGGATACGCGGTCGGCAACGCCGCGGTCCAGGTCATCGGTAACCGTCCGCGGATCGGGCCACGGCGGGCGGAGGCCCAGCAGGTCCTGGGTGAGTTGCTCGACGCACCCGTTTCGGTATCCGGCACCACCAGCGACGGGCTGGGGCTCACCGGCCGCGGTGAGGGTATTGCCGCGGTCGCGACCGCACTGCTGCACTGTCCGGGGCGGCCGAGCGACCTCCCCGAGGACCGGTAACCGGACACGATCGGGGACAGCGAAGCCGCTGCACCACGCGAGAGCCGGCGCCCCGGGCCGTCGATGCCGGGTGAGCACAGCACTGCCGGTCCCATCGCGGTGGGAAGTATCACCGCCGCGCCACGAGGATCATGGCCACGCTCCGGCACAATCATCGCTGCCGCGACGGTGCGGCCGAATGCCGCGATACCGGTCGTTGCCGCTACCCTGCCCATATCCCCGCTGCACCACTTCCGAGTGCAATCCACATACGAAACTAGGATCGACTGCCGTGACGCTGCGCCTGTTCGACACCGAGAAACGGACCCTGCGTGATTTCACGCCGCTGGTACCCGGACATGCCTCGGTGTACCTGTGTGGGGCGACCGTGCAGGGTTTACCGCATATCGGCCATGTGCGCAGCGGTGTGGCGTTCGATATTCTGCGCCGCTGGCTGGCCGCGAGCGGGCTGGATGTGGCATTCATCCGCAATGTCACCGATATCGAGGACAAGATCCTCACCAAGGCGGCCGCGGCCGGCCGGCCGTGGTGGGAATGGGCCGCGACGCATGAGCGCGCCTTCGACCAGGCCTACCGGCAGCTCGGGGTGCTTCCGCCGTCGGCGGAGCCGCGGGCGACCGGGCATATCACCCAGATGGTCGATTTGATGCAACGGCTCATCGACCGCGGGCATGCCTACGCCTCCGAGGGCAATGTGTATTTCGATGTGCGCAGCTACCCGGATTACGGCGATTTGTCCGGGCACCGCCTCGAGGACGTGCACCAGGGCGAGAGCGCCGGGCTGGGCAAACGCGATCCGCGCGATTTCACGCTCTGGAAAGCCGCGAAACCGGGCGAACCCACGTGGCCGTCCCCGTGGGGTCCCGGCCGCCCCGGCTGGCATCTGGAATGCTCGGCGATGGCCGAGTTCTACCTCGGTCCCGAATTCGATATCCACTGCGGTGGAATGGATCTTGTGTTCCCGCACCATGAGAACGAAATCGCGCAGTCCAAGGCGGCCGGCCACGGCTTCGCGCGTTACTGGTTGCACAACGGCTGGGTGACCATGGGCGGCGAGAAGATGTCGAAATCGCTCGGCAATGTGCTGTCCATTCCGAATGTGCTGAAATCGGTGCGTCCGGTGGAATTGCGCTTCTACCTGGGCAGTGCGCACTACCGTTCCATGCTGGAATATTCCGATAAGGCGCTCGCCGACGCCGCCCAGTCGTATCAGCGGATCGAGGCTTTTGTGCAGCGGGTCGCCGAACGCGGCGGCGATATCCCGATGGGCAAATGGACCGACGGTTTCGCCGCCGCCCTCGACGACGACCTCGGTGTCCCGAAGGCGCTCGCCGAAATCCATCACGGCGTGCACGAGGGCAACCGGGCGCTGGACGCGGGTGTGCTCGAGACCGCCCGCGAACATGCGGGCCAGGTCCGGGCCATGCTCGATGTGCTGGGGGTGGACCCGCTCGACCCGCACTGGCATACCGCCGCCGATCATTCGCGCGCCGACGCCGCCCTCGACGTGCTGGTCGGTGCCGAACTGGAACGCCGCCAGCAGGCCCGGGCCGCGAAGGACTGGGCCACCGCGGACGCCGTACGCGACCGCCTGCAGGCCGCCGGCATCGAAGTGACCGATACCCCGAACGGTGCCGAATGGTCGCTGGGCACACCTACCCCTGGAAAGGCGGGCTGATGGCCGGCAATTCACAACGTCGTGGTGCGATCCGCAAAGGCGGCAGCAAGAAGGGGCAGGTGGTCGGCTCCGGCGGGCAGCGCCGCCGTGGACTGGAAGGCCGCGGGCCGACACCACCCGCGGAGGCGCGTACCAAACATCCCGCGGCGCGCAAAGCCGCCGCGAAAGCGCGTGCCGCCCAGAAGAGTTCGACCGGCCGTGGGCCCCGCCCGGCCGGCCGGCACGGTGACGACGGGCCGGAGCTGGTCCTGGGCCGCAACCCGGTGACGGAATGCCTGCGCGCCGGGGTCCCGGCGACCGCGCTGTACGTGGCGGTCGGTACCGAGAACGACGAGCGGCTCACCGAAAGCGTACGTATCGCCGCCGATACCGGGATATCCATCCTCGAGGTACCGCGCACCGATCTGGACCGGATGAGCTCCAACGGTTTACACCAGGGGATGGCACTGCAGGTGCCGCCCTACCGGTACGCGCATCCGGACGATCTGCTGTCCCGGGCCCAGCAGTCGGTGGAACCGGCGCTGCTGGTGGCGCTGGACAATATCTCCGACCCACGCAACCTGGGCGCCGTGGTGCGTTCGGTCGCGGCGTTCGGTGGGCACGGTGTGGTGATCCCGCAGCGGCGCAGCGCCAGCGTGACCGCCGTGGCCTGGCGGACCAGCGCCGGGGCGGCGGCCCGGCTGCCGGTCGCGCGCGCCACCAATCTCACTCGTACGCTCAAGGATTGGGCCGCCAAAGGCGTTCAGATCGTCGGCCTGGACGCCGGCGGTGACACCTCGCTCGACGATTTCGATGCCACCGGGCCCACGGTGATCGTGGTGGGCTCCGAGGGCAAGGGGTTGTCCCGGCTGGTCCGGGAGAATTGTGACGCGATCCTGAGCATCCCCATGGCCGGTCCGGTGGAATCACTCAACGCTTCCGTCGCGGCGGGCGTGGTGTTGGCCGAAACAGCGCGGCAGCGTCGCGCCTGACCCCGCCGCGCCTGTTTCCGTAGCGCCGCCGTGGGACCGCACTCCGGAATCGACTGCTCGGCGGCGATCGGTACTGCCGTGATTCGGCCGCGCCGCTGCCGTGCCACCGCCGAACGGACTCCGCGCCCACCTGCGGTCCCGGTCAGCGGGCGGTTCCACGCCGATTCGGTCGCGCCCGGACCGCAAAACCGCCACCGCACCGTAGAATTCGTTCTGTGGTGATACCCAACACGCCCATCGGTAAGCCGGTCGAGCACCCGTATGCGACGGCGGTGCTGCTCCTGGGTGCGGTCAGCCTGCTGTGTTTCGGGCTGACCGGGCCGGTGGCCTGGGCGATGGGTAAACGGGCACTGGATCAGATCGACGAATCGGGCGGCGCCTACGGTGGGCGCACACAGGTCGTGATCGGGTTCACGCTGGGTGTCATCGGCACGATTCTGGCGGTGCTGATGGCGCTGCTGTTCGTCCTGGTATTTCTCACCGGCGGCTGACGGCGATCAGTCCAAGCTCTGCTGCCCGTTCCATTTTCCGGGCTCCCAGGTCGGCCATTCCTCGCTGATCGAACCCGACCAGGTCGGCTGACGGCGTTCCCGGAAGGCCGTCATCGCCTCGCCCGCGTCCCGGCTGCCGGCGATGTGATCGTTCAGATCGGCCTCCAGTTGTGCGACCGTCGCCGGTTCCAGCCCGACCCCTTCCCAGAGCAGACGTTTCGACAGGGCCGCGCTGAGCGGCGCGGAACCGCCCGCGATATCGTGCGCGACTGCCATCGCGGTCGGTAGCACCTCCACCGCGGGCAGGCAGGCATTGGCCAGGCCCATCGCTTTGGCTTCGGCGCCGTCGAAGGTGCGGCCGGTGAGCAGGATATCGGCGGCGTTGGCGAGGCCGGCCAGCCGCGGCAGTGTCCAGTGCGCGTAGCCGTCGGCGAGCACGCCGCGCCGCACCTGGCTCAGCGCGTACACCGCGTCGTCGGCCAGGTATCGCAGATCGCATTGCAAGGCGAGCGCCAGGCCGACGCCCACCGCGTGCCCGTTGACCGCCGCGATCACCGGTTTGCGGATCCGGAACGGGGGCGGATCGATACTCGCGCTCACCTCTCCCACCCGGTCGGACAGATCTGCTCCCGCGCAGAATGCGGGGGGAGTGCCGGTGATGACCACTACTCGGATCGCGTCCTCGGCGTCACACCGCTTCAACGCCGCCCCGAGTGCTTCGGTCATGGCGGGATTGAATGCGTTCTGTTTGGCCGGCCGATTCAGGGTGAGGACGGCGATGCCCGCTGAGACATCGACGAGCAATTCCGAACTCATGGTGGGGAGTGTATTGGTGAACGGCCGTGCCCGGGGTTCCGGGCCGTAATCAGCGCAGAACTTTACGGCTGATGGCGTATTTGTGGACTTCGGTGGGACCGTCGTAGAGCCGGAACGGGCGCATATCGCGGAAGATCATTTCGACGACCGTTTCATCGCTGACACCGATACCGCCGAGGATCTGGACACAGCGGTCGGCGACCTTGAACAGTTCCTCGGAAACGAAGGATTTCGCCATCGAACTCTCGTGCCGGGCCTTTTCGCCCTGGTCCATGAGCCAGCAGGTATGCCAGATGGTGAGCCGGCACTGGTGCAGCGCGATCTCGTTATCGGCGATCATGAACGATACGCCCTGGTGTTCACCGAGTGTTTTGCCGAAGGCCGTGCGGGTCTTGGCGTGGTCGATGGCGATGCTCTGGGCGCGTTCGGCGGCGCCGAGCCAGCGCATGCAGTGGGTGAGGCGGGCCGGGGCCAGCCGCAACTGGGCGTAGCGCAGGGCTTGGCCCGCTTCGCCGAGCAGGGCGGATTTCGGCAGGGTGAGCCGGTCGAAACGGACCACGCAATGCCCGGCCACGTAGTTGCGGTCCATGGTGTTCATGGTGCGTTCGATGACGATGCCCGGCTGATCGCCGTCGGTGAGGAAGAGGGTGGGGCCGGCCGGGAGGTGCGGGTTCTCGGCGAGCTCGGCCATGATGATCCAGGTTTTCGCGCCGTTCGCGCCGGTGATCAGCCATTTGCGGCCGTCGATGGTGAAGTTCTCACCGTCGAAGGTCGCGGTGGTGGACAGCTGAGCCGGGTCGGAGCCGGCGCCGTCGGGTTCGGTCATGGCGAAAACCGACCGCTGGTGGCCGTCGATGACCGGTTTCAGGTAGCGCTCGGTCTGGTCCGCATCGGCGATTTTGGAGAGCAGGAACATATTGCCCTCATCCGGCGCCGCACAGTTCATCGCGACCGGGCCGAGGGTGGACCAGCCGGCGGCTTCGTAGAGAACGGCCTGCTCGACATGCGTGAGACCGCGGCCGCCGAGTTCGGTGGGCGCCTGGATGGTGAGCAGATCCTCGGCACGGGCCAGCTCCACGAGTTCCTGGCGCAGTTCGTCGGTGGGGCCGTGCGCGGTGAGCCGGGGGTCGCGCTCGTAGGGCACGATCTTATCGGCGACGAACTGGCGGATCCGGTCGCGTTCGGCGGCCAGGCCGGCGGGAATCGTGAAGTCGATCATGTGGTGCCCTTCGTTCCGGGAGCGTTGCGCACGAGCATACGAAACCCTCGTACCCCGACTGAAGGCACCTGCCCGCAAAATGGTCCCGCTGGGTTACCGCACGCGGGCGACCTGCCGCTGCCGGGCGCCGATCACCCGGCAGACCAGGTAGATCAGGAACGAGATCGTGGTGACGAATGTGGAGACCGGGGCACCCGGCGCCAGCGACAACAGGATGCCGCCGACCGCCGCGACCTCGGCGAAGATCACCGCCAGTACCGTGGCCCGCACCGGATCGGCGGTGAGCTGCGCCGCGGCGGCCGCCGGTGTGATGAGCAGGGCCAGCACCAGCAGCGCTCCCACGATCTGCACGCCGAAGGCGGCAGTGATACCGAGCATCACCGCGAACAGGATCGACAGGGCACGCACCGGAACCCCGCGGGCCACCGCGACCTCGGGATCGGTACTGGCGAACAGCAGCGGCCGGTAGACGAGGGCGAGCACCGCCAGCACCGCCGCGGTACAGGTGGCCAGCAGGGTCAGCCCGCTGAAGCCGACACTGACGACCTGCCCGGTGAGCAGCGAGAACTTCGACCCCGCACGTTCGGGTCCGAGCCACAGGAACAGCACCGAGAGACCGAGCCCGAACGACAACACCACCGCGATCACCGAATCGCGTTCGCGCGCCCGGGTGCCGAGAATGCCGAAAAGTACTGCCGCGATCACCGAACCGGCGATCGCGCCGATACCCACCCCGGCGCCTACGAGCAGCGCGGCGGCGGCGCCGGTGAGCGACAGTTCGCTGGTGCCGTGTACGGCGAACGACATCTGCCGGCTGATGATCAGCGGCCCGATGGCCCCGGCGAGCAACCCCAGCAGTGCCGCGGCGAGTACGGCCTGCTGTACGAAGTCGTAGCCGAGCAGGTGAACGGTGGTCTGCAGATCGAAGATCTCGGCCAGCACGTCGGAGAGCTTGTCCATCTAGATGTGTGCCTGTCGGGGTTGCCGGCCGGAGTCGGTGCCTGCCGGGTCGGGGGTGTGCGGGGTGCCGGGGTCGCCGTGGCAGTGGGCGCCGGCGGTACCGAGCGCATCCATGGTGTCGCCGGTGCCGACCACCACCAGCCGGCCGCGCACGCGCAGCACATCGACATCGGTCTGATACAACTCCGACAGCACCGCCGAGGTCATCACCTCATCCGGCGTGCCGATCCGGAACTTCCCGTCGACCAGGTAGAGCACCCGGTCCACCAGCGGCAGGATCGGGTTGATCTCGTGGGTGACGAACAGCACGGCAGTTCCGTGGTTGCGGCGCCGCCGGTCGATCAGGCCGGAGACGAGTTGCTGGCTGGCCAGATCGAGACTGAGCAGGGGTTCGTCGCAGAGCAGCACCGCGGGGTCGCCGACCAGGGCCTGTGCCACCCGCAGCCGCTGTTGCTCGCCGCCGGACATGCTCTCCAGTGGAGCCCGCGCGAATTTCTCGGCACCGACATCGGCGATCGCGGCGGCGACCTTACGGCGGCGTTCGGCGCGGCCGCGCAAGCCGAGACCCCAGCGATGGCCGTCCACCCCGAGACCGACCAGATCGGTGCCACGTAACTGCACACCGGCGTCGATGGTGCGCTGCTGCGGGATGTACCCGATATCGGGATGCCCGGCGCGCGGTTCGGCACCACCGATACGGGCCCGCCCGTCGGACAGGCCCAGCTGGCCGAGCAGCACTCGCAGCAGGGAGGTCTTACCGGACCCGTTGGGTCCGAGCACGGCGATGAACTCGCCCCGGGCGACGCTGAGGTCCAGTTCGCGCCACAGTATGCGGTCGCCGAATCCGAGGGTCGCTGATTCGAGCGCGACGGCCGGTGCCTCGTTCCGTGGGCCGTCCGCCGGTACGGCAGTGCGTCCCCGGGCCGGTTCGGCAGTGCGTGCGTCGGGTGAGACGGCGCCCTGCCTGTCGGGCGATACCCTGCTCTCCCCGTCGGGCGATCCCGAACTCCGGCTGCTGGGTGGTGAAGGGTTCTGCCCCCCGCCGGGCGCATCGAACTGCTGCGTATTGCCCGCGGACCGCTCCGAGCTGTTGCCGCCGGTGTCGCCCGGGGACGGTTCCGAGCCGATGCCGGTATCGCCTGCGGGCGGTTTCGAACCGTTGCCGCCGGCATCGGCGGGTGGCAGTGAACCGTCGCTGGTGTCGCCCGTGCGCGGTTGCGACCCGTTACCGGTCGCTTCTGCACCGTGGCCTGCCGCCGTCTTATCCGCGGACAGGGCCGTATCGGCGCCGGATGGTGTGCCGCGACCGTATGCCGACGCGGTTTCGCTCATCGGTTGCATCCGTTCGTCGCTTTCGGGCCGGGGTCAGCCGACGGCGTCGGCCAGCGCCTCGGCATTGCGGGTCTGCCATGCCACGAAATCGAGTCCCGGCGGCAGCGTCTCGGTGACTTCGACCACCGGGATACCGGCCGCGTCGGCCGCCGCCCGCAGATCCTGGCTGACCTTGTCCTCGGTCTGGACGTTGTAGATCAGCACGTCGATCTGCCGGCCGGTGACCAGATCGCGGGTCGCGGCCACGGCTGCCGGGGCGGGGTCGGTTTCCTGCTCGATCGCTTCCTGGTAGTCGCGCGGTGTCCGGTCGACGGTACCGGCGTCCTGGAGCAGGTAGTAGGCCAGTGGTTCCGTCTGCAGCACCGGCGTGCCCGGGTGTGCGCCGGCGGTCCGGTCGGTGAGGGCGGTGACCGCGTCGAGCCGGCCGGTGAACTCTGCGGCCCGGTCGGAATATCCCTGCGCGTGCTCGGGATCGAGTTCGCCGAGAGCTGTGCCGATCTGCTCGGCTACCAGCGCGACGGTTTCCATGTCGTACCAGACGTGCTCGTTCGTATCGTTCTGGATGGCGCTGTCGCGGGTCGCGACGGCTTCGACGGTGCGCTGTCCGCGGCCCTCGATCGCCTTGGCCATGAACTCGTCGTAGTGGCCGCCGTTGTACACCACCAGATCGGCGTCGCTGATCTGCGCGGATTCGGCGGCGGAGGTTTCGTGGGAATGCGGGTCGGCGGCGGGATCGGAGATGATCGCCGAAACCTCGGCGTCCGGGCCGGCCACCGCGCTCGCGATATCGGCCCATACATTGGTAGACGCGACCACCTGCGGTTTCCCCGAATCGTCGCCGGTAGCACCGCAGGCGGTGAGTGCCGCGGCCGTCGCCACACCGATAGTGAGCAGTAAGGCGCTACGGGCGGGTTTCAGTGACACGGCGTACCTACCAAAGAGTTAATGGAAATCGTTTCCGTTTTACTTTAGCAGGAGGCCGGAGGCCTTCCGAACCGACCGTCCAGTGTCTATCGGCTGTGTCCGGCGCTGCGCTTACCGCGTGAGCGGGCAGATCCGTTCACAGCCGCACCCGACTCGACGCAGCCGCGGCGCTCCCCGCGGTAACCGGTCCTACAGCGAACGCCTGGACATGCGATGGCGCCCGAGTCGCCCACGGGCAGCTCTTTGTTCAACCCACCGTGGTGCTCCGCCGAGGAGGCTGGACGCGGCTGATCGGCCCATAGCGGCGGATTCGTGCCGCTGCTACAGGCCGGATGCACCGCGCGTTACCCGCTCAGGCGCCGAGCAACTGGGCGCAGCGGAGCAGGCCCAGATGGCTGTATGCCTGGGGATGGTTGCCCAGGGACCGTTCGGCAACCGGGTCGTACTCCTCGCTGAGCAGGCCCGTCGGACCCGCCACGTCCACGAGTTGGGCGAACAGCGCTTCGGCGTCGGACCGTTTACCGATCAGCAGATAGGCCTCCACCAGCCAGGCCGCGCACAGGTGGAACCCGCCTTCGCCGCCGGGCAGCCCGTCGTCGTGGTGGTACCGGTAGACGGTGGATCCGCTGCGCAGCTCCGCTTCGGTGGCCACAACGGTCGCCGCGAACCGGGGATCCGCGGGATCGATCAGGCCGCTGAGCCCGATATGCAGGGTCGCCGCGTCGAGGTCGGTGCCGTCGTAGGCGGCGGTGTAGGACTGGACCTCGTCGTTCCAGCCCTTGGCTTTCACCTCTTCGGCGATCGTTTCGCGCAGCGGCAGCCAGTCGGCATCGACCGAGCGGTCGAACTTCTCGGCGAGGGTGAGCGCGCGGTCCACTGTGAGCCACCCCATCACCTTCGAATACACGTGATGGCGGGGGTTACCGCGGATCTCCCAGATCCCGTGGTCGGGTTCGGTCCAGCGCCGCTGTACCGCCGACACCATGGCGTGCACGAGTTCCCAATCCGCGTCGGGCAGCACCTTGCGGGGATCGGTGATGCCCTGTTTCTCCCGGGCGTGGGCCAGGCTGGTGATCAGGTCCACGATCGGTCCGAAGACGTCCAGCTGAACCTGCATATTCGCCGCGTTGCCGACGCGGACCGGACGCGATCCGGCGTAGCCGGGCAGCTGATCGATCACCGCTTCCGGGGGCAGCGTTTCGCCGTAGATGGTGTACAGCGGGTGCAGCCGTTCGGGGCCGGGCAGGGTTTCCAGTACGCGGTGCACCCAGTCCAGGTACTGCTCGGCCTCGCCCAGTGAACCCAGCGCGACCAGTGCGCTCGCGGTCAATGCGGCGTCACGCAGCCAGCAGTAGCGGTAATCCCAGTTGCGTACTCCGCCGATGTCCTCGGGCAGCGAGGTGGTGGCCGCCGCCAGAATGGAACCGGACGGGGCATGCACCAGGCCGCGCAAGGTGAGCGCGGAACGCTTCATCAGGTCGGGTTTGAGCACCGGCAGGTCCAGCGTTCGCGCCCATTCCGACCAGTACAGTTCGGCAATCCGGCGGCGTTCCGGTTCGCTGGTCGCGGCGGGGCCGAGATCGTTCGACCCGCACCGCAGCTCCAAGACAACCGGGCCCTGCGACGGGTCCACGACGGCGCTGGCCGAATCGTGCACGCCGTCGCTGTGGATCTCCCAGGCGACGCCGGGGGAGCGCAGTACCACCGGGTCGTTGGTGCCCCATACCCGCAGCCCGTCGCGTTCCACCTCGATGGATACCGGGACCTGGCCGAATTCGGGCCGGGGTCCGAAGGTCACCTGGGCCGAGGTGGTGCCGGTGATCACGCGGGTGAGGTCGGTCCGGTCGGGGTCCACATCGTGGGGGAGGTAATCGACGACCGACAGTTTCGCCCAGCGGGTCTCCACGGTCATGGTGCTGTCGATATAGCGCTGCGAGAGCGGCAGACCCGGCCGCTGCGGGGTGATCGAGAAATGACCGGCGTCGAGCCCGCCGAGCAGATGCGCGAATACCGCCGCGGAATCCGGTTCGGGATGGCAGAACCAGGTCACCGTGGCGTCCGGGGTGAGCAATGCCACCGAACGTGGGCTGGCGAGCATGCTCAGGCGTTCGATCGGCGGCGCGCTGGCACCGGCCAGCCACGTCCGGCGTTCCTCCAGCAGGTAGGCCAGGGCATGCGAGACCGCCTCCGTGCTGTCCACTCGATACTTGGCCAGCGACTCGCCGTCGCCGACCTTGATACCGATATCGGGGCCGGACAGGACCCGGAAGGCTTTCTCATCGGTGACGTCGTCACCGAAGAACACCGCGGCCGAGGCGCTTTCCTGATGCCGCACGGTGCTCAGCGCGGAACCCTTGTCCGTGGGGACGACCGCGAGTTCGATGACGGCCTTGCCCTCGGTCACCTGCACACCGACCCAGGACGCCGGGCCCTGCCGGGCCTGGTCGAGCGCGCGGCGCCCCACCTCCGGTGCCGCGTTGCGCACATGCAGCGCGACGCTGGCCGGTTTGACCTCCACGGAGGCGCCGGTATTCTCCGCGGCGATCTTGCTCAGGGCCGTGACCACTTCACGCAGCAGCTGTCTGGCGTCGTTATCGATGGCGTGGACGAAACCCACGTCGAATTCCGAGCCGTGGCTGCCGATCAACTGCACCTCTACCGGCAGTCTCGACAGTGCGGCGAGGTCGCGTAGGGCGCGGCCGGAGATGACCGCGGCTGTGGTGCCGGTGAGCCCGGCCAGCGCGCGTAAGGCCCGGACGGACTCACCGTGCGGGTACGCCTTGGACGGATCGGAGACGATGGGTGCGAGGGTCCCGTCGTAATCCGATGCGACCAGTAGCCGAGGCACGCGCGCGACTGTCGCCAGCGCTCGGCGGAGTTCCAGTGGCAGATCCTGTGCGCTCACGCATCCAACCTATTGATCGGAGTTTTCGTTAAGAGGGGGCGCGCATGACAATACTGTGTCATCATCGCCCGTCCGATTCGGCGGGAAGTGCGGGCGGTCGCCTGCGAAGCCCACACGGATCATGGTAGCCGCGGGCGCGCACCGTTGGAGGTCACGGCCGCCGCTGTGAAAGCGGGGTCAGCCGGTCAGGAACGGTCGCCGAGCAGCAGGTCGACGGTCAATTCGAGACGTTCGGACACATCGGTCGCCGATGCGCGGCGAGTGAGCCAGGCAACCAGATTCGACAGCCACACATCGCTGATGACGCGGGCGATGGCGAGCTGGCGTTCGGTGGGGTCGCCGTCGTTCATGGCGCGGGCGAATACCCGGTCCATGACCTTGCCGACACGGTCCACCTCGGCGGCGGCCGAGGCGTCGGCGAACATGAACGCACGGGTCATCGCTTCGGTGAGCAGCGGATCGCGCTGCATCATGCGGGTGATCTGGGAGAGCAGCACATGCATCCGCTCCTCCGGCGATTTGCCGGCCAGCGGTTTGCGCTTGCCCTCGAACTGTTCGAATTCCCGGGCCAGAGCCGAGACCAATAAGTGCACTTTGGACGGGAAGTACCGGTACAGGGTGCCCACCGCGACATCGGCGCGTTCGGCGACGGCTCGCATCTGCACCGCGTCGTAGCCGCCCTTCGAGGCGAGGGCCAGGGTGGCGTCCAGGATCCGCTTGCGCCGCTCCCGCTGAGCCGTCGAACTCAGTTCATCCTCCCGCAGCGTGGTGACGGGTGCGGCCGAGGCCGTATCCGAGTCGCCGGGCCGGGAACGGGAGGGGCTGGCCATGGAGGGGAGTCCTTTCCGTGACGTGGTCGAGCGCGAGCGCGGCCGGTGGGATCGTGTCTTGACTTCCGCCCGCCGTGGATATTAGAACATGTTCTAGGTGTGGGAGTCACGCCGGAAAGGCGGTATGGACTGTGACCATCGCCACCACTGACGAGCATAAAGCCGTTCAACAGTCGATGAACGGATGGGCCGCGGCGGCGCAACCGATTGCAACAATGCGGGCCGAGACCACCGGCTTCTGGCGTTCGTACTGGCCAACGCTGACCGAGCTCGGAATCTTCCAAGTAGCGGTGGCCGAGGAGGCGGGAGGAGCAGGCGGATCGGTGACCGATCTGGCTGTATTCCTCGAACAGGCGGCGCACGACCTGGTCGGCGGCCCGGTGCTGACGACGGCGGTGGCCGGCTACGTGACGGCCGGTGCGCTACCCGAGGATCAGCCCTGCGGGGTCGCGCTGGATACGGTCGTCGCCGAGGAGGCCGAGCCGGCGGCGGCGCCGGAGCTTCGCCCGGGTGACGAGAGCCTGCTGAGCGGGACCTGGGAAACAGTGCTCGGCGCCGAAGCCGGCACCGCGGTGCTGCTACCCGTCGACACCCCGGACGGCCGGCGCTGGTGCCTGCTGCCGCCGGATACGGCCGGGCTGCAACTGGAACCGCTGGAGGCACTCGACCTGGCGAGCCCGCTGGCCCGGGTGCGCTGCACCGATGTGCGGGTGGATGCCGCGGCACTGTTCGCGCCCGCCTACGCCGTTGAAGATCTGCTGGTCGCGCTGGCCGTGGCCGAACTCGCGGGCGTGACCGGCTGGTGCCTGTCCACCGCAGTCGAATACGCGAAGGTCCGCGAGCAGTTCGGTCGCAGTATCGGCTCGTTCCAGGCCGTGAAACATATCTGCGCCTGGATGCTGTGCCGGACCGAGCTCATCCGAGCCGTCGCCGCCGACGCCGCGGCCGCCGTGGACACCGGCGCCGCCGAACTGCCGATCGCCGCCGCGATCGCCGCATCCATCAGCCTCGATGCCGCGGTGGAAACGGCCAAGGATTGCATTCAGGTACTCGGCGGTATCGGGTTCACCTGGGAGCACGACGCGCACCTGTACCTGCGCCGGGCGATAGCACTTCGCCAGTTGCTCGGCGGCGGGTCCTACTGGCGTAGCCGGGTCACCGAACTGACCCGCGCCGGGCGGCGGCGCACCACCGGCGCCGACCGGGTATTCGCCGATGCGGCCGCCGTCGGCGGCACCGGTACCGGCGCTGTCACCGACGAACTCGCCACTGAAGTGGCCCGGATCGCCGCCCTGCCGGCCGACGAACAGCGCACCGCGCTGGCCGAGGCCGGCATGATCATGCCGCACTGGCCCGAGCCCTACGGCCGCGCCGCCGACCCGATGACCGGTCTGGTGATCTCCGAGGAGTTGCGCCGCGCGGGTCTGACGGTGCCCGATCTGACCATCGGCGGCTGGGCGATCCCGACCCTGCTGCAGCACGGAACGCCCGAGCAGATCGAACGTTTCGCCTGGCCGACCCTGCGCGGCGAAGTGGTCTGGTGTCAGCTGTTCAGCGAACCCGGCGCCGGTTCCGACCTCGCCGCGCTGCGCACCAGCGCCGAACGCACCGAGGGCGGCTGGATCCTGCGCGGCCAGAAAGTGTGGACCTCGCTGGCGAAGGAAGCGAACTGGGCGATCTGCCTGGCCCGCACCGATCCGGCCGCACCGAAACACAAGGGCATCAGCTACTTCCTGGTCGATATGCGCAGTGCCGGGATCGATATCCGGCCGCTGGTGCAGATCACCGGCGAGGCCCGGTTCAGCGAAGTGTTCCTCGACGAGGTGTTCGTCCCGGACGATTGTGTGGTCGGCGCGCTGGGCAACGGCTGGAAGATCGCCCGCTCCACACTGTCTGCGGAACGGGTTGCCATGAGCGGCAACGGGATCGGTCCCGCACTGGAGGAACTGATCACCAAATTGCCGGCCACCGGGCGGGGTTCGGAACTGATCAACGACCGGCTGGGCGGTTTCGTCGCCGACGCGATCGCCGGACTGCTGCTGGAACAGCGTGCAGCGGTGCGGATCCTGGCCGGCGCCGATCCGAGCGCGCAGAGCAGTGTGCGCAAATTGGTGGGCGTACGGCACCGGCAGGCGGTCGCCGAGTTCGCGGTACAGGTGGCCGGCCCGGCCGGTGCGCGAACGACCGAGGACACCTCGGAATTCCTGCTCACCCGCTGTCTGTCGATCGCGGGCGGAACCGAGCAGATCCTGTTGACCGTGGCCGCCGAGCGGATCCTGGGCTTGCCCCGCGACGCGGCCGGCTAGTTCGTGCGACGACTGGAGAGCAGAACGTGGACTTCACCCGAGACGAAGCTCAGGAGGCGGTGGCCGAGGTCGTCGTCGGACTCCTGGAGCGACAGGCGGCGCGCGACAGCGCGCTGTGGCCCGAACTGGCGGCGACCGGACTGCTGTCGGTAGCGCTACCGGAGCGGTTCGGCGGCGACGATATGGGTATCGACGCGGTATCGGTACTGCTGACCGAACTGGCCACCGACGCGGTGGCCGCGCCCGCCCTGCCCACCTTGGGTTTCGGTGTCTTGCCCCTGCTGGGCGCCGTACCGGAGAGTGTGGCGGCGGAGGTGTTTCCGGCGGTCGCGGAGGGCGCGGTGCTCACCGCCGCCATCAGCGAGCCCGGCGCGCCGCTGACCACCGAGCCCGCCACCAAGGCGGAGATCTCCGGCGATACCGTGCGGATCACCGGATACAAGGTGGCGGTGCCCTGCGCGGATCAGGCCCGCTGGCTGCTGGTCACCACCGAATCCGGGGTCGCCGTCGTCGATGCGAAGGCGGCGGGCCTGTCGTTCGCGCCGTCCTCGGTATCCGGCGGGCTCCCCGAATTCTCCGTGAAACTGGACGGGGTGCAGATTCCGGCCGACCGGTTGCTGGCCGATGCGGGCCCGCGACTGCACCGGTTCGTACTCGCCACCATCGGCGCCGTCGCCGACGGTCTGCTCTCCGGCGCGGTGAAACTGACTGCCGCGCATGTGGGTACCCGGCAGCAGTTCAACCGGCCGCTGGCGGAGTTCCAGGCCGTCGCCCAGCAGATCGCGGACCTGTATGTGGTCTCGCGTACCCTGCACGTCGCGGCGGTTTCCGCGAACTGGGCGCTCGGGCGCAACGATCCGAGTCCCGAACAGCAGCAGCGGATCGACGACGATCTGAACGTGCTGGCCTATACCGTGGCCGCGGAACTGCCGCGCGCCATGCAGAAATGTCATCACCTGCACGGCGGTATCGGAGTGGATGTCACCCACTCCATGCACCGCTATTACTCACAGTCCAAGGACCTCGCCCGCTGGCTGGGCGGCGCCGCACTGCGGCTCGAACGATTGGGGGCAGGGTGTTCATCGATCTGACCAGCGAACAACGCAAACTTCGTGACGATCTGCGCGCCTATTTCGCCGATCTCGTCACTCCGGAAGAGTCCGCCGAAATGTCGGTCAACCGGCACGGCGACGCCTACCGCGCCGTGGTCCGCCGGATGGGCCACGACGGCTGGCTCGGTGTCGGCTGGCCGAAGGAGTACGGCGGGCACGGGTACGGCCCGGTCGAACAACAGATCTTCTACAACGAGGCCTCCCGCGCCGATGTCCCGCTGCCGCTGGTCACCCTGCTGACCGTCGGCCCGACACTGCAGCAGTTCGGCACGCAGGAGCAGAAAGAGAAGTTCCTGCCCGGAATCCTTTCCGGCGATATCCATTTCGCCATCGGATATTCCGAACCGGAAGCCGGCACCGATCTCGCCGCACTGCGGACGAGCGCGGTGAAGAACGATTCCGGGGATTGGGTCGTCAACGGCCAGAAGATCTTCACCACCGGAGCGCACGAGGCCGATTACGTCTGGCTGGCCTGCCGCACCGGTTCGGTGGAATCACGGCACCGCGGGATCACCATCCTGATCGCCGATACCACTGATCCGGGCTATTCCTGGACCCCGATCATCACCGCCGACGGTGCGCACCACACCAACGCCACCTACTTCGACGATGTCCGGGTTCCGGCGAGCATGCTGGTGGGTGAGGAGAACAAGGGCTGGCGGCTGATCACCACTCAGCTCAACCACGAGCGGGTGAGCCTGGGGCCGTCCGGCAAGATCGAACAGCTCTACGACAAGGTCCGTGACTGGGCCGAGCCGCGGGCGATTCTCGACGAACCCGAAGCGCAGCGGGCGCTGGGCCGTATCCACGCCATGACCCGGCTCAACGAGCTGCTGAACTGGCAGGTCGCGGCGACTGCGGAGGATCCGGACACCGATCAATCGCAGGTCATCGCCGATGCTTCGGCGACCAAGATCTTCTCCACCGAATCGCTTCAGGAAGCCGGCCGGCTGGCCGAAGAGGTCGTGGGCCGCTTCGGCGACCCGGCCGATCCGGCCACCGCGGAACTGCTGGGCTGGCTGGACCGGCGCACCAAACAGAACCTGGTGGTGACCTTCGGCGGCGGCGTCAACGAGGTCATGCGCGAACTCGTCGCCTCCGCAGGCCTGAAACTGCCCCGGGTCCCACGTTGATCCGGGGCGGCCGGATTCCGTGCCCCACCCTCTATCCCTAAGGAGCAGTTCCTTGCCGGATACAAGTACTCCGGAAGAGATCACCGCGGCCGCGGAGAAGATCATGGCGGCCGGCGCCAGCGCGCCCCGGCTCGGCCGTGACCCGGTGAACCAGCCGATGATCAACAATTGGGTGGAGGCCCTGGGCGATACCAACCCGGTGTACGTCGACGAGGCCGCCGCCAAGGCGGCGGGGTTCGACGGGATCGTCGCCCCGCCGGCCATGGCCCAGGTGTGGACCATGCTGGGCCTGGGCGGCCGCCGCCCGGCCGACGACCCCATGGAGGCCACCAACGCCCTGCTCGATTCCGCGGGCTACACCTCGGTGGTCGGCACCAACTGCGACCAGATCTACCACCGCTACCTGCGGCCCGGCGAAGAGGTGAACATCACCAGCGCGCTGGACAGCATCGTGGGCCCGAAAAAGACCGGGCTGGGTGAAGGGTTCTTCCTCACCTACCGCACCAGCTGGTACGTCGGCGACGAACTCGTCACCGAAATGCTGTTCCGCATCCTGAAATTCGCGCCCGGTACCGGTGCGCCCCCGAAGCCGTCGGCCGCCGATCGGGTCCGCCCGCTGGTCTCTCAGGACACCGAATTCTTCTGGGAGGGCGCGAAAGCCGGCGAGCTGCGCATCCAGAAGCTGCCCGACGGTACGCTGCGCCACCCGCCCGTTCCCGCGATCTGGCAGGACAAGACCGAACCGGTCGACTATGTCGTCGCGTCCGGTAAGGGCACCGTGTTCAGCTTCGTCGTGCATCACGCACCCAAGGTCCCCGGCCGCGACCTGCCGTTCGTGGTCGCGCTGGTGGAACTCGAGGAAGGGGTGCGGATGCTGGGCGAACTGCGCGGTATCGAACCCGGCGAGGTCGAGGTGGGGCTGGCCGTCGTCGCCGATTTCGAAAAACTGGACGACGATACGGTGCTGCCGTTCTGGAAGGTGATCCCGTGACGACAACATTCGATCCGGCGGCGGTCGCGGTCGGCACCGAACTGCCCGAACTGTCGATCCACGCCGACCCGACCTTCGTGATCAGCACCGCCCTGGCCACCCGGGACTTCCAGGATGTGCACCACGACCGGGACAAGGCGATCGAGCGCGGTTCGAAGGATATTTTCGTCAATATCCTCACCGATACCGGCCTGGTGCAGCGGTTCGTCACCGACTGGGCGGGCCCGAGCACGGTGGTGAAATCCATTTCGCTGCGCCTCGGTGTGCCGCTCTACGCCTACGACACCCTCACGCTCACCGGCAAGGTGACCGCGCTCGAGGGCTCCGAGGTCAGCCTCGAGGTGATCGGCAAGGACAGCCTCGGCGATCACATCGTCGCGAAGGTCGTCATCGATATCGCGCGTTGCGGCGGAGGTACCCAATGAGCAACTCAGATCATCCACTGTCCGGCCGGGCCGCGATCGCGGGTATCGGCGCCACCGATTTCTCCAAGGAATCCGGCCGCAGTGAACTGCGGCTGGCCGCGGAAGCGGTGACGGCCGCGCTCGCCGACGCCGGGCTCACTCCGGCCGATGTCGACGGCCTGACCACCTTCACGATGGATACCAACCTGCAGGTCGCGGTCGCGCGGGCAACGGGTATTCCGCAGCTGAAGTTCTTCAGCCATATCGGCTACGGCGGCGGCGCGGCCTGCGCCACCGTGCAGCAGGCCGCGATGGCGGTGGCCACCGGGGTCGCGGATGTGGTGGTGGCCTACCGGGCGTTCAACGAACGGTCGGTCTCGCGGTTCGGGCAGTTCTCCACCTCGCTGGCCGCGGCGCCGACCTCCTCCGGGATCGACGCCGGCTGGTCGTATCCGCACGGCCTGGGTACGCCCGCCGCACAGGTCGCGATGGTGGCGCGCCGGTACATGCACGTCTACGGCGCGACGAGCGCCGATTTCGGGCGGATCGCCGTCGCGGATCGCAAACATGCCGCGGTGAACCCGGACGCCTTCTTCTACAACAAGCCGATCACCCTCGACGACCACCAGAAGTCGCGCTGGATCGCCGAACCGCTGCATCTGCTGGACTGCTGCCAGGAATCCGACGGCGGTGTCGCGATCGTGGTGACCAGTGTGGAACGGGCCCGCGACCTGCCCAATCCGGCCGCCGTGATCACTGCCGCCGCCCAGGGCAGCGGGGCCGATCAGTACGTGATGACCAGCTATTACCGCGACGCGCTCACCGGGCTTCCGGAAATGGGACTCGTCGGCGACCAGCTGTGGGAACAGAGCGGTTTACGCCCCGACGATATCCAGACCGCAATTCTGTACGACCACTTCACACCTTTTGTACTCATGCAGCTGGAGGAACTGGGTTTCTGCGGACGCGGTGAGGCGAAGGATTTCATTGCCGGCGGAGCAATCGAAATCGGTGGAAAACTACCGATCAATACCCACGGTGGACAATTGGGCGAGGCATATATCCACGGGATGAACGGTATCGCCGAAGGGGTCCGGCAATTGCGCGGAACCTCGGTGAATCAGGTCGAAAAAGTGGAGAACGTAATGGTCACCGCCGGTACCGGGGTGCCGACCTCGGGTTTGGTACTCAGCGCCGACCACGCCGCCTGAGCTGCGCCCGGGCGGCCGGGAGCGAATGCTCGAGGTCGCCCGGGTCGATGCGGTGGTAACCGCGTATCGGACCACCCGCATGGACGCCGCAAGGTGTACGCCTCTCGCTAACTGCGGAGGACAAGTGCCCTGTGAGCTTCGAATGCGTCGGCCGAACCGGATCGGCAGGGCGGTCCCGAGTGCGGGCTGTCTCGCCGCTCGGGGGCCGCGCGGTTTGCGAGGCTGCCACCTTCTACGCGGCCCGGCCAATTGCCGGTCTGCTCCGAGTCGGTCGCGGGGAAAGTGCCGTTGGGAGTGCGCACCAGCCGCAGGTCGCGTTCGAAAGTCGTGAGCGCCGAGGGGGCGCATCGGGGCAATTCGGCGCGTGGCCAAGGTGATCCCCCTGCTGGGGGCAGTTCGTGGCCGGTGTCGAAACCGAACGAGGCGGGCTGCGGAACCGGCGGGGCGGAACCTCCGGCCGGGCAGAGGCCGGCGGGGTTTTCGTCAACCCTGGTGGACGTGCGACGCGGGCCGGCGTTCATGACCGGCGGTTCGCGCGTCGGGCGAGTTGAGACTCGTCGCCACGCGTTTCGCGGGGCCGTTCCCGGTGCACCCGGGTGCTTGTGAGTTTTCACAGTCGGGAACAAGATATAACTGTCGATTACTCAATGGGCAGTAGGTTTGCCGGCAAGGGGCTGGTAAAGGTGGAAAACTCGTCATTTCATATTCTCGAATCGCTCCCGGACCGGCCGTCCGGCATGTAAATATGTGGCAGTTCTTGGCAGTACACATGGTGGAGTCGAAGTTTTGGCCGGGTCGCGGGCGCTGATCGCGCGCATTGTGGCGGTGTTCGCGCTGCTGTTCTGCGCTGTCGTCGCGCTGCGCGGACATATTCCGGGGATGCCCGAAAACCCGGCGGAAAACGCCGGTGGCGCATCCGCGGTGCTGTCGGTCGTCCTCATGCCCGTTCTGCTCACCGTATCGATCGTGGTGTTGCTGGCCGGGGTCATCGCCAGCCAGCACCGGCTGCCGTTGGCCATGCCCGACCTGGACGCCGACGAATCCGAACAGACCTGGCGGCTGGGTCGCTTCGGGGTGTTCGTGCTGTTCGTACTGGCCGTCGCCGGGGTGCTGGCCTCGATTGTTTTCGCCGTCTATTTCATCGGGTTCCAGCGCGCTGGCGAGCAGGTTCCGGCGGCGCCGGAGCAGCGTTCCGAACAGCCCGCCCGGCCTGTCATGCCGCCCGGTATGGAAGAGGACGAGCCGGTCCTCACCGGGACCGGCCTGATCCTGGCCACCGCCGCTGCCGCGACCCTGGTGGCTGTGGCGGTGACAGGCCTGGTGGTCGTCACCGTGAACACCCAGCGCCGGGAACGCAAGACCGAGTCCGAGGAGGCCGCGGGTGTCACCGGCGAGCAGTTGCGCGAGGAAACCCTGTCCCTGGTGAAGGCCGCCGAGATGGGGCTGGCCGCGATGAACGCACCCGGCCAGGACCCGCGCACCGCGATCATCGCCTGCTATCTGGCGATGGAACGCGGACTCGTCTACGCCCGCGCCGCCGCGCCACTGGCCTCCGACACTCCCATGGAGGTGCTGGCGCGGGCGTTCGAACACGGCGCCCTGCACGATGCCTCCGCCCGCGAGCTGGTCGCGTTGTTCGAGGAAGCCCGGTTCAGCCCGCACGCCATGCTGGAGTGGCAGCGGATGCGCGCCGAACAGCTGTTGCGCGTGGTGCTCTCCGATCTTCAAGGCACGCCGATCCCCGGCGCGCCCGATACAGAATTGCCTGATCAAGTGGCATATCTGCCCGGCGGGACGGTGGCCCGATGACCCGCCCCTGGATTGTCGCGACCGCGATCCTCGCCGTCGCCGTTTTCGAAATCGTGGCCTATCTGCGGGCCCGCGAATTCATGTTGATCGCCGCCGGTGTGCCGGTGGCGATCGCGCTGTGCTGCTTCGTCTGGGTGCTGCTGCGCCCGGAGAGGAAAGAGCGAGAACTCGTCGACGAGATGGAGAACGGGCCCGCCGAAATGCTGCGCCACTGGCATGCCCGCGCCGAAATGCTCGTCGACCGCGCCGACGGAAACCGTGCCGACTGGGACCGGCATCTGCGCCCGCTGCTGGCCAAGGAGTTCCAATTGTCCGCCGGATTGCGGGTCAGCAAGAACCGGCGGGCGCTGGAAAGTGCCGGTATCCACCTTTTCGGCGCCGAATTGTGGCGCTGGGTGGATCCGGCGGATTCGGCGTTGCGTGACCAGAACACGCCCGCGCCGGGTCGCGCGGCTCTGGACGAGATCCTGAGCCGCCTGCAAAGAATGTGAGATGGGTCGACGCATTGCGAGTAAAGACATGACGATGCCCTTGGACGCGACTGTCCAACGCACCGAAGCCGTGCTCCGGGAGGTCTCCCGGGTCGTGGTCGGTAAACGCGATGAGCTACAGCTCATCATGATCGCGATCCTGTCCGGCGGGCATGTGCTCATCGAGGACCTGCCCGGCCTGGGCAAGACATTGATCGCCCGCTCGTTCGCGGCGGCGCTCGGCCTGGATTTCACCCGGGTGCAGTTCACACCCGACCTGTTGCCCGCCGATCTGCTCGGCTCCACCATCTACGACATGTCCACCGGCCGCTTCACCTTCCGTCGGGGCCCGGTGTTCACCCATATGCTGCTCGCCGACGAGGTGAACCGCACCCCGCCGAAAACCCAGGCGGCGCTGCTGGAGGCGATGGCCGAGGGACAGGTGAGTATCGACGGCGAAACGTTCCCGCTGCCACAGCCGTTCGTGGTGCTCGCCACAGACAACCCCATCGAATACGAGGGCACCTACCCACTGCCCGAAGCGCAGCTGGACCGCTTCGCCATTCAATTGCGCCTCGGTTATCTCTCCGAGCTGGATGAAACCGAGATGATCCGGCGAAGGCTCGAACGCGGTGCGGTGCAACCGCGGGTGCACCAGGTGGTGGACGCGAAGGGGCTGCTGGAGATGCGGCACGCGGTCGAATTCGTTTCCGTGCACCCGGATGTGGTGGGTTACGTGGTGGCGCTGGCTTCGGCGACCCGCGGGCATGCGCAGGTGGAAGTCGGGGCCAGTCCGCGGTCGGAACTGGATCTGGTGCAGATGGCGCGCGCCCGTGCGCTGCTGAACGGCCGCGACTATGTCATCCCCGAAGATGTGAAAGCCCTCGCCGTACCCGCCATGGCGCATCGCATCACCCTGCGGCCGGAAATGTGGGTGCGCCGGATCCGCGGCGAGGATGTGATCGGCGAACTCCTGCGCCGGCTCCCGGTTCCGCGCGCCGCCACGCCATGAGACACCGCGACGCCACCGCCACCGTAGAGGCGAGGTTGCGCTGGCGCCCCGCCCCGCTGACCTATCTGCTCGCCATCGCCTCGGCGGTCGCGCTGTTCGGCGCGGTGATCTCGGCCAGCTGGCAGCTGGTGGTTTTCGCCGCGCCCATGCTCGGGGTGCTGGCCGGCGCGCCCTGGCAGGTATCGCGCACCCGGATCCAGGTGGACGGCGGCGGCACCCAGCGGTGTTTCGAGGGGGAGCAGGTCACGGTCACCATCGCCGCGTTCGTCGACCAGGGGCACGCCCTGCTGCGCTGCAAACCGGTGGTCACCGACGGTATGACGGTCACCGTCGACGAATCGTCGGATTCCGGGACAGCGCCCGCCGGGTTGCGGCTGACGGTTTCGGCGCAGCGGTGGGGTCGCTATCCGATCTCGGTGCGGGTGAAGGCGTTGAGCCCCGCCGGGATGGCGCTGGCCACCGTAAACCTGCCCGCCGGCGAAATCTTCGTGTACCCGGTCACCGACCCACAGCGAATACCCCTGCCGCGCACCGAACTTCCCGAACGGCTCGGCGTGCACCTGACCCGCCGGCACGGCCCGGGCGTGGAGTACGCCGATATCCGCGCCTACGCCCCCGGCGACCAGCTCCGCATCGTGAACTGGCCGGTGAGCGCCCGCCGCGGCCGGTTGTATGTGACCGAACGCCTGACCAACCGCTCCGCCGACGTCGTCGTCCTGGTCGATACTTCCCAGCAGGCGCCCGGGCCGGCCACCGACGCCCTCGAACTATCGGTCCGTGGCGCCGCGCAGGTGGTGCAGTCCACGTTGCAAGCCGGCGACCGCACCGCCGTCGTCTGCCTCGGCCGATCGCCCCGCTGGCTACGTCCCGATATCGGGCGCCGCCAGTTCTACCGCATCGTCGACACCGTCCTCGACGTCGGCGACGAGCACATCCCGACCACCGGCACCCTCGCGCCGTGGGCCGCGGTCCCGCTCGGCGCGGTCGTCGTCGCGTTCTCCACGCTGCTGGACACCCAGTTCGCGCTCGCCCTCATCGACCTGCGCAAACGCGGTCACGTGGTGGTGGCTGTGGATGTGCTGCGCGGCAGCCCGTTCGCCGGCGACCTCGACCCCACCATGGAGAAGATGTGGCAGCTCGAGCGGACGTCGATGTACCGCGATATGAGCACGGTCGGCGTCGATATCGTCGGATGGGCCGCTGACGCCCGGCTCGACCAGACCATGCGGCTGCTACCACGGCACCGGCGGATGATGCGAGTACGCCGATGACCAAATTCCTCGCCCACCTCGCCGGAACCCTGCTGGTGCTACTGGTCGCGTTGATCCAGCCGTGGGCGGCCCCGGCCGCGATCGTCCTGGTGATCATCGGCTGGTGGTGGCGTCTGGCCGCCGTCGGCGCGGTACTGCTGGTGATCGGGGTCCTGGGTCTGTCCGACGCCGGGCTGATCGCGGCCGCCGCCGCGGGCCTGGTCGCCACCACCTACCTGCTGAACATCGCCACCGTCACGGCTCCACGCGGGGTGGTCCCGACAACGCTGCCCTCGGTGATCGGCGCCGTCGTCTGGACCGTCGCCGCGGCCGGCGCGGCCGCGCTACCCGTCGAACTGGCCTGGTCGCCCGTGGTCGCACCGGTCCTGGTGATCCTGCTGTCCTCGATCCTCACCTACAGCATCACCGCCACCCGCCGCCGTCCCGCGAAAACGGTTTCCGCGTCCGGCGCCTAACGGCCGGAGCAGAGCGGAGCCGAGTCTCGGTAGCCGTGTGCGCCGGCCGCGTCCTCGGCAGGATCCTCTACCGGGTTTCCTGTTGACGAGCGTGATGTCACCGCCGTAGTGGTCCAGGACCCGGGGATCCATTACCGCGCGCCACAGTGGTGGGACAGCGGCGAGCAGGACCATGGTGGCGTAGCCGAACGGCAGCTGCGGGGCCTCCGCCGAGCTGCGAAGCGTCTGGTAGCGACGGCCCGGATTGGCGTGGTGGTCGCTGTGGCGTTGCAAGTGGAGCAGGAAGATATTGGTGACCAGGCGGTCACTGTTCCAGCTGTGGCGGGGCGCGCAGCGCTCGTATCGGCCGTCGGGACGGCGTGCCCGCAGCAGCCCATAGTGCTCGAGGTAATTCACGGTTTCGAGCAATCCGATACCGATCACAGCCTGCAGCGCGAGAAAGGGGATGATGCCGGGCCCGAAGACGAGAATCATCGAACCGAACAACGCGACGCTCATCGACCACGCCTGCAGCAGCTGATTGTCGCGGCCCCACCACTTCTTGCCCTTACGGGACAAGCGCTCACGCTCCAGCCTGAGTGCCGACCGGAAACCGCCGACGACGCTGCGCGGTACGAACGCCCACAACGACTCGCCGAAGCGCGCGCTCGCCGGGTCGCCGGGTGTCGCGACACGGACATGGTGGCCGCGATTGTGTTCGACGAAGAAATGACCGTATCCGGACTGTGCCAGTGCGATCTGTGCCAGCCGGCGTTCGAAATGTTCGGCCCGATGGCCGAGTTCGTGGGCCGCGTTGATGCCGATACCGGAAACGAGTCCCATCGTGACGGTCAGGCCCAGTTTGTCGACGAGCTGCAGTTCGGGTTCGGACCACATGTATCCCGCGATGGCCAGGCCGGTGAACTGCATCGGCAGGAAAAGGAACGTGCACCAGCGGTAGTAACGATCACCGGACAATGCCTCGTAGTCCTCGTCCCGGGGGCTGCTTCCATCGCAGCCCACCGTGACGTCCAGGAGCGGAATCACCAGGAACACCACGATCGGCCCGATCCACCAGAACAACGCCAGCCCCGTGAGGTCGACCAGTAGCGCCGGCAGCAGCGCGCAACCGGGCGCCACGGTACTCAGGATCCACAGATAGCGTTTGGGGTCGCGCGCATTCGCCCGTCTGAGGATTGCCAGATCACGCGCCCGCGACCAGCCGGTGCCGCGGGATCGTGGCAGTCCCGCCGCCCGTTCGGGGTGCTGAAGTACCGGAACCGATCTGGTCTTCACGGCATCAGGGCAGTGCCGCGCAGTTCACCGGGGCGGGCACACCGGCGAGGCGATCGGTCACCCAGGGCACCGAGGTCGTCATCGACGGGAAGAACGCCACATCGTGTGTGCTGAGGAAACCCGCCATAGGAGGCACGGCAGCATCGGCCTGCAGCTGAACCGGCGTACCGCCACCGCACCAACTCGCGGCGATACCGCGAGAGGCCGGGAACATCTCGTCGTTGCGCGCCGAGTAGATCCGCACCGGCACCTCCGGAGCCGTCCCGCCGAGCCGCTGCTCATCGAATGCCTTCTTCAATTCCGGCGAGCTTTCGATCACCGCATTGATCGGCTGTCCACTGGTGGTCCAGCGGGACGTGTGCTGTGGTTGCGTGAGGGCGTTGGAGAGGCCACCGCCGCATTTGCCGATCGAACCGTTCAGGATCGCCTTACCGGTGTCGTTCAGGACGGCATCGAGTACGGGCCGGGTTTCGGGGTAATCGGCAGCGATACCGTTGAGGATCCACGCGATGGCCGGCGCGACGCCGGGCATGCCGTCGCTGCGCGCGATATATTCCGCGGGACCGACCGGGGGCCCACCCACGTAGGCGCCGCGGATGTTCAACTCGGGGGCATAGGCCGGTTGCAGTTCCGCCGCGGCCGCCGCGGCCATCCCGCCCTGCGAGTAGCCGTAGAGTACGACCGGCGAGGCGGGGTGGAAACCGCTGCCGGGCAGGTGCAACGCGGCACGGGCGGCATCCAGGACCGCGTAACCCTGGGTCTTGCGATTGAGGAAGTTGTGGACACCCGGGGCGGCGAGGTCGTGATAGTCGGTCATCATCACCGCCATCCCCTGGGCCAGCAGGTATTGGATCGCCATGACGTCGTATTCGAAAACCACATCGGCCGGCGGCTGGAACCGGACCACCTGCGACAGCATCGCCGACGGCGCGCATTCGGGGCCCTGCCCCTGCGTACCGCCCGCATAAGCCACCAACGGGCGTTCGCCCGGACCCCGCCACGGGGCGGTCGGTTCCAGATACGTGCCCACGACCGTGGTCGGGGCATCATGGGTATCGCTACTGGCATAGGTGAGCCGTGTCGACCGCACCGGAGTCGTCCCGGGCAGCCCCGGCACCGGCAAGGCCACGTGCGATACCTCGGTACGAAGAATCTCGCCCCCGGCGCCTTGCGATTGCGATAGCCCCGGTTGTGTCCAGGCGGATGGTGCGACCGCCACGGCGCCGGCGACCATGAGAGATCCCGACAGCACTGCGACCCACGCGCGTTTTCCGGACTTCATAGCGATCCTCCTGCGTACGGCTCATTCCGGCAGCTATCGAACCGAAGGGCGCCGTGAACGCGAGCGCATCACCAAGGGCTTCGAGCAGAAAACGTGGCGCCTCGACTCAATAGATCTAGATCGACTTGCGAGTATCGCCGTTCCAGCTCGGAAACGGGCCTATATGCACGTCGTGTCGCCGAAGAATCCGAGACCCGGCTCCGGCCGGTAACTGTTCGGTTCCAGTTCGGTCGACGTGGCCGAGAGCCGGCAGGGCTCGCGATCACCTGCCGCCGCTACGCCGGCAGGCGCTGGGCCGGTGCCCCACAGCTGTTGTGGGGCAGGGCGTTCATCGGGTAGCTGCTGGTTCGACCCGGTGGGGATCGACGCGGACCTGGCCGAACCCCCGGTCCAGTAGTGCCGACCGGTCCGCCTTCCCGCCCGTCCGCACCCACTCGCTGGATACGGCATCGAGCACCGCGGTCGCTGTGTTGGTGAGCAGGTCCGCGAAACCGTGCTGGTGACCGGGAGTACCGGAGGAATCGGGAAGGAGACCGCGCGAGCGCTGGCCGGCCTGGGTGCCGGTGTCATACTCGTCGGCCGCGACAAAGACCGCGCTGCCGCGGCGGTGGACGAGCTCCGCGGGTCCACCGGGAATCGCCGCGTCGAAGCGATCACAGCCGATATGTCCCGGCTCCGCGACGTGCGCCGCCTGGCCGAGGCGGCCGGCGACCGGGCCGGTGGTGTGGACGTGCTGATCAACAACGCGGGAGCCACGCGATCTCACCGGGTACTGACCGAGGACGGCCTGGAGACGGCGTTCGCGGTCAATGTGGTCGCGCCGTTCTGTCTCACGCATTGGCTGATGCCGGCTCTGACGGCAGCCGGGTCGATTCGGCGGCCGGCCCGGGTCATCAACATCACCGGCGGTATCCCGAAGGGGCAGATCGACCTGGAGAATATTCAGGGGGAGAAGTCCTACGTCGGTCTGTCGTTCTACAACCAGACCAAGCTGGCGCAGATGGTGATGAGCTACCGCTTCGCCCAGGCGCTCGACGGCACACGAGTGACGGTGAACGTGGCCTACCCCGGGCACGCCTACACGTCGATGAACAAGGACCTCACCTCACTACCGACACCTATCCTCCGGTGGCACGTTCGATCGTGCCTCTCCTGCGGCTCGCGATGCCGATCGTCTACGGCCACCGGGCATTGTTCAGGGCCATCCGCTCCAGCGTGTACCTCGCGTCCAGTCCTGAGGTCGCAGGTGTCCACGGGAGGTACTTCAACAGCAAGGCCAGGCCGGCCACGTGGCCCGATGCCGTCTTGGACCCGACCCTGCGAAGCGTCATCTGGGATCTGTGCGAGACACAACGTAACCGGTTGGCCGCGCGGTGATCGCCTCGGCGAAGCGGACAGCCGGGACGGGCTGACCGCCGCGCCTCCCACGACTCCCGTGCCGCCGCATTAGCATCCATGGTCGTTGGCTCAGCAGTCTCGGTTTCCGCAGATCGTCGGCGTCCGGCTAAAGAAAGCAGGTCGATGAAAACCTTTCTCGCGCTGCTAGTTCGAATCGGCCTGGTATTCGTATGCCTGGGCCTCGGTTCCGCGGCCGCACCGGCCGCGTTCGCCCAACCCGGCCCCGCGGCATCGAATCCCGTATTGGTGATCGGTGGATTCGACGCCGACCATGGGATCCTGGAGAAGCTGCGCGAGGCTTTGGACGAGTGGGGATATTCGGCGTATTCCATGGTTCTTCCTGCGGTGCCGTCCCTTTCGGGTGCGCCGACGGGCTCGGCGCCCATCGCCGAATCGGCCGAAGCGGTTGCGCAGGCCGTGGACGAGATCCGCCGGGAGACCGGTGCCGCGCGGGTCGACGTGGCCGCGCATTCGATGGGCGGGCTCGCTGCCCGGCACTACGTCAAGTTCCTCGGCGGCGCTGGTTCGGTGGGGACTTACGTCGATTTCGGCACACCGAACTCGGGTCAATCGCTCGGCTTGCTCTGTTCGCTGTTCTGGCCCGGATGCCTGGATATCGCGCCCGGTTCGCCGTTCCTGCGGACACTCAACGAACCACCCGCGGTTCCGCCCGGACTTCCCGCCTACCACCTGTTCTCGGAGAACGAAGGCCCGGAACGTGAGCCGCTGCCGGGCGCGACCAATGCGAGTGTTCAGGACTTCTGCCCCGGCCGGCACGTGATTCACCGCGACGAACCACGCGACGGCGCGTTCCAGGAGCTGATCGTCTCGGCCTTGCGCGGGGGCCCGCTGGCCACCAGCTGTCCGTAGCAATACTCCTCCCGGAGCGCAGAACTCCATCAGCCATGCTCGCTGGTGTGTCCGGCTAGGACGCGTCCGCCGGGACTCGCGTCATAGTGGCGAGTCGGCCTGGCGCACCGTGCTCGTGGAACCTCGTCCCGATCCGTTCCGTTTCGATCGATTCGATTCGCCAGCCGGCATTCGGCGTGAAGGCGGCCACCAACTCGTCGAGGCGGACGGGATGCGGGCCGGGTTCTGGTCCGGTATCGCTGAAGCACAGCACATACAGCGTGGCACCGGGTTCGGTTACGGCCGCCACGCTTCGTACGTACTCGACCCGCTCGCCGGTATCCAAGGCGTGGAAGAGTCCGCTGTCGAGCACTGTGTCGAACCGCCGCCCCGAACGTTCGAGGTGGAGGGCGTCAGCCGTGGCGAATTCCGCTTCGATGCCGCGTTCCGCGGCCTTGCTGCGCGCGGTCTCCAACGCGGTTTCGGCGATATCGACGCCGAGTACCGGCAGGCCCTGCGCGGCGATGAGGAGAGTGTTCTCGCCCGTCCCGCAGCCCACATCCAGCACGGCGCCGGTGAAACCGCCGGCCGCGACCAAGCGCTCCACCGCGGGTTGTGGCCCGCCGATATCCCAGGGTGCGGGCCCGTTACGGTACGACGCATCCCAGGACTGCCCGGCCATTCGTTCGTGGCTGGTCGGGGTCCGGCCACCGAATCGGTCGTCCGGTCCTGTTTGTCCCGGCAATTTCGCCACCTCCCGGATCTGCCGTGGCCGTCCATCGTGGCACGGCGAGCGGCACTTCTCGCGTATTCCGGCACCCGGAGTGAGCAGGAGCGACCCCGATCAAGCCATACGCGAGGCGATTCCGGGATAGTCCAGGACGAGGCCCGCCGCGTCGTAGACCAGGCGACACGAGAAGTCGAAAGCGGGCGCCGCATAGTCGAAGCATCGGCCGGTTCCTCGGTCGGGTGCGCGGAGGTACTCCTGGTCCAGCCGTTCGACGGACAGATCGGTGGCCCGTACATAGGCCGCCGGCGCCACGGCGCGTGCGCCGATCGGCAACAACGTCCGGTGGACGGGAAACGTGTTGGTCATCGCGGAGGACTCCAGATCCACGTCGAGGCAGCCGTCCAGGTGGGACGCCGGTTCACCGTTGACCTGCCAGTGTCCGGCGCCGTCGGCCTCGAGCAGTACGGTGCGCCTGCCGGCTGCGGAACGGCCGGTCACGCGCGCTTTACGGGTCCGCCAGGCCGAATCCACCGCGATGTCATAGGCGACGAACCATGTGCGGCCGTCCTCGACCGCGGTGGTACATCCCTCGATCCGGTGACCACCCTCGACCGGTTCGAAGTAGGAGACCTCGAAGCCCGCCCTCGCAGTTCGGTGCGACCATGCGGCCGTTGTGGGGAGGGCGGAAAAGGACGTCACGGGCTTCAGTATCGGAGCGCAGACCACGGGATGGTGATAGGGAACGGGAACTCGATCCGGACACCTTCTCCACCGGCGGGGGTCCATTCCCCGGCCATCAGGTAGTTGGCCTCGTGCAGCGGACGTACTCCGGGCGGCAGGTCGCCCGGCCTCGTTTCGAGCGCGTAGGCGCGGATCATGGCGATCGCGCTTTCCTCCCGTGCGAGTGTCACTTCCCAATACCACGGGATGCCCGCACCCGCGTATCGGGCTTTCTCGGCCTCCATGTCCGACTGTGTGTTCGACGGTGACAACACTTCGCCGACCAGCAGGGTGTCGGGGACGCGAATATCCTGGTAAGGCGAGCCCAGGCATCGGTGTACCAGAAAATCTGGTGTCAGGAAGTCGGACTTGCCCGCGGCCCCGAGGAAGACATTCGTCTCGGTCGTGACTCGCCAGCACTGGTCCGGCGTCGTCCGGCTGATCTCGCGGGTGTGTTGTTCGAGCGCCGCCCACAGCCGGTTGGTGAAAACCTGATGTTCGGCCGGCCCCCGGCGAACCCACACCACCCGCCCATCCCACAGCTCGATCTGTGCCGCGATCTCTTCGGGCAGTTGCTCGAGCTCTTCCCAGGTCATATATTCCGGGAGTTCAGGCCGTTCGATACGCGGCAGGGACATGTCCCTATGGTAAGCGGGAATCTGCACGCGATCTGTTCGAGAATCCGGCAAGAGGTTTGGAGTTCGCATGTCCGAGTTGCCGAGGAGGTCGTGACCGGTCGCCCCGACTCCTACAGGGCGTGGCCGGGGCCATCGGCTGACTCCCGGCGCCGGATGTCTACCGAAGTGGGGCGCAGCCGGAGTGCAAAGAGCAACGCGATACCCGTGACCGCTGCCATCGCAAGGAACGCATCGGAGTAGGCAGCCCCTTCAGAGCCGCTGTAGATAGGGTTGAGGGCGGTGTTCGCGCTGTCCTGCCGGGTGCTGACCAGCACACCGAACAGGGCGGGGCCGGTTCCCGCGCCGAGGAACTGCGCACCCTGCAGGATCCCGATTCCTGCGCCGGTCTGTTCGGTGGGCAGTTCGCCGGCTGCGGTATCGATGAGGGTTGCGAGTACGAGGATGAAGCCCAGGCTGATCCCCAGGATGCCGGTGCCGGCGGCGACGACCGATCCGCCCGCCCAGCCGGACAGGAACACCGAGGACAGGCCCGTGAGGGCGAGCCCCGCCGATACCAGGGTGGTTGTTCCGAAGCGACGGGCGAGCCTGCCGAGCAAGGGGGAGAGAGCGGCGACGGCGATACCGGCCGGGATCATGACAAGGGCTCCCGATCCTGGCGTGAGCCCGTGTACCTCCACCACCAGCAGCGGAACGAATACAAGTCCGCCGAGATTGACCGTCATGGCGAGGAAAACGACGAGGACCGCGGTGCGGTAGGCCGGGTTGGTGAACAGGCTGGGCGGGATGAACGGGTGGGGTGCGCGGGCAGTGCGCCACCCGAACAAGGCGAGTGCCGCGATCGCTACCACCAGGCTGCCCCAGCAGGTGACCGCCGCGAAGCCGGAGACCTGCGCCTGTGTCATGCCGAACAGGGGTAGCCCGGCACCCAGACCCAGTAGGGCACCACCGAGCAGGTCGGATGGTGTTCCGCTCGCGGGGGCTTCGTCCGGCAGAATTCGCCACACCGGGATGAGCAGAGCCGCCGCGACCGGCACCATGATCCAGAACAATGCCGGCCAGCCGAACAGCTGGCCTATTCCGCCGCCGACGGCCGGCCCGGCGGCGGTACCGATACCGGCGGCCGCGGAGACGACTCCGATAGCGGCTGTCCGCTTTTCGGGCGGTACGAGGCGGGTGACCGCGACGACCGAGAGCACCGGTATCGCTGCCGCGCCGGCTCCGGCGACGATCCGGCCGCCGACCAGGGCGGCCAGTTCCGGTGCAAGCGCGCAGATCAGGCTCCCTGCGGCGTAGGTGGCCAGCGCGGCGGCGAAGAGTCGTCGCAATCCGATTCGGTCGGCCAGGCGGCCGTAGAGGGGAACACCGATCGCGAACATCAGCAGGAAACCGGTGACGATCCACGCGAGTTCCGCTTCCGACGCGCCGAAATCGGCGCCGATGGACGGCAGCATGAGGTTGACCATGTCGCTGGAGGTGACGGTGACGAGTACCGCCGCCATGAGTACCGCAAGAAGCGCCGGTATGGAGCGGCTGCGCTCTGCTGTGATGGGTCTGCCGGTCATATCGGTGATCCTCCGCAATTAACTGATACTGAATTGGTTGCAGTTAGGGTGAGAAAATGGCGGAGGGTGTACCTCCGCCGGATGTTCGATCAGCGATTCGGTAGTGCGAGCTCGCGTTCGATGGTCAGTACCCGCTGGACCAGATGTGCGATGGTTGTCCGGCCGAGACGGTCCTCCATCGCCTGCTCGGCCTCGCGGAACTCCGTCTCGAGCAAGGCCTGCATATTCCGCCCGACCTCGCACTGCCCGCTGGGTGGGTGTGGGTGCCGGGAAAGGAGGGGGCCCACCTCGACGGCGGTATAGGCGTCGAACAGGGTGATCTTGTGGGAAGGACGTTCGAGTGACCAGCCGCCACCCCTGCCCTCGGTGGATCGCACCAGGCCCGCGTCACGTAGGTTGCCGAGGATCCGCCGGACGAGCACCGGGTTGCTTGCCAGGCTGTCCGCGATCTCGGCGGAAGTCAATGAGCGATCCTCCCAGCGTCCCAGCATGGTGAGGGCATGAATCGCCACCGCGCTCCTGCTGCTGACGCTCATGCTGAACCTTCCCCCTCGGCGGAAACTGTAATCAACATAGTTGCAGTTTCCTCGGTGTGCAACATCGGACCGGAAATGCCTGTGGCCGACAACCTTCAGGTCATCGGCCACAGGGCGGGACGCGTCAGTCGGCGTAGGTGAGGACCACGTCTCCCAGCACCGGCGCGTCCTCGCGGTCGACGGCCGTAGCGCTGATGGTCAGCTTGCCCGGTTCCTGCCAGATGCGTGACCGCAGCGTCTCACCGGGGAACAGGACCCCGGCGAACCGCGCCTTGAACCCGGTGACTTTGGCCGCTGCGGATTCCAGCACCGTATCGGTGGCGGTTTTGCAGATGATCCCGTACGTGCAGAGACCGTGCAGGATCGGTGCCGGGAAGCCGGCGCCCTTGGCGAATTCCGGGTCGGAGTGCAGCGGGTTGCGGTCGCCGCAGAGGCGGTAGAGCAGCGCCTGCTGCGGCAGGGTCGCGGTGGTGACATCGAAATCCGGTGCCCGGTCGGGGAGTTCGGCCTTGTTACTGGGGCCGCGTTCGCCGCCGAAACCGCCTTCACCGCGGGCGAAGATGGAGGACCGTTCGGTCCACAGGGCTTCGCCGTCGGAGCCGGTGACGGTGAATTCCTGCACGATCACCGCGTTGGATCCCTTGTCCCAGATCTCGCTGATCCGGCCGGTGCGGGTCGCTTTACCCGAAGCGGGCAGCGGCCGGTGCACCTGGATCTCCTGTGCGCCGTGCACAACCTTCGCGAGGTCGATATCGACGCCGGGGAACTTCACCTTCGGTGGGTCGGTATCGCGCAGGGTGTGCGCGACGGTGGCGAAGGTGGGCAGGACCTGCGGTTCCCGATCGTCGAGGTAGCGCAGTTCGGCGGGATCGGTCCAGCGGTGCCCCGCCCCGATACCCAGGTGGTAGAGCGCGATATCGGAGGCCGTCCAGGAGAATTCCTTGCTCGGCAGTTCCGCGCCGAGCGCTACCTGTGGATCGATGGGCATAACTTCTCCTCGGCTCAGGCCTCGGCCGGGGACGTGGCGGACCCGGCCTTCTTGCGGTCGATGATGTCGTGGACGGCGAGGTAACCGAAGGCGATGGCGGGGCCGATGGTGGCGCCGGGGCCGGCGTAGGTGTGACCCATGACCGGGGTCGACACGTTGCCGGACGCGTAGAGCCCGTCGATCGGGGTGCCGTCCTCGCGGAGTACGCGAGCCGCGGTATCGGCGACCAGGCCCCCCTTGGTGCCGAGATCGCCGGGCACCATCTTGGCCGCGTAGAACGGGCCCTGGACCAGCGAGGCGAGGCACGGGTTGGGTTTGACAGTGGGGTCGCCGTAGTAGCGGTCGTACTGGCTGTCGCCGCGGTTGTAGTCCTCGTCCTTACCGGAATCGGCGAACTTGTTGAACCGTTCGACGGTCGCGGCGAGCTTATCGGCAGGAACCCCGATCTTCTCGGCCAGCTCCTGCAGCGTCGCGGCCTTGACGATCAGGTCGTTCTCCATCCAGCGCGACGGGAACTTCAGGCCCGGCTGCAGGCTGGCGAACATGTACCGGTTGCGGTAGCGCTGATCGAAAACCAGCCAGGTGGGGATGTTCTCGCCCGGGCCCTCGCCCTGCCCGTATTCACCGCCGTACATGGTGTGCACGGCCTCCACGTAGGGTGCGGATTCGTTGCCGAACCGCTCACCCTTCGGGTTGATCATGATCGAACCGGGCAGGTTGCGTTCGGACAGCGCGAACCACGGCTTACCACCCTTGAAGATGGTCGGACCCCACCAGGCGTCCTCCATGAAGCCGATCGCGGCACCCGCGTCCATACCGGCGAGGATGCCATCTCCGGTGTTGGTCGCGGCACCGGTCGTCCACTCAGTGGTAATCGGCTCCCGCTGGTACTTGGCGCGCATCTCGGCGTTGTGCTCGAACCCGCCGCTGCCCAGCACCACACCGTGGCGGGCGGTGAAGCGGACGGTTTCGCCGTTGTGGGTCGCTTCGACGCCGGTGACCTTGCCGTCCTCGATCACCAGTTTGTTCATAGGGGTGTCGAGCAGTACGGGCACGTTCGCGTCCATCAGACCCTTGCGCATACCCGCGATGATGGCCTGACCCATCACCATCAGATGCTTACGGGTGAACTTGGCCCAGTAGGTGCGCACGCCGACCCGCAGTGCCCGCAGCATGCCCTTGGGGTGGCGGCGGATCAGGTTCAGCCGGACGAAATCGGCCTGTGTGACGGCGACGTTCAGCGGAGCTTTGGAGTAGGGCGGGTGGATGTTGAAGCGTTCGTCGCCGAGGATCATGGCGTTGAACGGTTTGGGTTCACAGGACCGGCCACCGGCCCGGCCGCCGGGCGCTTCGGGGTAGTAGTCGGAGTAGCCCTTGACCCATTCCATTTCCAGCGGGCTGTTGGCCAGCACGAAATCGAGGGCTTCCGCACCGCGGTCGATATAGGTGTCGATACGTTCGGCGGGCACGACGTCGCCGATGATGCTGTGCAGGTAGCGCCGCGCTTCCTCGCGGTCGTCGGGACCGCCGGTATCGCGCAGGGCCTTGTTGCCGGGGATCCACACCCCGCCGCCCGAGCGCGCGGTGGACCCACCGTAGTAGGGCGCCTTCTCCAGGAGCACCACACTCAGCCCGTTGTGCGCGGCGGTGAGGGCGGCGGTCATTCCGGCGGCGCCGCTGCCGACCACCACCACATCGTATTCCCGATCGTTCATGTAGAACACGTTATAGAATGATGCGGCTGTTGGTCTATGTTGTGTGGCAGAAGACTTGTTCTGTCGCGAAAACGGCAGCGAAACTCGTTTCAATTTTCGGTGGAGTTGGCTATATGGCGCAGGAATGGGACCTGACCGCGGACGTGGTCGTCGTCGGATACGGAGCGGCCGGCGCTGCAGGCCACCGAGGACGGTGCCCAGGTCCTCGTCCTGGACCGGTTCACCGGTGGGGGAGCGACCGCACTGTCCGGCGGGATCATCTACGCCGGCGGCGGAACCTGGGTACAGCGCGCGGGCGGGGTCGAGGACACTCCCGAGCAGATGCTGGCCTACCTGGAACGTGAGGTCGGCGATGCGGTCGCGCCCGCGACCCTGCGCCGGTTCGTGGACGGCAGCCCGGCGATGATCGACTGGCTGACCGGTCACGGAGTGCCCTTCGAGGCGTCCCTGTGCCCCTACAAGACCTCGTACCCGAACAACGACTACTACCTCTACTACTCCGGCAGCGAGATCTCCGGCGCCTTCAACGACATCACCCCCGCCCAACGCGGCCACCGGGTCAAGGGGTGGGGTACCTCGGGGAAGAAGCTGTTCGCGCCGCTCGCCCGGTCCGCGGCGAACAAGGGCGTCCGGGTCGAATCGCTCACCACGGCGACCGCGCTGCTCACCGACGACACCGGCGCCGTTGTCGGGGTGCAGTGCCGGACACTGCGCGATGCGCCGGCCCAGGTGCGCGCACGATACATCCGAATGGCCGCCGTCGCGGCCAAGCCCGGCATCTACTACCCGCCCCTGCGTCGCGCACTGGAGAAACAGCTCGCCCGCCTGGACCGCCGCTACGGCGCCACCCTCCGAGTACTCGCCCGGCGCGGTGTCGTCCTCACCGCGGGCGGTTTCATCGCCAACCGGGAAATGGTGCGCGCCTACGCCCCCGCCTACCAGAACGGGCTGGCGCTGGGCAGCTCCGGTGACGACGGCAGTGGTATCGAAATGGGTCGCAGCGCCGGCGCCGCCACAGCCCGGATGGGCAATGTCTCGGCCTGGCGCTTCCTGCTGCCGCCGAGCTCGTTCGCCGGTGCGCTATTGGTGGACGGGAAAGGTCAGCGAGTCATCGACGAAACCCGCTACGGTGCCGCGGTCGGTGCCGCCCTGATCAACCGGCACGACGGTATCGGTTTCCTACTCGCCGACGAAGAACTCATGCGGAAGGCGATTTCGCAGATCGGCCCGCAGGCGGCCTGGTTCCAGCGGATGCAGTTCGAGGTCATGCGGCGAAAGGCTAAGCGAGGCAAGACTCTGGATGCCGTCGCCGCCGCGGCGGGTATCGACGCGTCAGGTCTGCGAGAAACGGTCGCCGCGCACAACTCCGCATACGCCACCGGCGCCCCCGACCCGGTCGGTAAACCCGCCGACTATGTCCGTCCCGTAGGGGCGGGGCCGTACTGGCTGGTGGATGTCTCGATCAAACGAAGCCTGACCAACCCTTGCCCGATGTTCACCGTCGGCGGGCTGGTCGTCGACGAGGACACCGGCGCGGTGAAGGGCGCCGACGGCGCCGATATCCCGGGCCTGTATGCCGCCGGCCGGACAGCCGCCGGAATCTGCGTCAACTCCTACGTCAGCGGGCTGTCCCTGTCCGACTGCATTTTCTCCGGCCGCCGCGCAGGTCGCAGCGCGGCGGGGGAACAGTCTGCCGCCACCACGCCTACTACCGCCCGTCCTGCCATGGAATGACGAAGGGAACAGCCGCCCGGAGTATCGCCGCACAAGGCCGGAGGGCGCTCTGCGGCCGGCTCAGTCGGGGACGAAGACCTCGTCGATAGTACTGGCGGTGAGTACGCGGAGTGCCCACGTTTCCCGTTCGTCGGTGTCGGCGGAGCGGACCCGGTGGACCGTTTCGGCGGACAGCGTCCCGAACTTGGCTACCGCCAACTCGAGCAGCACCCACGCCGCCCCTTCGGCGTATCCCTCGGCGTATCCCTCGGCGCGGAGTCGTTCTGCGGTGGTCACAGCTACCTCCTTGGCTCGCGGACCGAGTTGATTCAGGCGGGTGTGAAGATCTCGTTCAGGGTGGCGGCGGTGAGTGCGCGCGTCATCCATGCTTCCAGTTCGTCGGTGTCGGCGGAGCGCACCCGGTCGACCGCCTCGGCGGGCAGTATCCCGTATTTGGAGGTCAACAGCTTGAGCAGCATCTGGGCTTCCCCTTCTGCCCGCCCTTCGGCGCGGCCTTGGGCCCAGCCTTCGACTCGGCCTTCGGCGCGGAGTCGTTCTGCGGTGGTCACAGCTACCTCCTTGGCTCGCGGACCGAGCTGATTCAACAGGGCTTGTAAGTCTTCGAGACCGGTATCGCCCTCCAAGAAAATGTACTCGAATACCCGCCACAGGTCATCCCCGGTCAACGCGTTCAAATCGGTGATAAAGCGTTGCAGATCGTGGCCGAGGTTCGTGTTCTTGGCGGTGATCTTGTGCAGGACCAGTACCAGCCGCGCCGGTGGGGTGAGGTCACGGGCTTGGATCGCGGCGATATCGACCTGGGACAGATCGTCGAGCAGGATCTTCAAGCTCGGTAGGTGCTCGGCGAGTTCGGCTCGAGCCTTGTCGTCGATATCGATCAGCTCGCCCAGTTCGGTCGGATAGTTCCACCGCTCGCCTCTGGGCCCGGAGTGCACGACCAGCGGGATGACAGCGGGTAGGGCTTTGCTGTTCGGGTGCGCGTCGAGGTGCTGGGTCCAGGTCATGAGTATGTAGCGCAGCATCCGCATCGGCATGAACCGGTCCGGGCACGACTGGTGCTCGACGAGGACATATACGTAGGCGTCGTGGCCCGACAGGTGGGTACGGAACAGCAGGTCACTGTAGAACGCGCGCAGGTTCTGCTCGATGAAACCGGCCGGTTGCAACTCCAAACAGTCGAAGTCCAGACGTGCGGCGAGTGGTTCGGGCAGGTTGGCGCGCAGTATGCCGGCGATCTCCGCTTTGCGGGAGCAGATCGCTTTGAACAGCCCATCGTGTGGACTCGACGATTGCACGGCCATAGCCGGTCAAAGTAGCGGCGGGTATCGACAGAGTCGGCATCGCTTCCGGCGCGGCGACACCCGGCGCGCCGACCGGTGCCCCACATACGCCATGCCCAGAGTGCTGCGGTTTCAGCCTTGCTCGAGCGCGTCGACGATGCGCATCGTTTCCACTGCGACGGTGGTGACCCGTTTGATCAGCTCGACGATGTGGGCCGGGTCGTCGTGCTCATCGCACCAGTCGTTGGGGTCGTTGGTGATACCCGAGGATTTATCCGTGGTGACCTGGTAGCGGTCGATGAGCCAGGCGAGGGCCGAACGGGAGCCGAGCATGTATCGGTCGGCTTCGGCCGGGACCGCGGTGATGGTGACGTTCGGGTTGTAGATGATGGTGGTGCGGTCCTCGGTTGTCGAACAGGCGCGGGGTCGCCGTCATATAGAGGCGTCGGCGCGCCTTCAGATAGTCCGCATCGTGGACGCGTACGAAGTTCGACTCGTCCGCACCGGCCAGGGTGACGCCGGTAGTGCGATGGGCCTCGTCGCACAGCACCAGATCGAAATCGGTGACCCCCTGCGCCTGCGCTTTCGCCACCACCGGCAGCGACTGGTAGGTGGTGAACACCACGGTCAACCCGCCGGCATGCTCGCGGCGGCTCATCTCCGCCGCCAGCACCGCCGCATCGGTGGTGACCGGGATCGCCACATCGTGCACACCCATATCCTCGGCCGCCCGGGAAACTTTCGTATCCGAACACACCGCGAACGCCCGCAACTCCATCTGAGTTTGCGCGGTCCACTCCCGCAGCGTCTGCGACAACAGCGAGATCGACGGCACCGCGAACAGGACCCGGGCACTGCCGGCGTTCTCGGTGGCGGTGCGTTCGGCGATCTTCAACGCGGTGAACGTCTTTCCCGTCCCGCACGCCATGATGAGCTTGCCCCTGTCGGCCCCGGCGGCGAAGCCGGCGAACACCTTCTCGATCGCCTCGATCTGATGTTTGCGGGGATCGTGCCGCTTGGCCTCGGTAAGCGTGACCTGCAGTTCGCCCTGCGGCCACGCGATATCCCAGTCGATCGGGGAATCGGCGATCTCGGCCAACCCGATCCGCTGCACCGGGATCGACTGGCCGGCGAGCGCCTCCTCGGCGTTCTTGCCCCACCGGTCGGTGGTGGAAATGATCACTCGGTTGGTGAACGGATGTTTGCCCGACGCGGTGAAGAACGAATCGATATCGCCCTTGGCCAGGGTATGGGTCGGCTCGTAGAACTTGCACTGGATCGCCGTGAACTCTCCCGTGTCCCGCTGCCGGGCCACCAGGTCGATCCCGGTATCGGGGCGGCCGTCGCGTCCGGGCCAATCGGTCCACCGCCACACCGAGTCGTATTCTTGCGACAGCAGGGGATCGAGCTCGAGGTACCGCACCATCAACTGCTCGAACTTCATGCCCCGCTCCGAATTCGACGGAGCCTGCCGAAACGCCTCGATGACCTCGTGAACCGAACGTGACACCCTGACCCCTTGCTCTCCGTCGACACCCACCCGTCAACCGCACAATACGGCCTGGTCGGCAACCGCATGAACAGTACCGATCCAGGACGCCGGTCACCACCTGAGTATGGCCGGCGACGGGCTATATCTCATGGTTTCGGCGGTGGCTTTTGGGGCGATCATTGCTTATCGGCCTGTCCGCCACTGAATCGTAACACCTTGAAGTTCTCAAAAGCGGTGGAGCCGATTTCCGAAAGATCCCTCTTGAAGGACTCGATTGTATCGACCACTTCCATTTCGCCGGTCGCATCGAGTTCATACAGCTTATATGCAATATAGTCGGCATCTGGGTCGCTGCCTCGTTCTCCGAGCTTCTCCATTACCAGCAGTAGCCCATCGGCTCCGCCGTGCTTCGCGAGAACTTCTGCGGCATCTATCTGCATCGTGACAATTTCGTCGTCCAGCATTTCATAGAGTCGACTAATCGCGCGGCCGTCGGAGATGAAATCAGCTAACCCAAATATTGCCTCGTCCCGAACGAGCGCATCTGCGCTCCGGGACCGATCCAAGATCTCGTCGAGGGTGAAATTCCTGTTTTCGGAAAGCTTGCGCCAGTCCCTGAGTTTGCGGTTACCGTTGGAAGTTACCGCCGGGCTCGAATTGGGGCAGTGCTTCACTCCAGATGCGAACAGATCCCCAATCCCCTTCTATCCGGTAGCCGTCCTCGAGGATTTCCAGAACGTCTATATTTCCGTAATCTACCTCACCGGTCGCGTCGCGGTATGGTTGAAGTGTGCGCTGCCTCCATTCGATTCTTGTAATGCTGTCGAATAGCAGCTCGCTCCTCATATAGCAGTACTGCTCGCCAGGGTTCGGGTCCGTATACCCAGGGCTCTTCGGAGTGAGCACAGCATCAAGTTCGAACAGAAGATAATCTTCACCTTCCCACACCGCCAGGACGTAACTATCCTCAAGGTAGACTCCGGAAAGTTTTTCGAGACTGGAATAGTCTGGGGTCGTAATCATCTCGGAACTCTTCGGCTCCTATTATCGTTATCAGAATTTGCTGATCACTAGGGTTGGGATCATGGATTCGAAATTCTTTTACGCTGATCCACTGCCAATTCGGGTTGCCTCCTTCGGGGAACTGGAAGTGGCGAAAGTTGATCAGGAACGATCCTTGGTATCCGATGTTTGTCGTCGAGTTCAATCGGTATACCTTCTCTCGCATTTTGGAATCCTACCCGCCGAGTACATGCCAGCGTTTTATTGGAACCCTTGGAACCCCATTGAAGTCCAATGTCGGGCCGCGTGGCCGGTCACCGCCTGTCCAGGATCAGGGGTGTTGTCCGAACAGCTTTCTATAGGCCTCTGATGCGCGGGTTCTGAGTTCCTTCTCGTCTATTCCTCCGACTTCTTCACGTCGGGTTGGGTCTGACACGTAATCGTCTACAGATGCGAATAGCTCGTCTAGTATATCGAAGTCTGGTCCGGTTACTTGGTTCTTGTCATTCTTGAAGTGGTAAAGGTAGTTGTGTTCGAATTCGTCGGCGCCCGACTTGCCGGATAATAGAGACTCCAATATGGGCTTGTATCCCGCGACCATTCGTGCAATGGCAGCACTACTGTCAGTCATCATCCACCGCCAAGTTTTCCTCGATCGAGTACATTCTGTTTTTGCCCCTCGCTCAGCTTCCATCCCGATACAAATTCTCCAGAAGGAGATTGTACAACAACGAGTCCGCTATTCGGATTATAGTTCAGGATTGCGGGGTTACCATGGTAGGTTCCGTCGATATGGAGGGTTCCGGGATCCTCGACGTGTTTTGTTACAGCATCGTCGAAGGTGACGGCGGCGCCGCCGACGCCGAAGGACAGGAAGGAAGCAGCGACGGCGAAGGCGACGGTGACCAGCGCGTAGTCGAAAACTCAGACCGCCGTCAGTCAGGATGAAAAGGGATAATTGTCCAGTTCAGTCGTCCGCGGCGACAACAAGCATTATTGATTGTAGATCTCGGTCTATAAGGTAGACTCCGGAGAGTTTTTCGAGACTGGAATAGTCTTGAGTCATGGTAAATGCGTGATAACCTCGATCTTTTGAAGAAGTCGATAGCTGAAGTCGGCGCCATATTCTACGCCATCGAAGCCCTGAAAAACAAATTCTTCCCAAGGGGGGAACCCGTCTGTGCAGCGAAAGGTGCTGAAGGTGGCTTCGAAATCGTCGACCGCCACACTCCATGGCGCCAGCTTTTCCGGTAAATCCATCTGCGGCCTGGTGGCACTGGACGCGCGTTCAAATTTTGCCATTCCCCAGAATCCGCCGTCGTTTTCTACATAGAAGTTAAAGTCGGGCCATAGCTTCAGCGGATGAAGCAGGCTCGTGTTCGATTTGGAAACGGGAATATTTAAAATCGAGGCCAAATTCAGGAAACGGTCCGGACCGAAACCGAGAAAGCCTTTCACTCTGCGAGAGCGGGATTCCGCTTCGCTCTGATCGATCCCCAATGACCTCAATTTATGCCGTTTGATATTCGCGTTTCGCCTCATGCTCATCAGGAGATAGATCTCGAAGTCCATTGTTCCGGGGATGGAACCTTCTGTCACCGGTTCTCCAATCGTTGATGTCTACTGCTCGAGCTGTTACAGGAATTCCGTTACGTTACCTCGCGCGGCGACCACGGTTCCGTCCGGCTTGATTATCATAACCAGTTTATGATGCGTGGAAGCTGGAAGGAGCACAGTGCCACCATCCCGCGCCGGTGCTGTACCCGCGTTCTCGCCGAAGGCTGTTTCGGTGGCAACTACAGTCGCCGCGACTGCTTCGTCATGGGATAAATTCAACTCATTCAGCTTTGCCGCCAAGTATTCCGGGTTCCTGGGTTCGGAATCCTTTGGACGTGACTGCACTTCTTCGCCGATCTGCTGCGCACGTTGTCGAACCTCCTCGGGCGTCAGCTTCTTTCCGGCGGCTTCGACGGTGTCTTCGGCGGTTTCGATGGCGTCGTGGAGGCGTTCGAGTTTGGTGCGGCTGTCGGTGGTGTCGCGGGTGAGTTTGACGGCTTTGCGGACGCCGGCGATGGAGACGATGTGGCGGAGTCTGGCGATGACGTCGTTGACGAGGTCGACGGCTTTGCCTGCTCGGACGGCGGTGACGGCGGCGCCGCCGACGCCGAAGGACAGGAAGGAGGCGGCGACGGCGAAGGCGACGGTGACCAGGGCGTAGTCGCGGAGTTCTTCGGCGAACCAGCCGAGGACCTCCTGGAGGTCGACCTTCATCTTGTCGTGTGCGCCTTCTTGTGCGGTGCATTCGTTGGCGAGGTCGGTGAAGGTGGCGATGAGGTCTTCGGCGGCGGCTTTCATGACCCGTAGGTCGTCGTCGATGGTGTCGACTTCCGGGGCGGTGACAGTCTGGAACAGGGTGGCGGCGCGTTCGAGTTCGGCGGGGAGGTTGGTGATTTCGGGGGCTTGGGCGATGGCTTTCCAGATGGTGGCGGCGGTATGGAGTTTGTCGGTGTCGCCGTCGGGGACGGGCAGGTCGATGCCGATTTTCTTGGCGAGTTCGAGGCCGTCGTCGACCAGGCCGCTACCGGGACCCCCGGCCGAGGGCGGTGGGACCGGGCAGGAGGAGAACGCCAGCGGGGGGTTAGGTGGTTTGGCCGGTGGTGGGGTGCCGGTGCTGGGTTCGTGGTCGGCGAGGGCGTAGGTGTGGCCGATCTGATTGAGGGCGCTGGTGTAGCGGTCGGCCAGCATGGCCAGGGCGGTGACGAGGTTGTTGGTGCCTTGGACCTGTTCGTCGTAGGAGCGGGCCCATTCCTTGCCGGGGCCGACGCTGCCCGCCATCTTGCTGGTGGATTCCAGGCCTTTGAGTTTCCCGGCGTAGGTGGAGAAGAAGGCGGATACGGCCTGGTTGACGATCTTCGCGGCTTAGTAGTAGGTGGCCGGGTCGACGTTGATGACGTTCATCGACGGTTATCGGGGGCCGAGAATACGCGCCACGGTGTCGAGGGCGGTGGTGTAGCGGGTGTGGGCGTCGGCGGCGGCCTGGCGCATGGCATCGACACCGTCGTTTACGTCGGTGGCGCCGGTTGCCCATTGCCGGTAGGCATCGGATTGGGCGCGGGCGGCGTCACCGGTCCAGGTGTGTTGCAGGGCGTCCATGCGTTGCTGGAGGCTGGTGAGGCTGTCGTTGAGGAAGCCGACGAAATTGCCTGCGCGGGCGGTGAGGTTGTCGAGTTGGCCGAGGTCGACCTGAAAGGCTTGTGAATCGTCGGGCACGATGGATCCCCCGGGGTATGGCTAAAGGTTCAGCGATGGGAAGCTCTGGGAATTGGTGTCGTCCTGTTCGACGAACGATGCGGTGGTGACGCCCAGGAGTTCGGCGATGGTCGACAATGCTTCCAGTACCTCGACAGCGCCACGTTTGGTTTCGTCCCAGCCGGCGCGGTAGGCGGTGGCGGAGTGGCCTTTCCATACGCCGAGCACTGCGTCGATATCGGTGTCGAGGGAGTGGAGGGCGTTCACCAGCTGGTCGGCGGTGAGCTGAACGAACTTACCCGCATCCAAGACGTGGTCAGGAACCACCTGCAAGCCCGGATCCGCTGGCCCCTCTGACAAAACGTCCCCCCGAACTCATCGAACAATCGCTGTACCAACATTACTGGCACGGCGGGCACTGTCAACCGAACGGTTACGACCCACAGATAGCCCACATTGCGCGGACTTCACGGTGGTCGCTCAGGGGGCGGTCGAGGAGGTTGTTCTGGAGGTGGGCGGCGAGGTCGTCGGTGGTGGTGGGGACCACGTTAAGAACTATCGCCCCGGACACAGACCCGCACCACCAAAGTGCCTGTAATGCCAGGTCAGGCATGGTTCGAATTAGGTCACGAGAGCTTCCAATCTCATTTTCGTTTGCTGAACTTGCCGGAGCGCGCGGATGCAGTGAAGGCAACCCAGGTATCCGCCGCGAAGGCCAGAGCCGGGCCCGACGCATTCTTGGAGTCACGAACGCCGACAAGGTCGCCCTCCAACCAAGCCACCTCTACGCATTCGGTCTGGCCGCTGCTGTGGCTGCTCTTGAACCAATTGGCCTTGGAGGCTTCGAAACTCATGCGGTGAAACTCCTCGCTGCTTTCCTGAGCAACTCACGTGATCGCGCTTCGTCGAGAGCTGCTGTTCGAACTTCCGAAGCGATTTCAGTGTAGCGACGGATGTCAGCTGGATTCTCCAGGTAGAGGTCCGGCTTTCCGGCACCCTCGAAGTAAACCAAGGGCGGCTCGGAGGCGGTTCCCTTGGCATCTTGTCCGAAATTCAGGATCATGAACGCGCCATGCAATAGGCCGTGAGCGCATCCGCTGGTGAACGGGTGTATCAACAGGCTGACGTTCGGCCGCTTGCTCAATTCGGCCAGGTGATGGAGCTGCGCGGACATGGTCTGCGGAGAACCGATCTGACGATGAAGCGCTGATTCGTGCAGGAGAACTTCGAGTTCGACAGGTGCCGCACGGCGAGTCACTGTGGCCTGCCGTCTGACCCTCAGATCCAGCCGTCGGGCTATGTCCTCGTCGTCGTGGTCCTTGTAAAACGCGCTGATCAAAGCGCGTGCGTAGTCCGGGGTTTGCAGCAGGCCAGGCACGATTTCGTTGTAGATGACCATCTTCTGTGTGACCGTCTCGAGCTCCACGTACATGTTGAACGTCGGATCACTGTAGAGCCCGGCGAATGCCGTGTACCACGACGTCACCTTTGCCTGTTCCGCCAGGTCGAGCGCGCGCAGCGTTTCATCCCCAGTCACCTCGTACAGCTCGCACAGGCCGCGCACATCGAGCGCGCGGATCTTCTTGGTCCGGGCGGTCTCGATGCGTTGTAGCGCCGCCTGACTCAACTCTGCCAGCGCAGCCGCCTTCGCCAGGCTCAGCCCGATCGCCTCGCGGTGCTCGCGCAGGAATCGACCCAGCTGCCGCCGGGGCAGGGTCGATGGGTCGGCCCCCTCGTCACTGGTCATGCCCGTCCCTCCATCCGAACCGAAAACGAATCATTTGGTACCCCGAAATCGAATCGATTCCGAATCGAGGTTCGAATCACGTTCTGGGGCTTGGCACCAACTTGATTCGCATACCCGATTCGGCTTGGACCAGCGTATATCTCATGGTCTGCTGTGGGCAGGTGTTCGGGAGAGGCAGTTACCGGCCGGCTCCATCCCGAACCCGCAGCGCCGCAATGTGGTCGGCGGCCGTACTTCGGGCCGTGCCTCGTTGCCGCATGCCGATTCGCGATTTCTCCACTACATGTCTCGGGAGGGATAATGCTGTCCACGCCTGTCCGCAGGCCGCCGGCCTTGCGGAGACCCGCCGCCATCGGGTTCGTACGGGCCGAGATTTCGGTTCACCATGCATACCGTCACGACTGTGAGATCCGTTGGCATGCTGGGCAGGCCGGTTACCGCTACCTGTCTACCGTGTATCCGCCGACCGGCGGGGCGAACCCGCTCGCCTATATCCGTGCCCGCGCCACCGAGCTCGGCGCCGGGGTGATCATCGCCTTCGATCTCGGCCATGTCGACAACCAGCCCCACCTGTTCTGCGACCTCGGTTACCGGCTGGAAACGGTATGCCCGCACCAGGTGTGGACCCCCAGCGTCCCGCCGGTCGTAGCGGACGTGGCCTCGATATGAGCGTCTGGAACATTCTCTCGTCGATTGCCCTGACCGTCGTGCTGTCCGCAATCGCCGCCACGGCTCTCGGCTGCGCCTGGCCCACCGATCCGCCGCTCTCACTCCAGCGACTCGAACACCGCCCGCCCCGCCGGCACCCATCGCACCGGCCGATCGGCGCCATCCCCACACCGATCGCCTGGACCTGCGGACTGCCGGGGGTACCGCTGAACCTCGACGACGCCCACGGCGCCATGCGCCGCCACCGCAATCACGACTGTCCCCGTAAACGTGCCGCCTACGCAACCCTCGTCGCGTACGGCTGCATGGTCCCCGATTCCGCTCGTCGTCACTACCGGCAGAAAGCCAGGCCATGTACCATCTCGTCGTCACCGGCGGCGCGGGCTTTCTCGGCTCGCACCTGTGCCGCGCCCGGCTCGCGCGCGGCGACCGGGTCACCGCGATCGACAATCTCAGCACCGGTCGTATAGCCGCCGTCGCCGAGCTCACCGAGCATCCGCGCTTCTCCCTGCGTATCGCCGACACCGCCGATATCGGCACTTTCGCCGACCTCGGCATCGTCACCCATATCGCGCACCTCGCCTGTCCCGGCAGCCCGGTCGCCGCGGCGCGCGTAACCACCGCCACCCTGCGCTCCGCCGTCACCGGCACGCTTGCCGCCCTCGATGTCGCCGCCGCGCACCAGGCTCGCTTTGTCCTCGCCTCCGGTTGCGGACCGCACGACATCGAGTCGGAAGGCATCCGGGGGCGGGCGGCGCCCTGCGCGCAGAAGGCCGCGCACCTGCTTATGGAAACCGCGACCCGCAATTTCCCCGATACCCGCATCGCAATCGTGCGGCCCTTCGAGGTCTACGGCCCACATATGCGGCCGGCTGACGGTCGCGTCACCGCGCACCTGTGCGCTGCCGCGCTACGCGACCAGACAATCCGCCTCACCGATCCCAGTTTCCGGTCGTTCGTCTACATCGCCGACGCGACCGAATGCTTGTCGGCCGTCCTCGATTCCGATATCCCCGGTCCGATCGACCTCGGCGGTCCGTCCGCATCGATCGCCGACTTCGGCCGTACCGCATGCGAACTCGCGGGTACAGGCTGGATCGAATTCGCTCCCGTCGACCCAGCCACCATTATTCGCCCGCCGGCCCTCACCCGCACGCGCGCCGAACTCGGCTGGTACCCCACCACGCCGCTGCCCGTCGGTATCCACCACACCCTCGACTGGATGCGCCGGCCAATACTTCACTCCGCGCGAGCTGATCACAGGAATCGTCGATGTCATCGACCCACAGCCCACCGATACCGTCGTCGACCCGGCCTGCGGAACCGGTGGCTTCCTGCTCGTAGCCCATGAGCACGCCTCGCGCGGCGCCGAAAACCTCACACCCGCCCAGCGCGGCCATCTGCGCGACGATTTCGCCACCGGATTCGAGCTGGTCGACGGCACTGCTCGGCTGGCGGCGATGAATCTGCTGCTGCACGGCATCGGGCGCCCTGACGGTGATTCGCTCATCGAGGTTCGTGATGCGCTCCTCGCCGATCCCGGCAGGCGGTGGAGCACCGTACTGTCGAATCCGCCGTTCGGGCGGAAGTCGTCACTGACGATGGTCGGGGCGGATGGGCGGGAGGTACGCGAAGACCGGGAGATCGAACGCTCGGATTTCGTCGTCACCACCAGCAACAAACAGCTCAACTTCCTGCAGCACATCATGACGATCCTCGACATGAACGGCCGCGCCGCCGTGGTCCTGCCCGACAATGTGCTGTTCGAGGGCGGGGCCGGGCAGACCCTGCGCCGCAAACTGCTGGCCGATTTCGACCTGCACACGATTCTGCGGCTGCCCACCGGCATCTTCTACGCCCAGGGCGTGAAAGCAAATGTGCTTTTCTTCGATAAGAAGCCTGCCGCCGAACAGCCCTGGACCAGCAAACTGTGGGTATACGACCTGCGCACCAACCAGCACTTCACCCTGAAACAGAACCCGCTACGCCGCCGGCATCTCGACGAGTTCGTCGCGGCCTACTTGCCCGGCGAAGACCGTGCCCGGCGGACGGAATCCGAGCGGTGGAAATCGTTCGGCTACGACGAACTGATGGCGCGCGACAAGACCAACCTCGATATCACCTGGTTGCGCGACGAGTCCTTGGAGGACACCGACAACCTGCCTGCCCCCGAAATCATCGCCCGCGAGATAGTCGAAGACCTGACCGCCGCCTTGGCGGAGTTCGAAGCGGTCGCTGCGGCGCTGGAGAAAAACGGGGTGCCAGAGGCCGAGGCTGCCCACTGAGGGGCTTCAATCGGCGGTTCCGGCAGGACGGGGCATATCACAGTGACGATCCCAGGGGGTATATCTGTGGTGATATCATTTGTGTACGGGTTGATATCTCGGAGGTGGATGTGGCCAGGACTGTGATAGATCTCGATGATGAGCTGCTCGCCGAGGTGTCCAAACTGTTGCTCGCGATCGTGACTTCGACTGCGTGGCGGCAGTGACCGGCCAGCCGGTGCAGTGGATCGGCCGCCGAGGCTCCACCGGTTGACCCATGGTCGACTGCCACTGTGGTTCTTTCGTTATTGAGGTCGAGAACTGACCGGAAGAGCCGCTACCTTGGTGTTCGTGACGGATACCGCAGAAACCGCGCCCGCCCCTCTGTTTTCCGACGACCTCGTCGACCGCTACCGCCGCGACGGCTATCTCCATGTGCGCAATGTCCTCGACCCCGACGAGCTGACCGAGTTCCTCGCCGACGCTCGGACCCAGTTGGACCGGCAGCGCACGGTTGCCTGGGATGCCGAGGACGGGAACGTGATGGACTGGGTGGTCGAGCCCGAGCGGGTCAGCGAACCGATGCGGCGCTTGGCATTACATCCGGGAATCACCGGTATCGCGGAACGCCTGGCGGGCCGGCCGCTGCGGCTCTACAAATCCGAGCTGCTCCGCAAAGGAACCTCCGGTAGCGCGCCGACGCCGTTGCACACCGATGACCCCGCCTTCCCGCTCGATGCCGCTCCGGTAACTCTTACGGCCTGGGTGGCGCTCGTCGATGTGCCCGTCGAGCGCGGATGTATGACCTTCGTACCCGGATCGCACCAGTGGCCGGAGGGCACGGTTCCGCAGTTCGAGGACCCGTTCGCGGCCGCTCCCGAAGCCCGCTGGTGGCCGCAGGTCACCGTGCCGATCCGGGCCGGCGACTGCACCTTCCACAGTTCACGGCTCATCCATCGCGCCGGAGCCAATACCACCGATACCGCCCGGATCTCGCTGGCGACGGTGTACATGGACGCGGCGGCGATCTACCGCCCGATTCCGGGAATGACCTATTACGACCCGGTGCCCGACCGGGAACCGGGTCAACCGCTGGACAGCGATCGCTACCCCCGGGTCGGTTCCGCCCGCGGTGCCCGATGACGGGCAAAACCGACTTCAAGAAGACCCTCGACGCCTACCAGGCGAAACGCGACCGGTTCCGGATCGTGGAGGTACCCGATATGCAGTACCTCATGATCGACGGCCACGGGGATCCGAACACCTCACCCGTGTTCACCGCGGCGGTCGAAGCCCTGTACCCGGTGGCCTACAAGCTGAAGTTCGCCAGTAAACGCGACCTCGGCCGCGATTACGTGGTGATGCCGCTGGAGGGGCTGTGGTGGGCCGACGATATGGATTTCTTCACGGCGGTGCGGGATAAATCCAGGTGGAATTGGACGCTGATGATCATGGTCCCGGACTGGACCGACCGGGAGATGTTCGCGGCCGCCGTCGAGCAGGCCGAGGCGAAGAACCGCCCGGCCCGCCTGGACGACGTACGGCTGGAGACATTGTCCGAAGGACGTTGTGTGCAGACCTTGCATATCGGCTCCTTCGACGACGAGGCGGCGCTGCTCGCGCGGATGCACAACGAGTTCATTCCGGACAACGGACTGTGGATGGCCGGCAGGCACCACGAGATCTACCTGAGCGATTTCCGCAAGGTCGCGCCGGAGAAGCTGCGGACGGTCCTCCGCCAGCCCGTCGAGGATTCGCCGAATTCTCCGACCGACCCGACCTTGTCGGGCTCGGCGGACTGAACGCCACTTCGGTTGTATTCGCGGGGCCGTTCGCTCCGGCCGCGTGCCCTCCGACCGAGGCCGCGATGCCCGGCATCAGGCCGCGATATCCGGCAGCGCCGGATAGTCGATATAGCCCTCCGCTCCGCCCACATACATCAGCCCGCCCTCGCGTATTTCGTTCAGCGGTGCGCCGATACGCAGACGTCGGATCAGGTCCGGGGTGGTCAAGAAGGCGCGGCCGAGGGCGATGAAGTCGGCGCCGGCGGCGAGCAGGGCTTCGGCCTCGGAAACGATCGCTGCCGGATCGCGGGAATCGCCCGAATTCGCGGGATTGGCGATGAGGGTTCCGGACCAGCCGTCGCGGAGCCGGCGGAGCAGCGGGTCGGCCGGGTCGGACCGGACTATGTGCAGGTAGGCGAGTCCTCGGTCGGCGAGTGCGGTGGCGAGAGCTGGATAGAGGACGGCTGTGTCGTCTTCTTCGATCCCGTTGACAGGGTTCGCCGGGGAGATGCGCAACCCGACGCGGTGCGCGCCGATGGCGGCCGCGACCGCTTCGACGACCTCGACCGTGAACCGGATCCGGTTCGCGGCCGTGCCGCCGTAGGCGTCGGTGCGCCGGTTGGTGTTCGAGGCCAGGAATTGATGCAGCAGATAACCGTTCGCGCTGTGTACCTCGACCCCGGCGAAACCGGCGACAACCGCATTGCGCGCGGCGGCCACGAAATCGGCGACCGTCCGCTGGATATCGTCGACGGTCAACTCCTCCGGGACTACGGCTTCCCGGCGGCCGTTCGGGGTGTGAATCGTTTCGGGCAGTGCGATCGGCGAGGGAGCGACGGGTGTCAGCCCACTGTTGTCGGGATGCCCGACCCGGCCACCGTGCTGCAGTTGCAGGAACATCCGGCCGCCTCCCTGCTGTACGGCCTCGGTGACCTGCCGCCAGCCCGCGACATGCTCTGCGCGGTGGATACCGGGGATGTTCGGGTAGGTCTGACCGACCGGATTCGGGGTGGCGGCCTCGGCGATGATCAGCCCGGCCGTGGCGCGCTGGGCGTAGTAGGTCGCCATCAGGCCGGTTGGTGTGCCGTCCGCGGCCGCGCGGTTGCGCGTGAGCGGCGCCATCACGAGCCGATGCGACAGTTCGAGTTCACCGAGACGGGCCGGAGTGAATAGACGGCCGGTTGCTGTGGTTGTCATGTCTGGACGGTAAGACTTCACATCAATGTGAGGTTCAAGTCCGAATGAGGAACGGCGAGGTGAGAATGCGAATCGGCGAGCTGGCGCGGCGGACCGGAGTCAGTGAACGTTCACTGCGCTACTACGAGGAGCAGATGCTGCTGACGGCCGACCGCACACCGGGCGGTCACCGCGACTACCCGGAACCGGCGGTGGACCGGGTGATCTACATCCAGGAGTTGTTCGCGGCAGGGCTGTGCAGTAAGAAGATCGTGCAGATCCTGCCCTGCATGCGCGATACCGACGGCGGCGCCGGCGAGCACGCCACACCCGAGCTCGTGACCGAGCTGGAAGTAGAGCGGGACCGGATCAACCGGATGATCGCCGACCTCGTCCGATCCCGGGAGGTGCTCGACGAGGTGATCGAGCGGGCGGGCGCGGAGTTCGCTACCGCACGGTGATGACCGCGGCACCCACCGCGCCGATACACCGATCCGGCCGCCGCGTACCGGCAGGCCGGTGCTCGACCTCGTGGTTCGGTGGCGTCGGTCCGTGGGGAACGCGTTCGGCAGCATCTGTTCGATGTGCCGCCGGCCCACGCGGTCCGCTGTTCCGGCGGGGACTACCCGAAGCGTCGGTCGGCCCGATGCTGCCGCGGCCACGTCGTAGTGCAGCGGCGCATCTACTCGAGCGGAATGTCGCCCTCGTGCTCGGTGCGCGGACCGTGGATCCTGCGGTCGGCTTCGGCCATCGCGACATCGTTGATACTTGCCTCCCGGCGCCGCATCAGGCCGTGCTCGTCGAACTCCCACAGTTCATTGCCGTAGCTGCGCCACCAGCGGCCCGCGGTGTCGTGCCATTCGTATTGGAAGCGGACCGCGATGCGGTTGTCGCCGAAGCTCCACAAACTCTTGCGGAGTGCGTATTCCAGCTCGCGCTCCCATTTGGCGGTGAGGAACGCGACGATCTCGTCTCGTCCGGTGACGAACTGATCGCGGTTGCGCCAGACAGAGTCCGAGGTATAGGCCAGGGCCACGCGCTGGGGGTCGCGGGTATTCCAGGCGGCCTCGGCAGCTCGGACCTTCTGGAGCGCGGTTTCCGCGGTGAACGGAGGTAACGGTGGTCGGGTGTCGGTCATGACGACCTTTCATGGTGTGGACCGGTTACGACGGTGCGGCCTGCTGTGCGGCGAGCGCCGTCTCGAGTTGGCTGATTCGTTCTCGTAGTGGTTCGGTAGCGGCCCGCATTTCGTCGACGGTGAATCGCGGGGTGATGAACTTGGGGCAGTTCCAGTCGAAGGCCACCACATCGACCGTCAGGATGCCTTCGAGCCGGCCGGTGGCTCCGAGTCGGTCGAGTAATTCGGGTGCCGGGTCCGGGTCGAACCGGGCGTGGCCGAGTAGTTTGAGTCGCTTTCGGTTCGGATAGTCCACCGCGATGATGGCGACCCGGTCGTCGTGATCGAGGTGACCGGCGGTGATGTACTGACGGTTGCCGGTGCTTTCCGCCCAGGTCAACTGTGCCGGCCCGGTGACTTTCACGAAACCGGGTGCGCCGCCGCGATGCTGTACGTAGGGCCAGCCGTTGCTGCCGGTGGACGCGATGTAGAAACTGTCACGGCGCTGCAGGAACTCGGCCTCCGCCGCGCCCAGGCCGGCCGGCCCGGGCGCGGCGGAACGCGCGTGTTCGTAGCGATCGTATGAGCCTTTGCGGCGCTGGTGCCTCTGCTCGTCCGCTCCGAATGTGAGCGCAAAGAAATGCTGCATGGTCAGAACGCCAGGATCGAGTATCCGTTGTCGACGAGGATGCGCAGGCTGGCCACACCGGATGTCCCCGGCAGGGGGTTGTCCTTGATCAGCTCGAGGCCGCCGGCCCGGGCGCCGTCCCCGCCGCCGAAGAGATCGCTGCAGCCACAGGAGATGCCGGCGATGGTGTGCCGTACTGCCTGGTAGACGTCGTAGGCGGGGTGGTCCGGTGATTCCAGCAGCTCGGGCCAGCGGGTGCCCGCGCCCTGGAACTGCACCCGGACCTCGCCGCCGGCTTGGTCGAAGTCGTAGGCGGCGGCGAGGGCGTTGAACATGCGGCCGAGGGCTTCGTCGCCGCCGTTCGGGTCGCTCAGTACGAGTACTGCGGTCTTGGTCGTGGTGCCGGAACTCATTGTTGTCTCCTTGGGAGCCTCGGTGAGAACGGACGTTCTCACCGGCGTGAGTAGTCTAGGAGAACGATGGTTCTCAACGCAAGGAGGTCACTGTGGCGGACGAATCCGAAGCAGCGCAGGTGCTCGCCGCCGCCGATCGGCTGTTCAACGAGCGCGGGGTGCAGGCAGTCGGAATGGACAGCATCCGCGACGCCGCGAAGCTACCGCTGAAACGGCTTTACCGGCTCTTCCCTTCCAAATCCGCTCTGGTGTGTGCGGTACTGGAACAGCGCGACCGTGATGTGCGCACGGCGATCACCGAATATGTGGAGGCGCGGGCCGATACACCGGGCGAGCGGATCCTCGCCGTATTCGACTATCTGCTCGAATGGTTCGCCGAACCCGGGTTCCGGGGGTGCCTGTTCATCAACACCGTCGGCGAACTGGGTGGTACCTCCGACGATGTCGGCCGGATCGCCCGCCGGCACAAACTCGCGATGCGTGATTACCTGACCGAACTCGTCACCGCATGCTCCTATCCCGCCCAGCTGGCCGACCAGCTGATGATTCTCGCCAACGGCGCTATGGCCACGGCTGCCGTGCAGGGCGACGGTCCGCACGCAGCGCGGCACGCCCGCGCCGCGGCGGCGACCTTGCTGGCCGCGGCCGAACATCGCGAGATTTCGTGAACGCTCTGCGGTCCAGCACCTCTCGGTCGCTATCGCCAGAGCAAGAGTCCAGCGGTACTCCGCCGTCACGTTATGTATATTGAATGATATCATTGATGCTCAGATTGATATCTTGGAGGCGGATATGGCCAGGACTGTGATAGATCTCGATGACGAGCTACTCGTCGAGGTGTCGAAAGCCCTCGGAACGGGCACGAAGAAAGAGACCGTCAACGCTGCACTACGCGATGTCCTGGAGACGCGAAGGCGCGCAATGGCCTTGACGCGTCTGCAAGATGCCGCCGCCGACGGTGCTTTCGATCTTTCGCTGTTCGAAGACAAGCGAAACTACCGGCGGTGAGTGCGGCCGAGTTCCTTATCGATACCAGTGCACTGGTACCGCTGATCGGCCGTGATGCGGCGGCGGCAAGCTGGTTCGGCGCGGCCGCTGCCGGGCTTATCGCCGTCTGTCCGATCACTGAACTCGAATTTTTCTACAGCGCTCGGTCGGCGGCCGACCGTGAGCGGTTGATTCAGGAGATGCGAACCCTATTCGGGTGGGAACCGGTGGACGACCGGGCGTATGCCAGGGCCTGGGAGGTGCAGGGCTTGCTGACCGCCCGAGGTGAACATCGCAGCGCGGGCCCGGTCGACCTGGTGATCGCGGCAACCGCCGAACTTCGTGGGCTGACGCTTCTGCACCGCGACGGTGACTTCGACTGCGTGGCGGCCGTCACCGGCCAGTCGGTGCAGTGGCTCGGTCGCCGGAACTAGAGCCAGGTGTCCAGGGTGGTGGTGGTGAGGAAATCGTCCAGGTCGGCGCGCCAGGGGGCCGGGGTGGTCTTCTCCGGTTCGATAGCGGTGTACTGGCCGCGGTAGAACAGCAGCGGGCGGCCGTTCGCCGTCGCGGCGGTTTCCGTCATGGCCAGCACCCGGCCGATGACGATGTAGTGGTCGCCGCCGTCCACCACGCGGTCCACCTCGCATTCGATGGTGGCCAGCGAGTGGTCGAGCCGGGGGAGGCCGAGTTCGGACGTGTGCCAATCGGTTCCGGCGAACTTGTCCGGTTCGCGGGACCCGAATTTCGCGCAGACCGGTTGCTGCTCCTCGGCCAGGACGTTGGCGCAGAACCGGCCGTTGGCCTCGATCGCGGCCCAGGAACGTGAGCCCTTGGTCGGGCAGAACAGGACCAGCGGCGGGTCGAGGGACAGCGATGCGAAGGACTGGCAGGCGAAACCGACCGGGGTGTTGTCGTCGGTGAATGTGGTGATCACCGTGATACCGGTGCAGAACTGCCCGATGGTATTGCGGAACTGCCGTGGGTCGATGGTGGGCAGGGCTGCCGCTTCGGAGGCGCCGTCCGCCGGATCCGCTGATGCCGTCACGTTCATACCGTCCTTGCTGGTTCACGAAAGCTGCCGGCGGGCGGACCGCCGGATTGCGGCCGGCCCGGGGCGAGTATCGCACCGGGCCGGCCGTAGATCACTTGAATCCCACGGAGAAGTCGTGTCCCCACAGGCTCACCGCGGTGGATTCGCGGGCAATCCAGCTGTGGTCGTCGACTTCCAGTCCTTCACAACCGAATTCGACGTCGAAGCCGCCGGGTGTCTTCATATAGAACGACAGCATCTTGTCGTTGATATGACGGCCCAGGGTCGCCGACATCTTCACCTTCTTGCGCTGCGCGCGATCCAGGCAGAGGCCGACATCGTCGGAGTTCTCCACCTCGACCATGAGATGCACGATGCCGGTCGGGTTGGGCAGCGGCATGAACGCCAGCGCGTGGTGGCGGGGGTTGCAGCCGTAGAACCGCAGCCAGGCCGGGTCCCCGTCCTCCGGGCGACCCACCAACTGCGGCGGCAACCGCATGGAGTCCCGCAGCCGGAAACCGAGGACGTCCTGATAGAACGCCTGCGCGGCTGCATCGTCGGTGCAGGTCAGGACCACGTGTCCGAGGCCCTGCTCCGCGGTGACGAACTTGTGGCCGTAGGGGCTGACGAACCGGCGGCCGAGGTACTGCGCACCGTAGAACGCCTCGAGGGTGTTGTCGGAGGGATCCTGGAACCGGATCATGCCCTCTACGCGGCGTTCGTCCAGCTCTTCCTTGGTGCCCTCGGTGTAGGGGATGCCCTCCTTTTCGAGGGTTTCCCGGAGCCGCTGCAACGCGGGACCGTCGGTGACCTCCCAGCCGGAGACCAGCAGCCGGTCCTGCTCACCGGGCACGATCACCAGGCGCGCGGCGAAATCGTCCATGCGCAGGTAGAGCGCATCGGGGTTCGCGCCGGAACCTTCCATCATGCCGAGCACTTTCAGCCCGTACTCGCGCCAAGCCGCCATATCGGTGGCTTCGATACGCATATAGCCGAGTGCCTTGATACTCATTGTCATTTCTCCTTGACGCCGAGCAGGAAATCGGTGGCAAGCCGGTTGAATTCCGCGAACTTCTCGAGCTGCGCCCAATGCCCGCAACCCCCGAACACGTGCAACTGGGCGCGCGGAACCGACTTCAACGCCACCAGCGCACCGTCGAGCGGGTTCACCCGATCCTCGCGACCCCAGATGAGCAGTGTCGGCTGACGCAGCTTGTAGGCATCACGCCAGAGCATGCCCTTCTCGAAATCGGCACTGGCGAACGATTTGCCCATGGCCCGCATCGCCGCGATCGATTCCGGCTTCCTGGCCGATTCGAAACGCTCATCGATCAGTTCGTCGGTGACCAGCGCCTGGTCGAAGACCATGATCCGCAGGAAGGCCTCGATATTTTCCCGCGTCGGCTCATAGGTGAACTTCGACAGCAGTCGCACGCCCTCGGTCGGGTCGGGCGCGAACAGGTTCGTGCTCAGGCCGCCGGGGCCCATCAGGACCAGCTTCCCGGCCCGGTCGGGATAGTCGAGTGCGAACCGCACCGACGCCCCGCCGCCGAGTGAATTGCCCAGCAGGTGAACCCGATCGGTGATCTCCAGGGTGTCCAGCAGATCCTTCAGTGCCGACGCGCTGTGCACGAAGTACTGCGGATGTTCGGTGGGCTTGTCGGACTGCCCGTATCCGGGCTGGTCCACCGCGATCACATGGAAATCGCGAGCCAGCACCGGGATATTGCGGGAGAAGTTCGACCACGACGAAGCCCCCGGCCCGCCGCCGTGCAGCAGCACGATGGTGGGGCCGTTGCCGACCCCGGCCTCGTGATAATGCAGTTTCAGATCCGGCCGGACCTGCGCGAACTTCGAGGTGGACTCGTAGGTGAGTTCGGCGGTCGAGGTCATCACACCATCCCGTCCGAAACCGGCAGACCGAACTCGTGGGTGCCGTACATGAGGTACGCGCGCTCCGGATCGTTGGAGGCGTGTACCCGGCCGGCATGCGCGTCACGCCAGAACCGCTGCAGCGGAGTCCCGTTGACCAGGGCGGTTGCGCCGGAGCTCTCGAACAGTTTATCGATCGAGGCGATGGCCCGGCCGGTCGCGCGGACCTGGTCGCGCCGGGCGCGGACCCGCAGGTCGAACGGGATTTCCTTACCTTCGAGCAGCAGCGCGTATTCGTCGGCCACATTGCCCGACAGCTGCCGCCACGCGGCGTCGATATCGCTGGACGCCTCGGCGATCCGCACCTTGGTGAACGGATCCTCCTTGGCCTTCTCGCCGGCGTAGGCCGCGCGGACGCGCTTGCCCTGGTGCTCGACATGCGCCTCGTAGGCGCCGTAGGCCATACCGACGATCGGCGCGGAGATGGTGGTGGGGTGGATGGTGCCCCACGGCATCTTGTAGACCGGGTCGGTGTTGCGTTCCAGACCCGGCGACGTCAGGTCGTTCATGGTCTTGTAGCTCAGGAACCGGTGCGTGGGCACGAAAACGTCCTTCACCACGAGGGTGTTGGATCCGGTGCCGCGCAGGCCGACCACGTTCCAGACATCGTCGATCTCGTATTCCGAGCGCGGGATCAGGAAGCTGCCGAAATCGACCGGTTTGCCGTTCTTGATCACCGGTCCGCCGACGAAGGTCCAGTCGGCGTGACCCGAACCCGACGACCAGGCCCAGGATCCGCTGACCTGGTATCCGCCGTCGACCACGGTGCCCGCACCCATCGGCGCGTAGGAGGAGGAGATCCGCACATCGGTGTCCTCGCCCCACACCTCTTCCTGGGCTTCCTGGCCGAAGAGGGCCAGATGCCAGTTGTGCACGCCGATGATCCCGGCCACCCAGCCGGTGGAACCGCAGGCGCTGGCGATCTTGCGGACCGTGTCGTAGAAGACGACCGGGTCGGCCGCCAGTCCGCCCCACTGCTTGGGCTGCAACAGCCGGAAGAACCCGGCTTCCTGCAGGTCCTTGATCGATTCGTCGGGAATCTGCCGAAGGTCTTCGGCTTCCTGTGCGCGGGCGCGCAGCGTGGGCAATAGCGCTTCGACCCGTTCGGTCACTTCTCGCGTCATCTCCGGCCCTGCTCCTGCCTGGTCGTTTTGCTAACCGGTAGTTATCTGCTCGGCGCAGAATTTACCTCTGAGACTAGAACAGGTTCTTGTTCATGTCGAGAACCGGTGTCTGTGTGCTGCCGAAATGGGACTTGTGCTGGAAGTGATGCGAATAGGCTGGCGTTCGAGGCGCCAGTTTTGTAACGTGTTCTAGTACAGCAGGAGGAGGAATCGCGATGGCAGTAACCCCGGCAAGCGGTGGTGCGAAGGTGCGGGAGCTCGACGTCGGTTCGACCCCCACCCGGTACGCGCGCGGATGGCATTGCCTGGGCCTGGCGCAGAATTTCCGGGACGGCAAACCGCATTCGGTGCAGGCATTCGGCACCAAACTGGTGATCTGGGCCGACAGCGCCGGCGAATTACACGTACTCGACGCGTTCTGCCGCCATATGGGCGGAGATCTGAGTATGGGCGAGGTGAAGGGCGACGATATCGCCTGCCCGTTCCACGACTGGCGGTGGGGCGCGAACGGCAAATGCACGTCGATTCCCTACGCCCGGCGGGTTCCGCCGCTGGCCCGGACGCGGCGCTGGACCACGCTGGAGCGCAACGGTCAGCTCTTCGTCTGGCACGACCACGAGGGCAACGAACCGCCGCCCGAGGTCACCATCCCCTACATCGAGGGCCCCTACACCGATACCGACGGCAACCCGGTGGAGGAACTCGACAGCGGCTGGACGCAGTGGACCTGGAACTCGTTGCTGATCGAGGGCGCGAACTGCCGCGAGATCATCGACAACGTGGTGGATATGGCGCACTTCTTCTATATCCACTACGCCTTCCCCACCTACTTCAAGAACGTTTTCGAGGGCCACGTCGCCACTCAGTTCCTGGAGACCAAGGGGCGTCCCGACGTCGGGATGGGTGCCAAGTACGCCGGTGATCAGCTCCTGAAATCGGAGGCCTCGTACTTCGGGCCGTCGTACATGGTCAACCCGTTGGTCAACAGCTACGGGGGCTACGAGATCACGGTCAACCTGATCAACTGCCACTACCCGGTATCGCAGGATTCGTTCATGCTGCAGTGGGGTCTGACCGTCGAGAAGCCGAAGGGCCTCGACGACGCCACCGCGCAGAAACTGGCGGTGACGATGGCCGATTTCTTCGGCGACGGTTTCCTGCAGGACGTGGAGATCTGGAAGCACAAATCCAAGGTCGACAACCCGCTGCTCACCGAGGAAGACGGCCCGGTCTACCAGCTGCGGCGCTGGTACGACCAGTTCTACGTCGATGTCGCCGACGTGACCGAGAAGATGACTCAGCGCTTCGAGTTCGAGGTCGATACGACCAGGGCGAACGAGGCGTGGGAGGCCGAGGTCGAGGAGAATCTGCGGCGTAAGCGCGAAGAAGAGGCGGCGGCGGACGCCGACCAAGCGGAGGCGGGAGTCTGACATGCCCAGCTGGGCGAAAGCACCCGACTTCGCCGACCAGCCCGCGCGGCGGGACGCGGTGCGGGCCCAGACGGTCGTGGACCGGGAACGGTACCTGGAGGAAGGCCTGACACCGTTGCGGTGTCAGGCCTGCCATACCGAGGTGCTGGTTCGTAAGAGCAGTTCCCGGCAGACCTCCGTGCAATGGACCGGGGATCCGGCGTCCCAGTGCCCGGTCTTCGCCGAGATCAGCGCCAAAGGGCGCGGTCCGGGTCGCCCGGACACCTGCGAACGGTTGCAGAAAACTATCAAATGGGCCGTCGACGAGGGCGTTCTGCACGTCCCGGAGTAACGGTCCGGCGGTGCCTGCACGCTTCTGACCGGGCGGGAACGAGATAGCTCGATTGCGCCCGAACTAGAACGGGTTTCATTAATATGCCGCCATGCGTATAGCCCGTTCCGCCGTGCGAGCGCTGCCGGTGCTCGCCGCCGCGCTCGCACTGACCGCGGTACCGTCGAGTGCCGCACCGAACTGGGGTCCACTGGGTCCGGCGAATCCACATCTCGGCCCGCTCGGTACCGCAACCATGCACGGCGACGCCGGCTCCTCGGACGTGACCCCCCTCGCCGGGCCGGGCACGGACTGGGTGGTGCCCGCCGGTGACACGATGGCGGCGGCCTGCCCCACGATTCTGCAAGGGTCGGACGGAATGATCGTCGCGCTGTGCACGGCAATCATCGACCGCGCACCGACTGTCTATCTGTTCGATCCCGCGAAAGGGCCTATCGGGCCGGCGGCCGCGAAGATGAGTCTCACCAAGGGCAGCCTGCTGGGCGGCGTGTACGCCTATCTCGACAACGAGAACCGCTTGGTTGTCGTCGACGGAGAGCGGCGGCTGCTACGGATCGCGCATAATCGCGACGCCTCGGGTAAATGGGGGCTGACAGTAGCCGAGAACACCGACCTGACCGCGGTGATACCGGAGGGTGACGCGGTCACCGGTCTCGTACCGGACTGGTCGGGCAACGTCTGGTTCGCCACCGGCGGGGGACTGGTCGGCAAGGTCGGGCGTAACGGTGCGGTGACCACTCATCAGCTGCCGGCCGGCGAGCGAGTGGCGAACAGCATTTCGGCGTCACCGGACGGTGTGGCCGTCGCAACCACCCACGCACTGTACGAATTCGCGGCCGGCGGATCCGCTGCGCCGAAGCCGAAGTGGCGCGCCGCCTACGATCGCGGCCCGGCCCGGAAACCGGGCCAGCTCAGCTGGGGGACCGGCTCGACACCCACCTACTTCGGTCCCGGCGACGGCACCGAGTACCTCACGATCGTCGACAACGCCGCCGACCAGGTCCATCTGCTGGTCTACCGCGCCGGCACCGGCGAACTCGTCTGCAACCAGCCGGTACTCACCGAAGGCGGCCCCGGCAGCGAGAATTCCCCCATCGGTATCGGCCGCTCGGTGTTCGTGGCGAGCACCTACGGCTACCCGTATCCGACAGTCCCTGAAGACGCCGGCCCCGCCGAACCCGCCATCGCGCCGTTCTCGGGCGGGATGACGCGCGTCGATATCGACGACCAGGGCTGTCACACCGTGTGGGAAAACGATGTCCGCAGCGCCGCGGTACCGAAACTGTCCGCCGCCGACGGCAATATCTACACCGTCCTCCGGCTCGGTCTCGGCCTGACCACCCCTCTGGATGGCTATGCCTACGGCGTTATCGACCCCGCCACCGGTGAGGTCACCGCCAAACAACCGATGTCGGCCACGATCGTCGCCGACACCCTCCAGATGGCCGGCCTGACAACAACGAACGGCGAGCTCTGGCAGGGCACCATCACCGGCATCATGCGCATCCGCTGACCCGGCTTTTCGGTGCAGCGCTCGTCGCGTGGTCGGTTCCGGCTACGGGCCGCTGGTCTCCTGGGCGCTCGGTCCGAATCCGAGGTTGGTTGCTCGATCCGTCGGCGCCGTTGCGCGACGAGCCCCAGAGCGGCGGTCACGCGAGATGCTCCGCGTGACCGCCGCCCGACACGGTCACCTTCGGCGATCCAGGGTCAGCGGGTGCCGCGTTCCCGGTACATGCGACGCTGCTGTTTGGTGATACTGCGCCAGGCCTGGTCGCGTTCGGCCTGCAGCCGTTTATCGGAGCGGGCCTGCAACCAGGCGTTCTCCCGTGCGAGCTTGCGGTAGCTGTGCAGGCGGCGCGGGGTGAGGATGCCGGAGTCGACAGCATCGCGGACTGCGCAGCCCGGTTCGCGGTCGTGTGCGCAATCGTCGAAACGGCAATCGCGGGCCAGTTCCTCGATATCGCTGAAGGTCCGGCCGATTCCTTCGGCGGCGTCCCAAACACCCACGCCTCGGAGGCCGGGAGTGTCGATGAGTGTGCCGCCGCCCGGGAGTGGGCGCAGTTCCCGGTGCACCGTGGTGTGCCGGCCCTTCTTGTCGGCGCCGCGCACCTGATTCGTGGCGAAGATATCCGCGCCCAGCAGGGCGTTGGCGAGCGTGGATTTCCCGGCGCCGGACGGCCCGAGCAGTGCGACGGTGCCGTCGAGTACGGCGGCGAGCACGTCGAGACCGGCGCCGGTTTCTGCGCTGACGGCCAGCACCGTAGCGCCCGGAGCCACTGCGCGGACCTCGTCGAGCGGCACGTTGTCCGCCGCATCGGCTTTGGTGAGCGCGACGACCGGTTGGGCGCCGCCCTCCCAGACCAGGGCCAGCATTCGTTCGATCCGCCCCAGATCCACATCGCCGTCGGCGGCCGTGCAGATCAGCACGGTATCGACATTGGCGGCCAGGACCTGGCGCTCGGACCTTCCGGATGCCGAGGAGCGCGCGATCACCGAACGTCGTGGCAGCAGCGTCCGGACGTGGGACCGGGCGTCGAGGACCACCCAGTCGCCGGTGCACAGACCGCTGACCTCGGAGTCGGCGCGTGGGCAGGTGGCACGGGCGGGACCGTCCGGGGTGACCACCTCACATTCGCCGCGGTCCATCCGCACGATGCGCGCGGGGATGGATCCGGGATCGAGATGCGGCAGATAATCCTCGGCGACGCTTTCGGTCCAGCCGTAGGGGATGAGCAGGTCGTAGTCGACCATGGTGGAGAAATTCCTTCGTCGGGCGCCGAACCCGACCGGGTTCAGCGAGGGAGGTTCGGGATGGAGAACGCTGCGGCGCCGACCGGCACGGCCCGCCGCGGCATGACAATCCGACCGACTGTCACGTTCTCCACCTCCCTCACGACTCGCTGTTGTCCCGACACACTGCCACGGTGCCACTGCCCGCGCAACGCGTTTTTCCGCGCCGATCTCCGCCGGCCGCATACGCCTTGACCCGCAGTTGCTCGCCCGCCCCCAGTTCGGCATGCTGCCAATTGATATGCACCAGGTCGCGCGGTGTGCCGGTCATGGTGTTGAGCGAACTTCCCGGCCGAGGAGGTCGAACTGCCGAGCAACGGTCCCGAGCCGGTCGATATCCACCGCACCGCAAGAGGTTCCCTTCGCGGAACGCTCATCCTCGATACCGACTGGGATTCCGACGAAACGAACGAGACGATCGCCGACGATTTCGATCCGCCACGGTAGTCCCTGCCCTACCAGCGCCGAGGACCACCATTACGGGGCCGTCAGCTGTGGGCCACCGGCCGCTTCGGAGTACCGAAGAGGTGGGCGTCGCCGTGGGCGCGTTTGAAGTACAGGTGGGCGTCGTGCTCCCAGGTGATGGCGATACCGCCGTGCAGCTGGATCGTTTCGGCCGCGATCGTGGAGAACGCTTCGGTGCACTGACGGCGGGCGACCCAGACATCCTCGGCCGCCGTGGGGCTTTCCTCCGCCAGGGCGATGGCGGCGGTCAGGGCGGTCGATTTGGCGGATTCGGCCAGGACATACATATCGGCCATCCGGTGCTTGAGCGCCTGGAAGCTGCCGATGACCCGACCGAACTGCACCCGCGACTTGGTGTATTCCACCGTCGCCTCCAGGCAGTATTCGGCCGCGCCGACCTGTTCGGCGGCCAGCGCCGCCCACGCGATCTGCCGGAGCCGGTCGGCGACCGCGGCGGGGTCGGCGGTGCCGAGCCGCTGGGCCGCGGTGTCGGTGAAGGTGATCTCGGAGAGCGCCCGGGACGGGTCCATCGCCGCCACCCGTCGGCGCTCGACCCCGGCAGCCGACGGGTCGACTTCGAACAGACCGCTGTCCGTGAGCACGATCAGGGTGTCGGCGATGGTGCCGTCGAGGACGTAGTGCGCGGTGCCGTGCAGGGTTTCCCCGTCGGCCCGTACCCCGAACTCGTCCCAGCCCGCGGCACCGGCCCAGCAGACGGCGAGGGTGCGGCTGCCCTCGGCGATACCGGGCAGCAATCGCTCACAGGCTTCGCTGTCACCGGACAGCAGTACTGCCTGTGCGCCCAGGACCGCCGAACCGAGCATCGGCACATCGGCGAGGGTGCGGCCGATTTCCCCGACGACCAGCAAGGATTCGGGGAGGCCGGCGCCGAAGCCGCCGTACTCCTCGGGGATCGCCAGTGCCGCCACCCCGACCTGTTCGCACAGCTGCGCCCACAGTTGCGGGTCGTAGCCCAGGTCGGTGTCCATGGCCTGGCGAATACCCGCCCGCGCATCGCGTTTGGCCAGCAGTCCCCGGACTGCCGACACCAGCTCCTGCTGTTCCTCGCTGATCATCTCTTCTCCCGTAGGTCTGACGGACGGATGCCGAGGCGCCTACGTCCGGTTGTTGCCACTGTTTACCGGGGGCGCATCGGACGAGCGCGCCGGATGCTCCGGCAGTGCACCCGTGCGGCCCCCGCCGCCGCCCGGGTGCGTGTGTTCTCAGGTGAGCGCGCCCGACGGATCCACCGCTCCGGTGGCGCGCAGTGCTTCGGCGACCCGGCCGCGATGCAGGTCCGGGGTGCCCCAGGCGGAGCGCAGGGCGGTGACCCGGGTGAGCCACAGCGACAGGTCGTATTCGGCGGTATAGCCGATCGCGCCGTGCACTTGCAGCGCGGCCCGCGCCGCCCGGTAGGCGGCATCGGCAGCGGCCACTGCCGCCGCGGAGATATCGCGGACCCGATTCGGCCCATCGGTGGTGAGCGCGGCCCGGTACAGCAGTGGTTCGGCCAGATCGAGGCCGATGAAGACATCGGCCAGTTTCTGTTTGACCGCCTGGAACTCACCGATCGGCCGGCCGAACTGTTTGCGCTGTTTGACGTACTCGGTCGAGGCGTCGAGCAGCGCCTTACCGGCGCCGAGCAGCTGCGCGGCATTGGCCAGCGCACCGAAATCGAATCCCGCGGCGATGGCCGTGCGGGCCTGCGGTCCTTCGGCGATGGTCTCGTCGGCTTCGACGACGAACAGGCGCCGGGCCGGATCCACCGACCGCACGTGTTCGCCCACTCGACCCGTCGACAGGCGATCGCCCTGGGCCAGGAGTACGAGGTCGGCGCGGTCTGCGTCCACGGCGACCGCGGTGCCGGTGGCCTCGCCGAAGGCGATAGTGGCCGACAGGGTGCCCTCGGAGATCCCGGGCAGCCAGCGTTGCGCGGGCGCCGGGTCGGTCTCGGCCAGCGCCTGCAGCAGCGCCGGTACGGCCGCGGCGGTTTCCACCAGCGGGCCGGGCGCCGCTGCCCGCCCGATCTCGATGAAAGCGACCAGCTGGTCGAGCGGTTCGGCACCGAGACCGCCGAAATCCTCGGCGATGGTCAGGCCCAGGGCGCCGGCGGCGGCGAGCTGTTCGATCAGGCCGCGGCCCGGTGCGGGATCCGCACCGCTCCACGCGCGCACCGCGGCGGGAGTCGAACCGGATTCGAAGAGTTTGCGGATACTGGCACCGAAGTCCAGATGCTCCGGGCTGAGCGCGAATTTCATCGGCTGCCTCCTCGTGGTAGGCCGAGGAGCCGCTCGGCGATGATGTTGCGTTGGATTTCGTTGGTACCGGCGTAGATCGGGCCGGACAGCGAGAACAGATAGCCGTCGGTCCAGCGGCTCGCCTGTTCGGCGCCGGCACCGAGCAGGTCGAGCGCGGTTTCGTGCATGGCGATATCGAGTTCGGACCAGAACACCTTGGTGATCGAGGATTCCGCGCCGAGTTTGCCGCCCTCGTTCAACCGGGTGACGGTGCCGAAGGTGTGCAAACGGTAGGCCTCGCTGCCGATCCAGGCGTCCACCACCGAATCGCGGGCCGCGGTACCGGTATCGCCGGTTTCGGTCCACAGGTCGACCAGCCGCTGCGCGGTCGCGCTGAACCGGCCGGGGCTGCGCAGCGACAGGCCGCGTTCGTTGCTGGAGGTACTCATCGCGACCCGCCAGCCCTCGTTGGGGGCGCCGATCACATCGCTGTCCGGGACGAAGACATCGTCGAGGAAGATTTCCGCGAAACCGGGCTCGCCGTCGAGCTGAGGGATCGGCCGGACCGTCACACCGTCGGCGGTGAGCGGGAACATCAGGTAGGTGAGCCCGCGATGCCGTTCGGCTTCGGGGTCGCTGCGGAAAAGGCCGAACGCCCAGTCCGCGAACGCCGCCCGCGAGCTCCAGGTCTTCTGCCCGCTCAGTACCCAGCCGCTGTCGGTGCGACGCGCGGTGGAGCGGATACCGGCCAGGTCGCTACCGGCTTCCGGCTCCGACCAGGCCTGCGCCCAGATATCGTCGCCGCGCGCCATCCGCGGCATGATCCGTGCCAGCTGTTCCGGTGTGCCGTGCTCGAACAGGGTGGGGGCGAGCAGGAAGATACCGTTCTGGCTCACCCGGCCCGGCGCGGCCGCCGCGTAGTACTCCTGTTCGAACAGCACCCATTCCAGTAGCGATGCGTCGCGGCCGCCGTATTCGGGCGCCCAGGAGACCACCGACAGGCGGGCCTCGGCCAGCGTGTGCTCCCATTCGCGGTGTGCTTCGAATCCTGCCGCCGTGTCCATCGAGGGCAGCGGTTCGGCGGGGACATTGGCGGCCAGGAATTCGCGGACTTCCCGCTGGAATTCCCGGGTGCTTTCGTCGAGATCGAGATCCATTCAGGCTTTCCCGTCGTTCGTCTCCGCGGCGGTGGTCGCCTGCGCTTTCATAGATTTGGCGGTCAACCCGCCGAGGGAGTCGGTGCCGACCTCGGCGTTGTGGGCGTGCGCGAAATGGTGCAGGCCGAATACCGAATCCATGCCGGCCCGCATACCCATGAGGTCCTCGGACTGGTTGACCGCCTTCTTCGTCAACGCCAGCCCGAACTGCGGCATGGCCGCGATCTTCTCGGCCATTGCCATGGTTTCCGATTCCAGTTCGGCCCGGGGCACCACTCGGTTGACCATGCCCCATTCCTTGGCCTGCGCGGCGTCGAATCGATCGCCGGTGTACAGGAATTCCTTCGCGGCACGCGGTCCCATCACCCACGGGTGCGCGAAATATTCGACACCCGGAATGCCCATACGCACCACCGGATCGGAGAAGAAGGCATCGTCGGAGGCGATGATCAGATCGCAGACCCAGGCCAGCATGAGGCCGCCCGCGATACAGGCGCCCTGCACCATGGCGATGGTCGGTTTGGGGATCTCCCGCCAGCGGCGGCACATCCCCAGGTACACCTCCATCTCCCGGGCGAAGCGCTGATCGCCGCCGGGGCGGTCCACATGGTCCCACCAGAGCGCGGCCTTGTTCTGGTACTTGACGTGATGGTCGCGACCCGGTGTGCCCAGATCATGGCCGGCGCTGAAATGTTTCCCGTTTCCGGCCAGCACGATGACCTTGACCTCGGGATCTTCCACCGCGCGCTCGAACGCGGCGTCGATCGCGTAGGTCATCACGGAGTTCTGCGCGTTGCGGTAGTCCGGCCGGTTCAAGGTGACTACCGCGACGGCGCCCCGGCGCTCATAGGTCACCACATCGGGTTCGTAGGGAATGCTCCCGTTCCCGGTCGGGGATATGTTCTCCGACATTACGAATTCTCCTCACGTAACTGACGTTTGAGCACCTTGCCGCTGGCGTTGTAGGGCAGTTCATCGCGGAATTCGACGAACCGCGGCACCTTGAAATTGGCCAGCACCTTGGTGGCGTAGGAGAACACCTGGTCCTCCGTGAGCGTCGCGCCCGGTGTGCGGACGATATAGGCCTTGCCCACCTCGCCCATCCGGTGGTCGGGCACCCCGATCACCGCGGAGGTGGCGACACCGTCGAGTTTGGCGAGGGCCTGCTCTATTTCGGCGGGATACACATTGAATCCGCCGCTGAGGTACATATCCTTGAGCCGGTCGGTGATCTTCAGGTATCCGCGTTCGTCGACCACGCCGATATCACCGGTGTGCAGCCATCCGTCGGCGTCGATGGTGTTGGCGGTGGATTCCGGATCGTCGAGGTACCCGAGCATCACATTGGGTCCGCGCAGCAGGATTTCCCCTGCGTCGCCCAGCTTCAGTTCGAATCCGGCAATGGGCCGGCCGCTGGTCCCGGAAATGGTTTCGGCATCGTCGTCGACCCGGCACATGGTGCCGAAACCCGACGATTCGGAGAGCCCGTAGGCGGTGAGGACCACATCGAAATCGAGTTCCGCGCGCATCCGCTCGACCAGCGCGACCGGTACCTGCGCCGCGCCGGTGACCGCCACCCGCAAACCGCTGAGATCGAATTCGCCGCGGTCCGGGAAATCGAGAATGGTCTGGTAGATCGTGGGCGGGCCGGGCAGAACGGTGATCTTCTCCTGATCGATCAGGCGCATGGTGGTCGGCACATCGAAGACGATCTGCGGCACGATGGTGGCGCCGGTCAGCAGGCAGGTGATGATCCCGGCCTTGTAGCCGAAGCTGTGGAAGAACGGGTTGACGATCAGGTAGTTGTCGGCGCTGTTCAGCGTGGCGCATTCGGCCCATGCGCGCGCGGTCGACAGTGTCTGCCGGTGCGCGATCAGTACGCCCTTGCTGCGGCCGGTGGTGCCGGAGGTGAACAGGATGTCGGACAGATTCTCGGCGCCGATCGATTCCCCGCGTTCGATCACCTGCTCCCGGCTCACCGCCGCGGCGGTTTCGGGCAGGTCGGACCAGTTCAGCGCGCCCTCGATCCGGTCCTGCGCACCTTCGACGGGCAGCACTACGACGGTGTCGATCTGCAGGTCGGGTGCGGCCGCGCGCAGTTCGGCGAGGCGATCGCGTTTCAGGAACGTGCCGGCGATGAACAGTGCCTTGGCGTCCACCCGGCGCAGCACGTCGACGACCTCGTCGGCGACGTAACGGGTGTTGAGCGGAATCAGTGTCGCGCCCGCGTAGTGCGCGCCGAGTGCGGCAACGACCCAGTGCCAGGTGTTGGGCGACCAGATCGCCACGCGGTCGCCGACCTGGATTCCGCGGGCGAGCAGGGCCCGGGCCACGTCCTGGACCTCGGTGAGCAGTTGGGTCCAGTCGAGCCGGACGGGTCCGTCGGCCAGTGCGGGCGCCGAACCGAAGGTCTGGGCGGCGGCGTGCAGTGCCGCGGGGATGGTCTGTGCCACCGGCGGGGTTTGCGCAGGGGTTGTCACGGGTGTCCTCATGGTCGTGCGGCCGTGTGCGGTGCGCGCGGTCTCGAACGGAGTCTACAAAGCAAGTGCTTGGTAGGTTATCCTACCGGCGTGGGTGCTATCCAGACCTCAGAATCCGGTACCGGTCCCGACGGCGGGCGGCAAACGGCCGAATCGGCCGCTGCGCCGCGTGAAGCTGTCGAGCGGACCAGCGTGGCCGCGCTGAGCGACAACGAGTTCGCCGCGCAGGTACGCGGTTGGCTCGACGAAAAACTCGACGGCGAATTCCGGGAGTTGCGCGGCCTCGGCGGACCCGGCCGCGAGCACGAGGCATTCGACGAACGCCTGGAATGGGACCGCGCCCTGGCCGCCGCGGGCTGGACCTGCCTCGGCTGGCCGGTCGAATACGGCGGGCGGGCGGCGAGCGTAGGCCAGCAGATCATCTTCCATGAGGAGTACGCCAAGGCGAACGCGCCGGCCCGCGTCTCACATGTGGGTGAGGAACTGCTCGGCCCGACGCTGCTGGCCTTCGGTACCGACGCCCAGCGCGACCGGTTCCTGCCGGGTATCCGCACCGTCAGTGAACTGTGGTGCCAGGGCTACTCCGAACCGGGCGCCGGATCCGATCTGGCCGCGGTCTCCACCTCGGCCCGCCTCGACGGCGATCACTGGTCGATCAACGGCCAGAAGATCTGGACCTCGCTGGCTCATGTGGCCGACTGGTGCTTTGCGGTCTGCCGCACCGAACCCGGCTCGAAACGCCACAAAGGGCTGTCCTACCTGCTGGTCCCGATGAACCAGCCGGGTATCGAGGTCCGGCCCATCGTGCAGCTCACCGGGACCTCCGAGTTCAACGAGGTGTTCTTCGACGACGCCCGCACCGAAGCCGATCTGGTGGTCGGCGACCCCGGTGACGGCTGGCGCGTCGCCATGGGCACACTCAATGTCGAACGCGGTATCTCGACCCTCGGGCAGCAGATCCGCTTCGCCCGCGAACTGGCGGCCATCGAGGAACTGGCCCGCGAATCGGGCGCCCTCGACGATCCGCTGCTCGCGGAACAGGTCGATCACGCCTGGGTGGGCCTGCGTGTGCTGCGTGCGCACGCCATGCGCACGATGGCCGAAACCGCCGACGACGGGGGACAGGCCTCGGTCGGCAAACTGCTCTGGGCGAATTGGCATCGCGGTCTCGGCGAACTCGCCATGGCGGTGCGCGGCGCGGCCGGCCTGGTCGCCGCCGACGGTGATCTCGACGAATGGCAGCGGCTGTATCTGTTCACCCGCGCCGATACGATCTACGGAGGTTCGAACGAAGTGCAGCGCAACATCATTTCCGAGCGTGTGCTCGGCCTGCCGCGCGAGGCCCGGCAGTGAGCGGGCCGCTGTCGGTGGCGCCGGCGCAGACCCCCGGCCACGGACTGCTCACCGGCCGTCGCGCCGTGGTGACCGCGGCTGCCGGGACCGGAATCGGCTCCGCCACCGCCCGCCGGCTGCTCAACGAGGGCGCGGACGTGGTGGTCTCCGACTGGCACGAACGGCGTCTGGAAGCGACCCGCGCGGAACTGTCCGAGGAGTTCGCCGATCGCAAGGTGCACGCGATCGTCTGTGATGTGACCAGCACCACGCAGGTCGACGAACTCGTCCGGGGTGCCGCCGCGGCGCTGGGCGGGGTTGAGATCTTCGTCAACAATGCGGGCCTCGGCGGGGAGACGCCGGTGGCCGATATGACCGACGAGCAGTGGGACAAGGTCCTCGATATCACCCTCAACGGCACCTTCCGCTGCACCCGGGCTGCGCTCAACTACTTCCGGGACGCGAAGCACGGTGGCGTAATCGTCAACAACGCGAGTGTGCTGGGCTGGCGCGCCCAGTACGGCCAGGCGCACTATGCCGCCGCGAAGGCCGGCGTGATGGCCCTGACCCGGTGCAGTGCGGTGGAAGCTGCCGAATTCGGGGTCCGGATCAATGCGGTGGCGCCGAGTATCGCCCGGCACGCGTTCCTCGACAAGGTCAGTTCCAGCGATCTACTGGACAGCCTGTCCGAGCGCGAAGCCTTCGGCCGTGCGGCCGAACCGTGGGAGGTGGCCGCGACCATCGCCATGCTGGCCAGCGATTACACCACCTACCTGACCGGCGAGGTGGTCTCGGTCAGCAGCCAGCGCGCCTGACACGTGGGCCGGCCGGGGGTGTGCGCCACCGGCCGGCCTGACCGAGCCGATCCCCATGGCTTGTGCCCGCCGGCGCACGTGACCCTGGATCCGGCGCCGCACCGAGTTTCGCAACCGGCTGTTCAGGCTCGGGTCAGCGCGAAGACTCGCAGGTCTCGGGTCGTCCGGTCGCGGTAGGCGGCATAAGCGCCGGTCAGTTCGACGAAACGTTGGAATATCTCTTCTTTCGCCGCACCGTCGATGGGGGTGGCGGTAATCGGGATCCGTTCACCCGCGACGGCTACGGTCGCGCCGGGCTCGGCCAGCAGGTTGCCGGTCCAGGCCGGATGGTGGGCTTGCCCGAAATTGCTGCCGACGACGTACAACGTGTCACCGTCGTGGACGTACAGCAGCGGCTGGGTCCGGGGTAGCCGCGATTTGCGGCCCGTCGTGGTGAGCAGCAGTACCGGTGCCCCGACCGGGCCCAGCACCGTGTACTTCGCGCCGGTGCGTTCCAGCACCCGGCGATCCAGCGGCGTGAGCTTGCGAATCATCCAGGAACCGGCGGTCGTGGCGGCGAACCTGCCTGCCACCCGGGACAGGGCGCTGTCCGGTGATCCCCACTGCCACTGCGGAAACGGCTGCGTCATGGGTGGAATGTACCCGGCACCGCTTCGATGGAACCGATTCGCGGATCTGCGCGTCCAACCAGATCGGAAAACAGTGCGGCAGTCCTGTTCCGTGCTTCGGGCCCGGTGGGTCCGGCTCCGATACGTGAGGGGGGAGCCGGAAACGCCGGGCCCGATTCGTTTCCCACTACCATGGACCCAAGCAAATGCTTGGTTGTATTATGGCCGGGTGACCGCACCCGACCCCACCAAATCGGCCCGGCGAACCGAACTCCTCGACTTGGCGGCCGACCTGTTCGCCGAACGGGGCGTGCGCGCGACCACGGTGCGAGATATCGCCGACGCCGCCGGGATCCTCTCCGGCAGCCTCTATCATCATTTCTCCTCGAAAGAGGGGATGGTAGACGAGATCCTGCGCGGATTTCTCGACGAACTGTTCGGCCGCTACCGCGAAATCGCCGAGGCGGGCCTGAGCTGCCGCGCCACCCTGGAAGCGCTGGTGCTGGCCTCCTACGAAGCGATCGATCGCTCGCATGCGGCGGTCGCCATCTACCAGTCCGAGGCCAAACGGCTGCAAACCTCCGAACGCTTCGCCTATATCGACGAATACAACCGCGAATTCCGGGAACTGTGGCGGCGCGTACTCACCAGCGGTGTCGCCGACGGCAGTTTCCGCCCCGAACTCGATATCGATCTGGCCTACCGCTTCCTGCGTGACACCGTCTGGGTGGCGGTCCGCTGGTACCAGCCGGGCGGCGGATCGGTCACTGTCGAAACCCTCGCCAAGCAGTACCTCACCATTGTGCTCGACGGGCTCACCGTGCCGGGCCATACCGATTAGGAGAAAACCTATGGCTACAGCTGCCCGCCGCCCCTACACGCCGCTGCGCGAGGCCTATGTGGTCGACGCGGTGCGCACCCCGGTCGGTAAGCGCGGTGGCGCGCTGGCCGAGGTCCATCCCGCCGATCTCGGGGCGGCCGCTCTGCAGGGCCTGTTGTCGCGTAACCCGCTCGACCCGGCGAATGTCGACGATGTGATCGTCGGCTGCGTCGACAATGTGGGCCCGCAGGCCGGCAATATCGGCCGGACGATGTGGCTGGCCGCCGGTTACCCCGAGGAAGTGCCCGGTGTGACGGTGGACCGGCAGTGCGGGTCCAGCCAGCAGGCGATCAACTTCGGCGCGCAGGCGATCATGAGCGGTACCGCCGAGGTGATCGTGGCCGGTGGTGTGCAGAACATGAGTGCCATCCCGATTTCCGCGGCCATGCTCGCCGGTAAGGAATACGGTTTCGATTCCCCGTTCGTCGGCGCGAAAGGCTGGGACCACCGGTACGGCACCGGTGAAGTGTCCCAGTTCCGCGGCGCGCAGATGATCGCCGAGAAGTGGGGGATCAGCCGCGAGGATATGGAGCGGTGGGCGCTGCGCAGCCATGAGCGGGCCCGCGCCGCCATCCAGGCCGGCCGGTTCGACTCCGAAATTGTGCCGGTGGGCGACTTCTGGATCGACCAGGGCCCGCGCGAAACCAGCCTGGAGAAGATGGCGTCGCTGCCGGCGCTGGAGGAGGGCAGTCCGCTGACGGCGGCGGTGGCCTCGCAGATCTCCGACGGCGCCAGCGCGACCCTGCTGGCCTCGGAATGGGCGGTCGAGGAATACGGTCTGACCCCCCGCGCCCGCATCATCCACGTCAGCGCCCGCGGCGCCGACCCGCTCTACATGCTCACCGCGCCCATCCCGGCGACCAAGTTCGCGCTGGAAAAGACCGGCCTGACCATCGACGATATCGACGCGATCGAGATCAACGAGGCCTTCGCACCGGTGGTGCTGGCCTGGTTGAAGGAGACCGGCGCCGATCCGGAGAAGGTGAACGTCAACGGCGGCGCGATCGCGCTCGGCCACCCGCTCGGCGCGACCGGGGCGAAGCTGTTCGCGACCCTACTCAACGAACTGGAGCGGATCAACGGCCGCTACGGCCTGCTCACCATCTGCGAGGGTGGCGGCACTGCCAACGCGACGATCATCGAACGTATCGCGCGCTGATCACGCCGTGGAGGTATCGCCGCACCGGCGATACCTCCACGGTGCGGCAGCTTTCCGTTCAGCCGACCCGGACGGGGACGTTCGCCCAGCCGGCCACATTCGTTGTCGTGGCGCGGCGCAGGCCTGCCCGGTCCACGGTGTATTCGGGCATCACCTCGAGCAGCGCGTCGAGTGCGATCCGGCCTTCCAGCCGTGCCAGGGCAGCTCCGAGACAGCTGTGGATGCCGTAGCCGAAACCGAGGTTGTGCCCGGAGTGCGCCCGGTCGATATCGAACCGGCCGGCGTCGTGGAAGGCGTTCTCGTCGCGGGTGGCCGAGGCCAGCAGCATGAGGACATGGCTGCCCTGTGGGATGGTCCGGCCGTGGAACTGCACGTCGCGCTGGGTGTAGCGCAGGTCGTACTGCACCGGCCCGTCGTAGCGCAGCACTTCTTCGAACGCTCCGGAAATTTTCGAGCGGTCGGCGCGCAGGGCCTGCCACTGTTCCGGGTGATCGGCGAAGAGCACGGCGGCGATTCCGATGAACTTCGCGACGGTTTCGGCCCCGGCGCCGCCCAACAGTGAAATGAAACCGGCGATTTCGTTATCGGTGAGCGAGGTCGCCACCCCGTCGCCGCGGTCGACTTCGGCCTCGATGAGCCGGCTGATCATATCGTCGCGGGGGCGGGCCCGGCGTTCCAGGATCAGTGCGAAGTGGTACCGCCCGACCTCCTGCAGCGCTTGCTGGGCTTCGGGCCGCATACCGGTTTCCCCGGGCCGGCGCTCGAGCGGTATGGCGTGTAGTTCGCGCAGCCGGGCCCGGTCTGCTTCGGGTACGCCGAGCATGGAGCTGATCACTTCGATCGGGAAATGGGTGGAGAAATCGGCCACCACATCGAATGCGCCGCTGGGTAACCGGCGGATATAGGAGCCGATGATCTTCCGGATCATCGGTTCCAGTTCCGCTATCGCGCGGGGCGTGAACACCTTGCGCACGAGATTGCGCATCCGGGTGTGTTCGGGCGGGTCCATCATGATCATCATGGGCGTGGCCGGTTTCGGCTGCCCGGGGTTCAGGACCATGTCCAGGGTGATGCCCTCGGTCGAGGAGAAAGTGGCGAAATCCTTCATGCCGGGCGCGACATCGGCGTACCTCGACAATGCCCACAGGCCGTAGGTGGGGTTGAAGTGAACCGGCGCCTGCGCGCGTAGTCGCCGGTAGATATCGTGCGGATCGCGGAAGAATGCGTCGGAGAACGGGTCGAAGTCGATCTCGTCGCCCGATATGCAGGTGTCCGTCATCGGACTCACCTCGCTGCAGCTAGAGCTGGATTGAATGTGCCGCGTCGAGCTGTCCGGGTGGCTTGCGGACCTGTGGAAGGCTGTCGGACCGATCGGAGCGGTACCGGTAGAGTGTTACATAACTTACAAAAAGTGTAAAGGATGTAAATGGCACTGGAGGAGAGCTCGAACGGATCGACCCGGGTGCGGATCCTGCGGGCGACCTTCGAGGTGCTGAGCCGGCACGGCCACAGCAAACTGAACCTGTCCGATGTTGCCGCGACGGCGAAGGTTTCGCGTCCGACGCTGTACCGTTTCTTCTCCTCCAAGCAGGAGCTGCTCGCCGCCTTCGGCCGGTACGAGCAGCAGAACACCGAGGATGCTTTCGCGGCCGCGACCCGCGGGCTCACGGGCGCTGCCCGGCTGGACGCGGCGTTGCGCTACATGGTCGATCATCAGCAGTCGTATTCGCTGGCGCGGCTGGTCGATGTGGAACCGGATCACGTCCTGGCGGAACTGGCTCGCGTGATGCCGGTGATGCGCGACCTCATCCGGCCCATGATCGAGGGCGCGGACGCCGATATCGTCGCTGCGGCCATCATTCGTCTTGCCGCGTGCCACTACATGGTTCCGGGTGACGACCACGCGACCTTTCTGGCTCAGTTGCGGCATGTGGCGGGTATCCCACCGGCAGGGCTGGAAATAGATAGTTAGCCTATGTAACAATATTGGGGTGCAGCCGTACCCGGTGACCGAGAAGGACGCCACCGTTGTCGACCTGATCGTCACCGCGGGGCGGCTCACGCGATCGGTCGGCGAGATCAGCGCCGACGATCTACCCCGCGCCACAGTGCGCGCCCTGGCGGTACTCGACCATCACGGTGCGCTGCGGGTCGGCGATTTCGCCCGGATCGATCGCTCGTCACAACCGAGCGCGACCGCGTTGATCGGCCGGCTGGTGTCGCAGGGCTATGCCTCGCGGCGCCGCGACCCCGGCGATTCCCGCGGCGTACTCGTAGAACTGACCCCCGCCGGGCGCGCCCGGCTCGCCGCCTTCCGGTCGGCCATGCGCAACGCGCTCAGCGAACGGCTGGCCGGATTCGACGCGGAACGACTCACCCGCATGACGGGCGATCTTCGCGACCTGCTGGCGGCGATAGACGCAGCAGCCGAACAGGATTCGCTACCGAGGACACTTATATGAGCACCACGACAAGCGCGGCCACCGATACCAGCGCCAAACAGCCGAAAGCGGTGTGGGCGGTCGCCTTCGCCAGCGTTATCGCGTTCATGGGCATCGGCCTGGTCGACCCGATTCTCAAACCCATCGGCGAGCAGCTCAACGCCTCCCCATCGCAGGTATCGCTGCTGTTCACCAGCTATATGCTCGTCACCGGCGTCGCGATGCTCATCACCGGCGTGATCTCCAGCCGCTTCGGTGCGAAGAAAACCTTGCTGGCCGGCCTGGCCCTGATCATCGTCTTCGCCGCCGCGGCCGGACTGTCGAATACGGTCGGGCAGATCGTCGGCTTCCGGGCCGGCTGGGGGCTGGGCAACGCTCTGTTCATCGCTACCGCGCTCGCCACCATCGTCGGCTCCGCAACCGGTGGGGTCGCGCGGGCCATCATCCTGTACGAGGCCGCACTCGGGATCGGTATCGCCACCGGACCGCTGGTGGGTGGCCTGCTGGGCGGGATCAGCTGGCGTGGGCCCTTCTTCGGGGTCTCGGTGCTGATGGCCATCGCACTGGTCGCCATTGTCGTACTGCTGCCCGAAGGGCCGAAGGCCGCGAAACCCACCTCGCTTGCCGCGCCCTTCAAAGCCCTGCGCCATCGTGGACTGCTGGTCGTGAGCATCACCGCGCTGCTGTACAACTTCGGTTTCTTCACCCTGCTCGCCTACACCCCGTTCCCGCTGGATATGGGCACCTACGCCATCGGCTTCATTTTCTGCGGCTGGGGAATTCTGCTCGCGATCTCCTCGGTGTTCATCGCTCCGAAACTGCAGGCCCGTTTCGGTACCCTGCCGATGATCGCGCTCGCGGTCGGCCTGTTCGCCGCCGACCTGGCCATGATGGCACTGTTCGCCGACCACAAGCCGGTGCTGATCGTCGGTGTGGTGATCGCGGGACTGTTCCTGGGCGTGAACAACACCCTCATCACCGAGGCCGTCATGATCTCCGCGCCGGTGGAACGCTCCACCGCGTCCGCTGCCTACAGCTTCGTCCGGTTCGCCGGCGGCGCCGCCGCGCCGTGGCTGGCCGGCAAACTCGGCGAGACCAGCATCTCCCTGCCGTTCTGGGTCGGCGCCGTCTGTACCGCCGTGGGCGTGGTGGTGCTGCTGGCCGGCCGGAAAGCCCTCGCCCATATCGACGACCACGACCCCGCCCCGCACAGCGTGGAGGAAGCGCAGGCGGTGACGGTCGGAGACTGACCTCCACAAGAGGTCCCGGCGCAGGCCCCGCCCATCGGCGGGGCCTGCCTTTTTGTATCCGGGCCACGCTGTGCCCGGCGTAGGCTCGAGAGGTATGACCGAGGCGCAGCGAGACGAGATCCGGGTCGAGACGATCCAGAAGCGGGTGCGGGTCTACTTCGGCGGGCAGCTCGTCGCCGATACCGTGCGACCCGCGCTGGTGTGGGAGATTCCCTACTATCCGGCCTACTACATACCGGTGGCCGATCTACGCGCGAAACTGGAATCGGACGGCACCATTCACCCCTCGCGGCGTCGCGGGGAGGGGGCCGGGTACGACGTCGTGGTCGACGGTGCCGTCGCGGCCGGTGCGGCGCGTATCTACCCGAATTCACCGCAACTGAGTGAACTGGTGCGGCTCGAATGGAACGCGATGGACGAATGGTTCGAGGAGGACGAACCGATCTACGTCCACCCCCGCGACCCGTACTCGCGCGTCGATATCCTCGCCAGTTCCCGGCACGTGCGAGTGGAGATCGACGGCGTCACCGTGGCGGATTCGCGAACGCCGCGCATCCTCTTCGAAACCGGCCTGCCGGCCCGGTACTACCTCCCGCTCACGGATATCCGAATGGACCTGCTGCGGCCCTCGGATACCCACACCAGCTGCCCGTACAAGGGCAATGCCGACTACTGGAACATCGAGGTCGGCGGCGCTGAGTACCCGGATCTGGTGTGGATCTACCGCACGCCCACCCCGGAGAGTCAGAAGATCGCCGGCTCGGCCTGCTTCTACAACGAGAAGGTGGATCTGTACATCGACGACGAACTCCAGGAACGCCCGGAGACCCCGTTCGGCTGAAATCACCCCTGCGGCCACCAAGCATTTGCTAGGTTCCGCACATGAGGAAGCTGCTGGCAGTCTTCGGTGCGGTGGTGACGGGGCTGGCGGTGGTCGCCGGAGCCGGAACAGCCACCGCCGACGAACTTCCCGTCGATTTCAATTTCTTCGCCGGTATAGGACCGGAACTCCTGAACCCAGGCGGTTCACTGCCCGGGTCCAACGACTACGGATGCATACCGACACCCGCGCACCCCGAGCCCGTGGTGCTTGTTCACGGCACCGGAGGGTCGCAACAGACCAACTGGGGCGCCTACGTTCCGTTGCTGAAAAACGCGGGGTACTGCGTATTCTCCCTCACCTACGGTGCTCCGTCCGGACTGCCGTGGCCGGCGACAGCAGTCGGAGGAATGGGCGAGATAACCGAGAGTGCCCGCCAGTTGGGTGTGTTCGTCGACGGTGTTCTCGCCGCGACGGGTGCGACTCAGGTGAACATCGTGGGCCATTCGCAGGGAACGGTGATGCCTGCCTACTACGCGAAGTACCTCGGCGGCCGGGACAAAATCGACAAATACGTCTCGCTGGCTCCCGCGTGGAACGGCACCACCGTGGCCGGGGCGGACATCATTTTGCACACCGCCCGGCGGCTCGGGATACAACCGGAGCACTTCCCGATCTGTCACGCGTGCGCCGAATTGGACCCCGGCTCGCCGTTCATGCACGCGGTCCGGGCAGGCGGGTACTACCTGCCCGAGATCGAATACACCAATATCGCCACGCAATACGACGAACTCATCGTTCCGTACACATCCGGTCTGCCACCGGGCGGTAGCAATGTCCACAACATCGTGGTCCAGGAAGGATGCCCGGTCGACTACACGGACCACGCGGGACTGGCCGGGTCGCGCCGAGGGGCCTATTTCGTGCTCAACGCCCTCGACCCCGAACATCCGCAACCCGTACCCTGCGACCGCGCTGCCCCCTTCTCGGGTGCGTCTTTCTGATCGCCGGGCCGTGAACATACAGACCGAGCCGTATGCGTCGCCAGTGCACCAGAGGGGTCTGAGAAGCCGTTACGTCAGTCGAGCAGTTCGTCGGCCCGGTTGATTTCCAGGGCTCGGCGCAGCCACTTCCGCAGTTGGTCGAGGTCATCGCAGGAAGTGATTGTTTCCTGCACCCGGTCCGGTACGTCGATTCCGCGGGCGTCGAGCACGGTCAGGATCGATTCGGCTTCGCCCTGTGCTCGCCCTTCGGCTCGCCCCTCGGCGACGTACTTGCGGGCGAAGTCGCTGGTGAAGTCGTAGTCACGCAGACCGGTGGACATAAAAGCCTCCCAAGCAGGACGAACAGCACGCGGCAGCATCGTCAGGATGAAATCATGGTATCGCAGGGCGGGGTCTTCCCCGAGAGTTCGAAAACCCGCGGCCAACGCCCGCCAGATCTGAGTGTGGTCGGGGTGCTGCGGGTGGGCTACCGCGGACAGCACCGCCAGCTCCGGAAACTCGGTCGCCGTGTCCGGATCGGTGACTACCGGAACCGAGGAAGGTGCCAGGACCAACGGCCGCAATGTGGTGGATGGGCTGCCGTACCCGAATGTCAACGGCTGGCCCGCCCATTTCGCCGTGCCATTGTCCGGGCAGACGATCAACAGCAACACCGGACACTTCATCCGCGCCCGCAGCGACGCCGTGTATACCGGCCAGGACCACAGTTTGTCCGGGTCGCGGCGTAACTGAATCTCCACTACTACTGCCAGCACCGTTGCGCCGCCACGCTCGAACGCAACCACCGCGTCGGCGTAGTACTCCGTGGGCGCCACAACCGCTGCTCTCTCCGATCGGGTTTTCACGGTGTCGTAGACCGGTAGCTCGCAGCCGAGCGCGGAAAGTAGCGGAGCGACCAGACCCGGTCTCTCCGTGAACATGTCGATCACCACTTCATGCGGGGTCGAAGGCATGGCAGGCACGGTAGCGCTCGGTACCGACAGTCCCTGAGGGCGCATCAGTCCGCCGAGCACCATCGAAAGAATCCAGGTTTCGGTTAGGCGGAGCCGCGGTCGTTGATCGCCCCGCCCGAACCGAACAAATCCCGCGACGCCTCTTCGATCTCGGCTTCGGTGAGTGGCTCGTGAGCCGATTCGTACTCGGCGACGATCTCGGCCAACCCGTCCATCTCGAGCCGGTGGCGCACCGCTTCGGTGATATATGCCGACATGTTGCGCTGACCGGCCCGGTCGCGGACAGCGGTCAGTAGACCGGTCGGCATGGATACCGACACGGTGGAGGTTGAGCCCGGATGTGCAGTCGACACCTGCCCATTATGCGATTACAACCGGTGGCCGTTCGTTCCGTCCCGGCGCCGCTCAGAGCGAGGTGTGCCCAATGTCCCGGACCTGACCGACTACCGCAGGTTCGGGACCGGTCCGGCCGGCCTGATCGGCGCCCCTTGCGACGGCTGTGCTGTACGACAAGGCCCCGCCCCACATCGGGGCGGGGCCTGTACTTGTTCCGGGTCAGTTCGCCGATTCGGCGCTCTGGGGGAGGGTGGCGAGGGTGCCGATCCGGGCGACCGCGTCCGTGACGACCCGGTCGATGAGTTCCTGGCAGGTGGGGAGATCGTCCAGGATGCCGCTCACCTGACCGGCCGCGAGCACACCGGCTTCGGTGTTGCCTTCGACCAGTCCGGCGCGCAGCAGCATCGGAGTGTTGGCCGCCATGATGACCTGCGACCAGGTGAGGTCCTTGGCCTTGCGCATGGCCAGGCCGTCGCGGACGAGGGTCGACCATTTCATACCGGTCATGCTCTTGAACTTGGTCGCGTTGCCGACTGCCGCGGTGAGGCCGCGGATACGGCCGGAACCTTCCAGCTTCTGCACGAGTTCGGTGTTGAGCACCCGATGCGGCATACCGTCGACCTTTGTCGAGACCACGGTTTCGCCGAGCTGCCGGCGCAGGTACTCCTGTTTCACCGAATCCGGGACACTGCTCTCCTGGGTGAGCAGGAACCGGGTGCCCATGGCGACCCCGGCGGCGCCGTAGGCAAGGGCGGCGGCCAGGCCGCGTCCGTCGTAGAAACCGCCGGCCGCGACGACCGGGATATCGACGGCGTCCAGGACCGACGGCAGCAGCAGGGTGGTCGCGACGGGGCCGGTGTGCCCGCCGCCTTCACCACCCTGGACGACCACGGCGTCGGCGCCCCACGAGGCGACCTTCACTGCGTGCTTGGCGGCGCCGATCGACGGGACCACCACCACACCGGCGTCTTTCAGCTTCGCGATGAGGTCCTTCTTCGGCGCCAGCGCGAACGATGCGACTTTCACGTTCTCGCGGATCAGCAGGTCGATCCGCTCGGGGGCATCGGACGCGTCGGCGCGAATGTTCACGCCGAACGGTTTATCGGTCTGCGCCTTCGTTTTCGCGATCGCCGTTTCCAGCTCGTCATAGGTCATGGTGGCCGAAGCCAGAATGCCCAGACCGCCCGCGTTGGAAGTGGCCGAAACCAGGCTCGGGCCCGCCACCCAGCCCATACCGGTCTGCACGACGGGATGTTCGATCCCGACCAGTTCGGTCAGCGGGGTCCGCAGCCGGGGTGTCACTGCGGAACCTCCTTCTCGCGGATCTTCTTGGGATCCAGGACCTCACGGATGATCCGCAGTTCCTCGTCACTCGGCAGCCGGCTTTCCTCCGCGGTTCCCAGGTCGGCGATTTCGAACGAGGTGTTCTCCGCGACCTCTTCGGCGGTGACGCCGGGGTGCAGGCTCAGCGCGCGCATGGTGTGGCCGGGCCCGCCGAAATCGAATACGCCCAGGTTGGTGACCACATGGTGGACCTTCATGAACCGGTAGGCGGGGTTCTCGGGGTCGATCTTGTCGTAGCCGATCCCGGCGACGATATCGACCTGGTCGCAGAACACCCGTTTGGTGTGCCGCGCAACCCAATAGCTCGTCGGGTGGTTGATCGTATTTCCGGGCGCGCCACGGACGCCGAACATCTGCCGGGTCGGCTGCTGCAGCGGGCCGAAGGCGGAGAGGTTCTGGTTGCCGAAGCGGTCGATCTGGTTGGCGCCCATGACCACATGGCGGCGGCCCGAGGCCAGGACATCGAAAACCCGGCGGAACGGGATCCAGCCCTCCACCGGTGCCTTACCGCCGATGGGCGGTGTTTCGGCGAGGAAGAACGCCTCGCCGTCGGAGAGCAGCAGATCGGGTTCGAAGGTGAGTTTGGCGAGCCTGGCGCCCAACTGTGCCATCGGCGTCATCGGGCTGGCGAAGATTTCCCCGGCATCCCGGAAGATCTCGGCGCAGGCGATCGCGCACACCTCGGCCCGGGTGATGGTTTCGGTGCTGGTCACGACTGCTCCTCCTTGAATCGCGCGACGGCGGCCTGGTAGTCGTTTTCGGAGCCGCTGAGGTAGGTGTCGACGAAGGTCTGCCAGGTTTCCGGCGATTTGGCGGCTTCGACGTAGTGGCGCTGGAACTTCTCGTCGCGTCCGTAGCTTTCGCCGCCGAGGGTGAAATGCGCGCCGTTCGGTGCTTCGGCGACTGCGTCGACCATCATGCGGTTGAGCAGCAGCGATTGCGGCGGCACGGTTTTCACGAGTTCCTCGGTGTCCACGATGCGCTCCACCGACAGGTATCGCTTCTCGGCCGCCAGGCAGAACAGGTCGTCCATATAGGGATCCACTCCCTGGTATGCGGCGTTCCCGTGCGCGTCGCCGATGTTCAGGTGCACCAGCGCGGCGTCGAGGTTCAGCGCGGGCATGGCGATCAGGGTTTCCGATTTACCGTCCGGGCCCGGGTAGGGCGAGGTGACGGTGGTCAGTTCGCCGTCCCAGAAATTCGGCACGTCCGAGCCGAGGCCGGCGCGGATCGGCAGGAACGGCAGTCGCGCGGCGGCCGCCTCCAGCCCGCATTTGAGCATGCCCTCGTCCATCTCCCGGGCCACGATCTGCCCGGAGGTGCGGGCCTTGGCGAACCACGGATCGTAGAACGGCGCCGAGTCGAGGGAGACGAAACCGTAGTAGGCCTTGCGCACCTTGCCGGCCGAAAGCAGCAGGCCGAGGTCGGGGCCGCCGTAGGTGACGACGGTGAGGTCGGTGACATCCGACCGCAGCAGCGCCCGCACCAGGGCCATCGGCTTACGCCGCGACCCCCAGCCGCCGATGCCGATGGTCATTCCGCTGCGCAGTTCGCCGACGATCTCGTCCAGCGATTTCCGCTTGTCTCGCATGGTTTTACGCTCCATCAATTCATCGATCCTCCGGATCGGTGTCAGTTCTTGTCTTTCTGCGCTGCCAGGTCGTCGTCGAACCGCTCGCGGATCTCGTCCGACGCGCCGGAGAGGTTCAGTTCGAAGGTGAACCCTTGCTCGTAGCGGTAGCTGCGGTGTACGTCCTGCAGGTCGATTCCGTTGAGCGCGCGTTTGGCGGCCCGGATCACGCGGCCGTCCTTGGCGGCGATGTCCTTGGCGACCTCGAGCGTCGCGGCGTCGAGTTCGTCGCGGGGGACCACCTTCAGCACCGAGCCGTAGTGATGCAGCTGCTGGGCGGTGGCCGTGCTCGCGGTGAAGAACAGCGCGCGCATGAGGTGCTGCGGGACCAGCCGGGACAGGTGGGTCGCCGCGCCGAGCGCGCCGCGATCGACCTCGGGCAGGCCGAAGGTGGCGTCCTCGGAGGCGATGATGATGTCGGAGTTGCCGACGAGGCCGATCCCGCCGCCGAGGCAGAAGCCCTGGACCGCGGTGACGACCGGGACCGGGCAGTCGTAGACGGCGGCGAAGGCCTCGTAGCAGCCGTGGTTGGCGTCGATCAGCGCCTGGTGGCCCGGTGTGCGCTGCATTTCCTTGATATCCACGCCAGCGTTGAAGCCCCGGTTCTCCGCGCGCAACACCACCACCCGGGTCTGCGGGTCGCGCCCGGCGGCGCGGATCTCGTCGGCGAGGGTGAACCAGCCGTCCGAGGGTATGGCGTTGACCGGCGGATAGTCGACCGTGACCACGGCGATACCGGCGGATTCCGAATGGCGGGTGATCCCCATCGCGTATCCCATCTCGCATTCTCGAGCATCTTGGCTAAGCAAGCAATTGCTTGGTAGGTTAACACGGTGGCACTCGAAATCGACCTGTCCGATCGCGTCGTTCTGGTAACCGGAGGCGTCCGCGGTGTCGGCGCCGGTATCAGCCGGGTCCTGCTGACCGCCGGCGCGACCGTGGTGGCGTGTGCGCGCCGACCGGCGGAAACACCGGTGGAAGCGGACGGGCGCGCCATCGACTTCCTGCCCTGCGATGTGCGTGATGCCGAGGCAGTGCGCGAGATGATCGCGGAGATCGTGCGCCGGTACGGCCGGCTCGACGCCGCGGTGAACAATGCCGGGGGAGCGCCGTACGCGCTGGCGGCCGATGCCAGCCCGAAATTCCACACCAAGATCATCGAATTGAATCTGCTCGCTGCCCTGCACGTCGCGCAGGCGGCGCAGGCGGTGATGAACGAACAGGAAACCGGCGGGTCGATCGTCAATATCTCCAGCCTGAGCGGTCACCGGCCCTCACCCGGTACCGCCGCCTACGGTGCGGCCAAGGCCGGAGTCGACGCGCTCACCGTCTCCCTGGCTGCCGAATGGGCGCCCCGGGTCCGGATCAACTCGCTGGTCGTCGGCGCGGTGGAAACCGAGCTCGCCGAATTGCACTACGGCGACGCCGACGGGGTGGCCGCGGTCGGGCAGACCATCCCGATGGGCCGGATGGCGCGGCCCGACGATGTCGGCAACGGGGTGGCGTTCCTGCTTTCTCCGCTCGCCGGATACATCAGCGGTGCCACCCTGCAGATCCACGGCGGCGGCGAACCGCCGGCCTTCCTCTCGGCCGCCAACGCCACCCATTCCACCGGCACGGCGAAAACCGCACAGCCCTGACGCGGCCGCTGCCCCATCGACGCGACAACACCAGTTACGACCATCGACGATAGGAACGGATATGGCAACCGAGGGCATCTGCGCCGGACGGATAGTCATCGTCACCGGCGCCGGCCGGGGAATCGGCCGCGCGCACGCATTGGCCTTCGCGGCCGCGGGCGCGAAGGTCGTGGTCAATGACATCGGCACCAGCCTCAGCGGTGAATCCACGGCGGAAACGCCTGCCGAGCAGGTTGTTTCCGAAATCCGCGCGGCCGGCGGCGAAGCCGTCGCCAACGGCGACGATGTGGCGAGCTGGGACGGTTCGCAGCGGCTGATCCAGCAGGCCGTGGATACCTTCGGCGGGCTCGATGTACTCGTCAACAACGCCGGCTTCGTCCGCGACCGCATGCTGGTCAATCTCGCCGAAGACGAATGGGATTCGGTGGTCCGGGTCCATCTGAAGGGCCATTTCGCCACCATGCGGCACGCGGCCGCGTATTGGCGCGCGGAATCCAAGGCCGGCCGTCCGGTCGACGCCCGGATCATCAACACCAGCTCCGGCGCCGGCCTGCAGGGCAGCGTCGGCCAGGGCAACTACGGCGCCGCCAAAGCCGGTATCGCCGGCCTGACTCTCACCGCGTCGGCGGAATTCGGCCGCTACGGCATCACCGTGAACGCCATCGCGCCCTCGGCCCGCACCCGGATGACCGAAACGGTTTTCGCGGACATGATGGCCAAGCCGGAGGATGGTTTCGACGCCATGGCGCCGGAGAACATCTCGCCGATCGTGGTGTGGCTGGGCAGCCCGGAATCGGCCGGGATCACCGGCCGGATGTTCGAGGTCGAGGGCGGTCGTATCGCCCTGGCCGAAGGCTGGCACCACGGCGTCCCGGTGGACCGTGGAACCCGCTGGGACCCGGCCGAGCTCGGCCCGGTGGTGGCGGAACTGATCTCGAAGGGCGCCGCGCCGGAGCCGGTCTACGGAGCGTAGCCGGCCTTCTCCGAGTACCCGGCGGGCCGCATGGTCGAGTCTGCGCCCGCCGGGTTGCTCTGCGCCCGTTGACGGACTGGCGACAGAACGCGGTGTACCGCGCGGGCGCCGACCCGCCGTCTCCGTCCGGCGCGCCTGCGGTCGCCCTGGCGCAAGCCCGAGTAGCGCCGCTCCGCAGTTGAAGCCCCGTACTCGATCCGGTCGCGTCCCATGCAGTCGAGCAAGCCGTGGGACGGCATGGTTTCGGGCGCGCTGCAACCTCCGCGGCCGCATGCCCGACTTCCCGGCCCGGACTAGCAGACATTCGGGTGCCGTTGAACGAACACCCGCGGCGCTTGCTGAGCCACTGTCGCGGCGATTGTGCCCGATTGCTGCCTGCGTACACAGGCGATGCACGATTCACCGCCGACGGGCCAGGGATGTCTCTGGACATCGCCCGCGCTGCGGTGGGACGGGTCCGGAGCCCGGATGGTCGGGTGAGCGCACCCGCGAAACCGTTCCTCCGCCACGATGGCGGCTCGGGCGTGACCCGCGGGTTCGTTTCCGGTGCAGCTCGTACTTCGGATGACACCGGGCGCGGACGGATGGTTTGCCCGGTTCGGGGGGTGTGGAGATTTGCCCGGTCCGGGGGGTGTGGAGAGCTGGGGAGTGCTCGCCGCCGGCCACTGGTACGGAGCGGTCGATGGCGTTCTCCGGCCGGGGGTGCCTTGGCGCAGCGCCGGCGACGAGCTCCGGTCGGCCAACCAGAGCCGGGCCGAATCCGACGACGCCGGCCGCGGGTGACGGGCATTGGTCGCCGCCCGGAATCTGCCGGTGTACGGGGGCGCAGTTACCTGATCCGCCGAGTGGTAACTGTGAGTAATCCCATGCTCGATCGTGATATCGCCGCTGTGGCCTGTCGCTCCACCTGCGCCGGAGCCTGGGTCGGCTGTTGTCTCGCGACTTTGTTATGCGCCGGTCAGGGCCCTGGTTTACCATGGGCAACCATCTGTTCGTTCTGCCCGGAAGGCGTCATCACCGGGGGATCCGCAATATCGATCGAGGGGATGGCTGGCGCATGGCCGTTGGTCGCAGCAAGCGATTACTCGCAGTAGCCGGGGCGGTAGGTTGCCTGGCGCTACTCGGGGGGCCGGGATACGCAGCCGCCGAACCGGGCCGCTCGCCCAAGGTGGAGCAGGGGCCGACCGGAAGTGGTGGGAACGGGTTCATGCCGCCCGCCGATACCGGGCCCGAACCAGGCCCCAGCGCCCCCCTCGGGATTCCCGGCCGGTCGCATGAGGCGCCGGGCGCACCCGCAGGGCCCGGGGTCGCCGCACCGGGGCAGAGCGACCGCCCGGACGCCGGCCTCGGTACCGGCAGTGCCGGCGCACCCGCGCCCGCTGATGCGCCGCCCGCGCCGGCCGGTGTTCCCTCGGCCCCGGAGTCGAGCGGGTCGCCAGGCGCCACCGGGAACAGTGGTTCGGAACCCGGCGAGGTTGCGCAATGGCAGACCCTGGATATCCCGGGCCGCGATAGCTCCGCAGAGACCGGTCCGAGAGTTGACTCCGCGGCTCCTGCCGCATCGGCGCCCGCACCCAGTGAGGTTGCCGAACCCGTGGGCCCCATCGGTCTGGGCACCGCGCTCGGCACGATTCTCGGTACCGGTTCGGCAGCGGTCGGTTCGGCGGCGCTCGCGCCTCTGGCTGTAACCGGCTCCGCGGCTGCGGGAACGGGTTCTGCTGCACTCGGTACCGGTTCCGCCGCAGTGGGTTCCGCCGGAGTCGGTCTGGGGGCCACCGGTTCGGCCGGCCTCGGTACCGGTTCGGCGTTGCTCGGAACGGGCTCGGCCGCAGTGGGTTCCGCTGGTGCGGGGGTGCTGGGCACCGGCTCGGCGGCCCTCGGTTCGGCCGGGGTCGGAGTGCTCGGTACCGGTTCGGCCGGGCTCGGTTCGGCCGCAGTGGGTTCCGCGGCCACGGGGTCGGCAGCCGCCGGTTCCGCGGCGACCGGTTCGGCGGCCCTGGGGTCGGCCGGTGTGGGTTCGGCCGCCCCGCTGCTACTTCTCCTGTTACCGCTGCCGCCGGTACCGCCCGCTCCGGTCGGGCCGCCGCTGGCGCTGCCCGCGCCCGGCGGCGCCGGTGCCGGCCCCGGCGCACCCAGCGTGGTGGATGTCGCGGTAGGGGCGGGTCTCCCCGCTCCCGCGGCCCCCGCCGCACCCGGTGCTCCGGCGCCGGCCCCGAGCGCGCCGCCGGTGGCCGCCGCACCGCCGAATCACACAGTGCGTCCGACCAGCGCCGAAGGCGTGCTGCCGGAACCGGCGCTGCTGTCGGTGATCGGCGGGCTCGTCGCCTTGGCCATCGCCGGTGGCGGTTCGGCCGTGATGAGCTATCAGAGCGCCGCCCAGGCACAGGCGCGGATCGATGCCGCGCGCTCCGAATTCTTCGGAACGGGTGCGTGATTGCGATGACACAGAGCAAAACACAAAGTACTCGTGCCTATCGCCGCGTCGCGGCCGCCGTGGACGCGGTGTGCGCGATCGCCGCCGACGCCGACGCCACCACTTTGGACCAGGTGGTGGAGGCGGTGGCCGCCGAGCGGGGGCGGCCGATCGAGATCACCGATGCCGATCTCGGCCCCGGTGTCTGCGGGCAGCGGCGGTACTACCCGGCCAAGGACATCATCGTGCTGGCCAGCGCGCTGCCGAGTCGCGACCATACGCTCGCGCACGAGCTGGGCCATATCGTCTTCGACCACGAGGGTGCCCCGGCGACCGAGGTGACGCTCGAGGTGAGTGACGATCTGATCGCCTACATGCTGAGCCAGCGTGCGCATCAGACCGCCGTCGAGGACGGCGAGAACGACCAAGCCGAATGGGAGGCCGAAACGTTCGCCGCCATGCTGATGACACGTTTGCGCGTTTTCAACAGCCGGGGCGCGGGCGTCTCGGTCCTTCGATTCGATGAGGCTCTGGGATGACCTTCTGGTTGACCGCCCTCCTGGTTTGGGTCGCCGCCGGCGCCCGGGTGGGGCGTGTTCTCGTCAAGCCGGCGACGACCGCCCGGGTGGCGATCGTGGTCGCCGTCGCTGCCGTCGCTCTGGCCTGTACCGCGGCGATACCCGATGTGGGCCTGGCGATCGACAACTTATTGCCGGGCGGTCTGCCCGGTGGGTTGCTGTCCGAGGGCGTGGTCGTCGGTGCCTGGTTGCTGTTCGTCACCGCGACCTCGGTGGTCGCCTCCGCGGCCTGGCCGGTGGTTTCCCGCCGGAATCTGCGCCAGATCGCCTGGGGGGTTTACGGTCTCGGGGTGCTGGCGATCGTCGCCGCGGTGCTGTGGTCGTTCACCCTCGGCTGGGCGGTGGTCGCGGCGGCAGGGATTTTCATTGTCGTGACCGGTCTGCGCAATCTCAGCTGGACGGCGCTGGGCCGTGGTATCGCGATCTATATCGCCGGAACGGCATTGGTGATCGGGCTGGCTGCCGGGCAGATCCAGCGCGGCCTCACCGATGCTCCCGGCGCCGAGCCGGGTAAGCCGACGTGGGCGTGGCCGCTGTGGCAGGTTGCCGCGCTGCTGATCGCGTTCGGTGCGGTGTGGATCGTGGTCGAGATGTGGTTGCGGGCGCGGTTGTTGCTGCGCCGCGTGCAGAGCCTGCACAAGGTGATGGTGAAGCGGTTCCCGGAGGTGGTTCAGGAGGAGACCGGGACATCCACCCAGCTCAAGGCCTCGGATCGGGTGGCGCAGATCATGGACGCACTGTACTTGCAGTCGGGGGGCGGGGTGGAGATCGCTGCCGCCGGTGACCCCCCGGCGGCGATCGGCCGGCGGGCCGAGCGTGTTGCCGAGTGGGCCAAACATCCGCTGGGACCGGCCGTGGTGGATGCCCGGTGGATCGCCCCGCCGGAGGGGATCAGCCCGCGCGGCTGGGTGCGGGCGATCGCCCAGGCCTTCGACGCGCTGCCGGAACAGGCCGCGCAACCGGAGCCCGCTGCGCGCTAGTTGCCCGAGGTATGCAGGTGCGTCCGTTACGTCACTGTGATAACACTCGGGGCGGCTCGGGAATCATGCCGAGTGGTCGGTACCGTGATTATCGGACACCGCAGATCTCGAGGCCGTTCGATTCTTATGCCGTAGAAATTTTCCATGCCCAGTCTGCCGGTATGGCGGTGGCCCCTGGCGGGAACAGGCACGGTGCGATCCCGATGATGACTGCACCGTGCCTGTTTTCCGGTTCTATTCCGTTCCGTCCGGAGGAACTTCGGGCAACCCCTCGCTGGCACGCAGTTTCTCCGCCATGGAGGTCAGCAGGTTCTGCGACTCCTCGGAGAGGTCGAAGGCCCGGCTGGACAGCCGACGCAGCCCGTAACCCTGTAGCTGCGCCAGGAGTTCGAGGTCGTGGTCGATCTTCGCGGCGTAGATGTCGTTGAAGAAGTAGTCGGGCTTGACCTTGAAGAACTTCGCCAGGGCGGCGACCGTCTCATCGGACGGATTCGTCCGCTGGCCCGACCGTAACTGCGACAGATACGGTTTGGAGATCGGATGACCGGATGCCGTCAGTGCGGCCGCTACCTCTGCATTGGTGTGCGGCTTACGCCCCGGGGGATGCACGGTTTCGAACAGCTTGTTCAGCCGCGCCGCGAAATCAGCCATTGTGAGCCGCCCAATTCCCTTCACTGTACTAACAGTCGTTATCTCGGATACCTATCATTGATATTAGCGGCTCAGTAACTGAAAACCTACGCCTGATTCAGGATTTCCTTGAAGCTTCTAGGTTGTATCCGGGGAAGTGGACCGCGGTATCGCGTTTGCGGGTTACCCCGCACGGAACTTGTGGGCTGCTAATACCGCCAGGTAGCCGCCCCTCCCGGGGGTCTTCCCGGGCGGGCGGAGGGTAGCCTTCGGATTGCTGATGCCCCTTCTGGGGCGCTGTATAGCACTTTGTGTGGCGTACGACACGTCTGCTCAACGGTGAGATGAACGTTCAACCTACGTGTGGAAATTACGGAGATCCGGGGCCCATGCCTGTGAAGGGGCACTAACACCCCGGATCCGCTGGATCATCGTCGGCGAATTCGACGGACCGTCACAGCCGTTCGATGATCGTTCCGGTCGCGAGTGCGCCACCGGCGCACATGAGAACCATTGCGGTACTGCGATCGGACCGTTCGAGTTCATGCAGGGCGGTGGTGATCAACCGGGATCCCGTCGAGCCGACCGGATGGCCCAGCGCGATCGCGCCGCCGTTCACATTTACCCGGTCGAAATCCGGCTTGTGGACCTGAGCCCACGACAAAGCGACAGAGGCGAAAGCCTCATTGATCTCGAACAGATCAATATCGCCGATGCTCATCCCGGACCGTTCGAGCAACCGGCTGCAGGCCTGCACGGGTCCGTCGAGGTGGAACTCCGGCTCCGAACCCACGAGGCACTGGGTCACCACCCGGGCCCGCGGCCGCAGACCCTCTCGTACGGCGGCCTTCTCGTCCATGAGCAGTACTGCCGCGGCACCGTCGGAGATCTGCGAGGAGGTGCCGGCGGTGTGGATACCGCCCTCCAGTACCGGCTTCAGCTTGGCCAGGCTCTCCGCGCTGGTTTCCCGCAGCCCCTGGTCGCGGCTTACTTCCTGCTTCTCGCCGGTCGGGTTGCCCTCCTTGTCGACCACCGGGGCGGTGATCGTGAGTACCTCGCGGTCGAAGCGGCCCTCGGACCAGGCCTGGGCGGCCAGCCGCTGCGACCGGGCACCGAGCGCGTCGACATCTTCGCGAGTGATGCCGCGCCGCTTGGCGATCCGCTCGGCTGCCTCGAACTGGTTGGGCATATCGATATCCCAGGAGGCGGGCCGCCGCGGACCGGCCTGGTCGCCGACGTTGGCGCCCAGCGGCACCTGGCTCATCGCCTCGACACCGCACGCGACCCCGATATCGATGGCGTCGGTGGCGATCAGCCCGGCGATGAGATGGTTGGCCTGCTGGGCCGAACCGCACTGGGCGTCGATGGTCGTGGCGCCGATCTGCCACGGCAGTCCGGCGGCGAGCCAGGCGGTCCGCGTGATGTTGTTGGACTGGGCGCCGGCCTGGGTGACGCAGCCGCCGATGATCTGCTCGACCTTGGCAGGATCGAGGTGGGCGCGATCGAGCAGTCCGCGCTGGGCGAGACCGAGGATCTCGGCCGCGTGGAGCCCGGAAAGCCAGCCGTTGCGCTTACCGATGGGGGTGCGAGCTGCCTCGACGATAACGGGTGTGCCCATCTTGAACCTTTCGTTTCGGACAGAAAACTGTAACGTGTTCCGCACATGGGCGGAGGTAAGTTCAGTCCGCTTTCTTTCCTCGTTCTTATGCCTGTGCTTCAATGATTGTAGAACGTGTTTCAGTTTGTCGAAGGAGACATCTGGTGGTGGATACGCGCATGGGCCGGCCGAACCTGCCGGACGGGTTCGACGTCACGGACCCCGATATGTACATGCAGCGGGTACCGGTCGAAGAGTTCGCCGAACTCCGCCGTACCGCGCCGATCTGGTGGCAGGAGAAATCGCCCGAGGTCGGTGGTTTCCACGACGACGGCTTCTGGGTCGTCACCAAGCATGCCGACATCAAGGAGGTCTCGCGGCGCAGTGATGTCTTCTCGACCTACGAGAACACGGCGCTCCCGCGTTTCAACGACGATATCGAGCGCGAGCAGATCGAACTGCAGCGTTTCATCCTGCTGAACATGGACCCGCCCGAGCACACCCGGATGCGCAAGATCATCTCGCGTGGGTTCACGCCGCGCGCGATCAACTCGCTGCGCGACGAACTGTCCAAGCGCACCGAGGCCATCGTCAAGGCCGCGGCCGAGACCGGGTCGGGCGATTTCGTCACCCAGATCGCCTGCGAACTGCCCCTGCAGGCGATCGCCGAGCTGATCGGTGTGCCGCAGGAAGACCGGATGAAGGTGTTCACCTGGTCCAATGAGATGACCGGCTACGACGATCCGGAAATCGACGTGGACCCGGTGCAGGCCTCCACCGAACTGCTCGGCTACGCCTATGCGATGGCCGAGGCCCGTAAGGCCTGCCCGGCCAACGATATCGTCACCACCCTGGTCGAGGCCGATATCGACGGTGAAGCCCTCAAATCCGAGGAATTCGGATTCTTCGTGATGCTGCTGGCGGTCGCGGGTAACGAGACCACCCGTAACGCCATCACCCACGGCATGATCGCCTTCCTGGAGAACCCGGATCAGTGGGAGCTCTACAAGAAGGAACGCCCCAAGACCACGGCCGACGAGATCATCCGCTGGGCCAGCCCGATCACCACCTTCCAGCGCACCGCCCTCGAGGACACCGAACTCAACGGTGTCCAGATCAAGAAGGGCCAGCGGGTACTGATGGTGTACCGGGCGGCGAACTTCGACGAAGATGTCTTCGAGAACCCCATGAAGTTCGACATCCTGCGCGAGGACAACCAGCATGTGGCCTTCGGTGGTACCGGGGCGCACTACTGCATCGGCGCCAACCTGGCCAAGCTGGAGATCGACCTGATCTTCAACGCGATCGCCGACCATATGCCCGATATCTCCAAGCTGGGCGATCCGCGGCGGCTGCGTTCCGGCTGGCTGAACGGTGTCAAGGAATTCCAGGTCGACTACAAGACCTGCCCGGTGACGGGGCAGACCGCGAGCTGAGCGCCGCGGCATCAGCCTCCGGCCCCGGGCACCGCTGGTGTCCGGGGCCGGTCCGTAGCCGGAATCAAGTGTGCGCCGCGCCGTTGTGGCGGCGGCGCGGCCACAGTTCGGCCCCGCATCCTTTCGGGTGCGGGGCCGAAGCTTTTCTTTTCCAGTGGCCAGGAGCGATCCCTTCGAGGCCGGGGCGATCGGGCCGCCCACCGGCCGGTGCCATGGCCGGCGGTCAGGGCCGGCGGTCAGGGCCGGGATCGTCGGCGGGGCCGGATTCCCCCCGTCCGTGGTGCAACAGGCAGATGATTCTCCGAGGCGGGCGTACCTGTCGTTTCGAACTGCGTGACGGATCGTCGCGGTCGGGGTTGTCACTGGGCGAACGCGAATCGGCCCCGCACTCTAGAAGGGTGCGGGGCCGATTCGGTACAAAAAGCCGATCGGCGGGCGGACCGTGAGGGGTCGGCCCGGCGCCGATCAGCCGACCGGGGTGGCCGTGGCCATCGCGCGATCTACTTCCCAGAACGCGCGCAGCGCCAGAATCTTCCCGGAGTCGTCCACCTTGTAGGTGAAAACACCTTCGGCGTCGATGCGATGCCCGCCGATGGTGCTGCGGATCGTGCCGGTGAACGCGACCTCCGCGCCGCAGGCGAAGGAGTCACCGAACAGGAACTCGATCGAATCGGTTCCCGCGATCGCCTTGTCCCAGAACGCCGAAATGGCCTCGGGGCCGCGGTGTCCCTTGCCTTCGGGGTCGAAACCGGAGGGTCCGATCGGATCCTCCACGATCCCGTCCGGCGCGAACAGCGCGAGCCAGGCGTCCTTGTCCCGGGCGCGGACAGCGGCCTGCGAGGCCAGCCCGGCCGCGCGTGCGGGATGTTCGTCGCTGCTCATGAGTTCCTCTCGACAAGCGTGCTGGTTGCGCGCTCAGGTGATCGGGTTCTGGATGTTCTCGTCGGCGAATTTGCGTAGCGCGTCCTTCTTCGCCTCGATATCTCCGTCGAATCCGATACCGGCGGCCAGCCAGGGGATCACGATGGCGTCGGTGACGCCGGCGTCGTACTGCTCCTGGTAGCCGTCGCGGCCGAACTTGTCCACGCAGACCGCCTGGATTTCGAACGGCACGTCGGCTCGGCCGTGTTCGGCGCGTAGTTCACCGAGCCGGGCGACGGTGGTCTGGAGATCATCGAATTTCATCATTGCCGAGGTCCAGCCGTCGCCCACCCGGGCCGCCCGGCGCAGCGCTACCTCGGTATGCCCGCCGATGTAGAACGGAACCGGTTCGCTCGGCGCCGGACTCATCTGCAGTTCGTCGAAATCGAAGAACTCACCGTGGTACTCGACCATGCCGCCCGCGAGGGCCTTCTTGATGACCTCGATCATCTCGTCGACCCGCGCGCCGCGGCGCGCATACGGCACCCCGCACCATTCGAACTCCTCCGGCGCCCAGCCGATCCCCACGCCGAACCCGAACCGGTTGCCGGACAGGTTCGCCACCGAACCGACCTGGCGGGCCAGCAGCAGCGGATTCCGGGAACCCAGTTTGAGCACATTGGTGTAGAAGCGGAGCCGGGTGGTCACCGCGGCCATGGCGGTCGCGGCGATCAACGGATCCACCCACGGGGTGTCCGGGCCCCAGAATCGGGCGCCGTCCGGGGTGTACGGATATTTCGCCGCCTGCGATTTCATATAGAACAGCGAATCCGGCAGCGCGATCGAGCTGAACCCGACCTCCTCCGCCGTTTTCGCCAGTTCGGGCAGCTGTTCCAGCGGGCTGAGCGCGACCCCGAGGCTGAACTTCAGCGTCATCGGCGTTCCGACCCGACGACCCACATCGAGAAGTACTGCGAGCCACCACCGTAGGCGTGGCCGAACGCCTTGCGGGCGTTCTCGACCTGGTAGTCACCGGCCCGGCCCATCACCTGTTTGGCGGCTTCGGCGAAGCGGATCATGCCGGAGGCGCCGATCGGGTTGGACGAGAGCACCCCGCCCGACGGGTTCACCGGCAGCGTGCCGCCGATTTCGGTTTCCCCTTTGTCGGTGAGTTTCCAGCCGTCGCCCTGGGCGGCGAAGCCGAGGTTCTCCAGCCACATCGGCTCGAACCAGGAGAAGGGCACATAGATTTCGGCGGCATCGATCTCGGCCAGCGGGTCGGTGATCCCGGCCTGCTCCCAGAGCGCCTTGGCCGCATCCTGTCCGGCCTGCGGGTTCACCTGGTCGCGGCCGGCGTAGGCCAGCGGTTCGGTGCGCATGGCGGTGGCGTGGATCCAGCCGACCTTCTTACCGGAGGCCTCCACCGCGGTGGCCGATTCCTCGCCGCCGACCACCACGGCGCAGGCGCCGTCGGAGGAGGGGCAGGTTTCGTCGAACCGGATGGGGTCCCACAGCATCTGCGAGGCGAGGACCTCTTCCATGGTTTTGTCACCCTGCTTGAGGTGGGCGTGCGGGTTCTTCGCCCCGTTGCGGCGATCCTTCGCGGCAACCATCGCACCCACGTGCAGCGGCGCGTTCGAGCGGCGGATATAGGACCGCACATGGGGCGCGAAGTAGCCGCCCGCACCGGCGCCCACCGGCATGGTGAACGGCACCGGAATCGACAGTGCCCACATGGCATTCGATTCCGACTGCTTCTCCCAGGTGATGGCGAGCACCTTCTCGTGCACACCGCCCTGCACCATATTGGCGGCCACGCATGCCGTGGAACCGCCGACCGAACCGGCGGTGTGCACGCGAAGCAGCGGTTTCCCGGGCGCACCCAGCGCATCCGCCAGGTACAGCTCGGGCATCATCATGCCCTCGAACATGTCCGGGGCCTTACCGATCACGATGGCGTCGATATCGGCCATGGTCAGGCCGGAGTCGGTCAGCGCCCGGTCGATCGCCTCCCGGCACATCCCGGCCATCGAGACATCGCCGCGCTTGGCGACGTGGTGGGTCTGTCCGGTGCCCAGCACCGCGGCGGGGAAACTCATCGGCGGGCCTCCGAATCCAGGACTGTCACAAGGTTCTGTTGCAGGGCCGGGCCGCTGGTGGCATGGGCCAGCGTGCGCTCGGCGGTGCCCGCCATGATGGGCAGCGCGGCGTAGCCGATGCGTTCCAGCCCGGTGGCGAACATGGGGTTGGCGGCCAGCGCGCCGCCGGTCGGATTGACCTTGGTCTCCGGTTTCAGCCCCAGCGCCTCGGCGAGGATGAGCTGCTGGTGGCTGAAGGGTGCGTGCAGTTCGGCGACGTCGATACCGCTGGTATCGCCGTTCGTCACGGCCTGCCCGGCGGCGGCCGCCGAGGGGGAGACGGTCAGATCGCGGGCGCCCAGCACACTGGAATCGATCCGATGCGATATTCCGGTGATCCAGGCCGGACGTTCGCACAGTTCGCGGGCGCGGTTGCCGGCGGCGAGCACGATCGCGGCGGCGCCGTCGGTGATGGGGGCACAGTCGTGTTCCCGCAGCGGGTCGGCGACGTAGGGCGCGGCGAGCAGATCGTCGACCGATTTACCGTCGACGGTGTGGGCGGCCGAGACCGCGGCCATATCGCGTTCGGTCCAGCGTCCGGCGTCGAGCCCGGCGCGGGCCTGCAGCCCGGCGACGGACAGCGAATCCGGCCACAGCGGCGCGACCAGGTAGGGGTCGAGCTGGGTGGTGAGGACCTTGCGCAGGGTGCTCGCGGAGGATTTTCCGAAGCCGTAGACGAGAGCCGTCTCGACCTGTCCGGAGCGGATTTTCACCCACGCCTCGTACAGGGCCCAGGCAGCGTCCATCTCCACATGCGATTCGTTGATCGGCGGGACGGCGCCGATCGAGTCGATCGCGGAGATGAACGAGAAGGACCGGCCGGCCAGGTAATCCGACGAGCCGGAGCACCAGAAGCCGATATCGGACTTGGTGATACCCAACTGGTCGTAGAGCTGCTGGAAACAGGGAACCAGCATCTCCACGCCGTTGGTGGTGCCGTAGGTCTCCGACACATGCGGTGCGTGCGCGAAGCCGACGACGGCGATCTCGGTGGCGTTGTCGATGGAACGCTCGGTGATGGTCACGCGGGGAGCCCTCTCACAGGTGATGCTTGTAGGTGTCGTAGTCGGCATCCGGCTCGCCGGTCGGTTCGAAGTGGGAGATATTGGCCATGGTGTGGCCCCACTCCTCACGCGGCTTCCAGACCAGCTTGACCCGCATCCCCATCCGCACCTCGCTGGCGTCGCAGCCGAGCACCAGATGCAGGAAGGGGATATCCGCGCCGTCGAGCAGCACATACGCGGCCACATAGGGCGGCTTGATCCGCTGCCCCATGAAAGGCACGTTGACGATGCAGAAGGTGGTGACCGTGCCGGTCTCGGCCAGTTCCACGATTTCCCCGGTGGACCGGCCGTCGACGGGATCGACGCCGCGCGGCGGGAAGTACACCTTGCTGTTCGCATCGGCCCGGGCGCCGGTGATCTTGCCTTCTTTGAGACCACGCAGGAGGGCGGATTCCTCGGGCGAGGCGGTGTGCTTGTAATCCATCCCGATGGGGGTGGTGATCATGGTGACCGGTTCGGCATCCGAGGCCGGCGCCGGTTCCGCCGTCGGGGCGTCACCGGGTTCGAAGCAGACGATGTCGTGGATGGTCCCGGTGAGCTCGCCGGCCCAGCGGGCGGTCACCCGCATACCGGTGCTCATCTGCTCAGGGCTCTGCACATCCACCGCGTGCAGCAGTGCGGTATCGGCGCCGTCCAGCTGGATCAGCGCATAGGCGAACGGCCGGTCGAAGGGCTGGTCGGGCAGCACATCGCGAACCCAGGTCCAGGATTTGACGGTGCCGGTGGTGGCGACCTCCACGAACTCCGACAGCGGGTCGGCGGTCACCGGGTCGAATTCGGCCGGCGGCACGAGCACCCGGCCGTCCGAGCCCCGGATACCGAAGATGCGTCGTTCGCGCAGGCCGGTGAGGAACTTGCCGATGATGGGTCCCACAGAACGCGTGTAGTCGAACTCCATCCGCAAGGGCGCACTGAGCACATCGCTCGGTTTCAGTCCTGGCGGGCGTTCCTGCGTAATTACCGTGGGTGCAGTATTCCCATGAGTCACGATATCGAGTAGAACAGGTTCTTATTCTGCTGGCAAGCAGTAGGCCGGAAAGGGGTCGGTTGTGAAGTTCGGATTGCAGCTCGGATACTGGGGCGCCGCGCCGCCGCAACACGCCGCGGAGGTCGTGGTGGCCGCCGAGAAAGCCGGGTTCGACGCGGTGTTCGCCGCCGAATCCTGGGGGTCGGACGCCTTCACCCCGCTGGCCTGGTGGGGTTCGGCGACCGAACGGGTCCGGCTGGGCACCTCGGTGGTGCAGCTGTCCGCACGTACCCCCACGGCCACGGCCATGCACGCGCTTACCCTCGATCATCTCAGCGGCGGCCGGGCCATTCTGGGGCTCGGCGTCTCCGGTCCGCAGGTGGTCGAAGGCTGGTACGGGCAGCCGTTTGCCAAACCGTTGCAGCGCACTCGTGAGTACGTCGATATCGTGCGCAAGGTGCTGGCCCGTAAAGGGCCGGTGACCAACGACGGGCCGAACTACCCGCTGCCCTACAGCGGTGCGGGCGCCACAGGCCTGGGCAAACCGCTCAAGCCGATAACCCACCCGCTACGTGCAGATCTGCCGATCTGGCTGGGCGCCGAAGGCCCGAAGAACGTGGCGCTCACCGCCGAGATCGCCGACGGCTGGCTCGCGATCTACTACACGCCCCGCATGGCCGGCGTATACAACGAATGGCTCGACGAAGGGTTCGCCCGCCCGGGTGCCCGGCGTTCGCGGGAAGACTTCGAAATCGCCGCCACCGCCCAGGTCATCATCACCGACGATGTCGCCGCCGAGATCGAACGGATGCGCTGGATCACCTCCCTCTACATCGGCGGGATGGGTGCACCGGAACTCAACTTCCACGCGCAGGTGTATCGCCGGATGGGCTACGAGAAGGAGGTCGACGAGATCGGCACGCTGTTCCAGGCGGGCAAGAAGGCCGAGGCGGCCGCGGCGGTCCCCGACGAACTGGTCCTGGAGACGGCGATCATCGGCAACGAGGCGCAAGTCCGCGAGCAGATCGGTGTCTGGGAAGCCTCGGGTGTCACCATGCTGCTGGTTTCGGTGCCCGACGTAGATCAACTGAAGCGTGTGGCGCCACTGCTCGACGCCGGGTGAACTTGTTTCAGAAATCGCCACATCCCATCAAGCGTGTGTCAATGTGGCGATTTCTTGGCGCCGGGTGGTCTCGGTTCTAATGTGGCGTTATGGCAACGGTGGGCAGCGCTGATGGGCTGCGTGTGCGGTCAGCGTCCGCGCTGGGTCGCGTGGTCCGTGCTGCCCGTCAGTCGCAGGGGATGACACAGTCCGAACTGGCAGAACTCGCCCGAACCAATCGCTATTCGCTCGCTCAACTCGAAGAGGGCGATACGACGAAAGCGATCGAGCGACTGTTCGACGTACTCTCCGCTCTCGAACTCGAGCTCACCGTTCGTCCTCGACATGAGCGAATCGAGTGACGGCCCTGGACATCTCTAGCGGGCGCGAGCCGACCCTTGCCGAGGCGTCACCGTGCCACTCGGCGTTGCTGTAGGGGGTGCGATTACACTGCATGCCGATATCGCAGTGCTGACTGGGAGGGGTGGGGGTGGAGGCTGGCATCGGCGGGTCCTTCGCCGGGTACACCATTGAAAGCGTGCTCGGTCAAGGCGGAATGGGCACGGTTTACCTTGCTCGGCATCCTCGATTGCCGCGTTCGGTGGCGCTCAAACTGGTCAATCGTGACGTCTCGGCCGACCCCGAGGTACGGCGGCGGTTCGAGCAGGAGGGCAATGTCGTCGCCCGGTTGGATCACCCAGGCATCGTAGGAATTTACGACCGCGGCGCCGATAACGGTCACCTGTGGATTGCTATGCAATACATCCGGGGCAGCGATGTCGCAAAGTTGGATCCGCGATCTATGACTCTCGATCGCGCGCTGCGGATCGTGACCCAAACCGCGGCGGCACTCGATCACGCGCACGCGCAGGGTGTGCTGCATCGCGATGTCAAGCCGGCCAATATTTTGCTGGCGCAGTCGGAAACGGGCCGGGAAGAACGTGCGGTACTGACGGATTTCGGTATCGCGCGCATGCTCGATTCCAGTACCAAGCTCACCGCCACGGGTACATTTACCGCCACCTTGGCATATGCCTCGCCGGAGCAGTTGTCCGCTGAGCACGTGGACCATCGCGCCGATCAGTATTCGCTCGCCTGCACACTGTTCGCCCTGCTGGCCGGGCAAACTCCTTACGCGAACACCAGCCCCGGGCAGGTGGTAGCTGGTCACCTGAGTAAGCCGGTGCCGCAGCTGAGGAACTTCCGCTCCGATCTACCGCCGGCACTCGATCAGGTTTTCGCGCGGGCGCTGGCCAAGAACCGTGAGGAGCGGTTCGGAAGCTGCGGAGAATTCGCCGCAGCTGCATCCGATGCGCTGGCCGGCAAGGCGGTTCCAATTCCTGCTTATACCGGTCCGACCGTGGTGAATCAGGCCGCCACCGCCCTGAATCCAGCAGCAACAGTGGTGAATCCGGCAGCGCAGATGGCAGGGCACCAACTGTCGGGTCTGATGTATCAACCTGATCCGGCGGAGAAGCACATGCACGGCGGGCGTCCCTACCAGGCGGTGCCTGCGCAGGCGCGAGTCGTACCCGCACCGCGCCGAAAGTCACCTGCATTCCGAATACTCGCGGGCATCGGTGCCGTGGTTGTCTTGGTTGCGGCGGGAGTGTTCGTGCAGCGCGACGCCATCACCGCCTGGATCAACCGGTGGGATGATGAGCACCAGGTTGTTGCGAATGCCTTCCCGAATCTACTGGCAGAAGCGCAGTTTGCGGTCGGGTGGCTCGGTGCAACCTGCTACTCGACGAGTTATATGGACGGCCGGGTGGTCGCGATCAGATGTTCGAACAACGACACTGGGATCAGCTACCAGGTGAAGATGTACGGCAGCGAAGCCGAGGCGGCTGCTACCGTCGATAGCTTTGTCCGTGATCGTGCGGCCGATCAGGTTGTCACGCACCCGAGTGCCGGCGGCCAGGTGACGGTGACCATTGAGCCGCCGACGCCGGGCACCTTTGCCAACGGTGTCGTTTACACGCGCTTCCCGGATGACGAACAGCGGTCCAGATTCGTCTTCGAGATCGAATGGGCAAACCACCACGCTTCCGATGTATTCGAGCAGTGGTGGCCGCAGGCGCCGCTGGGAGCGGGGACGGAGAACTGAGATGATGAGGCTAGGAGTCGGCGACTCGTTCGCCGGCTACGATATCGAGGGCGTGCTCGGCGAAGGCGGAATGGGGACGGTCTATCTCGCCCGGCATCCACGGTTACCGATGCAGGTCGCACTCAAGCTGCTGGTCCCGACCGCGTCGGCCGACAAAGAACTGCGGCAGCGGTTCGAGCAGGAAGCTGGTGTCATCGCACGCCTCGAACATCCGAACATCGTCGACGTGTACGACTGCGGCGCCACGGATGGGCATCTTTGGATCGCAATGCAGTACATCCGCGGTGGTCACACCGGGCAGCTCACACCACATAACTCGCCTCCGGGGCGGACCCTGAGCGTTATCGCACAAACGGGTGACGCACTGGATTACGCCCACTCGTGTGGCATCCTGCACCGAGACGTCAAGCCGGCCAACATCCTGCTCGCCGCTGCCGACGCCGGACGCGAAGAACGCGCCGTGCTCACCGACTTCGGTATCGCACGATTGATGGAATCCGATGCCGGACTCACCGCCGACGGATCATATACCGCGACAATCGCCTACGCCTCACCTGAGCAGTTGTCCAGCGCACCAGTCGATCACCGCTCCGACCAATACTCGCTGGCCTGCACTCTGTTTATGCTGTTGACCGGACGAGCACCGTACGACTACACCAACGCGGGACAGGTGATCACAGCGCACCTGGTCAAGCCGCCGCCACGAACGACCGAGGTTCGGTCGGACTTGCCCGCTGTACTCGACGAGGTCATTGCGCGGGCTATGGCCAAGCAGCCAGATGAGCGATTCGCGAGCTGCGGCGAATTTGTTGCGGCTGCTCGGGCTGCGTTTGCCGTCGAATTCGCTCCTGCTCCGCGCCGGGTAGCGCCGACGGTGCTTGCGCAGCCTCTCTCGGCCCCGTCGCACCCGGTTGCGACGACGCCAGTATCACCGGGCGCTCCGGTGCCTGTGCAGTCCATACCTTCGATGCAATACGTGCCAGGGCTGCCCTCGTCACGCCCGGCGCGACGGGGTCCTCGCAAAGCGCTGATCGCGGTGGGGGGCATCCTCGGCGTTATCGTGGTCCTCGGCGTTGCCGCTGCGACATTCCTCCCTGGGTTGATCGCTCAGTGGGACACCAGAGAATGGGGGAGCCGGAACCAAGCCCTCGCGGAGACGTTTCCGCAGCTGGTCTCCTCCCGCGAGTTCGGAAAGGGATGGCTAGAATTGCAGTGCATCGCGGCGATCCCGGGCCAGGCGCCAGGACTATTGCTCGAAGATAACGTATACGTGAACGGCATCAGTTGCGAAGACGCGGACATCAGCCACTACATCAAGGTATTCGACTTCGGTAGCCCCGATGCGGCCAAGGCATACATCGACGGTACCGCCGCCCTGCCCGGTGCGCGTGTCTGGAATGAGCGGCACCCCGACCTTCCGACACCACTTCCGATCGTCAGCCACGGTTCTGCCGGCATAGGCACCGACATCCTTACTGGGTTTCCGGACGACCCGGTACGCGGCAGGTTTGTGATCAACTTCTACAAAAAGGGTGACGCTCTCTCTGCTGAGCAAGTTATCGAAAATATGTGGCGGAAGGCGCCGCTCGGCCGGTGAGGCGACCCGCGACCGTCGGCGTGTTCATTTGCCGCGACGGCTCACCGATTCATCGGTAGTCCTCGGCGCACAACACTGGCGGATACAGCCCCTTCTCGACCACCCGAATACCGTTCCACGGGCAGATCCGGTTACCGCGCGGGGCCGATGCGGCCGGCTCGGACCGGCGCGAACTCCGGGCATCCACCAGGACAAACGATCGATGCGATCGGTACCCACGGTCTGCCGCCGTGATGAATGACGACCCGCAGTTGTCTTGTGGTGATGAACGGTTCGCAACCGCACGGCGGCGCGGTGTCCCGGACCCCGACCTCGATCCAGGGGCACAGGCCGGCGACGTTGCGGAAATGTGGTGCGATCCGACCACCGATCACCTGGGCGCCACGTAAGCAGAACAGCGATTCCGGGCATCGGATGATGAGCTCTTCCTCGTCATGCCGGGCAATGTCCAGCGCGGCCAGCGGGACCCACGGCTCGGTGTGCAGGTCGCAGGTATCAACGGTCACGCTGCGCCCCGGGATGGTTCGCGCGCTATCGGGGGATGACTCCGTCGATTTCGTGCTCGGTCCGGGGCTGGTATCCGCGCCCGGTGTCGAGGTCGCGCAGGCTTCGCGCCACTCGTTCGAGCACGCCGAGGTCGTAGCATTCGGCCGCCTGCCAAAGTCGGGACGCTGCCTCTTTCGTTCGGCGGCTGGGTGTGGTTCGCCGCGGTAGCGCGGATGCCCAGGTCTCGGACTGCTCGGTGTGGGTCCCCGGCATGGTTGCGTCGATCGCTTCTCGTTGGGGCGCTGCTCTATCGCGGGCCCAGTAGAGCGGATCCAGTGGCCAATCCGGTCCTGCTGTGGATGATCCGATCGAATCGATTCGAAGGCCGAGAACACGATCCAGCGGACGTCGGACGCTCGTCCGTGAATTGCACCCCTCTCATCCAGAGAACACGGATGCCATTTGTGGATATCGGATCGGTTCGGCGTCCGTCTCGTAGACCCAGCTGTTCCACCGTGGAACTATCGTATCCAAATGGAACGATCCCGAACCGGTGCAGTGTGGCTCAGGCCTCGGTTCCGGTTCTGGTTGCGGTGGTGGACAAACGTCCGATACCGTCGCTGCAAGCTCGCGGGGGCGGAGGAGCCGGTCCGGTCTTGCGGGAGACGTTCCGGATCGGTGCAGGGAGCAAAGTGGGCAACTGGCGAAGGTCGGGGTACGCCGTGCTGGTGGGGGCGAGTGTCGTTCTGGCGGCGGGGTGTGGGGGCTCCACAGATGGGTCTGCGGAGCCGGATACGTCGGCGGCCGGGCAGCCGGTGGCGCCGCAGGTACCGGAAAAGTTCGACCCCTGTGTAGACATCCCGCAGGAAATTCTCGATACGGAAAACCTGCATTCGACGAATAGCTCTACGTCCAAGGATGAGATGCGGCGCGGTGATATCGCGTGGAGCGGTTGCGGGTGGGTGGTATCCGACGGTTACTCCACCAGCATCAGTGCGACGAACCTGACAATCGATATGGTTCGGGACAAGGGTGTGGCGGGTGCGCGGGAAGAGGTGGTGGATGGTCGAACGGTTGTTATCACCCAATCCACGGGGCCGGAGGCGTGCGGGTTGAATGCGGAATTGGTGGGGGGAAGCCTCGAATTCCGAGTAGACAATCCATCATCTCGGCGCTTGACCGGGAATCAGGATCCGTGTGATATCGCGATTCGTTTGGCGGAGAAGGTGCTTCCGCTGGTTCCGGCAGACGCATAGGGGAGTGTAGTGACATATATGATCGCTCGTTCAGGGGTGGGCTATGGCGGATGAGGGTAAGCGTCCCTTCCAGAATCACATCGACGCGGCCAATGAGGGCCAGTTGTCGGTGTCGTTCAGTGCGGATGTCCGGCTCAACGCGGAGGAGTTCGTCTATCTGGACCGAGACTGCCAGGCGATGAAGGACAAGATAGGCGAGCTCCAGCGCATCGCCGAAGGGATCTCAGGCCGTGAGATATGGGGTCTGGGTGAGGCCCCGGCGAGCTGGATCAGATCGGGCAAGGTCTTGGTTAAGCGTTTTCGCGACAAAGCTAAGGGGGACGATTCGGGCAACAGCGCGCACGCCATTCTGCAGCGTCATTACGAGATCATCGACGGTATCCAGGAGCTGCATCGGGTGATCGCGCAACGCTATCTGGACACCGATAGCGAGTTCGCGTCCCGCTACAACGAGGTGATGGCGTCCGCGCCGCAGGGATTTCAGGGGAAGCAGTGAGTGACGTCGGCTACGAGCAGTCGAGGATCCGAGGGCAGGACGCGGAGGATAATCCGGCGGCCTATTCGCATGTGGAGATCAAACAGGTTTTCGACACCATGATCCCGACGGAGGCCTCCGCCGCCAGCGATGACTACGCGGCGCTCGCGTCGGGCTGGGAAGAAGGCATCACCACGTTCGCGGCCCGGATCCGGCGTTCGAGCCAGTCGGCGTGGGAGGGCCCGGCGGCAGAGTCCGCGCGGAAGGCGATCGACGATTACGCGACCGACGCCACGAACTTGACTCCGGCCCTGCAGGGATTGGCGAACCGGGTCGACGATGCGGCGAACGCGGTATTGAACACCCAGCGCAACCTTCCGCCGGTGGTGGACGATCCGCAGAGCTGGTGGAACCCCGGAGACTGGTTCGACGACCACGAAGGTGACGTGGGTAAGGCCGACGAGAAGGCTCGTGAACAGTTCGTCACCCATTACCGAAGCGGTGTGGTGGCGGCGGACTCCCAGATCCCGGCATTGCCGCTGCCAAAGGACCCGGCGGCGGTGGAGCAGCCCGGCTCGGGTGATCCCGGAGTCCCGGGGAACACCAGCACCGGCGGAAGCCCGGCAGGCCCCTCGGACGATTCGACTGGGTCGGGCGCACCGGGGCAGGAACTCCCCGGTGCGGACCAGCCCGGCGAAGAACAGCCCGGCGCACAGCAACCGGCCGGGGAAGAAACCGGCCCGGGAGATACACAGCCGGCATCCACCGAACCTGCCGGTACCACACCGCAATCCACGGTGCCGAGCACGACCGGTAGCCCTGGGATGCCGAGTGCCCCCGGTGGCCCTGGAAGCCCGGCCGGTACTCCCGGCCCGGGGGCTCCGGGGCCGGGTGTGCCCGGACCGGGCCAGACCGTGCAGGGTTCGCCGGCACCGGCCGGGGTCCCGGCGGGCACTGCCGGGGCCAAAGCACCGTCCGGTGCGCCCGCCGGGCGTGGCGGTATGCCGATGATGGGCGCCCCTGGCGGGGCCCGCGGCGGTTCCGGTGACGACGATCGCGACCGGCAGACCCCGGATTACCTGATCAACGAGGAGAACACCCGCGAACTCCTCGGGGAGGAGGCACCGAGCCTGCCCGGCGGTGTGCTCGGCGCCGATGCCCCCTCCGCGCAGCCCCTCGAACGACCTCCGGGTTACTGACCGCGCCGCACCGCCTGGCGCGGTCGGACGACCACCCGGCCGGGGCCGGTCGGGCCGCGTTGCAGGGCGGTACCGGCCGGGTGGTGCGCTGCGGCAGATGACCATTCCCCGGCTGCGCAACACCCATCCGATACCGCCCGCTGAAACTTCTGTCCTTCGGTCGGCGATCATCCGATCGTCGGCCCGCGAACGCTCTCCTGGAATGGATTTCACCCGCATGGCCTGGACCTGGGAACCGGACACCTTTGCCGCGCACTGGTTCGACGAGGGCAACGACCGGATGCCCGCACCCCTGCGCTACCGCAGCCGATTCCCCACGGTCGGCGGGTTCGAGGCGCACCGCGCGGCCGTTCGTGCCGGTGCTGATATCGATGAGCGGGAGCGCATCGGCCTGCTCGTGCACACCCTCACGCAATGCGATATGCGGATCGAAATCCTGTTCGGTTCGGTGAAACACCGGGGCGGCGACGGCCACACTCGCAAGGATCTGCGTGTCGTCGGCGCCCGAACCTACGCGCACGCGGTGGTGCTGAGCCAGACCGCTGTCCGCGGCGAGGACAGCGATATCCGGGCCCAGTTGCTGCGCGCAGACCAGTTGCCCGCCGCCCTCGCCGCCGCCCTTCCGCCCTGCGAACCCGGCCGCGACAAGCCCGCCACCTTCGACCTGGCGGATGTGAAACCCGCCGAGGGACATTTCGCCGACACCGACCCGAGAAGCCCCCGCCGGAAATTCGCGCAACTGGCCCGCCGCCCCGCCGACGGTGGCGGGCGCGCCATCCTGCGACTCGGCAATTTCCACGCACCCCACAACCGGTACCGCGCCCTGCAATGGTTCGATATCACCGGCGACGGCCGCTACCTCGAACACCGAAACCGCACCCATCTCGAATTCCGCTCCGCGACCGCGCAGAGTTTCACCGCCGTGTTCACCGGCTGGATAGAACAGGCCGAACGCGCACTCCGCGAAGAAGCGGACGAAGCCGCTTACTGATCTGAGGCTGACGGTGATACCGCGCTGAGCGTGTTCAGGGCACCTGCGGCCGTAGGTCCTGCGCGCTGTCCGGACGCATCCGTCCCTCGCTGTTGCTCGATCGCAACCTGTGTTCAATGGTAGTCCTCGGCGCACAGCAATGGTGGATACAGCCCCTTCTCGACCACTCGGATCCCGGTCCAGGGGCAGGCCCGGTGACCGTGCGGATCGATCTGGCCGGCCTGGATCGGGGCGAACTCCCGGCATCCACCGGGGCAGGCGATCGAGGCGATGGGCCCCCGCGGCGTCCTACCGTGATGGGTGACGATGCGTAGTTGACGTGTGGTGATGAACGGTCCGCAACCGCACGGCGGCGTGGTCTGCCGAACCCCCACCCCGATCCATGGGCACAGGCCGGCAACATTACGGAAATGCGGCGCGATCTGCCCACCGGCGACCAGTGCGCCGCGCAGGCAGAACAGCGAATCCGGGCACCGGACGATGAGTTCACTGTGGTCGTGTCGCGTGATGGTGAGCGCGACCAGCGGGACCCACGGCTCGGTATGCAGCTCGCAGCCGTTACCGGCCATGCCGCGCCTCGGGGTGGGTTGCGCGGTATCGGGCGATGACCCCGTCGATTTCGTATTGGGTACGGATCACGGGTGCGCTGCCGGTGTCGAGATCGCGTAGTCCGCGGGCAACTCGCTCGAGAACATCGAGGTCGGCACATTCGGTCGTTGGCCACAGCCGCGCCGCCCTGGTCGCCGTGCGGCTCGGTGTCGTGCGCTGCGGTAGCGCGGCTGCCTCGGTCTGGGATTGTTCGGTGTGGATCCGCGGCATGATTGCCTCCGCTCGTCGATCGCTTCTCGTTGGTGCCGTGCTTTATCGCCGGCCCATTAGAGCGGATTCACCGGCGAATCCGGCCGTGCTGCGGATGATCCGAGCGAAGTGATCCGAAGGCCGAGAACACGATCCGGCGGATGTCGGACGCTCGTCCGCGAACCGCACCCCTCTCATCCAGAGAAAACGGATGCCATTTGTGGATATCGGCTCGGGTCGGTGTACCGCGCATCGGCCCACCTGTTCCACGGTGGAACTGCCGTATCCAAATGGAACGATGCACAGTGGGGCAGTTGTGCTTTGGTCGTAATCGGTGCGAGTATCGGCTGGCTCCAGCGCGATGCGCGGGAATCCGACCGGACTGGTCAGAACAAATTCGAGGGCGTGATTCAGGGGAAAGTAGGTTGTCATGACAGATATCGGGTCGACCCTTCCGCGTCGCCAAATCGGGCGATATCTGCGGGACCTACGGCAGGGCGCCGGGCTCACTATCGCGGAAGTAGCGCGGCGTATCGAACGCGGCGCCACCACCGTGCAACGACTGGAAACCGGGGCAGCCGAACGGATCCGGCTATGGGATATCGAAGCAATCTGCCGCGTATGCGGTGCCGATGAGACAACGATCGATGCGCTGAAAGGACTTGCTCAACAGGGCAACAGCAAAAGCTGGTGGCATCAGTACGGCGACTTGATCCCGCTGAACTTCGACGTCTACATGGGCCTGGAAGCGGACGCGCGAAAACTGACCTCGTTCCAGGAGCTCGTCCCAGGGTTGTTGCAGACCTCGGATTACGCACGGACGCTGACCCGGCTTGCCCACCCATCCGAACCGGACAGTGAGATCGCTCGGCGGGTCGAATTGCGCGGGCGTCGCCAGATCATGCTGACGAAGAAAAACAATCCTGTTCCGTTCGAAGTGATCCTGGATGAATCGGTTCTGCACAGGGTGATCGGAAGCCGTCGAATCATGGAAGCACAGCTCCGACACTTGGCGGATATAGGTACGCGGGCGAATATCGGCATCCGAATCCTCCCGTTCGGCGCAGGCGTGCCGTTGGGAGATCTGACCGGGCCATTCACAATCCTGGACTTCGATGGTCCTGCGGGTGCCGGTCCCTTCGCGCCACCCGTGGTCTATGCCGAGGGGTACACCGGAGCTATGTACTTCGACGACCTGCGACTTATCGACCGGTATAGGGGCGCACATGCGGGCCTGTGGCGGGTAGCGTTGGGTGAGCAGGAAAGCAGGCAACTGCTACGCGAGAAGGCAAGGGAGTTCGCAAGATGAACGTCGATCGATCCGAAACCCGCTGGTTCAAGAGCAGCTACAGCGGCGGCAGCCAGGATTGCGTCGAGGTGGCGTTCATCGAGGGCGATGTGGTGGGTGTGCGCGATTCCAAGAACCGCCGCGGTCCGGCTTTGTCCTTCACTCCCGCGGCCTGGGACGCCTTCACCTCGAATACCCGCTCCGGCCGATTCGACCGGCCGTAGTCGACAACGGGAAGTCCAGCAGTCGACCACCTGTCCCTCCGCGTGCACGCCACACCCGAGAAATCGTCCGCGGCCATGGGTTCCGGCTCTATGACGCCTGGTCGAGCGGGATGGTGAAGTAATCATGAACGGCCGAACGCCGGTGTCGATCGCGATTCGTTCCGATCCTGCGGCACAGGCACGCGGCATCGCCGCCGGCCTTCGTGGTGGCGGGGCCGCCGCCGCCGGATCGGTGCAGCCGGGGCGTAGGCGATACGGCGGTACGGCTCCCGATCGCAGTTACGTTCGGCAACTCTATCGACGCCCCGCCCGGGACCAGGGCATCGGCCCGTAGCAGAGACTGCCCAACGGCACCGACGTGCTCGGACCAGAACGGTGGCGGGTAGGTTGATTTGCCGAGTACCGTCTGGACGGTACTTTTGGACAGCGCTGCGCACAGAGTCTCGTGTGTGGTTGACTGCACCGAGGATCGGTCCGTGTGAGGAGGGGGCGGTGGAAGTTTTGCGGTGGTTGTGGGTTCATCGAGAGCGACGCCGGTAAGTCGACCATGCGTGCTTTTCTCGACGCTTTGCTCCGCTCCGGGGTGGTCGCGCCGCTGGTCAAGATTGCCGGCTGGATGGCGGCCGCCGCTGTTGTCATGCTTGTCATTGTCTGGGTAGGTAACCCTTACGCAGAGAAAGCGTCAGAAGCCGGCGAGGCTGCGACGTCCTGGCTGCCGCCACCACCTGTTGGGCCGCCGACGCCGGAGGCGACATTACCGCCGGGCATTCCATCGATGGCCTTCCCGCCACCGATGCCCGGAACTCCTGAGGGAGGGCTGCAGCCGGTCCCGACCCGTTACGGGCTGGACTATATGGTCCCCGCCGGGAACGGCTGGCGTCCGTCCAACGACCGGACTGTGAGTTGGTCGCGGGACGGACGATCGATCACCGCGTACAGTGCCGTGAGCGATTACGGCTACGGGTTTTGCCCGGAAAGCGAGGGGGCAGCCCTGGCGAGGGTGGGAGTGACCGGCCGTAACGGAGTCGATATCGATACCGCAGCCCGCGCGGAGGTCGGCAAAGCCGGGGCGATATTCGCCGATGCTTCGGGGACTGAGCCCGACGTCGAAATTCGTGGTCCGGAGCAGCTCGAACTCAGTGGCATGCCGGCAATCCGGTACACCGCGACGATCACCGGTGCGGTACAGGACAATCCCTGTGACCCGGTCTCCGCGCAATTCGATGTCATCGCAACACCGGCAAAGGCTTCGGCAGAGGTGATGTTACTGGTGCTGCAGCGGCGCACTGATGTACCGGAAGCGTTGAGCAAGAAGCAGGCCGAAACGATTATGACTTCGATACGGACCAGCTGATAGTGATTGCACAGAAGGTGGGGTAGATGTCAGAGATGCTCGTGGCGGAGCCGGCGCATATCGCCGGGTTGGGCAATGCGCTCGATGCCATCGGGGCCGACGTCAAGGCGATATCCGATTTCGTGGGCGCTCACTGTCCGGTGGGCGCGGCCGGGCTCGGCGGGGCCATACTCGAGCCGCTCAACGTGCCGTTCGAGCTCGCGGCGGGTTCCTTCAAAACGCGTATGGCGGGTATCGGGAATACCACCGCAAACAGCGGTGACGAGTTGAACCGGGCTGCGTGGATGTATCACAGCCAGGACAACCAGACCTACGAAGCCCTCAACGCGGCGACGACGAACCTTATCACCGGCGAGGCAGTCGCGATGGACGCCGACCGCGAAAACACCGGTCTGGTGCAGGACTATCCGGACCCGGTTGGGTATCCCAAGCCGAACGATATCCAACTGGACCCACCTTCTGCCGCACCGCCGGAGCTGGCGGATCTCATTGCGGAAACCACCGGCGTGGTCGGCGATGTCAACGAAGCGGTAAAGAACGTCACGAGGATGGCCGGAAGTGAAGTAAACATCATCGAAATGGTCCTCTCGCCAATTCAAGCGAACTGGAACGAGTTGCGCCGGATCGGCGAAACCTACAAAGTGGCCGGCAACTCCATGGAAAGTAGTGGCGCGAATCTCGAAGACGCGGTGCGCCGGGCCGGACCGCACTGGGACGGGAAGGCCGCCATTGCCTTCGAGACATGGGCCGGCAACCAGATCGCGGCAATGAAATGGGAAGGCCCTGTAGGACGGGTAATTTCCGATCTCCTCAATATAATCGCGGACAAGATCCGTGACGGTGTCCGGCGTGCCTGCGAGAAGCTGCGAGATTTTGTGGCATCGTTCATCGATTTTCGCAGTACCAAAGAGATCTTCAAAGCGCTGGTGAAGAAGATTCCTGGTATCGGCACCGCGATAGAGATCGCCGATCTGGCCAGAAAGATCTGGAACATCGTCGACCTCGTGCAGACCATCATTACCGAGATAGAAGAGGTTCGGAATCGGGCGAAGGAGTTCCTCGAGTGGCTCGGCAACCCTGTCGGCAAAGGCAAAGAGTGGGTAGCTCAGAAACTCGAGCCCGTCACCAGTGGCATCGACGACGCCGCCCGGCGGGCGGCGCTGGTCAACGATGTCAGTAAGGTCGCGCACGCGGAGGATACGAGGAACCGCCCCGGCCAAGCCTATGAGGTCGGGTCGGGCCGCGCGCCGTGGGAGAACGCGGTATGACAACCAGGAACTGTCTCGTAACAGGCGACCGGGGTGGCGCTGATGTTCGATGATCCCAACCTGGACCAGGGTGTCGAGAGCATGGCCCGTCGTGTTCTCGCGGCTGCCGAACGGCTGGAAACCGCGAGCCTGCGAGTCGAACGGACGGATCTCGCGGATCTGTGGAATGAGCCCGTGCCGGTGACGGAGGGGCTCATGGCTGCTGTGGCGTCCATGCCGAATGCGTCCGCAGAGTTGAAAAGCTACGCGGCACGTGTGGCAGCAGGTGAATGCTTGTGGCCGGATATCGAGCACATCGCGCGTCCTGTCCCGCCGGAGGTCGCCGAATTGAAGAATTCGCCCTCGTACTCGTGGGCCTGGGGTGCGCCGCCGGTCCCGGAAACCCCGGTACCGCGACCGGTTCTCAAACGTACAGAAAACGTCGTCGGACCGAGCGACTGGCCCGACGACTTCGACGAATACCCGACGCAGAGGACATGGCTGGTATGAAGACAACGCTCGTTAGAACGGCGATCGCCGGGGTTGTGCTGGCCGCGAGCGCAGCGTGCGGGGGCGGGAGTGGTTCTGTCGATGAGGTTGCGAGCGTCGAACACCCCTGCGACGTTCCGGATTCTGCCTTGACCGAGGCCGGACTGGATTCGAAGCCGCTGATGACCGAGCCGTTCGGTGTCGAGTTCTCCGGTTGGCAGGGATGCATGTGGAAGTCTACCGCCGGATGGTACGACGCAGCCGTCTACTTCGGCCCGGCCACGGTCGACGCGTTCCGGCAAGACCCCAAATATCAGGATTATCGTTCGGTCGGCTCGACTACGGTCGGTGACCGGCCGGCGGCAGAATTCGCGGACAGACTGGATCCGGAACGCCAGGAGCGATGCTATTTCGCCGTGGATATTCCGGACGGTATGGCGTGGATCTGGTCGCGGATACCGGTAGGTCCCGGCGGGAACGAGCCCAAAGGCGATCTCTGCGCCGAGGGGAAACGCATAGCCACCGAGTTGAGCCCATATCTGCCGGAATGATCGCGGCAGTTGTCCTGCGCTACACAGAAGTGGCTCTGCGCAAACTTGTCGCCGATGACGAGGCGCCTGTCACCTGTTCCGGACCGCACTGATCGTGCCGGTACCGAACATCGAACATCGAGTGCCGATTCAGTGCTTTTCGGTCGTTTCCCAGGGGTCGATGATGGCGAGGCCCAGATCGGTGAAGTCCTTGACGTTCCGGGTCGCTACCGGGCAGTCGTTGGCGAGGCAGATCGCGGCGATCTGTGCATCCGCGTATCCGATCGGCCGGCCTCGGCGACGACGTTCGGCGACAATTCGACCGTAGATACGAGCCGCACGGGAATCGTAGGCTTCGACCTCGTCGCCGAATTCGTCGAACAGTTCCGTCGCCAATGTGGCCAGGCCCGCCTTACGCGCCCCTTCCGGTAGATTCTCGATGCCTGCCCAGATCTCGCCGATGGTCACTGTGCTGATCGTGACGTCGTCCGATTCCCCAAGCCAGGTGAGTACTTGGTCGTCGGGAGTGGGTTTGAAGAGCTCGGACACCACGTTCGTATCGGCGATGATCACAGCTGTACCGACCCGGCCTCGGGCTGATCCGGGATGTCCAACTCGGCGGCGTAGGGCCGGCTGCGTTCGTAGAGCTCGTGCAATAGCCGTTTCGGACGCACTGCCGCGGCGAGTATGTCCCGGGCTTCTGCTTCCATGCTGCGCCCGTGTGCGGCTGCACGTCGGCGCAGCCGTTCCTTGACGTCGCTGTCGAGGTCGCGGATAGTGATCGTTGCCATGCAATCAATGCTAGCAATGATTGCATCGTGGTGTCGCTATGCTGAGGCCGACGGTCGATACCTCCGACCTCAGCATTCTCACGCCGGTTCGCTTGTCGGTTCCTCCGTCCATTCCGGCGGCAGGTCGAACAGCGGGAAAAGCCGTTCGGTATCGAGGAAGAAGTTCAGGCCCGCGATCACGCCGTCCTGCATTTCCAGCACTGTCACCGACCACGGCACCCAGCGGCCGGGTTCGCCGCTCGGCTTGTAATGGCCGAAAGCCGGGTGGCCGTTGGCGCCGCCCAGGGGGACCAGCCGGGAATTGCGGCAGGCCGCGCCCGTGCCGAGCATGAAGGCGGCCACGTTCTCCGGGCCGGAGACCCAAAGATCGAAAGGCGGCATGGACAGCGCCACATCGGTTTTCAGCAGCGCGGTGAGCGCGTCCATATCGTAGGACTCGAAGGCGGCGACGAAATCGTTGATCAGTTTGCGCTGGTCGGTATCGGTTTCGTCGTAGCTGTCGGTTTCGGCCGGTTTGACCTTGCTCATGGTGGCGCGGGCGCGCTGCAGGGCACTGTTCACCGACGCGGTGCTCATGGTGAGTGCCTCGGCGGTTTCGTTGGCCGAGAAACGCAGGACCTCGCGCATGATCAGGATGGCGCGCTGGGTGGCGGGCAGGTGCTGGCAGGCCGCGACGAAGGCGAGGCGCAGGCTGTCCTTGGCGCTGGCATGATCGGCCGGATCGGACCCGAAGGCGAGCGAGTTCGGGATGGGTTCGACCCAGACGTAATCGGGTTTGGGCGGACCGAGCGGATGATCAGGGGTGCCGGGGCTGGACAGATCCATCGGCCTGGCCCGGCGCTGCGGACCGTCGAGCATATCCAGGCAGATATTGGTGGTGATCTTGTACAGCCAGGAACGCAGGCTGGACCGGCCCTCGAACGAGTCGTAGGACTTCCAGGCGCGGGTGAAGGCGTCCTGGACGGCGTCCTCGGCCTCGAAGGACGAACCCAGCATGCGGTAGGCGTAGGCGCAGAGCTCACGCCGATGTGATTCGAAGGATCTCAGTACGTCGGCGTCGATCGTGCCGGTCTGCTCGCTCATGGTGCCACTGTGGCACAGCACACCGACACGTGAACAGAGGATGAAAAAGCCTGTTCACAGGTGCGCCACTGCAGTCCCGGCAGGCACAACCGCCACATGTGCGACATCCGTCGAGGCGCTGTCCGCCGGTATCCCGGTTCGGCGGGTTTGTGCCGCGAAACTGCCGGTCTCGCGCTTCCGGTCGCGGTGCGCCCGGTCGTCCGGGCCTGAGCTGCTTCTCCCGAGCGGATCACGTGCCGGGGACCACCCGCACCGTGTCCGCGTCCACCCCTATGGACGCGGACAGCGCGGTCTTCCCTTCTTTCGAAGATCGACGCCCGCCGAGGAGGCGGCGCCGCTGAGGTCGAAGCCGACAAGGTGCCGTGGGAAGGGCAAGGAAAAGCCGTCCTCACCGAACTCTCCGAGACGACGCCGACCGGCGTCGGCGTGCCTCTACCGGTAGCCGTAGCCGGCGAATGGATTGAGTATCTGCCTGCGCCACAGGCTGTTCCGCTGGCCGCGCGTCAGCCGGGCAAGGTCGGCGACCTCGGCGAAGTCCCGTTCGATGATGTGGATCTGATTGTCGATTATGGTGCGGGCCTCGCCCTTGGACAGTCCATAGACCGCGCAACATTCCAGGCACGCGGCGAAGGAACTGTCGCGCCGACCATCCCGCCCGACTGCCATGGCCTGCGCCGAAGTCTCACCAGAACGCGGTTGCGGGCACAGATCGTAGGCTGGGGTGAGGTCGAGGGCGTGCCCGGTCCAGAACGCGGCGTGGTTGCGTGCGTGGTCGTCATTGTTGCCGATGGCGACGTTGAACACTATGCGTTCGAAAAGCTTTCGGCCGATATCCGGATCGGCGCCGTCGCGGCGCAACACGTCCAACAGGTCGGGGTAGGTGGCGTATCGCGCTTCCATCTCGTCGAGACCCAGCATGGTCAGCGCCGAGACCACGATGCGCCGTTCGCCTTCGGGGCCACGATCGAACCGTTCGACCACGAGCACGTCTTTGCCCAGTGATGAAGTGACGAACGACCGCGGCGCGTCGATGCCGACCCGGCGAGCCAGTTCGAAGGCCAGCGCTTCGGCATTTACCACAGGGTAGTGGTCCGACGTCGAGGAGAATTTGGCAATGCCGGGGACGCCGTCGATATCGATCAGCGCTTTGGGCCGTGCACCGCCGATGGAGGTCCCGCGCACCAGCGCCGCCCCGAGCTCCTCCCCGATAGGCCGGTCCTCCTGTATCGCGTCGGCGGCGGCATGTAGTTCATCGATCGTGGCCGTGGTGCCGCGCGGGACATAGGTGGACGGGCTCGCCTGGAAGTCGAGTCCGCCTATTCGGTCGGAGCCGGATTCGAGGAAGTACGTGATCTGGTCCGGCTCGCCCGGGTCGGCATCCCTGCCCCGATAGCCGTGCAGCCTTTCCAGGATCACTCGCTGGCCCCACGAATCGGGTCCACTGTCGCGGAGCACGGAGGCTATCGGCATATTGCCGATCGGTGCCTGCCAGCCGCTGACCAACGGTAGTTCGGGCGGGTACAGGCTGATGGCGTCCTGCCGGTTCAGGTAGCTGCGCCCGTATCCGAAGCGGTACCGGCTGCCGTCACGCTGCACACGGCCGGCGACCACCGGATCGGTGTGGCCCGGGAGCCACACCCAGACGTAGGCGTCACGATGCGGGTCAGAAGTCGAGGCCATCGTCGTCTCCTGTCATTCGCGGCCGGTATTCCCTGGCCGGGATCAGCGCGACGCGTTCCTCGCCCCGCCGACGCAATCGGGTCAGCTCATCATCGGTTGCCCCGAAGAGCGAAACTCCAACGACGGACGCCGCGCTGAAAACCGTCCCGATGGCGGTGCCGGGGCTGCCTTTCTCGATGGCGGTGACGGTCCGGGGTCCGACGCCGATACGCGCCGCGAGGTCGGCTGCGGTCCAGTTGTTCGCGTGCCGGGCCAGCCGGATGTGCGTCCCGAGAACCACTAGCGCATCCGTCGCCGCACGAGTCGGAGCAATCTCCCGCTTCGCCATCGAACCTCCGATAAATAGTAAGTAGATAGACCTACTGTCATTTTATAGTACCCATGAAGGGTTGATTGTGGCGTCGATCTGGGACTTCCGCCGCCGCGGATAGATTTTTGGTGCCGCCGATGAGTTTCCGAAGCGGCCGCCGTCTCTACCCACAAGCCGGCCAGAGATCAGACCACCGCTTCGAGAGGACCGAAACCATGAGCAGCAAGATGATTTTCGTGAACCTGCCCGTCACCGACCTGGCACGTTCCAAGAATTTCTACGAATCGCTGGGCTGGAAGGTGAACGACGATTTCACCGACGAGAACGCCGCCTGCATCGTGGTCGACGACAATATCTGCCTGATGCTGCTCACCCACGACCACTTCGGGGTGTTCAGCAAGCGCCCGATCGCCGACACCAAGGCCGCCACCGGAGCCGCTTACGCACTATCGCTCGGCAGCGCCGACGAGGTGGACCGGCTCACCGATGCGGCCGTCGCCGCCGGTGGTACCGAAGAGGTCAACACCGATAAGCAGGCGCAGGAAGCGCAGGTCGGGATGCACGGCCGCACCTTCCTGGATCCGGACGGGCACCAGTGGGAGCCGTTCTACATGAACTACCCCGGCGCCGAATAACAGCGCATCGTTATGCGAATGTCCCGGTCGACAGCTGTCGACCGGGACATTTCTGCTGTCTCGGCTCTGCGGCGACAAAGGATCCGGCTGAAGAAGTATTACCGGGTCCATAATCGGCGACTGTGCCTCCGGGCCCGCGCAACCACGGCACCACAGTCTGCGTGGACCACCTTTCCGGGTTCGGTCCTGTGGAGCCTCGCTGGTTTTGGGCGGAGCCCCGCGGGCTCTGCGACCTGGAGGGTTGCGCGATCCCGCCAGGCCCAGGTGGACCAGGTGCTCGAGGCGCCCGGCTCACTCGACTAACTCGCCCGCCGATACGGCCAGGGCGTCCAGCAGGACGCTGACGCGGTCGCCGCCATGAAGCCGCACAGGGCGGTGGCTATGCGTGAACCTGGAAGCTCACTTGCCGCTGAAGGTGGGCTTGCGCTTCTCCTTGAAGGCCTTCGGGCCTTCCTTTGCGTCCGCGGACTGGAAGACCGCCATACCGAGCTTGGCGTCGATCTGGAACGCTTCCTCCTCGGGCATGCATTCGGTATCGCGGATGGTCTGCAGGATCGCCTGCACCGCGAGCGGTCCGTTGGCGGCGATCAGGTCGGCCAGTTCGAGGGCCTTGTCCAGCGCCTGGCCGTCCGGCACCACATGGCCCACGAGGCCGATCTCCTTGGCCTCCGCGGCGCTGAGATGCCGGCCGGTGAGCAGAATATCGGCGGCGACGGTGTAGGGGACCTGACGGACCAGCCGGACCGCGGAGCCGCCCAGCGGGAACAGGCCCCAGCGCGCCTCGGAGACGCCGAACTTGGCGCTCTCACCGGCGACCCGGATATCGGTGCCCTGCAGGATCTCGGTACCGCCGGCGATGGCAGCCCCCTCGACAGCCGCGATGAGCGGTTTCGTGAGGCGGCGGCCCTTGAGTAGTGCCTCGATCTTGGACAGATCCCAGCCGCCTCCGGCAAACGAGTCCCCGGGATGCTGCTGGGTCATACCCTTGAGGTCGGCGCCCGCGCAGAACGCGCCGCCGGCGCCGGTCAGGATCGCGACCCGGATCTCCGGATCGTTGTCCACCTGATCCCAGGCGTCGCGCATGATCGCCATCATTTCGCCCGAGAGTGCGTTACGGGCCTCGGGGCGGTTCATGGTGACGATGAGGACGTGGCCGCGCTTCTCGACGAGGCATTGAGGCATCGTTGTTTCTCCTGTTACTCGGACCTTGCAAGAAACAGTAACACGTTCTATTTTTGACCTTGTGACGTACAACATAGCCGACCTCGTCGAACACACAATCGATCTCGTGCCGGACCGGGTTGCGCTGGCTGACGACCACCGCTCGGAGACCTTTGCCCAACTGGAGGACCGTGCCAACCGACTGGCGCACTACCTGCTGGAACACGGTGTTCAGCCGGGCGACAAGGTCGGCATCTACTCGCGCAACACCATCGAAGCCGTCGAGTCGATGCTGGCGGTCTTCAAAGCGCGGGCAGTGATGGTCAACGTCAACTTCCGCTACGTCGAGAACGAGTTGCAGTACATCTTCGAAAATTCGGACATGGTGGCGCTGATCCACGAGCGCCGCTACACCGACAAGGTGACCAATGTCCGGTCGAAGGTGCAGCAGTTGAAGACCGTGCTCGTGGTCGACGACGGCACCGGCGCCGCCACCGCCGAAGGTTCGGTGGATTACGAAGCGGCCCTGGCGGAATCATCCGGCGAACGCGATTTCGGCGACCGCTCCAACGACGATACCTTCATGCTCTACACCGGCGGCACCACCGGGATGCCGAAGGGCGTCATGTGGCGCCACGAGGACTGGTGGCGCGTGCTCGGTGGCGGCATCAACTTCATGACCGGCGAATACGTGCAGGACGAATGGCAGCAGGCCAAGAACGGCGCGGCCGGCGGCCAGATGGTGCGATACCCGATCCCGCCGCTGATCCACGGTGGTTCGCAGACCGCCGTCTTCCACGGTCTGTTCGACGGCGGCAAGACCATCATGATCCCGGAGTTCGACGCGCACACCGTCTGGCAGGCCGTCGACGCGCACGGCATCAACATGATCTTCATCACCGGCGATGCCATGGCCCGGCCGATGCTGGACGCGCTCGAGACCGGCCATCCGGAGAAGGGTGAGCCCTACCAGCACACCAATCTGTGGGCCATGGCCAGCAGCGCGGCGCTGTTCTCCCCGTCGCTCAAGGACCGGTATATCGAGCTGCTCCCGAATACGGTCATCACCGATTCGATCGGCTCGTCGGAGACCGGGTTCGGCGGTATCTCCATCGCTGCCAAGGGCGCCACCCACACCGGTGGGCCGCGTGTGAAGATCGACGCTTCCACCGCCGTGATCGACGACGACGGCAACCCGGTGGCGCCCGGCTCCGGGCAGGTCGGCCTGCTGGCCCGTAAGGGGCATATCCCGGTCGGCTACTACAACGACCCGGTGAAGACCGCGGCGACGTTCAAGGAGTTCAACGGCGTCCGGTACTCGATTCCCGGCGACTACGCACGGGTCGAGGAAGACGGCAGCGTCACGATGCTGGGCCGCGGCTCGGTGAGCATCAACAGCGGCGGCGAGAAGATCTACCCCGAAGAGGTCGAGGGCGCGCTGAAATGCCACCCCGAGATCTTCGATGTACTGGTGGTCGGTGTTCCCGACGAACGCTGGGGCCAGCGGGTGGCGGCCGTGGTGCAGTGCCGCAGCGACAAGCGACCCACCCTCGAGGAGCTGCGTCCGGTGCTGACCCAGGAGATCTCCTCCTACAAGATGCCCCGCAGCCTGTGGTTCGTCGATGAGATCAAGCGGTCCCCGGCCGGTAAGCCCGACTACAAGTGGGCGAAGGCGTATACCGAGGAACGCGACGCCGACGAGCATTCCCAGGCGGGTAGTTCGTCGTAGTTCGGACGACTCGAGGGGTTGCCGCATGGATGCGGCAGCCCCTCGTCTTGTGCTCGGGCGGCGAACTCGATGGTGTCGCCATCTTGTCGGGTCGCTACCTGCGTGTTTCTGCCGCGACCAGTCGTGGCATCTGGTGGTACCACGTGGTACCGTCCGGTATGGCCGGTTTGAATGTCAGGTTCAGCGACGAGGAACTGGAAGCCCTACGAGAGCGGGCCGAGCGGGAGGGCAGGAGCATGCAACAGTTCGCGCACGACGCAGTGATCACCGCGATAAACGAGCATTCGCGCTTGTTCAACGAGGCTGCAGATCATGTGCTGGCGGCCAGTGAAGAGCTGAACCGGAGGCTCGCTTGATCAAGTACCTCACGCTTGTCGAGTTGATGAATCTCGCCGACCGTCTCGGGACACCGGAGGTACGCGACTATGGGCTGTTGGAGTCGGCGCTGGCGCGTCCGCAAGCGAGCGTTTTCGGCCAGGATGCCTACCCGGATCTATGGCAGAAGGCCGCTGCACTGATGGAGTCGATTGCGCGGAACCACGCGATGATCGATGGGAACAAGCGGCTGGCTTGGTACGCGACATGGGTGTTCCTGCATATGAACGGGCATCCGCTGGACAGGAACTTCGATGTGGACGAAGCCGAACAGTTCGTCTTGGCCGTTGCCCAAGGCCAGCTCGATCTGCCGAAAATCACCGAGCAGCTGACGAGGTTCGAGCAGTAACTCCAGGTTTCGAATCGGTGTGGCAGGAACTCGGACAGCGGTTCATCGCTCAGGTCGGTCGCCGCGAAGCAATTCCATGATCTCGTCGGTACTCATACCTTCGACCTCTTTGCTGTCGGCGGTGCCACGTATTCGATCGACCAGGCGCCGGCCGCGGGTGGGGGCGTTATCGCTGCGGACGATCCGAAGTGTGCCATCGACCTCGATCACCTCCACGTCGTCTCCTTCGTGAAGGTTGAATTTGGTGCGTAGCGCCGAGGGGATCGTGACCTGTCCTTTGCTGTTCAGTATCACCGCGCGGCCGCTCCGGTGTGGGCCAGTCTGGCGGCAGCGATATCGCCTGCATGATCCACTGCCCAACCGGCGATGGCCGAGAGGGGATCGAGGAGGGTTTCGCCCAGGGGCGTGAGGCTGTATCGGACCGTTGGTGGGACGGTCGGGTAGGCCGTCCGGTCGACGAGGCCGTCGGCTTCGAGGGTGCGCAGGGTTCGGGTCAGCATGCGGCGGCTGATGTCCTCGATCGAACGGTGTAGTTCGTTGTAGTGGTAAGGGCGGCGGGCCAGTCGGGCGATCACCAGCAGGGTCCATTTGTCGCCGAGGAGTCGGACGATATCGGTGACCGGGCAGGCCTGATAGTCGGCGCTGGGGACGGTCGCGGGGAGTTCCGCCGTGGCGAAGGAGGGGGCCTGCGCTGGGGTGGGGAACATAGAAGTGCCTTCTTCCGGGGTCGGTAACCGTTGTCGAGGATGGGGATCGACAGGTGGACCGATGGAGGTGCGATGACGAAAACCGTTGTTGTCAGTGGTGGTACCGATGGTATGGGGCGCGCGTTCGCGCTGGAGCGGCTTGCCCGGGGTGATCGGGTCGTGGCGATCGGCAGCAATCCGGCCAAGGGTGATTCGTTGCTGGCTGCCGCCGGACCCGATTCGGACCGTGCGCGTTTCCTGCGGGCCGACCTGAGTTCTGTAGCGACGACGCGAAAAGTCGTCGCCGAAATAACGTCGGAGTACGAGGTAGTCGATGCGCTGCTGCTGTTTGCGAACCGCACCTCACCTCAGCGCATCCAGACCGAGGAGGGATTCGAGCGCACCTTCGCCCTCTACTACCTCAGCCGGTATCTGCTCTCGTACGGGTTGGTTCCGCTGCTCGAGCGCAGTGCACAGCCGGTGATCGTGAACATCGCCGGAGTCGGTGTCCGGAAAGGGGCGGTGAACTGGGAAGATCCGCATCTCGCGCAGGACTACAGCGTGGTCCGCGCCCAGTTGCAGGCCGGGCGGGCGAACGACCTGTTGGGAGTTTCGTTCGCCGGACAATGCGGCGGGAAGGTCGGGTACGTCCTCTACCACCCCGGATTCACTCGCAGCGGCGACCTCTCACCACTGAATCCGGTCGCCAGGACAGTCATCAGAACGCTCGCCGCGCTCGCCGCCCGGCCCGTACGCACCGCGATTCACCCGATCCACGATTTCATCGATACTCCGGCCGCGGTGCCGCTCCGCGCAATCGATCGCGGCCGCTCCCTGGATCTGTCGCTGCCCACCCTCGATCCGGGGGCAGCCGAACGCCTTTCCCAGCTCACCGAGGAGCTGCTGGCAGCACAGGCGTAAAGGATTGCCGGACGCCCTGGAGGTGATCACCGGGTCCGCCAACCGCCTGTTCCGGAGTGTCACCCCTGGGCGCGGGCGGAGGCAACCGTTCCTGCCACCCTCATGGCGTCGCGGTGACTTACGCGCCACCAAGATCGCCGGCCGGCAGCGCTTCTGCCTCCCTCGTGGCGTCGGCCCGGGACTCGAGCGAAGGGCCGGCTGTCCGGGGCACAGCCGGGCCGCTCGTGCTGGTTGCGACGCGACGTCGCGCGGTGCGAGTTCCGCGCCGCAAGAGGACGGAGTTCGATCGGCGCGATGTTCTGCGGCTCGCTGTCCGATTCATCGGCCCCGGGGCGAGATTTGGGGGATTCACCTGATGCAGTCAGTACAACCGTCTGCGAAACTCGGCGGGACGTGATCGTCCCGATCGAAAGTGAGTCCGTGGGTATCACTCGTTTCCTCGCCTTCGCAGCGATTCTCGCGGTAGCGCTGGGGGCGGCGGCCACCGCACCCGCGACGGCCGCGCCCATCACCTCGGGGTCCGATCTCGGTGTGGCGCTGCCGCCCCCGACCGGCCCATTCCCGGTCGGTGTTCAGGAGTTCCACCTCGTCGACGATCGGCCCGACCCGTGGATGCCGGATCGCGACCGCGAATTGATGGTCTCCGCCTGGTATCCCGCACTGGCACCTATCGGCCGGCCGGACCCCTATGCCACACCGGAGGAATCGGCGCTGATCCTCGCTTCGCTGGGATTGGCGGGCTTCGCACCGGACTCGCTCAGCAAGATACGAACGCACGCCTATGTGGACGCGCCGCGGTGGGGACACCCGCTGCCCACGGTCGTGCTTTCGCCCGGCTTCACCATGCCGCGGGCATCGCTCACCGGCCTCGCCGAGGAACTGGCCGCTCGCGGCTATCTCGTGCTCGGTATCGACCACACATATGAGGCCTCCGCCGTGACCTTCCCGGATGGCCGCATCACCGAATGCGAGGCGTGCGTGGGGCGTCTGGACGCCGTTTCGGTCGCGCGTAGCCGTGCACAGGACGTGTCCTTCGTCCTCGACGAACTGACCGGCCGCCTGCCGATCGATCTGTCCCGGATAGCCATGGGCGGTCATTCCGCGGGTGGGTTCACCGCGCCGTACGCACTCGCCGAGGACGGCAGGATCAGCGCCGGATTCAACCTGGACGGAACGTTCCCCGCCGCGCCCTACGGCCGCGCTGTCGACCGGCCGTTCCTGATGATGGGCGCACCGGGCCACGCACCCGACGGAAAGTCCGGTGCCCGATGGGGTACCGCCTACGATGCGTTCCACGGTTGGAAACGCTGGGTGACGGTCGACGGCACGTCACATTCGTCCTTCACCGACTACGCGCCGATCGCCGCGGCACTCGGTTACCAGGTCCCGGACACGACAATCGACGGCAACCGCGCGATGGATCTGACCCGGCGATACGTCACCGCCTTCGTCGACCTCCACCTGCGCGGCATCCCGCAGCCGCTCCTCGATGCACCGGATCCGGCCCACCCCGAGGTCCGTTTCCACTGATCGGTGCGATCCGATCGCCTTGTCGCCATATCCAGAGGAACGGTGAACCGGCGCGGGCCGCGGTTTCCGGTTGCGCCGCTACGACGTTCCACCGCTGGTCCGCATCTGTACCCGGACAGGAAGCGACTACTCCTTTTCCGCGCCCCTCCACCTGGAGCCCGTTCGGCGCCGGCCGGCACCGTTGTGTGGGCGCCACATTCGCGAGGACGGGGTCGCGCCTTCGCTGAACACCGAGCACTCCGTCGAACTGTGCGACCGTCGGCATGCTCCCTCCGGGCTGGTCAGCGGAAACTCCGCCGACCAGCGCGCGGACCCTAGGCGGTTTCGGGAACGAACTCGGCCAGGGGGAGCAGGTGGCTGGTTGCTCCGCCGAGGGCGAATTCGTTGTGTTTGGCTGCGGTGAAGTAGTTGTGCACGATGTGGTCGCGGTCGATCCCGACCCCACCGTGTACATGGACCAGCGTGTGCGCCACCTGGTGGCCGGCTTCGGCGGCCCAGAACTTCGCGGTGTGGATGGCGCCGGTGGCGTCGAGGTCTTCGCTGAGCTGCCAGGCGGCCTGGGTGGTGGTGAGGCGCAGGCCCTGGACGCTGATGTAGGCGTCGGAGAGGCGCTGGGCCACGGCCTGGAAGCTGCCGACGGCGCGGCCGAACTGTTCACGTTCGCGGCCGTAACCGGCGACCAGCTCGAGCGAGCGTTCCAGGGTGCCCAGCTGCTGCGCGGCCAGGCCGAGCCAGGCGCGGTCGAGTAGCCAGGCCAGGATCTGTGCGCCGTCGGCCACGGTGCCGAGCAGTTCGGCGGGGGCGCCGGCGAATTCGACCAGCGATTCCGCACTGCGGTCGGTGACCTGCTGCGCGGTCACGGTGACGGATTCATGCGCCGGATCGACCAGGAAAACGGCCGGCTGACCCGACACCGAGGCAGGCACCAGGATGCGGGCGGCGCGGTCGGCGACGGGGACGGTGGTTTTCACGCCGGTCACCTGCCAGTTACCGTCGGATTCGGCGGCAGTGGTGGTGGGCCGGGCCGGATCCCAGTTGTGCTCCTCGGCCACGGCGACGGTGAGAATCGACGTACCGGCGGCGGCCGCGGCGGCGAGTTCGCGCTGAGGTGCGGAACCGAACCGGGCCAGCGCGCCCGCGCCGAGCGCGATCGACCACAGATAGGGGACGGCCGCCACGGACTTTCCGAGTTCGCGCAGGATCGCGGTCTGTTCCAGCGTGCCGAAACCGCTACCGCCGATTTCCTCGGGCAGCGCGGCCGCCAGCACCCCGGTCTCGGCGAGCGATTTCCACAGCGGTTCGTCGAATTTGGCGGTGCCGCCGTCCAGTTCGCGCAGCCGGTCGGCGGTGACCAGTTTCTCGCAGACCTCGCCGGTGAGCCGGGCCAGGTCCAGCTGGGCTTCGGTGGGAGTGAAATCCATGGTGAACTACCTACTTCTGGAATCGGGCGAGGAGGTCAGCGGGCGGAGGCGGGCTGCTTCAGCGCGGTCATGGCGATGATGTCGCGCTGTACCTCGTTGGTTCCGCCACCGAAGGTGAGGATCAGTGCGGAGCGGTGCATCCGCTCCAACCGTCCGCGCAGTACCGAACCGGGGGAGTCCTGGCGCAGCGCCGCCTGCGGCCCGAGCACCTCCATGAGCAGCCGGTAGGCCTCGGTGGACAGTTCGGTGCCGTACACCTTGCACGCCGAGGCGTCCCACGGCCGGGGTGCGGCGTCGCCGCCGGCATCGGCCCGGCTGGCGATCTCCCAGTTCATGAGCTTGAGGTATTCGACCTTGGCGTGCACGCGGGCCAGGTTCAGCTGAACCCATTCGCGGTCGAACACCCGTGACCCGTCGGCGGCCTTCGTCTCCTTCGCCCATGCTGTCGTCTGCGCCACGGCCAGCTGCAGGGCGGCGGCGGAGGTCAGCGCGACCCGCTCGTGGTTGAGCTGGTTGGTGACCAGCGGCCAGCCGCCGTTCTCCGGGCCGACCAGGGAGGTCACCGGGACGCGCACATCCTGGTAGTAGGTGGCGCTGGTATCGGGGCCGGCCATGGTGTGCACCGGGGTCCAGGAGAAACCTTCGGCGGTGGTGGGCACGATCAGCATGCTGATGCCCTTGTGTTTCTTGGCGGCGGGGTCGGTGCGCACGGCCAGCCAGACGTAGTCGGCGTAGGCGATGAGGCTGGTCCACATCTTCTGGCCGTTGATCACGTAATCGTCGCCGTCGCGGACGGCGGTGGTGCGCAGCGAGGCCAGATCGGTACCGGCGCCGGGCTCGGAGTAGCCGATGGCGAAGTGCAGTTCACCGGCGGCGATCTTGGGGAGGAAGAATTTCTTCTGCTCCTCGCTGCCGTAGTGCATGATCGTCGGCGCGACCGAGTTGATGGTCAGGAACGGCACCGGGGCGCCGGCGATGGCGGCCTCGTCGGTGAAGATCAGCTGGTCCAGCATGGGCCGGTTCTGGCCGCCGTACTCCTCGGGCCAGCCCAGTGCGAGCCAGCCGTCGCGGCCCATCTCGGCGACGACCTCACGGTACACATTTCCTTCGCCGTATTCGCCGGTCTGCGCGCTGAGAGCAGCCCGCCGTTCCGGGGTGATCAGACGCGCGAAGTAATCGCGCAACTCGGCGCGTAGCTGGTCGTGTTCCGGGGTATACGCAATGCGCATGGCGGTACCTCGAGCCTTCGTTCTGCGGGTTGGAGATGTGCCTGGACGTGGGATCGTGCCGCGCTCGGCCTCGTGGAGCGCGGAATGGATCTCCGATACCTGGCTCCGATCATTGCATATGCGCTGAAACATGTTCCAGTATTGAAAGGTAATCAGCCCATGTAGCCCGCCCGCGCGAACCTCGCTTGTTAGGCTTGCGCCATCGGGCGGGAAAAGGAGTTTCGATGAAGGTCAGCGTTGACTTCGATCAGTGCGAAGCAAACGGAATCTGCGCGGGAATCGCTCCCGACGTGTTTGAACTCGATGACGAGGACATGCTGCACGTCGCCGAGGGCGAGGTGGCGCCCGATCAGGAGACGGCAGTCGCGGACGCGGTTGCGCAATGTCCGAAAGCGGCTTTGCGTTTGCTGTGAATCTGCTCTTGCCGTGAATAAGAACACGTTCTAGAGTCGGCCCGGTGAGCGATACAGATACCAGCCTTGCCGGGCGAGTTGCGATCGTGACCGGAGCGGGTGCGGGCCTGGGTAAGGCCGAAGCGCTCGCTCTGGCCGGAGCCGGGGCCTCGGTGGTGGTCAACGACCTCGCCGAGTCCGACGCCGTAACCGAGACGCTGGAGCAGATCCGGGCCCTCGGTGCCAAAGCGGAGTTCGTCGCGGGCAGTGTCGCCGAGCGGTCCACCGCCGACGCGTTGATCACCGCCGCCGACGAGTCCTTCGGCGGCCTGGACATCGTGGTCAACAACGCGGGCATCACCCGCGACAAGATGCTGTTCAACCTGTCCGACGAGGACTGGGACGCGGTCCTGTCGGTACATCTGCGCGGGCATTTCCTGCTGACCCGCAATGCGGGTTCCTACTGGCGCGCGCGGTCGAAGGAAGCCGGCGCCCCGGTGTACGGCCGGATCGTCAACACCTCTTCCGAGGCGGGTCTCCTCGGGCCTGCGGGGCAGGCCAACTACGCGGCGGCCAAGGCCGGAATCACCGCACTGACCTTGTCGGCTTCCCGGGCCCTGGAGCGGGTGGGTGTCCGTGCGAACGCGATCTGCCCGCGCGCGCGTACCGCTATGACCGAACAGGTCTTCAGCGCTGCGCCCGAGGACGAGGTGGATCCGCTGTCGCCCGACCATGTGGCGCGCCTGGTGGCCTACCTCGCCTCCCCGGCTGCCGACCGGGTGAACGGGCAGGTTTTCGTGGTCTACGGACCGATGGTCGCGTTGATGGCGGCGCCGGAGGTCGAGCAGCGTTTCGATGCGACGGGTGCGCAATGGTCTGATGACGATCTGGCCACCACGCTGACCGGTTACTTCGCCGGACGCGACGAAGGCCGTACCTTCTCTGCAACGGCGCTGCACGAACTCGGTTGAGCAGATTCTGCCGGGCCGGGATACGCGATTTCTTCGCGCGACCCGGCCGGTAAGAGTTGTACAACCGTCCAGTCATTGGTAAACAATGGGTCGTCGTACTGTGCCCGGCCTCACACAATGATGCCCAAGGCGTATGAAACGTGTTGCAGTCTCGCTGTCTGGGATTGTTACGAGTCAACAGTTCACAAGCCTCAAAATGGCCCCAAATAGGAAATGAACGTGTTCTACTTAGCGGGGCGAGTCCCGGGGTGCAACCCCATCGGCCGCCAGCGGGACCAGTCAGGCAAGGAGGATCCACAGTGAACGACGTCCTTGCCGTGCCATTGCGGGCCGTCGGCGGATTCTTCGAACTCACCGCGGCGGTGGCCCGGGCGAGTCTGCGGCGACCTTTCCAACTGCGCGAATTCATCGACCAATCGTGGTTCGTGGCGCGGGTATCGATCTTGCCGACCGTTCTGGTCGCCATACCGTTCACCGTGCTCGTCGTATTCGTCCTGAATATTCTGCTGCGCGAAATCGGCGCCGCGGACCTCAGTGGTGCCGGTGCGGCCTTCGGCGCGGTGACCCAGGTCGGGCCGATCGTCACGGTGCTCATCGTCGCCGGCGCCGGCGCCACCGCCATCTGCGCGGATCTCGGCGCCCGCACCATCCGGGAAGAAATCGACGCCATGAAGGTGCTCGGTATCGATCCCATCCACCGGCTGGTGGTACCCCGGGTGCTGGCCTCGATGTTCGTCGCCCTGATGCTGAACAGCCTGGTCTGCACCATCGGTATCGTCGGCGGCTTCCTTTTCTCGGTATTTCTGCAGGACGTGAATCCGGGGGCATTCGTCAACGGCATCACGCTGCTGACAAATCTTCCGGAGCTGATCATTTCCGAAGTCAAGGCCGGCCTTTTCGGTCTGATCGCCGGATTGGTGGCCTGCTACCTGGGTTTGAATGTCAAAGGTGGTCCCAAGAGTGTCGGTGACGCGGTGAACCAGACAGTGGTTTTCGCCTTCATGGCGCTGTTCGTGGTGAACGTCGTCGTTACGGCGGTCGGTCTCAAGTTCTCGGTGCGGTGACGCGATGTCGGCCTCGGTGATCATCCAATCCCGCTTCCCCAGGGTGGTGCGGCGCGTCCGCAGGTTCTCGAATTCGTTCGACGATCTCGGCAAACAGGCCGTGTTCTACGGCCGCGCGATCGGCTCCATGCCGCGCGCGCTGGTGCACTATCGCACCGAGACCGTCCGCCTCATCGCCGAGATCAGCATGGGTACGGGTGCCCTGGCGGTTATCGGCGGCACCGTGGTGATCGTCGGCTTCTTGACCCTGTTCTCCGGCGCCACCATCGCCGTCCAGGGCTACAGCTCTCTCGGCAATATCGGCGTCGAGGCGCTGACCGGCTTCTTCGCCGCATTCCTCAATGTCCGGATCGCGGCCCCGGTCATCTCCGGAATCGGCCTCGCCGCGACCATCGGCGCGGGTTCCACCGCGCAGCTGGGCGCGATGCGGGTCGCCGAGGAGATCGATGCGCTCGAATCCATGGCGATCCGGCCGATGCCGTACCTGGTGGGAACTCGGGTGCTCGCCGGGATGATCGCGATCGTGCCGCTGTATTCGCTGGCCGTGATCGCCTCCTTCATCGCCAGCCGGTTCGCCACCGTCGTCATCTACGGGCAGTCGGCCGGCGTGTACGACCACTACTTCTCCACCTTCCTCATCCCGAGCGACATTCTGTGGTCGTTCGTTCAGGCCATTGTCATGGCGTTGGCGGTGATGATGATCCATACGTATTACGGCTTCACGGCGAAGGGCGGCCCGGTAGGGGTCGGTATCGCCGTGGGTAATGCGGTGCGTACCTCGCTGATCGCGGTGGTCTCGGTGACCCTGCTGATCTCCCTGGCCCTCTACGGCACCTCCGGCAACTTCAACCTTTCCGGATAGGCGCCATGACTGAAATGATGCGATCGGACAGCAATCAACTCGGACGTAATCCCGGCGCTACGGGCGGCGTCCAGGATCCCGGCGAACCCACGGCGCCGCTGCGCCCGGTGAACGGGTGGGTCGGTTTTCAGAAGAAATATGGGTTCAAACTGGCCGGCGGCGCTATGGTCCTGGCCGTGGTGGCGGCGGTGTTCGTCTCCTTGACGATGTTCTTCGGCGGTTTCACACCCAGTGTCACTGTGACCGTGGCGGCCCCGCGTAGCGGTCTGGTGCTGGACCCGGACGCCAAGGTGAAAGTGCGCGGTGTGCAGATCGGCCGGGTCGCCGCGCTGGAAACCACCGACGACGGTACCGATCTGCGCCTGGCCCTGGATCCCGACAAGCTGAGTCTGGTTCCCGCCAATGCCACGGTCGATATCCGGTCGACCACGGTGTTCGGTGCCAAGTACATCAACTTCGTGATCCCGCAGGAGCCGCAGGAGCAATCGCTGCAACCGGGTGCCCGGCTGTCGACCGATAAGGTCACCGTCGAGTTCAACACGATATTCCAGCATCTCAGTGATGTACTGGCCCAGGTGGAACCGGAGAAACTGAGCGCGACGCTCACCGCGCTGGGCACCGCACTGCAAGGTCGCGGTGAATCCCTCGGCCAGCTGCTGGTGAACAGCAATTCGCTGCTCCACGAGATCAACCCCATGATGCCGACCCTGCAGCGCGACCTGCAGGCCACCGCGGCCGTGGGCAACCTGTACGCGGATGTCTCCGGGGATCTGCTGCGGACCGTCGACAATGCGACGGTGAGCACCCGCACCATCGCCGAAGCCGAATCGGATGTCGACGCGCTGCTGGCCAATCTCACCGGTCTCGCCGACACCACCGGCGCGGTCCTGCACGAGAACGAGGCACAGCTCGGCACTGCCCTGGATCTGCTGCGACCGACCACAGAACTGCTCGACGAGTACAAGCCAGCGCTGGCCTGCCTCATCGGCGGCGCGGCCCAGGCAATGCCGATCGGTGAGGCAATCTTCGGCGGCCTACAGGAAGGCGTGGCTCTGAACACCGGTTTCATGTACGGCACGCCGGCCTACACCTATCCGAACGACCTGCCGAAGGTGAATGCCACGGGTGGACCGCGATGCGCCGGGACAACCGACCGCGTACCCGGCAGCCATGCCGACTATGTCGTCACCGATACCTCCGAAGGGCATCCCTACATTCCCTCCACCAAGCTGAATCTCAACGCTCCCTCTGTGTTCCAGGTCCTGTTCGGTGGGCTCCCGGGGGTGAGCAAGCCATGAAAAACACCGCAACTACAGTCAAGCTCACCATCTTCACCCTGGTGATGACACTGGTCTTCGCCGGTTTGGCGATCGTCTTCTCCCAGGTGCGCTTCTCCAGTCAGAACGGCTACCACGCCGTCTTCACCAGCGCCTCGGGCATGCTGCCCGGGGACAAGGTGCGGATCGCCGGGGTGCCGGTCGGCTCGGTCTCGTCGGTGAAGGTCGACGACGAATACCATGCGCACGTCGAATTCGATGTCGATACCAAGTACCGGCTGCTCACCAGCACCAAGGCCACGATCCGGTACGAGAACCTGGTCGGCGATCGCTACCTGGAGCTGCTCGAAGGCCCGGGAGAGGCGACCACCCTGCATGAGGGCGGCACCATCGGCCTGGACAAGACCGCGCCGGCCCTCGACCTCGATATGCTGCTGGGTGGTTTCAAGCCACTGCTACGCGGACTGGACCCGGCACAGGTCAACGACCTGACCAACGCGCTGCTGCAGATCTTCCAAGGCCAGGGCGGCACGCTCGTCGAACTGCTCAACAGCAGCGGCTCGTTCACCAAAACCCTCGCCGACCGGGACGCGCTGATCGGCAGCGTGATCAACAACCTGAACTCGGTGCTGAAAACACTCGACGACCGCGGCGACCAGTTCGCCACCACGATCGACGAACTGCGCCGGCTGGTCAGCGGTCTCGCCGAGGACCGCGACCCCATCGGCGCCGCGCTACCGCGGATTGCCGATGCCACACGTGCGACGAACGACCTCCTGGTGCAAGCCCGTCCCGACCTGGCCGCGACCATCGCCCAGACCGGCCGGCTGGCCACGAATCTCGACAATGGTTCGGACACCGTGCAGTACGTCCTCGACGAACTACCGGGGGCCTACAAGATGCTGAACCGCATCGGTTCCTACGGTTCGTTCCTCAACATCTATGTCTGCTCGGCCAACTTCCTGGTCGACGGCCCGGACGGTAAGCCCCTGCTGATCGAAATGCCCGGTGAGCAGACGACCGGAAGGTGCGCGAGCGAATGAAGGAGCAATCACGCGCGGTAACCATCGGCGTCGTCGGATTGGTGCTGGCGGTCGCGGTGGCGCTGTCGGCGCTGCAGTTCGAACGCCTGCCGTTCATCCGCGGCGGCGCCGTGTACACCGCGCATTTCGCCGATGCCGGCGGGCTCGTGACCGGTGACGATGTGGAGGTCGCCGGGGTGAAATCCGGCCGCGTCGAGGAAGTGAGCCTCGACGGCGACCAAGTACTGGTCCGGTTCAGCGTCGACGATTCGATCGCACTGGGCGACAAGACCTCCGCCGCGATCAAGACCAATACCGTCCTCGGCCGGAAATCGCTGGCGGTGAACCCGGACGGCGACGGGACCTTGACGGTCACCGAAACCATTCCGGTCGCACGCACCACGTCGCCGTACTCGCTGAACGAGGCGCTCGGCGACCTCGGCCAGACCGTGCAGGATCTGGATCTGCAGAAGGTGAACCAGACGCTGGACGAACTGTCGGCGGCCTTCGCCGATACTCCGGCACCGCTGCGTTCGGCGCTCGACGGGGTGACCGCACTGTCGCGCACCATCAACGCCCGCGACCAGGCGCTGTCGGATCTGCTGTCCCGCGCGCAGAATGTCACCAAGATCCTGGCCGACCGGGCCGACGCGATCAACGCGCTCCTGGTCGACGGGAATCAGTTGCTCGGCGAACTGGACCGGCGACGCACCGCGATCAGCCAGATGATCACCTACGTCAACTCGCTGGCCCAGCAGTTGTCCGGACTCGTCCACGACAACGAAGCCCAGCTCAAACCGGCACTGGACAAACTCAACTCGGTGCTCGACCTGCTGGAGCGCAACCGGGACAACATCGTCGCGGCGCTCGACGGCCTCGGCCCGTTCGCCGCGGCGCTGGGTGAACAGGTCGGCAGCGGCCCGTACTTCCAGGCATATGTCGTCAACGCCAGCAGTGAAACCCTGCATCCGCTGGTGGACGCGCTGGTCTGGCCGCAGCACGTGCCCGAATCGCTGCGCGCCTATCTGCTCGAACCCGGTCCCAAGATCGGCCCGTCCGCACAGGAGCCGCCGCGATGAGTACGGTCAAGGACACACTTCGCGCACTGCCGAAGAAATGGGTGGGGATCGTCGCCGGGGTGGTGGTGATCGCGCTGGTCGCCACCGGCGGCTACCTGGCGTACAACCAGCTCACCAAAAACGAGATCACCGCGTACTTCACCTCCACCACGGGTATCTACCCCGGTGACGATGTGCGAGTGCTGGGCGTGCCCATCGGCAAGATCGATTCCATCGAACCCGGTAAAGAGCAGGCGAAGGTGACCATGACGGTCGACGGCAGCGTCGACCTGCCCGCCGACGCGCGGGCCGTGATCATCGCGCCGTCGCTGGTCTCCGCCCGCTTCATCCAGATCGCCCCCGCCTACACGGGTGGGGACACGCTGGGCGACGGCGCGGAGATTCCCATCGAACGGACCGCCGTCCCGGTGGAATGGGACGACATCAAGACCGAACTCCACAAGCTCTCCACAGCGCTCGGCCCGGTCGGCGACGACCCCCAGGGCTCCTTCGGCCGCTTCGTCGACACCGCTGCGGACAACCTCGACGGTAACGGCGAAGCGTTCCGCACCACCCTGCGGGAACTGTCGGCCACCCTGACCACACTGTCGGACGGACGCACCGACCTCTTCGGCACGATCCGCAATCTGCAGAAGTTCGTGGATGTGCTCTCCAAGAGCAACGAGCAGATCGTGCAGTTCGGCGGGCGGCTGGCGTCCGTATCATCCGTCCTCGCCGGGGTCTCCGAGGATCTGGGCGCCGGCCTGGACAATCTGGATCTGGCGCTGGCCGATGTGAAGCGCTTCCTGGACGGCAGCGGAACCGAACTCACCGAAGGCGTCCAGCGGCTGGCCGACGTGACCCAGATCCTGGTCGACAAACGACCGGAACTGGAACAGGCGCTGCACTCCGGGCCGAACGCGCTGGTGAACTTCTACCAGATCTACAAACCCGCCCAGGGCACACTGACCGGCGCCATCGCGCTGAACAACTTCGCCGATCCGATCAGCTTCCTGTGCGGTTCGGTACGGGCCCTGGAACAGACCGAATCCGATACCAGTGCCGACCTGTGCGCCGAATACCTCGCTCCGGTGATCAATTCGCTGTCGATGAACTACGTGCCCCTCATGGCCAACCCCGCGACCGGTGTCACCGCGTTCCCGGACCAGTTGGACTACACCACCCCGGATCTGCCCGGGAAGGTGGATCCGCAGAAGGTCGGCCCCCCCGCGGCGCCCGCGCCCGCACCCGTCACGGTTCCCGCCGGTGTTGCAGGGCTGGCGATCCCGGGTATTCCGCTTCCCGAAATTCCCGGCCTGCCCGGAGGAGGACGATGATGCGCCGACTCGCGCTGCGGGCGCCGGACATCCGGCCGAAGTTGCTCGCGCCGGGTATCCGGCGCCGGGCGGCCACACTCGCCGTCGGGCTCGCACTGGCCCTTCCGGTCACGGGCTGTCAGTACGACGGGCTCAACTCGTTGCCGATGCCGGGCACCGAAGGTACCGGCGAAGGTTCGTACACCGTGCAGATCCAGATGCCGAACGTCACCACGCTGACCCGCAATTCGCCGGTGCGCGTCGACGACGTCTCGGTCGGGGCGGTTACCGATATCGAGGTCGAGGACTGGCACGCGCTGGTGACGATCTCGCTCAACCCCGATGTGGTGCTGCCCGCCAACGCCACCGCCAAGATCGGCCAGACCAGTCTGCTCGGCAGCAACCATGTGGAACTGGCGCCGCCGGTCGATATCGCACCCGAGGGGCAGCTCGCCGACGGCGACGTGATCCCGCTGGAGCGCGCCGGTGTCTTCCCGACCACCGAACAGGTGCTGTCTTCCCTGTCGGTCGTGCTCAACGGCGGCGGTATCTCGCAGCTGGAGAACATCACCCGCGAACTCAACACGGCCCTCGTCGGCAACGAGGAGGAGATCCGGGATCTGCTCCCGCAGATGAACGACCTGATCGGAAACCTGAACGCCCAGCGCGACGACATCATCTCCGCGATCAGCGGACTGGACCGGCTCTCCGGCCAGTTCGTCGAGCAGACCGATGTGGTGGAAGCGGCGATCGAGGACATCCATCCCGCGCTGACCGTGCTGGCCGATCGCCGGCAGAACATCACCACCACCATCACCAAGCTCGGTGAACTCAGCGATGTGGTGAACCGGTTGATCGCCAACAGCGGCGACGATCTGAAAGCGAACCTGGCCAATCTCGCCCCGGTCCTGCAGACGCTGGCCGATACGGGCGGCGACCTCACCGAATCGCTGAAAATCCTCGCCTCGTTCCCGTTCCCGTTGACGAATCTCGACAACGCGATCAAGGGCGACTACCTGAACCTGTTCATGACGATCGATATGACCGGCAAACGGCTGGACTCGAACTTCCTCACCGGAACCGGGCTCGGCGGCATGTTCGGCGGCGTGGAGGTCGCACTCGGCCAGGTGGCCGGACCCGCCGGCGAACAGGGCAACCCGCTGACGACACCGCTGGCGCCGCCCCCCGGCGCGCCGGCGCCCGGCGACCAGCCGCAACCGACCATTCCCGGGCTGCCGCCGATCCCCGGCCTGCCCGCCATCCCCGGGCTGACGGTGCCGCTGCCCGGGCAGCCGCAAGGGGGCGAGGGCCCGTGACGCTCAGCCGTTTCGTCCGCATCCAGCTGATCATCTTCTCCATCCTCACGGTGGTCGGCCTGGCCGTCATGGGCGGCACCTATGTGGGCGTGCCCGCCATGCTCGGTATCGGGCGTATCGACGTCACCCTGCAACTCGCCGCCACCGGCGGGCTCTACCAGAACGCCAACGTCTCCTATCGCGGGACGAATGTCGGTGTGGTCCGCGAAGTCCGGCTCACCAGCGAGGGTGTGGAAGCCCAGCTGTCGGTCGACAGCGACTACAAGATCCCGGCCGATTCCAAGGCACTGGTACGCAGCGTTTCGGCGATCGGTGAGCAGTACGTCGATCTGGTCCCGCCGGACGATCCCGGGGACGCCAACCTGTACGACGGCAGCGTGATCCCCGTGGACCGCACCGAACTGCCGCAGGACGTCGGCGCCCTGCTGGACCAGGCCGACCGGCTGCTGGCCAGCGTCGCCGATACCCGGCTGCGCCAGGTCATCGACGAAGCGTTCCGGGCCTTCAACGGCGCCGGACCGGACCTGCAGAGGTTCCTCGACTCCGCGGCCCTGCTGGTGCAGGAGGCGAACGACAATGTCGAGCCGACCAAACAGCTGATCGAACAGATCGGCCCGCTGCTCGACACCCAGGTCGACTCGGATGCCGCGATCCGATCGTGGACCCGCGATCTGGCGGTCGTCACCGACCAGCTGCGCGCCCACGACCCGGCACTGCGCAGTATTCTCGCCAACGGTCCCGCGGCCATGGAACGGGTCACCCAGCAGTTCGACGAACTGCGACCGACCCTGCCGCTGCTGCTGAACAACCTGGTGAGCGTGGGACAGGTCGGTGTCACCTACCACGCCGGCCTGGAACAGATCCTTGTCGTCTACCCGCCGCTGATCGCCGCGCTGCTCACGGCCACACGTGGTCCCATGGAATACGGCGCACTGGTCGACTTCATGACGGTGCTCAACGATCCGCCGGCCTGCACCACCGGTTTCCTGCCGCCCGATCAACGCCGCAGTCCGAGCGAGCTCGACACGATTCCAACGCCCGAGGGCCTGTATTGCAAGACTCCGCAGAACGACCCCACCGCGGTGCGCGGTATCCGCAACACTCCGTGTATGGAATTCCCGGGCCGCCGCGCACCGACCCCGGAACTGTGCCGCACCGGGTTCGTTCCCGAGGGCACGAACCCGCCGTTCGGGCCGCCGCAACCGGTGGCCCCGGCCGAACCCCCGGCGCCCGGCGTCGCACCGGCCGCCGCGCCCGACACAGGGCCCGGGGTTGCGGGAGTACCCCCGGCACCTGCTAGTTTCTCGGGCGCAAGCACCCCCGCCGCCGCTCTCTCGTACGATCCGGCCACCGGGGTCTATACCGGCCCCGATGGTCGCAGCTACCGTCAGGGCGATATCGCATCCGGCGGATCGGGCGCCGTACCCGCGGATTGGCAGGCAATGTTCGAGGAGCAGCAGAAATGAGCGAGACCAAGGACCCCCGCCGTACCCGTAGGCGGGCCAGCCGGACGGCGGGTCCACCGGTCGAGGACGCGACCGAACAGGTCACCGCGGATTCGGCGGCCGCCGAGGCCCCTGCGGACAAGACCGCCGACGGTGTCGTCGGCGCCGCCGCGGGCAAGGCTGCGGATACCGCGGCCGAGAAGCCCGCGGATGTCACGGCGGCGAAGTCCGGCGAAGTCACCGAACGGATCGATACCGCTACCGAATCGGCACCCGCCGCCGAATCGGGAGGTACGGACGAAACCGTGCGGATCGACAAGTCCGCCGCGGAAACCGTGGCTCTGGGCAAAACCGGAACCCCTGCGGAATCCGCCGGGAAATCGGACTCCGGTGCCGAGGAAACCGGCGCGACTGTCGTGTCGATGGAGAAATCCACCGCGACCGAATCCGCCGGCGCCGAACCCGCTGCGAAGGGCGGCTCCCGCTCGTGGAAGCGGATCGTCGCGCTGGCTGCCGCTGCCGTACTGGTGATCGGCCTGGTCGGTGCCGCGGTCGTCTCGATGATCGCCGTCCAATCCACCGAGCAGCGGGACGAACGCCGGGCCGAATACGTGGCGACCGCACGCCAGACGGTTCTCAACCTGACCACCATCCGCGCCGATACGGCCAAAGAGGATATCGACCGCATCCTCACCATGGCCTCCGGTGAATTCAAAACCGAGTTCGACGGCCGGGTGGATCCGTTCGCCGAGATCGTGAAACAGGCGAAAGTGCAGTCCACCGGTGAGGTCGTCGAGGCCGCCGTGGAACGCGACGACGAGAACTCCGCGGTGATCCTGGTGGCCGCCAAACAAACCCTCACCAATGCGGGCGCCGAAGGCGAACAGCAGCGGCACTACCGTTTCCGGGTGACCGTGCAGCGCGCCGACGACGGCACCCTGACCGCCTCGGACGTGGAGTTCGTGGCATGAGCGGGAAGCAGCCGGGCGCGGAAGCGGTAGCACCGGCGGAGCACAGCACGACCGAGGAAAAGCGCCCCGCCGAGAGGACCGGCATGAAACTGCGCAACAAGATCCTGCTCGGCGTCACCGCGGTGGTGATCGTCGCCGCCGCGGTCGTGGCCGGTATCGGCGGCTACCGGTACTGGGACTACCGCCAATCGGAACAGTCGCGCACCGATGCCGTCGCCGCCGCGAGCCGCACGGTAGCGGACATCTTCAGCTATGAGCACCAGACGGTGGAAAAGGAATTGCCCAAGGCCGCCGAAAGCCTGGCGCCCGATTTCCGTGCCGATTTCCTCCAGCTCATCGACAAGGCCATCGTGCCGGGCGCCAAGGAAAAGGAACTGACGGTCAAGGCCACCACCCAGGCCGGCGGCGTGGTCTCCGCCGATCGCGCCCACGCCGAGGTACTGCTGTTCCTCAACCAGGTCACCACCAGCAAGGAATCCCCCCAGGGCACCACCACCGGCAGCCGTGTCCGGGTCGCCTTGGACAAATCCGACGACCAGTGGCTGGTCGCCGCCGTCACCCCGATCTGACCCGCTGACGGACGGTGGTTGCCGTCAAGGTTTCCTCCGCGGAGTTACGAAATGCCCCCACCGGTACCGGTAGGGGCATTTCGTTGAATGCCTGTCGGCGGCGGTGTCGCCATCGGCGCGCAGAATCCGAACCAGGAGCCGTAGTCGGGCAGATAGATCGCATACCGCTGGATCTGCAGTACTTCCGGTGAACCGACGCAGGAACCGCGCGTATCCCTCGAAGGCTAGTCGAAGCAGTCGGCGGCCGGTAGGTGACCGTATCCGAAGCCGCCGCCGCTCACTCACGCGGCAGCCGCACCTTGAACGTGGTGCCGCGACCCGGTTCGCTGTCCACCGCCACAGCGCCGCCGTGCGCCGCGACCAGCGCCTGCACGATCGACAAACCCAGTCCGGCCCCACCACTGGCCCGGCTCCGGGAATCATCCGCGCGATAGAACCGCTCGAAAACCCGCTCGGCCTGCTCGCGCGACATCCCCGGACCCGTGTCGGCGACCTCCAGCGCCACCTCGTCCGGGCCGGGCGTGAGCCGCACCGTCACCGCCGCATCGGGCGGCGTGTGTACCAGGGCGTTGTTCAGCAGATTCGCCAAGACCTGGCGCAGCCGGGACGCATCACCCGGCACCTCGGTGGTTCCGGCTCCTGGACGCACCTCCAACTCGATCGACCGCCGGGTACCGCCCTGCGTCGCCGCCACCGCGCGCGCACTGTGTACCGCATCGCTGGCCAGCGACAACAGATCCACCGGCGCGTACTCCACCGGCCGTTCGGCATCCACCCGGGCCAGCATCAACAGATCCTCGACCAGCAGGCCCATCCGCTTCGATTCCCGTTCGATGCGGTCGAGCAGCATATCGGTATCGCGGGTGGCGCCCTGCCGGTACAACTCGGCGAAACCTTTGATCGTGGTCAGCGGGGTGCGCAATTCATGGCTGGCGTCGGCCACGAACCGGCGCATCTTCTCCTCTGAACGCCGGGCCGCCTCCTCCGACGCCTCGGTCGCGGCGAAACCCCGTTGAATCTGCGCGAGCATGGTGTTCAACGACCGCGCCAGCCGGTCCACCTCGGTATTCGTCGGGCGCATCGGCACCCGGCGGTGCAGATCACCGGCCGCGATATCGGCGGCGATCTCCTCCACCTGTTCCAGCCGGCGCAGACTACGCCGGATCACGAAATACGCGGCCACCGCCAGCACCACCAGCACCAGCGTGCCGATCACCACCTGCAGCACCACCAGCCGCTCGACGATCGCCTCGGTGTCGTCCAGCCGCAGCGCGACCAAACTGGTGCCGTACTCGTTCTCGGTGTAGCGGACCCGCCACTCACCGGAACCGCCGCCGGTCGATCCGGTGGTGAACGTGCCCGGCTGCAGATCCGCGGGTAGATCCGGTGCGCCGTTGCGATCGTCCTGCAGGAACAGCCGGCCGTTGGTGTCCTGCACGCGGGTGTAGAACTTCACCGGCGGGCGCTCCTTGCCGGGCTCCCCGGGCAGCAATACGGGAGGCCGCCCACCCGGCCGGGCCCAGCTGTGTGCCGCCTCCTCGAGCTGCTGATCCACCCGGTCGATCAGCGTGGTCCGCAGCGCGGACGTCACCGCCACCCCCGAGGCCAGCAACCCCACCGCGGCCAGCGCCACCAACGCCAGCACCAGCGTCACCCGCAGCGGTAACGCGGCGAGCCGCCCGGCCGGTCCCTTCGGCGGCGAATCCGCCGGCACAACGTCGGTACTCACGACCGGCCCGCGGGTGATTCCCGCATCACATAACCGACCCCGCGCAAGGTGTGGATCAGCCGCTGCGGCCCGGTATCGACCTTCTTCCGCAGATAGGAGACATAGGTTTCCACCACCCCGACCTCACCGCCGAAGTCGTAACGCCACACATGATCCAGAATCCGCGGTTTACTCAGCACCGTTCCCGCGTTCACCATGAAGTACCGCAGCAGAGTGAACTCCGTCGGCGACAGCGCCACCGGCTCACCGGCCTTGAAGACCTCATGGGTATCGTCGTCCAGCTCGATATCGGCGAACCTGATCCGCGACCGCTCCCGCTCGGGTGCCGCCCCACCCGCACGCCGCAGGATCACCCGCAACCTGGCCACCACCTCTTCCAGGCTGAACGGTTTGGTGACGTAGTCGTCCGCGCCCAAGGTCAGCCCGGTGACCTTGTCCTGTACATCGTCGCGCGCGGTCAGGAACAGCACCGGCGCATCGACCCCATCGGCCCGCAACCGCCGCAGCAGCCCGAACCCGTCCATCCCCGGCATCATCACATCGACGATCAGCGCATCCGGCCGGAAACTGCGCGCCACATCGAGCGCCTGCGCACCATCGGACGCAGAGGCCACCGCGAACCCCTGGAACCGCAAACTCACGGTCAGCAGCTCGACGATCATCGCCTCGTCGTCGACCACCAGGACCCGGGCCTCGGGTGCTGTCTCCGGCACACCAGTCATGACCCCATCCTGAACCAGCGCCCTGGTACTTCACTGCGTACTTGCTGTGAACACGCTGTGTTGGATGGCGCGCCTTCGGCGCGCGGGGTTCTGGCCCCTTAGGTCCCTGCTGTCAGCGCTCGACACTCGCGGCTGCGCCGCATCGCATCGAGCGCTGACAGCAGGGACGGGCCAGAACCTTTCAGGGCCTCGCTGAACTCGGCGCCGGCGCTGGTTACGTCAGGTTCGAGGCGGGTCCACCTCGGACAGGCCCGCGGGCTCGGAGTGGGCCGGGTCTATTCGGTGTAGTCGTCGTCCGAGTCTGCGACCAGGGCTTTTCCGGCGACCTGGCCCTTGGCGAGGGCGTCGAGGAAGGCGCGGGCCCAACGGTCGACATCGTGGGCGAGGACCTGGCGGCGCAGGGCGCGCATACGGCGGCGGCGGGTTTCGCGGTCGTCGGTGAGGGCGGAGACGATGGCGTCCTTCACGCTGTCCAGGTCGTGCGGGTTGCACAGGTAGGACTGGCGCAGTTCGGCGGCCGCGCCGGTGAACTCGCTCAGGACGAGGGTGCCGTTGAGGCCGCTGTGGCAGGCCACGTACTCCTTGGCGACCAGGTTCATACCGTCCCGCAGCGGGGTCACCAGCATGACGTCGGCGGCGACGAAGAAGGCGATGAGTTCCTCGCGCGCGATCGGGCGATGCAGATAGTGCACCACCGGATAGCCGACCCGGGCGAACTCGCCGTTGATGCGCCCGACCTGGCGTTCGATATCGCCGCGCATCTGGATATAGCTTTCGACCCGTTCGCGGCTCGGCGTGGCGAGCTGCACCATCACGGTGTCGGCCGGGTCGATCCGGCGTTCGGCGAGCAGTTCTTCCAGCGCGTTGAGCCGGATATCGATGCCCTTGGTGTAGTCGAGGCGGTCGACACCGAGCAGGACATGCTTGGGACTGCCGAGTTCCGCGCGGATCTGGGCGGCGCGCTCGCGCACCGAACGCCGCCGCGAATGCTCGTCCAACCCCGCGGAGTCGATGGAGATCGGGAAGGCGCCCACCCGCACCGTCCGGAATCCGACCTGCACCACACCCATCTTCGACCGCACCCCGACCGTGCCGCGCGAAGTGGGCTGCCCGGCCAGGCGGCGGGCCAGGTACAGGAAATTCTGGGCGCCGCCGGGCAGATGGAACCCGATCAGATCCGCCCCCAGCAGACCCTCGACGATCTCGGTGCGCCACGGCATCTGCATGAACAGTTCGACCGGCGGGAACGGGATGTGCAGGAAGAAACCGATGGTGAGATCGGGCCGCAGCATCCGCAGCATCTTCGGGACCAGCTGCAGCTGATAGTCCTGCACCCAGACCGTGGCCCCCTCGGCCGCGACCTTGGCCGTCTCCTCGGCGAAACGACGGTTCACCTGCACATAGGCCGACCACCAGGCCCGGTTGTACACCGGGCGGACGATCACATCGTGGTAGAGCGGCCACAGGGTCGCATTGGAGAAGCCCTCGTAATAGTCGGCGACCTCCTGCGCCGACAGCGGTACCGGATGCAACTCCAGCCCGTCTTCGACGATCGGGTCCACCTCGACGTCCGGCACTCCGGCCCACCCCACCCAGGCGCCGCGGTTCCTGCGCAGCACCGGCTCCAGCGCGGTCACCAGGCCGCCGGGGCTCCGCTTCCAGCGGGTGCTGCCGTCCGGCAGTTTCTCCAGATCCACCGGAAGCCGGTTGGCCACGACGACGAAACCGGAACCTGCCCCGCGTTCCCGCAGAGGTTCGGCGTCCACCGCCTCGGGCTGGGCCTCCACCAGATCGATCGGACCCGTGACCGGCCCGGAACCGTTGCCGGTTCCGGACGGACCCGTGGATACGCCGGTTTCATCCTGGGGGGTGGAATCGCTGGACGGCTGATCTGTCATCTGGTCCACTCACGCATCCTTACGCGCGGCGCTGTACGCCCCGTATATGGGCATGAGCGGGGCACTGCGTGGTTACGCTCCGCTGCCGCCTTCGGGCCTGACCCGCTCATGCCATGTAGTTGTGTGGATCCGCTGACGTCGCCGTTGGCGCCGGCGGCCCACATGACCGTCAGCGCCCGGAGGCGATAGCTTGCGTGACCAGGCGCTCGGCCATGCGGATAAGGCTCAGCTTATTCGGTTCGGCCGCCCGGGCCGATACCCAACATCGACAGGAGCATCCGGCATTCGTCGGCATCGGCGGCATAGGCGGCCACGACCCGCTGCGCCTGACGAGCGGTCTCGTCGGCGAGGGGCTCCAGTTCGTCGTCGGCGATACCGTTGGCGCTGCTTTTCGCGGCCATCTCATTCCTCCCGGCAGGTGCGCTGGTATGTGAAATGTCAATGGTATCTGTCCCACGAAGCGGTCGCTGCGGCCGCGGTAACACAACGCCGCCCCGAGGGCTATACCGTGGGCAGCGGAAACGATCAGGAAGGGGCCGTCAGCATGCCGTTGGCCACGGTGAACGGAATATCGCTCAACTATCAGATCAAAGGAGACCGTTCCAAGGGCACCGATGTGAAAGGCGGCGGCCCGCTGGTCGTGCTGATCATGGGGACGGGCAGCCCGGGCCGCGTATGGGAGCTGCATCAGGTACCGGCCCTGGTCGCCGCCGGCTACCGGGTCTGCACGTTCGACAACCGGGGAATCGCGCCCTCCTACGAGGCCGCCGGCGGTATGACCATCGAGGAAATGGTCGCCGATACGGCGGCGCTGATCGAGTTCCTGGACGAAGGCCCGGCGCTGGTGGCCGGAACGTCGATGGGTGCCCGGGTGGCGCAGGAACTCGCCCTGGCCCGGCCCGAGCTGGTGCGTAAGGCTGTTTTCCTGGCCGGGCACGGCCGGCTGGATCGGTTCCAGAGGACCCTCTCGCTGGGCGAACACGAACTCGACGAGAGCGGGGTGAAGCTGCCACCGAAGTACGAGGCCGCCCTCACCGCGGTGATGAACCTTTCCCCCGCCACCATGGCCGACGCCAACGCGGCCCGCGACTGGCTGGACCTGTTCGAGTTCACCGGCGGTCCGGTGACCCCCGGTATCCGCGCCCAGCGCAAGATGGACCACGAATTCGATCGGGTGCACGCCTACCGGGGCATCCGGGTGCCGTGCCTGGCGGTGGGTTTCGCCGATGACCGGATGATTCCGCCGTACCTGTCCCGGGAGGTTGCCGAGGCCATTCCGGGCGGCCGCTACCAGGAGGTTCCCGATGCCGGCCATTACGGCTACCTGGAGCGACCCGATACAGTGAACAAGATCCTCCTGGAGTTCTTCGCGTCCTAGGGGGGACCCACAGTTAACGCCGGCCTTGCTAGGGTCGACACATCGTTGGGTTCGCAAAACGGCAGCCGGAGGTTCCACCTTCCTGCCGTGCCGGACCCGGACAAGATCCGTACACATACGCGCGAGCACCCCTGTGAGGTGAAATGAGCACCAACCCGTTCGACGACGAGGACGGCCGCTTCTTCGTTCTGGTCAACGACGAAGAACAGCATTCCCTGTGGCCGGCTTTCGCCGAGGTCCCGGCCGGCTGGCGCGTGGTCTTCGGTGAGGACAGCCGCGCGGCCTGCGTGGAGTACGTGGAGCAGAACTGGACCGATATGCGGCCCAAGAGCCTGCGTGACGCCATGGCGGCCGACGAAGCGGCCCGCAAGTAGTCTCCTCCCGCGCAGCCCGGTCGACTCTGATCCGGTGCGGTGTCCGATGCGGGCGCCGCATCGGACACCTTGGAGTTCGGCGCCGGGCTGCGTAGTCTGTCCGGCCGATCTGCATCCACCTTCGCCGCGGTACTCATCCGGACTCGGCTCGTCCGCTGGCGGTGGTTCCGGTGAGATCTGGTTCGCGAACCCGGCGGCAGCCCCGTATGATCGGCTGCCGAGCGGCTCGTATTCTGGGCCGCTCCGCCGCCTTGGCGCAACTGGCAGCGCAACGTACTTGTAATGCGTAGGTTGAGGGTTCGAGTCCCTCAGGCGGCTCGTCTATCGCTCCGGCCCACCGATATGTCGGTGGGTCGGAGTAGTTTTCCGCTGTATGAGGCGATGCCGGGGGTGTTCAGCGCTGCTCGTCAAGCGCAGCCAGAAGCTGTACTGCACTACAAGTTGCCAGCAAGCAGCCCAGCGCGAGGCGAAGACCCGGCTTTGGCTCGCTACGGGCGAGGCGGATGTGGGCAGCTATCAGGGGCACTACATCCGTGACTATCTTGCGCGAGCCCAGAGCAACCGCTGCGCGATCTGCGATACCCGCGACGAATGGCGGGGTGCTCCGCTCGTATTCGTGCTCGATCACATCAACGGTCACGCAAGCGATAATCGGCGCGAAAATTTGCGACTGGTCTGTCCGAACTGCGATTCGCAGCTCCCGACTTACAAGAGCCGCAACCGAGGCAATGGTCGGCACCTCCGCCGTGCGCGCTATGCGCACGGGCAGTCGTACTAGACAGTCGGTTGGTGTTTTCCGCTGGCGCGCGCTCCTTGAAATGTCCCTGATGGCGCCGCCGTGGGGGATATTTCTCGGGTGAGCAGTGGAGGGCCGAGGCGTCACACGCCGGCTACTGCGGGCGGCGCTTCGATCAGGCGGGGACGTTCGCCCCGTAGCCGAGGTCGCGCAGGGCCTGCTTGATCCTGGTCTGTGCGTCGTCGAGTGAGTCCGGGGCCGGATTCGGGTCTGCCCCGGAGATATCGAAGTTGCCCATGGTGAAGGCCGGGAAGACGTGTACGTGCAGGTGGGGAACCTCCAGCCCGGCGATCAGCAGACCGGCCCGGGGCGCGTCGAACGCCGCCCGCACGGCCTGCCCGACCTTCTGCGCCACAGCGTTGAGGCGGGCGAAGACCTCGGGTTCGATATCCTGCCACTGGTCGATTTCCTTGCGGGGGACCACCAGGGTGTGCCCCTGGGTCACCGGCGCGATGGTGAGGAACCCGACGAATTCGTCGTCCTCCCAGACGAACCGGCCCGGCAGATCCCCGGCGATGATCGCACTGAAAACAGAAGCCATACGGTGAGCTTATGGCGCGCCGGGGCCGGCCGGACAGAGCCGGGTGCCCTACACGCCGACGAAGTGCGACAGGATGCCCTGGACCTCGTAGATGTCGACCTGGCGGTTGAACCGCTTCTGCAGAGGTGTGTCGGAACCGGAGATCCACACCAGCAGTTCGGCGTCCAGGTCGAAGGTGCCGGCGGTTTCCACCGAGAAATGGGTGATCGCGCGGTACGGGATGCTGTGATAGCTCACCTTCCGGCCGGACAAACCCTGCTTGTCGACGAGGATGAGACGGCGATTGGTGAACAGCATGGCGTCGCGGACCAGAATGTAGGCCGAATAGATCTGTTCGCCGTTGCCCAGTAGCCGCTGAAATTCCTGTTGCGCCTGCGCCGGATCCATTTGCCCGGCGTTACCCATGATCCCGTCCATCAGGCCCATGATCGTCCTCCCGTCCGCGCGTTGACCCCGGCGGGCCGGTGCGCGAGTTACCCACCCGCCTCGGATGTTTCACCACCATCATCCACAAGACGGCGCGAGCGGGCGCCGACTGGCGGGAACACGCTGGTACCGGCGCTGCACGACCGGGGGAACCCGGATGTGCCGGAGAGCGGGGCTCGGGTTGCCCGGCAGCTTCAGGCCGTGGCATCGGAGACCCTCATGCGCGCAGCGGTTGAGCGTCCGGCACTGCGCAGCCGGGTTCCCGGCACGCTCTAAGCTGTCCGGGTGCGAGTACTCGTCATCGGTTCCGGAGCCCGTGAACACGCCCTCGTCCTTGCGCTGCGCCGTGACCCGGCGGTGAGTGCGCTCATCGCGGCACCGGGCAACGCCGGTATCGCCCAGCACGCGCAGGTGCGCCCGGTGGACGCTGGATCCGCGGAGGCCGTGGCCGCGCTGGCGCGGGAGGTGGCCGCGGATCTGGTGGTGATCGGCCCCGAGGTACCGCTGGTCCTGGGGGTGGCCGATGCCGTGCGGGCGGCCGGTATCGCCTGCTTCGGCCCGTCGGCCGAGGCCGCCCGGATCGAGGGTTCGAAGGCGTTCGCCAAGGATGTGATGGCCGCGGCCGGCGTACGGACCGCGCACAGCGAGGTGGTGGATACCCCGGCCGAACTGGATGCCGCGCTGGATCGTTTCGGCCCGACCTGGGTGGTCAAGGACGACGGCTTGGCCGCCGGTAAGGGCGTCGTGGTCACCCAGGATCGCCTGGCCGCCCGTGATCATGCTGCCGAACTGCTCGAACAAGGGCATCCGGTACTGCTGGAATCTTTCCTCGACGGTCCGGAGGTATCGCTGTTCTGCCTGGTGGACGGGGAGACGGTGGTGCCGCTGCTGCCGGCGCAGGACCACAAGCGGGTGGGCGACGGGGATACCGGGCCCAATACCGGCGGGATGGGCGCGTATACGCCGCTGCCGTGGCTGCCCGACGGGATGGTCACGCAGATCGTCGACGAGGTGGTGGCCCCGGTCGCCGCCGAAATGGTCCGGCGCGGTTGCCCTTTCACCGGTCTGCTGTACGCCGGCCTGGCGATGGGCGCGGCGGGCCCGGCGGTGGTGGAATTCAACTGCCGCTTCGGGGACCCGGAAACGCAGGCGGTGCTGGCCCTGCTGGACAGCCCGCTGGGCGAGCTGCTGTTCGCCACCGCGACCGGCACTCTGGCCGAGACGCCGGCACCGCGCTGGCACGGTGGGGCGGCGGTCACGGTGGTGCTGGCCGCGGAGAACTATCCGGGGCGGCCGCGTACCGGTGATGTGATCACCGGGGCGAGCGATGCGGCGACCGACGATCCGGCGACCGTTCTGCACGCGGGGACATCGCAGCGTGCGGACGGTGCACTGGTCTCAGCGGGCGGCCGGGTGCTGAGCATCGTCGGCACGGGTGTGGATCTGACGGCCGCACGCGTTGCCGCCTACGACCGGCTGGCGGGGATCAAACTGCCCGGCAGCCACTACCGCTCGGATATCGGGCTCGCCGCGGTCGAGGGCCGCATAGAGCTCTGACTCTCAGGACGTACGTTAGCCGAGCAGCCGGGGTGCACGTTGCCGAGCAGTCGGGGTGCACGTTGCCGAGCAGTCGGGGTGCACGTTGCCGAGCAGTCGGGGTGCACGTTGCCGAGCAGTCGGGGTGCACGTTGCCGAGCAGCCGGGGTGCACGTTGCCGAGCAGTCGAGGCGCACGGTTGCCGAGTCCGGGGGCGCCCGAGGCTGAGTTTCCCCGGGCGCGGGGCTGAGCTACCGGACGCGCGACGCTGAACCTCCCGAGCGGGAGGTTGAGTTCCTGGGCGGGAGGTTGAAATCCTGGGCGCGCCGCTGAATTTCCGGTCGCGGGACGCTGAATTTCCGAGTTGCACGACGCCGACCGCCCAGGAGGCTGTGGCGTCGCGCCCCGGAACCGGGTGCGGTCAGTATGCCCCGAAGACGTTATCGATCGAGCCGTAGCGGGCCGCGGCATAGTTGCAGGCCGCGGCGATATTCGCGACCGGATCGTAGATATCCCACGACGTGCCTTCCACGTGGTAAGCGGCGAAGGTGGGATCGATGACCTGCATTAGCCCCTTCGAGGGGATACCGGCTGCGGCGTTGGAATCCCAGAGGTTGATCGCGTGCGGGTTGCCGCCGGATTCGCGCATGGCGGTGCGGTGGATGCCCTCGTAGCTCGCCGGGATACCGCGCTGGCCGAGGATATGCAGCGCGTTACGGATCCAGCCGTCCAGATTGTCGGGGAAGCTCGGCGGCATGAGCTGCGGTAGCGGTTGCGGCAGCGGCTGGACGAATTGTTGTAGCTGATCCCGCTGCGGTTGCGGCAGCTGCTGTTGCCACTGCTGGGCCTGCTGTTGCAGTTGCTGCGCGGGGCCTTGCAGCTCCGCGGGTACGCCGGCAATCGGGGTTTCGGCTGCGGCCTGCACGGGGACCGCGAGGGCGGCGGCGACAACGGCCAGGGGCAACAGTTTTCGTAGATACATAACGAACTCCGGCAGCGCGGGATCCACGCCGCCGCGATATCGCCGGCGCCGTTGTTGCGCTGTTTCCTTTTGTGATTGCGTTGGGGATCTGAGGGTTCAGTTGTTCGCGGCCAGTGACGCGGTATCCCGTGCGCCGATGGTTTCGGCGGTGCTGGGGCGGCGGGATATCCGGACGAATATCTTTGCCGCGATATGCAGGCTTGCGCTCTGTTCTCTGGCGAATCACAGAATGATTGCGAAAGGTTAACAAAAGGTGAACCAATAGCCAACTGTCGGTTCTATTCTGCTGAGAGAAACGGCTGTACCTGCGAATTCTGAGGTATCGATCACACTGCGGCGGCCGTCGGGGCGTGCTCGGTTCCGGGTACCGAATATTTGCCCGATGGCAGATCAGCCGTACGAAAGGCCGTGCAGTGCCAGCCAGCGCTGCGGATCCACATGCTGTCCGTCCATGATGATCTCGAAATGCAGATGTGGACCGGTGGAATCACCACGATTACCCATTCGGGCGATCTGCATCCCGGCGGGCACCCGCTCGCCGACCGAAACGAAGAAATCGTACATATGGCCGTAAACCGAAATGGTGCCGTCGTTGTGCCGGATCCGTACCCACAGGCCGAACCCCTGGGCCGGGCCCGCATCGATGACCGTCCCGTCGGCGACGGCATAGATAGGCGTGCCGATCGGCCCGGCGACATCGATACCGCGGTGGTACGTACCCCAGCGGCTGCCGAAACCGGAGGTGAATGTGCCTGGAGCGGGGAGAACGAAACCGCCGGGCCCGGGCGGGATGGCGCCGGGCGGAAGCGCGCCCTCGGGAGCCGGTGCGCTGTTGATCCACGGCTGGTCCTGACCCGCCGCCGCGGCCGCGGCCTCCGCTTTCGCCCGCTCCAGGGTCGCGCGGGCGGCGGCGGCCACCACGGCCTGTTCGCGAAGCCGCTCACCGTTGGCGATGGCGTCGAGATAGCGGCGTACCGAGGGCACCGGTGTGGACAGTTTCAGCGGGTGAGCGACCGCGACGCGGTGGGCGATACCGGGCGCGGGGGGCTGCTCGGTCACCAAGAGACCCGCGCCCGCATCTCCGGCGGCCAGCAGCAGGGTGAGCCCCAGACCGCCGAGGAGGAAGCGGTGCCGCCGTGCGGACTCGGCGATATCCTGCGCCGACGGGCGGCGGTCGAGGAGTTCGGTGAGCTCGGCTCGCGTCGGGATCCGGTCGCGCAGCGCGGTGAGCTGCCGCCGGGTCCACCGGTGCGCGGCCGCCAGCCGTTGCCGCGGTGTCGGGTGCGTTTCTCGTTCCTGTGTGGCGCGTTCCCGCCAGTCGGGCGCGATCAGCCGGCCACCGCCGGTCACGACCGCGCGGCGCAGCAGCGTACGAGGTTCCGGGGCCGGCGGGCCGTCGTCTTCCGGATTGTCGGGGAGCGGCGTGTCGAGCGCGGTTTCCGATTCGTCCGGCAGGGTTCCGATGCTTGTCGAGCTTGCGGGTTCCGGTCCCTGCTCCGCGGGGGTCGCACCGCGCCGGGAAGTCCGGCTCCGGCTACGCCGGAGGAACCCGGGACCGCTACCGGAAGCGGTGGAACCGGGCTCGGCGGATGGCGGGCCGGCGGCCGGCCGGCGGGCCTTGTCGAGCATCAGAGCAGACCATAGCCGTCGAAGCGTCCGAAGCGGTGTTCTACCGTCGGTCGGGTGTCCACTGAATCTCGGCGCTCGACCATTCCACCTTTTTACGTGATGGATGTCTGGAAAGCCGCCGCCGAACGCGCCCGAACGCACGGTGATGTGCTGAGCCTGGCCGCAGGCCAGCCCTCCACCCCTGCTCCGGCGCCGGTGCTGCGTGCCACGAAAGCGGCGATCGATGCCGAATTATTCGGCTACACCGAGACTTTCGGCATCCTGCCGTTACGTGAGGCCATCGCGGAACATCATCGGCGCACCTACGGTTACCCGGTCGATCCCGACGATGTCGTGGTCACCACCGGGTCGTCGGGGGCGTTCACGCTGATCTTCCTGGCGGCCTTCGACCCCGGCGACACGGTGGTGGTCGCGCGGCCGGGCTATCCGGCCTACCGCAACACGCTGACGGCGCTGGGCTGCCGGGTGGTGGAACTGGACTGTCGCGCCGAAACGCGGTTCCAGCCCACCGTCGCGATGCTGGACAGCCTGCCCGAAGCACCGCGCGGGTTGATCGTGGCCAGCCCGGCCAACCCGACGGGCACCATGATCGAGCCCGCCGAACTCGCCGCCGTGGCCCGCTGGTGCGATGCGCACGGCACCCTGCTGATCTCCGACGAGATCTATCACGGCATCACCTACGGCGGGGAGCGCACCACCTCGGCGTGGGAGACCTCCCGGTCAGCTGTGGTGATCGGGTCGGTATCGAAGTACTTCTCGATGACCGGCTGGCGGCTGGGCTGGATGCTGGCTCCCGCAGCGATCCGGCCCGCGCTGCAGCGGCTGGCGTCGAATATGACCGTCTGCCCGCCCGCGATCTCGCAGTATGCGGCGGTGCACGCCTTCGACGCAGAGTCCCGGGCGGAACTGGACGGCCATGTGCGGCGGTACGCGACCAACCGCCGGATCCTGCTCGACGGGCTGGCCGTGCTCGGGATCACCGATCTCGCCCCCGCCGACGGCGCCTTCTACGCCTACGCCGATATCGGCCACCTCACCGACGATTCGATGGCGTGGTGCGCGGACGTACTGGCCCATACCGGGGTGGCGCTGGCGCCCGGCCTCGATTTCGACACCGTGAACGGGAACCGGACCGTCCGCCTCTCCTTCGCCGGCGCCACCGCCGACATCGAAACGGCGCTCACCCGCCTGGGCGGTTATCTGCAACAGCGGGCTTGACACAATCTCTCTGCCCGGCAACAACTTTGCACAGTACGACACCATCACTGCGAGGATGCGGTAGAAACATCGATGGTTGTTTCCCCTTTCCCTCATTTCGCACGGATGTACTGATGACGACTGGCACGATGGCACGGTGATCACCGCGACGACTCCGAAAGGTGAACGGCGTCGCCAGGCGCTGGTGGCTGCGGCCGCCGAACTACTGCTCGAAGGCGGTTTCGATGCGGTGCGGCACCGATCGGTCGCGACCCGCGCCGAACTCCCGCTGGCTTCGACGACGTACTACTTCGAATCGCTCGAGGATCTGATCGCGCGCGCCGTGGAGTTCAGCGGTAACGCCGAACTCGAGGCGATGCGGCGGCGCGTCGGTGAAGTGACCCACCGCCGCCGCGGTGCGGAGGCGACCGTCGACCTGGTGCTCGACCTGCTGATCGGCTCCGACGGGGTCGACGACGGCGCGCGCGGCCGGTTGATCGCCCGCTACGAGCGCACCGTCGCCTCCGCGCGGCATCCCGAGCTACGCGAGGTCCAGCTCCGACTACGCGGGCAGCTCGACGAGCTGCTTGCCGATGTGCTGCGCCGATCCGACCGGATCGTGCGGCCCGAACAACTTCGCAGGCTGGTCGCGGTGGTCGACGGCGCGGCGGTCGCCGCCCTGAGCGAACCCGACCCGCAACCGCGGCGGCTGGCCCGCGGAGCACTGCTGGAGGTCATCGATATCGTCGCTCCGGCGACGCACCAGCCGATGGACCGGTACCGGTCATTAGACTGACCGGACGTGACCTCCGACCTGATCCCCAACGTCCTCGCCACCCGCTATGCCAGCCCGCAGCTGGTGCATCTGTGGTCTCCCGAGCACAAGATCGTGCTCGAGCGGCGGCTGTGGCTGGAGGTGTTGCGCGCCCAGTCCGAGCTGGGTGTCGAGGTCCCGCCCGGGGTGGTCGCGGACTACGAGCGGGTTGTCGAACAGGTCGACCTGGCTTCGATCTCCGAACGCGAGCGGGTGACCCGCCACGATGTGAAGGCCCGGATCGAGGAATTCAACGCCCTCGCCGGCCACGAACACGTGCACAAGGGGATGACCAGCCGCGATCTCACCGAGAATGTCGAACAGCTGCAGATCCGGCTGTCGCTGGAACATATCCACGCGCACGGGGTTGCGGTCGCTGCCCGGCTCGCCGAACGCGCCGCCGAATACCAGGCCGTGGTGATGGCGGGCCGCTCGCACAATGTCGCCGCGCAGGCCACCACCCTCGGTAAACGCTTCGCCTCGGCCGCCGACGAACTGCTCATCGGCCTCACCCGGCTGCGCGAACTGATCGAGCGCTATCCGCTGCGCGGGATCAAGGGCCCGATGGGGACCGCGCAGGACATGCTGGACCTGCTCGGCGGTGACGCCGCGAAACTGGCCGCTCTCGAGCAGCAGGTAGCGCGGCACCTCGGCTTCACCAGTGTGTTCACCAGCGTGGGCCAGATCTATCCGCGTTCGCTGGATCACGATGTGCTCTCCGCGCTGGTACAGATCGGCGCCGCGCAGTCCTCGCTGGCGCACACCATCCGGCTGATGGCGGGACACGAACTGGTCACCGAGGGCTTCCAGCCCGGGCAGGTGGGCAGTTCGGCCATGCCGCACAAGATGAACACCCGGTCCTGTGAACGCGTCAACGGGTTGCAGGTGGTGCTGCGCGGGTACGGGTCGATGGCGGCCGAACTCGCGGGCGCGCAGTGGAACGAAGGCGATGTGTTCTGCTCGGTGGTGCGCCGGGTCGCGCTGCCGGACGCGTTCTTCGCCCTCGACGGTATGACCGAAACCTTCCTGACCGTGCTCGCCGAATTCGGCGCCTACCCGGCGGTGGTCGCGCGCGAACTGGATCGCTACCTGCCGTTCCTGGCCACCACGCGCATCCTGATGGCAGCGGTCCGCGCCGGGGTCGGGCGGGAAGCGGCCCATGAGGTGATCAAGGAACACGCCGTCGCGGTGGCGCTGGCAATGCGCGAACAGGGTCGCGAACCCGATCTGCTGGACCGCCTCGCCGCCGACGACCGTCTCCCGCTGGACCGCGCCGCCCTGGACGCGGCGCTGGCGGACAAGTCGGCGTTCATCGGCGCGGCCGACGCGCAGGTCGCCGATGTCGTCGCCCAGGTGGGCAAGCTGACCGACGCCTACCCCGAGGCCGCCCGCTACACGCCCGCACCCATCCTCTGACCGCCCTTCCCTGGACCGTCGGGTTCACAGCCCGTCCGGGCTGTGAACCTCTGTTCCCGCGGCGTTCGGGATGGTCGCATAGTGGGGTTCATGGATCCGTATTCGATTTTCGCCGACATCATCGCCGGGCGGGCGCCGGCCAGCCGGGTGTACGAGGACGACGATGTGCTCGCGTTCATGGATATCCGGCCGCTGACCCCGGGGCATCTGCTGGTCGTTCCGAAGGTTCCGGCCCGGAATCTCGGTGAGCTCGATCCGGAGATCGGTGGCAAGTTGTTCCAGGTGGGGCAGCGGTTGGCAGCGGCGCTGCGGGCGAGTGAAGTGGCTTGTGACGGCGTGAACTTCTTCCTCGCCGACGGTGTCACGGCAGGCCAGGAGGTTTTCCACGTCCATCTGCACGTCATCCCGCGGACTCCCGGAGACGGATTCGGGCTGCGGGCGCGTCCGCGGACCCCGCCGCGCGCCGACCTGGACTACCTCGCCGGTTCCGTCCGGGGCGCTCTGGAGCGGCGCCGGGCGTGATTCCCACTGCCGGAGCGGTTTCGCGGGGACGGGCGTCCGGGGACACGTAAGGTCGTGTATCAATAACTATTGGAACGTTTGCTGTTCGAATGCTGAATGCCGACAACGCCGCCGGGGCATGATGGTGTGAGTCGGCCTACGCCGAGTTCTGGGTGGGGATACGGAGGTGTGGACGTGCGGTTGTTCCGATTAGCTGTACTCATGCTGGCGGTGATCGGATTGGTCGCCGGCCTTCCTGTTCTCCGGCCGGCTCCGGCGGCAGCGGCCGAGGTCGTCGGAATCGACGCACTGAGCCCCACCCGGTCCGCGATGTTCATCGCCTCGCCCGCGATGAACCAGGTCGTGCAGGTGCAGGTGCTGCATCCGGCCGGTGGTGGTTCGCGGCCCAGCTACTACCTGCTCGACGGGCTGGACCCGGGGGTCGGGCAGAGCACTTGGACCAACGCCACCGATGCGGAGGCCTTCTTCCGGGGCAAGAACGTGAACGTGGTGCTGCCGGTGGGCGGGAAGGCCAGCTACTACACGAATTGGCAGCGGGAAGACCCGGCACTGGGCCACTACCAGTGGGAAACCTTCCTCACGCAGGAGCTGCCGCCGCTCGTCGACGGCCATTTCTTCGGTAACGGGGTGAACGCGATCGGCGGTCTGTCCATGGGCGGGCATGCGGCCTATATCCTCGCGGCCCGGCATCCGGCGCTGTACACCACGGTCGCCGGGTACAGCGCCTGCCCGGATACCGGGATGGCCACCGGCGCGGTGCAGTTCTCGATCATCACCCGTGGCGGCAACCCCGACAATATGTGGGGCCCGGGCGGCAGTCCGGCGTGGGCGGCCCACGATCCGGCGCTCATGCTGGACCGGTTGCGCGGTAAAACCCTGTACCTGTCCACCGGGACGGGTCTGCCGGGGCCACACGAACTCGAATTGAAACCGCAGCTGCCGGAGAACATTGTGCTCGGCGGCCCGATCGAGTTCGCGGTCGATACCTGTGTGATCGCCTTCGAGCGGCGGGCGCGGGCGGCCGGTGTGCCGATCCGGGTCGATTACAGCCCGGTCGGCACCCATTCCTGGTCGTATTGGAACGACCATCTCAAGGCGTCCTGGCCGGTCGTCGGCCGCGCGATCGGGGCGTAGGACCCGGGCCGCTACGGTGGTGGCCATGGCTGACACTGGTGGTCCGATGACCGAGGCGGTGACGGCGCCGACGGCGAAGACGGTGCCGCAGGAGCGAGTGCATCACGGCGATCGTTTCGTCGACGAATACGAGTGGCTGCGGGACAAGGACAACCCGGAGGTCATCGCCTACCTGGAGGCCGAGAACGCCTACACCGAGGCGCAGACCGCGCAGCTGGCTCCGCTGCGAGAGAAGATCTTCGACGAGATCAAATCCCGCACCCAGGAAACCGATCTGTCGGTGCCCACCCGGCTGGGCGAGTACTGGTATTACTCGCGCAGCTTCGAGGGGAAGCAGTACGGCGTGCAGTGCCGCTGCCCGATCGATGCCGCCGCGGCCGGTATCGATGCCTGGACCCCGCCGAAGCTCGAGGCAGATACCGAGATCCCCGGCGAACAGGTACTGCTGGACAGCAACGAGCTGGCCGAGGGCCACGATTTCTTCGCCCTCGGCGCCTTCTCGGTGAGCCATGACGGCAACCTGCTGGCCTTCTCGGTGGATACGGCGGGCGACGAGCGCTACACGCTGCGGTTCAAGGATCTGCGCACCGGCGAACTGCTCGGCGACGAGATCGAGCGGGCCGCGCCCGGCGCCACCTGGTCACTGGACGGCAGCCATGTCTTCTATCAGACGGTCGACGAATCGTGGCGGCCCGATACCGTTTGGCGCCACCGGCTCGGCAGCGGCACCGACACCGATGTCAAGGTCTTCCACGAACCGGACGAGCGGTACTGGGTGAGTATCGGCGGCACCCGGTCGGAGAAGTACCTGATGATCTGGGTGGGCTCCAAGATCACCACCGAGGGCTGGGTGCTGGAATCGGATAACCCGACCGGCGAGTTCCGGGTGCTGCTACCCCGGCGGGAGGGCGTGGAGTACGCCGCCGAACACGCTGTGGTGGCGGGCCGGGACCGGTTCCTGATCCTGCACAACGACGTCGTGGACGGGGTGAAGGCGGAGAACTTCGTCCTGGCCGAGGCCCCGGCCGACGATCCCGCACAACTGCGCACACTCATCGGGCACCGCGACGATGTACGGCTCGAGGATATCGACGCATTCGCCGGGCAGCTGGTGCTCAGCTACCGCCGCGAGGCGCTGCCGCGGGTGGCGGTGTGGCCACTGGGCCCGGACGGTTACGGCGAGCTGCGCGAGATCGAATTCGATCTCGAGCTCTACAGTGCCGGGCTCGGCTCCTGCCCGGAATGGGATCAGCCCACCCTGCGGGTCGGGTTGACCTCGTTCATCACCCCGACCCAGGTTTTCGATTATGTGGTGGAGACCGGGGAACTGCTGCTGCGCAAGGAACAGCCCGTGCTCGGCGGCTACGACGCCGGAGACTATGTACAACACCGTGATTGGGCCGAGGCCGCGGACGGCACGCGGATTCCGATCTCGATCGTCGCCCGCCGCGATACGGACCTGAGGGCCGGCCCGAAACCGTTGCTGCTCTACGGGTACGGCTCCTACGAGGCCAGTATGGACCCCGGATTCTCGGTCTCGCGGCTGTCGCTGCTGGACCGTGGAATGGTGTTCGCCATCGCCCATGTGCGCGGCGGTGGCGAGATGGGCCGGCTGTGGTACGAGAACGGTAAAACCCTGACCAAGAAGAACACCTTCACCGATTTCGTCGACTGCGCACGGCATCTCGTGGACAACGCGACCACGTCGGCGGACCGGATGATCGCCGACGGCGGCAGCGCAGGCGGTCTGCTGGTGGGTGCGGTGGCGAATATGGCGCCGGAACTCTTCGCGGGGGTATTGGCCAATGTGCCGTTCGTCGACCCGCTGACCTCCATCCTCGATCCCTCGCTCCCGCTGACCGTGATCGAATGGGACGAATGGGGAAACCCGTTGGCGGACAAGGACGTCTACGATTACATGAAATCGTATTCGCCCTACGAGAACGTGGTGGCCCAGGACTATCCGGCGATTCTCGCGATCACCAGCATCAACGACACCCGGGTGCTGTACGTGGAACCGGCGAAATGGGTCGCGAAACTCCGCGCCACCAAAACCGGGGATGCGCCGCTGCTGCTCAAGACCGAGATGAGCGCGGGTCACGGCGGGGTCAGCGGGCGGTACGAGAAATGGCGTGAGGTCGCGTTCGAGTACGCCTGGGTACTCGACACCGTAGGTGCCGGGGGCCGGTAGCCGGCAGCACTCGAGCGACGGCGATCGTATCGGCGACGCGGTCGCCGAGCGACTCGCCGGGAAAACGGGGCCGTGCGGCCCCGTACGTGTTCGCCCGGCGCGTGGGCCGGATCGGCGATCGCCATGGACAGGGGCGCGGTCCGGCCGAACGAATTCGGCGTCGCGCTCCAGCCGCTGCACCGGCTCGCCATCCCGGCACACCGTTCTCCTCCTCGCGGAGAAGTGGGGTCTCGACGCCGGCGTTCATCTCGGTACGCGCGTCGGAGCGAGGGCTCTACCGGACCGTGTCCGGATGTTCGCCCGGCGGTCATGTCTGCTGCACGGGTTGGTCACCGGACCTGCATGTATAGGTCATCGGTATTGCATACGGCCGTCACCTGTGACTGCCACCGTTGGTACATGAACGCTGAGCTACTCGTATCGGTGTCCGGGATCCGGGAGTCCACCCGCGACGCGGCGATCGGGTTCGCCGAGGAGATGGATCAGCGCGGTGTCCGGTTGTCGCTGCTGGTGGCGCCCCGGCTGAAGGGGAAATACCGGCTCGCCGACGACTCCACCACACAGATCTGGCTGCGCAGCCGCCGGGAGCGCGGGGACGCCGTCGTACTGCACGGTTACGACCAGGCCGCCACCAAACGGCGTCGCGCCGAATTCGCGACCCTGCCCCGGCACGAGGCGTTGCTGCGGCTCACCGCGGCCGATCGGGCGATGGAACAGGTGGGTCTGCGTACCCGGCTGTTCGCGGCTCCACGCTGGGATGTCTCGGCGGGCGCTGTCGGGGCGCTGCCCGAACTCGGTTTCCGGGTATCGCTGGGGCTGACGGGTATTCACGATCTGCAACGCAATACCGTGCAGAAGGCGCGGGTCTACGGCATCGGCGAAGGTTTCCGGGCCGAACCGTGGTGGTGCCGGGCCCTCGTACTCGGCGCGGCCCGGACCGCTCGGCGCGGCGGGGTGTTGCGGCTGGCGGTCTCGGCTGCGCAGCTGGCGCGGCCCGGTCCGCGGCAGGCGATGCTGGATGCGGTCGATCTCGCGCTTTATCACGGGGCGCGCAGCGAGGTGTACCGCTGGGAAGTCGTCGCTGCTGTGCGCGCGGCCTGAGACTCCGCCGCCCCCTGATCGGCGATAACGGGGGCGGCGGGTTTCGGTTGGGGTGTCGCCTCTGTTGGGTCTCCGCACCGCCGGCCGGAACCTGACCGAAGCCGTCTCGGGGGGAACCGTTTGTGAAGGGGCGGGCTGTGATTTTGGAGCCGCTCCGCGGCTCGAGGGTGGGGCCCTTTTGGGCCCGGTTCTTCACTCCCGCCGGTCGGTCGCTGCGCTCCCTCCCTCTGGTCGCTCCAGAACCGGGCGGGCCCCACCCGGGGAAGGTGAACCATCCAGGTGGGGACGGGAGTGAACCGCCCACGGAGGGAGAGATGGCCGCGGGTGGGGTGCGTTCTTGGTGGGTCAGAAGGTGGTGTTGTCTTCTTGGGGTAGCACCTTGAACTCTGTTTCGGCCTTGCGCATTTCGTCGAGCCGGCTGAAGTAGACGCCCCAGGCCTGCTCGGCGATGATCCCGTAGTGGATCGGGAACGCGACCCGCGGCGCGACCGAACGCAGGTAGTCGACCGCTTCGCTGATCTTCATCCACGGTGCCGCGGCGGGGACCGCCAGCACATCCACCGGGGTGGAGGGGACCCAGAGCGAATCGCCCGGGTGGACGAACCGGGTCGGGTTGTCGGTGCTGCCGAGCTGGAACACGGTGTTGTCGACGACCGGGAGCTCAGGGTGGATCACGGCGTGCCGGCCGCCGCCGCCGGTGATCCGTAGCTCGCCGAGCTCGATCACATTGCCCGCGTGCACCGCCTCCCACGGTCCCTCCTGCAGCTCGGCGGTCTGTGGGTCCGACAGCAGGCGGGCGCCGGGGTTGGCGGAGATCAGTGCCTCGACGCGGTTCGGGTCGATATGGTCCGCGTGCTGATGGGTGACGGCGATGGCGTCCAATCCGGTGAGGCCCTCGAAACCGTGCGAGAACGCGCCGGGATCGAAGAGAACCTTCTTACCGTGCAGTTCGACGAGTACGCAGGAGTGACCGAAATGGGCTACATGCATGCCCCCAGGCTAGTACCGCGCAACTGGTTCACCTCACCCGCCGCGAACGCCGGTAGTCGCGGCAATTAGGCTGCTCAGGTAACCCCATCAGCGTTCCGGCCCGTTGCAGCGCCGGGCGCAGCTCACCCCTTTTCGTGAGGAGCAACCCGTGGCACGTGTCGTGGTCGAGGTGATGCCGAAGGCCGAGATCCTGGATCCGCAGGGGCAGGCCATAGCCGGCGCGCTACCGCGCCTGGGATTCGAAGGCGTCACCGATGTCCGGCAGGGCAAACGGTTCGAACTCGAGGTCGGCGACGATATGAGCGACGACCAGATCGCGGCGATCGCGGAATCGCTGCTGGCCAACACCGTGATCGAGGACTGGAAGGTGGTGCGCGTCTCGTGACCGCCCGTATCGGGGTCATCACCTTCCCGGGCACCCTCGACGATGTGGACGCCGCCCGCGCCGTCCGGCTGGCCGGCGCCGAGGCGGTGAACCTCTGGCATGGCGACGCCGATCTCAAAGGTGTGGACGCGGTCGTGGTCCCCGGTGGCTTCTCCTACGGCGACTATCTGCGCTGCGGTGCCATCGCCCGGTTCGCACCCGTTATGGGCACCGTGATCGAGGCCGCCGGCAAGGGTATGCCGGTGCTCGGTATCTGCAACGGTTTCCAGGTGCTGTGCGAGGCCGGGTTGCTGCCCGGTGCGCTCACCCGCAACGAGGGCCTGCATTTCATCTGCCGCGACCAGTGGCTGCGCGTCGAGGCCACCGATACCGCCTGGTCCTCCCGCTACGAACCCGGCGCCCAGATCCTGGTCCCGCTGAAATCGGGGGAGGGCCGCTACCAGGCCTCGCAGTCGGTACTCGACGAACTCGAGGGCGAAGGCCGGGTGGTGTTCCGCTACGAAGGCGACAACCCCAACGGCTCGCAGCGTTCGATCGCGGGTATCGCCTCGGCGAACAAGCGGATCGTGGGGCTCATGCCGCATCCGGAACACGCCACCGAAGCGCTCACGGGTCCGAGCGACGACGGGCTGGGGTTGTTCCTGTCTGCCCTGGACGTGCTCGTCGGTTCCTGACAGGCGCAGGGCCGGGCCGGAACCCGCGGCGCCCGCAGGCGCCGCAAAAAGACACAACATAGGGTCGTCTCATGCCGAGTTCTGCTGTTGCGGCTTCGGCCGCCGGTTTGTGTGCCTTCATCGACGCCTCGCCGTCGCCGTTTCATGTCTGCCGGACGATGGCCGAGCAGTTGGATGCCGACGGGTTCGTTCGTCTCGACGAGACGCAGCCCTGGCCCAGCGCGGGCGGCCGGTACTACATCGTGCGCGGTGGGTCGCTGGTTGCCTGGGCCGATCCCGCGCAGACCGGTCCGTTCCGGGTGGTCGGGGCACATACCGACAGCCCCAACCTGCGGGTCAAACAGCACCCCGATCTATCGGTGGCCGGATGGCAACTGGTGCGGCTGGAGCCGTACGGCGGGGCCTGGCTGAATTCGTGGCTGGATCGGGAGCTGGGTATCTCCGGGCGGCTCAGTGTGCGTGAGGGCAATAGTCTGGCCGAGCGGCTGGTGCGGATCGACGAGCCGATCCTGCGCGTTCCGCAGCTGGCCATCCACCTCTCCGAGGATCGGCGCGGGGTCACGCTCGACCCGCAGCGTCACGTGAACGCGATCTGGGGCGTGGGCAGCGAACCCGCGTCCTTCCTGGACTATGTGGCCGAGGCGGCGGGGGTGGATCCGGCGGCGGTGCTCGGGTGGGAACTGATGACCCACGACCTGGCGGCGAGCCGGGTGATCGGCGCCGGCCAGGACCTGATCAGCGCGCCGCGGCTGGACAACCAGGGCACCTGCTATGCCGGTCTGCAGGCCTTCCGCACGGCGGTGGACAATCCGGGCGGCGCGGTTCCGGTGCTCGCGGTATTCGATCACGAGGAAGTGGGTAGCCAATCCGATCGTGGCGCCCAGTCCGAGCTGCTACCCACGGTGCTGGAACGGATCGTGCTCGCGCGCGGCGGTGGCCGTGCCGATTTTCTGGCCGCGATGGCTGGATCGGTCTGCGCGTCGGGCGATATGGCCCACGCCACCCACCCGAACTACCCGGAGCGACACGAACCCGCACACGGGATCGCGATCAACGGCGGACCGGTGCTCAAGGTCAACCAGAATCTGCGCTATGCGACCGATGCGGTGGGTGCGGGTGCGTTCGCGCTGGCCTGCGCGCAGGCGGGCGTGCCCATGCAGCGGTATGTGCATCGGGCCGACCTGCCGTGTGGATCCACCATCGGACCCATGACCGCCGCCCGCACCGGTATGCCGACCGTGGATATCGGCACACCCCAGCTGGCGATGCATTCGGCGCGCGAAATGATGGGGGCCACCGATATCACCGCCTATGCCGCGGCGCTGGCCGCCTTCCTCGCGCCCCGCGACTGAGCCCGGCGAACCGGCGGCCACAGGCATTGCGCCTGCGCCGTGCCCGGGGGCCGTGCTCCCGCACCGGCCTTCGGGCAGCAGTCGGTCACGGACCGGTGGCCGGGGCGTCGGCGGCGATGGGGTCGGGAATGTGCGCGGCGCAGGTGAACGTAAGATTCGTGCTGGATCAAACCTGTCGGGGCCCCGCCGTCGAGGCCCCGTGTTCCGGCCCCACCCGTGTTCCCGATATCCCGCGGCGTCGACGCGAAAAAGCAGCCGTGGAATGCCCGGATACGCGATGCGGACCGGAGCCCGCGCGCGCCGGCGCGCCAACCTACGAAAGGATCCTGGTAATCCCGTGACTGAGCAGGTCGATACGGTCGCCACCGCCGCCGCACATCCGGATACGCCGCAGCCGTACGCCGAGCTCGGCCTCAAAGACGACGAATACGCCCGGATCCGGGACATCCTGGGTCGCCGGCCCACCGACGCCGAACTGGCCATGTACTCGGTGATGTGGAGCGAGCACTGCTCCTACAAGTCCTCGAAGGTGCATCTGCGTTATTTCGGGGAGACCACCACCGGCGAGATGCGCGCCTCGATGCTCGCGGGTATCGGTGAGAACGCGGGTGTGGTCGATATCGGTGACGGCTGGGCGGTCACCTTCAAGGTGGAGAGCCATAACCATCCGTCGTATGTCGAGCCGTATCAGGGCGCGGCCACGGGTGTCGGCGGGATCGTCCGCGACATCATGGCGATGGGGGCGCGGCCGATCGCGGTCATGGATCAGCTGCGGTTCGGCGCCGCGGATGCCGCGGATACCCGCCGCGTCGTCGACGGTGTGGTGCGCGGTGTCGGCGGGTACGGCAATTCGCTGGGTCTGCCGAATATCGGCGGCGAGACCGTGTTCGACGCCTCCTACCAGGGCAATCCGCTGGTGAACGCGCTGTGCGCGGGTGCCATGCGGGTGGAGGATCTGCATCTGGCGTTCGCGTCCGGTGCCGGTAACAAGATCATCCTGTTCGGTGCGCGGACCGGTCTCGACGGTATCGGCGGCGTCTCGGTACTCGCCTCGGACACCTTCTCCGGCGACGAATCCGGCACCGGCCGCAAGAAGCTGCCGAGCGTGCAGGTGGGCGACCCCTTCACCGAGAAGGTCCTCATCGAATGCTGCCTCGAGCTGTACCACGCCGGACTGGTCGTCGGTATCCAGGATCTCGGCGGCGCCGGGCTCTCCTGCGCGACCTCCGAGCTGGCCGCCGCCGGTGACGGCGGAATGCGGATCGAACTGGACCGGGTCCCGTTGCGGGCCGCCGATATGACCCCCGCCGAAATCCTGTCCAGCGAATCGCAGGAACGGATGTGCGCGGTGGTCACGCCGGAGAACGTCGACGCGTTCCTGGCGGTCTGCGCCAAATGGGATGTCCTGGCCACCGTGATCGGTGAGGTCACCGACGGTGAGCGCCTCGAGGTCACCTGGCACGGGGAAACCGTGGTGGATGTGCCGCCGCGCACCGTGGCGCACGAGGGGCCGGTGTACGAGCGCCCCGTGCAGCGTCCCGGCACCCAGGACGCCCTCAACGCCGACATCCCGGACAATCTGCCCCGGCCGAAAACCGCCGAGGAACTGCGCGACACCCTGCTGAAGATGGTGTCCAGCCCACAGCTGTGCAGCCGCCGCTGGATCACCGAACAGTACGACCGCTACGTCCGCGGTAACACCGTCCTCGCCGAATACGCCGACGCCGGCGTGATCCGGGTGGACGAGGCAACCGGGCGCGGTATCGCGCTGGCCACTGATGCCAACGGCCACTACACCAAGCTCGACCCCTACACCGGCGCACGGCTCGCGCTGGCCGAGGCGTACCGCAATGTCGCCACCACCGGCGCCACCCCGAAGGCCGTCACCAACTGCCTGAATTTCGGATCCCCGGAAGATCCCGGCGTGATGTGGCAGTTCCAGCAGGCCGTCCGCGGGCTCGCCGACGGCTGCGCCGAACTCGGTATCCCGGTGACCGGCGGCAATGTCAGCTTCTACAACCAGACCGGCGAGAACGCCATCCTGCCGACGCCCGTGGTGGGTGTGCTCGGCGTGATCGACGATGTGCACCGGCGTATTCCGACCGGTCTCGGCCTGGAGCCGGGGGAGACCCTGATCCTGCTGGGCGATACCCGGGACGAATTCGGTGGTTCGGTCTGGGCGCAGGTCGCGCACGATCACCTGGGCGGGCTTCCGCCGCAGGTGGATCTCGCCCGGGAGAAGCTGCTGGCGGAGGTGCTCACCGCCGGTTCCCGCGACGGAATGATCAGCGCCGCCCACGATCTGTCCGAGGGCGGTCTGGCGCAGGCCGTGGTCGAGGCCGCGCTGGCCGGCGAAACCGGCTGCCGCATCCTGCTGCCGGAGGACGCCGACCCGTTCGTCACGCTGTTCTCCGAATCGGCGGGCCGGGTACTGGTCGCGGTGCCGCGGTCGGAGGAGACCCGGTTCACCCGGATGTGCACCGCCCGCGAACTGCCGTGGGTGCGGATCGGGGTGGTGGACCAAGGGGCGGATTCGATCGAGGTACAGGGCCAGTTCTCGGTGCCGATGACCGAACTCCGCGCCGCCTACGAGGGCACTCTCCCGGCCCTTTTCGGCGGCCACGCCTGATTCCGGGGCGGGCGTGCCACGCCGGGGGTGACCCGAGCCACCCGCCGGTGTCGGTTCCGCCCGCCATACTGGATAGGTGCTGGAGACCGCGGACACAGTGACCCGATTGCGGTCGCGCTGTATCGCGGTGATCGAGCGAGTCGAGCGGATCGTCGACCTGAACTATGTGGGTCTGGTGGTCGCGACGGTGTTCTTCGCGCTGTCGGTGACGCCGTCGCTGCTGCCACGCGACTGGATGTTCCAGGGCCTGATCAGTGGGATCAACGCGGCCATCGGCTACGGCGTGGGGTGTCTGCTGGAATGGCTGTTCCGGTTGTGGATCCGGCCGCGGCTCACCCGGATTCCCGCCCCGCCCCGCTGGACTCGGTACGCGCTGAAATCGGCGGTACTGCTCAGCGCCGCGCTGGGGGCCGCCTACATGCTCGTCCAGTCGGCGCACTGGCAGCGGGAAATCGCGGCGTTGATGGGGATGGAAGGCACCACAACCCCCGCGTATCTGCGGACCGGCGGGTTGAGCCTTGCCATCGGTATCCTCGTCGTCGCCGCGTATCGCACCGTGCGCGAACTCATCCTGTTCTTCGCCCGGCAGTTGAACCGCTGGGTGCGGATACCGCGCGAGCTGGCGCCCTCGGCCGGGGCGCTGGTGCTGGTCCTGCTGGTGGTGACCCTGTTCAACGGTGTGGCCACCCGCGCTTTCTTCGCTGTCGCCAATTCCGCGTTCAGCGTTCGTAACGACACCACCTCCGAGTACGCGAGCCCGCCGCAGCTGCCGGAACGGTCGGGTAGCCCGGATTCGCTGGCGGCGTGGGACACCCTCGGCTTCGAGGGCCGCTGGTTCGTTTCGCACGGTCCGAGCGCGGAACGGATCTCCTGGGTCACCGGTCGCCCGGCCCGCGAACCGATCCGCGCCTATATAGGGCTCGAGTCTGTCGCCGATACCGAGGAGACCCAGGCCGAACTCGCCGTCGCCGAACTGGAACGAACCGGCGCCTTCGATCGCGAGGCGCTGGTCGTGGTGACCACCACCGGCACGGGCTGGGTCAATTCCATGGCGGCCAACGCGATCGAGTACATGTACGGCGGCGATACCGCCATCGTGGCCACCCAGTACTCGTATCTGCCCAGTGCACTGTCCTTCCTGGCCGACCGCGGCAAGGCTGCCGCCGCCGGCCGCGAACTGTTCGACGCGGTATACGAACGGACTCGCGCCCGCGCGCCCGAGGACCGGCCGAAACTGCTGGTGTACGGGGAAAGTCTCGGTTCGCAAGGGTCGGAGGCCGCGTTCGACGGACTCGCCGATCTGCGCGCGAAGGTCGACGGCGCGCTCTGGGTCGGCCCGCCCAACTCCAACCGGCTGTGGCAGCAATTCGTCAGCCGCCGCGACCCGGGCTCCCCGGAGACGCAGCCGGTGTACGCCGACGGGCTGGTGATCAGGTTCGCCACCGACGCCGCGGATCTCGCCCACCCGGGCCCGGAGTGGCGGGCTCCGCGAATCGCCTATCTGCAACACGCCTCCGACCCGATCGTCTGGTGGTCGACGGATCTTCTCTTCAGCCGGCCGGACTGGCTGTCCGAACCGCGCGGAGTGGATGTCTCCCCGCGGATGCGCTGGGCGCCGCTGGTCACGTTCTGGCAGGTCTCCGCGGACCTCACGAACGCCCAGGGCGTCCGGGACGGGCACGGGCACCGATACGGGAGCCTCGTCATGGACGCCTGGGCCGCGGTCGCTCACCCGCCGGGCTGGAACCCCGAACTGGCCGAACGGGTCAGGCTCGAGATCGAGGCCTACGAGGCCTACGAGCGCGAGGTGAAATGAGAATCCGGGTCGTCGCCGCACTGGCCGCGCCGCTGCTGTGGAACAACTGGCTGCTGCCGCGGCTCGGGCTGGAGCGCCGCGGCCGCACCGCCGCCGGTGCCCTCGCGGCGACCGGATACGCAATCGCGTTGCGCGGCCGCCCGAACTGGTTCTCCGCGCGCGGAGCCGGCGTCGGGATCGGCTGCGCCGCGCTGGTCGCGGCCGGGTACGCGGTGGCGTTCGCGGTGCCTGCCGTGCGTCGCTCGCTGTCCGGGACGGGAGACCGCGCGGCGGATGTGAGCACTGTGGAGTGGGTTGCGGTGCATATTCCGCTCGGCACCGTCTACACCGAGGAACTGATCTTCCGCGCCACTCTGGACCCGTTGCTGGACAGAGAATTCGGAGCGCGTGCCGGCATCATCTCGGGTAGCGCGGCCTTCGGACTGTGGCATATCCATCCCGCCCGCGCCGCGGGCGACAGTGTGCTCGGCACAGTGATTTTCACCGGCGCCGCCGGTGCGGTTTTCGGCATGTTGCGCCGGTGGACGGGCAGCGCCACCGCGCCCGCCCTGTTGCATTGGGCGGTGAATGCGGGCGGTGCCGTGTTCGCCCGGCTCGACTCCGTTCGCGCGGCGCCGGTTTCGCCGGTTTCCGGCGGGCGCGGACGTCGCGAAAGTGACACACTTCGCCGGTGAGGTTGATCGACAGCGACGGATACGGTGTGGAGCTCACGGTTGCCGGATATCAGTTTCCGGACCATATCGATCCGCGAATCAGGTACAGCTGGCTGATAATTGCCGGCATCGCGAACTGTCCCGAGGGGAACTGGTCCTTCCGCTGGCAGGCATTGACGCTCGACGATGCGGTCGAACTGGCCGAATGGCTACGGCGTATCGCCGCCGCCGAACCCGGCGACCCGCTACCGGAGCCCGCGCGGCTCGAGTTCACCGAACCCAATCTGAGCTTCACCGCCCTATCCGTCGCCGGTGCGGTGGAATTGCGGATCGGCCTGGACCTCGAATTCTCGCCGCCCTGGAACCGGCGCGTGACGGCAGGCGAGCCCACCGTGGTCACCGCGCGGCTCGGGCCGCCGGAGCTGGCGGCCGCGGCCGAGGATCTCGAGGCCGAAATGGGCAGTTATCTGCCACCCGGTGGACGGCTACTCGGCCGCGTCCGCTGACTCGTGGACCGGGTTGCGTCAGGAGTGCTGCGCCGGGTGATATCGCCCACGTTGCGCCCGGCCGTCCACGAGGCTTATGAGCGATGGCCCTGGCAGGTGTCGCGGACGGCATGCTCCGGCAGGCATATCCTGACGGTACGCGCGGCCGGATCCCACTGTTCATGCAGGTGAAGGGCAGGTTGATCGAGTGTGGCGGTTTGCCGGCCCGGGGTTGCCCGCGCGCGAGTAGAAGTTGCTGGGATAGCGATTCGACCGGTCCGGCCGCGCTTGCTGTCGAGCTGCTGATCCGATGCCGCTTCCGGGACATGCACCCGTAGAATGTCGGTTGCCCCCCACACCCGCCCGACCAGGGAGCGCACGGTGACCCTCGCCGACCGATCGGCCCTCAGCAATCCCACCGCAACCGAGGAGACGGAGAACCCGCCTCGTGAGGAATGCGGAGTCTTCGGAGTCTGGGCTCCGGGGGAGGACGTGGCCAAACTCACCTACTACGGCCTGTATGCGTTGCAGCACCGCGGTCAGGAGGCGGCGGGTATCGCGGTCTCCGACGGTTCGCAGGTGCTGGTCTTCAAAGATCTCGGCCTGGTGAGCCAGGTTTTCGACGAGCAAACCCTCGCCGCCATGCCCGGCCATGTCGCTATCGGCCACTGCCGGTACTCGACCACCGGTGCCACCACCTGGGAGAACGCACAGCCGATCTTCCGGACCACCGCCGTCGGCTCCGGGCTCGCGCTCGGCCACAACGGCAACCTGGTCAACACCGCCGAATTGGCCGACCGGGCGCGTGAACTCGGCCTGGTCGGCGGCCCCGGCCGTCCCGGCGCCGTCTCGGCCACCTCCGATTCCGATGTGATGACCGCCCTGCTGGCCCATGCCGCCGCCGATTCGAGTATCGAACAGGCCGCCATGGAGTTGCTGCCCACTGTGCGCGGCGCGTTCTGCCTGACCTTCATGGACGAGCACACCCTCTACGCGGCCCGCGACCCGCACGGCGTGCGCCCGCTGGTACTCGGCCGGCTGGACCGGGGCTGGGTGGTCGCCAGCGAAACCGCCGCCCTCGATATCGTGGGCGCCTCCTTCGTCCGCGAGATCGAGCCCGGGGAACTGCTGGCCATCGACGCCGACGGCGTGCGGTCGCTGCGTTTCGCCAACCCCGAACCCAAGGGGTGCGTATTCGAATACGTGTACCTGGCCCGCCCGGACAGTGCCATCGCCGGGCGTTCGGTCCATGCGACGCGGGTCGAGATCGGCCGCCGCCTCGCCGGTGAACACCCCGTCGACGCCGACCTGGTGATTCCCGTCCCGGAATCCGGTACACCGGCCGCGGTGGGCTACGCCCAGGGCTCCGGTGTGCCCTACGGGCAGGGCCTGATGAAGAACGCCTATGTCGGCCGCACCTTCATCCAGCCCAGCCAGACCATCCGGCAGCTCGGAATCCGGCTGAAACTCAACCCCTTGCGCGAAGTGATCCGGGGTAAGCGGCTGATCGTGGTCGACGATTCCATCGTCCGCGGCAACACCCAGCGCGCTCTGATCCGGATGCTGCGCGAAGCGGGCGCCCTCGAAATCCATGTCCGGATCGCTTCGCCGCCGGTCAAGTGGCCGTGTTTCTACGGAATCGATTTCGCCTCCCGTGCGGAACTCGTCGCCAACAACGCCGGTACCGACCCGGACGGCCCCGCCGGGACACCCGCCGACCCGGCGGCGCTGCACGAAATGGTCGAGGGCGTACGCCGGTCTATCGGCGCCGACACCCTGGGCTACATTTCGCTCGACGGCATGATCGCCGCTACCGAACAGCCCAGCTCCCGGCTGTGTGCCGCATGTTTCGACGGCCACTACCCGATCCCGTTGCCCACCGAAGCCTCCATCGGCAAGAACCTCCTGGAATTCGGCGGCCGCTCCCCGGGCCTGCTCACCGAGAACGCCAACGCCAGCGCCCTCAGCCGGCCGTGACACGGTTCGGTCGCCGGCCGTGACACTGCCGCCTCCGGCGATGACACTATCGTCTCCGGCGGTGCCGGCGTTCGGCCCGCACGCAAACCTAGGGGTAGCACCCCGCGCGCCGGAGCCGCGCCATAGACTCAGACCAGGCAATTATCCGCGGATTCGGTTTGGAGCTTCCCCCGACAATGACTGAGCAGAACGCTACCGGTGCCGGTGCCTCCTATGCCGAAGCCGGCGTGGATATCGAGGCGGGTGACCGGGCCGTCGAGTTGTTCGCGCCGCTGGCGCGTAAGGCCACCCGCCCCGAGGTGCAGGGCGGGCTGGGTGGTTTCGCCGGGCTGTTCGCGCTGAAGAAGAACTATCGGGAGCCCCTGCTCGCGTCCTCCACCGACGGTGTCGGCACCAAGATCGCGGTCGCGCAGGCCATGGACAAGCACGACACCGTCGGCCTGGATCTGGTGGCCATGGTCGTCGACGATCTAGTGGTATGCGGTGCCGAACCGCTGTTCCTGCAGGATTACATCGCGGTCGGCAAGGTGGTACCGGAACGGGTCGCCGAACTGGTCTCCGGTATCGCCGAAGGGTGTGTGCGCGCCGGGTGCGCGTTGCTGGGCGGGGAAACCGCCGAACATCCGGGGATGATGGGCGCCCAGGATTACGATCTGTCGGCCACCGGCGTCGGTGTGGTCGAGGCCGATGAGCTCCTCGGCCCGGACCGGGTCCGCCCCGGCGATGTGGTGATCGCCATGGGATCGTCCGGTCTGCATTCCAACGGCTACAGCCTGGCACGCAAGGTGCTGCTGGAGATCGACCGGATGGCGTTGAGCGGGCATGTGGAGGAGTTCGGCCGCACCCTCGGTGAGGAACTGCTGGAACCGACCCGGATCTACGCCAAGGACTGCCTGGCGCTGATCGCCGAGACCGACGTCCGCACCTTTGCGCATATCACCGGCGGTGGCCTGGCGGCCAACCTGGCGCGGGTGCTGCCGGCCGGGCTGGTGGCCGAACTGGACCGCGGATCGTGGAGCCCGGCACCGGTGTTCAAGATGATCGCGCAACGGGGCCGCGTGGACCGGGCCGAGATGGAGAAGACGTTCAACATGGGCGTCGGAATGGTGGCCGTGGTGGCCCCCGAGGACGTCGACCGGGCGCTGGCCGTGCTCACCGCACGCCATATCGAATGCTGGACACTGGGCACGGTGAAGAAGGCGAAGGACGGCGATGCACCGCGTACGGTCCTCCTGGGCGACCATCCCCGTTTCTGAACCGATCCTGTAGCCCGGGCCTGAGCATTCGATCCCACTCTGTGTCCCCTGCACTCGCGCCGGCGGCCGCCGCGGTTGTGGGAACGATCAGTCGGCATCGGTGGTTATGCGCGGCCGGGTTGTGGTCTCGGCGCCCGGCCAGCGGTAAGCGGTAAGTACGGCCGGCCGGGCCGATCCGCAGATGCCGGGCAACCGCCCCTGGGATCTCTCCGCCGCGGCGCGCAGCGCTCGTATCGTGCCCGACGGTTCGGGCACAGTGATCGAGATCGGCACCGGTACGCGGGTGACCCCGGCGGGTGTAGTCGCCCGGCCGGACGCGTGCGGTGAATCGGCATTGCTGCGCCCGCTGCCATGGTTGGTGCGGTATTCCTCGGGAGACTTGTACCGCGAAATCGGGCGTCTCATGCCCCGGTGACCCTGATTCAGGTAGTCGACCCGGCTCGGGTCACCGGTCCCGGATGCAGTAGTACGTACTTCTCGGTGTTCCCCGATGGGCGTGCTGTCGGGTAAAGCCCGACCTGCTTCGAATCAGCGGCGGACGGCCGGTAATCCGCGGTCGCCGCTTCGGAGGCCGACGGGGCAGGGTCGACTGGGTAGCTCGGAGCGGCCGGCAGATCGGATTGCCCGGGAAACGACGGACCCATAGCGGCGTGAGCAGCACCGCTCGGCCGTAACGTGAACCCGATGGGCCGTTGCAAGCGAACAGTGCGGCTATCGATGGCGGGACGAAGCGATCCTTCGCCTGCGAGCCGTCGGACCAACGATGGGGAGTATGAACTGGCGACCCGTTGTTGCGGGTCGCCTGCTCACACGTTGTTCCGGTTCGGCGCTGCCGACAGGTGCCGTTCGGACCGACTCGCCGGTTCACGTCATCCACCGCCCGGAAACCCGGCGGGGAACGGCGCGAACCGGCGTCAACGGCCAAAGGGGAGGCCTATCGGCCTCCCCCCGAACGGTTTACCTGATCAGCGGCGCCAGTCGTCGTAGTTGTCGTCCTCGTCCCATTTGGACAAGGAGTCATCCGCGTCGTGCTCATCCGACAGGACTCCACCACGGCGGGCGTTGTCACTACCGGAAAGCTCGCGCTGAAGGCTCGAGAAGTCGGTCGTCGGCGAGCTGTACTTCAGCTCGCGAGCGACCTTGGTCTGCTTTGCCTTAGCCCGGCCACGGCCCATGGCTGACCCCCTCGCGTCACAGCGGGGCGGCCTGGGGATTGGTGGCGGCCCCGTTCGAATTAATATCTTCCTGACAGACACTTTAGCGCGTGTCCGGCCGTTGCGCCTCCATGAGTCGGCTATCCGGTGTATCGACCGACCGGTTTGCCGATGTTTCGCCGCTCAGCCGCTAGTCGGAATCGCCTCGGATATGGCACGTATCACACCCACGCGGTTGCCTCCCCCGAATACCGGGGGTGCGGCGAGCTCGGCCAGTTCCGCCGACCACGCCACCCCCATGCGCTGCAGAATTGCCATGGTCAGTGGGATTCTGGCCCGGTCGGCGCCGTCGTCGATCTTGTAGGCGAAGGCGCTGCCATCCGGCAACGCGCCCGCGTGCACACCGTCGGCGCCGATCTTGCAGACCAGTCCGGGCACCGCGCGCATGGCCAGCAGGTCGGATCCATTGGTGCCCGAAATCACCCACGGCCGGTCGCGCAGGACATCGGCGATCCGGCGTTCCGGCGTCCCCGGAGCGGAGGTGGTCAGCGTCGCGAAGGCACGTGCAAGGTTGACCAGCGCGACCGGGACGATGGGCAGGCCGCACCCATCGATCCCGAGATCGGTTTCCGGTTCACCGGTGACCGCGATCACCTGCGCCGCGACCGCCTGCTGCAAGGGATGGCCGGGTTCGGTGTAGCCGGTGGTCGGCCAGCCGTTCAGCACACAGGTCGCCAGCATGGCGGCGTGTTTGCCGGAGCAGTTCATGAACCGTTTCGCGGGACCATCACCGCGGTGGATCACTCCGGCACGGGCCTTTTCGTCCATCGGCAGATCGGGCGGGCAGGCCAGATCGTCCTCGGCGAAGCCGTAGCGGTCCAGGAGACGTTCGACCAGCCGGATATGTTCGGGCTCGCCGGTATGCGAGGCGCCGGCGATGGCGAGCTCGTCCTCGTCGACCGGGTCGAAGCCGAGTTTCAGCAGGGTGAGCGCCTGCAGCGGTTTGTTGGTGGAGCGCGGATAAATCGGGACGTGCACCGAACCGGTCTCGAACGTCGGTTCGCCGTCCGGTCCGATGATCACCACCGAACCGCGGTGCACACATTCGCGGAACCCGGAGCGCACCACTTCCACCAGATCGACGCTCATGCGTTGTCCTCCGACAGTGATCGGCCGCCGCGTTCCGGGGACACCCGCGCTGCCGCCGACGGGCCACGTCCGTTCATGCGGTCGCCTCGGCTTCTCCGGCCGGAAGGGCGGAAGCGGACGTGGCTGTCTCCGGAGTGGCGGTCGCGATCGCTGCGGACCCGCCGGTGACCGAGTCCGCCGCGGGTCCGGCGGCGCCGCGACGTTTCGTGTGGCGGGCGATCTGGGCGCGGACGATATCGGAGACGGTGGGTTCGGCGGCGAGCAGCAGTTCCAGCCGCTGGGGGTCCGCGCCGGTGAAGACATCGCGGACGGTGACGCCGTGCTGGGGGACGTGCACGATCTCCACCTCGTCACCGGCGCCGACACTGCCCTCGGTGAGCACCCGGAAGTAGCAACCGGTATTCGCCCGGTGCGTGAAGCGGCGCACCCACTGCGGCGCACCCGCCCAATGACCGAAGGTGGCGCAGGGGACGCGCGGTCCGCTGACCTCGAATACCGCCTCGCCGACAGTGCAGCGCGTGCCGATGACGGCGTCGCTGAGCGGGAGCCCGGCGATCCGCAGGTTCTCCCCGAACCAGCCGACGGGCAGTTCCCGGCCGAGTTCGGCGGACCAGTTCGCCGCGTCCTCGTCGGCGTAACCGTAAACGGCCTGATGCACGCCGCCGTGGTCTCGCGTATTGCAGACGTGGTCGCCGTCGAGGCCGAGGCGCTGCGCCCGGACCCGCCCGGTGACGGGGCGTTTGTCGATCGCGCTGCGCCCGACCCGGCCCGGCACCGTCAGCTCGGCGTGGACAACGCAGACGGCCAGTACCCGGCCGGTGTGCCCAACCCGCATCCGCGCTCCTCTCGGATCGTTGTGCTCGATAGGCGGCGGGTCAGCGCCCGCGGAGCCGTTCGATGGCCTGGCGGCCGGGCTGGGGGCTGTCGTCGGCGACCACCGAATCGGGATCGATGGCTGCGGCGGTATCGCCCACAGTGAGCTGGGTATCGACCGGGATGTTCCGTTTGATCAGCGCGAGCGCGATGGGGCCGAGTTCGTAGTGATCGATCACCGTGCCGAGCACACCGACCGCCCGGCCGCCCGCGGTGATCGGGTCGCCGGGGGCGGGGCGCTCGTCGGCGGAGCCGTCGAGATGCAGCAGGACAAGCCGCCGCGGCGGCTTACCCAGGTTGTGGACGCGGGCCACGGTTTCCTGGCCGCGGTAGCAGCCTTTCTCGAGATGCACGGCACCGTACTCGTCGGGGGCGCCGATCCAGTTCACCTCGTGCGGGATGGTGCGGTCGTCGGTGTCCACACCGATCCTGGGACGCGCGGCGGCGACCCGCAGGGCTTCGTAGGCCCAGGAACCGGCCGGTTGCGCACCGGCGGCGGTGAGTTCGGTCCAGCGCGTCATCAGCTGATCCCGGGGGACCACGAGATCGAAGGAATCCGCGGTGGGCCAGGGCATCCGGCGCAGAAAGCCACCACCCGGAAGCGGCAGCGCCTCATATGTCTCGGGTAACCGGTCCACGCCCAGGGCGGCCGTCGCGGTGTGCGCGAGCGGGCCGAGCAGGCTCAGCACCGCGTAATCCGGCTCCTCCTGAGGTTTGGCATCGGCCCAGAAAACCATTTTGCCGAGGAAGTCCAGCAGGGCCGGGCCGCGTTCGGCCTCGGTATCGATCCACACCGTGCCGGCGAGATCGGTGAGGACGAAATGATGCTGCACCCGGCCGTTGAGGTCCAGGTCCAGGTTTTCCGCGCTACGCCCGTCGGCCAATTCGGCGATGTGCTGGCTGGTGACGGTATGCAGCCAGGTCAACCGTTCGGCGCCGGTGATGGAGAAGACGAAACGATGCGACCGGTCCACGACCGCCAGCCGTTCGTTCGCGGCGCGCTGTTCGCCGAGTGGGTCGCCGTAATGCCAGGGGACCGCAGCGTCCGGGGAGCCGGGCACGGCGGCTACCGCTCCCGGTACAGCGAGGACAGGGCTGGGTGCGGAGACCACGGACACGGCTCCACTCTAGGAGCAAAACCCGCCGGCGCGCACGGTCGGGGTGTCAACCAGGGGTTTCGGGCCGGTCTCGGTCCGGGTGCAGCGGTACCAGCGGCAGCCGGCGGGCGATTTCCGGGGCGCGGTTGCCGGAGGCGTCGACCTTGCCCGCGGCGACGGCGGCCGGGAAATCCAGGAGCCCGGTCGCCAGCAACAGCCAGGTGCGCGGATCGGTTTCCACGATATTGGGCGGGTTGCCGCGGGTATGCCGCGGACCTTCCACACATTGGACCGCGACGAACGGCGGAACCCGGACCTCCACCGAATGCCCCGGTGCCGCGGCGGCCAGCGCGCGGGCGGTACCGCGGACCGCGGCGGCCAGTTCGCTGCGTGCGGGGACCGGCGAGTTTTCGTCGAGTAGCCATGCGCGCACCGCAGTCACCGCCGAGCGCACCTCGGCCGGGTCGATCTCCGTCCGTCGAGCCATGATCAGACTTTAACGAGCGCCGAAACCCCGGCCGAAACGCTGGTTGGCCACGCGCATAAGTGGCGTGTTCGAGACATCGGACGGCCGGTATTGCCAGTACTGTCCATGTTTGCGCCCCTCATGGCGCCCGGTGTTGGCCTACGCTCATGCGCATGGTGGATCGAGTACTTGTAACACTCGACGGTGAGGTCCGTGACGCGGACCAGCCGTTGTTGTACGCCGATGATCTCGGCGCGTTGCGCGGTGACGGAATTTTCGAGACGGCGCTGGTCCGCGGTGGCACGGTATGCGCGCTCGATTTCCATCTGGCCCGATTGCGTCGTTCCGCGCAGGCACTCGATCTACCCGAACCCGATCTCGCGCGCTGGCGGGAAGCGATGGAGACCGCCGCCAAGGAATGGGGAGCCGAGGCGGAAGGGGTTATGCGGCTGGTGCTGACCCGCGGCCGGGAGAGCGCGCTGGGCGGCCCCACATCGGCGGTGCGCTCGGGTGAACTGTCCGAGGCCGTTCCGGTTCCGACGACCTACGTCATGGTCACGGGGGTACCCGAACGGGTCGCGACGGCCAGAACCGAGGGTGTCGCGGTGGTGACACTGACCCGCGGTATCTCGATAGATCTCGCGCAGGCCGCGCCCTGGCAATTGCTCGGCGCGAAAACCCTTTCCTACGCAACGAATATGGCCGCGCTGCGGTTCGCCGCGCGGATGGGCGCCGACGATGTCATCTTCACCAGTACCGAGCACCGAGTCCTCGAGGGGCCGCGTTCGACCGTGGTGATCGTGCGGGACAAGCAACTCATCACTCCACCGGCAAAACACGGGGTGCTGCCGGGGATAACCCAGCGGGCGCTGTACGCGGAAGCGGAGCGCAACGGTTACGACTGCCGTTACGAGCCGCTGTTCAGTGCCGATCTGTTCGATTGCGACAGCATCTGGATGCTCAGCAGCGTGACGTTGGCGGCACGGGTCAATTCGCTGGACGGGGTGCGGTTGTCCGCGACGGATTCGGCGGCGGAGATCGTCGAGATGGTGGATCGGGGGATCGAGCGGGCCGGGACGATCGCGGACTGGTGAGTTGTGAAGGTCAGGTCACCACGCTGATGTGAGTTGTTGCGGAATCGTCGGTGATTTGGTGTCGGTGGACACATTGATCCGGCCGTACCGACGCGTAATCTTGTACTACGACACGTCGTAGTACAAGGAGGCTCGTGTGGATGCCCTGGATGTCTCGCGATGGCAGTTCGGCATCACGACCGTCTACCACTTCTTGTTTGTTCCGCTGACGATCGGTCTGGCACCCCTGGTCGCCGGGATGCAGACCGCCTGGGTGATCACCGGTAAAGACCACTGGTATCGACTGACCAAATTCTTCGGGAAACTGTTCCTGATCAACTTCGCGCTCGGGGTCGCCACCGGGATCGTGCAGGAATTCCAGTTCGGGATGAACTGGAGCGAATACTCGCGTTTCGTCGGGGACGTATTCGGGGCACCCCTGGCCCTAGAGGGCCTGGTGGCCTTCTTCATGGAATCCACCTTCATCGGGCTGTGGATATTCGGCTGGTCCCGGCTACCGAAACTCGTGCATCTGGCCACCATCTGGATGGTGGCGATCGGCGTCAACGCCTCCGCGTACTTCATCATCGCCGCCAACTCGTTCATGCAGCATCCGGTCGGCGCCAGGTACAACCCGGAAACGGGCCGCGCCGAACTGACCAGCATCGTCGAACTGCTCACCAACAACACGGCGCTGGCCGCGTTCCCACATGTGGTGGCGGGCTCGTTCCTCACCGCCGCCACCTTCGTGGCCGGAATCGCCGGCTGGTGGATGGTGCGCAACGCGCGCAGCGGGGATGCGGGCAAACTGGCCGAGGCGCGCACCATGTGGCGTCCGGCGGCGCGGGTTTCGCTGCTGATCGCGGTGGTCTCCGGGGCCGCCCTGGTCTATACCGGCGACGTCCAGGGCAAGCTGATGTTCGAACAGCAGCCCATGAAGATGGCGTCGGCGGAATCGCTGTGCCATACCGCCCTCGACCCGAAATTCTCGATCCTCACCGTCGGCACCCACAACAACTGCGACAGCGTCACCCATGTGCTCGAGGTGCCCTACGTCCTGCCCTGGCTGGCCGAAGGGTCCTTCAGCGGCGTGGAACTCGAGGGCGTCGTCGACCTGCAGCAGGCCTACAACGAGAAATTCGGCCCCGGCGACTACCGGCCCAACCTATTCGTCACCTACTGGTCGTTCCGCGCCATGATCGGGCTCGCCGCCGGCTCGGCCCTGCTGGTATTCGCCGGCTTCTGGATGACCCGCCGCGGCCGCGTACCCGATCAGCGCTGGTACTCATGGTTGAGCCTGCTCGCCATCCCGACCCCGTTCCTGGCCAATGCGGCCGGGTGGGTGTTCACCGAGATGGGCCGGCAACCCTGGGTGGTGGTACCCAACCCGACCGGCGACCAGGATCTGCGGCTCATGGTCCAGGACGGGGTCTCCGATCACGCGGCCGCGACGGTGTGGATCTCGCTGATCACCTTCACCGTGGTCTACGGGCTACTCGCCATCGTGTGGTTCTACCTCATGCGCCGCTATGTGCGGGAAGGTCCGGAACGGCCACCTGAGGAAGCACCCGACGGTACGTCGGATTCGGAAAAACCTGCTGCCGAGCAGCTTTCGTTCGCCTACTAGGAGCCGGGGATGGAACTGCAGGAATTCTGGTTCGTACTGATCGGGGTGCTCTTCACCGGGTACTTCGTGCTCGAGGGCTTCGATTTCGGGGTCGGGATGCTCATGCCGATACTCGGTAAAGGGTCCGATACCCGGCGGCGGGTGGTGCTCAACACCATCGGGCCGGTCTGGGACGGCAACGAGGTCTGGCTGATCACCGCCGGCGGCGCATTGTTCGCGGCGTTCCCGGAGTGGTACGCGAGTATGTTCTCGGGTTTCTACCTTCCGCTGCTGCTGTTGCTGGTGGCGTTGATCCTGCGGATCTGCGCGATCGAATACCGCGGCAAGATCGACGATCCGCGCTGGCGGGCGCGTTGCGACCTCGGTATCGGTATCGGGTCCTGGGTACCCGCGCTGGCGTGGGGCTGGGTTTTCGCCAATATCGTGCGCGGCGTACCGCTGGATGCCGATAAACAGTTCACCGGCGTAATGGCGGGTCTGTTCAGCCCGTACGCGCTACTGGGTGCGCTCACCACCGGATTGCTGTTCGCCTTGCACGGCGCGGTGTTCCTGGCGCTCAAAACCGCGGGCGAGGTGCGCACCGATGCAGTGCGCACCGCCCGGCTGCTATTGGTGCCCACGGCCGCCGTGGTCGGCGGTTTCGGTCTCTGGACCCAGCTCGCCTACGGGGCGGACTGGACCTGGATCCTGCTGGCGCTCGCGGTGTTCGGTCTGCTCGGCGGAGCCGGGGCACTGTTCGCCGGCCGCGACGGCTGGGCGTTCACCGGTACCGCCCTCACCGTTCTCGCTGCCTCCGCGCTGCTGTTCGGCGCGCTGTTCCCCGATGTCCTGCCCTCCACCATCGACCCCGCATACAACCTCACGGTCGACAACGCCTCCTCCACCCCGTACACGTTGAAGGTGATGAGCTGGGCGGCACTGGCCGTCACTCCGGTGGTGCTCGGTTACCAGGCCTGGACGTACTGGGTGTTCCGCAAACGCATTAGTGTCGAGCACATCCCAGCCGGAATCGGACTTTCCCCACGTATCGCAAACGAGGAGTGACCCCTGATGGCCCGCCCGCCCGTGGACCCACGCCTGTGGCGGTACGCACGCTCGGCCCGGAACTATCTCGTGCTCAGCGTCGGCCTGTCGCTGCTGACCACGGTCGCCATCGTCGCCGCGGCGGTCCTGCTGGGGCGGGTGCTGGCCGGTGTCATCACCGACCCGGGGCAGCGGACGGTGGCCGCCTGGCATACCGAACTGGTTCTGCTGGCGGTGGCGGTCGCGGTCCGCGCGCTGGCCGCCTGGTGGCAGGCGCGGATCGCGCACCGGGCCGGCGCCCGGGTCGTCGCCGAGCTGGAGCAGTCGGTGCTCGCCGCGGGGGCGGGCCTACCGCCCCGCGAATTGGAAACGCGCCGCACGGAACTCGCCGTGGTGGTGAGCAGCGGGCTCAGCGGCCTCCGGCCCTACCTCACCGGTTACGTACCCGCTCTACTGCTGGCGGTGCTGGTACCGCCGGTGGTGCTCGTGGTGATCGCCGCGCACGACCTCACCTCGGCCGTCATCGTGGTCATCACCCTGCCGCTGATCCCGATCTTCATGGTGCTCATCGGCCTGCTCACCGAGGGCCGGGCCCGCGCCACCCTGGACGCCACCACCCGGCTGTCCGATCAACTGCTCGACCTCTTCGCCGGTATGCCCACCCTGCGCGCCCTCGGCCGGGAAACCGGAAGCGGCACGGACACCCCGGGTCGCACAATGAGCCGCCAGGTCCGGGAACTGGGCGAATCGCTGCACCGGCGCACCATGAGCGCGTTGCGGATCGCCTTCCTCTCCTCGATGGTGCTCGAGCTGCTGGCGACCCTGTCGGTGGCTCTGGTCGCTGTGGCGATCGGAATGCGGCTGGTGCACGGCGATATGAGCCTCTATGCCGGTGTTGTCGCGCTGGTTCTCGCGCCGGAGGTCTACCTGCCACTGCGGACCGTGGGGGAACGGTTCCATGCCGCACAGGACGGGATGGCGGCCGCCGACAAAGCTTTCGCGATCCTCGACCCAGCGGGTGCGAAGGACGGCAACTGCCCGGAACCGGTTCGCGACCGGGACCAGTCAGCGGTGGGCGATACACGAGATGTCGATGCCTGCGGGTCGGGACGTGCCGTGCGTAGCGGGCGTGGAGTGATCGAATTACGGGACCTCACCGTGGAATCCAGGGATGGTGCCGCGCCCGACGGCTTGTGGGCGCAACTGCGCCCGGGTGCCGTTACCGCGCTCACCGGACCGAACGGCAGCGGTAAATCCACCGTGCTGCAGGCGATCCTGGGGCTGATCGAGCCCACCCGCGGTGCGGTATTCGCCGAGGGCGTCGACATCAGGCAGCTGCCCGCGGAGCAGTGGTGGCAGCGGCTGGCGTGGCTGCCGCAGCGGCCGGTGCTGGTTCCGGGCACGCTGCGGGAGAACCTCGAACTGCTGGGTGCCACGGTCTCCGGTTCGCAGCGCCGGGGCGCGGCCCGAGTACTCAGTGAACTCGATGCCGCCTGCGCCGCCACGGGGTTCGATGCGGTACTCGACTCGCTGCCCGCCGGATGGGATACCGTCGTCGGATCCGGTGGAATCGGGCTCTCCCTGGGGCAACGTCAGCGCCTTGCCCTCACCAGGGTCCTCGCCGCCGGGCGTCCGATCGTGCTGCTGGACGAACCGACCGCTCACCTGGACGCCGACAGCGAGACCGCGGTCGCGGGCGCGTTGACAACACTCGCGCGCACGGGTGCCACCGTCGTAGTGGTCGCGCACCGTCCCGCACTGCTGTCCGCCGCGGACGAAATCGTCACGGTACCGTCGACCGCTCAGCGGGTGGTCCCATGAGCAGCCGGCCCTCGGCCGCCCGGCGGCCGCACCCCATCGGGACCGCGGGGCGCGGAGCGCTGCGCCGCTGGGCCCGGATGCGGTTGCTGCTGCGCGACAGCCGTCAGATGTGGGAGCTGCTGGAAATCCCCCGGTGGCGGCTGGCGGTCGCGGTGGGGTGGGGTGTGCTGGCCCTGGGCAGCGGTCTCGGCCTGGCCGCGCTCGCCGCCTGGCTGATCGCCCGCGCCTGGCAGATGCCGCCCGTACTGGACCTCACCGTCGCGGTGGTCGCGGTCCGGGCGCTCGGTATCTCGCGCGGACTGTGCCGGTACCTGGAACGGCTCGCCACCCACGATGTGGCGCTGCGCTCGATGACCGCGGCCCGCACCTCGGTGTATCGGGCGCTCGCGCGGGCACCGCTGTGGTTGACCCGCCGCTCGGAAACCGGACTTCCCGGTGCGGCCGAAACCCCTGCACCGGCCGGCACCTCCGGACGGTCCCTGCCCACCGCGCCGCGTGTGCCCGGCCGGCTGCGTCGCGGTGATGTGCTGGTCCGGGTGGGCACCGATATCGACGATCTCGGTGCCGTCGTGGTCCGCACCTTCGTGCCCATTGCGGTGGCGCTGGTGTTGTCGGCGGCCGCGGTCGCGCTACTGGCCTTCATCTCCCCGCCGGCCGCTGCCGTGCTCGCCGCCGCGCTGGTCTTCTCCGGTGTCGTCGCGCCGTGGCTGTCGGCGCGGGCCGCCGCCGGCGCCGAACGAGCGGCACGGGCCGACCGCGCGGAATTCACCGCGCACGCGCTCACGGTTCTGGACCACGCCGCCGAGCTACGGGTCGCCGGGAAACTGGATACCGCCCTCGCGACCGCCGCCGCGGCCGACGACCGGGTCCTCGCCGCCGAGGACAGCGCCGCCGCCCGTACCGCGTGGGCGGCCGCCGCGACCCCGCTCGCGACCGGGATCAGTATGCTCGCGGCCCTCCTGATCGGTATCTCCCTCTACGGCCCGGACGGCGGAACCCCGGGGGCTATGACACCGATGGCGATGGCCGTGCTGGTCTTGCTGCCGCTCTCGTCCTTCGAAGCGACCGGCGCCCTACCGGCCGCAGCGCAGTCGCTCACCGTGGCGCGGGCGGCGTTGCACCGGCTGCGCGCGGTCTCGCCGGACCACCGCACCGATTCGGCCGAACCGCAGCCTTCCGGACCTGCTGCCACGACCGGCACACCGGCCGATACCCGTAAACGATTCGGTACGGGCGGCAACCCGCACCCCTTCCCGTACGCCGACAGCCGCGCCGACGGTGTGGTGATCGGCTGGGTCGGCGACGGTCAATGGCAGATACCGCAACGCCCCCGGGCCGCACGGGTAGCGGTCGTCGGTCCCAGCGGGGCCGGGAAAACGACCCTGCTGATGGCCTGGGCCGGACTCTTCGACCACCCCGACGACGAAGTGCGTTTCTTCGCCGAGGATGCACACCTGTTCGGCACCAGCGTGCTGGAGAACCTGCGGGTGGCCCGCGGTGACCTGGACGCCGAAACGGCCGAACGGGCATTGCGCACGGTCGGACTGGGGGAATGGCTGGACGGCCTGCCGGACGGCGTGCACACCGATCTCGTCGGCGGGGCCGCCGCCGTATCGGGCGGGCAGCGCCGACGGATCCTGCTCGCCCGCGCACTGGTCTCGCCCGCCCGTGTCCTCCTCCTCGACGAACCCACCGAACATCTGGACGCCGCCGCGGGCGCCCGGCTGCTGCGCGATCTGCTCGATACCGGCAGCGGCCTGGTCGCACCGGACCGTGATGTGGTGATCGTCACGCATCAACTCCCCGCCGGACATCACGCCGGACTGGTCCTCACCGTGGACGAATCCGGCCAGGTCCGGGCGGCCTTTCCGGACGGCGACGGGACGCATTACGCCGTCGACGAAATTCCGTTGCCGACCCCGGCCGGCCGCGGCTAGGTTCGTGGGTACACAAGGAAGGAGGTGATCCGACGAATGGAAATTCACAGGACGCGTGAGGTGGCTGTCAGCTGAGCGCTGTAGCCGGCTGTGCACGGATTCCGTTCACCCCTACGCGCTGAGCGAATTCCAGGCAGCCACCCGGCCCCCGAGTCCCCGATCCGTCCGATCGGGATCGGTCACTGATCCAACCGGCATCCGCCGGAGGATCGCGTCCGATACGGCTCGGGGGCCGTTCCATATCCGGACAACGGTGGGGACACGCCAGGCCGGACTCACGGCGCAAGCTGCCGGTCGCTCAACGGCCTGAGGTTCTGCCACCCACCATCGAGCCGACCGCGGCCCCATCGACCTGTACGGCGGGCAGGGTCGGTGGAGATCAGCCGATATAACGCTGCAGACGCGCCGAGAGCCGGGGCTCCAGCGGCCCGTCGGCCACCACCCGCTCCTCCACATACGCCAGATCGCCGCCCTCGACGATCCCGTACAAGCGTTTGGCGCCACCCACCACCGCGCCGGTCTGGCTGCGAATCACCACATCGGTGGCAAGCTCCCAGGACGACTGGGTGAGCGCAGTGCCGTAGAAAAGCTCGACAATGCCCGTGCTGTGCGTGAGCAGCAGCTCCAGCACCTCGTCGTTCCCCTCGACACCGACCCGCCAGAACCCGCTCTCCCGCAGGTCCGGACCCCCGTAGCTACCGTCGGATTCGAGGAACCAGGACCGCGAATCCCAACTCAGATAATCCCCGCCGTCATGGGAGACCACGACCTGCTGACCGAAGCGGTAATCGCCGCGCTCGGGATTGTTGCCCTCACCCTCACCGCGCCACACACCGACCAACGGCAACAGCGCCAGCATGGCCGGATTCAGATCCGGGCCGAGTCGCAGATTGGCCGTATCGTCGGGCACCGGAAGATCCGGGAGAACCGGGATATTGCGCCCGGCGGTCGCCTTGGCGCGCTCGGCCGCATCGGCCACCGCCCGGTCGCCGCTCAGCGCCGACTGATCGTCGGCCGACCGCCCGTTACCGTTGCGGACGGACGGCTCGGCCGCCGGATCGCCGTTGCTGGTATCGCTCGCTCGCTCGGCCGGATCGGGACCCTCGCTCGCGAGACCACTCATGATTCGGTGAACAGCCGGTAGAAGACGTACAGGCCGAACCATCCGATGAGGACCGACACGGCGATCAGCAGAATCTCGAAGAAGAGGACCACTGTGTTAGTTTATGCGCCGCCTGCGGCGGCGCGGGTTTTGGCCCCCCTGGTCCCTTCTTTCCGCCCCCCACCCTTCCCGCTGCTCCCCCCCTCACCCAAGTCTTACAGACAAGAAGGGACCAAAACCCACCAGGACCCTTACAACCCTACC
>NZ_JBHXMZ010000003.1:123398-163859 GCF_042719915.1 Nocardia sp. NPDC058499 | reverse complement strand
GTGTGGTTTTTGGCCCCCTTGGTCCCTGCTGTCAGCACTCGATGCTCGCGGCTGCGCCGCATTGCATCGAGTGCTGACAGCAGGGACGGGCCAAAACCTCACAGGGCCTCGTAAGACTCGGCTGCGCCGCTGGTTGCGTCGGGTCCGGTGTGAAACGGCGAGCCGCTGCCGGCCTAGCTGAAATCGGCACGGCTGTTGGTCGGCCGGGATTCGGTGTTCGATCGAATCGCGGGGGCTACTCTTGCGGCGGTCCGTGAAGGATCGCGGCAGCGGCGGTGGGGCGTCGCAGTGGTGTGCGGTGATTGTCCAGTGTCGTTGGTGTCGGCTGCGTGCTTACGGGGCTCCGTGTACCCGGGCCGGGCGCGGCGGGACCGGTGCGGGACGAACCCGTGATCGCCGTGCACGACCGGCTGGCCGGCGTCACCCGCAAGAGCACCGAACAGCATCTCGCATCGGCCGTGCCGGAGGCATAGGCCAGGTCTGACAGTCCAGAATGCGGAACGGCCCAGGACCGGCTCTTATGAGGCGGTCCTGGGCCGTTCCGTTCAGCTGCTACTTCGCGACGGTGACGTCCACGTTGTGGATGCCGGGGCCTTCGGGCTTCAGCTCGGAGGTGCCGTTACCCGCGGACGACAACGCCCGCAGGGTCCAGGTGCCGGGGGCCGCGAAGAAGCGGAAATCGCCGGTTCCGGAGGCGACGACCTCGGCGGTGAAATCACCGTTGCCGTCGAGCAGGCGGACGAAGGCGCCCGCTACGGGCTCGCCGTCGGTGCCGAGGACACGGCCGGTGATAACCGTCTCCTTCTCCACATCGACGCCGGCCGGAATGGCCTGACCTTGGGTGGGTGCTGCGCACATGGTGGTTACTCTCCCAACTCGATCGGTGCGCCGACCAGCGAACCGTATTCGGTCCAGCTGCCGTCGTAGTTCTTGACGTTCTGGTGTCCGAGCAGCTCCTGCAGCACGAACCAGGTGTGCGAGGAACGCTCGCCGATACGGCAGTAGGCGATGGTTTCCTTGTTGCCGTCCAGCCCGGCCTCGCTGTAGAGCTCGGCGAGGTCCTTATCCGATTTGAAGGTGCCGTCTTCGTTCGCGGCCTTGCTCCACGGCACGTTGATCGCGCTCGGGATATGGCCGGGCCGCTGGCTCTGCTCCTGCGGCAGGTGCGCAGGAGCCAGGATCTTGCCGGTGAACTCGTCGGGGGAGCGCACGTCGACCAGGTTCTTGGTGCCGATGGCGGCGATGACCTCGTCGCGGAACGCGCGGATCGAGTTGTCCGGTGCGGCGGCCTTGTACTGGGTGGCCGGGCGGGAAACCGCGTCACGGGAGAGCGGACGCCCGTCGAGCTCCCACTTCTTGCGGCCGCCGTCGAGCAGTTTGACGTTGTTGTGCCCGTAAAGCTTGAAGTACCAGTACGCGTATGCGGCGAACCAGTTGTTGTTGCCGCCGTAGAGTACGACCTCGTCGTCGTTGGCGATTCCGCGTTCCGAGAGCAGCGCGGAGAACTGCTCCTGGTTCACGAAGTCACGACGAACCTGATCCTGCAGGTCGGTCTTCCAATCGAGCCGGACGGCGCCCTCGATGTGCCCGCCCTCGTAGGCGGAGGTGTCCTCGTCGACCTCGACGAAGACGACGCCGGGGGTCTTGAGATTCTCTTCGGCCCAGTCGACGGAGACCAGGACATCGGAGCGAGCCATTTGTTTCCTTTCAGTGGTGACTAGCGATTCAGTTCGGTGCGGGAGATTCGGACAGGGAACGGGGGACCAGCCGGGTGACCAGCGGGTAGATCTTGCAGCCGAGGCAGATACCGAACGCGGCATTCAGGAATGCCGCGAACAGGGCGAACCCGGCGAAGAGCGCGCCCACCACGGAGACGCCGAGCAGGAAACCCAGCAAGCTCACGGCAGCGAACACGAAACCGAGCAGCTGGGCGAACCGCAGCGGCGCGGCCGGCTCGGTTTCGGTGACCGGTCCCAAACGTGGCGCGACGAGACGAGCGTAGAGCAGGCCGTACGGATGCCGGCGTGGTCCCAGGGCCGCGCCCAGCGCGAAAACGACGGCTTGGATCGCGATCAGCACCGCAGCGGCCGGTGTGTTCACGGCAGCCAGCAGCAGCACCACGACCAGGACGCCCGTGGTGATCCAGGCGACGAAGCGGGGACCACGGATATCGACCTGCCCGGCGGCTGTCCCCGGGCCGCTTGTCGAGGTGGTGATAGGGGGCATGAAAGAAACTCCTGCGCTCGAACTGTTCGGCGGAATTCGGCCGGTTCGCCGGGGGATGAATCACTCGCGCGGACGAACCGTGGTCGGCGTCAGGAAAAGAGCCGACCGCTCAGCGGCACAGGCAGCAACAACCACCGAGGCGGCACAGATCGACTGTGCGGCGACGGGTGAGCATCAGCTCGCGGTGGTTTTGCACAACGCGCAGTCTACCCAATCCCGCCGAGGATCCAATGGGTAGGGGGTAATCCCCTGGTCAGGGGGCCTTGCGGCAACCATTCCCGATCCCGGACCGTCCCGGTCCCGAACTGCCCCCGAGTGAACCCATGCTTCTCGCCTCCACTCGCGCCTCAGGCCCACCCCACCCCATTGGGCGGGCCCCCGGGCACCGAAAACTATTCGCGACCTCGGACCGGACCGGTCCCGATCCCCCGATACCGACCACCACCCTCCCCACCTCTCCGGACGGTTCAGCACCTCCATCGGTGGGGCCCGCCCGGTTCTGGAGCGACGGAGCGGGGGAGCGAAGCGGAGGAGCGCAGGAGTGAAGAACCGGGCCTCCAAGGGCCCCACCCTCGAGACGCGGAGCGTCTCCAAAATCACAGCCCCACCCCTCTACGGATGGCCACACGACCCCCAGCCCCGGACGGCCTACCACGAGCCCGGGTGGTTCACTCCGAGCCCGGATGGTTCACCTTCCTCGGGGTGGGGCCCGCCCGGTTCTGGAGCGACGGAGCGGGGGAGCGAAGCGGAGGAGCGGAGGAGTGAAGAACCGGGCCTCCAAGGGCCCCACCCTCGAGACGCGGAGCGTCTCCAAAATCACAGCCCGCCCCTTCACAAACGGTCTGCCCGAGCACAGCATCAACAGGGTCTCGAGCCCATGATGCTGGAGTCGGCGTCGATGTAAAGGCCCCGCGCCTCGGTGTCGCGGAGCCGCTCCGAGAGCACAGCTCGCGCGCTTGCGGAGAAGGCCTCGATCAGTGCCCCCGGCCGCGCCTCCAGGAATCACGGAGGTGCTGTCAGCGGGAAATTACAGCGCGGCTGTCAGTGGGCTGAGCGCGCTGCGCAGATCGCTCGTCTTGGGTACCCCGGAGATGCGGAACCGTTCCCGCCCCTCGGCGTCGAAGACGAAGGTGGTGGGCAGCGAGAGCACGTTCAACGCTCGGGCCAGCGCCGGATCCGCGTCGATATCGATCTCGATATCCCGCGGCGGTTGCGGGGAATCGGCGAGGTCCGCGGTGGCGTCCGCGACGACCCGGCGCACCGCGGCACACGGCCCGCACCAATCCGCCGAGAAATGCAGGACCGCCGGCCCGGCCCCGGTGACCCCGGCGGCCACCAGCAGTTCGTCGCGGGCGGCGGTATCGCGATCGAGGGTGACCGGAGCGTTCCGTACCGCGCCTTCGCGGTGGCGCAGGTAGAGCCCCACTGCCAGCCCTGCCAGCAGCATTGCCACCAGAATGGTGATCTCGATCATGGTCGCCGCAATCTGTTCAGGTCGATCGTCACATCTTCACCCCGGCCCTCTACCACGATATGGCCACCCAGTGCGGTGACCTCGGTGGGCCGGATCCCGAAGGGGAGTTCCTTGGTATCGATGGTACGGGTGAACATCGCCAGTACCGCCGGGATATCGGCCTCGTCGACCACCGGCTCCGACGGGACGGGGGAGAGTTCGTCGGAGTACAGCCCGGTGGCCACTATCCGCACCTGGTCGCCGTCGAGCAGCAGATCCGCCGCCACGCTGACCCGTTCCCCGGTGAAACTCGCGCCCTGCTGGCCGCTGGGGGCCTTCGGTAGCGTCCCGGTCAGTACCAGTGCGCCCGCGGTGGTCATTCCCGACCCGCCCGAGCCGCCGGTTCCGTCGGATTTGTCCGCGGGCCGCGAATGCACTTCGAGGTCGGGGATGCCGAACAGCCGGCCGAGCTCGGTGGGAGCGACCCGCATCCGGACATCCACCTGATCCACCGGCAGGCTGCGTACCCGGCCGTCGACGAGGTCGCCGAACGGCAACCGCATCCCCAGCAGGGTGGCTTCGAGCGCGATTTCGCCGGGGATATCGGCGCGCACACTATCGGCGTTGACCTCGATATTGTCGTAGCGGCCGCCGAGCGCCTGGCGCAGGAATGGGAAGCCGTGGAAGGTGACTTCCGGGTCGGCACTGAGTTCGGCGCCCACCCGCAGCGATCGCGACACCCGGTATTCCGAATATGCGGCCGCGCCGAAATCGGCGACCACTGCCAGGCCGGCCAGGCACAGCAGTCCGATGATCAGCTTCCGCATGTCATGCACCCTAATGGACGCCCCGCGGGTCGGCTGCCCGCGGTACGCTTTCCGGAATCGCAACGGCGATGCCCCGAAATCGCCCGCTGCCTGCGGTTCACCTCTGTGGTTCGGGTCCCGTCTCGGATCTGGACTGACGGAGCGGGGGAGCGGAGCGGAGGAGCGGAGGAGGGAAGATTCGAGACCTCAGGGGACCCGAACCCGCGCTGCCGGAGGCGGCGCCATGACACAGCGGGGGAGCGAAGCGGAGGAGCGGAGGAGTGAAGAACGAGACCAAGGGGGCCCCGAACCCGCGGCGCCGTAGGCGCCGCCATGACTCAGCGCGCTAATCTTGCAGCCATCACTTGTGGATAAGCAACGTGGCGACGGCGACGAAGCTGGCTTTCGCGTAGCTACGAGATGGGAGGAGTGCCGTGGAGCTGCTCCTGCTGACTGCCGATCCGGACCCCGATTCGGTTCTGCCTTCGCTATCGCTGCTCGCACATACCGTGCGGCCCGCGCCGACCGAGGTGGCATCGTTGCTCGAGGCGGGTACCGCCGATATCGCGCTGGTGGATGCGCGAACCGATCTGGCCGCTGCGCGCGGTTTGTGCCGGCTGCTCGGCAGTACGGGATCGTCGGTTCCGGTGGTGGCCGTGCTCACCGAGGGCGGTCTGGTCGCGGTGAACGCCGATTGGGGTCTCGACGATATTCTGCTGCCCGGTACCGGTCCGGCCGAGCTCGATGCCCGGTTGCGGTTGCTGGTCGGCCGCACCGGTGGGGCGGCGAGCCCGGAGAACACCGGAAAGATCACCCTGGGCGAGCTGGTGATCGACGAGGGCACCTATACCGCGCGGTTGCGTGGGCGCCCGCTCGACCTCACCTATAAAGAGTTCGAGCTGTTGAAGTATCTCGCGCAGCATGCCGGCCGGGTTTTCACTCGGGCGCAGCTGTTGCAGGAGGTATGGGGGTACGACTTCTTCGGCGGCACCCGTACGGTCGATGTGCACGTGCGGCGGTTGCGGGCGAAGCTGGGCAGCGAATACGAATCGTTGATCGGTACGGTCCGCAATGTGGGTTACAAGGCTGTGCGACCGGCTCGGTCGCAGAACAAGGGCGATGCCGAATCCCGCGCCGGTAACGGAGACCGCGAGGGTGCGGAAGAGGATTCGATGGCCCCGGTGAACGGTACGGTCCAGTGAGCGTGGAAGCGATGCCCGATATCGAATTGCGCTGGGCAGACGGTGCACTCGGCAACGGTGACGAGGTGAGTGCCCTGCTGGCCGCCGCCGCGGCGGCGGACGGTGTTGCACCGGTTTCCGAACAGGGGCTGCTCGCGTTGCGAGGGGATTCGCCGGTCCGGCATCTGCTTGCCCTGAGTGACGGTGCGGTGGCCGGATACGCGGGGCTTACTCCGGCGCACGACGAACACCCCGCCATGGCCGAGGCCGCCGTGGCGCCCCAGCATCGCGGCCGGGGCATCGGCCGGGAACTGGTGGCCGCCGTGCTCGCCGCCGGCGGTAGCGGGGCCCGGGTGTGGGCGCACGGGAAACTGCCCGCGGCGGAGGCGGTCGCGGCCCGGCTGGGTCTGGTCGCGGCGCGGGAGCTGTGGCAGATGCGCCGGCCGCTGGCAACTCCACAGCTACCGGAGGTGGAGGTCCCGGCGGATCTCGTGGTTCGTCACTACGCCGGCCCGGCCGATGATGCCGAACTGCTCCGGGTCAACAACGCGGCCTTCGATTGGCACCCTGAGCAGGGGGGATGGACCGAGTCCGAACTGGTGCAGCGTCGCGCCGAATCCTGGTTCGACCCGGCAGGGTTGTTCCTGGCCTTCGCCGCCGACGATCCCGGCCGGTTGCTCGGTTTCCACTGGACCAAGGTCCACGACGAGGACCCGCCGGCCGGTGAGGTCTATGTGGTGGGTATCGATCCCGCCGCGCAGGGCCGTGGGCTCGGCCGGTTGCTCACGCTGATCGGCCTGCACCACCTGCGGGACGCCGGCCTGGGCGAGGTGCTGCTGTACACCGAGGCCGACAACACCGCCGCGGTCCGGACCTACAGCCGTCTCGGTTTCGGTCCGGCGCATATCGATATCGCCTACTCGGCGCCGGACGGCGACGGATAAAAGCGACCGCCCGGGGCGTTCGAGGGTGTGCTGAGTAACAGCGCGGCAAATATCACACATATCGGGCGCCATCACTCCGCCGGTGTTCACTTTCCGTTCACTCGCCCTGGTCCGGCTGTCTACCGACGGCCCCTAGGTTGATTCTGGGCGGTCGTGGGCCGCCTGGTGTGCAAGTTCCCCCGGGAACAGTCACATCATGAGGCCCGTCCGGGCCGGTGAGGGACCGGGCGAGCAGGATGTATCCGGAGGACTGGAGTGAAGTTCAAGCGCAGCAGCGCCATCGTCGGCGTTCTCGCCGCCGCGATCCTGCCGTTGGCTGCCTGCGGCAGCGACGACAACACCGGCGCGACCGGTGTCGAAGCCAACGCCGACGTCCAGTGCGGTGGCGCAGAAGCACTCAAGGCCAGCGGTTCGTCGGCGCAGAAGAACGCCGTCGAGCGTTTCACCGCAGCCTACGAAACCAACTGCGACGGCCAGACACTCAACTACACCTCGAGCGGTTCGGGCGCGGGCGTGAAGGAATTCCTCGGCGGCCAGACCGATTTCGCCGGTTCCGACTCGCCGCTGAGCGAATCCAAGGGCGAGGTGGCGAAGGCCGCCGAGCGCTGCGCCTCGCCGGCCTGGAACCTGCCGACGGTGTTCGGTCCGATCGCCATCACCTACAACGTCGCAGGCGTCACCGATCTGGCGCTCGACGGACCCACTATGGCCAAGGTCTTCAACGGCACCGTCAAGACCTGGGACGCGCCGGAGATCAAGGCGCTCAACCCGGACGCGCAACTGCCCGCCGAGCCCATCAAGGTCATCTACCGGTCCGACGAGTCCGGTACCACCGACAACTTCCAGCTCTACCTCGATGCGGCCTCCGACGGCGCCTGGGGCAAGGATGCGGGCAAGGTCTTCAACGGCGGCGTCGGTGAAGGTGCCAAGGGCAACGAGGGCACCTCGGCCGCGGTGAAGTCGACCCCGAACTCGATCTCCTACAACGAGTGGTCCTTCGCCAAGGCGCAGAACCTCTCCCAGGTGCGGGTCATCACCTCCGCCGGGCCGGAGCCGGTCGAACTCACCTCGGAGACCGCGGGCAAGGCGATCGACGGCGTGAAGATCAAGGGCGAGGGCAACGACCTGGTGCTCGACACCTCGTCGTTCTACAAGCCCACCGAAGCCGGTTCCTACCCGATCATCCTGCCGACCTACGAGATCGTCTGCTCGAAGTACGCCGACGGTGAGGTCGCCGCCGCGGTCAAGGGGTTCCTTACCTCGGCCATCACCAACGGTCAGGAAGGCCTGGAGGACAACGGCTACGTACCGATCCCGGAGCAGTTCAAAACCAAGCTGACCACGGCGATCAACGCCATCTCCTGATAGTGCGAATATGACAGTCAACCCAGAGGTAGCCTCCGCGGGCTCGTCCACCGGGGCGAGCCCGCGTAAGGCCGGAGACACCGCATCCATGTCGAGCGAACCGAACAAATCGCCGCTGAGCCCACAGGGCGGCGGGCACGGCCGGCGGGCCGAACAGGTCTTCAAATCGCTGGCCGTAGCCGCCGCCGCGATCATCGTGGGCTCGATCGCATTGATCGCGTTGTTCCTGCTCATCCGCGCGGTGCCTTCGCTCGGGGCTGACCAGGTGAACTTCTTCACCAGCACGGAGTTCAACACCGGCGATGCGGACAACCTCCGCTTCGGTATCCGCGACCTGTTCATGGTGACGGTGTTGAGCTCCGCGTTCGCGCTCATCATCGCGGTGCCGATCGGGGTCGGTATCGCGCTGTTCCTTACTCGCTACGCACCGAAACAGCTGGCCCGCCCGTTCTCGATGCTGACCGATCTGCTGGCCGCGGTGCCCTCGATCGTGTACGGCCTGTGGGGTCTGCTGGTGCTGGCGCCCTACCTGAAACCGATCCAGCATTTCCTCAACGACAACCTGGGCTGGTTCTTCCTGTTCGCCGACGGCAATGTCTCCATCGCCGGCGGCGGCACGATCTTCACCGCCGGAATCGTCCTGGCCGTGATGATCCTGCCGATCATCACCTCGGTCGCCCGGGAAGTGTTCGCGCTGACTCCCGCCGCGCATATCGAGGCGGCCCAGGCGCTCGGCGCCACCAAATGGGAAGTCGTGCGGATGACCGTGCTGCCCTATGGGCGTAGCGGTGTCATCGCCGGTTCCATGCTCGGGCTGGGCCGGGCGCTCGGCGAGACGATCGCCGTGCTCCTCATCCTGAAAACATCGGCGGACGCGGGCGGCTGGTCGCTGTTCGACGGCGGTTTCACCTTCGCCTCCAAAATCGCATCGGCCGCCGCCGAGTTCAGCGCGCCGCTGCCGACAGGTGCCTATATCGCGGCGGGCTTCGTGCTCTTCGTACTGACGTTCGTGGTCAACGCGCTGGCCCGGTTCGTGGCCGGTGGAAAGGTGAACGGCTGATGACCACCATGACCAAATTCGATCAGCCGATCAAGGCGCCGACCTTCCGCGATGTGAGCACCGCGCGGAAGATCAAGAACAATGTCGCCACCGGGCTGTTCACACTGTGCTTCCTCATCGCCCTCATCCCACTCGGCTGGGTACTGGGGATGGTGATAGCCAACGGTTTCGAGGCGATCCTCTCGCTGGACTGGTGGCAGAACTCGCAGAAGGGCATTCTGCCCGATCAGAGTGGTGGCGGTGTCTACCACGCGATCTACGGCACCATCGTGCAATCGGCGGTGGCGGCAGTGATCGCGGTACCGCTGGGCATCATGGCCGCGATCTACCTGATCGAATACGGCACCGGCCGCTTCGCCAAGGTGACCACCTTCATGGTCGATATCCTGGCCGGCATTCCCTCGATCGTCGCCGCGCTGTTCGTCTTCGCCCTGTGGATCGCGACCCTGGGCTTCCCGCAGAGCTCCTTCGCGGTCGCCCTGGCCCTGGTGTTGCTGATGCTGCCGGTCGTGGTGCGCAACACCGAGGAAATGCTCAAACTCGTCCCCGACGAACTGCGCGAAGCCTCCTATGCGCTCGGTATCCCGAAATGGAAGACGATCGTCAAGGTCGTTATCCCGACCGCCCTGCCGGGCATGATATCCGGCATCCTGCTCGCGTTGGCCCGCGTCATGGGCGAGACCGCGCCGGTGCTGGTGCTGGTCGGCTACAGCAAGTCGATCAATATGAATATCTTCGACGGCAATATGGCCTCGCTGCCGCTGCTGATCTACCAGGAACTGGCGAACGCGGAAGACGCGGGACGCCAGCGCGTATGGGGTGCGGCGCTCACGCTCATCCTGCTGATCGCACTGCTCTACCTGGCGGCCGCGGGTGTCAACAAGTTCCTGATGCGGAACCGATAAGGCGGAAACGGAAAAATAGATGGCCAAGCGCATCGATATCAAAGACCTGAACATCTACTACGGCAAATTCCATGCCGTCGCGGATGTCTCGCTGAACGTCTTGCCGCGCAGCGTGACCGCTTTCATCGGCCCCTCCGGATGCGGTAAATCCACCGTACTGCGGTCGCTGAACCGGATGCACGAGGTGACCCCGAACGCCGGCGTCTCGGGCGCGGTCATGCTCGACGGCGAGGACATCTACGGCTCCCAGGTGGACCCGGTGGGCGTGCGCCGCACCATCGGCATGGTGTTCCAGCGCCCGAACCCGTTCCCCACCATGTCCATTCGCGACAATGTGGTGGCCGGCCTGAAACTGCAAGGCATGCGCAACAAATCCGAACTGGACGAGGTCGCGGAACGCTCGCTGCGCGGCGCGAACCTGTGGAACGAGGTGAAGGACCGGCTCGACAAGCCGGGCGGCGGATTGTCCGGCGGCCAGCAGCAGCGTCTGTGCATCGCCCGCGCGATCGCAGTCTCCCCGGATGTCCTGCTGATGGACGAGCCCTGTTCGGCGCTGGACCCGATCTCCACGCTGGCGATCGAGGACCTGATCACCGAGCTGAAGAAGGAATACACGATCGTCATCGTCACCCACAACATGCAGCAGGCGGCGCGGGTGAGCGATAAGACGGGATTCTTCAACCTGGAAGCCCAGGGCAAACCGGGCCGGTTGGTCGAGATCGACGATACCGAGAAGATCTTCTCCAATCCGGGTGAGAAAGCTACCGAGGATTATATTTCGGGCCGCTTCGGGTGAATCGTGTGCATGGCCGGGTCTTTCGATGGCGGAGGTTGGGCCCGTGGTCCCTGGTCTCACGGTAGATCTTCCGTGAAGCGCGGTGTGCTCGTTGTTGCGCTGTCTCGGGTGGTGTGGAGTCTCGGGGCTCTGGATATGTCGGTCGCCGCGTAGACCATCCGTGAAGGGCGGGTTGCAATTTTGGAGGCAGCCCCGCGGCGACGGGTTGGCGATCTGGTGACCCTGCTATCGGGGTGGACGATCGGTGAAGGGGCGGGCTGTGATTTTGGAGCCGCTCCGCGGCTCGAGGGTGGGGTCCTTTCGGGCCCGGTTCTTCACTCCCGCCGGTCGGTCGCTGCGCTCCCTCCCTCTGGTCGCTCCAGAACCGGGCGGGCCCCACCCATGGGAATCCGGGGATGGGCATCGGGGTCATCCTGCAGATATGAGTGTGGCCCGAGGTTGCTCTCGGGCCACACTCATATCTGGGCTGAAACCGGCCGGATCAGCTCTCGCTGTCGGTGTCCGGGGGGAGTTCGCCCGTCACCAGGAAGATGACCCGGCGGCCGATCTCCACCGCGTGATCGGCGAACCGCTCGTAGTAGCGGCCGAGCAGGGTGACATCGACAGCGGGCGCCACCCCGTACTTCCATTCCCGGTCCATCAGCAGGGTGAACAGGTGGCGATGCAGATCGTCCATCGCCTCGTCGTCCTGGTTGAGCTGCGCCGCGCGTTCGGGGTCGCGGGATTCCAGTACTTCCTTGGCGCCCTGGCCCATACTGACCGCGATCCGGCCCATTTCGGCGAAATAGCCGTTGACCGCCTCGGGCAGGGCGTGGTTGGGGTGCCGGCGGCGGGCCACCTTGGCCACATGCAGGGCGAGCGTACCCATCCGGTTGACGTCGTTGACGATCTGGATCGCGCTGACCACCTGCCGGAGATCGCCGGCGACCGGGGCCTGCGTGGCCAGCAGCGCGAAGGACTTCTCCTCCGCGTCGGCGATCATCTCGGCGATCCGATCCCCCTCGCTGATGACCTGTTCGGCCAGCGGCAGGTCGGCCTGGAGCAGAGCCTGCGTGGCGCGATCCATGGCCGAACCGGCAAGACCGGCCATCTCGCCCAGCAGGTGGGCGAGATCGGCCATTCGCTCGTTGTAGATGACACGCATGAAACGAAGACTAGTTCGCCGCACTGTCCACGTCACCAACAAAGGGTGAACAACCCGCTAGGGGGGCTGTTCCGGTGGTCACGGCGCGGCGCAGGGATCGTCGCCGGCGTTCACATGTTCGAGGTCGCTGGGCAGTTCCACCGGTTCGGTGCCGGCGGCCGCCACATCGGTGATGGGGCTACCGACCAGGGCTGGTTCGTTCACGGTCTGCTGGTAGTTCTCGCCGAGGACGAGTTCGACAATGCTGCCGAGAGACTCGTCGAGCTGAATGGACGCCCCGGGGATGGCGCTCGCCACCGTGGCCGCCTCGGCCTCGTGACCAGGGGAGTAGCGGACCTTCGTCTCGGTCGAGCTCCCTTCCGTGTAGTTGCCGTAGTTGTAGATGTTGAAACCGACGTTGGCCATCTCGCTCGCGGTGGAACTCGCCAGGCCCTCGATTCCCGAGCCGTTGGACACCAGCAGCGACAGGGTGCTGGGATCCACCGCCGTGAGCGACGGCGGCACCGGAGCTTCGGAGGTCGGCGGTGGGGCCGGTGCGGTCTTCTCCCCGGGAAGTGGCTGATCGTCGCGGATCGCCTGGAAGATCGCCTGGATATCGGAGGTGCGGGGGATCTCGTTGCCGTAGGACGTGGTGCCCGCGGTGGGCACGGTCAGGAAGGTCACCGCCCCGGACTCCAGATCCTGCAGCGATTTGCCCAGCATCAGCAGGTCGTTGGGTTCGACCTGGTCGACGAAGGTCGCCTTGGAGAAGGCCTGGACGAATCCGTTCAACCTGCCGGGATCCAACAGCATCTTGCTCGACAACGCGCCGCGCAGCAGCGAGGCGAGGAACTTCTGCTGCCGGTTGATGCGGTCGTAGTCACTGCGTTCTTCGCCGTAGACGTGCCGGGCCCGGACATAGTTGAGCGCGGTCTTCCCATCGATCTTGTGACGCCCCGCCTCCGGGATGATCGTGCCGAGCATGCCGTCTTCGAGTGGTTTGCTCGCACACACCTCGACGCCACCGACCTTGTCCACCATCTGTTCGAAACCGGCGAAATCGATACCGATGAAGTGGTTGATCGTGCTACCCGTCAAACGCTGGATAGTGGACAGCAGGCAGCGGGGGCCACCCAGCGCGTACACGGCGTTGAGTTTGTCGCCCATGGCCGACGGAAACACCTCATCGGTGTAGCCGGGTTTCTGATTGTCCCAGCCTTTGCATTCGGGCCGGGTGACGTCCAGGTCGCGGGGGAAAGACACGATCACGACCCGCTGCCGGTTCTTCGGGATGTGCACCAGCATCGTGGTGTCGGCGCGCGCGCCCTCGGCATCTTCCACGGTGCCGGCGCCGACCTCGGCGTTGTCCCCGGCGCGGGTATCGGTGCCGACGATCAGGTAATTCTCGTCACCGAGCTGAGCCTGCGCATCGATCACATCGTCTTCGTTCTCGGCGAGCGCCGAGACCTGCGTGAAGCTGTTGCCGGTGGCGCGCAGATAGCTCCAGCCGCCGCCGGTGATCAGCAGTGCCAGTACGGAGAGGAATGCGACACCCGCGCGGGCTGCCAGGCGTAGCCGTTTCTCGCGCCGCGACAGGGCCGCCGATCGTGGCTTCGGCTTGCCGACTGTTTCGGGTTCGGCCGGACCCGAGGTGGGCCAGCCGCCGGTATCGGTTCGTCCGCCGGCACGGGTTCCGCCCTCTTCGTCGAGGGGCGCCAGTACGTCGGTGGCATTTTCGTCGACCGCGGCCGCGGCACCTTTACCGCGACGCCCGAGTGTGCTGCGCGATTGCCGGGGGCGTTTCGGAGCCCCGCCCGGACCGGGTCGTGGAATCCCGCGCTCCGGGTCCGGTTGCTGGGACAGCGTGGTCGTGGGTTCGGGCTCCGCGGCCGGCGCGGGACGCCGGCCGTTCGGCGGCCGGTTGCGGGGAGCGTCGCGGGCCGGTTCGGGCGGCGGCGGGGGGACGGCCGCCCGGCCTTCCGTAGGCGGCCGGGCGGGGCCTCGCGCGGGCGGCGGATCACTGCCCGCCCGCGGGCCGGGGTCCATGGGGCGTCCGGGCGGGCGAATCGGACCGGGCTGGTCCCCTGGGCCGCGAGAGGCGGGCGGGCGCGCGGGGCCCGCGTGATCGCCGTCGGCGCGCTGGGTGGGCGGGACCGGTGGCTGGGAGCGCGTCGCCGGAGGTTGTGCCCGGTCGGGGCGGCGCGGCCCGGGGCCGCCCGGCGGTGCGGGGCGCTGCGGCGGTCCGGGCTGGGCCGGGGTCGCGCCGGTGGCGTGCGGTCCGGGCACATTCCCCGGCGGCGGACCGGGGGGCCGGCCGCCGGGTGGGGCCGGTGGCCGCGCGGTTCGGCCGGTCGGCGGGCCGGTGGGCCCGGGAGCCTCCGGCCTCGGTCGCGGTTCGGCACCCTGGCGCGGCGGTGGACTCACTGCCCGGTCCGGCGGTGGTTGCGCCGGGCCCGGCGAGGCATGCCGGCCTGTTTCGCCCGGGCGGCGCCGGGCCGTACGTTCGCTGTCTACCCGATCGACCAGATCCTGCACCGTCAGTGGCGCCTGGTCTGCCGGCGGCTCGGGTTGCCGTTGCCGCCGAGCCCCTCGTGCGTCGTCCATTTCGGGGGGCTCTGCCGTGGGATACCGCTCCCACGGTGCGCGACCTCCGGGCCGTGGTGAACGCCCGTTCCGATCGTCACCCACCAATGAACCTCGCTCTTTCGCAACTCGCTGCCGCCGCAGCCGTGCTCGAAAGGCTGAGGCGGGATTCCGCAATGATAACGATTTCGCCACTGAGAGCCACTCGGACATCTCGAGCGGGCGGGCGGTGCGGGTAATGCTGGAAAGTTGCCTGGAGCTATGTTTTCACGCGCCGAGCGATGGTTTCGGCTACCCGCCGTTCGGCGTGTCGAGGTGTGTCGACTCGGTCAGCCGCCGCTGTGCATCACATCGGCCGCGGTGGGCACGGTGCCGTCGTCCGGATCGTCGAGCCAGCCGTGCGGCAGCGCGACCTTGCCCGGTGAGCCCTGCCGGCCGCGCGGACCTTCGGCGTCCGCGGGGAAGGGGACGGTGGGATCGAGCTGTGCGATCAGGCCGTCGAGTTCGGCGAGCGAGGAGACCGTGGCGAAACTGCGGCGCAGGTCGGCGCCGAGCGGGAAGCCCATGAAGTACCAGGCCATATGTTTGCGCAGATCGCGCATACCCTTGTCTTCGCCGTGATGTTCGGCGAGCAGTCCGGCGTGCCGGGCCAGGATCTTGCCCACTTCGCCCAGGTTCGGCGGGGTGGGGGCGGGTTCGCCACGCAGGGCGGCGCTCAATTCGCCGAACAACCAGGGCCGGCCCAGGCAGCCGCGGCCGACCACAACCCCGTCGCAGCCGGTCTGCGCCATCATCGTGACGGCGTCAGCAGCACTGAAAATATCCCCGTTACCCAGCACGGGGATGGTCGTCACCGCTTCTTTGAGCCGTGTGATGGCGGACCAGTCCGCGGTGCCGGAGTAGCGCTGGGCGGCGGTGCGGGCATGCAGCGCGACCGCCGCGGCACCTTCGGCCTCGGCGATCCGGCCGGTGTCGAGATGGGTGCGGTGGTCGTCGTCGATGCCGATCCGGAATTTCATGGTCACCGGAACGCCGGCCGGTTCGGCCGCCCGGACCATCTCACGGACGATCGAGGCGAACAGGTTCCGCTTGTACGGCAGGGCGGCGCCGCCGCCGAGCCTGGTCACCTTCGGGACCGGGCAGCCGAGGTTCATATCGATATGGTCGGCCCAGCCCTCGCCGACGATGATGCGCACGGCCTCGCCGAGCGTGGCCGGGTCCACCCCGTACAACTGCATGGATCGCGGTGACTCGCCCTGGTCGAACGACATCATGTGCAGTGTTTTCTCGTTACGTTCCACCACGGCGCGGGCGGTGATCATCTCGCAGACATAGATCGCCGTCGGGCTGCCGAACTCCCGGCAGAGTTTCCGGAATGCCAGGTTCGTGATCCCCGCCATCGGGGCGAGTACCACTGGCGGGTCGACCGGGTAGGGGCCGATCCGCAAACCTGTCTCCTGTGCCAACTCTGCCTGCATGAGGATCCATTTTCCCTGCTGCGGGGTGCGGCGTCACTATCGGGTGCCTCACCGGCGCGCGCCCCTGCCGGTCGATTGCGCCGGAGCCACCGTTAGCCTCTTGGAAAGTGAATCGCCCGGTGTTCACGGCCCGACCCGGGCCCGCGACCACGGTGGATACGCGGTACGGCCTTACCCGCCGGCCGCCGGAGGCGATCCGGCCGAACACCGCATCGCCCGAGACAGCGTCACCGAATACAACGGATGCGACCGGCGCGAACAGTTCCGGGTGGCGGCAACCCGATAACCGACCATTTCCTGCACAGCCCGGGTTCGACTCGACCGGGGGCGAACGAAAGAGGACGACAAACCATGGCCGACCAGACCGAAGACCCCGGCAGCAAGCCGAGCGCCGGCGCAGCCCCCACCACCGATTCCCCGGAAGACAAACCGGGCGAGCAGCGCGGTGCCGAACGGCCGGGCACCGTGTCTATTCAGGTATCCAGCTTGGCCCGCGGCGCATTGATCGCCGTGCTCGCGGTGGTGGCGATCGTGTTCGCGGCGCTGTATTTCACCGCGCGCAGTGATCTGGCCGAACGCGACGAACGCGCCGCCGACGACCGCCATGCCGAACAACTGGCCACCGAATACGCGGTGGGCGCGGCCACGGTGAACTTCCAGGATCTCGACGCCTGGATCACGGCGCTGAAGCAGAACACCACCCCGCAGTTGGCCGGGAAATTCGACGAAACGGCGCCGAAACTGGAGCAGATCCTGGTTCCGCTGCAATGGACGTCCACGGCGAGCCCCATCACCGCGAAGGTCATGTCCGAGCAGGACGGGGTCTTCGAAGTGAACGTATTCGTCAACGTCACCTCGACCAATGCGCAGAACCCGGACGGCACCCAGACAACGGTCACCTACACCGTGACCCTGGACGAGAACGCCGGCTGGCAGGTCACCGATGTGGGCGGAGTGGACGGCGCTCTACCCATGAACTGAACGGCACCACAAACTGATAGGGCCGGAAACGACGTAACCGCCGGGATGTTCCCGGCGGTTACGTCTGTGTCGTGCGGTACGGGTGAACGGCCTCAGCTGCCGGTCGCGGCGAGAGCCTTCTCCCGCTTGGCGGCCTCGCGGGCGAGCATCCGGTCGCGCTGTTCTTCGAATTTGTCGACGTCCTTGGACAGTTTGTCCAGGAAAAGGCCGAGCCGCTCCCGGGTTTCCTCACCGCGGGCGGTGAAATCGGTACGGCCGAAAATATCCCATTTCTTGAGGACCGGCTGAACGACCTCTTCGAGGTGCTGGCGCAGATCGTAGATCCCGTGCTTGGCCATCAGGACACCGTTGCGCCGGAAATTGGGCATCCCCGCGCCCGGCATCTGGAAGTTCTCCAGGATCAGGGTGATTGCGTCCAGTGCCTGGTCCGGGCAGAGGTCCAGGGCCGCTCCGCACATATTGCGGTAGAAGATCATGTGCAGGTTCTCGTCGGCCGCGATGCGCTGCAGCATCCGGTCGGCGATCGCGTCGTCGCAGACCTTGCCGGTGTTGCGGTGCGAGACGCGGGTGGCCAGTTCCTGGAAGGTCACGTAGGCGACCGAGTGCAGGAATCCGGCGTCGGCCTCGGCGGGGGAGGCGAAGCCGTTGGTCATATGGACCATCCGGGCCTGTTCCAGTGCCACCGGGTCCACACCGCGGGTGACCACCAGGTAGTCGCGCATGGCGATGCCGTGGCGGTTCTCCTCGGCGGTCCAGCGCCCGACCCAGGTTCCCCATGCGCCGTCCTGGGAGAAATTCTCGGCGATTTCCCGGTGGTAGGAAGGCAGGTTGTCCTCGGTGAGGAGGTTGGTGATCATGGCCGCCTTCGCGACCTCGCTGAGCTTGGATTGTTCGGGGTCCCAGTCCACACCGCCGAGCGCGGCGAAGTTGCGCCCCTCGTCCCACGGGACGTAGTCGTGCGGATGCCACTCTTTAGCCAAGGAGAGGTGCCGGTTGACGTTCTGCTCGGCAACCGGCTCCAACTCGGAGAGCAGCTCGAGTTGAGTCAGATCCCTTGCCATGTGATCAAGCCCTTCATATGTTGCGTTGGTGCGGGTCACCTGATGTAGACCGTTGCCGATGCGGCCATACCTTACGGCACCGTAGGTGTGATGCGAAACGCATCCGGGGGACACAGAGTGCACGGTGATGTACGGCGTCTGCCATCGGGTTGTCACAGCGAGTGTATGACCCGAAGCTCGGTTATGGGCATATCGACGGCCTTCCCATTTGCGTTAGCGGGCGTGGGAAACGGCACATCCCGGGTCGTGGCGGCCGGCGGCCGATTTCGGTCACAGTGCCCGGGGCGAGAACCTGGTGGAAGTCACAGCGGGGCAGCTCGGCGTCCGGGAACGAAAACGGGCTCCCGGTGATCGACCGGGAGCCCGAGCGGTGCCCCCACCAGGGCTCGAACCTGGGACCTGCGGATTAAAAGTCCGTAGCTCTACCAACTGAGCTATAGGGGCGCGGGCGATAGTGTACTGGGAAGACGGTGCGAGGACGTAATCGGGTGGTTACGCTGGTGCTTTGTGTCACTCGGTGGAGCTACCCGGGGTGTGCCGGCGTCGCCGGCCGGTAGCTGTGGGTGAGGCGTCGGGCGAGGTAGTACGGCTGTCCGCCCCGTTTCGAGGCGCTCGGCGATCCGAAACCATACCACCGGGTATCGAAACACGGTACCTCTGGCATTGTTGATACAACGGGTAGCACGATACGATCCAAATATGTTGGATACCAATGTCTTTGGATCGGTAAAGGCAGAATTCTCGCAAAAGTGGGGCCCGGGGACGAGTTTCCCGGAGTGTCGGCGGTTCGCGATCGCTCCTGGGCGAGGCGGTATGCACCGAGGGATAGGAGTGGCCGGCTGAACTCCGGTTCGAAACCCGCCTCGGCGGGTGAACATTCGGTGTTGCCCGGTTCGATTCGTTCGACCATTCGCGACTCGGCGAACCATGTTGCGTTCGCACAATCCCGTTCGCGAAATCGTAGACGGCTCTATCGGTTTACCGCGTGTCGGTACCCGATTCCGAGTACCGTGACGATTCAGCGAATTCGGGGTGTCACTTGGGTCGACGCTGCGGGAGGCGGATCGGGGACGAGGCAGAGCGCAACGGAGTTGCCCGGATGCGCACCCCCTGCGGCGCACCCGGGCGTTCAAATTATACCAGCCGGTGTGTTTCTCCATTGGGCTGGGTTCCGTACCGAAAGTTCTATACAGGTCATAAAACCGACCGAAGGTCGGATACAACAGGATACGTTCGCGACGTCGGCCCGCTCGTCGAAAGCAGCTGATCGGTCGCGGGCATTCCGCAGGTGGAAATTCCGGCGGATGCACAAGGCTTCGGAGGCGTTTCGAGCATGGCACGGCAGCAAGAGCGGGCCCGTCGGACAAGGGCGGCAATTATCCGGTCCGCCGCCGTTGAGTTCGGGAAGAGCGGCTATGCCGCGGCTTCGCTCAACCGTATTTTGGAAGGATCGCGAGCGACCAAGGGCGCCATGTACTTCCATTTCGACTCGAAAGAGGATCTGGCGCGGGCTGTACTCGAATCGGCCGTAGAGCGATATGGCCGCACTATCGATCGCTGGCTCATTCGGGCGGAACTGGGCCCGCTCGATATTTTGCACGGCATCTTCGACGAGGTGGCACTGCGCCTCGAACACGACATCATCGTGCAGGCCGAATTCCGTCTGGTCATCGATCCGGGGTTCGGGCAGCAGGACGGCGGCGGTTGCCGGATGCTCTGCTCGACCATCCGGAGCCTGGCTGTCGGAGCCGTCGATCAGGGGCAGCTGCGACCGGATACCGACCTCGACCGTTTCACGCGCACGCTCGCCGGCGCGCTGATCGGCCAGCGCTATATCGTCGACGCCCACCGCGGTGGTCCGGATCTGCGTACCCGCTTCCGGGAGGTGCTGGAGGTGGTGGTGCAGGCGAGCTGCACGACGGAATGGGCCGCGAAGTTCCGGGCGCACGGCTGGCGGGCGCAGGCACAGCTGGAGGAGCTCACTTCCCCGGCGTGACCAGCCGATTTGGGAATTGCGTGCACCCTGACATAAGCTATGCGAGCTCCCAACGGACAGCCGTTGAAAAGCCGGTCCGGAGAGATCCGGGACGAGCCCCCTTCGTCTAGCGGCCTAGGACGCCGCCCTTTCAAGGCGGTAGCGCGGGTTCGAATCCCGTAGGGGGTACGACTTACGAAAGTAGGTTGCACAGAGCAAGGCCCTGTGGCGCAGTTGGTTAGCGCGCCGCCCTGTCACGGCGGAGGTCGCGGGTTCGAGTCCCGTCAGGGTCGCCAGTGGATGTCCGGAGCAATCCGCCATCCATCGGATGGCATTCGTTCCGGGTGCCTGCGGCCAGGTAGCTCAGTTGGTACGAGCGTTCGCCTGAAAAGCGAAAGGTCGCCGGTTCGATCCCGGCCCTGGCCACAATCCACCCCCTGACCGCAACGGTCCGGGGGTTTTGTTCGTCCTGGCCCCGGATGGATGGAATGCTGGGGTCATGGCCGAACGGTGGTACTACTGCTTGAAGCATCAGCGGGCCGAGCGCGGACGTCAGTGCTGGTTCCGCGACCGGATGGGTCCGTATCCGGATCGCGCCACTGCCGAGCGCGCGCTCGATATCGTGCGGCAGCGCAACGCCGCACAGGACGCGGCGGATCGGGAGTGGCGCGACGGGCAATGATGTGCGGGGTCACGATCGGCCGGTCCAGCCCGGGAAGCGGCCGGTATGACCGGTGCGCTGCAGCTGCGTGTCCGCGGTTGGGCTACCGTTCACGGGTAATACGTAGCGACGCTCGCGGCTCATGGTTCGGCTGACGGGCGAGACCAGGGAGGGCGACCCTTGAGGGTTACCGTTGTTGTGCCGACCTACAACGAGCGGGACAATCTGCCGGTTGCGGTGGAACGGCTGACTGCGCTACCCGTGCCCGACCTGCACGTACTGGTAGTCGACGACAACTCCCCGGACGGTACCGGCGAGGTGGCGGACAAACTGGCCGTGGACCTGCCGAATGTGGTCTCCGTGCTGCACCGCACCGAGAAGGACGGCCTCGGGCGCGCCTATATCGCGGGGATCACCCGGGCCCTCGACGAAGGCGCCGATGTGGTGATCCAGATGGACGCGGATCTCTCTCATCCCGCCGAAGTGATCCCGGCCATGCTGGAACAGCTGAACCGGCCCGGTATCGGGGTGGTACTGGGTTCGCGCTACGTGCCCGGCGGCTCGACCGCCGCGGAATGGAAGTGGTACCGCAAGGCGCTCTCGGCCTGGGCGAACTTCTACGTCAATGCCATCCTGCGGCTGGGTATCAAGGATGCCACCGCCGGTTTCAAGGCCTGGCAGGCCGATACGCTGCGGGCGATCGATATCGAATCCATCCGCAGCAATGGCTATTCGTTCCAGGTGGAGATGAACTACCGGACCAAGAAACAGGGCGCCGGTATCGCCGAAGTGCCGATCCGCTTCGAGGAGCGGACGCTGGGCGCGTCCAAGATGAGCCTGTCGGTCCAGCTGGAATCCGCGCTCATGCCCTGGAAACTGCTGCTGGGCCGGTCGCTCTAACCGGTGGCGGTGGGCCAGTCGCGGAGGGTGTCGAGATAGCGCTGCCGGACCGCGGCGACCTCCTGACCCAGATCCGCGGGATCCCAGCCGGTGCTGTCGATCGGCGGCAGAATCGCGATATCGACGATGCCGGGACGAGCGATCATGGAATCGCGCCGGCCGATATCGGCGGCATTGCGGATCACCACCGGGATCACCGGTACGCCCGCCTGCGCGGCGATATGGAACGCGCCTTTCTTGAACTTGCCCGGTTGCGAGGTATAGGAGCGGGTGCCTTCCGGCGCTATCGCTATCGACAGCCCGTCGCGCAGGGTATGCACGACCGGCGCCAGCGAGGCCTTGGCGCGGTCGGTGTTCGAGCGGTCGATGAACGTCACCCCCACGAACCGCATGAGCGGACCGAAAACCGGATGCCGGATGAGTTCCTTCTTCCCGACCCCCGTCACTCCCGCACCGAGCACGGCCGGAACGATGAGGACATCGAACTGGCTCTGGTGGTTGAACAGGAACACCGCCGGGCGCGGATTCCTGGCGTATTCGGCGCCGGTGACCCGCAGCCTGATACCGCACAGCCGTAACGGCCAGCCGGTGCCGTAACGCATCAGTGCGTCGGCCATGGTGCGGCGGTCGCGGGTGTACGCCTTGCTCAGCACTCCGAACAGCGCGCCGCCGAGCAGGGCGGCGAAGCCGAGGACGGTGCGCACCCGGTCCGCGGTGGTGGGGGAGGTCCGAGCGGCGACGGGCGGCCGGGTCCAGCCGTGGTCGGCCGCAGCGGCCGCGAGGGTGCTGTCCGGTGCGATCGGGACCGGGGTTCCCACACTCGACAGCAACGGGAGATCGGTGGCGCTACCGGTGTATACGTAGGAACGCCGCAGGTCGATGCCGTGGGCGGCGGCGAAATCGACCACCATCGCGGCCTTGTCCGGGCCGTAGGGCAGGGGGCCGTCGAACCCTCCGGTGAACAGGCCCCCGGCCAGCCGGGGCCGAGCACCGAGTGTATGGCCGATCTCGAGTGCGGCGGCCACGGGATGTAGCTGGTACTCGGTGACCGTGCCGGTCAGCACCACGGTGTGCCGGGCCGCGAGGTGTTCCCGCACCAGCCGCCAGGCCTCCGGGTAGACCCTGTCATACCAACCGCGTTTGAACACCCGCTCGCTCTGCGCCGTCAGTTCGCCGGGTGTTCTCCCGGCGGCGTGGCCGGCGAGACGTTCGAGCAGGCCGGGCCCCGAACTGCCGCCGCTCTGGCGTAACTGCTCGAACAGGAGGCCGGCCGTCGCGGAATCGGGGTCGCGGAACCGGCGGCCCGCCATGGTACGTAGATCCGCGATCGCCGACAGGTCGAAAACCGCGCCGATATCCGCGCCTTGCGGACCCGACCGGATCGCCGCGACCACTGCGTCGAGCGCCTCCGCGCCACCGGTTCCGGTGGTGGTGGCCCTGCTCATCGGGTCCGCCCTTCGGTGCGGTTGGACGGGTCGAGCGCGGCGGCCTGCGATATGCGGATACCGATTGTGCGCAGCCGGCCGGCGAAATCGCGCCGGGACTCCGCCAACGCCGTCGCGGATTTCTCCGAATCCGGTTCGGCGGCCTCGACGAGACCGTGATTCGCGGCCAATTTCAGCGCACTTCCGAAAAGTTCGGTGGATACCGATTCCGTGCTGTGCAGGCGTTTCTGCAGCAGCATCTGTTTACCGACCGATACGCATTCGGCGATGAACTCCTTCTGGTCGATTTCGGCCGTCGGGTCCCGATCGGCCAGCCGCTCGGCCACCACCAATTGCGCATCGAAAAAGGAACGCAGTACGCGGTGGGCCATCATGAAACCGCTACCGGTGAGCGCAGCCAGGATTTCACTGCCGAGGGTGTTGCGGGGACGCGACCGCCAGGCGGGGTCCACCAACAGCATTTCCGCGGTGATCCGCTCGGCGAATTCCGCCCGGTCGGGGAAAAAGAATTCGAACTTCAGCAGATCGCGCAGCCGATACGCCTCCGCCCAGCCGATATCCAGGGCATCGGCATCCGGTCCGATGGCGCCGGCCACCGGATCGTCGGGGGCCGCCTCGACCGCGGCCAGGATCGCCAGTTCCAGGATCGCCCGGTCGACGAACCAGTGGACCGCGCTGTTGCGGTAGAACGCGGCCTCGAGATGAGCGCCCGGCTCGATCGCATACACCGGTTCGACCCCGCCGCGATAGATCGTGACCACCTTGGCGAGTGACAGTTGCTCCAGCACGACGACGAGGCTCTTTTCGTCGCGCAATTTCGCGACCTCACCGCGGGGCAGGCCGCGTTTGCCGATGTAGTCCATGACCGGATTGAGGACTTCGCAGACCTCGGCCAGTGTCAGCGCGCGGTCGTGCACGCCGAGCAGAGCCAACGTGACCAGCGCGTTGGCGGTGATCGGCGTGACCGTGTTGATCCCGACAGCCACGTCGAAGGCGAGCCGCTGCACCGCGGCGCGTTCTCGTTCGCCGAGCTGTTCGCCGAGGGGATCCGGTTCGGCGCGGTCCGGGCGCTCGCCGGTATCGGTACGGTGCAGCGGGATCGTGACCGGAGGCTCGGTGAGCGGATCGCCGTGTGTGGCCAGCCGGTCGCGTGCCGAGATCGGATCGCCGAAGCGGACATACACATGGCCTGCCGAATGCTGCTGGTTGCGCACATAGCGAGCCATCCAGGCCAGGCCTTCGGGTTTCTTCCGGCCGCCCGCCTGTTCGTCGGCGATGGCGCCGAGTTCGTTGAGCCGCTCGTAGGTGATCGACACCGGAACCAGCAGCGCGTCGGCGACCCGGTCGCGGCGCACGGCCGCGGCCAGGTAGTTCAGCAGGCCGTAGCGTGGTGGGCGGAGTTTCCCGGTGCGGGTGCGGCCGCCTTCGAAATACCACTCCAGGTTGAAGCGGCGGGCGAGCAGATACCCGAAGTATTCCTCGACGACCGCCTGGTAGACGGTATCGCCGGCGAAACTGCGCCGGATGAATATGGTGCCGGTCCGCCGTGCGATCGGGCCCATCGGCCAGAACCGCAGATTCGCCCCGCCGACGACGTGGTTGGGCGGGAAATCATTGCGCGCCAGTACATCGCCCAGGACGAAGGCGTCCACATACGACCGGTGCGACGGCAGAAACACCAGCGGATACCGCCGGTTGAGATCGCGTAGCGCGGCCAGACCCGACTCGTCGCAGTCGACCTTCCATGTCGATGCGTGTACCGGGCGCATGGCCTGAGTGAACAGGTCGGAAACGGTGCGGCTCTGCGCGGCGACCAGTTCGTTCAGGGCTTTCTCGGCGCGCCGCGCCACCTCCTGTGGATCGGTGCCGGTCTCGTCGGCGATACGTTCCAGCCGCCGCAGGAAATCCGGCGAGTCCATGATCTCCTCGGCCACCAGCCGCGGCACCTTGTAGCGGTCGCCGATCACGGTACGTTCTGCCCGTTCCAGCGCGACCACCGCGGCCCGCACCACCGCGCGTGCGAAGGGTTCGGCGCTGCCGGTGTGGTGCAGCGCCGCCGCTTCCGGATGGTTCGCGCGTAACTGGGTGAGCCGGGCGGGAGTGCCGGTCAGCACCAGATGCCGGTCCGGGGCCCGGCCGACCAGCCGGCGTTGCGCGAGCCGGTTGGGGCGGCGGGGGTTGGTGAGCAGGGCGAGATCGCCGAAGGTGACCCGGCGGACGCCGTCGCGTTCGGGTGGTAGCCACAGCACCCGCACGGGAACCACCAGCGGATCGTCGGTGCGGCCGGTGAGCCGGCCGGCCACGGCGGCGGCATCGAGATCGAGCTGGGTGACGGGAGCTCCGACGCCGAGTTCGGCGGCCAGGCCGCCTTCGGCGATCCACCGGCCGACCAGCTCGCGTTCGGTGCCCGAGGTCGAATCCACCAGCGCTACCACCGATTCCGGCGGATCGTCGGCCGGCGACGGTGCGCCACCGAGGTTCTCGATCATGGTGTGGGATCCTCTGCGTCCGATCGGAGGGGCTCGCGGCTGTGCTGTCCGAGGCGGTCGGTGCGCGGCTCGTTCGCCGGGAGCCGGTCGCCGGCGGCAGTGGAAATCGAAATTACTCCATGCGACCACTATGGACGGCTCGCGCGCCGTGCGGGGCGGGTTTGCCGGAGCTGTCGCGGGCTCCGCCCGCCACAGTTGCCACGTCCTGGGAACGGACAGGCGATCGTTCCGGATGAGGGCAGATAACGACCTCGGGTGTCCAGGGTTGCCGGATGCCGGCGTGCGATACCGGGCGACGATCATCAGCAGGGTTGAGCCGACCTGTTCATCGGCGGTCCGGGGGCCCCGGAGAAGAAGGCTCACCGGCATACTCGGTGCCGGTGGCGGCGGAAAAGGTTGCGATAGGCCTCATCGGGGACAGGGACTCGAAGTTGTGTGCGGCGCGTTCTGGTCCCTCAATAGGTTAGGCAACCCTATCTAATTTGGGAAGGGGGTGGGTCACTCTCGAGCCGGTCCACGCGGTGTTCGCCCGCGTCCGGCGTATCCCTGGGCCGCACGCCCGGTATATGGCTGCCATGCGGATTAGACTCGCCCCATGAGTGGTTGGGGCGTCGGGGATATCCCCGATCAGCAGGACCGGACCGTGATCGTGACCGGCGCGAACAGCGGCCTGGGCGCGGTCGCCGCGCGCGCTCTGGCCGGCGCCGGGGCGCAGGTGATCCTGGCCTGCCGGGACGTGGACAAGGGGCAGGCCGTCGCAGCCGAAATCGGGGATCGTGCGCAGGTCCGGCGATTGGACCTGGCCGATCTCTCCTCGATCCGCGAGTTCGCGGCGGGGGTCGACGGTGCGCGTGTCCTGATCAACAACGCGGGGGTGATGGCGGTACCGCTGCGCCGCACCGCCGACGGATTCGAAATGCAGATCGGGACCAACCATCTCGGGCATTTCGCGCTGACGGGCCTGCTGCTCGGCAAGATCAGCGAACGGGTCGTCACGGTCTCCAGCGGGGCCCACACCATCGGTGCGATCGATATCGACGACCTCAACTGGGAGCGCCGTCCCTACAAGCGCTGGCCCGCCTACGGTCAATCCAAACTGGCGAATCTGCTGTTCACCTTCGAACTCCAGCGCCGGCTCACCGCGGCCGGTTCGGCGAAACTGGCCGTTGCGGCGCATCCGGGTTACGCGGCCACCGGCCTGCAATCGCATACCGAATCCATCCTGGACAAGGTTATGGCCCTCGGGAACAAACTCGCCGCCCAGAGCGCCGAAATGGGCGCGCTACCGGAACTTTTCGCCGCCACCGCGCCGGTCGAACCCGGTGGCTACTACGGGCCGACCGGACTCGGCGGAACGCGTGGATACCCCGGCCCCTCCGGCTGTTCCCAGCGCGCCAAGGACGAGCTCACCGCCCGTTCCCTCTGGGACCTCTCCGAACGGCTGACCGGGGTGAAGTTCGACTTCACCGGCTGAGGCGGCCCGCCGCCGGACGGCGGGAAAAGAAAATCAACACGGGATGTCACACCTGGAGTGCGTGCGTCGTCGACACCACGAGACCGCACCACGAAAGGAACTCGAGATGGAACCCCGTATCGATCTCTTCGCCAACAAAGTCACCGCGAGCTACACCAAGCGCCTGGTCACCGCCGGAAAGGTGGTGGATGATTCCGGCCTGCCCAAGGAGGTCTACGAGCTGGTGAAGATCCGGGCGAGCCAGATCAACGGCTGCTCGTTCTGTGTGGATATGCACACCAAGGACGCCGCCCACGCCGGTGAATCCCAGGTCCGGATCAATCTGGTTGCCGCCTGGCGGGAAGCGACAGTGTTCACCGAGCCCGAACGGGCCGCCCTCGAACTCACCGAGGCGGCCACCCGGCTGGCCGACGGCGGCGGAATCGGCGAGGACACCTGGCAGCGGGTGCGCAAACACTACGACGACGAGCAGATCGGCGGGCTGATCGCCGCTATCGCCACGATCAATGCCTGGAACCGGATCAACGCCATCGCCCACACTCCGGCCGGTAGTTACGAACCGGGACAGTTCTGAACGGGCCGGGGCGGAAAAGTGTTGAGCATCACTTTCTTTCACTCGATTCCGCCCCGGGCCCACCTGCGCGTTCCGCCGCCTGGTAGCCTGGCAAATCGTGCAGCGCGTGTATTTCTGGTTTAGCAAGCCGGCCCGGGGCGGGTCGGTCTGCGGCAACCACGCGCGCTGACCAGTACACCCCGAGCCGGATGACGACCGGCTCGACGGGGATTTTCTTTTCCGTGGGTCGGCCTGAACGAGAAGGACACCACCCACGATGACCATCGCAGTCGATATCGATGCCGACCACAGCGATCTGGACGACCAGCGAACCCTCAGCGTGAGCCCGCTGCGTTCCCCCGCGGAAGTGCGCCGGGTCCACGCCATCACCGATGAACACGCCGCCACGGTGCGCACCGGGCGCCACGGCACCGTCGACGTGCTGAACGGCGCCGACGACCGCCTCATGGTGATCGTCGGACCGTGCTCGGTGCACGATCCCGCGGCCGCCCTCGACTACGCCCGCCGGCTCGCCGCCCTGCAGGAGACCCTGTCCGACCGGTTGCACCTGGTCATGCGGGTGTACTTCGAGAAGCCGCGGACCACCCTCGGCTGGAAGGGCCTGATCAACGATCCCCATCTCAACGGCAGCTTCGACGTCAACACGGGGTTGGGAATCGGCCGCCAGTTACTGCTAGACATCACCGCCATGGGCCTACCGGTGGCCTGCGAATTCCTCGACCCCATCACCCCGCAGTACATCTCCGACCTGGTGACCTACGGCGCCATCGGCGCGCGCACCGCGGCCAGCCAGGTACACCGGCAGCTGAGCAGCGCGCTGTCCATGCCGGTCGGTATCAAGAACGGCACCGACGGTGACGTGCAGGTCGCGGTGGACGGGGTCCGGGCGGCCGCGGCCAGCCATGTCTTCCCCGGTACCGACCTGGACGGCCGGTCGGCGCTCATCCAGACCGCCGGTAACGAGGACTGCCACGTGATCCTGCGCGGCGGCTCCAACGGCACCAATTACGACGCCGCCTCGGTGGCCGACGCGTGCGCGCGGCTGGAGAAGTCCGGGCTGCCGCAGCGGATCGTGGTCGACGCCAGCCACGGCAACAGCAACAAGGACCACAAACGCCAGCCGGTCGTGGTCGCCGATATCGCCGAGCGGATCGCCGCGGGCGAACGAAGTGTGGTCGGTGTGATGCTGGAGAGCTTCCTCGTCGAAGGCCGGCAGGACCTGACGCTCGGCCGGGCCGGCGATCTCACCTACGGTCAGTCGATCACCGACGCCTGCATGGACTGGGACACCACCGCCGCTCAGCTGGACCGGCTGGCCGAAGCCGTCCGCCTGCGCCGTGAGCGCTGAGCGTCCGGAAACCCCTGCCGCGGTGCCGCGGGTCAGTCGTGGCCCGTGGGCGCGGTGGGTCGGTCGGGTTCCGCGGGCGGTGGCGGCGACCTCGGCGATTCCGTGCGTGCGGAGTGGGAGTTCAGATGTCGGCGGGCCATCCGCCGGCCGGGCCGGGCGGATCGGTGTTCAGCCGGGCGGCCACCCAGTGGTCGCGGCGGGTACCGCGATGGTCGCTGCCCAGCCGTGCGAGCCCTTCGTACCGGAATCCGTGTGTGCGGGCGAGGGCGGCCGAGGCATGGTTGCCGACGTAGGCCCGCCAGTGGATACGGATCAGGCCCATACCTGCCGGGTCGAAGCCGAAGTCGCAGGTCAGTGTGACCGCCCGGGAAATGATCCCTTTCCTGCGGTATTCCGGGTGCAGCCAGAAGCCGATTTCGGCGGCGGTTTCGTCGCGCGGCCGGGTGCCCAGGCTCACGGTGCCGAGTAAACGGCCGCGCTCAGCGGTTCGGACGGCCCAGATCGGGCTGCGCGTCGCCCAGCCGTCCGCGACCGTTGCACCGATGAACTCATCGGCGTCGGCACGGCAGTAGGGCCACGGGATCGTGATCCATTCGGCGATCGCCGGATCCTGACAGGCCTCGACGATGGCATCGATATCGTCGGGGACCGGCCGGTCGAGCCACACCGTGCCGTCGGTCAGCGTCTGTTCGTCCACCCGCCCGATGTTCCCATCGTGGAGGTGTCCGCGGTAGCAGGTTTTACCGGGTGCGCCGCCTACGCGATGTCCGGCTCTCCGTAGAATTCGAGCGGTGGTAGCCGCGCTTCTCGCCGACCAGTTCGAATCGCATCGCGGGCATCTGCTGGCGGTGGCCTACCGGATGACCGGCAGCGTGTCCGATGCCGAGGACGCGGTGCAGGAGAGCTGGCTACGCCTGGCGGGGGCGTCGCAATCCCAGATCGAGGATCTGCGGGCCTGGCTGACCACGGTGGTCTCCCGGCTCTGCCTGGACCGATTGCGCAGCGCCGCGGTCCGGCGGGAAAGTTATGTGGGGCAATGGCTCCCGGAGCCGGTGGTGACACCGGTGGCCGCAGCGGGCGATTCCGATCCGCTGGCCACGGTGGTGCTGCGGCAGGAGTTCCGGCTGGCGGCACTGGTGGTGCTGGACCAGCTCACGCCGCCGCAACGGGTCGCGTTCGTACTGCACGAGGGGCTCGGGGTGCCCTACGGCGAGATCGCCACGATCCTGGATATCTCCACCGAGGCGGTGCGGCAGCTGGCGGCGCGCGCACGTAAGGCGGTCCGGGAACAGACACCGCAACCGGTCGCCGATGGGGAGCACGAGGCGGCGGTGCAGAAGCTGCTGGTCGCGCTGAATACCGGCGATGCGCAGGCGGTGGCGGCCGTGCTGCATCCGGACGCGGTGATGATCGGCGATTCCGGCGGCACCACGCCGACCGCGCGCAATGTGATCGTCGGCCCGGACAAGGTGGCCCGCCTGTTCTTCGGTCTCATCCGTCGCTACGGGCTCGAGGGGCAGGACAAGGATTTCCTCGCGACCGGGGTGGAATTCGTCCGGGTCAACGGTCAGCTGGGCGCGCTTGTCCGGGCTCACCCGGGCGACGAAACACACCCCGGATTCCCGGCGCGGGTCATGGGTTTCACCGTGGTGGACGGTCTCGTCCAGGGCACCTACGATATCGCCAACCCGGCGAAGCTCACGGGGGTCCAGTTGCGCTGACCGCCCGGCCGCCGACGCGATGGGGCCGCTACGAACCTCCCGCACTCGCGATCACCGAGGCCGGATGCTGCCGCCGGGACGGCTCGTGCGACCGCCGGCGTGGTTCGGCTCAGGCCGGTAGCGGCCGGGTCCGGTCGGTGATCAGCAGCGCTGCCATCCCACCCAGCACCGTGCCCATCAGCAGTCGCTGCACCCGCAACCACAGCCGCCGCCCCGCCAGGAAACGGCTCACCGTAGCGGCCGTGCACACGATGAGTGCGTTCACCGCCAGCGCCACCGCGATCTGCACCCCGCCCAGGCACAGGCTCTGCAACCACACCGGACCCGCCGCCGGGGCGACGAACTGCGGGATCAGGGCCAGGTACATCACGGCGATCTTCGGATTGAGCAGGTTGGTGACCAACCCCATGGTGAACAGGCGGCCCGCCCGGTCGCGGGGGAGCTCGGCGGGTGCGAACACCGAGGTCCCGCCCGGCCGCAGCGTCTGCCACGCTAGCCACAGCAGATAACCGGCGCCGGCGATCTTCAGCGCCGTGTACAACTCGGGGACCAGTGCGAACACCGCTGTGATCCCGGTGGCGGCTGCAGCGAGATACACCGCGAACCCGGCGGCCACCCCGGCCAGGGAGATCAGTCCGGCGCCGCGGCCCTGCGATATCGTGCGCGAGACCAGGTACATCATGTTCGGTCCGGGCGTGAGCACCAACCCGAGCGCCGCGACCGCGACACCGGCCGCCGCCGAGAATTCGATCATTCCACGATGATCGTGAGGACCGGCCGTCGTGTCGCGGTCCAGTCGGCATCTACTGGCCGTGCGGCGTTGAATCTGCTCCTATCGGAGCCCGGGATGCGTCGTACCGATCGAAGTCCCGGTTCCGGCCGCTGCGTCCGATCACGGCATCGGGGCCGCGGCCGGATTCGGCCCCCGGATGCCCGGACACGGATCGGCTCGGCGATACGGTGGCAGCCACTCGCGTCCCGTCCGGCCGCGTCGGCAGGTACGGGCCTGGCCGGCGGCTACGCGGATTCCGTGCTTGCTGGGTGCATCCGCCGGACCGGTGCGGGTGGTGCAGCCGATCGTGCCTGTCGTCCCACCGGACAGAAGGTGGCTCTCTCGGGTAGTGATCCCGGGAGCCTGCCGGGCAGGCGCGGAGCCGGTGAGGTCGCGGGTCGTGCCCGGCCCCCGGCGCGTTGTCTGCTTCGTCACCCGGCGTTGTCGGTGGCTTCGGGGACAATGGGCAGAAGTCGAGGTGAGGAGGGCCCCGTGGCGGATGGGCCACTGATCGTACAAAGCGATAAGACTGTGCTGCTGGAGGTCGATCACGAGCTCGCCGATATGGCGCGGCAGGCGATCGCCCCGTTCGCCGAGCTGGAGCGTGCGCCCGAGCATGTGCACACCTATCGCATCACCCCGCTGGCCCTGTGGAACGCGCGTGCCGCCGGGCACGACGCGGAGCAGGTGGTGGATGCCCTGGTCAGCCATTCCCGGTTCCCGGTTCCGCAGCCGCTGCTGGTCGATATCGTCGATACGATGGCCCGCTACGGGCGGTTGCAGCTGGTCAAACATCCCGCGCACGGGCTCACCCTGGTGAGCCTGGATGCGGCGGTACTGGCCGAGGTGCTCCGGCACAAGAAGATCGCCCCGATGCTCGGGGACCGTCTCGACGACGACACGGTGATCGTGCACCCGTCCGAACGCGGGCATATCAAACAGCAGCTGCTCAAGATCGGGTGGCCCGCGGAGGACCTGGCCGGTTACGTCGACGGCGAGGCCCATGCCATCGATCTCGATTACCACGGCGACGGCTGGCATTTGCGCGACTACCAGGAGATGGCCGCCGATTCGTTCTGGGCCGGCGGGTCCGGGGTGGTGGTGCTGCCCTGCGGGGCCGGGAAAACCATGGTCGGCGCGGCTGCTATGGCCCGGGCCAAGGCCACCACCCTGATCCTGGTCACCAATACCGTCGCCGGGCGGCAGTGGCGGCGCGAACTGCTCGCGCGGACCTCGCTCACCGATGAGGAGATCGGCGAGTACTCGGGCGAACGCAAGGAGATCCGGCCGGTCACCATCGCCACCTACCAGGTGATCACCCGTAAATCGAAAGGCGAGTACAAGCACCTCGAACTCTTCGACAGCCGCGATTGGGGGCTGGTGATCTACGACGAGGTCCACCTGCTGCCCGCGCCGGTGTTCCGGATGACGGCCGATCTGCAGTCGCGGCGCCGGCTGGGCCTCACTGCGACACTCGTCCGCGAGGACGGCCGCGAAGGCGATGTGTTCTCGCTGATCGGGCCGAAACGCTATGACGCGCCGTGGAAGGATATCGAAGCTCAGGGGTGGATCGCGCCGGCCGAATGTATCGAGGTGCGGGTCACCCTGACCGATGCCGAGCGGATGTCCTATGCCACGGCCGAGCCGGAGGAGCGCTACAAATTGTGCTCCACCGCGCACACCAAGGTCGCGGTGGTGAAATCCATCCTCGATCGGCATCGCGATGCCCCGACGCTGGTGATCGGCGCCTACCTGGATCAGCTCGACGAGTTGGGCACCGCACTGGATGCCCCGGTGATCCAGGGGTCCACGAAGAACAAGGAACGCGAGGCGCTGTTCGAGGCGTTCCGTCTCGGGGAGATCCCCGTGCTCGTGGTGAGCAAAGTGGCGAACTTCTCCATCGACCTACCGGAAGCCTCGGTGGCGGTGCAGGTTTCGGGAACGTTCGGCTCCCGCCAGGAGGAGGCCCAGCGGCTGGGCCGATTGTTGCGGCCCAAACAGGACGGCGGCCAAGCGCATTTCTACTCCGTCGTGGCGCGCGACACGCTGGACGCGGATTATGCCGCGCATCGGCAACGTTTCCTCGCCGAACAGGGATATGCCTATCGGATAACCGATGCCGATGATCTGCTGGGTCCTGCGTTCGGGGCGAACGACCAGTAGGGTCCCGCGGATTCGACCGACTGTGTAAGGGGTGGCGAGTGCGGCACTTCGACTTCGCGGTGGACCGCCGGCATGTGCAGGCGGTCAACGAAGTGGTCGCGGGGCGCCGCCGGGTGCGCCTGGCGGCACTGATCGCGACGCTGGTCTGCGCAGCCGCCACCGCGTACCTGGTGCGGTTGGGGCATGCCTGGTCCTATCCGCTGGCACTGGCCTGCGCGCTGGGCGCCGCGACCGCGCTGTGGGTCGCGTTATGGGCGCCGCGCCGCGCCGGTATCGCCCGGCTCTACGCCGACGGTGAGCTGATCCCGGCGGTCGTCTCCGGATTCCATTCGCGCGGCGCGGTACTGCTCGCACTGGTCAATGTGGCACGCCGTGATACCGGCGAGTCACGGTACGCGCTGGTCACCAAGAAGGTGCGGGAGTTACCCGGGCACCGGTTCGCGCCGGGCGAACGAGTGCCGGCGATCGCGGTCCACGGCGACCGGTCCGCGCGCACGATCGGGGAGCGCTGGCTCCCGGTCGACACCATGCCGATCGCCTGGGGCACCCCGGACCGCGCCGTGATCGAGCGTGCCCGCGCGGCCATCGACGAGATCGAATGGCGGCTGCTCGCCGATAATCTCGCGCTGGCCGATCAGGTGCAGCGAAGTGCCACCAAACGCCTGCTGCTCGGCCCGGGGCAGTTACCGGAGGGGCTCGGCGCCTGACCTGCCGCGGGTTACGCTCGCGCGCGCCGCATCCGGCGAAACCGGCAGCGCGCCGGGGCGCATACGCTTCTCGGGTGGGATCTGCGACTAACGTCATCGAACGGGGTGGTCGCTGTGATCGTATGCCGAACCACGGAAGGTGGAAACCGCATGAAACTCACCCGCTGGCTGATCGCCGGGGTGGTTGTGCTGTCGAGTCTGTCCCTGGCACCCGCGGTAGGGCACGCCCAATCCGCGAACCTCGCCGGTGCCGACGGACTGGGCGATCCCTACTTTCCGCAGGACGGCAACGGCGGGTACGACGTCGGACACTACGAGGTCACACTGGGGTACGACCCGGCCGGTCACCAGCTCACCGGGTCCACGCGTATCGATGCACATGCCACCCAGCCGCTCACCGCGTTCAACCTCGATTTCGACGGGCCACCGGTGAGCGCGGTCCGGGTGAACAATATGCCCGCCGGTTTCGTCCGGCAGGATCCACACGAATTGGTCGTCACCCCGGCGCTGCCGCTGCTGCCGGGACTGCCCTTCACCGTCACCGTCGAGTACGCGGGTGTCGCTGCCGATACTGCGGGCGAAGGCTGGACCTACGCTCCGACCGGTGGCGCTTTCGCGGCGGGACAACCGCATTCGGCCGCGACCTGGTACCCGCTCAACGATTCCCCCCGCGACAAGGCCACCTTCACCCTGCACGCGACCGTCCCGGCGGAATGGGAAGTGATGTCCGGCGGTGCCCGGGTGCGCGATGAGGTGCGCGACGGATTCCGCACGGTGAGCTGGGAACAGCGGCACCCGGTGATCGGCTACCTCACAACGGTCGCCATCGACAAGTTCGAATATCTGGAGCAGCGGCGCGCGAACGGTACGCCGCTGTTGAGTGGGTTCGCGCCCGGCGCCGAGGAACTGCGCGCACACGAGCAGCGGCTGCCGGAGGTGCTCGATTTCACCGAAAGCCTGTACGGCCCCTACCCGTTCGACAACGCGGGCGGTATCTATCTGTCCGCCCCGCTACCGTTCTCGCTGGAAACCCAGACCCGGCCCGTCTACGCCGACTGGGCCGACCTGAACACGGTGGTGCACGAGGTGGCGCATCAGTGGTGGGGTGATTCGGTTTCGGTGTACAGCTGGTCCGATATCTGCCTGAACGAATGCCTCGCGAGCTATACCGCCGACTATCTGTGGCCGGAGCGGATGGAGGGCGTCGACGTGGACGCCGAATACCGGGACACGATCCGAAAGGTGATGGACAAGCCCAAGTTCTGGGCAGTACCGCTGCAGGATCCGGGGCCGGAGAAGATGTTCACCTCGGTGTACTACCGCGGCCCGTTGTTCCTGCATGCCCTGCGTAAACAGCTGGGGGATGCGGTGTTCTTCGGGGCCCTGCGGGAATTCGTGACCACCCACGCCTACGGTCACAGTTCGATGCCGGAATTCCGTGCCTTCATGCAGTCGAAATCGCCGGTCGATCTGACCGGATTCTTCGATGCCTGGCTGCACGGCACGACCCCACCGCCGGACCAGTACCTCTATCCGGGCAACCTGCGCGGCTGACCGGCCACGGCTACTCCAGCAGTGCGACCGACGAGATCCGGTGCAGCGTGAACTGCCGGACTGCCCCGGTGACCGTGTCCAGTGCTTCGAGCTGACCGTTGCCGACCCGCACCGGTTCGACCACCCGCTGGATTGCGGTGCCCTTCGCGTCGACGTAGCCGATATGCACCTGCCGATGCACCCGCGCGGCGAGTTGTAACAGGGCCAGGGCGGCGGCCGTGCTGGTGCGGCTGCCGTCGCTGCGCACCGTTTTCCCGGAGGTCGCCCCGGCGGCGCGCTCACCGGCCCGCAGCTCGGTGACCAGGAGTTCCAGCTGTTCGGTGGTGGGCGGCGCGGGGCGATACGGCTGGCGGGCCAGCGGGCGCACATTGATCCGCGCCCCGCGCTGCCGCAGGTCGACTATCGCGCCGGAGGAATCCTCGCCGGCGGGTGCGAAACCCGCCGAACGGAGTTCTTCGAACAGTTCGCCCAGCGGTGCCTGGGAGATTGCCACCGTGGGTGCGATCCCACGCAGCGCCAGCGTATCCGCCACCGGTGAGGCGAGTACCTGGGCCAGTAGTGCGGGATCCTCGCTGCGGACGAACGATTGCGCCATCCCGGCGCGTAACCGGCCGTGGCGGCGCGCCACATCGTCGATGAGGTAGGTCAGTGTCTGCGGAACGGGTGTGCGCGAATGCCGTTCGAACAGGTGGTGTAGTTCCGCGGCGGTGAGTCCCGCGTCGAGTGCCCGGCGCAGTGAGGGTTCCGACAATCGGTAGACCGTTGCGGCCCCCGCCGATTCCACATCGGCGACCAGGGCGATGCGCTGCTGTAGTTCGGCGGTGAGCGGCCCGGGCGCCACCACTGTGAGGTCCGCCTGGACCAGCACATGATCGACGGGGTCGGGGAGCGCCGCCTCGAGTGCGGCTTCGGCCGCCGACAGGGGCTCGGTGAGCAGGGCACGTCCGGCGGCAGTGAGCGAGCCGCGGCCGACGAGACCCAGCGCGGCCGCTTCGCGCAGGGTGTTGTCCACGACCTGCCCTCGGTAGAGCCGTCGTCTCCGGGGTGCGCGCCAGGCCAGCAGCCGACCGATATCGGCGGGCGCCAGGGCTGTGCCCGGAGGTTGTTCGGCGAGGGCCTCGAGAACGGTCCGGCGTTCCCGGACCGCGTAGGGCACCCGGAGTTCGTGTGCGAGCGCCGCCAGCGGTTTGTCGGCCGCATCGCGCAGGCCGATCATCCAGGGGTAGCGGTCCAGTTCCAGCCAGCCGTGGGCCAGCGGTACCCAGCGGCGGGCGGGCGGCGCCTCCAGCCACGAATCGGCGGCGGGGGTGGGCGCCCAGAATTCGTCGGCATCGGCCTCGGGCGGGGGATCCGGAAAACCCTTCTCGATCAGTTTCGCCGCCGCCAGCAATTCCACCAGCAAGCCGGCGCGGGATTCCTCGACACCGGCGGCGCGGGCGATCCGGCGTATTTCCCGTACCCCGAGGCCACCGGCGCGCAGTGCGGGGGCCGGCGCCTGGCCCAGCACCTCCACGATCGCGGCGCAATGCCGAAGCAGCTCGCCGACCTCACCGGCGCCCACGCCGTCGACCTCGGCGAGGGCATGCACGGTGACCACCGGTTCGGGTGGGGTGAGGCGGCGCGGATCGGTGACCGGTTCGCCCCGCAGCAACTGCCCCACCGCGGGCGGCAGCTCCACCGTCTCGTCATCGATCCGGCGTAGCAGGCGGCGGCTCAGCAGTTGCGGAACCGGGCGGTCGGCCTGGGCGTCGGGTGCCGCGTCGCGGGTGCGTCCCCGCGGACCGGTTTCGGCCAGTTTGTCCAGCAGGGCCCGTTCGGCGGGCGGCAGGCCGGCGAGCGTTGCCGCGATTTCCTGCTCGCCCGGGGTATCGGTATCGGTCCCGCTACCCAGGGGCCACGGCAGGGCCTCGGCGACGGCGGATACCAGCCGGATGCGGTCGCCGGAGAACCAGACCAAGGCCCGGTCGGCGAGTTCGGTGAGCGCCGCGTCCACCGTCGCGGCCTTGGCGCGGGCGCGCAGCGCGCGTTTCAGCTCCGTACGTGTCGGCGGTTCGTTGCCGGCCGAAGTGTGCGCGGCCAGTGCCTCCACTATCCCGAACGCCGCTGTGTCCAGATCATCGGCGGCCCGCAGCACCGAGGCGCGCTGTTCGGCGCGGGTGGCGAGCACTGCCATCGAAGCGGGCAGCGGTACCGCGAGATCGGGTCGCCGTTCGAGCAACGCCACCAGTTGGGCATCGGAGCGGCCGCCGAGCCAGGCGGTATACGAGTCTGGGCCGGTCATCCGGTCCAGATTAGGCCTATCTCCGCCGTCGGTGCCGACCTGTGTGCCGGAACGGGGGCAAGTCGCGGGAAACCCCGGCCCGCCGGGGTCGGTTGTCGTGCGAGGCTGCCGGGTGGACATGCCAGAATGAGTGCGTGGTGAACAAATCGAAGAAACCCTACGTCGACAACGGCTGGCCCGAAGTGGGTGACGGCGAGCATGCCGTGACCGAGCTGTCGGCGACACGTGCCGGTAACCTCTCGCCGTTCGGCGAGGACACCGAGTTCCCGGTGGCTGCCGAGCAGCTGCCGTACGTGCACCCGCATACGGTGATCAACCGCTGAGCGGGCGGAACGAAAGAACCCCGTATCCGAGATTCGGATACGGGGTTTTTCGTTGTAAGGGTGGTTGCCGCTCAGTTCGGCAGCAGGCCCTTGTTGGACTCGTAGAAGCCCAGCAGCGCGGGATCCAGCTGCGGGGTGCCGGCCTTGACCGCCTCGAACAGGTCCAGCGCGGGCTGCGGTACCTGAACACCCTGCGCCTGGACGGTGGCGAGGGCGCGATCGACCGCGGTGTAGACCTCCTGGGTCTGCGTCTGGGCCGGGGCCTGTGCCTGCTGCGGGGCAGCGGGGGCGGCCGGTGTGCTCTGGTTCTGGGTCTGCACGGCCGGGGTATCGGAGGGCACTTCGCGCGGGGTCGAGCCGCTGCTCAGGCCCAGCGAGGAGGAGCAGGAAGGCCAGGCGCCCCAGCCCTGCGAGGCGAGGACCTTTTCTGCAACGGCGATCTGCTGTTCGCGGCTGGCCTGGTTGGCGGTCGGCGCATAATCTCCGCCGCCGTGTGCCTGCCAGGTGCTCTGCGAGAACTGCAGTCCGCCGTGATAGCCGTTGCCGGTGTTGATGCCCCAGTTACCACCGGCTTCGCACTGCGCGAGTCGATCCCAGTCGGAGTCGGGTGCCGCGCTGGCGTTACCGGCGAGGGCTGCACCCGCACCGCTCATCATGGCGCCGGTGACGGCAACCTTGGCGACAGTGCGACCGGTATTGGTGGGCTTGCGATGGCGTCCACTCATTCGGGTTCGTCTTCCTCTCGTACGCACCTGCGAGGGATTCGCTCGGGTCCAGGCTGAGAGGGTGCCCGTCCCGCCCTCGCCCCTGTCGTTTCCTTGGGGTCCGGTACCCGCGGGGCGAGGTTCGGTGCGGCGGGCCGGTGGGCCGGAGTGCCCGGCTGGGATAGACGGTACGACGGATCCCGCGAAAAATCACTTTTTGGTAACCGGCGTGTGCGGCAGGGTTGCGGAGTGGTCACAACGGGCTCTCGGGGACTCTGCGCAGCTAGTGGGCTCGCGCTGAGGGGCGTCAACTCCCCGCAATAGGCGTTATTATTCCGTTATGTGATTATCATCACACAACAGTTTCGGGCGGCGATTCGCCCGGGTACCGCATAGAGGTCATCTGGCTCGCCGGCCGGACAGCAGCGCGAATGTCAGCGCCAGCACGAAGCCCAGCGGGGTCAGGGCTATGGCCCCCAGGTACAACCACAATCCGGGCTTGCCGTCTGTGAAGATCGGCGTGAGGAAGATCGCCACGATCGCGAGCAGTCCGAGGGCGAACAGGCCCAGCGCCAGCCGCAGGAGCCAGTTGCCGGGGGTGCGCCCGGGCGGTGGGGTGGACGGCCGGGGATCAGCGGGGTTGGTCACCTGTCGACGGTAAAACTGATGTGCTGGCGTCCTGCCCACCGGGGTAGACTCGGGGACGTTCTCGCGTCCTGCATGCTTGCGGGGCGCGTTTTTCGAGTGCAGGCAGAGCTTTCGAGAGAAAGCAGTGGCCCGCCCACCAGCGGGTTTCAGCAGACATGTGCGCCGGGCCCGCGGGCCGGGCGCCGAACGACGAACGGGTGAGCGCAGTGCCGACCGGCAAGGTGAAGTGGTACGACGTGGAAAAGGGCTTCGGCTTCCTTTCCCAGGACGAGGGTGAGGACGTCTACGTCCGCTCGTCCGCGCTGCCCCAGGGTGTGGAAACGCTGAAGCCCGGTCAGCGGGTGGAGTTCGGGATGGCGGCCGGCCGCCGCGGCCCGCAGGCGCTGAGCCTGAAACTGGTCGAAGCGCCGCCGTCGGTCCGCCAGAACCAGGAACGCAACGCCCGCAAGGAGCCCGTCGCCCGCAAGCACAGCCCGGACGAACTGCACGGCATGGTCGAGGACATGATCACGCTGCTGGAAGCGAAGGTGCAGCCGGATCTGCGCAAGGGGCGCTATCCCGACCGCAAGACGGCGCAGCGGATCTCCGAGGTGGTGCGCGCGGTCGCGCGGGAACTCGATCGCTGATCCGAGCGAACCAACCGGTAGCGGGGGGGGGGGGGAGAGGGGCGGGGGCCCGCCCCCCCCTCCGCGGGTTTTTTTTCCCCCGACGCGGTCTGCACTGCAAAATCCCCGCCCCTCTCCCCCCCTCCTACGGACCT
>NZ_JBHXMZ010000003.1:102778-123388 GCF_042719915.1 Nocardia sp. NPDC058499 | reverse complement strand
GGGGGGGGGGGGGGGGGGGGGGTTGGGGGGGGGTGGGCGGGGTGGGGAGGGACCGGGTTCGCACGAGAAAAAAACCAGCGGGGGGGTTGCTCGTCCCGCCCCCCCCCCCCCCCCCGCCCGCGTATCAGGCGGTTTTGATCGACCAGATCGCGTGCGGAATCGAGAATTCCCGGCCGGTCTCATCGATCGCGATGATCATCACCTGCAACTCCACGCCGATCAGCTCCAGCCCCGGTTCGGGATTCGAGTCGACGGTCAGCGCCCGGATATCGTCCGGATGGTCGCGGTAGCTGCTGGGCTTCTCGACCACCTCGCCGTTCTCGTCCGCATACAGCGGTAGCAGCTCCCACGGTGTGCCCACGACCTCCGACGGCAGCGAGATCTGCAGCGGGTTACCCGCCGGGACCTCCAGGAATACGGTGTCGCCCTGTTCGCAGTTCTCCATCCGTACGGTGCAGAAGTAGAACGGCGGCACGGTGACGGCCTCGCCGTGCGCGTACGCGGTGAGTTCCGGTTTATGCGGCTCGGCGTCGCGCGCCAGCAGCCAGACCACACCGGCGGTCCCGGCCACCAGCACCAGGATTCCGGCCAGGGCCAGCGCGAGAGTCGTGCGGAATCTGTTCGTACTCACCGGGCGGTTTCTCCTCGTGGGTGGTCGTGGTGCGGTATTTCCTGTTCGGCGTGCAGCGGGCGGCGGCCCCCGAAGCCGGGCAGCAGGCTGTGCCCGCGCGAACTCAGCACAGTCTGGACCAGGCCCGCGGCGAGAACGGCACTGACCACCGCGAACCCCTTCCAGTAGTCGGTCGGCAGCAGTACTCCGCCGGCGCCGCCGACCACCCAGCTCAGCTGCAGCACGGTCTCCGAGCGGCCGAACCCGGACGCGATCGATTCCGGCGGCAGATCGTCCTGGATGGAAGCGTCGAGCGAAACCTTGGCCAGCGCGCTGGCGCCCGCCGCGACCAGCGCGGCCAGCGCCGCCCCGAACAGGTTGTCCAGAATCAGCGCGGCGGCCGCGACCGCCGTGCAGGCCAGGGTGCAGTTCACCACGATCAGCGAAGGCCGGCCCAGTCGCAGCCGGGCGCCGGTGGCATTACCGGCGAAGTTGCCGACCGCCGCCGCCGCGCCGACCAACCCGAGCATTGCCGCCTGCTGGACCGGCCGGTGTTCGGTGGCCTTGGCGACGAAGGCGATATAGAAGGTCAGGAACCCGGTGAGTACCCGGATACTGCCGTTGCCCCACAACCCGGTGACCACCGCCCGGCCCAGCGGCTGCCGGCGTTTACGGGGCGGGACCGCGGATTCGCGGCCGGGTTGCAGCACTTCGGTCTGCGGGTCGTCGCCGTGATAGCTCAGCGTTGCCGGGACCTCGCCCTCGGTGATCTCCACCCAGCGCGGAATCTTCCAGCTCAGGTAGGCGCCGCCCACCGCGATACCGGTGGCCAGGATCAGGGCCCCGGTCGAACCGGTGAGCGCGGCGACGGCCCCGGCTATCCCGCCGGCCCCCAAGGTGCCGCCGACCAAACCGAATACGGTCAGCCGGGAATTGGTGCGGACCAGGTCGATATCCGGTGGTAGTACCCGTGGCGTCACCGCGCTCTTGAGCACGGCGAACGATTTGCTGAGCACCATCATGCACAGGGCCAAGGGGTACAGCACCCAGCTGTCGAAACTGAAGATCAACACCACCGCTACGACCGCGCGAGCCGCGAACGAAGCCGCCAGCGCCAAGCGGCGCCCGGTCTGCAACCGGTCCAGCGCGGGCCCGATGAGCGGCGCGATGAGTGCGAACGGCGCGATGGTGATCAGCAGATACAGCGCGACCTTCGATTTGCTCTCCGCGGTCGCGCTGGCGAAGAACAGAGTGTTGGCCAGGGCCACCGCGATCGCCGCGTCCAGCGCGAAATTGGCCATGGTGGCGTAGGTGAGCGCGGTGAGCCCCGATTTATCGGCACCGTCGGCTTCCGCGGCACGCCGGAAGGTGGCGATACCTTTCCCGGTGAGCTCGCGGCCGCGCATCGCCGCCACCCGGGTGACGGTGAGTTTGCGGGGGAGCCGTCGGCCGTCGGAGTCCTCGGCGTCGAAGTCTGCGCTGCGGTACTCCTTCGTGGGCTCGCCGGTTCCAGGGGGCTCGGGCCCGGGCTCATGCGGTTCGCCCGGGAACTGCTGCCCGGGTCCGTACCGGGAGCCGGACGCAGGATCCACCGTGGAGCCCAGAGGCAGACGATCGCCGCCAGGCGTGTCGCCGGCAGTCCGGCCCTTCTCTGCCCCATACCGGCCCCGGCTCACCGAGGCCGGGGGGATCGCGTCCGCACCGGGCTGCCCGGTCGCATCGAAGCGGCGCGTCGACTCGTTTGCACCGAAGCGGCGACCGGGCTCGGCAGCGGGCCGGTGCGGTCCGCCCGGGACCTTGCCTCCGGGGCGGTATCCGGGACCGGCCGGACCAGCGGTGCGGGCGTCTCCCGGTATCCAGCGGTCACGACCAGAGCCATCGAGTGGGCCGGGCTCGCTCCCGCTCCCGGGGGCGCGCGGTGTCCAGCGGTCACGCCCGGTGGCGTCGAGTGGGCCGGGCCCGCTTCCGGCACTGGGGGCGGCCGGTGTGCGCGACGTGGTGCCGGCGACGAAATGCTCGTTCTCACCGGCCTGCGGCTCGGATTCGGTTCCGCGCCGATAGCCCGCGCGTTCCGCAGAGTTCGCGGCCCACGCACCCCGTGCGTCGCGTCGCTGACCCGTCTGCCACTCCGGTGCGCCGGAATCGGCACCAGACCGGCCCCCGCGTGCGCTGGAACCGGCGCCGGATACCGCGGCAGGCCGCGTCCGGCGCGGTTCGGCGGAATCCCGGCGGCCGTCTCGTCGTGAGGCAGTGCTCTCCCGCGTGGAACCGGGCCGGCCGTCTCCGCCGGTCTGGGCGGCCCCATGCCCGCCGGACCGCTGCGTGGAACTCCGCGACCCGCCCAGCGCGCCGAAGACCCGGGCGAAACGGCTCACTCGCCCCGGCGCGGAAGGTTCGCCGGCTGCCGGGGGGACCCGGCCGGCCTCGCGCGGCACCGATTCGCCGTGACCACCCGCGGGATCGGGGTCGTCGAGCGGAAGCGGCCGGGTCGGCGGCGGGGTGGGGCGGGTGTTGCCGGGGTCGGGTTCGCGATTGCGGTGTGGCACGTTCGGCGGGGGGTAGCGGTCGAAACCTGGATGCCGCTGGGGTGGCGGAGACTCGCCGGCGGGCCACTGACCGCGATCGGAACCGGAGGGCTCGCGGGAAGTGGGCACTCCTCAATTCTGGCCCACGGCGACCGCGGCGAAACCCCGCCCTGTTCAGGGCGGGCCGAAAGTGAGCTGTATCGCTTCCACGCCGGGCCGGAATCAGGCCGGTACGAACCGGACCTCGAAGACCGTCGGCCAGTACTTTCCGGTGATCAGGAAACGGTCGGTGCCCGGGATCTGCGCGATTCCGTTGAGGACGTCGGCGCCCGCGCGCTGGTCGGCCGGCAGCAGCCCGGCCGTATCGATCACCGACAGGACACGCCCGGCGTCCGGATCGATCCGCAGGATCTGATCGGTGGGCCAGGCGTTGGCGTAGATCGAACCGTCCTCGGCGCATTCCAGTTCGTTCAGGCGGGTATCGGTGTGGCTGGTCAAGGTGACCGATCCGGTGACGGCGAACGTGACCGGATCGCGGAAGGTGAGGGTCGCGGATCCGTCGCTCATCACCAGCCGCCCCTCCTGATGGCACAGCCCCCACCCCTCACCCTGGTACGGGACCCGCCGTTTTTCGGTCAGCGTGTGCGGGTCGCGGGCGAAGGCGACCCCTTCCTTCCAGGTGAGCTGCCACAGAGTGTCACCGGCGAGGGTTATGCCCTCCCCGAAGAACGGCGGTGGCAGCTCGACGCGGGCCAGCTCCGCACCGCTGGTCCGGTCGATACTGCGCACATCGGACTGCCCGACCATGCCGGTGCCCTCGTACAGGACCTCACCATCGATTTCGAGGCCCTGGGTGAACGCCCCCGGATCGTGTGGACGGGTCGCGAGTACCTCGACAGTGCGGCGCTGCGCGGCGTCGTCGGCGTTTGCGCAGGCGCCCGGCACGAGCAGGCAGACCAGCGCGGTGACGACCCAGGTACGCCGAGTGTGCTTCATACGGCAAAATGTAGACCGTGAGCGCAGTATCTGTATCGGACACCGACGTACGGTCGATCCTCGCGGGGGCCGTCGACCTGGCTCGTCGTGCGCTCCTGGAGCTGGAACCCTCCGGGGTCGGCGCGCATGTCGGCGTCCGCGCCGAGAACGAATGTGCCGCTACGCACTGCTTCGAGGCGACCCTGCCCGGCTACCACGGCTGGCAATGGGCCGTGGTGGTCGCGGCCGCCCCGGACACCGACCGGGTGACGGTGAGCGAATCGGCGCTGCTGCCCGGCCCCGACGCGTTGATCGCGCCGGAGTTCGTGCCGTGGGAGCAGCGGGTCCGCCCGGGCGATCTCGCCCCGGGGGATCTGCTCGCACCACCGGCGGACGACCCGCGCCTGGTGCCCGGCTACACCGCGACCGGTGATCCGGAGATAGACGAGGTCGCCTACCAGGTCGGGCTGGGGCGGAAACAAGTCCTCGGCCTGGAGGGCCGCGTGGACGCCGCGCAGCGGTGGTACGAGGAGTACGGCCCGGACACCGATATGGCCAAAGCCGCGCCCGCATCGTGCGAGAGCTGCGGTTTCTACGTACCACTTGCCGGTGCGCTGCGCGCCGCCTTCGGTGTCTGCGCCAATGCCATGGGTGCCGACGGTCATGTCGTGCATATGGGCTACGGCTGTGGCGCGCATTCGGAAACGCCGCTGCCGGCCGGAGCCGGGTCGCCGCTGTACGAGGCCTACGACGATGCCGCGGTGGAGGTCTACCCGGCCGAAACGCCGAAACCTGCGGAGGCCGGGTCCGCCTCTGCCGCCGCGGAAACCGGCACGGCCCCGGCGTCCACAGCCGTCGCACCGGAACCGGAGAACGAGGACGCGGGTTCGCCGACTGCCAAGGACTCCGGAGCCGCCGAGTAGACATGAAAACCCTGTGCAGGAGCCCGCGAACTCCTTCGATGCGAAACGAGTTGTGTCGGTGGGGTCCGGCCCCGGGCGGACGGCATCCACGCGGACGCCGAGTTCGTCGGCGGCTACGCGGCGGGCGCTGACCGATCCGGAGCAGCACGCCGACCCGGATACGGAGACCGCCGTGGCGGAAATCGCAGTCCACGGCCCCGGGTACTCCGGAGACGGCGGCGGCCACGCGAGTTGGGCATGCCGAACAAGCACCCTGCCGCCCCGACCGCCCTGGCGTGTCAGCGGCCTCGGACCGCGCGGCCGCCAGTGGCTCCGCCGGATGCGGGTCCACCACCAGTTGGCACGTCACGCCCGGCACGTCGTCGTCCTGCCACAGGCTCATGACGCCGAGAAGCACGTGACTCGCCTTCCCTGAAGCGCTTGACCAACCTCATGAGCGTCTCCCCGCCTTGCCGGACGACGTCGTAGTCGGCCCGTGCGCGCGCGGCAGCTCTGCGGCGCCTCGGCGGCGCGCTCGGAGGCTCTCGAACGGGTCCGGAGCCCGCACCGCGCACCGGCCCGTGCCCGGCGATCCGGTGGCGGAGGTGTGGTTGGGAAAAGGCCTGGGTCCGACAGGAAGATCCCCGACGGTGCTGACGATGCCGGCGGAATCGATGTGGCAGGGCCGCTCGCTGCCCGGGTGGGACTTGCGGATCGCATCGGTGTCACCGGTGAATAGTGCTGGGCGACAGTGGTAATGACGGGCCGGACTATCGAGTGCGGGTCGTGCCGGTGCCGGGCCGGAGCGGCTGAGGCGTGGGTTCGGCCGGACGTGGGCGGCGACGTACGCTGTGGCGGTGAGTGAGACCGGTGCGGTGGGCGATATGAGCGGATCGGCTTCTGCCGCGGAGTACGACTCCGCCGACCCCTTCGGTACCGCGGGGCTGCGCGCCGGCGTGCTGGCGGCCTGGCGGGACTCGCCGACCCGGTTGCGCGAGGACGCGGCGACCGAAGCGGACCTGGTGCGCGCCGGTTACCGCGATCGGCTGCTCACCGAGCTGGCGCAGAACGCCGCGGATGCCGCCGCCGCGGCGGGGGTGCCGGGACGGATTGTGGTGCGGTGCAGTGAGCGGACGCTGTCCCTCTCGAATACCGGCGCCCCACTGGATCTGGCGGGTGTGCACGCCCTGACCGCGCTGCGTTCCTCCGGGAAAACCGGAGGTACCGGGGAAATCGGGCGGTTCGGGGTCGGTTTCACCGCGGTACTCACGGTGAGCGAGGAGATCGAATTCCGGTCGACCAGCGGATCGCTGCGGTTCTCCCGGGCGGACACCCGGGCCGAGCTCGCGGCCGCGGGCGTCACCGTTCCGGAGACGGAGGGCGGGTTCGCGCCACCGGTACTGCGGCTGGCCTGGCCGCACGCCGCGGCACCCGGCGCCGGCGCGGACAGCGAAATCGTGCTGCGGCTGCGACCCGATATCGACTCGGCGGCGCTGCTGGAATCCATGCGCGCCGAGGCGGTGGATCTGCTGTTGGAGCTGCCCGCCTTGAACGAGATCCGGATCGAGGACTTCGTGGTTCGGTCCGCGGTCCGGGATCTGGGCGAGACCGGGTTGCGCGAGGTCCGGGTCGAGGTGGCCGGGACCGAGGAGGCCTGGTGGGAGTACCGGACGGCGCGGGCGCGCTGGCTGGTACCGGTACGCGACGGCCGGCCCGTCGCCGCGCGACCCGATGTGCTGCGCGCCCCCACCCGCTCGGATGAGGAACTGTCGTTACCGGCGTTGCTGATCGCCGATATCCCCATGCAACCCGATCGCCGCCGGGTACTGCCCGGTGCCCGGCTGCGTGAACTGGCCGCCGGGTACGCCGATTTCGCCCGTGTGCTGCCGCCCGCCTCGCGCCCGGTGCTGATCCCGGTCCCGGGATTCGCGCGCAGCGAGGTGGACGGGCTGCTGCGGGAGTCGATTCTGGAGGAGTTGCGCGATAACCCCTGGCTTCCGGTTCTTACGGGCGAACCCGCCGCGGCGGACCGATCCGAGCGAGTCGCGATTCCCACCCGCACCAGCGTTTTTCCCGATCTCACCGCCGAACTGGCCGAACTGCTCGGTGATGTACTCGATCCACTGCTGACCCCGGACCTGTCCGGTACTCGGTACGCGGATGTCTTGGCGATGGTGGGTGTGCACCGGATCGGTTCGGCGCGGGTTGCGGAACTGTCCGCGGGATTGGATCGGCCGCCGTCGTGGTGGTCCGCGCTGTACACCGCGCTCGAACCGTTCGTCACCGACCAGTTGGCGGTCGAGGAACTCGGTGCCCTGGCGGTACCGCTGGCCGACGGCCGGACGGTCACCGGCCCGCGCACGGTGCTGCTGGACGACGAACTCGCCGAGCTCGCGGAGCCGGTGCCCGTGCACTGGGCACGTCTGGTGCATCCCGCGGCGGCCCACCCGCTGCTGGCCCGGCTCGGTGCCCGGCGGGCGACACCCGCCGATCTCCTGTCGGATCCCGCGCTGCAGGCGGAATTGACCGATCATCCCGGCGACCCGGATACGGTCGAATCGGTACTGCGCTTGGCGGCAGTGGCCGATACGGCAGCCTTACCGCCCTGGCTGGGGATGCTCGAACTACCGGACAGCGCGGGCGGTACCCGCCCGGCCGACGAGCTACTGCTGCCCGATGCCCCGCTGATCGAATTGCTGGTCCCGGATTCGCCGTTCGGGGTCGTCACCACCGAGGTGGCCGAGAAATACGGCGCCGCCGCCTTACGTGCGATCGGGGTGGGCTGGGATTTCGGGATCGTCACCGAAATCGATCCCACCGGTCCCGACCATCATCTCGATGACGAGGAAACCTGGTGGGCCGGGCTTTCCGAGGACCCGCCCGAGCTGATCGCGGTCCGCGATCTGGACCTGGTGGACGATGCCGCCTGGCCGGAGGCACTGTGGCGGTTGCTGTCCGATGAGCGGACCCGGCCGCTGCTCGGTGACACCGATGGGTACACCGCGTGGTGGTTGCGCAGGTACGCGCGGATCGACGGGGTCGCGCTCGGCGGCTACCGGCATCCGGCCGATACCGAATTCGCCGGACTGCTACCGGAACTGCCGATCACCGGATTGTCCGGCCCGGACCTCGATGCGCTCGGCGGCTGCCTGGCCGACCCCGCCGCCCTGGACCTCACGCTCGCCGCAACGCTGCTCGAAGCGTTGGCGGATCCAGCGAAGACACCGGCTCCGGAAGTGGTTGCCCGGGTGCACGCACGGCTCGGCGCGTCCGTCCACCGGCTCGATATCACCGCGCTGGACCCGCCCGACCGCGTACGTGCGCTGTCGGGCGCGGTCATCGACGCCGGGGACGCGCTGGTGCTCGACAAGCCGTGGTTCGGTCTGGCGGTTCCTCCGGACCGGCTGGTGGTCGCCGATCCCGGAACGGCGGCAGATCTGTCGGTACTGCTGGATCTGCCTTCGGTCTCGGAAGAGGTGGAGGCCGAAGTGCTCGACGCGGGCCACGAAACCGGCTGGGATCACGAACCGCTCGGTGTGGTCCTGCGCCGGATGTTCACGCTCGGGCCGCAGTCGGGCACGCTCCGCGTACACGATGACCTGCGGGTCCGGCTGACGGGCGCGGTAACGCGGACGGTGCGGGTGCCGTGGTGGCAGGACGGCGATACGGTGCATGTGCTGCGACCGGGTCCGGCGCACTGACGGCGGATTCCGGTGCTGCTATTCGGCTTGTTCGGCCAGCGCGCCGGCCAGTAGATCCAGCTGAGTGCGCACGCTTTCGCTGTCGTCGTCGACCAGCCAGCGCAATACGATTCCGTCGATCACGCTCAGCGTGAACCGCGACAGCTGCCGTACCGGAACTTTCCAGGTGCTGCCGGTGGCATCGCGGGCATGGTCGAGGACATCGGCGACCGTGGAATCGTTGAAGTCGTACTGTTCCCGGGCGATCGCCAGTTTGGCGGGCGTCTGCTCACCCTCCCGTAAGGCGTAGGTGGTGGTCTCGTAGGTGAGCAGCTGACGCTCGGGGGTGGCCTCGATATTGAGCCACATGAGTTCCAGCCCGGCGCGCAGCAGATCACGCAATGCGGTATTGCCGCTGCCGGCCTGTTGCCAGACGGATTCGTTCGCGTCCACCGAATCGCGCAGCTCCATCGACAGCGCCTTGACCAGTTCGGTCATCAGCGCGTCTTTGTTCTCGAAGCAGTAATGCACCACACCTAGCGATACGCCCGCCGCTTGGGCGACATCACGGGTGGTGACGCCCGCGACCCCCTTTTTCTCGGCAAGGCCGATCGCGGCCTCGATAAGGTGGGCCCGTCGTTCTTCGACGCTCAATCGGGAGGACACAGGAGCGAGTTTGGCGGTCCGGGTCCGAACAGTCAATTCCCGGTCGCGCTCTGCGAGACCCGTCCGGACCCGGCACGCCGGCAGTCGCGCGGCCCCACTGCCTCGGACTATGCGCGGCCCGTGATCACAACCCCGTCTGCGCGCCCTTGTCGCCGCGGCGGGCGCCCCGGCGCTGTACGACGAAGATCAGGTAGCCGAGCAGGCCGACGGCCAGACCCATCAGGCATACCGGCCGCGCCGTCGCCCAGCGGTCGCCGCCGAGCCAGACGACCACGGTGGCGATCGCGAACAATGCGGAGCCGAACGCGAGTACCGGGCGCGGGTCGGTCAGCCACGAGGGGAACTGCGGGAGCCGGGCGTTCATCCGATCAGCGTAACCGCAGTACGCGCGCCGATTCGAAGCGTGTCACGTAAGGTTCACTCTGTGAATACGGACTCGGATGTGCGGGCGCTGGCCAGCGACCTCTCGCTGGCAGTGGTGCGTTTGACGCGGCATCTACGGGGACGGCGTGCGGAGTCGCAGATATCGCTGACCCAGCTCTCGGTTCTGGCCACGCTCGCCAACGAGGGTGCCATGACGCCCGGTTCACTCGCCGCGAAGGAACGCGTCCAGCCCCCGTCGATGACGCGGGTGATCGCCTCGCTCACCGATCTGGGTCTGGTGGACCGCGACCCGCATCCGACCGACGGCCGGCAGATCATCGTCTCGCTGTCCCATGCCGGGCACGCCCTGCTCGCCGATGAGCGCAGTGCCCGGGAAGCCTGGATGAGTGACCAGCTCGCCGACCTGGACCCCGATCAGCTCGCCGTTCTCGAACAGGCCGTAGCGATCCTCAACCAGATCGTCGCCGATTCCGAATAGTCAGCGGGCGGCGCCGTAGCTCGCCGCGAAGGGCTGGTCACTGTCGACTATTTCGCGGCCGAGCGGGAACAGGGCCAGCGGGATGAGTTTGAGGTTCGCCCACGCGAACGGGATTCCGACGATGGTGACGGCGAGCGCGATGCTGGTGCCGAGGTGGCCCAGGGCCAGCCACCAGCCGGCGACCACGAACCAGATGATGTTGCCGAGCAGGGCGCCCGCGCCCGCTCCCGGCTTCTCGACCGTGGTGCGACCGAACGGCCACAGCATGTAGAGGGCATTGCGCATCGCCGCGACCCCGAACGGGATCGTGATGATGAGGATGAAGCAGATCACGGCGGCGACAAAGTACCCCAGCGCCATCCAGAAACCGCACAGAATCAGCCAGAGGATATTGAGCAGCAACTGGATCGGCGTCATACCTCAAGCATGCCCGACTCGCGCAGTATCCGCACCCACAGCGCGAGCCGTGTGGCGCGGCTTGGCAGGATAGGCGCGTGGCCGTGGTTCTCGATGTGGACAGTGCTGCCGATCCGCGGGTGGACGATTTCCGGGATCTGAAGGCAGCGGACCGCAGACCCGACCGTCCCGGCGGGAAGGGCCTGGTCATCGCGGAGGGGACCGTGGTGGTCCGGCGCATGCTGGACTCGCCGTTCCGGCCGCATGCCCTGCTCGGTGTGGACAAGCGGTGGCAGGAACTCGCCGCCGGCCTCGCGGATTTCGATATCCCGTTCTACCGCGCCCAGGCCGAGGTGATGGCGCAGGTGGTGGGTTTCCACCTGAACCGCGGCGTCCTCGCGGTGGCCCACCGGCCGCCGGCTCGCGATTTCACCGACCTGCTCGCCGACGCCACAACCGTCGCCGTACTCGAGGGCGTGAACGATCACGAGAACCTCGGCGCTATGTTCCGCAATGCGGCGGGACTGGGCGTGGACGCGGTGCTGTTCGGGCCCGGATGTGCCGATCCGCTGTACCGTCGGTCGGTGCGGGTTTCCATGGGGCATGCGCTGCGGGTGCCGTTCGCGCCGGTACCGGACTGGCCGGCCGGTTTGGATGTGCTGCGCCGCCAGGGCTTCCAGGTGGTCGCGCTGAGCCCGGACCCGGTGGCCCCGACCCTCGCCGCCGCGCTCACCGGCCGGCGGGTGGCATTGCTGCTCGGCGCCGAAGGCCCCGGTCTCACCGAGGAGGCGATGGCCGCGGCCGATATGCGGGCCCGGATCCCGATGTCGGCGGGCACCGATTCGCTGAACGTGGCCACCGCGGCAGCCATGGCTTTCTACGAGCGGGTGCGGGCCTCGTGACCCCAGTCGGCCGTCCCGGCTACGGCGGCTACTCCGGCCCGACCGGCGAACCGACCCCGTGGGCGGCGGGAATCACGGTCGCCGCGCTGGTCGCCGCACTCACCGCGGTCGGGGTGTTCGCCTTCGGCGCGGCGCTGACCCAGGTGCACCCGCTGTTCTCGCTGGCGGTGAATGTGGTCGCGGCGATCGGTATCGCGCCCACCGCATGGCGCTGGCGGCACCGGCCGGTGACCCGCTGGGTGCTGGCCGGCGCCGGGGTCGGCGTACTGCTCGGCTGGATCGGGTTACTCGTCGGCCTCTGAGCCGAACGCGGCAGGTTATTTCTCGACGGGGACCGCCGCATCATGGCCGCGCAGCCAGGACAGCAGACCCTTGCGTTCGTGGTCGACCCGAGTGCGTGGCGGCCGGGGATCGTGGCGCGCGCCCTCGTCCTTGGGATGGAGCCGGAAACCGCAGACCCGGATATCACCGGGGGTCACCGTGGGCCGGTCCGTATCGGAGTCCCGTTCGCTCGACTGCTCCGGTGCTGCCGAGGTCGCCGGGAAGTACCGGAATCCGAGCCATTCGTAATTCGCCGTATCCGCGAAACCGGGCGGGTCGAACGGCAGCACCAACGGATCCGGGAGTTCACCCAGCCGCCACCGGATCGGATGCTCACCGGCCCAGTGCGGCCGCTCCCAGATATGCGGAAGACCCTGGTCCTGCAGGATGTTGAGGCGAGTGGAACTGAATGCCCGGCGCAATTCGCCGCGTTCCCAATGCGCGAACGAACCCCAGCCGTACTCCAGATCGAACGACACCAGATACGTATGCTCCTCGGCCAGCGGCCGCACCAGCAGGTCCGGGATCTCGGTCGGATGGACCCGGGCGGCATAAGGGCTGCACAGCAGGTTCAGGCCCGGATAGCAGCCGATGAACAGTTCGTCGGGCCGCGGTCCGGTGGCTTCTCCGAGAGTCGCCGATACAGTCGCTTCGACCTCGAGATCGGGATGCAACTGCCGGGCCAGTGCGTAGGCCGCATCCGGGTCGGGGTCCGGGTCGGCACCCAGGACCGCGAGCGGGTCGGGCGTATCGACGTACCAGACCGAGGAAATCTTGGACAGCATCCACCCACCTCCGATAGCGCACGAACCGGGTCGTGAACTGCTCGGCGTGCACCTCGGCCGTTATCGGGGTCAGCCCCCGCATCGACCGCGTCGCCGTACAGCGGAACTTACTCGCCCGACCGGGTGGATCGGGCGGTTGTCGCGGGAAACACGCCGGTTCGCGGCCGTTCAGTGACCCGAGCTGCGGACCCCGAGCAGCACGTCCTCCCACGACGGCATGGGCGCCTTACCGCGTTTGCTGCGCGAGGTGGATTTCGTGGCCTTGGCCGGCGCCTTTTTGGCAGCGGGTTTGGCGGCCGGCTCGGCGGTTGGCTTCGCCTCGGCGAGTTCGGACTCGGGTTCGGCGGTATCCGCGTTCCGGCTATCGCCGGCTTCGGCGGCGGGGGCCTCGGAAACGTCCACCGCGGCGGCTCCGGTGGTCGGCTCCGCGGCAGGCTCGGCCGGCGTCTCCGCGGCTTCGACCGGCGGGTCCGCGACCGGCGTGACAATCGGCTGCTCGGGTGCTGCCGCGGCAGTTTCATCGGTCGCCAGGGCGGGTTCATCGGTCGCCGGGGCGGATTCGCCGGCCGGCGGGGCAGGTTCGCTGGTCGCCGGGGCGGATTCGCTGGTGGCCGGGGCCGGAGTGGGCTCGGGTTCGACGGGCTCCGGCTCGACCGGTGCGGCCGATTCGGGGGCGCGCATCTCGGGTTCCGCTACGGGATAACGTGACGCGGGCGCGGGGTCGGCGATACCGGGGGGCTCGACGGGCGCGGCAGCAACCGGCGCCTCCGCCGCGGGCGGCCGGTGCACCTCCGCCGCCGGCGGCCGATACGGTTCGGCAGGAGCCGCGGGAGCCGGCGGGGGAGCGGCGCTCGCCGCGCCGGTACCCGCGGGCAGGGCGGCCGCGCCCGTGGGCCGGCCGGTACCCGGCGACAACGGCGCCGGAGCGGGCAGCGTCGCGCTACCGCCCGCGGCGACAGCGCGCTGTTCGTAGAAGTTGTCCACCGCGGCCGGCCGCGCCGGTTCCCGGCGGGGCTCGGCCACAACCGGTTCCGGGGCGGCCGGTGCTTCGGCTTCGACCGGCAGGATCGAGGCGAGCCCGCGCAGTGCCCGGCCGAAATCCGGATCGATCAGATCGGTGGCGGGATCGTCGAGCGGCGATACGGTGCCGCCGTGCGCGTCCGGCTGGTAGCGCCAATGCGCGGCGATCTCGGAACGACCGTTCTGCCATTGCAATTGCGCGACCCAGAAGCCCTTCTCGTCTTTCCAGGCGTCCCATTCGGCATTGTCGAGGGTATGGCCGCGGGCGGTGAAGGCCGCGGTGACCACATCGATCAGGATTTCCACCGCGGGCCCGTCGGGCCGGATCGGGTGGGCCTTCTGGGCGAGTTCGGCGGCCCGTGCGCGTTCCAGCAGTACCGGATAGGCGAAACGTTCCACCCGGCTCAACGGCATCCCGGATTCCTGGGTCACCTGTTCCACGGAAGCGCCGGCGCGGATTCGAGCCTGGATATCGCGAGGACGCATAGTTGCTTCCATTTCGATCTCTATCTGGCCGAATCGGGCAAGGTCGCCGCGGGCCGCGGCGCGGAGTTTGTCGTCGGCGGGAAGCCGGAATTTCTGGCCACTTTCCGTGTCGACGCACACGATATGGGCGGAGTCGGGCGTCACCCCGATCACTCGAAGTTCACGCACCGTTACCTCCTTATCGCGTCGCTCGCGATACCGCCCACGTTCTGGAACAGTAGTGCACTTCTGGGATTCGTGTGGCAAGACACGCGGCACCGAAATGTACCCTGCGGCCGTCACCTACGGCTAATCTGCTCTATTCCCTTGTGTATCAAGTCGATTCCGGATGATCCGGATGTCAAGGCGCCGGGCCCGCCGCGCAACACGCGCGACGGGCCCGAATTCGCAGGTGATCCCGGTTCAGCCGAGTTTCTCGACCACCCAGTCGACGCAGCGGGTGAGCTGAGCCACGTCCTCCGGATCGATGGCCGGGAACATACCGATGCGCAACTGATTGCGGCCCAGTTTCCGGTACGGCTCGGTATCGACGATCCCGTTGGCCCGCAGCGTCTTGGCGACCGCGGCGGCGTCCACCGAATCGGCGAAGTCGATGGTGCCGACCACCTGGGAGCGGTGTGCCGGATCGGTGACGAAGGGGGTTGCGTATTCGCTGGCCTCGGCCCAGGCATACAACCGGGAGGAAGAATCCAGCGTTCGCTTCACCGCCCAATCCAGGCCGCCGTTGCGGTTCAGCCAATCGATCTGATCGGCGAACATGAGCAGGGTGGCCAGCGCCGGGGTGTTGTAGGTCTGGTCCTTGAGGCTGTTCTCGATCGCGATCGGCAGCGAAAGGAAATCGGGGGTCCAGCGCCCGGAATCCTTGATCTCCTGCACCCGTGCCAGCGCGGCGGGGCTCATCAACGCGATCCACAGCCCGCCGTCGGCGGCGAAGCATTTCTGCGGCGCGAAATAGTAGATATCGGCATCGGTGATATTCACCGGCAACCCGCCCGCACCGGAGGTGGCGTCGATGGCGACGAGGGCGTTGTCCGACCCCGCCGGCCGCTGCACCGGAACCGAGACACCGGTGGAGGTTTCGTTATGTGCCCAGGCGATGAGGTCGGCAGCCGGATCGGCGACCGGCGCCGGTGCGCTACCGGGATCGGCCGATACGACGATCGGATCGCCGAGGAACGGATTGTTCTTGGTGACGCTGGCGAACTTCGAGCTGAATTCGCCGTAGGTCAGATGCAGGGAGCGCTCGCGGACCAGACCGAACGCGGCGGCATCCCAGAAAGCCGTGGTGCCGCCGTTGCCGAGGACGACCTCGTAGCCCTCGGGCAGCGAGAACAGGTCCCGCAACCCGGACCGCACGCGGGCGACCACATCCTTGACCGGTTTCTGCCGGTGGCTGGTGCCGAACACCGAGGCACCCACCTCCACCAGGGACTGCAGCTGCTCCGGGCGGACCTTGGACGGGCCGCAACCGAAACGACCGTCGGTGGGCTTGAGCTCATCGGGGATGGTCGGGAACGCACTGGTCATGGCCAACAGCGTAACCGCGCCGTTGCTGTGCCGCGTACCACACTCCGGCTAACGTGAATGGGTATGAGCATGCGGTCGTCGAGGGGCGCTGCCGGAGATCGATCCGATGATGGCCGTGGCGGTGGTCACGGCGCGGAACCGGGTCCACCGGCGCCTGGTGGGTGGCTGCGCGGACTGCTGCCGCGGCGTTTCCGCCGGCGTGGTGAGGCGCCCAGCGGCGCCGATCGCCGGGAATTGCTGACCTACGGCACGGCCGGGTCGGCCACCGTGCTGGCAGCCGGGACCAGGCGGCGTGAACCCGGCTATACATTCCGGGTCCGCGTCCGGCTGCCCGGGCTGGCACCTTACGAGGCCCAGGTTCGGCAGCGGGTATCCGGCGCCGAACTGGACCGGATGCGCCCCGGCGATCTGGTGTGCTGCCGAGTGGACCCGCACGACCGCGACCGCATGGTGCTGTATCCACCCGGCGAGGCCGACCCGGGCCGCGCCGCGCTGGCGAAAATCCTGGCCGACGGCCGCCGGGCCACCGCGACCGTACTCGCGGTGAACCCCGTCGAAGTCGACTATTGCGGCTGCGACGATCCGGTGATGCGCCTGGACCTGGAGTTACGTGCCTGGGACGAACCGGACCCCTGGCATGTGCGGGTGGTCCAGCCGGTGCCCCTGTCCGCGATAGAACTCCTGGACCTGGGCGCGAAACTCCGGGTCGCGTTCTTCGCGGTCGACAGCGGCGACTCGGTCGCCATCGATTGGGAAGCCGACCCGGACTGCGTCTGATGAAGCTGCCGGCCCGCTCCCACGCTGCGTGCACCGGCGCGCACAGGCCCAGGGAACGGGACTCCGTGGACTACCCGGCGAGGCTGTCCCAGCCCGCAACCTCTTGTGGGGCGCGGGGGCCCGGCCCGGTGTAGATGGCCGCCGGACGGACCAGTTTGCCGAGTTTCTTCTGTTCCATGATGTGCGCGCACCAGCCCGCGGTCCGGCCGCAGGTGAACATCGCCGGCATCATATGAGCCGGGACCTCGGCGAAATCGAGGATGACCGCCGCCCAGAATTCGACATTGGTTTCGATGGCGCGGTCGGGGCGGCGTTCGCGGAGTTCGGCCAGCGCCGCCTGTTCGAGGGCGGCCGCCACCTCGAAGCGCGGGGCGGCCAGGCGCCGGGCGGTATCGCGTAGCACCCGGGCGCGCGGGTCTTCGGCGCGGTAGACCCGGTGGCCGAAGCCCATGAGCTTTTCTTTGCGGTCGAGAATGCCTTTGACCAGCGCACGCGCGTCGCCGCTGCGCTCGACTTCCTCGATCATCGGCAGCACGCGAGCCGGGGCGCCGCCGTGCAGCGGGCCGGACATCGCGCCGATGGCGCCCGAGAGCGAAGCCGCGACGTCGGCACCGGTGGAGGCGATGACGCGGGCGGTGAAGGTGGAGGCGTTCATCCCGTGCTCGGCGGCCGATACCCAGTAGGCGTCGATGGCCTCGGTGTGCCGGGGGTCCGGATCACCCTTCCAGCGCGTCATGAACCGTTCGGTGACCGTGGTGCATTCGTCGATCCGGCGCTGCGGTACCGCGGGCTGGTAGATACCGCGCGCGGATTGCGCGACATAGGACAGAGCCATCACCGACGCGCGGGCCAGGTTCTCCCGGGCGGTGGCTTCATCGATATCCAGCAGCGGCTGATATCCCCAGATTGGCGCGAGCATGGCCAGGCCGGCTTGCACATCCACCCGGACATCGCCGGTGTGCACCGGCAGCGGGAACGGTTCGGCCGGGGGCAGGCCGTGCCCGAATTCGCCGTCCACCAGCAGCGCCCAGACATCGCCGAAGGTGACCCGGTTGGTGACCAGATCCTCGATGTCCACGCCGCGGTAGCGCAGCGCGCCGCCGTCTTTATCGGGTTCGGCGATATCGGTGGTGAACGCGACCACCCCCTCGAGGCCGCTGACGAAATCGTCCGGGACCTGGCCGGCCCCCGAAATGCCGGAATTGGTGGTCATACGCGACTCTCCTTTCAACAGAACTCTAGCGCTTTGCTACTCCGGAGTAACGTCTGGCCCATGTCCGATGTGGAGGAATCCGGCGCCGCTCTCGCCGCGATGCGCGCCGAATACGGTGCGGCCCACCCGCGTTCACCGGAACAGGGGCCGCTGCTCGGTGTGCGCGATACCGAACTCGACGAGAACTCGGTGGCCGGTGGCTGGGAGCCGCTGTTGCGGCAATGGATCGACCAGGCCACCGCAGCCGGTATCGCCGAACCCAACGCCATGGTGCTCGGCACGGTCGATTCGGCGGGGTCCGTTGCCCGGCCGGTGACACGGACGGTCCTCTGTAAAGGGCTCTCGCCCGACGGTGTCACCTTCTATACGAATTACGACTCGGCCAAAGGTGCGCAACTGGCCGCGGTGCCGTACGCATCGGTGACCTTCCTGTGGCCGCAACTCGCGCGTCAGGCGCATCTCCGCGGCCGGGTGGAGCGAGTGCCGGCCGCAACCACTGAAGAGTATTGGCGGTCGCGACCACGCGAATCGCAGCTGGGTGCGTGGGCGTCGGAGCAGTCGCAGCCGGTCGGTTCGCGCGAAGAGCTCGATCGGCGATTGGTGCGGGCCACGGCCCGCTTCGCCACCGCCGCCGAGATTCCCGTGCCTCCGCATTGGGGCGGCTACCTGCTGCGGCCCGAGGAGGCGGAGTTCTGGCAGGGGCGGCGGGGCCGGCTGCACAACCGGATCCTCGTCCGGGTCGGCGCAACCGGGATGTCGGTACAGCGTCTGCAGCCGTGACGTGGCCGATCGTGAGCCCGTACGGCCCGTTACACCCTGTGTGCAGGCCTTTCGGTGATATTTCGCACGGTTTCGATTCCTGTGCCGTGGGTACCGTATTGCTACCCGGCGCCGCGGCGATTCACCCACCGCGGCGCAGATCGTCGCTGCGGAGTCGCCACACCGTGGCGCAGGTCCGTAATTCGGCCGGTCACAGCGGTGCCGGCCAGTATCCGGCAGGCCGAAACGCACACCCGCGCGGGCCGATTGTGAGATCGCCGCGCAGGTACCCTCCCCGCCGGTCCCGACGGAGCAAGGACTAGCGTCTACCGATAACGCACCGCGTGCCGACCGCATGCGATGCCGATGGTCACAGCCTGAGAGGGAACCTTCCGTGCCGGAGAATCACATCAATGACGCCAAACCGGTTCTGACCTATCCGGGTGGCGAGTACCCCATGACGATCGCCCAGGCCGCCGAAGGAAACGACGGTATCGATCTCGGCAAGCTGCTGGCGAGCACGGGATATACGACCTATGACCCCGGGTTCGTCAATACCGCGTCGACCAAATCGGCGATCACCTATATCGATGGTGAACAGGGCATTCTGCGCTACCGCGGGTATCCGATCGAACAGCTGGCCGATAACTCGACCTTCATCGAGGTCAGCTACCTGCTCATCTACGGCGAACTCCCCACCCAGGACCAGCTGGAGGATTTCACCGACAAGATCCGCCGGCACACCCTGCTGCACGAGGATCTGAAGCGCTTCTTCGACGGTTTCCCCCGTAACGCGCACCCCATGCCGGTGCTCTCCTCGGCGGTCAACGCGCTGTCCGCGTACTACCAGGATTCGCTGGACCCCCGCGACCCCGAACAGGTCGAGCTGTCCACCATCCGGCTGCTGGCCAAACTGCCGACCATCGCCGCGTACTCGTACAAGAAGTCGGTGGGCCAGCCGTTCCTCTACCCGGACAACTCGCTATCGCTGGTGGAGAACTTCCTGCGGATGACCTTCGGCTTCCCGGCCGAGCCCTACCAGGTCGACCCGGAGATCGCCAACGCCCTGGATATGCTGCTGATCCTGCACGCCGACCACGAGCAGAACTGCTCCACTTCCACGGTCCGGCTGGTCGGCTCCTCCGACGCCAACCTTTTCACCTCGGTATCCGGCGGTATCAACGCGCTGTGGGGCCCGCTGCACGGCGGCGCCAACCAGGCGGTGCTGGAAATGCTGGACGATATCCTGGCCGCCGGCGGCGACGTCAAAGAGTTCATCCGCAAGGTCAAGAACAAGGAAGACGGTGTGAAGCTGATGGGCTTCGGGCACCGGGTCTACCGCAACTACGACCCGCGCGCCGCGATCGCCAAGAAGCACGCCGACACCATCCTGAGCAAACTCGGCAGCGATCCGCTGTTCGATATCGCCCAGGCCCTGGAAGAGGCCGCGCTCACCGACGATTACTTCGTCGAGCGCAAGCTGTACCCGAACGTCGACTTCTACACCGGCGTTATCTACAAGGCCATGGGCTTCCCGACCCGTATGTTCACCGTGCTGTTCGCCATGGGCCGGCTGCCGGGCTGGATCGCGCACTGGCGGGAAATGCACAGCGAAGCCATCAAGATCGGCCGCCCGCGGCAGATCTACACCGGTTATGGTGCACGGGACTATTCCGAGATCACCAACCGCTGAACCGATTGAATCGAAGGGGATTCAAGGCATGAGCAAACCGGAAATCGAATTCCAGGCGGGTCCGCCGCCCAGCGAACTGGTCATCAAGGACATCACCGTGGGTGACGGTCCGGAAGCGGTGCCCGGTGGCACCGTAGAAGTGCACTACGTCGGCGTGGAATTCGATACCGGCGAGGAATTCGATTCGTCGTGGAGCCGCGGCGAATCGCTGTCTTTCCCGTTGCGCGGCCTGATCCAGGGCTGGCAGGACGGCATTCCCGGGATGAGGGTCGGCGGCCGCCGCCAGCTCACCATCCCGCCGGAGCTGGCCTACGGCTCCGCGGGGGGCGGTCATCCGCTCTCCGGTAAGACCCTGGTCTTCGTGATCGACCTGCTCGACGCGAAGTAAGGTCCGGCTACACCTGAGTTCTGCTCGGCGCGGGGCTCCCCCGGGAGAGGGGAGCCAGGGGGTGGGAGGATGTGGTCCCGAGTCCACTTAAACGGGAGTGGAACACCCCCCCCGCGGCGGCCA
>NZ_JBHXMZ010000003.1:76334-102768 GCF_042719915.1 Nocardia sp. NPDC058499 | reverse complement strand
TGTTGCGGCCGTCTTTTTTTCTTTGTTTCGCCTTTTGCGGGGAGGGCGTGTTCCTCGCCCCCTCTTTCCTTCTCTCTTCCCCCCCCCCCCCAACCCCCCCCGCGCCGATGCGTTGAGCGGCTGCGCTCCGGCGCCCGCGCACGCGGGATCGGCACCCCGTCCGGCGGCCGCCGGGCCTCGCGGCACCGCCATTGCGCGTTGGGCAGTGAGAGCCGGATGGGTGAGATGTCGGGGCCTTGTTCGCCCCGGCTCGTTCTGCGGATTGCGGCGCGGAGCCGTCCCACCACCGGTTCGGAGGCGGACCCGTTCGACTGTCTGCCGCTGGGCATGCTGGTGGGTGGTTTACCCGAGCGCGCCGTCGCGCCGGTCATCCGGCAAGACGAGCACCAGGCGGACTCCGCCGAGGGCGCCGTCGTCGAAGTAGGCCCGGCCGCCGTGTAACTGGGCCTGCTGGGCGACCAGTGCCAGGCCGAGCCCCGATCCGCCCTTGTGGGCGCCGGTACCGCGGGCGAAGCGGGCGAAAACCGATTCGCGCTCGGCGGGCGGTATCCCGCCGCCGTTGTCGTCGACGGAGATGACGATGGTGCCGTTGTCGTGGCGGTGGGCCGACAGTACGGCCGCGGTGGCCTCACCGTGTTTCACCGAGTTCTTCAGGGCGTTGTCCACCGCCAGCCGCAGGCCCGCGGGCAGGCCGCGGGTGACCAGTTCGGCATCGGTGTCGACGCGGACCACCAGGCCGGGGTAATGGCGCATCGCATCGTGGGCGGCCAGATCGCACAGTTCGGCGATATCGGTGTCGATATGGTCGCGTTCGGAGGTCAGGTCGCCGGAGGCCAAGCGTTCCAGTGCGGCCAGTGTGGTTTCCACACGTTCCTGGCTGCGTTGCAGGTCGGCGAGGATTTCGGTGCGCTGTTCCTCGTTCAGGTCCAGCGTCGCCAGCACCTCGAGGTCGGTGCGCATCGCGGTGAGCGGGGTACGCAGTTCGTGCGCCGAGACCGCGGCGAAATCCCGCGCGGTTTCCAGGGCGGCCGCCGTTTCGGTCTGCGCCTGGTCGACCCGGCGCAGCATGGTGTTCACCGCATCCGCCAACTGCTCGGCCTCCAGCACGCCGGAGCTGTCCACCGGTTCGGGGGTGGCGTCACGAAAGCCGGTCCGGGCGCCGACCTGGCGGGTGAGTACCACGATCGGCCGGACTGCCCGGCCGCCGAACAGCCAGCCCAGCGCCGCCGATGCGGCGATCGCCGCCAGACCCGCGAACAGCAGCCACCGTTGCTGGTCGGCCGTCGCCTGCGCGGCGTCCGTGGCGGGAATCCCCAGCGATACCGTCCGGCCCGTGGGCTGGTTCTCGGTGGTGGTCAGCACCCGGTACGGGGTGTCGTCCACGGTGACCGTGCGTGATCCGGGGTCCAGTTCCGGCAGCCTGGTGACGCTGGAGGCCACCACCTGACCGTCGTCCCGGACGGTCAGCGCCATATCCCGGTCCGGTCCCACCAGGTTCACGATCCCGACCGCGATCACCGGGTCGATCACCACCAGCCGGGAGGCGATGCGTAGCTGTTGATCGGTCTGTTGCAGGTTGTTGCGTTCGATCGCCGGTACGGCGATGGCACTGACCAGCGCGACGATGAGTACCGATCCGGCGGCCGCCGCCCCGGCGACCCGGGTGCGCAGGGAATACGATCTGCGGCGCCGGCGGGTGACGCCGTCGCTCACTTGGTGTCCCGGAGGACGAACCCGACGCCGCGGATCGTATGCAGTAGCCGCGGGGTGCCGTCGACCTCCAGTTTCCGGCGCAGGTAGCCGACGAAAACGTCGACCACATTCGTATCGGCGGCGAAATCGTAGCCCCATACCAGTTCCAGCAGCCGTTCCCGGCTCAGTACCACTCCCGCGTTGCGGGCCAGTGTGGACAGCAGTTCGAACTCGCGTTTGGTCAGATCGATCTCCTGGTCCCCCAGGACCGCCCGGTATCCGGCGGTATCGACCTGTAGCGGCCCGACGACGATGGTGTCGGAGGACCCGGTCGATGCGGTATCGGTACGCCGGCGCAGCAGCGCTTTGATCCGGGCCACCAGTTCCGCGAGAACGAACGGTTTGATCAGGTAGTCGTCGGCCCCCGATTCCAGCCCGGCGATCCGGTCGCCCACCGAACTACGCGCGCTGAGCACACAGATCGGCACCTCGTTGCCCATCGCCCGCAGCGCCGTCACCACCCCCGCACCGTCGAGCACCGGCATATTCATATCCAGCACGATCGCATCGGGCCCGTTGTCGGCCACCGCCCGCAGCGCCGCCGCCCCGTCCCGGGCGATACTCACCTGGAATCCGGACAGGCGTAAACCGCGCTCCACCGACGCGAGTACATCCTCATCGTCGTCGACAACCAGAACCGCGGGTTTGTTGGTCCGCTCCACACCGCCCAGTGTATTGACGCCCCCGGGGCACCCCGCCCGCCGTGTCCAGATGTTCGCACCGGGCGAGGCCCCATCGAAGCGACCCACATTTCCGGCCCTCCCCGAACCCAGCGCAACCACCGGCGCAGCCGAGTTCAGCGAGGCCCTGAGAGGTTTTGGCCCGTCCCTGATGTCAGTGCTCGATGCGATGCGGCGCAGCCGCGAGCATCGAGCGCTGACAGCAGGGACCTAAGGGGGCCAAAACCCCGCGCCGCCGGAGGCGGCGCAATAGATACAGCTCAGTAGCTGTGGCAGGTATCGGCCACGCCCTGCAGGGTGGCCTGCATTTGCTGGGCGTTCGGGTCGTTCTCGGCCTGCTGGGCGGCCTCCGGGTTCTGTTCGATGTACTGCTGCAGCTCGGCCCGGCGCTGTTCGACCGGCTGATCGAACTTCGCCTGCAGCTGGGCCTTGGCATCCGGGTTGGCGTCCAGCATGGCCGCGAGTTCCGGGGCCTGGTCGTGGAGTGCGGCATCGACCTGCGCGAAGGAGCAGTCGCTCGTCAGGAGGGGTTCTGCCATCTCCATGGGGCCTGCCGAGGCGACCGCGGGGCTCAGGAAGGCGGTGGCCGCGGCGGCCGCTCCCAGGGTGAGGGTGGTGAGACCGAACTTGCCGAACCGCCGGTTCGTGGTGTGTGCCATGGGGACTACTGCCTCCTACGTGTCGAGTCGAGCCGTGGCTCGTGGACCCCTCAGACCGTATGGGGCAGTGTTGGCCCGACTCTGAGGTTTTCTTAAGAGGAGTTTGTGTTTTGTGGCGGCTGGATGATCCGGGCCAGTTCGTCGAGGACCGTGGGATCCTCGATGGTGGAAGGTATTTCGTAACTCTCGCCCGCTGTCATCTGGCGGATGGTTTTGCGAAGAATCTTTCCGGAGCGGGTTTTCGGCAGCGCGGGGACGACGACGGCGTCGTACAGACCGGCGACGGCGCCGATTTGGGTTCGCACCCGCTCACTCAGTTCGTCGCGCAGCGTTTCGATATCTGTCCGGGCATCGGATTTGAGTACTACATAAGCGATCGGCCGCTGCCCTTTGAGTTCATCCGGAAGTCCGATCACCGCGCATTCGGCTACGGCTTCGTGCCCCGCGACGGCGGCTTCGATACTGCCCGCGGAAAGGCGGTGCCCCGCCATATTGATCACATCATCGCTGCGGCCGAGGACGAAAAGGTACCCGTCCTCGTCGAAATAGCCCGAGTCACCGGTCAGGAAATGACCCGGATACGCCGCCAGATAGGACCGCTTGAACCGCTCTTCGTCGTGCCACAGCCCGGTCAGCGCGCCGGGCGGCAGCGGGAGACCGATGACGATATTGCCCTCGGTGTTCGCCGCGACCGGATTACCCGAGGAGTCCAGGACCCGCAGGCGGTAGCCCGGCACCGGTACCGAGGCGGAACCCGGTTTGATCGGCAGTCGCTGTATCCCGAGCGGATTGGCGCAGATGGGCCAGCCCGTTTCGGTCTGCCACCAGTGATCCACCACCGGGCAGTCGTCGCGCCCGGCGAGCAGTGTTTCGTCGGCCCAGGTGAAGGTGGCGGGGTCGAGCCGTTCGCCCGCGCAGAACAGCGCACGCAGGGAGGAAAGATCGTGCTGGTGGGCCGATTCGGCTGTGGGGTCGGCGCGGCGGATGGCCCGCAGCGCGGTGGGGGCGGTGAAGAGGGTGTGCACCCGGTGCCGCGCAACCACTTTCCAGAACGCGCCGGCATCCGGGGTGCCCACGGGTTTGCCCTCGAACAGCAGCGTCGTGGCCCCGGCCAGCAGCGGGGCGTAGACGATATAGGAATGGCCGACCACCCAGCCCACATCGGAGGCGGCCCACATCACCTGGCCCGGCCCGACATCGTAGATATTGCGCATGGACCAGGTCAGGGCGACGGCATGCCCGCCGTTATCGCGCACCACCCCCTTCGGCTTACCGGTCGTACCCGAGGTGTACAGCACGTACAGGGGATCGGTCGCCGCCACCGATACGGGGTCCACGGGTGCGGCATCGCGTACCGCGGCGTCCCAGTCGAGCCAGCGCGCCGCGCCGGCGGCAACCGCCCCGAAATCGTGCTCGGGAAATCCGGCGCGCTGTTTCACCAGGACGGTTCCGGGGGCCGCGGTCTCCGCGAGTTCGAGTGCCCGGGCCACGATAGGGGGGTAATCGATCGTGCGGTCGGGTTCCAGGCCGCCCGAGGCGGTCACGATCAGCACCGGTTCCGCATCATCGATACGCGCCGCCAGCTCGGGCGCGGCGAACCCGCCGAACACCACCGAATGCACGGCTCCGATCCGGGCGCAGGCCAGCATCGCGACCACGGCCTCGGGAATCATCGGCAGATAGATAACGACCCGGTCGCCGACCTGAACGCCGAGGTCACGCATGGCACCGGCGAATCGGGTAACCCGGTCGAGGAGTTCGGAATAGGTGTAGACCCGGCTTTCGCCCGTCATCGCCGATTCGTAGATCAATGCGGATTGCTCACCGCGGCCGCCGATCACATGCCGGTCGAGCGCGTTGTAGCAAGTATTGAGGCGGGCTCCGGGAAACCAGCGCGAAATCGGGCGGGCGGTGTCGAGAGCCTGCTCGGGTGGGGTATCCCAGTCGATATCCGCCGCGGCCCGGGACCAGAACTCGGCGGGATCGACCAAACTGGTCTGATAGACCGGTCGATACTCGTTCCTCGCGTTCACCCGTGCTCCCTAGCCTCGCAGCAATCCTCGCCTCGATAGATCAGCACGATTGTGGCAGACTTCACGCGACCCCCTGACGGGTGTCGCGACCATGGCTTATGCCTGTAATCGGCTGGTCAGTGTGCGCCAACCCGGGCCTAGTACACCAAGAAGTTATTGATCCGTTAGAATCTGATGACACGAATTCGGTCCGTCGTAGACGCAATTTCTCGGCCAGCCGCGACCCACGGGCAGCTCCACCCGTCGAGCCACTATGCGAGTGTGGAGTTCCCCTGTGGTGCATGGCTGGGGCCAGGTTGGAAAGTGAGTGGGAATGCGTGACGCCGCTAGGTCCGGCACGAAGCGCTGGGCGCTGAGTAACTGGGACCTTCGCTGGAAGGTTACGGCCGTCCTGGCTGTGCCGTTGGCGGTCGCGGTCGGACTCGGTGTGTCGAGGATTTCGGCGCAATGGGGTGAGGCGAACCGGCTGGGCTCGTCGGCCGAGAACGTCAGTCTCGTCCCGGCGGTCCTCGATCTCAGTTCGGCCACCTCGACCGTCGCGGGCTCACAGGCCATCGCGATCGCGCCCAACCGGTCCATGGTCACCGAGGACAACCTGACAACCCTGGACCAGACGATCACGGCGGCCAAGGATGCGCTCGTCGACCTCGACGATCTTTCGGGCGCGCACGAGGCGTTGTCGGAGATGATCGATCAGGCCGAGCAGGTACGTGCCGGCGGTCTGGCGCCGTCGGGTTCGCCGGACGAGGCAGTCGCGGAGCTGGACCGAGCCCGTAACGCCGGCGTCCGCGCCGTGGAAGCGATCATCGGCGAGGTCGGCGACCCGTCGATCGATCCGGACAAACTCCGGCTCGTCGACGCGCTCAACCTGCGTTCCGCCATGGTCGGCGAGATCACCGCCGCCGCCGAATTGCTGCGCGATCAGGAAACCGGTGAGCAGGCCTACCGGGCCGCGACCGAAACCGAACTCGCGCTGCTGAACATTCTGAGCCAGCGCTACAACGCCGAAGACCCCGATATCGTGGCCCTGCGCGAGGGCGTCATGACCCGTCAGGCGATGCTGGAAACGCCGGAGGCGCAAGCCGGCCGGATCCCGCTGGGCGAAGCCCGCGAATCGCTGCTGGCGAGCACCTCGACCACCGATAAACTCATCGGCGAGGCGACCACCGAGATCGACAACGGTGTGCAGCGGATGGCCGACCGGGCATTGTCCGACGCCGTCGTCTACTCCATCGTGGTGCTGCTGACCATCCTCGCGGCCTTGCTGCTGGCCGTGTTCGTGGCCCGTTCGATGATCGTGCCGCTGCACCGGCTGCGCCTGGCCGCGCTACGCGTCGCCGAAAGCGATCTGCCCGACGAGGTCGCCCAGCTGCGGACCGGTGCCGCACCGGAAGAGGTCCCGCTCGAACCGATGCCCATCCGGTCCGAGGAGGAAATCGGCCAGCTGGCCCGCGCGATCGACGATATCCACGGTCAGGCGCTGCGCCTGGCCAGTGATCAGGCGCAGATGCGCTCCCAGGTCAACGATATGTTCGAGACCCTGGCGCGGCGCAGTAAATCGCTTGTCGACCATCAGCTCAGCCTCATCGAGGCGATGGAGTACGACGAGAAGGATCCGCGACTGCTGGAGAACCTCTTCCGGCTGGACCATCTCGCCGCCCGTATGCGCCGTAACGGCGACAACCTGCTGATTCTGGCCGGCACCAAACAGCGCCGCGCGAAATCGGCGCCGGTCGAGATCGCCGATGTGCTGCGCGCCGCGATCTCCGAGGTCGAGGACTACGAACGCGTCAAGCTGGGCGCCACCCCGCGCGGTGCCCTGATCGAACCGGCCGCCTCCGATATGGCGCATCTGTTCGCCGAGCTGCTGGACAACGCGCTGCGGGCCTCGCCGCCGGAAACCGATGTGAAGTTCACCTTCGCGCAAGCGCACGACCAGGGCCTGCTGATCGAGGTCGCCGACCGCGGTATCGGTATGCCGCCGAGCGAGATGGCCGAGATCAACCGCCGGCTGGAGAACACCGCCGAACCCGGCCCGGACACCGCCCGCCATATGGGTCTGTTCGTCGTCGGCCGGCTCGCGGAACGGCATGGTCTCAACGTCCGGCTGCGGCCGACCTTCGATACCGCCCGCGATCCCGGTGTCACGGTGACCGTGCATGTGCCGATGAGCCTGATCGTGGCGGGCGAAACCCAAATCCTGCCGCTCGCGACCGGTTCGGGCCCGCAGCCGCTGGTGCCCAGCGACGGCGGTAAGAAGCCGAAGCCGGAAGAATCGGCCGACGAGGCCGCCGCCGCGGCGCTGCGCAATGCCGGCGGCCAATCCATGCAGACCCGCGGTATCAGCCGTACCGCCGACGGCAACATGATGGTCACCGTCGATCCGGGAATGAGCGGTCCGCTGCCGGCGGTCGAACGTCCCAAGCCGGGGGAGCGTCCGGGCGGTCCGGCGCCGGCGGGTCCGGGTGGCCTGCCGCAGCGGCAGCCCGGTTCGGCGATGGCCGGTGGTCTGCGTGACGGCGAACAGGGCACCACGAGCCTGCGCCAGGCCAGCGCGGGCAGTACGGCACAGCGCGGCAAGCTCGCCGCCGCCAACCTCCCCAAACGGAATCTCGGCCCCGGCGGCGCCGGCGGCGGTGCCACCCCAACCTTGCCGCCGCGTACCCCGGGCGATTCGCCCGCGGGGGGCGCACGCCCCACGGAGAGCGGCCCCAGCGGTTTGCCGCAGCGTCAGGCGGGCGCCGGCGGGTCGTCGCAGCCGGGGGCCGGTGGTCTACCGCAGCGTCAGCCCGGTGGGGGTGACGCACAACGGCCCGGTCTCAGTGGTCTGCCGCAGCGTCAGCCTGCCGGTGGGGACGCGCCGCAGTCCGGATCGGGTTTGCCGCAGCGCCGGCCCGCCGGTGAGGATGCGCCGCAGTCCGGGCCGGGTGGTCTGCCGCAGCGTCAGCCGACCGGTGGGGACGCGCCGCAGTCCGGGCCGGGTGGTCTGCCGCAGCGTCGGCCCGGCGCAAACGGTGCCCCAGGGGATCCCCAGACACCGCCCGCGCGCCCCGTTTCCGAGCGCCCCGCCGAATCCGCATCGGAAACTGCGGCACCGCAGCGTGCCTCCGGACCGGTGCCCCCGCGGCGTCCGGCACCGCAGGGGCCCAATGGGCTTCCGCAACGGGAACCCGGTACCAACGGTGCCCGCGAATCCGGCGGTCCGGGTCTGCCCCAGCGCCGCGCGGCGGGTGAACAGGGCAGGAGTGACCGGCAACCGCCGCAGCCGGCCGATCCCACGTCCGGTGCTCTGCCCACCCCGGGGGAACCGACGCGTAACGGTCTGCCGTCCCGCGAAACCTCCGGTGAGCTGCCGGCGCAACGCGATCCGGCCGCCGGCCTCCCATCCCGGGACTCTTCCGGCGAACTTCCCGCCCAGCGGGGCCCTGCCGGCGGTCCGCCGCCCCGGCACGAATCCCCGGGCGGCGGGTTGCCGCAACGGGGTACGGGCGGCGGCGGCCTGCCGCAGCGCGGCGGCCCGGCCGGTAACGGACGCCCTCGGCCCGCGGCCGCCGAAAACGGTCTGCCGCAACGCGAAAACGGTCTGCCGCGGCGAGAGAACGCTACAGCGCCGCGCCCGCCCCGCCCCGATGAATCGGGTGGGCTGCCGCGGCGGCAGCCGGGTGGATACACCGCCGAGCGGTTCGACAACCCCCCGGGTGTCGCGCTGCCCCGGGAACCGGAGCACGCCGAGGACTCGGCACCGGCCCGCGAACCCGGCCGGCACAGTTACAAGTCCAACCCGGCGAAGACCGCTTCGTTCTTCCAGACCCGACTGCAGCCGGCCGAGGAAACCGACAACGTGATAGGCGGGACACCCATCTTCGCGGAGATGATGTCGGCCTGGCTCTCGGATCCGAACGCCGATCGCTCCCAGGCCGTCGCCTCCTTCGAATCACCGGGCGACGAGGGCTGGACGGCTGCTCGGCGGGCCAGTGAAGCCGAACCCGAAACCCGCACGGCGGCCGGTCTTCCACAACGTAATCCGGGCGGCCGGCTGGTGCCCGGCGCCGTCGACGGCGCCCAGGAGCGGACGCCGAGTCGCAATCCCGACACGATCCGGTCTAGTTTGAGTCGGCACCAGCAAGGTGTTCGGGATGGCCGTGCAATGCGAGCAATGAACCTAACCGGAGACAAAGGAGACCGATGAACCCCGAACTAGGTGGTACGAACCGTCAGTTGGATTGGCTGGTTTCGAACTTCGCAGGCGAGGTTCCTGGCGTAGCCCATGCCGTTCTGGTCTCGGCCGACGGCCTGCTGATGGCGGCGAGTGCCCAGCTACCGGTCGATCGGGCCGAACAGCTCTCCGCTGTTACGGCCGGTCTGGCCAGTCTCTCGGTGGGTGTGTCCAATCTCTTCGAGGGCGGGACGGTCCTGCAGTCCGTCGTCGAAATGGAGCACGGCTACCTGCTGTTGATGGCGGTAGGCGACGGGTCATACCTCGCTGTCCTGACCAATACGTCCTGCGATATCGGACAGGTCGGATACGAAATGGCTTTGTTGGTCGAACGCGTGGGCCAGACAGTTCAGGCCACTCCGCGCGTCACAATGGGTTCCTGATGGTGGGATGGACATAGAGGATCACCGCGTGGGAGGCTCCGAGCCCAGTCTCGTGCGTCCGTACTCGCTGACCGCCGGTCGTACCCGGCCGAAGGTGGAGCTGGCGCTCGAGGCTCTCGTTGCGTCCCATCCCATTCCGCTCGAACGCCAGTACGAACTGAGCAATATCGAGAACTCGATAGTCGAGTTGTGCAGGGAGTCGCCGTCGGTCGCCGAACTAGCGGCGCGACTGGGTATACCGATCGGGGTGGCGCGTGTATTGGTAGCGGACCTGATCGAAGCCGGGCATGTCCGCGTTTCGGCGACTTTGAAAGACGATTCCAGCGACGATGAACGTCGCGAGCTGATCGAAAGGGTTCTCAGTGGACTCCGGCGTATATGATTCGACGGCGCAGGTCGATACCCGTGTCATCAAGCCGACCTCGGCAAAGATCGTGGTCGCAGGCGGGTTCGGCGTGGGCAAAACGACGCTGGTGGGGGCAGTTTCGGAAATCGTCCCGTTGAGAACCGAGGCTCTGGTGACCAACGCCAGTGCCGGGATCGACAGTCTCGCGGGTATCGAGAGCAAATCCACCACCACGGTGGCCATGGACTTCGGCCGTATCAGCCTGGCCGACGATCTGGTGCTGTACCTGTTCGGTACTCCGGGCCAGTACCGCTTCTGGTTCATGTGGGACGACCTGATCCGTGGCGCCATCGGCGCGGTGGTGCTGATCGATACCCGGCGACTGGAGGACAGCTTCGCGGCGGTCGACTACTTCGAGGCGCGCAACCTGCCGTTCCTCGTCGCGCTCAACCAGTTCGACGACGCCCCGCAGTACCCGATCGAGGATATTCGGCAGGCGCTGGCGGTTCCCGCCGATGTGCCGATCATGCCGATCGACGCCCGGCGCCGGGAACCGGCCAAGGAGGCGCTGGTTCGGCTCACCGAGTACGCCCTGCAGAAGGTCACCCGGGGCTACTGATCCGGTGCCGGTCATACTGGTCGGCGTGCCGGTAGGGACAGTTGAGGTGCCAGGCGGCCCGGGACAGCTCGGATGACGCCGGCGAAACGCCGGATCGGCTCGCGCGAGCTACTCGACGCGCTGCTCGATCCGGGAACATTCGTGAGCTGGGATGCGCCGCCGATAGCGGTGGCGCAGACCGGCGCCTATCGGTCCGCGCTGGCCGAGGCGGCCGCAGCGGCGGGTACCGACGAATCGGTCCGCACCGGTGAAGGCCGGTTGCGTGGCCGGCGGATCGCGGTCATCGCCTGTGAGTTCGCGTTCCTGGCGGGCTCGGTGGGCGTTGCCGCCGCCGAACGGATCGCCAGCGCGGTCGAGCGGGCGACGGCGGAGGGGTTACCGCTGGTCGTATCGCCTACTTCGGGCGGCACCAGGATGCAGGAGGGCACGGTCGCCTTCGTGCAGATGGTGAAGATCGCCGGTGCGGTCGCCGCGCATAAATCGGCGGGGCACCCCTACATCGTGTACCTGCGGAATCCGACCATGGGCGGGGTTTTCGCATCGTGGGGGTCGCTGGGGCATATCACCTTCGCCGAACCCGGCGCACTCATCGGCTTTCTCGGGCCGCGCGTGTACGAGGCGCTGTACGGACGGCCGTTCCCGCCCGGCGTGCAAACCGCGGAGAACCTGTATCGGAGCGGGGTCATCGACGGGGTCGTCGAGGTATCGGTCTTCCGGCGGATCGCTCACCGGGCACTGAGCGTGTTCAGCGGAATGCCGGACGAGCCGAAACCCATAGCCGGAGAACATCCTTCCGCCGTCGAGCCGATACCGGCCGCCGCGCGGTGGCAATCGGTGGGTGTGGCCTCGCCGACCGCGAGTTCTGCAGTCCGCGAGGCTCGGGAAAGAATGATTTCGGCCGCCGAGACTCCGGAAGCGGGCACCGCCGCCGCTGAGACTCGGGAGCGGGAGGCTTCGGATACCGAGGCTCGCAAGACAGAGGCTTCGGGGGGCGAGATTTCGGAGGCGGAGTACGAGGCCGATGACGCCGCGACTCCCGGCGCCCGGACTGCGCGGCTCGTAGGCGGTCACCGGATGCGTGCGGCGGCTGGACCGGTCGAGGCGTGGGAGTCGGTGCGTATTTCACGACGGCCCGAGCGGCCGGGTATTCGTGAGCTCCTCCGCCGGAGCCGGCAGCGGGTGCCGCTCAGCGGAACCGGCCAGGGGGAATCGGATCGCACGGTGGTTCTTGCGCTGGCTCGGATCCAGGGGCGCCCGTGTGTGGTATTCGGGCACGATCGCACGCACCAGGATCCGGAACATACGATGGGCCCGGCCGCGCTGCGGTCGGCGCGGCGCAGTATGCAGCTTGCCGCCGAACTGCGGCTACCCCTCGTTCTGGTGATCGATACGATCGGCGCGGCGTTGTCCAAGGAGGCCGAGGAGCGGGGCCTGGCACCCGAAATCGCCCGTTGCATCGCCGATCTGGTGACCCTGGATACGCCCACCGTATCGGTGCTGCTCGGTCAGGGAACCGGTGGCGGCGCACTGGCCTTGCTGCCCGCCGATCGAGTACTGGCCGCTACGCACGGCTGGCTGGCGCCGCTGCCGCCGGAGGGGGCGAGCGCCATCGTCCACCGCGATACCGAGCATGCCGCGGAATTGGCTGCGCGGCAGCGGATCCGTTCGGCGGATCTGCTGGCGGACGGGGTCGTGGACCGGATTGTGCCCGAATATCCCGACGCCGCAGCGGAACCGGACGATTTCGCGCGCCGCATGGTCACCGCCATCGCCGAGGAACTGACCGCCTTGTCCGCGCAGCCGCCGGAGCGGTTGCGCGAGATCCGGCACCTTCGCTACCGGCGCCTGGGGCTCCCGGACTGAGTGCCCGGTGGGTTTGCCGGCAGCTACGGTGGCCGAGGCCGTCGTCGCCGCTCCACGGGGGCGGAGCCTCGAGGACGGCGACGGCTTGGGCGACCGTGGCCGAATCGCGAGTGTGTCGCGTCGGTACAACGACCTCCGCGCAGGCGGCGCCGGCGGGGTGGAGGCTGCCCGGCCACGCGGGGTGCCCGGTGCATACCGGGCACCGGGCACGAGGTGCGCCGGGTAGCCGAACCGGTGGCTGCGGAGGGCTCGGGCGACCGATCGGCGGGCGTGGTCGTCGCCTCCGATGCGTGCCCGATCCGGCAGGCGGTGGCGGACCTGGACAGCGACTCGGTCTTCGGCTCTCCGGTTCCGGAAGGAGGCTCCGTCCGTTCCGGGCTGCCGACGGTTGCCGCCGGTCGCGGGCCGGGTGGTTCGGACCCGCGACCGCATTCGCTCAGCCCTCCGGCTCCGGCTCGGGATTCGACCAGGCGAGGATCATGGCGGGTGCGCAACCGCCGGCCAGTAGCGTCGCCAGCAGCATGACGCCGCCGGCGTAGGCGGTGCGGAAGGCGTCGGCCTCCGGGAACAGCGCACCGCTGTAGATGAGGTACATCACTGGGACGATGCAGAGTGACTGCGTAATGGTGAGGCCGATCGAGCGGGCGGTTTCGCGCTGGCTCATCTCCAGTTCGTCCAGGGTTTCGGCGGGCGCGTTGTCCTGGGCGTGCGACACGATCCGCAACATGGTCCAGGCGGGTAGGAAGATCAGCGCGCTCAGGCCGGCGAAGAGAGCGGCCCATTCGAGGCCGAACGCGCACAGGACGCCGGTGACGAACATGGCGGTGAGCGCCACGGTAACGGTGACCACCAGCGCGCGCCGACGACCGCGGGTGCGCCAGCCGGGCAGCATTCCGGCGAGCTGTTTTTCCCGGACGAGCCACCGCCGGACGCGGTAGGCCTGGTAGCGGTCGAGCAGGGTGGACGGTGCGGTGGCTGCGGTCATGGCAGCTTTCCTTTCTCGCGCGGATAGAGCTCGGCCGACAGCGGGGTGAATTCGGTGCGGGAGAACACCGCCTCGACCGGCAGCCCGAACACCTCGCAGATCCGCAGGGCCAGGTCCAGGCTGGGGTAGTGGTTGCCGCGTTCGAGTGCGCCGATCGTCTGTGGGTTGACGTTCACCGTCTCCGCCAGTGCGGCCCGCGACATCCGGTGTTCCGCGCGCAGTACTGCGATGCGGTTGTAGATCGGGAGGGTTTCCCCGCGTCTTACTGGGCTCACACAACATAGTGTTGTAAAAACCCAACGATCTGTCAAGGTGATGCGGACACGGGACCCGGATTCGTTGACCTGCCGCCGAACCGCTCCTACCGTCGAAGCGGTGACCACTAGACGTGAGATCGGTGTTGTCCCGCCCATCGTGCTCAACGATGGGAGCCTGATTCCGCAACTCGGTTTCGGGGTCTTCCAAGTACCGCCGGACCAGGTCTTCGATACCGTCACCGCCGCACTGCGCGCCGGGTATCGCAGCATCGACACCGCGGCGGCCTACGAGAACGAAGAAGGCACCGGCCGTGCCATCCGGCAGTTCGGTCTACCCCGGGACGAGGTCTTCGTCACGACCAAGCTCTGGAACTCCGAGCAGGGCTACGAATCGACCCTGCGCGCCTGCGCGGCCAGCCTCGACCGGCTGGGCTTGGAGTACCTGGACCTCTATCTGATCCACTGGCCCGTTCCCGCCGCGGATAAGTTCGTGGACACCTTCCGTGCCTTCCAGCGTCTGAAGGCCGACGGCCGGGTGCGGTCCATCGGTGTCTCGAATTTCCGCGTGACCGATCTGGAAAGGGTTGTCGCCGAAACGGGGGAGACGCCGTCGGTGAACCAGATCGAATTGCACCCCCGGCTCGTTCAGCGTGAACTGCGCGAATATCACGCCGAACACGCCATCGCCACCGAGGCGTGGAGCCCGCTCGGCCAGGGCACCCTGCTCGGCGATCCGGTGATCACCCGGATCGCCGGGGACGTGGACCGCTCACCGGCGCAGGTGGTCATCCGCTGGCATCTGCAGCTCGGCAATATCGTCATCCCGAAATCGGTGACCCCCGAGCGGATCGAGCAGAACTTCGATGTTTTCGGCTTCGAACTCTCCGCCGAGCAGATGAATGCCATCACCGGATTGGACAGCGGCACCCGGACCGGTGCGGATCCGGCGACCTTCGCGGTCGGTCTGGAAACCTGAGTCCGCGCGTTCCGCGCACCGCCACCACACCGTCCCCGGTGTGCACTGCCCCGCGTCGTGCCGGGTGGGCCGGCCCGTCGCTGTGGCAGAGTGGTCGGTAACGCTTCGTTATTGGCTGTTGGATCGGTATTCGTTGAGCGGGGAAGGGACACACATGCTCGGGGTCAGCCGCGACGGCGACGTCGTCACCATCGAACTACAGCGTGAAGAGCGTCGTAACGCGCTGAACCTGGATCTGGTCGTACAGTTGCGCGAGGCGCTCCTACAAGCAGCGCACAACGCCCGCGTCATCGTGATCACCGGCCGGGGGCCGGTGTTCAGTGCGGGCGCAGATCTCGACGGTGTGTACTCCACCGAATTCCTGGACGCCCTGCTGGAGATGCTGCACGAGGTCGAGGCGATGCCGGTGCCGGTGATCGCCGCGCTCAACGGGCCGGCGCTCGGCGCCGGTGTGCAGTTGGCGATGGCGGCGGATCTGCGGGTGATGGCGCCGGATTCGTATCTGGCGGTTCCCGCGGCGAAACTGGGGATCTCCGTGGATCGCTGGACCACCCGGCGGCTGGTGTCGCTGCTCGGTGGCGGTCCGGCCCGTACCGTCCTGCTCGGTGCCGAACCCATCTCGGCCGCCGACGCCTACACTTTCGGCTTCGCCAATCGTCTCGGAACCTTGGCGGACGCGCAGACCTGGGCGAAATCGGTGGCCGAACTCGCGCCGCTGTCGCTGCGGCACCTGAAGCTGGAACTCAACGACGACGGCACCCGGGAGCCGTCACCCAAGGAACAGCAGTCCGCCTTGGAGGCAGCATGGAACAGCGAGGACGCCGAGGAGGGCCGGCAGGCCCGCAAGGAGAAGCGCTCCCCGAAATTCGTGGGCCGGTGATGCGACCCCGGATTCTCCCCGCCGCGGTGGCGGGGCTGGCCGGGATGACCGTACTGGGCTGGGTGCTGCGTGCGCTGGACGGGTTACCGGCGGCGCTGGGTGCCTCGGTTTCGGCGATCGCACCCACCGCTACGGGGGCGCGCAGCTACCGCAACCGTCAGTTCCACAACACCGAGCCCGCATCGCCGATAGTCGTACCCGACAATCCCGCCGGGCTGCTGTCGATGGCGTCCGCCATGCGGGCGGGGCGGCCGAAGGGGGTCGTACCGCTGGCCGAGCCACAATGTCCGGCGATGGCCGCCGATCTGGCCGTCACCTGGTACGGGCATGCCAGCGCGCTGATCGAGGTCGACGGTTTCCGGGTGCTCACCGATCCGGTGTGGAGTGATCGGGTTTCGCCGTCGCGACTGGTGGGGCCGAGCCGGATCCACCCGGTGCCGGTGGCGCTGACCGAGCTGCCCCCGGTGGACGCGGTGGTCATCTCGCACGACCACTACGACCATCTCGACGCCGATACCGTCACCACCCTGTTGCACACCCAGCGTGCGGTTTTCGTGGTTCCGCTGGGGGTCGGCGCGCATCTGCGGCACTGGGGTGTGCCGGAAGCGCGGATCGTCGAATTGGATTGGGGTAGTTCGTATTCGCTGCCTGCGCGGGACGAGTCGGGTGGCGAGCTGACGATCACCTGCGCCGAGGCCCGCCATTTCTCCGGCCGCGGCCTGGTCCGTAACACCACCCTGTGGGCGGGCTGGGCGCTGGCCGGCCCGGCGCATCGGGTGTACTTCGGCGGCGATACCGGGTTCACCAAGGCATTCGCCGAGACGGGGGCGCAGTGCGGCCCCTTCGACCTGAACCTGCTGCCTATCGGTGCCTACAACCACAGCTGGGCCGATATCCATATGAATCCCGAGGAAGCGGTGCGCGCCCACGCCGACTTGTGCGGTGGCGATCCGGGCCACGGCGTACTGCTGCCGATCCATTGGGCGACCTTCAATCTGGCTCCGCACCCCTGGGACGAACCGGTTCGCCGGTTGGTGGCGGCCGCCGCCGCGGCCGGTACCGAAATCGTGGTGCCGGTACCCGGGCAACGGCTCGATATCGGTGATCTCGCGCCAGGGCGTTCCTGGTGGGAGGATATGGAGTGAACACTTCCGCTCGGCGACAGGAAGGAATTCGGCAATGAGCTTGATGGACAGCCTGAAGAATCTGGCCGGCAAGGGGCAGGAAGCGGCGGCCAAGAACTCCGACAAGATCAACCAGGCGGTCGACAAGGCCGGCGATTTCGTCGACCAGAAGACCAAGGGCAAGTACTCGGACAAGATCCAGAAGGGTAAGGAAGCCGCCCGCAAGGTGGTTCCGCCCGAGCAGCCGGGTGGTCCGGGACAGCCCGGTGAGCCGGGGTCCGGCCCGCGCCCGTGAGCCGCGGCCGGGTGCCGTACCGGGCCGGACGCTCACGCGGGTGACCCGGCGTGCACCGGGCGTTCGGCGGTGAACCGGGGCAGCCGGATATCGAGGTCCGGCTGAGCAACCTGGACAAGGTGCTCTATCCGGCGACCGGCACCACCAAGGGCGAGGTCATCGAGTACTACGCCGAGATCGCCCCGGCGATGCTGCCGCATATCGCGGGCCGCCCGATCACCCGTAAGCGGTGGCCGAACGGTGTTGCCGAATCGTCGTTCTTCGAGAAGAACCTCGGCGCGGGTACGCCATCGTGGTTACCGCGCCGCGCCCAGGAACACTCCGACCGGACCGCGCATTATCCGGTGATCTCGTCGCAGGCCGGCCTGGTCTGGCTGGGTCAGCAGGCCGCCCTGGAGATCCATGTACCGCAGTGGCGGTTCGACGGCGATGCGCGGGGCCCCGCGACGCGGCTGGTGTTCGATCTCGATCCCGGCCCCGGCGCGGGTCTGCCCGAATGCGCGCGGGTGGCGCTCGGGGTGCGGGATATGGTCGCCGAAATCGGGATGCGGGCGTTTCCGCTGACCAGCGGTAGCAAAGGTATCCACCTGTACGTCCCGCTGGACCGGGCACTGAGCCCCGGCGGGGCGTCCACGGTGGCCAAACAGGTCGCCACGAATCTGGAGAAACTCCTTCCCGACCTGGTCACCGCCACCATGGCGAAGAACGTGCGGGCCGGGAAGGTGTTCCTGGACTGGAGTCAGAACAACCCGTCCAAGACGACCATCGCACCGTATTCGCTGCGCGGGCGCGAGCAACCGAACGCCGCCGCACCGCGCCATTGGGCGGAGCTCGAGGATCCCCGTGAGCTGCGGCAACTGCGGTTCGACGAAGTTCTGGAGCGGTATCGGTCGGAGGGCGATCTGCTGGCCGGGCTGGATACGCCACTGAACGACGCGCTGACGAAATACCGCTCCATGCGCGACCCGGCGCGCACACCCGAGCCGGTACCGCCGCATTCACCCCGGCCCGGCCCCGGTGATCGCTATGTCGTCCACGAACACCATGCCCGGCGGTTGCACTGGGATGTGCGGTTGGAACGCGACGGGGTGCTGGTGTCGTGGGCAGTACCCAAAGGCCCGCCGGAAAGTACCCGGCAGAACCGGCTCGCGGTGCACACCGAGGACCATCCACTGGAATACCTGGACTTCCACGGCACGATCCCGGCCGGTGAGTACGGCGCGGGGGAGATGTCGGTCTGGGACACCGGCACTTACCGCGCCGAGAAATGGCGCGACGACGAGGTGATCGTGGTCTTTCGCGGCGAGCGGCTCAACGGCCGGTACGCGATGATCCGTACCGAGGGCGACCAGTGGCTGATGCACCTCATGAAGGACCAGCCCGCGACCGCGGAACTGCCGCGCGGACTCACCCCCATGCTGGCCACCACCGGCGAGGTGGCGGGGCTCCCGGACTCGGAATGGGCGTTCGAACGCAAATGGGACGGATACCGGCTGCTCGTCGAAATCGATGCCGGGGAACTGCGGTTGCGCAGCCGCGCCGGTAACGATGTGACCGCGCGCTACCCCCAGTTGTCGGTGCTGGCCGAGGAGCTGGCCGGCCATCAGGTGATACTCGACGGTGAGCTCATCGTCCGCGGACTCGACGGCGCGGTGAATATCGCACTGTTGAAAGCGAATCCGCGGCGCGCCGAATTTCTGGCCTTCGATCTGCTGTTCCTCGACGGCACCTCGCTGCTGCGTAAACGCTACCGCGATCGGCGCCAGGTGCTGGAAGCGCTGGCCGCGACGACCACCGAACTCCGGGTGCCGCCGCGCTACGACGGCGACGGCACCGAGGCCCTGCGCCGCAGCGAAGAAGAAGGCGCCGAGGGGGTGATCGCCAAACGGCTGGATTCGGTGTATCTGCCCGGGACCCGCGGGCATTCGTGGGTGAAGCACCGGAACTGGCGCACCCAGGAGGTGGTGATCGGGGGTATGCGGCGCAGTAAGGCGCGACCGTTCGCCTCGCTGCTGGTCGGGATACCCGGCGAGGACGGTCTGGTGTACGCGGGCCGGGTCGGGACCGGGTTCGACGAGGCGGGGATGGCGGAGCTGGCGGCCCGGCTGCACCGGTCGGAACGTAAGACGCCGCCGTTCACCAACCAGATGTCGGCCGATGAACTCCGGGACGCGATCTGGGTGACGCCGAAGATCAAAGGCACTGTTCGCTACATGGATTGGACGGACGGCGGCCGCTTCTGGCATCCGGCCTGGCTCGGCGAGGTGTGACAGCCGTCGCTGCCGTCGTTCCTCCGCTCGACGCGAAACCCCTGGGTATCGTTATCTCCGTAGCGAGTTGGAACGAGGAGCACACACCATGGATTTCAAAGGGCTGGCGAACAAAGCGCTCGGTATGGCGCGCAAGAACGCCGATAAGGTCGACCCGCTGATCGAGAAGGTCGGCGACGCGGTGGACAAGAAGACCGGCGGAAAATACGCGTCGCAGGTCGACAAGGCGCAGGACGCCGCCCGCAAAGCCGTACGTGATCAGCAGAAGTAGGTGGTGGGCTCCGCCCCGAGCGAGTTCCGGGCGCGCGGTGCGGCGGGCGGTCCGCCCGGCCTGAGTAAAGGCCGGGCGGCACTCGTGGTCGTCGGTTTCGCCGTCGTGATGCTGGTCGTCAATTCCATTGCGTCCTCGGTTCACAATCCCGTGGCTGCCCTCATCGTCGGCCCCGTGCTGGCGTGCGCGGTGATCTGGCTCTACATCTGGGCCGGACGCCGTATCGAGCGCCGTCGTGTTGTCGAGTTCCCCCGTCGCGGCGGCGGGCTCCACCTTGTGGTCGGCACGGTGGCCGGAATGGGCCTCTCGGCGGTGGCTATCGGTTTCCTTGCTCTCACCGGCGTGTATCGAATCAGCGGGTGGGGGTCGGTCCCCGGTGCTCTCGCGGTCGCCGGTGCCATGTGCGCCGTCGCCGTCGCGGAGGAAGTGTTCTTCCGCGGTGTCGTCTTCCGGCTCCTCTGGGTTCGCTGGGGAACCGCGGTCGCGCTCGTCGTGTCCGCCATGATCTTCGGCCTCGTACATCTGATCAATCCGGATTCCTCGGTATGGGGCGCGATCGCAATCGCCGTCGAGGCGGGTTTGCTGCTCGGCGCGGCTTACCTCGCAACAGGTTCGCTGTGGCTGGCGATCGGCCTGCATTTCGGCTGGAACGCCGCTACCGTGGGGATCTTCGGCACCGTCGCCTCCGGGAGCGAGGCACGTGAGTCTCTGGTCAGCGCAGCCACGACTGGGCCGGATTGGCTGTCCGGCGGGAGTTTCGGACCGGAAGCGAGCGTTGTCTCGGTACTGGTCTGCTCGGCGGCGACCGTGCTGCTGCTGTACCTCGGACACCGGCGCGGCGCGCTGTCGCCCCGGAACAGCTGAACTACCACGGGGCCGGGCCCCCGGGCCGATTCAGGTAAGCAGGTCGAGGGCGAGAGCTCCGGCGCAGACTGCCACCACGACGGCCAGTGCGACCGCATCGTTGCGGCCGGGGCCGGCCGGGCGTGCGGTGAGCCGTCCGGTCCCGCCGCGGGCGGTGATGGCTTCACCGAGTTCGCCGGCGCGGCGCGTCGACACCGCCATGGCGGCGGTGAGGATATCGATCAGTGGGTCGGTGGTGCGGTGCAGTAGATCGGGTTTGGGGCGTAGCCGGCGTGCGGCGCGCAGGACCCGGATCTCCTCCAGCAGCAGTGGTAGTCCGCGCAGGGTGAGTGCCACCACAACGGCGAGTTCGTCGACCGGGACCCGTAGTTTGCGTAGCGGCCGGCCGAGGGTGGCGAGGGCGGGGGCGATTTCGCTCATCGGGGTGGTCCAGGCGATCAGCATGGATGCCGACAGCAGGATGAGCCCGAAGACCACGACCTGCGCGTAGCGCAGCAGCGCGACCCCGCCGACCGGTGCACTGATCGCCGCACCGAGCGCGATCAGCAGCCAGAACACCCACGGAAGCCGGGGGACGACGCCGAGGGGAAGGCGAGCGAGCGCCCCGACCGCGATCAGGAAGACGATCGTGACGCCGAGGATCGGCCAGCTGGGCAGGAACATCAGCAGCAGGCTGATCAGGAAGACGCCGATCATCTTGGTGCCGGCCCAGAGCCGGTGGATCGGGCTGGCGACCGGGACCTGGCGTAGCAGTACCGTGCTCATCGGGCACCTCCGTGGGCGTCGCCGCGTAGCCGCCAGGCCGCGCCCGGGGCGGGGTGGTGGACTTGTCCGGGTGGGTGGACCGGTGGGATGGGCGCGGTATCGGCGTCCGGTTCCGGGGCCGGGATATGCGCGGCCTCGGTTTCGGGGATACGCCCGGCCTGTAGGTGGACGGTGCGGTCGCAGATGGCCGCGACATCCTCGACATCGTGTGAGATGACGATCAGTGTCAGCCCCGAATCGCGGAGCCGGGCCAGCAGGTCGACGATATCGGCGCGGCCCTCGGGGTCCAGGCCGGCCAGTGGCTCGTCGAGCACTACGACCTGTGGATGGCTGGCGACGATGGCGGCCAGCACCACCCGTTTCGCCTGACCGCCGCTGAGTTCTTCGATGGAGCGGGTGGTCAGCGAGCGGTCCAGGCCGACGGCGTCGAGGGCCTTGCCGACGGTGCCCGATCCGGTGCTGTCACCGCCCCAGTCGGCGATCTCTTCGCCGACGGTGTGGCGTTGCAGTTGCAGCCGGGAATGCTGGAAGGCCAGTTCCACCCGGCCGATCTGTTTGCTGACCGGTTTCCCCGCCAGTTCGCAACGGCCGACGCTGGGTGCGATGAGCCCGGCCATGATCCAGGCCAGAGTCGATTTCCCGGACCCGTTCCCGCCGACCACCAGCAGCGCTTCCCCGCGGCGGACCGTCAGGTCGATCCCGTGCAGGGCCTGCGCTTCCCACGGTGTGCCGCGGTTGTAGGTGTGCCGGACGCCACGCAGTTCCAGAATCGGCGCGCCCATGGGGTGGCGGCGGTACGCGCGGGCCGGTTTCGGCCAGGCGGGCAGACGGTCGACCATCCGGCCGTCCGCCAGATGGATCACCCGGTCGGCGGCGGCCGCGTCGGCTTCGTGGTGGGTCACCAGCACCACCGCCATCGGATGTCGTTCCGGTAGTTCGGTCAGCAGCGCCACCAGTTCGCGGCGGCCGTCCGGGTCGATCATGGAGGTGGCTTCGTCGGCGATGAGCAGCGCCGGGCGCCGGGCGAGGGCGGCCGCCACGGCGAGCCGCTGCTGCTGGCCACCGGACAGGGTCGCGGTCTCCCGGGCACCCATTCCGTCCAGTCCGACCTCGCGCAGCAGATCGTCGATCGGGACCTCGGTGGCCAGTTCGGTGGGCAATCCCCAGACGACATCGTCGGCGACCAGTACCCCGAGGGTCTGGCTTTCCGGTCGCTGGAGTACCAGGGCGGTGCCACCGAGATGGCCCAGGCCCGCCGATCCGGGCCGGTCCACCGTGCCGCTGCTCGGTGGCAGACCGGCCAGCAGCCGGGTGAGGGTGGATTTTCCGGAACCGTTGTGCCCGACCACGGCGACGAATTCGCCGACCGCCACGCGCAGGTCGATCCCCGCCAGCGCATCATCGGCCGCGCCCGCATAGCGGTAGCCGGCCCCGCGCAGTGTGACCGGGAGCGGCGCGATGGGGCGGTCGTCGGCGGGGGCGTCGAGCCGGTCGGCACCGGGAAGCCAGGTGAGCCGGTCCAGGACGGATCCGAGGACGAACCAGGAGACGAGTGCGGTGACTACGGTGCCGATGGCGACGGTGGCGCCGATATAGATCCACCACCACTGCAGGACGACCTCGGCCACGTTCAGCACACCGCGACCCAGCGGTGCCAGCTGGGCTTGCCGGGAGGTGAGGTCGGCCAGGCCGGTGGCGGTATTGCGGATGTTGTCGAACAGCAGGTCGCGGGTGGCGGAGAAGACCAGCAGGAAACCGATCGAGAACGCACCCCACGCGAGTGCCGCGACGACCGAGAGCCCGGTGACCGCGATGAGACCGCCGCGGCGGCGTTTGACCGTGCCGACGATACCGCCGATGGTCGCGGTGGCGACCATGGCCATGGCCGCGGTGAGTCCGGCCGCGACGAAGGTGACCAGGGCGGCCGAGACGGAGGCGGTGAACAGGGCGCGGAATCGGTACCGGTGCGCCAGCAGGCCCATGGGGACGGCGGCGACGAGCTGGAGCGCCGCGGCGAACGGGATCACCGAACCGACCGTGACCAGTCCGACGGTCGCGCCGCCCAGAACCGCGCCGGTGGCGAGCTCGATCGGCCGTAGCGCCGCTCGAGGATCGCGGGCGGGCCGGTCGGATGCGCCGGGCCGGGTGGTAGCGGGCTGGTCACTCACGACGTCAAGTCTGCCAGCCGTGCGGCCGGGCGCGAATCGAAGGTATTGCAAGCATGCGCATCAGCGCATATGTTGTCTGCGTGGGACATGATCATACGCATCGGGTATCAACCGAAAGCGCCTCCGGGAAATACGTCGGACGCCTGGCGCTGGCCCTGGCCATCGGCGCCGCATTCATGCTGGTCGAACTGGCGGTCGCGCTGGCCACCGGTTCGCTGGCACTGCTCTCCGACGCCGCGCATATGCTCACCGATGTCGTCGGTATCGCGATGGCGCTCTCGGCTATCCTGCTGGCCCGCAACACCCGGCCCAGCTACACCCGCACCTTCGGCTACTACCGCGCCGAGGTGATCGCCGCGCTGGCCAATGCCGTTCTGCTCTTCGGGGTGGCCGGTTATGTCCTGGTGGAGGCGGTGCGCAGGTTCGGCGAACCCCCGGAGGTCCCGGGTGTGCCGGTACTCATCGCGGGCGTGATCGGCCTGGCCGCCAATATCGTGTCCTTCTTGTTGCTGCGGCGCGGCGCGGCGGAGAGCTTGAATGTGCGCGGCGCCTACCTCGAGGTCCTCGCCGATATGGTCGGGTCGATCGGGGTGCTGGTCTCGGCGGCGATAACCCTCACCACCGGCTGGTACTACGCCGATATGGTCGTCGGTGTGGCGATCGGTGTGTGGGTGCTGCCTCGCACCTACGTGCTGGCGCGCCGCTCGCTGCGGATCCTGTTCCAGCACAGTCCGGAAGAACTCGACGTCGAGGCCGTGGCGGCCGAACTGGCCGCGGTACCCGGGGTCTGCGATGTACACGATCTGCACGTGTGGACCCTGACCTCCGGGATGGAGGTCGCCTCGGCGCATATCACCACGTCCGGACCGGATATGCGCGACGAAATCCTGCGCGCCGCGCAACACTTGCTCGCCGAGCGTTTCCATATCGAGCACGCCACTCTGCAGATCGAGACCACCGATACCGCTCGCCGCTGCACGGAGCTGTCCTGGTAGCCGCCGCCAGGTCGGTAGAGATATTCGGCCATAATGGCGGTATGGTGCAGCGTCCGTCGGTCCGGGACTGGGACTTTCCGCGTGGGGTCGCCAGTGTCGCGCTGATGGTGGGGTACGGCGCCGAACACGGGGTGGCGCCCGCGGCGCTGCTGCGCGGCACCGATCTCACCGAGGCCCGCCTGCGCGACCCCGACGCCCAGATCGATGCGCATACCGAACTCGCGGTGGTCCGGAATCTGGTACGCCAACTCGACCGCCCCGGTATGGGAATCGAGGTGGGCCGCCGCTACCGCATCACCACCTTCGGCATCTTCGGCTTCGCCTGCGTCAGCAGTCCCACACTGGCCGAGGCGATCGATTTCGCCCTGCGCTATATGGAACTGAGCTTCGCCTTCTGCCTGCCGGTGACGCAGTGGGAGGACGGCGAATTCGTCGGCCGGATCCTCGACGACTCCGTTCCGGCCGACCTCCGGCAGTTCCTGGTGGAACGCGATGTGACCGCCATGCATCAGGTGATGAGCGATCTGCTGGGCCGCCACCTGGCGCTGGTCCGGGCCGAATTCCGGTTCCCCGAACCGTCCTACGCCGACCGGATCGCCGCGGTCACCGTGGCCCCGCCCCGGTTCGGCCGTCCGGAAAACCTGGTCGCCCTGGATCCGGCGATCCTGGACCAGCCCCTCCCACAGGCCAACGAACACACCCTGGCCATCTGCCTGGCGCAATGCCGCGACCTGGTGCATCGGCGCCGCGCCCGCACCGGGATCGCCGCCGAGGTCCGGGCCCGGCTCGTGCCCCGCGGCGGGCTGGACGGTTTCGCCGCGCCGCCCGGTATCGACGCCGTGGCCGCCGGCCTGAACATGAGCACCCGCACGCTGCGCCGGCATCTCGATGCCGCCGGTACCAGTTACCGCGCACTACTGGACGAGGTGCGCCAGGCGCTGGCCGAGGAAATGCTCACCACCACCCCGCTGTCGGTGAGCGATGTGGCGATCCGGCTCGGCTACGCCGAGGCCTCCACATTCATCTACGCCTTCAAACGCTGGACCGGCGCGACCCCCGCCGCCTACCGCCGGGCCCGCGCCGGACGGTACTGAACGATCAGTACGGGCTCGCGATCCAGCCACCCATCGGGACACTGCGGAAATGGGTGATCAGCCGATGGTCGTCGTCGATCACGTGCAGGGCGACCGAAGGATCCGGCCCGTAGTCCATCACCCGCTCGGGCGGCGCGAGTTCCCATTCGCCGCCCAGCACCGAGGCCGTGCTCGGGCCGATGAGCAGCGGTTTGCCCGCGAAAGTACTCACCCCGGCGGTATGCGCGTGCCCGGCCAAGGTGCCGATGATGCGCCGGTCCCCGGTGATCACCGCGGCCAGCCGTTGCGGATCGTCCAATGCGATCGTGTCCACGATCGGACTGTGCAGGAAAACCGGCGGGTGGTGCAGGGCCAGCAGCACGGCCGCGTCGGGCGGGGTCGCGGCGAGGGTGTCGTCCAGCCAGTCGTAGGTCTCGTCGGCCAGCCGGCCACCCGACTGCCCGGGCACGCTGGAGTCCAGCAGGATCAAGGTCAGCTCGCCGACCCGGTGCACCTGGTTCACCGGATCGTCCGACGGCGTACCGGACAGCAGCACCTCCCGGAACGCTGCCCGCTCGTCGTGGTTCCCGGGGATCGCGAGCACCGGCAGATCGGCCTGCAGCGACATCCGGGCCTCGGCATACTGCTCGGGTTTACCGGAATCGGTGATATCGCCGGTCACCAGGATCACATCCGGCCGCCGCCGCAGATCCGCCAGATAGGCCATCACCCGTTGCGCGCGCTCGGTGTTACGGGTCCCGAGATCGAAATGTGTATCGCTGACCTGAGCCACCAGGATCATCGGTGCTCCTGTGTTTTATTGGCGCGCCTTCGGCGCGCGGGGTTCGGCCCCTCTGGCGTCGTGGGGGTGGACCCCCCCCCCCCCCCCCCCCCCCCCCCCCCCCCCCCCCCCCACCCCCCCACCCCCCCCCCCCCCCCCCCCCCCCCCCCCCCCCCCAC
>NZ_JBHXMZ010000003.1:0-76326 GCF_042719915.1 Nocardia sp. NPDC058499 | reverse complement strand
GTTGGTGGGTGTGTTTGGGGGGGGGGGGGGTGGGCCCTGGGGGGGGTGGTGGGAAGCCGTGGGGGGTGGGGGTGGCGCAGTCTCGCTTCGAGGACTGAAGCACGACGCGGGCCGAACCCTCCCAGGGCCTCGCTGAACTCGGCACCATGGTGGTTCCGTGGGCCGATGTCACGCCACCCAGCTTAGGACAGTCGGCTGGTGGCAACGCCGGGGATATGAGGCACGCCACTATCTGCCCACGTATGTATGGTCCCGGACCGAACGTGCCGTCGAACCGCCGGTGTCGGCCGCGCTTCCCATCGGTCCGGATCCGGCGGTGTCGACGCAGCACGCTCCCGCATGTGCCGGGCGCTGTTCTCGAACCCGGGGAGCCGGCTGCGCGTGAATCGGGCACGGTGCCGTCGAGACCATCGCGCGCCGCGCGGGTGGGCGCCGTGTCGGACTACCGCCGGTTCATGGGAACGGCTGTCCACGGGCGCCATCGCGGTGGCCGATCATCGGATCTGTCAGTCGGGGAGAGTGGCCGGTGGGTGAGGGAGCGGGGCCCAGAAATCCTCATCGGGGGGTGCTTCCAGATCGAGCCGGCCGCCGGGACGCCAGTCCGCGCTGAGGCGTAGCCGCCAGGAGTGCAGGTGGGTGCGGGGGTGGGTGCCGGTGCGGTCGAACAAGGGGTCACCGGTGATGGGGTAGCCGATCCAGGCCAGGTGTACGCGGAGCTGATGGCGGCGGCCGGTGATCGGATACAGGGCTACGACGGTGTGCTCGTTGTGCCGGGCCACGACGGTGAACTCGGTGCGGGAAGGGTAGTTCTTCGCGTTCAGCAGGTCGGCGTCGGTGACGAACCAGCGGTCACCGGTGCGCTGGATGGTTTCGCGGGGCGCGGCCACCCGGACCCGGTTCTTCCGGCCGACGCTGAGCGGCAGTTCGACGACCCCGCGGTCGGGCAGCGGTTCCGGTCCGGCGGCGACGACGGCCAGATAGGTCTTCTCGGCGGTCTTCTTGTTGAACTGGCGGGTCAGCTGCCCGTGCGCCGGAAGCTGCCGGGCCAGCAACACCAGACCGGAGGTGACCTTGTCTATCCGGTGCACCGGATACAACTTCTCGCCCGTGGCCTCGGCGGCGGCGACGATATCGGTATCGTGCCGCTCCCCGGTGACCGAGATCCCGGCGGGTTTGTTCAGCGCCAGAATCGCCTCGTCCTCGGCGAGCAGGCAGCGGGCGCGCAGCTCGGGCCAGTCGATATCCACCGGTCGAGCGTAAGAGCCGGGTCCGGAGCCGGGATCGGCAGGACCGGGGATCAGCCATTTTCGCGGCCGACACCGAGCGTGCGCCGCAGCAGGCCGACACCGGGCGCCGTCTGCGCTGCCGGCCCCGCTGTGCGGAGGTCGGGCGCACAGGCGCACGGCGGATACGGCAGCCGTGAGTGCAACGCCCAGTGTGATCACGAAACTCCCGGAATCCCGGATGGGCCGACAACTTCGCAATCTTGCAGGCAGAATAAGGCGTGCCGCCGCCTTCGCCCAGGTCGTGCGAAGGCGGCCGATGGAGCCACTCGGCTGTTGCCGGGGCTCGGTTCCGCCTGTTGTCCGGCCGCGCGACGAGGGCTGGGCCGATGTTCGTCGGGCGGATCGACTGTACGGCCGTGAGTCATCGCTAGCGCAGTACGGCGACCCGGGACGTGATCGTTGTCCCGGTCGCGCTGGACCGAAATCGCCCCGTCGAGCGGTTCGTGGACTGGGCGCAAAGAGTTTGCCGGACCGACCCTCCTCGGGAGCAATGGTGGCCTCTTCGACTCCGCTGAACGCCGGTCGCGCCCTGGCCGGTGATCACACGATGACCGGTGGACGCACCCTGATGCTGATCGTGGCGACCGTAGGGTTCGCGCTCAACTTCTGGGCGTGGGCCCTGCTCAGCCCGCTGGCGCCGCGGTTACGGGAGGAACTGGGGCTCAATTCGTTCCAGGAGTCGCTGGTGGTGGCGGTCCCGGTGATCGTGGGATCGCTGGGCCGGATACCCGTCGGTGCGCTGGCCGATCGCTACGGCGGACGGCTGATGTTCCCGGGGGTTTCGCTGATCACCGTGGTGCCGGTGCTGTTCCTGGGCCTGGTCGGCCATTCGGCGCTCGCGGCGTTGCTGATCGGTGGGTTCTTCCTCGGCGTCGGCGGCACGGTGTTCGCGGTCGGGGTGCCGTTCGTGAGCCGCTGGTTCCCGCCGGAGAAGCAGGGACTGGCGATCGGGGTATACGGGATGGGGATGGGCGGTACCGCCATCAGCGCCCTCACCACCGTGCAACTGGTGGATATGGGCGATACCGCGACCCCGTTCCTGCTGTGTGCCGCGGCGCTGGCGGTGTACGCGATCGTCGCCTGGTTCCTGCTGCGCGACGCTCCCGGCCGGACCGCGCCCACCGAATCGATGACCACTCGGCTGAAGCAGACCATGCGCCTGCCCGCCACCTGGGAAGCCTCGGCGTTGTACGCCGTCGCGTTCGGTGGTTTCGTGGCGTTCTCGGTGTACCTGCCGTCGTATCTGCGCACCGCCTACGACCTTTCCCAGGCGGACGCGGCCAACAGAATGGCCGGGTTCGTACTGCTCGCGGTGATCATGCGGCCGGTCGGCGGCTGGCTGGTCGACCGGTTCCACGGACCGGTGGTACTGGCCACCACCCTCGGTTTCGTGGTCGCCGCTGCCGCGGTACAGGCCGCCACCCCGGACCTGATGCCGGTCGGCACCATCGCGTTCCTGGTGCTGGCCGCGGCACTCGGGGCGGGTAGCGGTGCGACCTTCGGGCTGGTCGCGCAGATAGCGCCGCCCGGAAAGGTCGGGTCCATCACCGGGTTCGTGGGCGCCGCGGGCGGTCTGGGCGGTTTCGTCCCGCCGCTGGTAATGGGCGCCATCTACGAATCGACCGCCGATTACGGCCCGGGGTTGCTCGCACTGGCCGCGGTCGCGCTGGCCGCGCTCGTATTCACCCTCACTGTCGTACGCCGTGAAGTCGCCCGGCAACGCAGCTGAGGCGTCCCGATCGACGATGCAGAAGGAGTACCGATGATGCGACACCTCCGCCGGCGTTCCCCCCTCCCTGGAGGTCTCGTGAGGTGTCACTTCCGCACCGGTCTCCGAGCATCAGAAGTGCACCTTTCCGAGGAGGTCGTATGACCGGTGGGCGACGCGGCTCCGGCGAGACGCGGCTCGACGGCGAACTCACCGACGCGCTGGTGGGCACCCGGCGGTTCTTCACCCGCGCCGAGGTCTCACCGGACCGGCGCTCGATGTACGAAACCGGCGGGCGGCAGGCCGACGAGTTCTACCGGGACCGCTGGAGTCACGACAAGGTGGTGCGGTCCACGCACGGGGTGAACTGCACGGGGTCGTGTTCGTGGAAGATCTACGTCAAGGACGGGATCATCACCTGGGAAACGCAGCAGACCGACTATCCGTCGGTCGGCCCGGACAAACCCGAATACGAACCGCGCGGTTGCCCGCGTGGCGCCGCGTTCTCCTGGTACACCTATTCACCGACCCGCGTGCGGTATCCGTATATCCGCGGTGTCCTGCTGGAAATGTACCGGGCGGCGAAGAACGCCATCGGTGACCCGGTACGCGCCTGGGCGTCCATCGTGGAGGATCCGGAATCGGCCCGGCGCTACAAGGCCGCGCGCGGTAAGGGCGGTCTGGTCCGGGCGACCTGGGACGAGGCGACGGAGATGATCGCCGCCGCGCATATCCACACCATCGAACAGTACGGCCCGGACCGGATCGCCGGCTTCTCCCCGATCCCGGCCATGTCGATGGTTTCGCATGCCTCGGGGGCCCGGTTCGTATCCCTGATCGGCGGGGCGATGCTGTCGTTCTACGACTGGTACGCCGACCTGCCGGTCGCGTCGCCGCAGATGTTCGGCGACCAGACCGATGTGCCGGAGTCGGGGGACTGGTGGGATGCCGGCTATCTGATCATGTGGGGCTCGAATCTGCCGGTGACTCGCACGCCGGACGCACACTGGATGGCCGAGGCCCGGTATCGGGGGCAGAAGGTCGTGGCCGTGTCCCCGGATTATGCGGACAACGTGAAATTCGCCGACGAATGGCTGGCCCCGCACCCCGGCACCGACGGCGCCCTGGCGATGGCGATGGGGCATGTGGTGCTGCGGGAATTCTTCGTCGAACGGGAGGTTCCCTACTTCGCCAGTTATATCCGGCAGTTCACCGACCTGCCGTTCCTGGTGCGGCTGGAGGAGAGCGACAGCGGCTATCTACCGGGAAAGTTCCTGACCGCCGCCGATCTGGACGAATACCTCGGAACCGAGAACCCGGCATTCAAGACGGTGGTGCTCGACGCCGAGGGCAGGCCGGTGGTGCCGAACGGTTCGCTGGGGTATCGCTTCGGTGAAACCGGCGCCGGCCGCTGGAATCTCGACCTCGAAGGGGTCCGGCCGCAGCTCACCCTGCTGGGTGACAATGCGGTCACCGTATTGATGCCGCGTTTCGACACCACCGGCGGTGAGGGCGCGACCGTGCAGCGCGGCGTCCCGGTACGCCGGGTGAACGGGCACCTGGTCACCACGGTTTTCGATCTGTTGCTGGCGCAGTACGGGGTGCACCGTGCAGGTCTGCCGGGGCTGTGGCCGGTCGACTACGACGACCCCGCCCAGCCCTACACCCCGGCCTGGCAGGAGTCGATCACCGGGGTTCCGGCGGCCGCGGTGCTGCGGATCGCGCGCGAATTCGCCGCCAACGCCGAGGAGAGCCACGGCCGTTCGATGATCGTGATGGGCGCCGGTACCAATCACTGGTTCCATTCCGACACCATCTACCGGGCGTTCCTCACCCTGACCACGATCACCGGCTGCCAGGGCGTCAACGGCGGGGGGTGGGCGCACTATGTGGGTCAGGAGAAATGCCGGCCGGTGACCGGGTGGACCCAGCTGGCGTCGGCGCTGGACTGGTCGCGTCCGCCGCGGCAGATGATCCAGACCGCCTACTGGTACCTGCATTCCGATCAATTCCGCTACGACTGGTTCGGCGCCGACACCCTCTCGGCCGCGCACGGCGGCGGTCGCCTGGCCGATATGACCACCGCCGATGTGATCGCGCAGGCGGCGCGGCTCGGCTGGATGCCGTCCTATCCGACCTTCGACCGCAATCCGCTCGATCTGGTCGACGCGGCCGCGGCCGACGGCGGATCGCTGGCCGGGTACGTGGTCTCCGAACTGCGGGCCGGGCGGATGCGGTTCGCCTGCGAGGATCCGGATGCGCCGGAGAACTTTCCGCGTGTACTGAGCGTGTGGCGGGCGAATCTGCTCGGCTCGTCGGCCAAGGGCAACGAATACTTCCTGGAACATCTGCTCGGCACCGAATCCTCGCTGCGCGCCTCGCCCACTCCGGCCGGTGCCCGGCCGCGCGATGTGGTGTGGCGGCCCGAGGCTCCGCGCGGCAAACTCGATCTGCTGCTCACCCTGGATTTCCGGATGACCAGTACGACCCTGTTCTCCGATATCGTGCTGCCCGCCGCCACCTGGTACGAGAAGCACGACCTCAACACCACCGATATGCACCCGTTCGTGCATTCGTTCAACCCGGCCATCGCCGCGCCCTGGCAGACCCGCAGCGACTGGGACGCCTTCCAGGCGATCGCCGAGAAATTCAGTGAGCTGGCGGGGCCGCGGCTGGGGGTCCGTCAGGATGTGGTCGCGGTGCCGCTGCTGCACGACACCCCGGACGAACTCGCCACACCGCACGGCCGGGTGGCGGATTGGAAGTACGGCGAAACCGAACCGGTCCCCGGCGTCACCATGCCGAAACTCGTCGTGGTCGAACGTGATTACGGTGCTGTCGGCGCCAAGATGCGTGCCCTGGGGCCACTCGCGGAGAAACTCGGCGCCACCACCAAGGGGGTCACCTTCGACCTCGCCCCCGAAGTCGATTATCTACGGCACAAGAACGGCATGATCCGCGGCGGCCCCGCCGACGGCAGGCCGTCACTACAGCGCGGAATCCAGGCCGCCGAGGCGATTCTGGCGCTGTCGGGCACCACCAACGGCCGCCTCGCCACCGAGGGGTTCCGTACCCTGGAGCAGCGCACGGGCGTGCCGCTGGCCGATCTGGCCGCCGAACACGAGGGCAAACGCATCACCTTCGCCGATACCCAGGCCGCGCCGGTACCGGTGATCACGTCACCGGAATGGTCGGGTTCGGAGTCGGGTGGTCGCCGGTACTCCCCGTTCACCATCAATGTCGAACGCCGCAAACCGTGGCATACGCTCACCGGCCGCCAGCATTTCTATCTCGACCACGACTGGATGGCCGAACTGGGCGAGGGGCTGCCCGTTTACCGCCCCCCGCTGAATATGGCGGCGCTGTTCGGTGAACCGGGTATCGGCTCGGTCGGCGAACTCGGCGTCACCGTCCGCTACCTCACCCCGCACAGCAAATGGTCCATCCACTCCGAATACCAGGACAACCTGTTCATGCTGAGCCTGTCCCGGGGCGGGCCGACGATCTGGATGTCACCGCAGGACGCGGCGAAGATCGAGGTCGCGGACAACGAATGGGTCGAGGCGGTCAACCGTAACGGTGTGGTCGTGGCGCGGGCCGTGGTCTCGCATCGGATGCCGGCCGGCACGGTGTACATGTATCACGCGCAGGACCGGCTGATCGACGTCCCGATCAGCGAAACCTCCGGGCAGCGCGGGGGTATCCACAATTCGCTCACCCGTCTGCTGATAAAACCCAGCCACCTCATCGGTGGCTACGCCCAGCTCAGCTTCGCGTTCAACTATCTCGGTCCCACCGGAAATCAACGCGACGAGGTGACGGTGATCCGTCGTCGCGGTCAGGAGGTGAGTTACTGATGCGGGTAATGGCGCAGATGGCGATGGTGATGAATCTCGACAAATGTATCGGCTGCCATACCTGTTCGGTGACCTGCAAACAGGCGTGGACCAATCGGTCCGGTGTCGAATACGTCTGGTTCAACAATGTGGAAACCCGGCCCGGACAAGGCTACCCGCGCACCTACGAAGACCAGGATAAATGGCGGGGCGGCTGGGAACTGAACCGCCGCGGCAACCTGAAACTCAAAGGCGGCGGCCGGTGGAAGAAATTGTTCACCATCTTCAGCAACCCGATCCTGCCCGAACTCAGCGACTACTACGAACCCTGGACCTACGACTACGAGAACCTCACCACCGCCCCCGCCCAGCGGCACACCCCGGTGGCCCGGCCGAAATCGCTGATCACCGGTAAGGATACGAAAATAGAATGGTCGGCGAACTGGGACGACGACCTCGGCGGCGCCACCGAATACGGCGACCGCGACCCGCTGCTGGGCAAACTCGCCGAAAAGGTCCGGTTCGAATTCGAGCAGACCTTCATGTTCTACCTGCCCCGGATCTGCGAGCACTGCCTGAACCCGTCGTGCGCGGCATCGTGCCCGTCCGGCGCCATCTACAAACGCAGCGAGGACGGGATCGTCCTGGTCGATCAGGACCGCTGCCGCGGCTGGCGGATGTGTGTTTCCGGCTGCCCCTACAAGAAGGTGTATTTCAACCACCGCACCGGAAAAGCCGAGAAATGCACCTTCTGCTTTCCGCGGGTCGAGGTGGGGCTGCCCACCGTCTGCGCGGAGACCTGCGTGGGCCGGTTGCGCTATATCGGCCTGGTGCTCTACGACGCGGACAAGGTGCTCGAAGCCGCCGCCACACCCGACGAACAGGGTCTCTACCAGGCGCAACGCGATGTGTTCCTGGACCCGGCCGATCCGGAGGTCCGGCGGGAAGCCGAACGCGCCGGAATACCCTACGACTGGGTGGAAGCCGCGGACAGATCACCGATCTACGCGCTTATCAACACCTACCAGGTCGCGCTGCCGCTGCATCCGGAATACCGCACCATGCCGATGGTCTGGTACATCCCGCCACTGTCACCGGTGGTCGATATCGTCCGCGATACCGGTCACGACGCGGAGGATTACGACAACCTCTTCGCCGCCATCGAGGCCCTGCGTATCCCGGTCGACTATCTCGCCCAATTGTTCACCGCCGGCGATCCCGCCCCGGTCACCGATGTCCTGCGCCGGCTCGCCGCCATGCGCAGCTATATGCGCGATATCAATTTCGGCCGCGAACCCCGGGAGCGGATAGCCGAGGCGGTCGGGATGACCGGCGAGCAGGTCTACGATATGTTCCGCCTGCTCGCGCTCGCCAAATACGATGAGCGCTACGTTATTCCGCCCGCACACGCCGAACAGGCGCACGGTCTGGAAGAACTCGCCACCGAATGCAGCCTCGATTACGAAGGCGGCCCGGGAATGACCGCATCGGGGCCGTTCGGGGAAAGCTCCGGTGGACCGGCACCGATCGCGGTCGAGAACTTCCATATGCTGCGCAACCGGCAGACCGCCGACGCAACCACCACCGTGCGCGGACAGGGCCGGGTGAACCTGCTCAACTGGGACGGTAAAGCCCCCGACGGTCTCTTTCCGCCCACCGACGACAACCCGTCCGGATCGGAGCGGCCGTGAAGAAAAACGGGAAGATCGACCCCGCCCTCCAATCCGCCGCATGGCAGGCACAATCGCTGCTGGTCGGCTACCCGGACGATGCGCTGCACCGCAACCTGCACCTGCTCGGCGCGGTCGTCGCGACCCTGCCGCCAACGGTCGGCGATCCACTCGCCCGCTTTCTCGCCCACGTACAGCGCCGCTCCCTGTTCGAACTGGCCGCCGACTACGTCGCCACCTTCGACCACCGCAAACGCTTCAGCCCCTACCTCACCTACTTCGCCTACGGCGACACCCGCAAACGCGGGATGGCGCTGCTGCGTTTCAAACAGGCCTACCAGGCCGCCGGGCTACGGTTGAGCGAGGAAGAACTACCCGACCATCTCTCCGTGGTTCTGGAATTCGCCGCCTCCGGGCACGCCGAAACCGGGGTGCGGTTACTCACCGAACATCGCGCAGGCCTCGAATTGATGCGCCGCGGACTCCACGAAACGGGTTCGCCGTGGGGCGATGTGCTCGATTCGGTGATCGCGACGCTCCCCGCCCTGGCCGGCCGCGAAGAAGACGCCATCGCCCGCCTCATCGCCGAAGGTCCCCCCGAGGAAGCCGTCGGCCTGGCCCCCTTCACCCCACCCCAATACCTCCCCGACCCAGCCATGCCGCCACAGCGCCGAAACCATGTTGCTCACCAACCCGGATAGATATCCCGGGCCCCTCAGGGGCAGGGCGTACCCTTCTGCCGCCCTTTGCGGGCGGTTCACCCCGATGGGCGGGGCCCGCCCCTGGTCTGGAGCGACGGAGCGGGGGAGCGAAGCGGAGGAGCGGAGGAGTGAAGACCAGGGGTTAATAGGGCCCCGACCTCGAGGCGCGGAGCGTCTCCAAAATTACAGCCCGCCCCTTCACGGTTGGACCACCCGGTGGAGCTTTCCGGTTGGCCCACTCCGGCAGTGCCTTACGAGTAGTTCACCCCGAGGCCGCCTTCCGGAGGATCACCCCGACAGCGCATTACAACCCGCCGCCCCGGCAGCCCATGTAACCGGGCCCCGACCCCACGCCGCCGCCAGTGGCGACGCCGAACTCACGGAGGTGCGTCGATGAATACGACCTACTACGCCGCGGCGGCCGAGCAGCTCACCACGATCGACATCCTCCTGTGGGTAGCCCTGCCCTACGCCTCCATCGCGATCTTCCTGGTCGGCCACTACTGGCGTTACCGCTACGACAAGTTCGGCTGGACCACCCGTTCGTCGCAGCTCTACGAGAACCGCCTACTCCGACTGGGCAGCCCCCTGTTCCATTTCGGAATCCTGCTGGTGATCCTCGGCCATATCGTCGGCCTGCTCATCCCCGAAGGCTGGACCGAAGCCGTCGGTATCAGCGAACCCGTCTACCACGCGCTGTCCGTCGGCCTCGGCGTCCTCGCCGGCGCCGCCACCCTGATCGGCGCCGCCATCCTCATCTACCGCCGCCGCACCACGGGCCCGGTATTCTCCGCGACCACCCGCAACGACAAGATCATGTACGTCTTGCTCATCGGCACTCTCGTACTCGGCTTCGGCACCACGGTCATCAGCAACGCCATCGGTCAACCCCACGACTACCGCCAGACCGTCTCCCCTTGGTTCCGCTCCGTACTCTCCTTCCGCCCCGACACCGACCTGATCCTCGCCGCCCCCCTCGGCTTCCAACTCCACGTCATAGCCGCCTGGATCCTGTTCGCCTTCTGGCCGTTCACCCGCCTCGTACACGTCTTCTCGATGCCTATCGGCTATTTGACCAGGCCATATATCGTCTACCGGAGTCGAGATGTGGAATTGGGGTCGCGGCGCGAGCGGCGAGGGTGGGAGCGGATTCAGTAGGCGCTGTTCTTGGGCTCTTGCCGGAGGCTCCGCACATATGACACCATACGCATATGTCTCTGAAGCGCACTATGGTGTACGCCGACGCCGAGGACCTGGCGACGATCAAGGAAGCGGCAGCGCGCACTCAGATCAGTGAGGCCGAAATCATTCGAGAAGGCATTCACCTGGCAGCCATGCGAGTGCGCCGGCGCTCCGAACCGCTACGTCTGCGTCGATTCGCGAGCGGTGATCCCACGCTGGCCGAGCGTGTCGAGGAGATTCTCGCCGATGACGACACAGAATGACCCGCTCTGCAATGCCGGTCGGCACGGGCATCATCATCGCAGACACATCGGGGCTGATCGCGGCCTTCGATACATCCTCGCCAGACAGTGACGGGGCCTTTGCGGCCCTCGGCTCGGCTGGGCTCGTCGTGCTGTCGCCGCTGGTGCTGGCAGAACTCGACCATGTGGGTCGTCGCGCTCTCGGGCAGCGGCACGCTATCTCGATGATCGAGGATATCGCCGCCGAAGCGCGTCGGGGAGCATTCGAGATCGCCACAGTCACAACCGACGTCCTCGATCAGGCGAACGCCGTGCGCACCCTGTATCCGGCATTGGGACTCGACCTCGCCGACGCCGTCAGCGTCGCGCTGGCTGCCGAATACGAAACGAATTCGGTACTCACTCTCGACCGCCGTGACTTTCGGGCGCTCACACCATTGACCTGCCACCAGGCGTTCCGGCTGCTACCTGACGACCTTTGATCTCGAGACCGGCGAACCCTGCCGGATATTGATTGGCGTGCCGACTATCGCTCGGCGAAGCTGCAAGCGTGACCAGGCCAGTGAAAGTGGTGCGAGTACCCGGCCGTGCCAGGGCGGTCGAGCTGAGCCTGCTCTCCTGGGTGTTGTTCGCGAGTTCCGGTCCGCTGGCCGCCGCGGTGATGGTAGAGGGCTGGTCACCGGCGGCGGTGACTTCGGTGCGCATCGGGTCGGCCGCCGTGTTGCAGGTTCTGGTGGTCGCATTGTGGCGGCCACGGGCACTTCGGTTCGGTCGCGGCGATATCTGGCTTCTGCTCGGCTATGGGTCGCTTGGCGTCGCAGGAGTGCAGTTGTTGTTCTTCGTGGCTGTTGCCCGAGTTCCGGTGGGCGTGGCGATGGTGCTGGTCAACCTGGCACCTGCCCTGGTCGCACTGTGGATACGGGTCGTACGCGGAACACAGTTGCCCGGGCCGGTGTGGGTGGGAATCGGACTGGCGCTGGCGGGTTTGGTCCTGATCGCGCAGGTTTGGCATGGTGCCCGGCTGGATCCTGTCGGTATTGCGGCAGGCCTGGGCGCGGCGGCCTGCTCGGCCGGGTTCTTCCTGCTCGGCGAGCACGGCGCGCGCCGGCACGATCCGTTCGGAATGACCGCGGTCGGGTTGGTGATCGGCGCTGTGGTGATGGTCGCCGTCGTGCCGCCGTGGACGTTGCCTTTCGATCGGCTGACGCTGTCTACTGTGCTGGGCGGTTTGGACTTTCCCGCCTGGGTGGTGCTGCTGGTCCTGGCCGTGGCAGGCACCGTGCTGCCGTACCTGGCCGGGTTGCGGGCGTTACGAGATCTGCCCGCGCCCCTCGCCGGTGTGCTGGCCATGGTGGAACCACTCGTCGCGACTGTGCTGGCCTGGCTGTTGCTCGGGCAAGCGCTGCGACCGGCGCAAATGGCCGGTGCGGCGATATTGCTCGTCGGCGCGGTAGTGGTGCAACGTGCGATGCCGTAGAACGTCTCTCGGTTAGCGGAGGCCGGCAGCGAACCGCGGCTGCTTCCGCCGGTCTTGGTCTACCCGGTCGCCGATATCTGCTCGACCAGAATGTCGGCATGCCCCGCGTGCCGGGCGAGTTCCTCGATCATGTGTGCACAGATCCAGGAGAACGTCACTGCGCCACGTCGGTAGTGAACGAAAACATCGTCGTCCGCCGCAGTTCGCGCAATCTCCCGGGACCGAGCGGCCGCAGCCCGGTATTCGGCGATCACCTGGGCCAGGGTTTGTTCCGCCGGGACCGCCCAACTCGCGTCGTCGCCGCGGGCGTAGCCATCACACTGGGACTCGGTGAGGCCGCCGACGGTGCGCTGGAACCAGATGCGCTCGGCGGCGGCGCAATGTTTGACCAGTCCGATCGGTGTGGTCAGCGAGGGGACCAACCGCAGGCGGCTCTGTTCGTCGGTGAGCGAGTCCACCGCTCGGATCAGTGCTTCACGGTTGGAGTCCAGAACTTCTTGCCATTCCCTTCGCGCCACTCGAGTGAGGCTACGCGCAGCAGTACCGGTTCCGAGATGGCGTTCCGGTGGGCCCGATGGCGCCGGCGAACAGATGATGATCGGCGACGCCGAATGGGCCGGGGGAGAACGCGCTCAACCGCCCACGAGCGGGCCGAGGGTGCCGACCAGCACACTGCGGCCCGGCATTCCGGCCGCCCGCATCACGGCCGGTAGCTCATCGGAATCGGCGGGTAACACCTGTGGAGCGGTCAATAGATAGCGTTTACCACGGTGAACAACTCCGCCCGCGCCCGCGGCCTGGATATTGCGCACCCAGTCCGATTCCGTTCCGTAGTTGAGTGGAACGGTGATGGCACCGGATTCGATGAACGCCAGAACCGGTGTGCGGTAGGGCTTACCGGACTTTCGGCCCTTGTGTTCGAGGACCGCCATGTACGGCAGATACGGGGCCCAGAGCCGTTGGACGGGATTCGTGACGTACCGATTGATCCGAGCGAGTGCCCGCATCCGCTTCGGACCCGCCGCAGCCGCGATACGCGCCACTGCTCTGGCGACGGTAGCGGCGAACCTGTCCCGCATCTGACTGACCCCCGTGCTCGGATTGTGTCCCCGACCATGCTCCGCGCCGCTCGGAGTTGTCAACGGTCGGCGAGCTCGGATGATCGCCGAGCGAGGACCGAGTGAATGATAATGGCAATTCCCGGAGCGCGAGGACCTATCCGATCGTGATGGATCGGATAGGTTGTCTTCCGGCCGGTCTTCCCGAGGTGGCAGAGCCAGGATGGTTGTAAGGCATACCAATCCGATCACCAACGCAATCAACCGAAGATCCCAGATCATCGAGGGCCGCCCTCTGTCACGGGATCGGGCCAGCGGTAGCCATGCGGATAGACCTGCATAGGAGTAATGAGAACGGCCAGTTCGGTGATCAAACTGCGAATCTTCTCGGCATGCTCGAACCCCGGCACTACGACTGCGTCGGCTTCGTACTCATGAAGGTGTTGTGCAACCACAAGCCCTGAGATCACCGGCCCGGTGTCGGCGACGACTGTGTACACGATCCGGTAACCATGCCGCCCAGCGAGCACTGATAGGTCGAGCTCACTTTCCCTCAGGTCCCGCCGTACATAGCCGATAGCCCTCGACTGTCGCCGCATACTGACTCCCGTTCAGGTTCTGTCCTGGCCTTATTGGCTGGCACCCGCCGTCGAGGAAGGAAGTGTTCGACCCGGCGGCGGGGCCGAAATCGAGAATCTCGGGAAGCGTTGTATCTTCGCGCCGCTGCCGGTGTCTCGACTGGTGCGCGGTGGTATCTTCTAGGTCTCTTCTTCTCTGTGATCGTGTAATCCTGGGGATGGAACATGGCGACGGTTTTGAAAGCGCTGCTGCAGCAACGTCATATCCAAACGCCGTCGGCGTTCAACAGGGAGTACGACCGACATGCGATGAAGATCGATTCCACACTTGTCGGCGCCGGACCGAAGAAGGCGCAGTTCTACCGGTGGTTATCGGGGGAGATCACGGGATTGCCGTACCCTCATCACTGTCGCGTTCTGCAGTCGATGTTCCCGGACAGGACTGTCGATGAGCTGTTCAGGCAGCATGATGCCGAGGGCGGGGCGGCTTCGACCGAGCGGGCTCGATCGAGTGTGCTGCCGCCTGCGCGGCAATGTCTTTCCGGCACTGCTGATGTCGACTCTGTTTTCCCGAGCCGGATCGCCTTCACTCAGGCGATGTCGCCGCAGCAGTTGTTCGGAGGCGCGAGAACGATCGACATCGTCGGCATCTCTCTGAACTTGCTGTGTCAGCAGTACTCCGACCGTGAAATTGCCCAACTCCTCGTATCCGGTACGGCGATGAGGTGCCTGTTCTTGGATCCCGAAGGGGAGGAGGTCTCGCGGCGTGAGGCGGAGGAGGGCCAGGCGCCGGGCGCATTGTCAGGTCTGACTGCGTTGAACATAGGAGTACTGCAGCGGATCTGCGACAATGCTCGCCCTGGGAGCACGTGCTCACTGCAGATTCGGACCTACGACGAAACTGCCCGGTTCAATATCGTTGTTGTCGACTCGGCACTCTGTGTCGTCCAGCCTTACCTGCCGCTGGTTCGTGGACTCGAATCGCCCACCTTGGTCGCACGCAAGTCCGAGGCCGTAGGGATCTTCGATACCTTTGCCGGTGTCTTCGATGGGATATGGGCTCGAGGAAAGGAGCTCGGTTCGTGACCGAACTCGCCGGATTGCTGTCTGTTGCCCGCAAGGCTGTTGCGGAGGGTGCGGATCTGTTGTCGCGGGCGGTTCCAGGGAAGGTACACGCCAAGAGCGACCGTGACTTCGTTACTGAGCTGGACCTGGAGATACAGCGGACAGTTCAGCGGTACTTGCATGCTGCTACCCCGGGGATCGGATTTCTCGGCGAAGAATCGGATAGCGATGCAGCCGCCGGCCCGGAAGCTGAGCAGGTGTGGATCCTGGACCCCATCGACGGCACATCCAACTTCATACACGGTCTTCCGCTCTGCGCAGTTTCGCTGGCTCTCGTCCGCGACGGGCAGCCGAGGGTCGGTGTAATCCACGCACCTTTTCTCGGGGCCGAGTACTATGCCGCCGAGGGCGTCGGCGCATTCGCTGACGGCGTGCGGTTGTCGGCGGGTGCGGCGCGACAGCTTCGCGAGGCCGTTGTCTCGATCGGCGATTACGCAGTTGGCCCCGACGCTGCTGTCGCGAACCACAACCGATTCGCTCTCACTCGAAAGCTTGCAGAATCCGTTGAACGAATCAGAATGTTCGGCTCGGCCGCGCTCGATTTGGCGTGGGTGGCCGAAGGCCGGACGGATGGGTGTCTCATCTTGTCGAACAAGCCGTGGGATATGGCGGCAGGCGTCGTGATCGCGCGCGAGAGCGGCGCAGTCGTGCTGGACTCCGACGGAACGGAGCACAGCGTCCGTGCACGTCACACGATTGCCGCAAACCCAGTGCTCGCTCGGGAGCTGGTGCGTTCGGTAGCCGCGTCGCTCGGCTGAGCTCGGCGGACTTTCAGCAGGTCACGGCGTTGACGTAATGATTGCGTCATTATATTGTTCATTGGTGTTGTATCCCACTCCGGCACTCGCCGGTAGCGATGAGCGTGTGTTGTCCGAGGTCGACGGCATGCGCGAGGAATTGCGGCACCAGTTACAGAAAGCGCCGGGCAAATGGGCGGGTGGGCTGCGCAAGTTCCTCACGGCGGATGCTGTGGCGGCGTCGAATTCCATCGAAGGGTTCAAGGTCGCCACCATTGATGTCGAGGACTTGATGGCCGGTGAGCGTGATGTGGATGTTTCCGACGAGGATCGGGCGGAAACGCTCGCCTACGAGCAGATGATGACCTACATCCAAACGCTTCGCGATGTCGAGGACTTCAGTTTCAGCAAGGGTCTGTTCAACGCTCTGCATTGGATGTTGCAGGGGCATCGCTATTCCACGCGAAAGCCGGTGGGGCAGTGGCGCCGTGGGCCGGTGTATGTCACCGATGCACGAGATCCGAGTATCGCCGCGTACACAGCGCCGGAGGCTCCCGCGGTTCCCGGGTTGATGGCCGAGCTGGTGGAGTGGTTGAACGCCGACGATGGCACACATGCGCTGGTGCGCGCTGCGATGGCACATCTGCATCTGGTGTCGATTCATCCCTGGGCCGATGGGAACGGCCGGATGTCACGGTCGTTGCAAACGCTGATGATCGCGCGCGAGGGGGTGCTTGTGCCTGAGTTCTCGTCGATCGAGGCATGGCTCGGCCGGCCGGGAAATACCTGGGAGTACTACCAGGTGCTCGGTCGGCGCGGCAATGAATACCGGCCGGAACAGGATGTATCGGAGTGGGTCCGGTTCAATCTGACCGCCTATCACCAGCAGGCGCAGACCGTGCGGGCGCGGTTTGTGCGCTCCGGCCGGGTGTGGGAGCGGTTGTCGGAGTTCGCCCGCGTGGAGTCGCTCGATGAACGTCTGGTGACCGCCCTGCACGATGTGGCGATATCGGGACGGGTACGGCGGAGTCGCTACGAGCGGAATGAGAACCTCAACCTCCAGCAAGCTCAGCGCGATCTGCGTGAGCTGGCGCGCAGGGAGATTTTGGAACCGATGGGGCGCACCCGTGCTCGTATATATGTCGCCGGTCCGCAGTTTCCGGAGACTGTCCTCGAGATTGCCCGTACGCCGACGTCGCTGACCGACCCGTACGCAATTGGCGCTGACGGCCGCTCGGTGTAGGTGTCGGCCCGGGATCCACTCTGGCTCACCGGTGCGAATCCGTGTTAACTTAATGGTGAACGGTCACTAACTTGGGCGACCGTGCCGAGCAGGTCAGGAGGGGCCCATGCAGTCCGCCGTCATCGTCGATGTGGTTCGCACGCCGTCCGGTAAAGGCAAGATGGGCGGGGGTTTGTCGGGGGTGCATCCGGCGACCCTGCTGGCCGGTGTGCTGGAGAAGCTGATCCGGCGCAACGACCTCGATCCGGCGCTGGTCGACGATGTGGTGGGCGGGTGCGTCACCCAGAGCGGTGAGCAGGCGTTCAATATTTCGCGGACTGCCGTGCTGGCGGCGGGGTTCCCCGAATCGGTGCCGGCGACGACCGTGGACCGGCAGTGCGGGTCCAGTCAGCAGGCGGCGCATTTCGCGGCGCAAGGCGTGATGTCGGGGGCCTATGACATCGCCATCGCCTGTGGTGTGGAGTCGATGAGCCGGGTGCCCATGTTCTCCAACGCGCAGGGTCAGGACGCCAACCGCGGGCCGATCGCGCACCGGTATCCGGAGGGGCTGGTGCAGCAGGGGATCGCGGCCGAGATCCTGGCCGCGCGGTGGAAACTGGACCGTTCGACCCTCGACGACTTCGCGGCGCGTTCGCATCGGCTGGCGGCCGAAACCGCGGCGGCCGGCGGATTCGACCGGGAACTGGTGGCCGCCGGTGAGCTCACCGCGGACGAAACCATCCGGGCGGGGTCCACTCCGGAGAAGCTGGCGGGGCTGAAACCGGCGTTCGCCGACGAGCAGTACACGCAGCGGTTCCCGGAGATCACCTGGTCGATCACCCCGGGTAACTCCTCGCCGCTCACCGATGGCGCCTCGGCGGCGTTGATCATGAGTGAGCAGATGGCGGCGAAACTGGGCCTGACCCCGCGGGCTCGGTTCCATTCGTTCGCGGTACTCGGCGACGACCCGCTGCTCATGCTGACCGCGCCCGTGCCGGCGTCGAAGAAGGCTCTGGACCGGGCGGGTCTGACGATCGACGATATCGACGCCTACGAGGTGAACGAGGCTTTCGCCCCGGTGCCGCTGGTGTGGCAGCACGAACTGCGCGCCGACCCGGAGAAGCTGAACCCGCGCGGCGGCGCGATCGCGCTGGGGCATCCGCTGGGAGCCTCGGGGGTGCGGATCCTGGCCACCATGGTCAATCACCTCGAACAGACCGGTGGTCGCTATGGGCTGCAGACCATGTGCGAAGCGGGTGGACTGGCGAACGCCACCATCATCGAACGGCTCTGATACCGGACGGACCGCCACCTCCCGGCCGTACACCTGGAGGGGCGGTCCATCGGTGCGCCGTGGGCCCGGGCTGTGGTTCGGGCTTGCCGCCGGAGAAGGGGCCACGACGCGGCCGCGGGGTCAGTAGCGGCGAGCTCCGACCACGGGCGAATACGACATCGGCGAAATCTCCACGGTGGTGGTCGCGGCGTGGATGACCTGGCCGTCACCGGCGTAGAGGGCGGAATGTCCGCCGCCGCTGTAGGAGATCACATCACCGACGCGTAGCTGGTCGAGCGGGACCGGTGTGCCGGCGGAGAGCTGGGACCAGCTGGTGCGTGGGACGTCCACGCCCGCCTGCTGGTACGCCCATTTGACCAGTCCGGAGCAGTCGAAGGTGTTGGGTCCGGTGCCGCCGGAGACGTACGGGGCGCCGAGTTTGCTGCGCGCCGCCTGGATTGCCAGATCGCCGGGGGCGGGGGCGAATCGCGGCGCCGGTTCCGGGGTGGCGATACCGGGAATCCCGGCCGGTAGCGGAATATGATCGGGAACTTCGAAAACACCGAGACCGGGCACTGTAACCGGCCGGGCTTCGGCGGGTGCGGCGGTGCAGAGAACGGAACCTGCCGCCGCCGCGGCGAGAACGGCCATGACGGCCACGCGTTTTCGGACTAGCGGTACTGACTCCATAATTGCGGTCCTCCGTGCTCAGGTCGAGAGCCGGTGGATCGCAAAAACTTTCACCGCCGATTACGCGGCGAGGAATTCACCGACTACTCGAACAGCGTTGGAAATACACCACAGCTATATGTCGGTCCTGCAAACCCGGGGAGTCATGTTTCGCCGTCCGCCGCGCAGACTTCGGAAACGACACGGACAAGTTGGCTAACGGAACGGTAACGGTTCGCATCGGTCCAGCGTATGAGGTGTATCGGATTCACGACGGGCGATACCGCGCCTTGATGTGGAACCGTTCGCCCTGTGGTCCGAAGAGGCTCAGATATTCGACGGGGTGTTCGTCGGCATTGCCGAACCAGTGCGGGAGATGGGTATCGAATTCGGCGACCTCACCGGGAGTGAGCACCATATCCCGGTCGCCGAGGATCAGGCGCATCTTGCCGTTGAGGACGTAGAGCCAGTGATAACCCTCATGGGTGTGGAGGTCGGGTTCGGCCCAGGCCCGGCCGGACAGGATCTGCTTGTAGGCCTGCAGGCCGCCGGGTTTTCGGGTGAGGGGGATCAGGGTCTGGCCGTGCCGGGTGATCGGGCGGATATTGACCCGGGGGTCGCCGGTTTCCGGCGCGGCGACCAGTTCGTCCAGCGGGACGCGATGCGCCTTGGCCAGCGGTAGCAGTAGTTCGAGGCTGGGTTTGCGCTGGCCCGATTCCAGGCGCGACAGCGTGCTCACCGGTATGCCGGTGAGTTCGGACAGCGCGGCCAGGGTGGTGCCGTTGCGTCGCCGCAGCTCACGCAGCCGCGGGCCGATTGCGTCGATGACATCGCCGAACTCCGGATCCATGCCTCTATTGCAGTTATGGCAAATTTATTTGTCAAGATGCCGCTGCCTCCGGATGCTGGATAACAAGCCCCGAGCAGATCAGGAGATACGCATGGACCAGCAGTTCTGGGACGATATGTACGGCGAGACCGAGCAGAGATTCAGCGGTCTGCCGAATGACGCCCTTGTCGCGGAGGTGACGGGGATGGCACCCGGTCAGGCACTCGACCTCGGCAGCGGTGAGGGAGCCGACGCCTACTGGCTGGCCGAACGCGGCTGGCAGGTCACCGCCGTGGATATTTCGAAGGTAGCGATCGAACGCGCATCGGCCGGGCATCCGGAGATCTCCTGGCGGCAGGCCGACATCACCGTCACACCGCTGCCGGCCCGCTCGTTCGATCTGGTGTCGGCGCACTACTTCCCGATCGGACACGAACCCGGCCACGCCACCGTGCGCGGTCTGCTGGAGTCGGTCGCGCCGGGCGGAACGCTGCTGTTCGTAGCCCACGATCCGGCCGAATTCCCTGAGCCGGACGAACATGTGCACGAGCAGGAAAGGCATGGGCCCCGGTTCGACCCCTACGCCTACTACCTGCCCGCCGATATCCTCGGCCTGCTCGACGACCAGTGGACGGTGCAGGTGGACGAACGACGCGACCGCAACCGCCCCGCCGCCGGCCATCAGATCAAGGACCTCGTCCTCCGGTTGCAGCGCGCGAACTGAGGCCGCGGCGGCCTGCGCCGGAATATCGCCACCCCCACCCGGATCCGATACCGCGCGTCGGTACACGCTGCGACGAGAGCTGATTGCTATCGTCGGCGGCATCTGTGCGCGGAAACCGGAACCATGAGGTGGAGGGTTGTTCATGCGGCTGTACCGGATCCACGGGTTCGCGGCCGCAGTGGCGATCACCGTCGTCGCCCTCGCCGTGATCCTGGTGATAGCGCAGGCCGCCCGGCACCCGGTCAGCCGGGACACCGAGCCCGCCGCCTCCCCGGCCGAACTCGCACAGCAGTGGACCGGCACCCACGACGGCCCGCAGCCCTACCCCGAAGTGCATATCGACAAGGACGTGCACATCACCATGAGCGACGGGGTGGTGCTGAAAGCCGATGTGTACCGACCCGCCCACGCGGGTGACCGGGTGGAGACCGAACCGCTGCCCACCATCGTCACGATGACGCCGTACTCGAAAATGATGTCCGCACTCATCGATTCGGCGATGAACAACCCCGAGGCGCAGCGGTTCACCATGGACCTGGTGAACCGGATCAACCTGTCCGGCACACCGATCAGCGGTTTCGAGGATCTGCTGCACGCCCTCGACGGCGGCACCGTCGCCACGGTGCTCGGACTCGACAGAAAACTGGTGCACGCCGGATACACCGTGGTCTCGGTGGATGTACGCGGTACCGGGCAGTCGCAGGGCCTGTGGGACACCCTCGGTGCGCGCGAACAACTCGACACCCGCGAGGTGATCGAATGGTCGGCGGCGCAACCGTGGTCGAACGGGCGGGTCGCGATGAGCGGCGGCTCCTACTCCGGCATCAATCAATTGCGCGCCGCCGAGAACGCTCCGGAACCGTTGCAGGCCATCTTCCCGGTGGAGCCCGGCAGCGATCTCATGCGCGATGTGGTGGCGCCCGGCGGCGGTGTCGGCGTGACCTTCCTGCCGCTGTGGCTCAACCAGGTGAATCAGGCCAAACTCATGCCGGATGTGCAGTCGATGCTCAACGGCACCTTCGACTGGCAGTGGCTCGCCGACCGGCTGGCCGATCCCGCCACCAACTACGACCTGCTCGCTCAGTCACTGCTCACGCCGTCGTTGAACAAGATGCCCCCCACGCTGGCCGCGGCGCTGGACGAGGACAGCCCGTTCCGGCAGGGCATCATGGGCGATCCGTCGAAGATCACCGTCCCCACCTTCGTCTACGGCGGCTGGCACGATATTTTCGCCAACAGCGCCACCACCCTCTACAACGACATCCCGCTCCCGCCCGGGCAGAAACAACTCGTCGTCGGCGACACCTACCACGCCAACCCGGGCGCCGGGACCGGGCGGCCCGGCGCACCACCGCGGCTGGACGTTCTGCAGCGTGCGTGGTTCGACCACTGGCTCAAAGACATCGACAACGGCATCGCCGACTACGGGCCGGTGATCGTCTGGGAACAGGGCGGTGGCTGGGTTTTCCTCGACCAGTTCCCGCAGCCCGGAATGGCGCACCGGCGGGTGTATCTGTCGGGTGCACCCAGCGGTACCAGCGCGGAAAGCGTGCACGACGGATCGCTGATCGGTCAGCCGGGGGACAAGGCCCAGCTCACGGTGGCGCCGGGGCTCGCCACATTCTGTTCGCGGGATATGGCGCAGGGGTCGGCCGGCATCGGCGCGGTATTCGACGCCTGCGCCAAAGATTCCCGGATCGCCGAACGTGGTGCGCTCACCTTCACCAGCGCCGAGGTTACCGAACGGACCGTCATCTCCGGCCCGATCAACGTGCATCTCAACACGGTGCACGACGCCGCCGACGGCTACTGGAGCGTCACGGTGAACGACGTCTCGCCCGACGGCACCTCGACCGTGCTGAGTACCGGCCAGCTCACCGCCTCACTACGCGCGATCGACGACGCCCGCAGCACCCGCTCACCCAACGGCGACCTCACCGCCCCGTTCAACCCGATCACCCTGGACAGTGTGCAACCGGTGCCGCCGGGCGAGCCGGTCGCGCTGGATATCGGGGTGATCCCGACCCAGGCGGTGCTCGAACCCGGCCACCGCCTCCGCCTCGATGTATTCGCCGCCAACGCCCCCAAAGCGCTGGCGTTCCGGCCGATGCTCAACGACACCGAACTCAAACCCCAGCATCTCGCGCTGGACCCGGCCACCCCGAGCTTCATCAATCTCCCCACCGACCGCCCACTTCCCGACGCCTCGCGTCCATCCGCGGTTCCGCAACCCGCGGTGGCTCCGGCGGCCCCAACCACGCCGAGTACGTCTACCGCCCCGCCCGGGCAGGCGGCGCCCCCCGCACGCCCGGAACGTGCGCCGGAGTCGACGGGAGCGCCGGTTGCGCCGGCCGCTCCTACCGCGCCGGAACTTCCGGCACCGACCGCGGGCCGGCCCGAACCCGGCGTCCCGCGACCGGCTGCCCCGTCGGTGGAACCGCCCGGGACCGCCGGAGTTCCGCGCGCCGAGAGCACGCAACCCCAGCCGCCGGCGGTACGCAACGTCCCGCCCCCTGCTCCCGTGGGACCGGGCCCGGAACCCACCCTCCCGCCGACCCGGTCGCCCGCACCGATTCCGGAGTACACCTCACCGCGATCCGCGACATCGCAGCCGTAGCATCTACCTGGCACCCATCGCGCGCCGCAATCGGTCGGGTCCGCCATCGCCGGGACGGTCTCACCCCTGGACTATCATCGACCACCGTCCGATAGCCCGGCGCGCTTGTAGCGGTCGCCGCCGCCCCCTTCACTCGGCGCCGCGATATTCACCTGCGGCCCGGTCGCCGGGGCTGTCCTGTATCCCCGACCCGCGAGTTCGGCCGGGCCGCTATCACCCGGGACGGCATCGTCCCGGGACCACCACCGGCGTCTGATCGTGTGGTGCTGCGACTACCCGGCGCCACCGTTGGCCCGCGCAACCGGGGCTCGGCTGTACTATCGCGCGGCGCCACTGTCGCGCGGTGTATCGCCGGCGTCCGGTGGCGGTGGTTCGCGCGTTTGCCACGGTCGCCGCTGCCTCCTTACTCGACGTCGCGACACCTCACCCGTCGCCCGTGGTGGCCGGTGCCCACAGGCGGCATGACGCAGATCACCGGTCTATCTGCCCGGTTTGCCCGCCTGGGCGCCGGTGGGTCGTAATGTGGCGCGCATGGGGTCGCAGGAGAGGTCCGAACTGGTTCGGTCGGCGGCGGAGACGAGCCTGCTCGCCGGCAGCCGGCGGTACAACCGCCTGGAGGTGGCGGAGAAGGCCGGGGTGACACCCGAGCTGGCGCGCCGGTTGTGGGTATCGCTGGGTTTCCCGGCCAGCGAGGACGACAGCGCGCCCGATTACACCGATTCCGATATCGCGGCTATCCACCGGTTCCGGGAGGTCGAGGTGCTGTCCGCGGCCGGTTCCCGGCAGCAGGCCGCGACCGCGCGGACCATCGGGCAGGCCATGGCGCGGCTGGCCGAATGGCAGGTCGACCTGGTACTCGAGGAGATCGACCGGCGGGTCGCGGCCGCCGGCCCCGGAGCAGACCCCGACGAGATCACCCGCAATGCCACCGCGGAAACGGTGGAACTGATGGAGAGCCTGCTGTCCTATGCCTGGCGGCGCCACCTTGATGCGGCGCTCGTCCGGCATCTGGAGGAGACCGGGCCGACTCAGGATTCCACCCGGACGCTGGCCGTCGGGTTCGCCGATATGGTCGGCTACACCCGGCTGACCCGGCATCTGCATCCCGACGAGCTGTCCACGCTGCTGGAGGCGTTCGAATCCACCACCACGGCCGCGATCACCGAGAACGGTGGCTGGGTGATCAAGAATGTCGGGGACGAGGTGATGTACGCGGCCGAATCCCCGCTGATCGCCGCCCGGATCGCGCTGGAGATCCAGGAATCCACCATGACCGTAGGTACCACTCCGGAACTGCGGGTAGCGATCTCCTACGGGCCTGTGCTGCAACGTTTCGGCGACCTGTACGGGTCGGTGGTGAATATGGCGGCTCGGCTCACCGGCGTTGCCCGCCCGGGCACGATCCTCGTCGACGACGGCGCGGCAGCGGAGCTGGAGGGGGAGACAGAGTTCAGCATCCGGCATCTGCGCAGCGTCCGGGTCCGAGGTTTCAACCGGCTGCGTCCGCATCTGCTCCGGCGTAACGGTAAATCCTGAACCGGCTGCCCGTATCGCGGTCGAGAGCATTGCGGCCGGTTTCAGCATATGAGATTCCCTCATTCGGAAATCACGTTTTGAGTATGGTCGTCGGGGAGCCGAAAGTGTCCGGCTCGTGTGAGTGAGGAGTTCCGGGATGGCCAAGGGCTATGTCATCGTGACCGAGTCGATCAAGGATCCGGCGGGGATGGCCGAATACGGTAAGGCAGCCGCAAAGGCGATGGCCAACGGTGTGAAAGTCCTGGCGGTCGATACGAAACCGCAGGTCCTCGAAGGGGAGTGGCCTGCCACCCAGACCGTGGTGCTGGAGTTCGAATCCCCGGAGGCCGCCCGTGCGTGGTACGAATCCGAGGAATACCAGGCCGCGATTCCGCTGCGGCAGGCGGCGGCCGATTGCAATGCGGTGATCGTCAACGGCCTGTAGCGCCGGAGCGTGGCCCGGGCCGGTGAATCGCACCGGCATCCGGGCCGGGTCCGCTCGCCGGGCCGGCGGTCTCCGCCGGAGCGCCGGGACTCACCCGTTCGAACGCGGCTGTCCGGCGGGCCCGGAACATACCCTGGTGGCGTGACCGCACCCGAACCCAGTCCGACCGGCCGCTCGCTTGTACTGGTAGCCGGGGATGTCCGCGCCGAAATCGGTACGGTGGCCGCCGTATTGCGCGGCCTCACCGTCGGCGGTATCGCCGTGACCGAACAGCTTCCCGCCGGTGCCGCACCGCCGATGGCCGCCGGTATCGTGCTGGCGCCGTGGCCGAATCGGGTACGTGACGCGGTCTGGATGCTCGACGGGCGGCCGCAGCAACTGGATATCACCGAGGTCGCGCGGTCGAACGCGATCCACGGACTGCTGCGTAACACCGATTACGAAGTGCGGGCACAGGCACCGGATTCGGTGACGCTGGGCGCGCTGATACCGCCCCAGCACGGTTGGCCGTTCCTGCTGGATACGTGGGTGCGTTACGAGTTGCGTACCGACGGATTGACGGTGACCCACGGAGTGATCAATCATTCGCACCGGTCGGCGCCGTATGCGGTGGGTGCCCATCCGTATTTCCGGGTCGGCGCGGTACCGGTGGAGGAATTGGTACTCACCGTCGCCGCGACCAGCTATTACGAGGTCGACGGCCGGATGAATCCGGTCGCGGAGCATCCCGTCGAGGGGACCCCGCACGATCTGCGGGCGGGGGCCGCACTGGCGGGCCTGACGCTCGATACGCCTTTCGGTGGGGTGGTTGCGGGTGTCGCTGCCCGGCTCACCGCGCCGGACGGGGCGCAAGTAGAACTTCTCGTCGACGCCGGCTGGCGCTACCTCCAGGTGTTCACCGCGAAGGAATTCCCGCGACCGGCAGGAACCGGGCTCGCAGTGGCGCTGGAACCTATGACTGCGGCTCCCGATGCGCTGAATTCGGGGGACGGTTTGCGCGTTCTGGAGCCAGGGGAGGGCTGGGAGGGTCATTGGACGGTCCGGTATGTGCCCGGCCGCGGTGGAACGGATCCCGACTGAACGGCCGATGCACCGGCGACGGTTGTTCGCAAGCAACCAATTGTTTGTTGAAACCATTATCGCAAAGCATGATTCGGTTTCAACGCAATAGTGCGAACACTCCTTCTCGATCGCCCGGAACTGGCTAACCTGTATCCGGCAATCCGCCAGGGGAGCCGGCGAGTGGGCGCCGGCCACGGAATATGTCCGGGGGGCTGATCTCTCAGCGGCATCGCCCGGGGGACGAAAGGGGACCGGCATGGGCAACACCGACGAACTGGGGCCGTTCCCGAGCAGCCGGATCATCTCGTCGGTATTCACCCGTGCGGCCGAATTCGATCGGTCCGCCGCCGCGGAAATCGGCTGCTCGATGCTCGAATCGCTGGCGGGCCTCGTGGTGGCTCATCGCCGGATGGCCGCCACGCGACCGGACTGGGAAGAAATCGTGTTGCCCTGGGGGCACCCCGGGGATCTGCCGGGGCCATCGGAAACCGGCTCCGATACCGACCCTTTCGCCTGCGCCTGCGACGAAGTGCAGCGCCATATGCTGTCGCTGGATCTCGAAGCCCGCCGTATCCTCGGGCCACCGCGACCCGATGCGGTGCCGCATCGCGAAGGGCTCGGCGCGGTATTCGGCCGGATGGCGCATCTGTACACGATCAGTTTCGACTACTTCGTGCTCGACGGCCCCGAAGGGCCGAACCGCCGGCGGCTCGTCGGTGAATACATCGGCTACGAGGCCCTCGCGCGGGATTTGGTCGCCGGGCGAAAATGCCTACCTGCCTTGTCCGAACGCCCTGCCTCCTGAACGCCGGTCCGGGACCGGACGGCTCTATCCTCGACAGCAGCGGGTTCGGACGGATCCGCGCGCAGGCAGGGGAACGGAATGGATGTCGAGGGCGCCCGTCGGTTCGCGGGTGCAATATGGCGGCGCCCGGATCTATCCGGGCCGCAGCGGCTTGCCGCCGTCAAAGCGGACGCACATGCCCGCGGTAAGGAGCCCTTCGACCTGGAGCGGCTGGAAGCATTGTGTGATACCAGCCATGAGGGCCGGATGGACCCGGTGCAGTGGCGGTGGCGCCGCTTCGAGTTGGTGTACTACAGCCATCCGGAAATGATGACGATCGAAGACCTGGCCGCGCACGTGATGCTCGCCCAGGGCTGAATGGGCTGAGCTTCGTGCCCGAAGGGCGCCGATCGATCACTACCGCCTGTCGTCGCGCGAATCCTGCCCTGCCGCGCCGGCCGGCGGTTTGAACGCCAGCACCTGGACCGTGGTGCTCGGACCGTGATGGTATTTTCCCTCGCTGATCTCGCGATCCACTTCCCGGCAGTGTTCCAGCCGTAGTCCGGGGAGAGCGCGGCGTAGTTCGGCCGGGGTCGGCAGTGCGTCCGCGACCGGTGGTCCGCCGACGCCGGGGCGGTCCAGGTGGCGCGGGGTATAGGCCTCGAGGACGAAGACGCCGCCCGGCCGGAGGGCGCGCGCACAGGCAGCGTGCAGCGCCGGGCGGGCCGCCGACGGCATATGCGCCCAGATGGAGATGATCCCGGACCAGTGGGTATCACCGAAGTCGTAGGTGGTGAGGTCGGCGACGACGGTATCGAGCGTGACCCCCTGCCGGGCCGCCAGTTTCCGGGCGTTGGCCAGTCCCACCTCGGACAGGTCCACCGCCGTGACCGGATGGCCGCGGCCCGCCAGGTACACGGCGTTACGTCCCTCGCCTTCGGCCAGGCACAGCACCGGCCCGGCGGGGATCCGATCCGCGACTTCGCGCAGGTAGTCGTTGGGTTCGGTGCCGTACGACGCGAACGGTTCGGTATAGCGCTCGTTCCACAGTTCGGCCGGTGTCCGGATATCCATCTGTCTCTCCTCGGTGGCGATATCTTGACGACACAGCCCACTGTGCAAGTTAATGTGAACATGAAGTCAAGCCCGTCCGGCGGCGCGAACTACTCGATCGGTGAGATCGCCGGCTACTTCGACCTGGCGCCACATGTACTCCGGCACTGGGAATCCGTCGGTCTGCTCACCCCGGCTGCGCGTGTCGGTGGCAGGCGCCGCTACACCCGGGCGCATCTCGCCCGGGTCGCGATGATTCTGCGCAGCAAGGAGATCGGTTTGAGCCTGACGCAGATCCGCGACCTGCTCGACGCCTGTGACGGTCGTGGGCGCCGAAGCATCCTGCAGACGCAGCTGAGTGCTCTCGACGAGCAGATCCAGCGGATCCAGACCTCGAAACAGCTGATCACCCACGTACTCACGTGCCGGCACGAGGACTTCACCGAATGCCCCCGATTCCAGGAGGAGATCGTCGCGGCCGTCGCCGGCGTTTCCGCGGACCACGCCGAACCGTAGCCGCGCAGGGCTCCACGACCGGGGTAGGCATCGACGGCCGGAGCGGCCGAGGGAAGGGGCGCGTTGGCCGAAGTCCAACTCCACGGGGTCCCGGCCACCTCGCGACGATGAATGGGGCCTCGCACCACGCCGGCCGGTTGGGACAGCGATCAGCCCCGGTCGACCGAGGTGAGGTCGACCGGGACTGGTTCGCCGGTTCGGCTGTGCAGGTCCGTGCGCTGCGTCGGCTCAGGCGGCTGTGGCGTGCCGGATGGCGATATTCCCGTAGGAATTCCGGGCGTACACGCGCACGGTTTCCTCTTCGGACTGCGGGCGGTCGGCCGGTCCCATCTGGTTGTGCACGGCGTTGACCTCCAACCGGACCGCGCTGCCGGGGCTGATCCCGATCTCCAGTTCCCCCATGGACGTTTCCAGCCGCAGCTCGCCGCGGATGGCTTCGCCGATCCGGATATCGCCCTTGGCGACTTTCGCGGTCACCGAATCACCGGCGCGTTCGACGGTGATATCGCCGGCGGCGATTTCGAGGTCGCATCGGCCGAGTTCGCCGCTCGCCGCGATCCGGCCGACTCCGGCGGTGCTCTTCAGCTGGGAACCGGCCGGCACCTCGAGGGTCACCGCAATGGTCGGATTACCGCCGAACGGGGTGTGGGTGCGCCAGTCCTTCGGAGTTCTCACCGTCAGGACGCCGCCGGTGAAATCGACCCGGGTCTGCTCGGCGGCGCGGATATCGCCTTTCTTGGATTCGTCGGCCGGCCCGATATCGACAACGGTGTCGGTGCGGTCGGTGGCGTGCACGAGGACGTCGGCGGACAGCACCTCGACGGCGACGGCGATCGGGTCCGGGGTCTGGAAGGTAGGCATGGCGGTACTCCTCTGGGGTGTGGTGGCTCGGTGAACGGGCGGCGGACTTGCGGGGCCTGCCTTGCCGCCGACGGGACTATCGGGACGTTTCGGTCCAGGTGACCGGCAGTTCATGGACGCCGTAGATGTTCATATCGGTCCGCAGTTTCACCTCGCTCGCGGGAACGGCGAGGGCGAGTGTGGGGAAGCGGCGGACCAGTGCCGCGAAACCGGCACGCATCTCGACCCGGGCCAGTTGCTGGCCCAGGCACTGGTGCACGCCGTGGCCGAAGGACACCAGTCCGCGGGCCGTACGGTGGATATCGAGGGCATCGGGGTCGTCGAAACGCCGCGGGTCGCGGTTGGCGGCGAGCAGCGAGACGACGACGGTCGACCCCGCGGGGATCGTTTCGCCGCCGAGTTCGAGATCCTCGGTGGCGTAGCGGTAGAAGATATCGGCGACCGCCAGGTACCGCAGGAGTTCCTCGACGGCACCGGGCACCAGATCGGGGTCGGCACGCAGTCCGGCCAGCTGATCGGGATGCTCCAGCAGCGCGAACGTGCCGAGGGCCAGCATATTGGCGGTGGTTTCGTGGCCGGCGAGCAACAGCAGGAACGAGATCCCGGTCAGTTCCTCGATGCTCAGGTCCTCGTCGCGGGCCAGGTCGGAGAGGATATCGTCGCCCGGGTCGGCGCGTTTGGCGGTGACCAGTTCACCCAGGTACGCCATCATCGCGCCGTAGGCCGCCATCTTCTCCTCGATCGGCTGCTGCCGGAGCATGAACTTGGCGGAGTTGGCTTGGAAACCCGTCCGGTCGGTGTAAGGGACGCCGAGCATTTCGCAGATCACCAGGGAGGGCAGCGGTAGCGCGAACTCCGCGACAAGATCGACCGGCGGGGTCAGCAGCGCCATCTCGTCCAGTTGTCGTTCGGCGATATCGATGATGTGTTCTTCGAGCTGCTTCATCCGTTTGACGGTGAACGCGCTGATGAGCTTGCGGCGCAACCGCGTGTGGCCGGGCGGGTCCATCGCGATGAACATGCCCGGGATCTGCGGGGACGGTTCGGTCTGGGCAGGCATATCGGGGTCGGCGTCCAGCGCGTGCAGTACGCCGATGTCCTGGCGCGAACTGAACCGGGTATCGGCCAGCACCTGCCGGACGGCGTCGTAACCGGTGACGAACCAGCCCTCGTGCCCGTCGGGGAAGATCATCGGGCTGACCGGGCGCACCTCGCGCAGCTCGGTGATTTCACGGGGCGGGTCGAAGGGGCCGGCATTGCGTTCGGTGGGCAGGCCGTGCGGTACGGGGACTGTGCGGGTCATCGGGTTTCCTGTTCGTCCGGTGTGGCTGTTCGGTCAGTGGGCGAGGAGGGTGATCGCGCCGGCGGGGCACATCTGGGCGGCCTCTCGGACGGCCGCCTCCTGGTCGGTGGTGGGTGCGGTGGTCAGCGCGACCACCCGGCCGTCCGCGTCGTCCTGGTCGAAAACTGCGGCGGCGGTCAGTACACACATCCCGGCGCCGATGCAGCGCTCGCGATCGACCCGGAGTTCGCTCGGTGCGCGCCCGCTGCGGTGCGAGTTCTTCCGTGGTTCGGAAGGTGCTGTGCTGTTCATGTGAGTACTGTCGCGGGCCCGGCTGATACCGCCCTGACACCCGCCTGATACGCCCGCTGATGCGACACCCAGCGCTATTCCCTTCACGAACGGTCCACCCCGTGACCAGGGTCCAACAGAACTCCACCCGCCGGGCAGGCAGAATGACCGAGTGCAGATCGTGTTGCTGGGAGCACTGGAGATCCGGGAAGAAGACGGCGGGTCGATAGAGGTTCCGGGCGCCCGGTTGCGGGCGTTGCTGATCGCGCTCGCGCTCGAGCCCGGCCGAGTGGTATCGAAACCGGCGCTGGTCGACTGGATCTGGGGTGAACGACCGCCGACCGACGCAGCCAACGCCTTGCAGGCACTGGTTTCCCGGTTGCGCAGGCTGCTGCCTGAGGGGGCGCTCAACGGCGAGGCCGGCGGTTACCGGCTGGTGGTGGAACCCGGCGCCGTCGACGCCGTCCGGTTCGAACAGCTGCTCGACCGGGCGCGCGGTGGTAGCGACGCACACCGCGCCGGGTTGCTCCGTCAGGCGCTCGAGCTATGGCGGGGAGCGCCGATGCAGGGTGTCGAGGCGCGCGACAGCGCGGCCGTCGATGCCGTGATCACCCGGTTCGAGGGGCTGCATGCCGCCGCGCTCGAGGATTTGTACGAAGCGGAGATCAACCTCGGTCTCGGCGCACAGCTCGTGCCCGAACTGACCGAGCTGGTGGCCCGGAACCCGGTGCGGGAGCGGCTGGTCGCCGCGTTGATGCGCGCCCTCGGCGCCGCGGGGCGTGGTTCCGAGGCGCTGCTCGTGTACCAGAACGCCCGCGAAGCTCTTGCCGATACGTTGGGCGTGGACCCCTCACCCGAGCTCTCCGCGCTGCATGTGGCGCTGTTGCGCGGCGAAGTGGGTGCCCAGCAGACCGCCGAGCGCCGCACGAACCTGCGCGCCGAACTGACCGGATACATCGGCAAATTCGCCGATATCGCCGCCGTCCGCGACCTCATCGCGAATCATCGCCTCACCACGTTGACCGGGCCCGGTGGTTCCGGGAAAACACGGCTCGCCGGCGAAACGGCGCAGACCCTGCTCGACGACCTGCCGGACGGTGCCTGGCTGGTGGAGTTGGCGGCGGTCGGTTCGAGCGGTGATGTGGCTCAGTCGGCGCTCGCCGCGATCGGACTGCGCGATGCGCTGCTCGGCACTGCCGTGCACACCGAACCGGTGGACCGGCTGATCGCGGCGGTCCGCGACCGCGAAACCCTGTTGATCCTGGACAACTGCGAGCATGTGATCGAATCCGTGGCCGCGTTCGCGCACCGGGTGCTGGGGGAATGCCCGCGGTTGCGGATCCTCGCGACCAGCCGCGAACCGCTGGGCATCACGGGTGAGGCGCTGTGGCAGGTCGAACCGCTGGCCTTGCCCGTCGCGGACGCCGATCCCGCGGCGATAGAATCCTCCCCGGCCGTGCAGTTGCTGCGGGACCGGGCTCGCGCGGTGCGCAAGGATCTCACTGCCGATCCCCGCACGCTCGCGACCATGGCCCGCGTCTGCCGGGCGCTGGACGGAATACCGCTGGCGATCGAACTGGCCGCCGCCCGGCTGCGCACCCTCTCTCCGGATCAGCTCGCCGAACGCCTCGACGACCGGTTCCGCCTGCTCACCGGTGGTAGTCGTACCGCGATTCCACAGCATCGGACACTGCGCGCGGTGGTCGACTGGAGCTGGGAGTTGCTCAGTGAAGCCGAACGGGCGGTGTTGCGCCGGCTCGCGGTATTCGCCGGGGGCGCGAGCTTGGAAGCGGCCGAGCAGGTCTGTGCGGATTCCGGCGACGGGCAGCCGGTGGTGGTCGACCGGTTGGAGGTGCTCGATCTGCTCACCACGCTGACCGAGAAATCGCTACTGCTCACGGCGGAACGAGCAGTAGCGGGCGACGCACCCGGCAGCGGGCCGGTGGTGCCGAGTGCTGCGGGAGAGCGCCAGCCCCGTTTCCGGATGCTCGAGACGATCCGGCAGTACGCGCACGAACGGCTCCTGGAGTCAGGGGAAGCCGAGGCGGTGCGCCGGTCGCATCTCGCCTGCTTCACCGGTCTCGCCGATACCGCGGAACCGCATCTGCGGCGTGCTGAGCAATTGGAATGGCTCGCTGTACTGGAAGCCGAACACGACAATATTTCGACGGCGATGCGCACGGCGCTCGCGGCGGGCGATACGACCGGGGCGCTGCGGCTCGCCGGGGCGGCAGGCTGGTACTGGTGGCTGGGCGGGCACAAAGCCGAAGGTCAGGAGCTGCTCACGGCGGTCGCCGACCAACCCGCCGATATCGACGATGCGACCCGCGCACTGGTGTATGGGCTGGTTACGCATTTCCTGAGCTCCGGCCGCAATGACGCGGTCCAGGTGGGGGAGTGGATTCGCAAAGCCCACCGGTTCAGCCGGAATATCCGGGCCGGCCATCCCACGCTCGCGTTCATCGATGCGCTGGAAGCCATGTTGCAGGGGCCGGCGGCGCTACCGACCGCGTTCGAACCGCTGCTCACCGATGACGACCCCTGGGTGCGCGCGCTGTCCCGTTTGCAGATGGGCAAGATGCGGATCGTGGTCGGGCAGGACGGGCCGGAGGTGGACGCCTACCTCGAAGGGGCGCTCGCCGAGTTCCGGGCGTTAGGGGAGCGGTGGGGGATCTCGTTCGCGCTGACCGAGCTGGCGAACCGGCGTGCCACCCGTGGCGAATTCGTCTCGGCCTGCGAACTCTACGAGGAGAGCATCGCCGTGGTCGCCGAGATAGGTTCGGCCGAGGATATCGTGGCGTTGCTGTCGCGTCAGGCCCAGTTGTATTGGCTGGCGGGCGATCCCGAGGCCGGTGCGGCCGCCGTGGCCGAAGCGCAGCGCCGCGCGAATCGGGTGGTCTGGCCGTTCGCGCTGGCCGAACTCGCCCTGGCCAGGGCGGAGCTGTTCCGCTGGAGCGGTGATACCGAGCAGGCCCTCGAACAGATCGATATCGCGACAACCGTATCGGGTGGCGAAGCCGAGATGCCGCAGTTCGCGGCGGCCGTCCACACCCTGCGCGGCTACCTCGGCGCCGATCTCGAGCAGGCGCGCGAACATCATGCCGCGGCCTTCCGGGCGGCAACCGAGGCCGGTCATTCGCTACTGGTCGCCCAGGTGCTCGTCGGGATCGCGGATTGGGCGCTGCGCGCGGGCCGCGATGCCGAGGCCGCGCGATTGCTCGCCGTGAGCGCGGTGGTCTACGGTGTGCCCGATCGCTCCCAACCGGACGCGGCCCGCATCGAACAGACAGTGCGAGATCGCCTCGGTGAAGCGGAGTTCACCGAGGCGATGCGGGAAGGTTCGGAAGCGGACTGGCGGGAGCTGGCCACCACCGCGCTCACTCGCTGACGGCGACGGCCGGCTGTCAGGCCCGTTTGTTGTACGTGGCCCGAGACCAGACGTATCCGATAACGGCGAACCCGGCGCACCAAGCGAGCGCCGCGGCGGTATAACCGCCGGACGGGGTGCCGGCCAGGAATCCACGCAACGATTCGATGATGGGCGTGAACGGCTGGTACTGCGCGAACTGGCGTACGCCCTGACCCATTTTCTCCGCCGGTACGATCGCGGTGCTGACGAACGGCAGCATGAGCAGCGGCACCACACCCATACCCGCGGATTCCGGCGTTTTCGCCGCCATACCCAGCGCGACCGTGAGCCAGGCAGCCGCGAACGAGGTGGCCGCGAGGATGCCTATCGCGCCGAGCCAGTCGAGCCCGCTCGCCGGCGGCCGGAATCCCAGCGCGAACGCCACGGCGAAGATCGCCACGATGGCCACCGCATTGGTGAGAACGGTCGCCACGACGTGGCCGGTCAGCACCGCGCCGCGGGATACATCCATTACTTTGAACCGGTTGATGACGCCCGTCGACATATCCGAGCTCACCCCCACCGCAGTGCCCGACAGTCCGTAACTGACGGCCAGCAGCAGCATGCCGGGTGTCGCGTAGTCGATATAGTCGCCGCCGACATCGAAGGCACTGCCGAAGACGTAGACGAAGATCAGCATCATCACGACCGGCATGAAGGCGGCGTTGAACACCGTCACCGGATTGCGAGTGATGTGTTTGAAGTTGCGGCGCAGCATGATCGACGAATCGGCCAGGGGTGCGGTGAGCGTGCTCATGGTGCGGTGACCTCCGTGGTCGCGTGGCCGGTGAGGGTGAGGAAGACATCGTCGAGGTCGGGGGTGTGCACGGATACCTCGGCGGCCTCGAGCGCTGCCTCGTCGAGGCGGTCCAATAGGCGGCGCAGCGATTTCGAACCGCCGTCGCCCGGCACCCGCAAGGCGAGCGTTTCGTCGTCGCGAGTGGAACCGGGCAGTGCCCGGGCCGCCGCATCCAGGTCCGCGAGGTGGTCGAACCGCAGCCGGATATAGCTGCCGGGGATCCGGCGCTTGAGTTCGTCCGGGGTGCCCTCGGCGACGATCCGGCCCTGATCGAGGACGGCGATGCGATCGGCCAGCTGGTCGGCTTCTTCGAGGTACTGGGTGGTGAGGAAGATCGTTACGCCCTCGTCGGTCAGGTCCCGCACGATCTCCCACATGGTGCGCCGGCTGCGTGGATCCAGCCCGGTGGTCGGTTCGTCCAGGAAAACGATCTGCGGCTTGGTGACCAGCGTCATCGCCAGATCCAGCTTGCGCCGCATACCGCCGGAGTAGGTCGCGGCGCGTTTGCCCGCGGATTCGGTCAGGCCGAACCGCTCCAGCAGCCCGCCGACCACTCGTTTGCGGTCGTCTCCCGCGAGCCGATGGATATCCGCCATCAGCTCCAGGTTCTCCGCCCCGGTGAGCAGATCGTCCACCGCCGCGAACTGGCCGGTGACTCCGATCGCCGCGCGCACCGCCCGAGTCCGGGTGGTGATGTCGTGCCCCGCCACCTGTGCTGTGCCACCGTCTGGCCGCAGCAGGGTGGTGAGGACGTTGACGGTGGTCGTCTTGCCCGCGCCGTTGGGGCCGAGCAGGGAGAAGATCGTGCCGGCACCGATATTCAGATCGATACCGTCGAGGACGGTCTTGTCCCCGTACGCCTTCCGCAGCCCCGAGGCCGCGATTGCTGAACTACTCATGGACACACAGTCGCCGGGCCGGCTGATACCGGACTGACGGCGGGCTGACATCTCCGCTGATACGGGTGTTCGGCCGTGGGCGACCAGGGTCTTTCGCCGGAGGCTTGACCTCAACAATAGTTGAGGAAGCAAGGTGGTCTGCGGGTGGCCGACGGGGCCGCCGAACGCAGTAGGGGAGATACCGATGACCACGACAACTACCGGCACCACCGCCCTCGCAGCACCGTTGCGGCTGACTCTCGTGATCGGCAGCAGCAGGCAGGGCCGCTTCGCGCCGACCGTGGCCGACTGGTTCCACACACAGGCGACCGCGCGACCGGACCTCACGGTCGACGTACTCGACGTGGGTGAACTGGACCTGCCACATACCTTCGGTGCATCCACCCCTGGAGCCGCCGAAACCCGGGCCGCGCTGGCCGAGGCGGACGCCTTCGTCATCGTGACACCGGAGTACAACCACAGTTATCCCGCGGCGCTGAAGAACCTCATCGACGCGCACGGGCGGGAATGGCAGGCGAAACCCGTCGGCTTCGTCAGCTACGGCGGGATCTCGGGTGGCCTGCGCGCGGTCGAACACCTGCGCGGCGTCTTCGCCGAGCTCCACGCGGTCACCGTGCGCGATACCGTCAGCTTCCACAATCCGTGGCGCAACAGCGCCGCACAGGATGACCCGATCGCCACCGCGGAAGCCGAGACGGCCGCGAAAACTCTGTTGGATCAGCTGGTCTGGTGGGGTGAGGCGCTTCGTGCGGCCCGTGCCGCCCGGCCCTACGGGCAGTGAGGGTCGTGATGCGGCACAGTGTGGCAACGGCCCGCATCCGGCCGGAGCCGGCGGCCCGTAACCCGATGACGGTAGCCTTGGTTCTGGTGGTCGGCTCGATCATGGCCACCCTCGACCAGACGATCGTCAACGTGGCGATCAATCGGCTCTCGGCCGAGTTCGCGGCGCCGCTGGCCACCATCCAATGGGTATCGACCGGATACGCGCTCGCAGTCGCCGGGGTGGTCCCCGTGGCCGCGTGGGCGATGGGGAGATTCGGGGCGAAACGCCTGTACCTGGTGGCGGTCGCGATCTTCGCGATCGGTTCCCTGCTGGCCGGCGCGGCCTGGAACATCGAATCCCTGATCGCCTTCCGGGTACTCCAGGGTCTCGGCGGTGGGCTGCTCATGCCGGTGGGAATGACAGTGCTGTTGCGGGCGGCGAGCCCGGAGCGGCTGGGTCGCGCGATGAGCACGATGGGACTGGCCATCCTGGTAGGTCCGCTCGCGGGACCGGTGCTCGGCGGCTACCTCATCGACGAGATGTCCTGGCGCTGGATGTTCTTCGTGAACGTTCCGGTCGCCGCGGTGGTGATGCTCCTCGCCCTGCGCGTCTTCCCGGCCGACGATCCGCAACCGCGGCGGCGGATCGATACGGTCGGGGTCGCGCTCATGTCGCCCGGCCTGGCCCTGCTGATCTACGGGGTCACCGCCGCGGGCGAACGCGGCGGCTTCCCCTTCGGCCAGGTCGTGGTGCCGCTGGTACTCGGAGCGGTCCTGGTGGCGGTATTCGTGCACCGCGGGTTCACCGCCCCGGAGCCACTGCTGGACCTGCGGATCCTGCGCCGCCGGGAAGTCGGCGCCGCCGCGGTGCTGCTCGGATTGTTCGCGGCGGGCTATTTCGGCGCGATGCTGCTACAGCCCCTGTACTTCCAGGTGGTGCGCGGTGAATCGGCGCTGATGGCCGGAGCACTGGGTATCCCGTTCGCGCTGGCTTCCGGAACAACGATGCAGGTCGCGGGCCGGCTCATCGACCGGTTCCCGCCGGGCCGCTATCTCCCGTTCTCGATCGCGGTCGGGATAGCGGGGTTCCTGCTCTTCCGCGCCCAGCTGGACACCGATTCATCCTACTGGGGCCTCTGCGCGGCCATGCTTCTGATGGGTGCCGGGGGTGGGGGCACGATGATGCCCGCCATCACGACCGCGACCCGCGCATTGACACCCGAGCAGCAGGCGGGCGGCAGTACAACCGTGAACCTGATCAACACCACGGCCATGGCCATCGGCACGGCGGTGGTGGCGGTGGTGCTCTCCACCCTGCTGCCGATCGCCGGGGGTCTGCAAGCGCTGCACGGGCTCGATCCCGCCGCGCACGCGGCACTCGCGCCTGCCCTGGCGGAGGCATTCCGTGGTGCCTACCTGATCGCGCCGATCCTGATGGCGCTCGCGGTGGTACCTGCGTTGTTCCTGCCGCGTCGGTGAAGCCGGACGGGCGAGCCCTGGGAATCATTCCCAGGGCTCAGCGCACGGGCGACCCGGATATCTGCCGCCGCCGAGTCGGCCAGTGGAAGCGTGTGGTGGCTTTCGCCTCGCTACGCGGGGTCGTCGGGTCATCGGGCCCGCCGGTTTTCTCGAGTGTTCAGCATTCGTAATGTGAGCCCACCTGCACCACAACGATTTCTGTATCGGTGACGAAGTAGATCAGCCGGTGCTCCTGGGTGATCCTTCGCGACCAGTGCCCGGCGAGCTGATGCCGTAGTGGTTCGGGTTTGCCGATTCCGGCGAACGGATCGCGCAGGGCGGCGTCGATCATTTTGTTCGCGCCTCTGAGCACGGACCGGTCCGTAGCGAGCCAGCTCGTGTAAGACTTCCAGCCTTGGGTTGTGAAGGTGAGTTTCCGGTCGCCGGGCATCACTCGTCGTCCGGGTCGACGAGTGGGTGGGCTTCTGTGCGGCCGGCGCGGGCGTCCTCGGCGGATTGGAGCAACCGCATACCGCCGTGGGTACGCAGTACGTACAGCGTTTCCATCAGCGAGTTGTAGTCGCTTTCGGCCATGAGTACGGCGTTCTCGCCGCTCCTGGACACGACGGTCACGGTGTCGTGGTCGTCGTTGACCTGCTGTACCAGCCCGAAGAGGTTCTGGCGAACGGTGGATATGGGTAGCGCTTTGGCCATTGCGACGTCCTCTCGAAGTCGTACGACTTATTGTACGACGATTCGCTCAGCGGGCGGCAGCTATGACCGGGGCGAGGCCGTCCTGGCCCAGCAGGGCCTCGGAATCGGTGACTTCCTCGTCGTTGACGTAGACGGTGGGGGTGCCGTTGACGCTGGAGGCGAGTACCTCGTCGGTCTTTGTACGCAGGTAGGTGTCGTACCGGCGTTCGGTGATGCACTCCGCCACCGCGGAATCCGGATAGCCGGTGGATTCGGCGATAGCGATCAGCTCGCCGTCGGGCAGGCCGGCGCCGCCTTCCGCCGGCTGTTCGGCGAACATTTCCGCCAGCCAGGCCTGGTACCTGTCCAGTCCCGAGTTCGCGACACAGAACGACGCGTTACCCGCGCGCGACGAGTACTCGGTAGTGCTGGCGCGGTCGAGGAAGGAGATGACGCTGTACTCGACCGCCGCGGTGCCCACGCGCACGGCGTCCTCCAGCACCTTGCCGTTGGCGTCCTCGAAGGCTTTACAGAACGGGCACTGCAGGTCCATGACGACCCGCACGGTCACCTCGGCGTCCGGTTCGCCGATCCGGACCGCGCCGTCGGCCAGGACGTTCGCGGGGCCGGAGCCGGTACCGACGGCCGCTGCGGTACCGGGGATCGTCTCCGCCATCGCGTTGCGGGCCAGCAACCCGGCGCCGACCGCGGCGCCGGCCAGCAGCACGGCGACCAAGGGGAGCAGCACGACGAGAAGCCGGCGGTTCGGCCCCGGGCTCTGCGGCGGCGGCCACCCGCCCGGATAGGTGCTCAAATCGTTGCTCCCTGCTCGCCGGACATTCTCCTCGACACACTAATGCGCGGCGGCGACCTCCGGCGGTCCGCGGCGAACTCGGGTGGGTAGGTCGCTGAATGTCGTTGCGCTGCAGTATGGTTCTGTAGCGCAGTACACGACTTCATACAGTCGGTCGGCGCGGATCGGGTACGGTCGGCGAACGTGACTTCGGCATGCCACCGGGGTCGGCGCGGCGGGTCGGTGGCCGTGTCTGTGATGTCGAATCTGTCTCGGAGGCTTCGGATGTCCCTTTCCCATGCCGTGGTACTCGGCGCGAGTGTCGCCGGATTGCTTTCCGCCGCCGCGTTGAGCAAGACCTTCGACACCGTCACGATCGTCGAACGGGATCAGCTCTCCGAGGGTGCCGTGATGCGCCGCGGTGTGCCGCAGGGCAATCAGGTGCATCAGCTGATGCCGGCCGGGTTGACGCGGATCGAGGAATTGCTCCCCGGGTTCGGCGACGAACTTCTCGAGCAGGGTTGCGAACGCTACGAGATCGACCGCGATATCGCGGTCCTGTACCCGCTGGGCTGGGCGACCCGGGTCGCCGGTGGCATGGACGTCATCGGGTTTCTCCGGCCGGCCTTCGAATGGGTGCTGCGGCGGCGGGTGCTGGCCCTGCCCGAGGTGCGCGCGGTGCACGGTATCGCCACCGGGCTGCTGGCCGGGCCGGACGGGACCGCGGTCACCGGAGTGAAGGTGACCGGCGTGGACGGCGAGAAACTGGACGCCGATCTTGTGGTCGACGCAACCGGCCGCGGATCCAAGGCGCCGAATTGGTTGAGCGAACTGGGCTACGCACCACCGGCCGAACAGCATGTGCGGCCGTACCTCGGTTACGCCACGATGGTGGTCCGTTTCCCCGAGGGCACGCTGCCGGACGGGTTCCGCGGAATCGCTGCCACCCCGAATCCCCGGCATCTCAAAGGCGGGGCCATTCTGCCCTGCGGTAACGGTCAGCATGTCGTGGCCGCCATGGGGATGTCGAAGAACTACCCGCCGGCCGGGTACGCGGAACTGCTCGACTACCTGGACGAGGCCCCGAGCCCCCTCCTGGGCCGGGCCGTGCGCGCCGCGGAATTGGTCGCCGAGCCGGATACCTACCGAATGCCGGGTAATCAGCGCAGGCTGTGGGAGCAGCTGGACCGGCGGCCCGAGGGATTCGTCGTCATCGGCGACGCCGTCGCGGCCTTCAACCCGATCTACGGGCAGGGTATGACGATCGCCGCCATCGGTGCTTCCCTGCTCGCGCAGGTCGTCGCGTCCGCGGACGGCTCGGTCACCGGTGTCGCGGAGAAGTTCGCGGCCGAGCTGGCGCCGTGGACCGACTACGCCTTCGCCATGGCCGCGAACACCGACTCGTTCTTTCCCGGCGCCGAGTTCGTGAATTACACCCCTCCGGCACCGGAAGCCGTTGCGGGCGAAGCGTTCGCCGTTGCGGCCGCCACGACCGATCCCGCGGTCGCCCAGGCCATGCGGCGGGCGGCCTATTACATGGACCCCTCCGGGATGCAATCACCTGCCGTACAGCAGACCATCGCCGAATGGGCGTCCTCGGGCCGGCAGCCGGACCCGTCCCTGACCGACCCGAGCCGGCTGCCCGGCACAATTCATACCGTGGGCTGAGCATGCTCGCTCCGCGAGCCCGGCCGGGCCCACGGTCCTGACGCGGTCACGCCGGCCGGGAACGCACCGGGCGGTGAGATGCCCGAGGGGACGAATCGCGGGTCGCCGGTCGTCTCCCACCGATGCCCGGCGGTATGGGCGCTCCCGGTACGGCTACCGAGAGGCGGTCAGCAGACCGTCGGGACCGGTGCCGACTCGCGTACCGAACCGGTCGCTGATATCGCGGAGCGTGCTTCTCAGCCATTGGGTGTCGGCGGGCCCGGCTCGTTCGAGTTTCATACGCCGGATGCGCAGCGGCAGCATGCGCACTTCGGCGGGACCGCCGGGATCGAGGGTGATGAGGTAGAGCAGCCGGAGTTCCGGCCGGTAGGACTCGTGGCCGCCGATCCCCTCGTAATCGTCGACGATATCGCCGCAGCCGTACAAGATGGGCTTGCCTCGATAGATTTCGATCGCGCGGGGATGGTGCGCGGAGTGGCCGTGCACGATATCGACGCCGGCGTCGATCAGCCGATGGGCGAACTCCTGCTCGCTGAGACCGGTTCCATAGCCCCAGTTCGGCCCCCAGTGCACCGACACGATGGTGCGATCGCCACTGCGGGCGAGTGGAGCGAACCGGGCCGCCACCTCCTCGGCGTGCCGGGCGGAGGGATGGTCGATCACCCAGATTCCCGGGTGGTCGCGGCCGGCGGCCCAGCCGGCGGGGACACCGCTGGACGGAGTCGATATCGATGCGATCAGTACTCGGTGGCCCCCGGGACCCGGTACCGCCACCGGCCGCTGCGCGGCAGCGAGGTTCGCGCCCGCGCCGACGGCGCGGATACCCGCGCGGGGCAGCGCCTCGAGGGTGTCGGCGAGTCCGCGGATACCGAAATCGAGGGAATGGTTGTTGCTCAAAGCGCAGGCGTCGGGCCGGAATGCGGCCAGCGCCGCAAGATTATCCGGGTGCATGCGATAGTGGACCCCTTTGCCCGCCGCGAAACTACCGTCCGCGGTGATGGCGGTTTCCAGGTTGACCAGCCGTACGTCGGGCGCGAGTTCGTCGAGAATACGGGGCACCTCACCCCAGGGCCCGGTGAATCCGTAGGGCCGTGGGATCGGCCCACTGGCCTGCTCGGCCAGCTCGACATAGCGCCGGGCATCGCGGACACACGGCTCCTGTAATCCCGGATGCCCCGGACGCGGCAGGAGCTGATCCACGCCACGGCCGAGCATGACGTCACCACCGAGCACAATCGTGACCGTCATGGCGGCACCGGGTCCGGCGATATCGGTTCGCCCATACCGGGCCGGCCCGCCGGTCGGGTACCGAGCTTCATACAAAAACGCTACCACCGGGCGCTGACTGCATCGAGCCTGGTCAGCGCATATTTGTGCGGATGTGGCACCCGTTCACCGGGCCAGGAAATGCCAGCCCAGCCAGGCCCACACCAGGATGACGAGTATGCGCAGCACGCGGGACCGTAGCAACAAGCGGAGGGTTTCACCGAGAGTGGTGCAGCGCTGTGAGTGGCGCGCCGTGAGCTCCGCCAGCACACCCAGGACAGCGAGCACCGCGAACCCGGCGAGAACAAGCGCCCGGTCGGTCATCGCAGCAGCCGCCACCCGGCGGCCAGCCATATCAGCCAGCCGGCCCAGCGGCCCGGACCCTGTTCGAGCGCCGGGTCCAGCAGTGTGGACAAGGTGGGATGGGCCTGATCCGGGACGTTCCACAACTCCTGCCGTGACAATGCGAACAGCTCCCAGGCCGAAACCGCCGAGAGTAGAGACGACCACAGCAGCAAACCATTCCGCATACGCGGTCCCGCCGAGATCGGTTCGGCCGGCCGGCGGGCGGCCCACCCGAGCGCGACACCGGCAATGGTCACGATCAAGGCTGTTGCCGTCCAATGGAATGGATGGGTCCGGGCGCCGAGCGTGGCGATGACGAGCGCGGCACCCACCCATATCACCGGCCGAAGAGAACCCTCATCGGCCGGCGGGCTCGATTCGGCTGCCATGGTCGGCAGCGTACCGCTACCACCTCGGCCGAGCCCTCGGGTGCGCGGGGAGGAAAGTCGCGTCGGATTCCGGTCCCCGGGCGCCCCTGTCAGGACTCGGTGGCGGGCGGCTGCCAGGCCGGATCCCGGCCGATGAAGGCCATCAGCTTGTCCTGCGCCGTAGCGTTCTCGCCGACCGGCACGGCCGGGCCGTACTGCCCGCTCTCCCGCAGCATCCGGTCCATCGGTGCCATCCCCTCGAGTGCCGCGCGGCAGCGCTGCTCACCCAGGTCGGGCGTGTAGCCGAGGGCCTTCGCCAGATCCCAGGTGTGCATCCAGATATCGGGCGTGTAGAAGTTATCGATCGCCTGGTCGACCGGCTGGTCACCGGTGTGCGGGTTGCTGAGTACCCGGCCGGCGGGATTGTCGAGAATGCCCTGGATATCGGCGACGTGCCGCTTCCATGCCGCCACCGGGTCGCTCGCGATATCCAGGGCGGCCGGTTCGATTCCGGCGCCGCCGAGGAACCCGCGCGACCACTCGACCAGATGCCGCACGATATCGAGCGCCGTCCACTCCGGCACCGGGCTGGGGCGTCCCCAATCCCCGGGCGAGGCGGATTCGACGAGTGCGGTGAACCGGGCCGCGTCCTCGAAGTGCCGGGTCGCGGGCCCCGCGACCGCGGGTGGTGCGGACTCCGGTGCCAGCAGGTGGTCGAGTTTGTCGTAGCCCTCGCGCACTCCGGTGTCCATCCCGCTCGCCAGCATGCCGTCGCGCGTCTCGAAATCCGCGACAACGCTCACAGTCCGCAACCGGGTGCGCCGCTCGCCGACCTTCTCGAAGGTCACCGTCTCCAGTGCGACCCCGTCCGGTTCGCCGGTGTAGGTGAATGTCCACACGATTCGTTCGGACGGCCGCACCTCGTGGAAACTGCCGTAGAAGGCGGCGATCTCCACGCCGTCGCTTTCGCTGGCGAAGGCCCACGCGCCGCCCGTGCGGGCGTCCCACCGGGTGATTTTCGTGCTCAGCGCATGCGGGCCGACCCACTGTGCGTAGAGCGCGGGGTCGATATGCGCGCGGAACACCTGGGCGGGCTCCGCGTCGAACTCCCGGATGATCTCGATCGTGGGGACCTTCTCGTCCGCGATGATCCTGGTGTCGTACCCGGTTGTGGTCATGATGCCTCCTTCGGCGGGAAAACCCGCGGTTGTTCGTCGTCGGTCATCTGAGCCAGCACCGCGTCGAGGCGCTGGTAGCGCTGTTCCGCGGTGCGGCGATAGCGTTCGATCCATTTGGTCATCAGGTCGAATATCTCGGCGTCCAGATGCACCGGCCGCCGCTGGGCTTCTTTGCTCCGGGTCACCAGCCCGGCGTCCTCGAGGACTTTCACGTGCTTGGAGATCGCCTGCAGGCTCATCTCGTAGGGCTCGGCGAGTTCGCTCACCGTCGCGTCCGCCGCCGCCAGCCGGGCCACCAGAGCGCGCCGGGTCGGGTCCGCCAGTGCCGCGAATACGCGGTTGAGCTGTTCCCCGGATTCGTCCATAAGACCTTTCCTCAACTACTTGGTTGACTACAACGGTAGAGCGGTTGCGCAGGTTTAGTCAACCGTATGGTTGATAAAAGCGGCCGCTGTTGAACAGTCTCCGCCGGATGTAGGCGCCCAGTGGGTAGCTCGGTGGAGCAGTGGCCGCAGTGGTCGGCCGGGTGAGCTCCTGTGGCGGTGTGCCCGCTCACGAAATATGAAAGGTGTGCCGTTCGTGTATCCGGTCACAACGAACGTGCGGGGTTGCGAAGCGGTCGGGCGCCGATTCGGTGCCGAATATCGCTTGTTTCAAGCTAATTCACAAGAATGGCCCGGTCTATGGTTGGATCGGCGCGCGGCTATGTTACCGAAAGGTATTGTGGCACAGCTCTCTTTATCGCCCAAACGACCTTTGACCTGCGGGTGTGGTGTTCTAGTCTGGGGAAAGTCGATGGGCGGCAAGGGCTCATCGGGGATGCGGCGAGATGCGATGCCGCACCCCTGACATTCGCGCGGTAAGGCGAAACGGTGGACCACAGGGTCGAGACCAGAAATACGTCGGAATACTCACCACAACCCAGGGTCGGAAATATCGATCGACCGGGTTCGCAATTCCCATCCGAGTGGAAATTCTGGTCCGTTTCGGCGCTCAGTCTGCTCACCCTGATCCTGCTGTTCCAGCCCTGGCTGACGGCATCCGGTCCACAGGGTGATGTGCAGGCGGATGCTTTCGGCCGGCTCGACGGCTCCGTTTCCGGGCTCCGCAGCGTCGGCGAACGCCTCACCGAGAGCGTCGTTTCCATCAGCGGGCTGTGGGGCATCCTGGCCGCCGCGGCCGCGGTGATCACCCTGGCGGCTGCATGCTCCTACCGGCTCTTCGGCATCGGATTGCCGGCGATGGTCGGTGCCGGTGCGGTCGAGGCCGTACTCGTCCCGGCGGCGCTGCTGCATGTCAACGGCAAAGCGCCGGAGCTGCGCGCGATGACCGAACAGCACGATGAACTGAAAGCCGCGCTCGGCGATATCCTGGGCAGACTCTTCGGCGGCGACCGGGAATCAGGTGCCGATACGGCACAGGTGGCCACCGTCGCATTGACGAATCAGGCACTCGTCTGCGGCGTGGTCGCCGTGATCACCGCGATGATCGCCCTGAGCATGCGGAAGTCGATTCGGCCGAGCACCCGCGCTGCCGTTGTACCGGCGGAGGTTTCCCGCCCCGGTCCTGCCGATCTACGGGCCGACGCTCGACTCGCGGTCCCCGAGACCGTGACCGTCCTCGAACATCAGCTCGACCCGGCCCTGCCGTACCAACCCCGGATGCTCGGCGCCGCCGGTACCGATCATGACGACCTCGGAGCCGGTAAACGCCTCCTGAACCGTGCCGAACGGCCCCGTCGTGCCGACGGCCCGGCGCGCCGCGACCGGCCTACCGCCCGCCGCGTCCGGCCTCGCCCCGCCAACCGGGCCTCCGCCACACCGCAGCCCGGCAGCGGGTCCCACGCTGCCCCGAAGCGTTCGGCCGGCCACTGTGGTTCGCCCCGAGCGGCCCGGCCGGTCGTCCCCGGGTAGACCCGGCCGAGTGGTGGTGTCGGTTTCGTCCAAGACATCGGCAGCGGCTCTTCCTAGGCTGGTGGCAGCCCGAATCCGATGCCCATGCCCTGGAGGAATTGATGACACGCGAACTGGTCTACACGGGTTTCATGTCGCTGGACGGCGTCGTGGACTCGCCCGGTGGTACGGCCGAGGGGCACCGCAGCGGCGGCTGGGTGATGGACACCGAGTTCGTGCCCGAAGCGTATTCGCTCAAAGCCGAGGAACTGGCCGATACGACCGCGTTGCTGTTCGGCCGCCGCAGTTACGAGGCGTTCGCCCCGGTCTGGCGCGATTCCGACGATCACGCCGCCTACAAGGACCTGCCCAAATATGTTGTCTCGGCCGGTCTGAGCGAGGATGCGCTGATCGACGGGTGGGGTCCCACAACGATCCTGCGATCGGCCGACGATGTCGCGAAGCTCAAGCAGACCGACGGCGGTGCGATCTATATCCACGGCAGTGCCGAACTGGCTCGCCGCCTCGCCGACGCCGATCTGATCGACCGGTACAACCTGCTGGTTTTCCCCGTGCTCCTCGGAGCGGGGAAGAGCCTGTTCGCCCGGTCGGACCGCGATAAGCAGACGCTGCGGTTGCGGGACTCGGCGACCTACTCCAACGGAGTGGCCAAACTCGTCTACGAGGTCGCGCACTGACCGGGATCGAGCGCGAGCGCGCCACCGGCCCGGGTGCGCAATTCCTGAGCGGTCCGGCCGACGTACCGGCGTAGCGCGCGGGCGAGATGGGGTTCGTCGTAGTAACCGAGCTTGCCGACGACATCGCCGGGTGTCTCGCCCGACGTCAGCAGGAGTGCGGCCGTGCGGGCGCGTCCGATCTGCCGGACAGCGCCCTGGGTGAGGCCGGTCGCCGCCCGGAACCGTCGTTCGAGAGTCCGTTCGGTGACTGCCGGTGGCGCACCCGCCAGTGTCGCCGCGACCAGCGGGTCGCGGATCACGACTTCCTCCCGGACGAGCCGGGCGACGAGCGCCTCGGCGTCGTCGGCCCGAGGGGTTTCGCGGTGGGCGCCGTCGAGCCAGAAGGTCCGGCCGGTCACCTCGGGTAGTGCGATCCCACCGTCCACCAGGGCGGTCGTCGCCGTCGTACGCAGTGATGTCCCCACCGCGAATTGGATACCGACGAACTCCGCGCCTTCGGGCACCGGTGCGGTACCGGTACGGCTCTCCGGTCCGGTGACCGCCGCAAAGCGGCGACCCTCCTGTTCCCAGAACACCAGCCCCCAGGTCTCGGTCGCCACCGAGGTCATCTCGGTGACCTGTTCGCTCCGGCAGATCCACACCGACTCCACCCACGGCGAATCCGATGCCCGTGTCTCGAACAGCAGTCCCATTTCTCCACTACGCTTCCGGATGCGGAAATCGTGCACGAACTGTTGTCTCATATTGCGCTCGAGTGTTACCACCGATGTGCCCGGAAGAGACTCTGACTCGAGGCATCTCCTTTCGACCTGGTGAACACACTCGGCAGGACGAAAGGACATCGGTGTCAGTAACCACCCTGCGGCGTGACCATTCGGTCCGGCTCACCGCGGCAGCTGCGGTCCTCGTTGCGGTGACGGGCTGTTCTTCGGGGCAGGCGGTATCGACGGACGAATCCAGCCGGACCCCGGCAACTTCTCCGGCCGCGCCACCGCCACCGGAACATATGTCGAATCTGCTGCCGGGGATGCCTCCACCGCTGCGCTTCGACGATATCTACGCGGCCAACCGGGAATTGAGTCCGGCGGTCGCCGAGCAGCGCGAACTGGTGTATGTGCCGAACAGCCGATCCCACGATGTCTCGGTGATCGACCCCGCGACCTTCCGAGTGATCGACACCTTCTCGGCCGGTGGGGTGGAACCGCAGCATGTGGTGCCGTCCTACGATCTGCAAACCCTGTACGTCACCAACGATCTGCCGATCGGCGGCGGCAGCCTGCTGCCGATCGATCCTCGAACCGGTAAGCCGGGCACGAGTTTCCCGGTCCGCGATCCGTACAACATGTATTACACGCCCGACGGCAAATACGCGCTGGTCGTTGCCGAGGCGGATAAATCGCTCGACTTCTACGACCCGGTGACCTGGGAGAAGAAACATGCCCTCCCGGTCCCGGACTGCGCCGGGGTCGATCATATGGACTTCACCGCCGACGGCCGGTTCGCCCTGGCGAGCTGCGAATTCGCCGGCCGGATGTCGGTGATCGATATCGCCGGGCGCACGCTGGTCCGCACCATCGATCTACCGCACGGACGGCACGGAATGCCGCAGGACGTCAAACTCTCCCCGGAGGGCCGCACCTTCTTCGTCGCCGATATGCACGCGGGCGGTCTCTACACCTTCGACGCACTGACCTTCGACAACACCGGGTTCATCCCGACCGGCGCCGGTACGCACGGCCTGTATGTAACCCGTGATTCCAAACAGATGCTCATCACCAACCGCGACGAAGGCAGTATCTCGGTATGGGATTTCGCCGCCAACGGCCTCGTGCACAAATGGTTCCTGCCGGGCGGTGGTAGTCCTGACATGGGCAATCTCTCCGCCGACGGCCGGACCTTCTGGGTGTCCGGACGCAAACACGACGAGGTCTACGCGATCGATATCGTCGACTGGAAGTTACTGGCTCGTATCCCGGTCGGCCAGGGGCCGCACGGTTTGACGGTGTGGCCGCAACCCGGCCGCTACTCCACCGGACACACCGGGGTCATGCGATGACCGGAGTGGCTTGCCTGACACCGGGCCGACCGAGTTTGATGGGAACGGGTCGGGAGGAATCCGCCACCGCGGAAAGATCAATGGGAGATAAACGATGAAACGTGTTCTGTCGGGCAGCATCGCCGTCGCGGCAATCGCGATCGGCGCCGTAGCCGGTGCCGCGCAAGCCAATGCCGACACCGGGCTGCCCCTGCAGCCGGCCACCCCGTCCGCTGAATCGGTGCAGATGGATCTGCCGATCGCCCCGGGCTCTTCGGCCAACGAAGCGGCGGGTATGGCGCAGCTGATGCAGATGCTGTCGACCATGTCCGCTGCCTGACAGCAGCGGGTAATGCCATCGGCCCGGTTGCCACACAGGCTCTGGCCCGTGCGGCAACCGGGCCGATTACCTGTGGTGGTTCTGCGCCGCCGACGGCCGGGATGTGGCGTCGGATGTCCACCGGGCGGCAGGTATGTAGCCGCCGGACCAGCTGCTGTCCATGATGTCCGCTGCTCGACGGCGCCCGGGTGAATGCCCTTCGGCCAGATTGGCGTACCGGCTCTGATCTGTGCGGTAGCCGGCCGAGCACCGAACTTCGGCAGAGCCGGCTCCGGTAGAGCGGGTGCCGAATATGCCGTCAGGCGGCGATGACGCGAATACCTGTTTACGCCACTACGCCTACCCGTTGTGCCAGCCGGCCGAGTTCTCCCGTGGTCAGGTCGCGGCGCGCCTCCCGCAGCATTGCGCCCACCAGTTCGCGTACCGGCGCCAGTCCACGTACCTGCTGGGGAGCCGCGTGTTCGCCCCGAAGGAGTGCGTGTAGCGCTGAGAGGTGGTCCCTTTTCATCGCGTATGCGCGGCCCAGTTCCACAAAGAACTGCGCGTGGCGGACTTTGTTGGGCAGACCGGCCGGGTCGAGGTGTTCGGCAATGCGTAGCACCTCCGCCGGGTCACGCTGCTCTACGGCGGAACTCATTTTCCACAAAGCGACGTTGGCCGGTCCGAATGTTCGATTGCGTGCCGTGCTGTGACCGTCGGGTGCATCGGGCAGCCGGGTCGCGATCTCCGCCGCCTCTTCCAGGTGTGGCCGTGCGTTGCCCCCGGCCAGCGTCTCAACGAACCCCACCTGTAGGCGCGCCATCCCGACCGTTTCCAGTTCGCCGCGCGTACGTGCCTCCGGTGTCAGCCGCTCGGCTACATCGCTCACGGTGGCCAGCGCGGCGGTAAGGGCGCCGGGGCGCGCGGCGAGAATCTGGCTCTTCAAGAACTGGGCGGCAGCGACCGGCGCGAGTGAATCGGCGTGCCGCGCCGCCCGCTCGGACTCCTGCACCGCCGTCCAGGCCAATGCACCGTGTCCGCGCTGCCGTAGCGCAGACGCGGCGCCGTAGGTGGCAGCAGCCAGGAGGTCCCATGCCTGCGCGCTGCCGGCGTCGGCTAGGCGATAGGCGTCGGTCAGCAGCTCGGGCAGCAGCGGGCCCAGTGCTGCGTAATCACCGGCATGTCGTAGCGCCGATGCATGGTCGACGGCCGGCACCAATTGATCCAGGGTGCGCGGCGCGCGGGTGTCGGTGATATTTCCCTGTGTCCACAGCGCGGTTTCGATATCCGGCACGGCTCGGTGAAATGCACTGATGGCCGGGTCTATTCGGTCGTCGCCGCCGGTGAGATCACCGAGCGTGCAGCCGAGTGCGCCGGCCAGCGCGAGCAAGGTCCGGCGCGAATCGACCGGCCGTATTCCGGCCTCGTATTTGGCGACCACCGATCGGCTCAATCCGGCCCGGTCTGCGAGTATCTGCTGGGAGATACCGCGCCGTGCGCGTATCTGGCGCACCCGCTGTCCGATGTAGGTCTCCGGTTCGTCGGTCATATCGTGCCTGCACTTTCCCCGTCGAGTTCCCACGCCTTGATCGCATTGTTCCACTGGGGAACAGGATTCGTGTGTCCTGGCGTGATGCTTGCCGCCGCCCGCCGCCTGGTTGACCTCGATGTCTGTGGCGGTGGATGCATTCCACATTCACCATGGAGGCAGGGGAGGCACGATGCGGCAGCAAGGGGAGCCGATCGCGTTCGGATGGGTCGACGACGATGTGAGTACTGCGCCGGATTGGGACCGCGCGCAGGTAGCGCGGTTGGCGCGGCGGCTCGGTTACCGGGTGATGTGGCCTGATGTGCGTTCGGTGCTACCCGTGGCCGATCAGGTACGCAATGCGGCGGCGGATGTGGTGATCATGCCGGCCCCGGGGCACCTCGGCCCGCTGGAGTTGAACCGGGTGATGGGCGTCGCCGACGTGGAGACGGTGCTACCTCGCCTGTCCTTCGCTCGTTGGTCGACAGCAGGTATCGGCCGGTGATCGGTCTGGGATGGCTGGTGGTGCTCGGCCTGCCGGTGCTCGTGCTGGTCTGGGCGGTGTACTGGCCGGACGACCGCAGCTGAACCGCGAACGCTGTGGCAGTCTCCAGAGGCGCGGGTCCAGCGTGGAACAGCAGGTCAGGTCACGATCTGTGGCATCTTCATTGCTACCCGGACGCCACCGGCGGACACTGGAGGAATGGTTGACAGGGAGCAGCGCACACCGTTGTACGGGGTGGTACTGATTCTCGCGGCGCTCGGTGCGGCGATGGCGGTCAGCTACTACGGGCCGACATGGTTCCGCGTCACCGTCTACATCCTCGCGGTGATGGTTTTCCTGGTCGGCGGTGTAATGACCTTCCGGGACTACTCGCGCTGACGTCGCGAAGGCCGATCCCCTCGCCGGCGGCAGTGGTTCGACAGCCATCCGGCAGGCAGCTTCGAGAGGCTGCAGGGGGAGGTGATCGACGATGATGTTCATCGAATTATTCTTGTCCGAAGGTGCGCTCGACCCCGCACAACGGTTGCGGGTAGCCCGGCGCCTGGGCACGATCCACGAGTTGGGCGCGGGTGACCCCGACAGCGGCGGAGACGAGATGGCTCCCCGTTCGGCGGCCGTATTCGCGTCGATGTTTCAGGTGGTGGTGCACGAGCCGCAGATCTGGGTCGCTGGAGAGCATTCCCTGACCGAGCAGGATCCTCCGCACTGCCTGGTCCGGATTCACGTTCCGGGACCGTGGCGCAAGGATATGAGCGAAACGTTGATCTCCTACGCCACCCGAATCGTCTCCGACGAGTTCGACGATCGGGACCTGCCCTACCGGCGTCCGACGGTGCAGGTACATGTCCTCGGTGTCTCGGAGGGGAGCATCGGGATGCTCGGAAAGATGGTGAAGTCCGAAGACCTCGTCGAGATGTTGAGTGATCCGTACCGGGACGATCTGGAGGTGGGCAAGGCGTTGCGGGATCCGATGTGCGGAGTGCTCGTACCGTTGGACGACAACACCGCCACCGTCGAGATCGACGGTGAGCTGTATGCATTCTGTTGCCGCGGCTGTCGCGCCGAGTATCTGGCGAAACGCGAGAAGGCCGCGCGGCCGTGACAGCGGGCGCGGTCAGTATGCCTGGACCTCTGCCGTTGCGGTAGCGGGGGCCAGGCGGCATCCACGCTCGTACTCGTCTCGGTATTCGCGCAGGGTATGCGCCAACCGCGCGACGTCGGGGTTACCGGAGTTCGGGCCACCCCGCAATGCGTGGGCCACGCCCAGAATCTCCGACGCGCGCTCGTGCTCGCCGCGCCGGTGGGCCACGTCGGCCATCCCGACTGCCACATGGGCCAACATCGGCATATCGGGCAGTCCGACGGCGATGTCTCGCGCTTCGCGCAGATAGCGCGCGGCGGCGGCGAAATCACCGGTAGCCGCGGCGAGATATCCCGCACCGGCCGCGTACAAGGCGCGCTCGGGTGGATCGGTGGCGTCGGCGGCGTAGCCGAGGTGCTGTTCGGCCTCGGCGAGGTCGCCGTTGTGGCGGGCCAGGTCGGCGAGGGAGATCCGGGCAAGGGTGATCTCGTGCGGAGAGGCGCCCCGGGTGAGCACCTCCGACAATTGTTTGCGGGCGTTATCGACATCTCCGGCGTCGATGCGGACCATGGCAAGCCAGGCTTGCTGCCCGTCGTGGGTGCCGAGTTCACGGGCGACCAGGGCCGCCTCGTCCAGCGTGGCCAGGGCCTCGACGGTGTCACCGGCAGTGATCAACGCACTTGCCAGCGACATCAGCGACAGCGATAACGCCCATCGCTCACCGCAACCGCGGAACCCCTCAACGGCTGCGGTGATAGCCAGTCGGCCGGCGTCGGCCTGGCCCGCTGCCCCGTGCAACAGCGAACGGATGAACCACAGCATCCCTCGTGTCCATGGGTCGGGGTGTTTCACATGCGGTTCCAGCGTGGCCAATCCGTCATCGGTGTTGCCGGCGGCGAGGGCGATCAGGGCACCGATGAAACCAGCGGCCGGATCGTGGGCGGCGCCGGGGCTTTCCACGGTGGCCGCGGCGGCGGCAAGACTACCTGCGAAGATCGCGTTGATCAGGTAGGCGGCGAGCGCGTGCAGTCGTGCCTCGGTCGCGGCCGGACCGGGCATCGAAACGATCTCGCCCAGTTTCCGGGTGGCTTCCGCGTGATCGCCGTGAACGGTCCAGAACTGACCGAGTGCGGCGCCCAATCGGACGGCGGTATCGGTATCTTCGCCGTCCACGGCGAACGCGATCGCGGCGTTCATGTTGTGCCGCTCCGCATCGAGGCGGGTGAGCCACGGGAGTTGTCCGGAGCCGCGCAAGTGCGGTTCTGCCCGTTCCGCCAGCTCGAGGAAGTAGTGTGCATGGGCGGAGCGAGCGGCGGCCAGGCGGCCGGTGGCTGCCAGCTGTTCGATACCGAACTCGCGGACGGTGTCGAGCATCCGATATCGGCCCCCCGCGTACTCCAGCAGTGATTTATCGACCAGGGCATGCAGGATGTCTGCGGTGAGGCCGACGTGTTCGGCGGCCTCACCGCAGAAGCTCCCAGGGAAGGCGGCTGCCCGGTCCGCCGCGGCGCGTTCGACGTCGGTCAGCAGGTCCCAGCTCCACTCCACTACGGCCCGCAATGTGCGGTGCCGGGGCGGTGCGGTGCGGCTGCCGCCGGTCAGTAGCCGGAATCGGTCATCCAGGCGGGCAGCGAGGGTTTCGATCGACATCGACCGCAGGCGAACGGCGGCCATTTCGATGGCCAGCGGCAAGTAATCCAATCGGCGACAGATCCGATCGACATAGTCGCTCGGCACGAAATCGGATTGCACGGCCCGCGCCCGATCGGTGAACAGCTGTGCCGCGGAACCCGCTTCCAGCGGCGCTACCGCGAACAGTGCCTCGCCGGTGATGCCGAGCGGTTCCCGGCTGGTGGCCAGTACCCGGAGCCGCGGGCAACGGCCGAGTAGCTCTGCCACCAGCTGTGCCACCGCTTCGACCACATGCTCGCAGCCATCGAGGATGACCACTGCCTCACGGTTCGCGAGCGTGTCGGCCAGACGAGATATCGCATCCGCCGAGTCCCGCAGGCCGAGGGCGGCCACCACTGCGCGGGGCACCTCGCCGGGACGTGTGACCGGAGCGAACTCGACCAGCCAGACCGGGATATCCAGCCCGGCACCGGTCATGGTGGCGAGGCGGGTTTTACCTACGCCGCCGGGCCCGACCAAGGTCACCAGCCGATGGTCCAGGAGCCGTCGGCCGATCTGACGCCGGTCGGCCTCGCGGCCGACGAAACTCGTCAACGGCGCCCGCAGGTTTCCGCGGGCGTGCGACCGCTCCGTGTCTCCGCGCAGTATTCGCATATGCAGCTCGCGTAGTTCCGATCCGGGATCGGTACCCAATTGCGTTGCGAGCACGGTGCGATAGTCCTCGTACGCGGACAGCGCCTCCGCCTGCCTGCCGTTGGCAACCAATGCACGAAGGAGGAGGACACGTAAACGTTCCCGCAGCGGGTTGGCGGCAATCAGCTGATTCAGCTCCACCGATAGCAGGGCGCGTTCCGGGGACGACCCGCTCAGTATCGCCTCGATCCGGTCTTCGGTGGCAGCCAGCCGCAGTTCGTCCAGCCGCGCGGCCACCGCGGTCGCGAACGGCAGATGAGCGATATCGGCCAGCGGCTCGCCCCGCCACAACCCCAGCGCCTCGGTCAGCAGTTCCTGGGCTGCGGCGTAGCGCCCGGCCCCCAGGGCGCGGCGGCCTTCCTCGGCCAGCCGCTCGAAACGTACGGCGTCGACCGTCTCGGCGGGAACATCCAGCCGGTATCCCGCCTTCCCTGCGCGCAGCATCGCCGATTCGGGCAGCGCCCGCCGCAACCTTGCCACCAGCGAATGGAGAGCGGCATCCGGATGATCCGGAATATCTTCCGGCCACACCGTTTCCATCAGCGTCCGTGCGGAAACCACACGGCCCGCATCCAGCGCCAGCCGGATCAGCAGCGCTCGCGACCGTACCCCGCCGACACCGATGCTCTGGTCGTCGGCGACAACCCGCAGCGGACCCAGGATCTCGATGCGCACACCAACGATTATCCAGGGTCGGTGACAGCCATCCGGCACCGGACAGACCACCCGTCGGCTCGAGGGTGACCGGCACTCTTGTCATCGAGGTGCGCGAAGGCAGCGTGTCAGTGGGGTTCGGGGATTTCTCCCGGCCGGTATTTCGGCAGTCGTGATGCGGGCAGTGCGGCCGCGGCGCTGATACCGGCGAGGATGAGGAAACCGAGTTTCAGGGTGCGCAGCCGCTGCTCCTCGTTCAGGGTTACGGCGGCGTCGATCTGTTCGGGGGTGGCGGTGGTCTGCTCCAGCAGGGCACGTAATTCGTCGTTGCTCACGAAGTTGACGTTGTCGAGGTCCACCTGCGCGGCCAGTTCCGGCGGCAGTTCCGGGTGTTCTTCCACGGATTGGGTCACGCCGAAACTCAGCGTGGTCACGAGCACGGCGCCCATGACGGCGGTACCGACTGCCGAAGCGAGGTTCTGTGCGGTACCCCGCAGCGATCCGACATCGCCGGCGAGTTCCTTGGGCGCGGCGGTGACCAGAACGTTGAACACCAGCGTGACCAGCGCGCCCTGCCCGATGCCGAAGACGATGAGCCCCAGGATCGTCGGCACGGTTTCCCAGTTGTTCGTGACCGCGAAGGCGAGCCAGATCAACGCGACCGTCGTCAGGCCGAACGAGAAGAGGGCGATCACGCGCGGCGGGTACTGCTTGTAGAACCGGACGATCAGTGTCGCGGTGACGAAAACGGTGAGGTTGAACGGGATCATCGCCAGTGACGTATCGAACGGGCTATGTCCCTGCACCACCTGGATGTAGGTGGGGATGGTGAAGTTCACCGCGGCTTCCATGGCCACGATGACGAACATCGCGTAAATGGCGGCACGTTCGGTGGGACGGCCCAGCACGCTGAGATCGATCAGCGGAACCTTGCCCTGACGCATCCGCCGCCTGGTCCACATGACGAACAGCTGACCGAGGATCACTCCGGCCACGACCAGCACCGGCGCGGGTGACAGTTCGAGAATCGAGAACGGCGCGGCATCTTTCGCGAAGACGATGCCCCACGCGTTCAGGTTGTTGAACCCCAGGGTGAGTACGACAATCGCGGAACCGATCAGTACCGAGGCGAAGATATCGATGCGGATATTCGGGTCGCCCTCATCGGTGCGGAGACCGAAACTCAGCGCGAAGACGGCGACCGCGATGGCCAGCGTGACACCGAATACGGGGCGCCAGCCGACCAGTGTCCCCAGCGTGCCGCCGATCAGGAATGCGCTCACACCGGAGATGGCGCGGGCCGAACCGAGCGATCCGACCGCTGTCGCCTGCTGATCACCCGTGTAGTTCTCCGCGATGAGCGCCACCAGCGCCGGAACGATGATTGCCGCGGCGGCGCCCGCCAGCACCTGGCCGCCGATGGCCCATTCGATACTCGGTGACAGGATCATCATCAGCGAGGAGCAGGCGAATACGACGACCACGACGCGGAAGATGAGTAGCCAGCCGATGCGCTGGCCCAGTTTCGCGCCTGTCATCACCAGTGCGGCAACGGCTATGCCGTAGACGACGATGGTGGAGCCGGCGACGGTCGGCGGGACCCCGAAGTCCTCACCTATGCCGCCCAGGGAGATCGGGAGCGCGGCCACATTGAACGACATGAGTACCTGCGCGAGGAACAGTCCGATCATCGGTACCCACGAGCGCCGTTCCAGGTCGGGTTCGGCGGCGGTGGTGGTGTCCGGCACGGTCAGGCTCCTTTCGCGCTGTCGCGGTAGGCGGCCGCGACGGGCTGGTGGACGGAGGACGCGAAGAGATTGAGGCCCAGGGCCCGCGACAGGTAGGCGCAGGCGCGTTGCCCGCGGACACTGTTGCCTGCCGCATCCAGCCGCGGTGAAAATGTGCCCAGCGCACCCTTGCCCGGCGATATGGCGACGATGCCGCCCGCGACCCCGGATTTCGCCGGTAATCCGATCTCGAACAACCATTCCCCGGATCGTTCGTAGAGCCCGCACGAGGCGAGCACGGCCAAGGTGTCGCGGCACACCTCCGACGAGACCACCCGCTCCCGGGTGACCGGGTTGACTCCGCCGTCGGCCAGGGTCGCGCCCATGACCGCGAGGTCGGTGGCCGTGACGGCGAGGGCGCACTGCCGGGTGTAGACATCCACGGTCTCCAGCGGGTCGGTGTCGAGGCGCCCGTAACTCTCCAGAAGCCGCGCGATCGCCTTGTTGCGCTGGTTGGTGAGCATTTCGGAGCGATAGACCACCCCGTCGAGTTCGAGATACCGCCCCGCGAAGCGGGACAGGCCGGTGCGGATGTTCTCCCACTGCTCCGCCGGAGTCGCGCCGGGCATCAGCGCCGTCGTCGCAATCGCGCCGGCGTTGACCATCGGATTCATCGGGCTGCCGGCGTTGAGTTCGACGGCCATCACCGAATTGAACGGCAGCCCCGTATTGTTCACGCCGACACGCTCGTGTACGGCCTGGTGCCCGTAGGTCTCGCAGACGAGTGCGAAGACGAAGGCCTTCGAAATCGACTGGATCGAGAACGCGATTCCGGTGTCACCTGCCGAGTGAGTACTGCCGTCCGTCCCGGCAAGCGTCAGCCCGAACCAGTTCGGGTCTGCTTCGGCCAGGATCGGGATGTAGTCGGCGACCTGTCCGTCGTGCAGGCCGGTATAGCGTCGGTGGGCCTCGGTGATGAGCTCGCCGACTCGGGATTCGGTGGGCAGGTCGCCGGTGAATGCGTGTTGTGCGATATCGAGCACATCCGCCTCGAACATCGTGGCCTCCTCCACCTCGTCTCATCTCCGGCGAGTTTGCCCGGCGCTTCCCGGCGATGTGCTGCTGCGCTCCTGTTACCGGCTATTGCTGATCAAGCCCGGTGAACTGCCGATTGCCCGAGCGTAACGGTGATTACGGTCCTGGGTCGGGACGAACCGCCGGTAGTTCGCCGAGGGTCGTCCTTCGGGGCCCTGCCGGTTCCGGTCGCGGTCGCGGGCCGGTATGCCGCGTTCCGCCTGTTGTCCGATGATCTCCGGTGCCGGTGCCGGTGCCGGTGCCGGTGCCGAGTGCGTTGCGGCTGCCCGGACACGACATATCCAGTCGAGTCGATTTGTCGAACATACGTTCTATTCATGAGGTAGGGTCGGCGGGGTGAACACACATTCGACTGCACTGGCACCGCAAGCACCGGCGCGGAAATGGTCGGACCTGGCCGATGTCGATTTGCTGCGCACGCTGGTCGAAACCGAGCGCCACCGGCGGCGCCTGGGTGCGGCCATGGTCGCCGCGGTCGCCGAGGCCGAGCGCCGTGGTCTCGCCGCCGGCACCGGCTACCGGGATACGGCGGAGCTGTTGAGTGATCTGTTGCGGATCAGTACCTCCGAGGCGCATCGGCGAATCGAATGCGCCGCTCCGCGGTCTCGGTCGCGTTCCAGGAAGCCGTGGAGGGCGTTGGCGTCGGCGAGCTGAGGTTGAGCCTGGTTGTAGCCAGGCGTAGCCATGGTTTCGGAGTTCACTGCTCCCGGGGGGCCGGCCGTTTCTCGGCGGCATCGAGTGCGGGGGCCAGTGGGGTGAGTGCGGAACGCAGTAGATCCGGTAACGCGCCGGATGGCACGACGAGTCCGCTGATCGCCGGGGAAGTGCCGGCGGGCTGCAACCATTGTTGGAGGGCTACGCGCACCGCGGCGGCCACGCCGGCCGCGAGCACGCGGGCGGTGTACGGGTCGTTGTTGCCGATGCGTTCGGCGATTGCGTCGGCGAGGGGATGTTCGATCGCGCTGGGGGCATGAACGAATGCGGTGCGCAGTGCGGGGTGGGTGGTGATCAGCAGCAGCGCGTCGCGATCGGTTTCGCCTTGGGTGGTGTATTGATCCACGATCGCGTCGATGACGGCGTCGGCGAGGCGGGCGGCGGGCCGGCCGGCCACGGCTGCTGCGATCCGTCTTTCCCGTTCGGAAGTGACAGCGGCGACGATCGCCTGTTCACGACTCGCGAAGTAATTGTTGTAGGTCCTCGGTGAGACGCCGGCGGCCGCTGCGATGTCATCGACGCGCACATTGTCCGGCCCGTGCTCGAATGCCAGTCGAAGTGCCGCCGCGCGCAGCGCCTCCCGGGTGGCCTGCTTCTTCTGCTCACGCAAGCCTGTCCGTCGTGTCGTCACCGTCTCAGCATCCCACCTTCACTGCGTGTGCGCAAAGTTGCGTGCACGCAGTTTTATCTTCTAGTCTGGCGTTCGCACCCGATCGACAGGAACCGGGCCGATGAAAGGCAAAGGCATCAGCTACGACACCGGCTTCGTCAGCACAACAGACGGAGAAAAGACACTGATGACCGTCGACGTTGTGATCAGCGGAGGCGGCCCGAACGGGCTGATGCTGGCTTGCGAGCTGGGCCTGGCCGGGGTGCGCCCGCTCGTGTTGGAGCGACTGGCCACAGCGAGCGAGGAACCGAAAGCCAACGGGCTGCTCGGCCAGGTCGTACAACTGGTGGATCGGCGGGGCCTCTACGAGCAGCTCAGCGGTAGTCCGATACCGCCGCAACCGAACTCCACGTACTTCATGTTCGCCGCGATGGCCCTGGACCTGAGCCTGCTCGACAACAGCCCGATCTACGGCCTGCCCGTCCCGCAGCATCGCATCACGGAGGTCCTGGAAAAGCGTGCTGTAGCACTCGGCGCCCAGATCCGGCGCGGACATGAGGTCGTCGGCCTGGCGCAAGACGACGACACGGTCACCGTGGACGTCGCAGGCCCGTCCGGAACCTACCGGCTGCGTACCCGCTACCTCGTCGGCGCGGACGGGGCTCACAGCCGCATCCGCAAACTGTCCGGCATCGGATTCCCCGGTGTCGGCTACGACCGCGCGACCAGCCGGGCGGCGCACGCCACCGTCCCGGCCGACTGGGTGGACCCGGCGACCAGTGCGCTGACCGTGCCCGGTTACGGGACCGTCCAGCCGTTCCTGCCACTGCGCACCGAGTACGGGGGGTTCTCCTACGCACCGTTCCCCGGTCATCCGCCGTTGATCAGCACCGTCGAGTGGGACCAGCCCGAGACCGGCGCTTCCATGAGCCTCGACGAACTCCGGGCCAGCGTCCACCGCGTACTCGCCGCCGACCTACCACTCGGTCCGCCCGCCGGCATGGGACTGCACGTGCTGCGGCGACTGAGCGGTGGCCACACCCGAATCGCCGACCGATTCCGGGACCGTCGCGTCTTCCTGGTCGGCGACGCCGCCCATATCTACACCGCAGGAGGCGGTCCCGGGCTCAACCTCGGCCTGCAGGATGCGGCCAACCTGGGCTGGAAACTCGCGGCAGACCTCCGCGGCAGCGCCCCGGCCGGGTTGCTGGACAGCTACGAGACCGAACGCCGGCAAGCCGCCGCCCGCATGGTCACCTACGCCCAGGCGCAATCCGCACTGATCGGCCCGGGCAGCGACGTCACCGCCTTGCGCGAACTGTTCACCGAACTGCTACGCGATCGGGACACCGTGCAGCGTCTCGCCGCCCTCACCGCAGGCACCGATATTCGCTACGACATGGGCGGACCCGATACCCATCCACTCATCGGCCGGTTCGCCCCGGACATGGAGCTGCTCACTCCGCAGGGGTCCGTCCGGCTGGCCGAGCTGACCAGGAACGCACGGCCACTGCTGCTCGACCTGACCGGCGATACGGGCTTGGCGGAATCGCTGCCCGAATGGCATGACCAACTCGATATCGTCACCGCACGCCCCCGACCCGGGTTACCCACCGCACTGCTGCTGCGCCCGGACTGCTACGTCGCCTGGGCAACCGCATCGCCCCACCCGGACACCGCGGACCGGCAGGCCCTCCGCACAGCACTGCACCGTGCTCTCCTGCCGGCAGGGCGGACGAGCTCGCCGGCGCCGGAAATCCGTTGAGGCATCGAGCAACCAGGATCGGCGGCTACCGATGGCTGAACTGACAGCTCACCAATGGAACAACGTGGGTCGAAATCATGGGGTGAGTGACATCAGCGAGTCGGACATGGTCCCGCGTCACCGTTTTCGTACTGCCTGTGGCGAGTTCTGGCCGCTGATGGTGCTTGCGGTCGCGGTTTTCGGGATGCTGATGGTGTGCTCCGAGCGGTACGGCTTTCATCGCGACGAGTTCTACATCCGCGAATCCGGCCGGCATCCGGCGTGGGGTTATCCGGATCATCCGCCGCTGAGTCCCCTGCTGGCCCGCCTCGCCGACGAGCTTGCGCCGGATTCGTTGCCGGCGCTGCGTATTCCCGCGGCGCTGGCGGCGGCCGTCACGATCGTGTTGATCGGCCTCATCGCCAGGGAGTTCGGCGGTGACCGCCGCGCGCAATTCTTCGCCGCGGCGATCGCGGCGAGCTCGGTCCTGGTGCTGGTCTCCGGCCATATCCTGTCGACGGCGACGCTCGATATCGCGTTCGCCACCGCGCTCGTGTTCCTCGTCGCGCGTCTGGTGCGTACCGGTGATCGGCGCTTGTGGGCGGTCGCCGGGAGCGTGCTCGGGCTCGGGCTGCTCAACCGGGTGTTCCTCGCCGTCTACGCAGTCATCGTGGTTGCTGCTGTTGTCGCGATGGGTCCGCGGAAGGTGCTACGCGGCCTATGGTTGCCGGTCGGGGCGGGGCTGGCGGCGGTGATTGCGGCGCCGACGGTTGCCTGGCAGGCCCGCAACGGGTGGCCGCAGTGGCAGATGGCAACCGAGATCAGCGCCGACAACAGCCGCTGGGAACTGGTGGCCTACCAGATCGTGATCGTCGGCCCGCTGCTGCTGCCGGTGTGGATCGCCGGCCTGTGGTGGCTGCTGAAACGGCCCGGGGTGCGCTGTTTCGGTGTCGCGTTCCTCGCTCTGCTGGGACTACTTCTGGTGACGAGCGGTCAGCAGCACTATCTGGTCGACGCCTACCCACCATTGCTGGCCGCGGCCGGTGTCGCCGTCTCACAATGGGTTGCCGCCGGTGGTCGGAAACTACGCACACCGGCGGTGAGCCTGCTGGTTGCCGTTTCGGCCGCGATCGCAGCAGTGTTCTCGCTGCCGATTCTGCCGGTGCCGGTGCTTGCGGATACCCCGGTGGTCGGTGTGAACGGGGAAATCGGTGAACAGATCGGCTGGCCGGAGATGGGCCGCACGGTCGCCGAGGTCGTTGACCGGCTACCGGTCGAGGTGCGCACCGAAACTGTTGTGGTGGCGGACAATTACGGCCAGGCCGGTGCGATAGCGCAGTTCGGTCCTGACTTCTCCGCCCAGAACACGAGATTTCCGCCTGTTTACAGTGGGCATCAGGCGTACGGCTGGTGGGGACCCCCTCCCGAGCGGTACACAACGGTCGTCGTCATGGGTACCGATGCACCCTCGAAAGTCCCGGCGTGGACCGAACAGGCTTGCGGACGGCTCACCGAGGCCGCCGTCGTGCACAACGATTACGGCATAGAGAATCAGGAGAACGGCACCCGGGTGTTCCTATGCCAGGACCTGACGGCGTCGTGGGCGCAGCTGTGGCCGGCGATTCGCCGCATCGGGCCGGCCGATACTCCAGAGCTCCGCCCCAGGTAATGGGATGGCCGGCGTATCGAGGCGACCTACTCTGTGTTGCCCGAGGTGCTCCCCACACGATGCCGCAGCAGCGTTCCGACGCCAGAGGGATGCCCGTTACTGCGGCCATTGTGAGTCCGGGGAACTGGGCCATGGCCACGCCGACCGTGGCCGGAGCCGAGTCGAGCGTCCCGGTGGCCAGGGCAAACAGGGGTGGCAGGTCGGCCGAGCCCAGCGCCGTGACCGGCGAACCGGCCCGGCCGATTTCGCCCGCCCCACCCAGCACCAGCACTCGCATTCATCATCTCGCCTTCGTGTGGGTGGCCCCGTCAGCGCCTCAGAGTTGCGACCCACCACCGTCCACGGCCAGTTCGGCACCTGTCGTGTACGTGGCATCGAAGGCGAGAAACGCTACGGTCGCGGCGACTTCGGCCGGCGTGCCCATGCGCAGCATGGGGTTGTCCGCGGCCATCTGGGCCTTGGTCTGCTCGGCCTGTTCCCGGGGCATCGACTTCTCCAGGATTCCCGAGTCGATGGGTCCGGGGCTGACCGCGTTGACGCGGATCTGCTGGGGGAGCAGTTCCCGGGCCAGCGAACGCGTGACCGAACGCAGCGCCGCCTTGCTGGCCGCGTAGGCGCTGAGCATCGGCAGCCCCAACACGTTGGCGACCGAGGTGGTGAGCACCACCCCGCTGCCCTCGGCCAGCAGCGGCGCGAGCTTCTGCACCGTGAAGTACGGCCCCTTGGTGTTGATGGTCAGCAGTTGGTCGAACAGTTCCTCGCTCGTCGCCTCGAACGGTGCGAAACCGTTCACCCCGGCATTGGCGAAAAGCGCGTCCACCGAGCCGAATGCGTTCTTCACCCGGTCGGCCAGCTCCTCGATCGCGGCCACGGAGGCCGCGTCGCTGCGTACCGCGATCGCGCGCTCGCCGAGCTGTTCGCGTGCGGCGTCCAGGCGCGCCTGGTCACGTCCGGTGATCAGCACCCGCGCCCCTTCGTTCACGAGCAGTTGCGCGCTGGCCAGGCCGAACCCGCTGCTGCCGCCGGTGATCACAACCTTCTTGTTCTCGTACTTGCCCATATCGATGTTCCCTGTTCTGGATCGGCGATGTCTTTCGGTTCCGGCGAAGCGATCCCGCGCCGGGCACTTCCGAGTCAACCGCCGTCCGAGACGGGCGTCCAAGACCTGTTTCGCACCCCGTGATGCCGCGGCGGCATCACGGGTACCGTGGACGTCATGCCCGACGACCTCCCCGCCACCACGGTCGATTCCGCGGCGGATCTCGACCTGCGGTTGGTGCGGTACTTCACGGTGGTGGCCGAACACCTGAACTACGCCAGGGCCGCCGCGGCATTGCACATCGCTCAGCCTGCCCTGAGCCGCCAGATCAAGCGCCTGGAAAGCCAACTCGGCGTGCGCCTGCTGGAGCGGACCACCCAGGGCAGCACGCTGAGTCCGGCCGGTGCTGCCTTCCTGCCGCGGGCGCAGGAACTGCTGTACACGGCGCGCAGGGCCACGCTGGCAGCCCGCGCCGCCGCGCCGCAGCGCACCCTCGTCATCGGTTACCTGGAAGATCTCGTCGTCACCCTGGCGCTGCGCGACCTGCAGCGCCGCCATCCCGACGCCCATGTCCGCACCCTGCACCTGGACTGGGACCAAGCCCGCGCCCTACCCGACCGTCGGGTCGACGTGCTCGTGGCCCGCACCCCGCTGCCCATCCCGAGCGATGATCTGCAGGTGACCGTCCTGTACGAGGAGCCCCGGGTGCTACTCGTGCCCGCGGGGCATCGCCTCGACGGGAAGGAGTCGGTGACGCCCGACGATTTCGCCGACGAACCCTTGGTCGCCTGTGCCGGCATGGCGGCCGCGTGGACCGGTTTCTGGCGACTCGACCCCCGGCCGGACGGCGGCCCCGCGCCGCTCGGCCCCATGCTGGTGGAAACCTTCGAGGACAAACTCGAGGTGGTGGCCGATGGCCGTGCCGTCGCCCTGGTGCCCGCCGACGACCGCCGCAGCACGCTGCGTGCGGACCTCGCCACCGTCCCCGTCGACGGCATCGAACCCTGCAGTGTCGTCGTGGCCTCCCGTGTCGACGACGCCAACCCGCTGATCGCCCGGTTCCGTGAATCCGCGACGACCCACCTCACCCGGGATATCGGAGTCCGCGCACACCAGTAGTTCCACACGCCGGATCGGCAGCGTTCGGCTCGCGGAACTCCAGGCGGGGGTGACAGAATCGGTCCCTTCCTGCACCATTGCGGCCTGCCTGCCCCTCGGGTCACCATGGGTTGAGATGGCCGGTCAGATCATCGGCGATCGGCCGGGGACGGTGTGGGAGCCGAACCACCGCAGCGCCAACCCTCGCGCCGATTACTCGCTGACACGCCCGGGGTCGACCTCGGGGGTGCGACCGAATCCGACCGCACCCCGGAGCAAGGCTCAAGCCGGGACGTATTCGGCCGCCACGTCGAGGATCCAAGTGACACCGAATCGATCGGTCAGCATGCCGAAAGCGGGCGCCCACTGCGCGGGGCCGAACTCCTCGACAACGGTCGCTCCCGCGGCCAGGCGCTCCCACAGGGCGCCGACCTCCTCGATGGTCTCGCCGCGCACGGAGAGGAAGAACCGATCTTCGGTGATGGTGGTGCCGTTTTCTCGGCGGGTCGCCGGCGCGGCCGCCGGTGCGTCCTGACCCGGCACGTCGTAGGCCATGACCCGGAACCCGTTGTCGGCGATGACCTGACCGAACACCACATTCGTGGCGCCGGCCAGTTCGGCAGGCATTCCGAAGTCCGCGTAGGTGGCGAGGGTGAGCTGACCTCCGAACACCGACTGATAGAACTCCAGGGCCGCGCGGGCCTGGCCGTGGAAATTCAGGTGGGTAACAGCGTTGACCGTCATGGTGATCCCTTCGAGTGGTTCCGCGCCGCCGGAAGGCGACAGATTCACACTGTCACCGGTAGAGGACAGAGAACGTCCGCTACTGCTGGCAATCTGGAAACCATGCCGATATCGAATTCGACGGCGACCTCTCGTCGCCTGCTCTCGCTGCTGTCCCTGCTGCAGGTCCGTCGGGACTGGCCAGGGGGTCTGCTCGCCGAGCGGCTCGATGTCAGCAGCCGGACGGTGCGCCGCGATGTCGATCGCCTGCGCGAACTCGGCTACCCCATCCAGGCTGTCAAGGGCCCCGAGGGCGGCTACCGCCTGGAAGCCGGCAGCGAGCTACCGCCGCTGCTGTTCGACGACGAGCAGGCTGTCGCGCTCGCCGTGGCATTGCGGATCGCGGTAGCGAGCGGGGCGGGTATCGAAGAGAGCGCCGCACGGGCCCTCGCGACCGTCCGACAGGTCCTGCCTTCCCGATTACGGCGGCGAGTCGACGCGCTCGACATCGGCGTGGCCGGGGCCGGCGTTCAAATCGATACCCAGATCCTGGTGGACCTGAGTACCGCGATTCGTTCCACGGAGGAGATCCGGTTCGACTACCAGGGGCCGGCCGATCCGGGCAGCGCAGATCCACCACCGCCGCACCGGGTCCAACCCCATCACCTCATGGTCCGCAACGGACGTTGGTACCTGATCGGTTGGGACCCCCAGCGCGCGGACTGGCGAACCTACCGCGCCGATCGCATCACCCTCCGCATCCCCAACGGTCCACGTTTCGCACCCCGGGAAGTGCCTGGTGGCGATGTCGCGGCCTTCCTCTCCGCCCGCTTCAAAGGCTCTGACAGCGTCGACGTCTGGCCATGCCGAGGCGAGGTGATTCTCCCGCTGCCCGCCACCCGCGTTGCTCCGTTCGCCGAGGACGGAGTCGTCGAGTCCCTCGACGGAGGGCGAACCCGACTGCTGATCGGTTCGTGGTCATGGGCTGCGCTCGCCGCGACGCTGGCACGCTTCGACACCGAGATCGAGGTCGTTGGCCCGCAAGCGCTGCGCGACGCCTTCGCCGAGCTGTCTCGTCGCGCGGCACTGGCCGCCGGGGCGGGCGCGTAGCCGCCGGTGTGAACGTGGCACACGGTCGCGGTATGGGTCGATTGTGCACTCGCAAGGCCGCGACAAACCGAGTACCACGCCGGATTTCTGTGCTCGATCTGGGTGATGCGACGACGAGGCTCGGTACGGCACGCACCGGATTCGCTGCGGACCAGGGGAGTCGCCGGAGAGGTAGGCTTCGAGAAAAAACCCGCCTGACCTGCACGTATGCTGTGCCCTCGACGGGGCGCATCGAACATGGTCACGGGGACGCCCGCGTTGGCCACCCTGCGACAGTGCTTCAATGGAAGTGACCACGAAGGGGGTCGTTATGTCTGATCGGTTCAGTGTGAGCGACCACGTGATGTGGAACTCGGAGGCGGGCCACGTAGCGGGCACGGTGACGAAGGTGCACACGGAGGATTTCGACTACAAGGGCCACACCCGCCGGGCGTCGAAGGACGATCCGCAGTACGAGATCAAGAGCGACAAGACCGACCACGTTGCCGTACACAAGGGCAGCGCCCTGCGGCTGGTCGATGAGTGATCCTTTCTTCACGATCGGGCACTCCACCCGAACTGTCGACGAGTTCGTCGGCCTGCTCCGCGGCAGCAGTGTCGAGCTGATCGTCGACGTCCGCAGGCTCCCGGGCTCGACTCGGTACCCCCAGTTCGACCAGGACGCGCTCTCGACATCACTTGACGGAGCGGGGATCGGGTATCGGCGCGCGGAGGCCCTCACCGGGCGTCGCCCGATGAGCCGGGACGTGCCGTTCGAGGTCAACGGCTGGTGGGAGAACCGCAGCTTCCACAACTATGCCGACCACGCGCTCTCCGACGACTTCCGGCGAGCCCTCTGCGCGCTGCGCGAGCTGGGGCGCGTTTCATGCGTGGCAGTGATGTGCTCGGAGGCGGTGTGGTGGCGGTGCCACCGGCGGATCATCGCCGATCATCTGCTCGCCTACGACGGGGACGTGCGGCACATCCTCGGCCCCGGCCACATCGATGCGGCGCAGCTGAGCCGAGGCGCGGTCGTCGGGCTGGACGGCACCGTCACGTATCCTGTCGGCGGATGATGGGCGTATCGCCCGCGTCCCATCCGGCGCTCGCCCATCTGGTTGACGACGTCCAGCCGATCTCGGGGAGAGACATGACAGACGATCTCAGCAAGGCTGTGTGCGCGGCGTTGGAGGAGATCGAGCCGGGGTCCGTCGCGACCTACGGCGATATAAGTCGCCGGCTGGGCATCTCGCCACGCCAGGCCGGCCGTGAAGTGGGCAGAGTGCCCGACGACGTTCCGTGGTGGCGCGTCCTGCGCGCAGACGGCACGCCGGCGGCCTGCCGCGGCGGGCACGCCGCTGCCCTGCTCGAATCCGAAGGTGTGCCGATGCGAGAGGGACGCGTGGATCTCGCTCGAGCGCGGTACGAATGGAAGAGCGCGCGGTCGCACACGCCGACCTGAGCTCGCGTCTCCCGGCCACTCTCCCGGGTCGAGAGCGTCTGAGGGCTGTCGGTCCTCTGTCTCGCCGGACGAGGCGGCGGCCGGCACCGGGACGCACCGATAACGGCCGCAGTTCTCGGCTGTGGCGGGGCCTATCTCAGTAAGGGAACCTCTCTGCCGGCCGGGGCTTGACCAGAGACCAGCCCGTGAAACCACAGTCCCCGGCCGCGGTCCAAGGCCGGATCGATATCGCTCGGCTGCGGCGGGCGCTGGTGTCGGTGCCGCTGCTCCCCAGAAAAGTCGACGGTTCACCCCGGGTTCTATTCGTGTCTTGTGGCACGGTTGAGCCGGTCTGCGAGGGCTTGGAGGTGGCTCACCAGTTCCGGTGGGGATTCGACTTCGAATTCGACGTCCAGCATGCTCATCACCCGAGCGACCAGCGCATAGGAGTCCGATCCCATTTCGAGGCGGCAGGTGTGCTCATCGATGGGAGTGACGATGCCGTCGACGCGACCGGCCAGATCCTCGGCCGGGACGTACACGCGCATGACGGACCGGTACGGCCACATCGCGAAACCCATGGTGCGGCGGAGGTAGGCGGCGGCGTCGCCGTCGGGGGACGGACGGTGGGTGAAGCATCGGCCGTTGGGTGTTCGCAACGACATTCGGTCGACGCGGAAAGTACGCCAGTCCGCGCGCGTGGCATCCCAGCCGACGAGATACCACCTGCGGCCCCAGTGCGCTAAGCGGTGCGGCTCTATGTTGCGCAGAGTTTCGGAGCCGGTATGACTTCGGTAGTCGAAGCGCAGGGTCTCGGTGGAACGGATGGCGGCGGAGATGGCGGTGAGTGAATCGGCGTCGACATGGGGGCCGAGGCGGTGCCGGGGCGGCATGGTGATCACCGCATCGCGGAGTGCGTCGACTCGGTGGCGCAGCCGTGATGGAAGCACCCGCTGTACCTTTGTCAGCGCGCGCAGCGATGCTTCGCCGATGCCGGCGACATTGCCGGTCGCGTCGGCCTGCAAACTCAGCGTGACGGCCACTGCCTCATCGTCGTCCAACAGTAGCGGTGGCAGCGCCGCTCCGGCTCCGAGCCGGTATCCCCCGACCGGCCCCATCGCCGCGTGCACCGGATACCCCAACTCCCGCAGCCGATCCACATCGCGCCGAATGGTGCGGGTGGTGACCTCGAGTCGTTCGGCCAGCTCCCTCCCGGTCCAGTCCCGATGTATCTGCAGTAGCGACAGCAGCCGCAGAAGTCGTGAGGGCGTGCTTTCCGACATGGACCGATTGTCCCGCACATGTAGGACCAGAACTGTCCTATACAGCGTGGATGCTTCTGGGCATGACCGAGACATCCTTCGCGATCGAGCCGTTCCGTATCGAGATTCCACAGTCAGAACTCGCTGAGTTGAGCGACCGGCTCGGCCGTACTCGGTGGCCCGACGCCCTGCCGGGGGTCGGCTGGTCTTACGGGGTCGACCGTGATTACCTGATCGACCTGGTCGAGTACTGGCGCAGCGGCTACAACTGGCGCGAGCACGAGGCGCAGCTGAACACGGTCCCGCAGTTCACCACCGAAATCGACGGGCAGAATGTGCATTTCCTGCACGTGCGCTCACCCGAACCGGACGCGACCCCGCTGATCCTCACCCACGGATGGCCCAGCACACCGGCAGACTTCTACGACATCCTCGGGCCGTTGACCGATCCGCAGTCGCACGGCGGGAACCCGGCCGACGCGTTCCATGTCGTGGCCCCGTCGGTGCCTGGATTCGGGTTCTCCGGCCCGACCCTCGACACCGGCTGGGACGTGCCCCGAATCGCACGGGCCTGGGCAGAGCTGATGCGACGGCTCGGCTACCAGCACTACGGCGCCCAAGGCGGCGACTACGGCAGCCTGATCTCCCCGGCCTTGGGGCGGATCGCGCCGGACAAGGTCATCGGCGTGCACGTCAACGCACTCGCGAGCGCCGCGACCGGTTCCGGGCAAGAACTCGCCGAGTTGCCGGAAGCGGATCGAGCGCAGGCGCTCGATAACGAGATGTGGTGGTACGGGCACAACGGCTACGCCACTCAGATGGCGCTGCGACCGCAGACCATCGCCTACGCCCTGAACGATTCGCCTGCCGGCCAGCTGGCCTGGAACCTGGAATGGTTCGTCGACTGGGACCCGACATCCACCGACCGAGCGCCCATCGACCGCGACATCATCCTGACCAACGTCACCACTTACTGGCTGACCGGCACCGCCGGTTCCGCCGCCCGGCTCTACCGAGAATCCGGGGCCTCATGGGACAGCAAACCCACCCCCTCGGGCGTGCCCACCGCAGTCGCCAACTTCCAGGGCGACCGCGCTGTCCGCGGCCTGGCCGAGTCGGCCAACACCATTGTCCGATGGACCGAGTACCCGGTAGGCGGCCACTTCGCCGCCCTCCAGGCACCCACCGAACTCGTCACCGATATCCGCGAGTTCTTCCGCTCTGTCGACAGGAAGGACCGGTGACCCACCGATTGCCAGTTACATTGCGGCCATCCGAACAGCGATTATCGGCGTCGGTTTGCGTCGGCCGGTCGGCGGAACCAACCATATGGCGCCCAGGCTGGTGATCGAGTCTCCCGACTGCTGTTCGATTGCATGGCGGCCCCGCGGCCCGCCTTTCTGCGGCAGCACGATTTCCGAATCCCGAGAACAAGGAGCTTCCCGTGCCGCATGCACCGGTGGATGTACGTTTCGACCATACGATCATCACCGCCTGTGACAAACACGAGTCCGCACGATTCTTCACCGAAATCTTCGGACTGCCCGAGCCACACGACGCAGGGCACTTCGTTGCGGTGCCTCTGACCGATGGCCGGGTGCTCGACTTCGCCGATTCACTCGCCGATTTCCCTGGCCAGCACTACGCCTTCCTGGTCAGTGACGATACGTTCGACCACATCATGGAGCGCATCCGTTCCCGGGGTATTGGGTACTGGGCCGATCCGCAGATGCGCAGGCCAGGCGAGATCAACACCAACCACGGCGGCCGGGGAGTGTATTTCGAGGATCCGGCCGGACACTATTTGGAGGCGCTCACCGCGCGTTACGACGGCTACCCCGGGCTGACCTGAGATCGCGGGCTACGCCGGTCGTTCTCCTGGTCGAGTGCGGCGACGTCGACCGACAACGCGTCGGCTTCGTCGGGGCTTGCGGCTGTAGCCGGTCGAGACCATCCGCATGCAGGTGCAGGTCTTTGTGCTGGGACGGCAGCAGAAACCGGCGGACGATGGCGGCGGGCCGGCGGTAAGAACCTTCTCGGTGACGTCCTGCACACTGCGGCGCAGCTCACCGAAGCGGTGTGGGCGTTCGCTCAGGGGCCACAGGTGGGGAGCTCGAAACGAACTCGATCGCGACAGGTCCGGGACCTTCTTGCCCTCCAGCTCAGAGGTCACAGTCGCGGCGAAGGCACGTCGGCCAAATCCCCGCTGGTGGGCCCTTTCTCCGAGTGGGCGCCACATAGCGGACCCGCGAGCTGGCCGGCCGAATTCGTCCGGGCCGGTTATGCGGGTACGACGCCGACGCGCTGTGCCAACCGGCCGAGTTCTCCGGTGGCCAGATCGCGCCGGGCCTCCCGCAGCATCGCACCCACGAGTTCCCGCACCGGCGCCAGTCCGCGAACATGCTGGGGAGCGGCGTGTTCGGCACGCAGCAAGGCGTGGAGCGTCGCGCGGTGGTCCCGCTTCATTGTGTATGCCCGGCCGCACTCCACGAAGAACTGGGCCTGCCGTGAACCTTTCGGCAGGTCCGCCGGGTTCAGGGTCTCCACGATGCGCAGCGCAGCGCCGGGCTCACGGCGTTCAACGGCTGCGCTCAGCTTCCACAGCGCGACATTGGCCGGGCCGAATGTCACATTGCGCGCCGTGCTCAGGCCGGTCGGTGCATCGGCCAGCCTGCTCGCCAATTCGGCGGCTTCATCGATATGCGGCTGTGCGTCGCCTCCGGCCAGGGTCTCGGCGAACCCGGCCTGAAGCCGTGCCATGCCCACCGTTTCCAGTTCGCCGCGTGTGCGCGCGTCGGGTGTCAGGCGGTCGGCGACCCCGGTCGCGGTGGTCAGTGCGGCAGTGAGTGCGCCGGGGCGCGCAGCGAGAATCTGGGACTTCAGGAACTGAGCGGCAGCGGTCGGAGCGAGTGAATCGGCGTGCTCCGCCGCGCGCTCCGACTCCCGCACATCGCGGGCCCGATGTCGGCCGAATGGCCAGGGGCCTGCAAGTCGCTGTTCTGCACACTGTCTGTGCCCTCGGCGGGGCACGTCGAACATGGGAACGCTGGCGACCCGCGGTTTTCGGGTGGCCGGTTGGTGATCGAAGCCGATTTTCAGCTATAGGTGGGTGGTGCCGCCGCCTTGCTGTACCGCGTGCCATCGTGCGATCGCGTCGAAGGTGTTGGCCTGAAGTCGTGTGAGTGTCTCTGCCTCGGCTCCGTCGGCGAGGATGATTTCGAAGTCTGCTTCTGGTCCGTTGGTCCGTCGAGGCCGGCGGTTGGCGAGGTGTGGCTCGACGGGGTCGGTTGCACGGGGCGGCATGCGGTGGAGTATCTCGTATCAGTTGGTTTGCGAGGAAGGACACGCTCGAACCCTCGGTAATGCCGATTGCCGGACGTTCACGGAAGCCGCTGCACGACGTGTGGGTGGCGATGGTTCGATTAGCGTTGTCGATGTGTTCAAGGTGATGTCGCAGGGCGGTGCTGGTGGGGTATCTGATGCGTCGATTACGGCGTGACGACCGAGGAGGCGCCGGGTCCGTCATTGGTGTCTCGGTTCGGAACAGGTAATCGCGCCCTGCAGGGCCATGCTCGGGCTCAGGCGGGCGGATCGGCAATAGCTCTGAAAGCTGTTGGCCTTCGAGGCGATCGTGCAACCATCTTCGTGTGAGCAACTCGGTGTGCATCGTCTGCGGGGCGAGCGAGGGAGCGCAGGAAAGGCCCGTTCCGCTGCGGACGGTCACCTGCGATCAGTGTTGGGACGAGGCGGTGAAGTTCCCGGACCGGGAGCCGGAGAAACTCGACCTCGAGCTGACCGTCGACCAGCTACGCGTCGCACCGGTGGCCGACGCCAGAGAAGGCACACCCACGGCGTGCAAGCACTGCGAGACCGAATGCTCCTGGCATCGCACCAGAAACGGCCGTTGGTTGCTGATGGAACCGGGGTTCTATCCCACCTCGAAGATCCCGCCGGGCAAGCGTTGGCGCGTTGCGGGCGATGGCACCGCGATCAACTTGGGTGGTGCTAATCCGACCGATGAATGCCGGATCACCCATTTCGATGTATGTCCTGCCAGACGGGCTCCCGAGGACGGGACTCTGTTGCTTGCCATCTGGAGGGGCAACCACCGCGAATGGATGGCGCAACAGAACCAGTAACGATTCCGCGGGTAGCTCGTGGACGGGTGTGGTCGGGGCCGTGGTAGTTGATGTTGCGATCTCCACAGGCACCGACCACGAGATATCAGCCGTATCCGTGGGGCTGGGCTAGGCTCAGCGATTATGGCCGTTTACCTCGTCACCGGAGCTGCCGGTTTCATCGGCGCAAACTATGTGCACCTGCTGTCCGGCTGGGAACCGGAAGCGCAGGTGGTGGCGGTGGACTACGTCGGCTTCGCGGGGAATATGGCCAACCTGGATCCGGTGATCGACCGGGTGAGCTTCGAACGGGTCGATATCGCCGACCCGGCGGCAATGGAGACGATCTATCGCCGGTACCGGCCCGACTACGTGGTGAACTTCGCCGCCGAATCGCACAATGATCGCGCGATCCTCGGACCTGGCGCGTTCATGCGGTCGAACGCGCTGGGTGCGCAGATGATGGCCGAATGCAGCCGCATCGTCGGGGTGACCGCGCATCTGCACGTGTCGACGATCGAGGTGTACGGGGAGCTGGCGGCGGGCCAGCGCTGGTTCACCGAGCGCAGCCCGTTGAACGCCAAGACGCCCTACAGTGCGGCGAAGGCGGCCGGGGACCAGATCGTGCGCGCCTATATGGCGACCTACCCGGAACTCGATATCCGGATGACGCACTGCGCCAACAACTACGGCCCGTATCAACTGCCGGAAAAGCTGATCCCCCTCGCCGTGACGAACCTGCTGCGGGGCAAGAAGGTACCGGTCTACGGCGACGGGCTGCAATCACGGGACTGGCTCCACGTGGCCGACCACTGCTCTGCGGTACACCGCGTCTTGCACGCCGACCTGGACCCGATTCCGACCGCCGCGAGCACCGACCCGGGACTGCTGCCGATCTTCGATATCTCCGCGCGCCGTGAGGTCACCAACCTCGACATCGCCCGCCGTGTCGCGACCGCGCTCGACCTGGATCCGCAGGAGTGGATCGAACACATCCCCGACCGGCCGAACCACGACCGCCGATACCTCATCGATCCCGCCAAGCTGGAAACCGATCTCCAGTGGCGGCCTGAACACGAGTTCGAGGCCGGAATTGCCGAGACCGTGGCCTGGTATGTCGAGCATAGAGAATGGTGGGAGACGATCATCGCCGACAAGGGCGAACTCGGGTTCGACTGGAGCCAGATGGGTCCGGCTCCGGCGCATTAGATTAGAAACATGGGCGTTCGCGGCGGAAACGCCGGTGGCCAGCGGTATCCCGTTCGCATCCGAGATGATGTGGATCTTGGACCCTTTCTTGCCGCGGTCGACCGGGCTGCGACCGCTCAGTGATCCCCTTTTTTCGCCCGCCCGCTCGCCGCGTCCAGGATCGCCGCGCTCCAGTCGAGGTCGCCGGCGGCTCCGAGCCGGTCGAGGATCTCCCGGTGCAGTGCGTTGAAGACCCCGGAATCAGTCCACACCATGAACCGCCGATGCGCGGTCGGCACGCTCACCCCGAACGACGGCGGCAGATGCCTCCACGCACAACCACTGGTCAACGCGAACATCACTGCGGTGAACACTGCCCGCTCGTCCACCGGAGCGGTCTCGCCGCCCTGCGGTCTGGGCGTGAACTCGGGTAGCAACGGTTTCACGTGTCCCACAAAGCATCCGGGACCAGTCTCTGAGCAAGCCTGTCGACCACGGGTCAGATCATTGCCGGACAACGAATTACAGCCACGTACGACACCCTCTTAGTCCCCGAGACCGGCAGCAACGGATCGATCGCACGCCACTGATCCTCGGTCAACTCATGCCTACGCGCCACGACCACACATCAAATCGAACTCGCACCTCGAACGCGCAAGCTTTGAGGACACTCTCTAGACCAGTCACGAAGCCCCGTGCAACGATGTGCGCGTGCAGAGACTTGGCTCAGCCACTACAGGTAGGGCGGGCGTACATCAGGTTGGTTTGACCATCGAGAGCGACCTGAACTGGATCTTCCGCGAGCAGTCGATCGAGGACTACGGAATCGATGCTCACATCGAAATCGTCGCAGGCGAATCGCCCACCGGAAAGCTACTCGCAATCCAAATCAAGAGTGGCACAAGCGCATTTGACAGTCCAACTAGTTCCGGTTGGTGGTACTATCTCAAGCCCGAGCACGTCGAGTACTGGATGAGCCATTCGCTCCCTGTTGCGATCGTCCTTGTCGACGTCAACAACCGCTCAGCATACTGGGAATTGGTGGACTCCGACTCACTTCAACGAACGAGCGGGAAGGGCTGGAAGATCCTCGTCCCACGCTCGAACGTCCTCGACACCGATTCGCGATTGCGACTTGCAGAAGCGGCAAAGGCGGATGTGACGTGGCTTCTACGCGGCGAGAAGTCAGAAATTGACGCACTTCCCAAGGTGCCCGCGACAGACGCAGAGCTCCACTTGCTCTTGCGTGACCGTCCAAACGGTTGGGAGATACTCGCATTTGCTGGAGTCATCAGACTAGAGTCTGTTTCATAAGCTGCGGCCGGATAACCACAGGTTGATCGCGGCGACGCGGACGGTTGCCAGGTAGCGGACAGCGAGTTTGTCATACC
>NZ_JBHXMZ010000002.1:824523-1076307 GCF_042719915.1 Nocardia sp. NPDC058499 | reverse complement strand
TCAACCAGTTACCGGAGACCTCGCCACATCACCAACTTCTCCACCCGGACAACGGGTTCCGCCCCACAACTCGGGCGCTTATGAAACAGGCTCTAGTTGTTGCGCACAACGGTGGTTGTGTCCATGTCTACCGTGGCGCCGTGGGAGTCGGCAGGGCACAGTTGCGCCACTGGGAGCCCGCTTTTGTCGACCAGAACAGAGTGAACCTCGTGTCTGGCAAACGTGTGCCGCTCGCCCCACTGGCGCATTGCCACGATGACGGTGAAGAGGTCGCGGCCGGACTCGGTGAGCACGTAGACCTGTCGGCGTCCGGATGCCGCTGTTTGTCTTTCTAGGACGCCACGATCGACCAGGCGGCGCAGCCGGTCGGTGAGGATGTTGCGCGCGACCCCGGTGCGCTGCTGGAAGTCGGTGAACGAACGGGCGCCGTCCATCGCATCGCGAATGATGAGCAGGGTCCACCGGTCTCCGACAAGGTCGAGCGTGCGCGCGACCGGGCAAGTGGGATCAGTCCACGGCGTGTCGTCGAAGCTTCGGCCGGGGTTCATCACACCTCCTGATGGGTTGCGTATTGAAACTATTCTGCCTTAAAGTCCAATTAGTTGCGTTTTGCTACTGATTGAGGTGGATGTGGGTATCAGGTTCAACCGAACGATGCTGCTCGCGACGGTGTGCTCCGTCGCCGTGGCAACGATCTATGTCGCGCAGCCTGTGCTCGCGCAGATGGGGCGCGACCTGGAGGTGCCCGAGGCCGATCTGGGATGGGTCGTGGCAGCAGGGCAAGTCGGCTACCTGATGGGTCTGGTGGTCCTCGTTCCGCTGGGAGACATGCTCGACCGGCGTAAGCTCATCGGTGCTCAACTGCTCCTCGCCGCAGTGGGCATGCTGGTGGCAGCGGTCGCTCCCGGTTTGTGGCTCTTGCTGGTCGGACTTGCCGGCGCGGGCCTGTTCGCAGTCGTCGTTCAAACCACGGTCGCGTTCGCTGCCGACCTGTCGACTCCGGCGGAGCGTGGCCGCACTCTCGGAGTCGTCACATCCGGCGTCGTCATCGGAATTCTGGGAGCGCGAGTGCTGGCGGGGGGACTCGCTGCGCTGTGGGGGTGGCGAAGCATCTACATCACGCTCGCGGTGCTTCTCGTCGTGCTGTCCCTCATTGTTCTGAAGCAGCTGCCGGCAGGTCATCGCCCGGCCCGCCGGACCTCTTACGGCGACGTAATGGTCTCGCTCGGCCTCCTGTTCCGGGAGCCTCTGTTCCTCTCGCGAGGGCTGATCGCGTTCTTCCTGTTCGCTTCCTTCGGCACACTCTGGAGTGGGCTTGCGCTCCCGCTGGCGGCCGAACCGTGGCAATTGAGCCCAGCTCAGATCGGCCTGTTCGGAACCGCTGGGCTCGCTGGTGCCCTGGGCGCCGCACGAGCCGGCCGATGGGCCGACGCGGGCCATGCCAACGTTGTAACAGGCAGCGCCCTCGTACTGCTGGCCGCATCCTGGATCGCCTCCGGACAGGCGGCCTGGCAGCTGTGGCCGGTGGTCGTCGGCGTCCTCGTCCTCGACTTTGCAGTTCAGGCCGTGCACGTCAGCAACCAGACGCTGCTCACCGCTGAGTACTCGCACCGAACGAGCAGTGTCATCGGCGGTTATATGCTCTTCTACTCGCTGGGCTCCGCCCTCGGCGCGACGGCTACCACCACGGTGTATTCCACGTCAGGGTGGACCGGGTCCGCTGTTCTAGGTGCCGGCTTCGCGCTTTGCGGACTGCTCACCTGGGCGTTCAGCCGGCAGATGCTCGCGCGCTGCGGCTGCGGACCGAGTTCGAGTGACGGCCGGCACGAGTCGGCGCCGATGGGTCATGGGACGCCGAATATGAACGGCGCACCACGGTAGTCCGCACCGGAGAGAGCACAGGTGTTGCTCCAGGCGAGTTGTGTTGTCCGATTGGGTTTTTGCTGATGAGGCAGGGTACCGTCGCCGGTCATGAGCGAGCAGCGGGGTGGCCCGCACGACGCGTTCTTCCGGGGGATCATGGCAAATCGTGACAATGCCGCCAGTGAGATCCGCGTGAAGTTCTCCGAGGAGTTCGGCGCAGCACTCAGCAACCGCATCCATTGGCAGGGACTGGAGCTGATGCCCACCAATTTCATCCACCCCGACCTACGCGACCGCTACGGCGACCTGCTCTTCCGCACCCTCCTCGACGACCGGCCCGCCTTCATCTATATCCTGCTCGAACACCAATCCTCCACCGACCGGTTCATGGCGTTCCGAGTCTTGGAGTACATGGTTGGTATCTGGCGGCAGTACCTCGCCGACAACCACCACACACACGAACGCGGCAGCCGGCCCGGCCGCCTACCGGCGATCATCCCGCTGGTGGTCCACAACAGCCCCCGCGGCCGCCGCTGGAGGGCACCGACCGAGCTTGGTGAGCTTCTCGATCTCGACCCCGAAACCCGGACAGAGCTGGGACCGTACTTGCCGAGCCTCCGGTTCCTGCTCGACGACGTCACCGCCGTCGACCTCGACGCACTGCGCCACCGTGAACTCACCCCCGCCGCCCGGTTGCTGCTGGTGTTGCAGAAGATCGCTCCGGGCAGCACCGGCCTGGATCGCGCTATGCTGGATTGGCTCGACGACCTGCGCGCTCTCGCTGAGGGGGCGGATCCGCTGGGTGTTTATCGGATGGTTTTCACCTACCTGGTGACGGTAGGTGATACCAGTGAGACGGACCTGGCGGCGGTCGCCGCGCGGATCGACCCCCGAGCCGAGGAGGCGTTTGTGACCACAGCGGAAATCATCGAAGCCCGTGGTCGTGCGGAGATGCTGATCGAACTGATGACGATCAAGTTCGGCCCGCTGCCCGAGGCCGTGCTCGGCCGTATCCGCTCGGCCGATGCCGACCGGCATCATATGTGGGCGACGCGGGTGCTGACCGCCGCTTCTATCGAGGAGGCGCTCGCCTGACGCTCGGCGCCGGTGCCGGTCTCAGCGTTGTAGCGGACCCAGGCCGAGAAAGGAACGCAGGCGTGCGAAGCGCACGGGTGTCACGGGAAGTGTGGTGGTGTCCACGATTACCGGGGTCGTGGTGCGTAAGGCAGACAACTGAGAGCCGGGTAGGTGGGTCGTTGTCGCGATGATCACCGCGTCGGCGCCGGTTCGGTAGAGCGTGGTGCGCAGCGTCGTGAGATGGTCTGGGCTGGGGTCGGCGGGTAGTTCGACGAGCCAGCGCAGCCGGTAGCCGTGGGCGATGGCGGTCAACCGTAGGCGCGCGGTGACGAATCCGCGGTGACCACACAGATCGGTGCGCAGATAGCCGATTGCTGTCGGCTGTGCGCCGAGTGCGGAAGGGGAGACGTGCACGTCCCTGCCGGCTTTCTGGCCGGTCACCGGTAGACCTCGGGCGTCTCCGGTATCCACCGGTCCACGTCACCTCGGCGATACCACCCGTAGGGGTGGACGATCATCAGCCCGCATCGTTCGAGCACGACCGGCGCACGGAAGCCGATATGTTCCACAGTCGGTGTCACAATTGCGTCGCCGCCGAGTAGATCCGATTTACGTAATGTCCACGGCAGCACATCCATACCGGATTCCAGCACCACTCGGGCAATGGCGAATCCGTGGGCGCGGGCGAAATCACGGCATTCGGTTTCGAGATGCTGTTGTATTGCGCCACAAAGACTTTTGTTCAGGTATACGATCGCAACGGGCATGGCTCCGCCTTTTCCTGAAGAGGCGATGGGATGCAGCCCGGCGCAGGGTCCGATGGGGAGTAGCGGCCGCGATCGGACCACCGGCTTCACAACACTCCAGGTTGTGGAACCGGTGTTACCCAATGGATTTCGGGGAATTTCCTGCGCCGGGCGCGAAATCAGTAGACCGGAACAGTGCGCTATGTGGAACCGCCTCGGTGGAGATTCTTGCCCAGATCAGCCCGGCAACCGTGCCGGGCCGCTTCCGGCATTGTGTTCCGGGCCGGAGTGTTCCACAACGGAATTCGATAATTACGAAAGGTAATGAGATGGCGGGTGGATCCACACTCCCGAAACGAGCACTCGGCCGCGAACTGCGCCGGCTGCGCGAACGCAGCGGCACCAACCAGGCCGCGGCCGCCCGCGCGATCGAGGTGAGTCCGCAGACGATCGGCCGCCTGGAAGACGGGCACGCCTCCCGGCCTACGACGTTGCAGATCAACGGACTGTGCGACCGATACGGCGCCTCGGACGAAGAACGCCGGTTCTTGCTGGATTTGCTGCAGGACTCACGGACGGCGAAGCAGAGCGGGAGTGGTTGGTGGAGGGCTTATGCCGACCAGATCCCTGCGGATTTCAACCACTATCTCGGACTGGAGGAGGTCGCCGCGCGGGTCACCACATGGCAGGAGACTCTGCTTCCCGGCCTGATACAGACCCCGGAATACCGGCGAGAGATGATCTGGACCGAAAGCCCGCACCTGGCTCCCGACGATGTCGAACGCCGCATAGCTGTGTCGGAACAGCGGCTGGAAAACCTGCGTAACAGCAAATTTCAGTTGAACGCGCTCTTGTCCGAGGCGGTACTGCGGCATGGAGTCGGCGGCTCAGCCGTTATGCCACGCCAACTGAACCACCTCCTTGCACTGGATGAAGCGGCGAACGTCAGTATTCGCGTCGTACCATTCCGTGCGCGCAGCCTGGTGGGCCTGCTTGTGCGTTCATTCGTGCTCCTCGAATTCGAGGTACTTCCGAACGTTCGGTTGACAGAGCCACCGGTGGTCTATGTGGAGGGCTTCACCGGCAGCCTCTATCTCGAACGGCGGGAGGAGGTCACGCAGTATCGAGCCGCCGCCGACGAGATCGAGCGTGTAGCGTTGAGCGAGCGGGAAACCAGAGCGTTGATCGCGAAGGTTGCGAAGGAGTTCGAGACGTGAAGACCGACCCGGGCGACGCACGTTGGTTCAAGAGCCGTCACAGCGGCCCCTCTCGGGATTGCGTCGAAGTCGCGGGACTCGGCTTCGGAGAGGTCGGAGTCCGGGACAGCAAGAACCCGACTGGGCCTGTGCTTGTTTTCCCTCGATCCGAGTGGCAGAAGTTCCTGAGCGCCGCGCGTAGAGGTACGTTCGATCATTCATAATCGGTGCAGTCCCGGCCGTGTAGGGTCTCAGAACTTGTGTCGGAATCTCAAAATGATTGACGGTGCCGTGGCGGATCCGTCATAGTTTTGAGATTCTGCTCCGGCTGCGGGCTGATTGGTGGATGATCTTCGCCAGTTGGTCTCCGTAGCAGGAGGTTTGGGTTGGCGAGCGTGAGTGCGCCGAGGTCTCGGCGGCGGTTGGCCGGCTATGCCGATGCTCTGGAGGACGTGTGAGCATCCGCCGTTCCCTTGGCGAGAACTCGCCCGCGCCGAGGTTGGACAATCTCACATTGTCCCGCAAGGAAGGCTGGCGCCGGTTCGTCGATACCCCGGCCCGGACTCCTCCGGAATCGTTGACGCGCCGGCAGTTGGGAGCGTTGAGCGAGGAGGCGCTGGCGGCCCACAACCGGGATCGGCGTGAATGGCATGCCAACCTTGGGCCGTTGATGACACCGCAGATGGAGGCGTTGCACGAGGACTTGTGGGACATCGTGGACAGCAACTGCCAAGACGGTGATAAAGCCAAGGGCGCGGTCGCGATCGATGCGTTCCCTGGTCTGGGCAAGACGACCGCGGTGCTGGCGTTCGCCAAGAAATACCACCGCCGCGAGATCGCCGCGCTCGGCGCGGAAACCGAGGACGGGCATCAGCGGTGGCCGGTTTGCCGGGTCGGGCTGACCGGCAACACCGGCATGCGTGAATTGAACCGGGCGATGCTGGAGTTCTACGGCCACCCCGGGGTGAAACGCGGCACCGCCGCCGAGTTCGCCCACCGCGCCCTGGACTGCGTCCTGTCCTGCGGAACCACCATCATCGTGGTCGATGACCTGCATTTTCTGCGATGGAACCATCGCAGTGGCGTCGAGATCAGCAACCACTTCAAATACATCGCGAACGAATTCCCAGTCACCCTGATATTCGTCGGGGTCGGGCTGGCCGCAAAGGGGTTGTTCTCCGAGGGCACCGACTATCACGACGCGGTGCTCGCCCAGACCGGCCGTCGCACCACTCCGCTGGATATGCCGGGGTTCACCGTCGACACCGACGTCGGGCGACGGCAGTGGCGGCAACTGTTGCTGGGCATCGAGCAGCGGATCGTGCTGGCCGACAAGTGTCCCGGCATGGTCGCCGACGAGTTGCCCGATTACCTGTTCGCCCGCTCGACTGGGCATATCGGATCGTTGATGACCCTGATCAACCGCGGCTGCCAGCGGGCGGTGCGCACCGGGGCGGAGAAGCTGGATATCGCGTTGCTCGACGGCGTCAAGAACGACGCCGCCGCCGAGAAAGCCCGCCAGGAGCTGGAAGCCGCGCTGTCGGCGCGCACGATCACCACCCGGCTCGGCAGGACCGGATGAGCACCCGCACCCTGCCGATCCGGGTGCCACCGTTGCCCGGGGAGGCGATCGATTCCTGGCTGGAAGCGCTCGCCGCCCGGCACCGCACCAGCTGGGCCGACCTGCTCGACGCCCTCGGTTTCACCCAGCCACGGTCGGCGATCAGCAGCTGGATCGCACGCCTGGACCCCGGCGAGATCACCAGCCTGGTCGCCGCGACCGGCATCGAGCCCGCCGTGGCAACGGCGATGACACTCGACTGCTTCCACACCACGGCGCTGCGCATCGACTCCGGTACCCGCACCCTCGACAAGACCTTCCCCTGGAGTCCGTCAGCCTATTCACGGTTCTGCCCGCACTGTTTGGCCGAAACCCGCGGCCGCTGGCAACTGTCCTGGCGGTTGAGCTGGTCGTTCGCCTGCCTGACCCACCAGCGGCTCCTCGCCGACCTCTGCGGGGCTTGCGGACAGCGGCAACGCCCCCGCCCCCTGGCAGGCACCGCCGTCCCGACCCCGGGACGCTGCGGCTGCCCGCGCCCCGGGTCGGTCGGCGTCGCACCGCAGCGATGCGGAGCGGACCTGACCGGCATCGACACACTGCGGCTCGCCGCCGACCACCCGGCTCTGACCGCTCAGCGAACACTCGACCACCTGATCGCCACCGGCACCACCGACTTCGGCGTCTATGCCGCCGCGCCGTGTTCGGCCGAGGCGGCACTGGCCGACATCGGGGCGGTCGCGTCCCGGGTGCTGTCCGTGTCGACCACCGAGCCTTTGGCCTCGGCGATCCCCGGTGATCTGCTCGCCGGATTCTCGACCGTCGCCGATATCTGGCCGCTCCCGCGCAAGAGCGGCCCGGACACCGCGGCCACAACGGCGGTCACCACCCTCGCGGCGCTTGCCGTCCTGACGGCCCCCGACGCCCACCAGGGCGGAAAAGTCCTGCACCGGTTGGTCGACCGGACACCCCGGCGCGCGAAGCCCAGCGACGTGGCACCGCGCAGCACGGTCAGTCCCGCACTGGAGGCGGTCCGGCTGGCCTTCCTGGCACCGTCCATGCGGCTGAGCAACCAGCTGCGTTACCGGATCGCCGACCCGCATCCCCGGCGACCGGACCCGGCGTCACCCCGAGCCGACACCCTCGTTCGCGGACTACCCACGATGCTCTGGCCGGCATGGTCCCTACGACTGGCCCTGCCCCAACCCCAGCAACGCCGCCTACGCCCCGCCCTGTCGGCCGCGCTGCTCCTCACCGGGACATCCGTCTCGACCGCACACGCGGGCGAACTCCTCGGCGGCCACATCAGCAGCTATCACCTCAACCGGGCCCTGGCCCTGCTGGCCGGCACCGGCCACTGGGAATCCATCCGGCACGCACTCACCCTGATGGCCGATCACCTGGCCGCAGGCGAGGTCCCGATCGACTACCAGCGGCGACGCCACCTCGACTACACCGATTTGATGCCCGACCGTCTGTGGACACGGCTGTGCCGCGATACCGGCACGCCGGCCCGGAAACCGGCCACCGCCGCACTGGCCCGTTGCTTTCTGTTCGAACGGCTCAGCGGACTACCAGCCGACACCGGCCCTGGAGCGACCGGCGACTCCTACTTCCGAAACCGGGCCGCAAACTTCGCGCAGGTCCTAACGCCCGAGCTTGCCCATGCTCTCGACAGCCACGCTCGTGAATTCTTGAGCAGACACGGCATCGACGATGAACCGCCGAGCTGGGAGCCACCATCCAGCCTGTTCGAGGGCCATTGGCTGCCGGGCCCCGACCCCGCCGAGATCGGCGTCGATCAACTGCATCAGGTGATCCGACAGGGGCCCATCGGCACTGCAGCAGAGCGCCTCGGCACGACTCTCGACGTCGTCAGATACCTGCTGGAAATCCACCCCGCACCGCTCACCCCCGAAGCCGCGGCCAGGTCGGGAAAGGCCCGCGGAATCAGCTACCTGACCGCCAAAGGAGCCCTGCCTCCGGACAAGCTCACCGACCTGTACCTGCACCGGCGCATGAGCATCACAGGCATCGCTGAACACGTCGGCGTCGCCGGACACGTCATTACCGACCTCCTTTGTGACTACAACATCCCCGTACGCAGACCGGGTCGGCAGAAAACCACCTACGTCGACCGAACCTGGTTGCACGAGCAATACATAATCCACGGTCGTTCCCTGACGGGCCTTGCCGAAGAAGCTGGCATGACCTGGGCCACCATGGCCAGATGGGCTCAACGTCAAGATATTCCACTACGTCGGGTGGAAGGCTTCCGTAGACGCCGAAACCACCCCACGGCCGAAGACATCGCAGCCGCACCGCCGCTACTGCAGCCAGCGCTGATCGAACTCGGCGGAGCCGGCCGACTCACCGACTTCGCTGCCACCTGCAGACACCGCACACTCGCCTCCGCTGCGGAGTTCTTCGGTATCCATCCCCATACCCTCGGCAAACGGCTCCGGAAACTCGAAAGCGACCTCGGCGGTATGCTCTACGACCGCGGCGGTCCAGGACGCCCGATGAAACCGACCTCGCTGGGCCATGCCGTTCTCGACGCAATCAAAGTCTGGACCCGCACAGATCCCGACCAGACCGCCGAATCGACGAAATGACTGTCGTGTCAATCGGCCGGGCAAATGAGAACGTTCGGTCTCGAAGCCGAGTCCGGGCCCGGACCACCAGCCGCGAACCCGCCACACCCACATCCTGGACAACCAGTGGCGCCAAACCTGAAAACAATACGCCGACAACAACACTCACCTCAGCCACCGGGCTATCGTGCCGCCGTCACCTCACAGGCACCACCGAAAGTGGGCCAGAGCCGTTGTCTTTACGGTCCCCTATAAGCAGCAGCTGGATCCGTGAGTAACAGGTATCAGGTTGTGTAGTCGGCATTCAACCGGACGTACCCTTCGGTGAGGTCGCAGCCGTAGGCGGTGAAGGTGCCGGTTCCGATGCCGAGGTCGACGCTGATGAGGACGGTGTCCTTCTCCAGGCAGCGGCGAGCGCGCTCGAGGAGGTCCTCGGATTGGGCCCGCGGGTAGAGAACAAGGTCGTCGAAGCCGATCTGTACGCGTGCGGGGTCGATGTCCACATCGTCTTCGAGTTTGCCCAATGCCATGGCGACCCGACCCCAGTTGGGATCAGCGCCGTGAACTGCGGTTTTGACCAATGGCGAGTTGACCACGATTTTCGCTGCGCGTTTGGCTTGGGCGGTGTCGCGGGCTCCCGCGACATGAACTTCGAGAAGCTTGGTGGCGCCCTCACCGTCAGCGGCTATGGCACGCACCAGGTCGAGTGCCACGTGATAGAGGGATTCTTCGAATTCGTCGAGACCGACTGGGCCGGCAAGGCCGTTCGCGAAAACCGCTGCGGTGTCACTGGTGGAGGTGTCGGTGTCGATACTGAGAGCATTGAACGTCTTGTCGACAACCCGTCGGAAGATCGTGTCCAGTTCCTGTCCCGGGACATCGGCGTCGGTGAAGAAGAACGTGAGCAAGGTCGCCATATTGGGCTCCATCATCCCCACGCCCTTGGCGACGCCGGCAATCACCGCGTCGCCGCACTTCCGCTGCGAGGTCTTTGGGTGCGTGTCGGTCGTCATGATCGCGGTGGCGACCGCCGCCGGGTCGATAGGCGGGATATCTCGGTCCAGTGTCGCGAGCCCTGCACGGATTGTTGGCATCGGGTATGGGATTCCGATGACACCGGTGGATGCGATGAGCAACCGGGCGGGGTCGACACCGGCAATGGCGGCTGCGCGTTCCCGGACCTCGATGGCGTCGGCCAACCCGGTTTCGCCGGTGGCCACGTTGGCGTTACGCGAGATGGCAACCATTCCACGTAGCCCTCCGCTTCGAGCAGCCTCGCGGTTGACGAGCACGCTGGGGCCGGCGAAGCGCGACCGCGTGAACACTGCCGCCGACCGTGTAGGCGCCTCAGAGAAGGCCAACGCGAAGTCGTCGGCCTCCTCCTTCAGACCCAGACGTGTGGTGACAGAGCGGAACCCTTGCGGCACGAGGTTCTCAGTACTCATCTGTTGTTCCTTCCCGGGCTACTGTCGTGGTCCACCGTCAGCGCCGGCGTGGCCGGCACAGCGTCCAGGGATCGAGCGTACTGGTAGAGCAGTTCGGCGCCGATTTCTGCTGCCAACAACGAAGTGATACCTGCATGGTCGTAGGCCGGGCTCACCTCTACTATGTCGAAGCCTACGGGCTGGAGGTCCCCCACCACCTTGATCAGCGCGAGGATTTCCCGGGAGGTGAGCCCGCCTGGTGCAGGTGTTCCTGTTCCCGGGGCATAGGCCGGGTCTGCGGCATCCACGTCGATGGATACGTATACCGGCTGTCCGGTGGTGTGTTCGAGCAGTAGGCGTTTGATGCCCGCTGTTCCGAGTTCGTCGAAGTCATCCATGGTGACGATTACGACGCCGCGGTCGCGAGCGAACGAGAGCGAACCCGGGTTCGGGGTGTGCCCACGAATGCCGATCTGAACCATCTTCTGCGGCTGGACGAGACCTTCGTCGATGGCGTGGCGGAATGGCGTGCCGTGGTGGTAGCGCCCACCGTAGACCGGCGGGTAGGTGTCACTGTGAGCATCGAGATGGATAACTGCTAGGGGACCGTGTTCTCGGTGGGCGGCGCGGAGGGCAGCGAGTGTGAGGGAATGGTCTCCGCCCAGCATCAATATTGCACGGTTGTGCTCATAGAGGGCCGTGAGCGCTGTAGTTGCCTCGTCGATCGCGTTCTCCATAGCAAATGGGCTGAGATCGAGGTCTCCTGCGTCCACGACGTCGAGAAGGTCGAGTACCCCTGGCCCGCGTTCGACGCCTACACCATGCAGCAAAACCGATTCTGCGCGGATGGCGCGGGGACCGAATCTGGCTCCTGGTCGGTAGCTCGTACCTCCGTCGTAGGGAGCCCCTATCACCACAGCATCGCGACCGCGGGGGTCGGTGGCAGCAGGCATACGCATGAAGGTCGGGAGCTGGGCATACCTGGGTGATAGGGCTGTATCGATGCGGGGTTCCGAACTCATATAGCCGCCGATCGTGATGCTTCTCGCCATGGTCGGTCGGCCAGAATTCGGGAAAGATCGACTTCTTCGGGGTGTCTTCCCGCTCCCACGGTCTGATCGTAGATGGAGCGAACGACACATTGTTTGGCGTGAGCCACCTCGTCTGCGGGCACGTCGTAGGTGCGGACCATTTCGCTGAATGCAGCGGATATGCCGGACCCTTCGTGGACTCCGAGTTTCGGGCGGGCGATGGTAGTGGACGGCAGCAGATCGGTCATCGCACGCCTCAAAACCCACTTGTCTCGTTGATGGCGGCGTTTGAGGCCGGCTTCGAGTTGTATGAGCGCGTCGAGGACTTCGCGATCCCAGAACGGGTGCGTCGTCCAGTGGCCGCCGAGCGCGGCCAGGACCGGGGTGAGTTCGTTGAGACCATCGAAAGTGCTCATGTCGTACACGATCGCGTTCTCCACCGAATCGAGTGCATGGATGTCGCGGTGCATGCCACCCAGCGGAATATCAGCCCCGTAGCCGGTGAGCACCCGGCGTGCGGGTCCTGCGAGTCGCCGGTAGAGCACTGTCAGCGGCAGCAGGTACTCGATGATGGTCGCGTCGTACACTTCCGCGGCCCACACCGCCCACGGCAGTTCGGCTAGGACGTCTTCACTGGTCACCGTCAATTCTGCGTGGTCACATCCCGGGTGGTGTCGGCGGACATGGTCCGCGACCTCGCGCGCAGCGTCGAACTCGTTGTGGTCGTCGGTACCCATCGACACGGTGTGCACTGCACCGCAAGCTGCGGCGGCCAGTACGGTGACCGAGCTCGAGTCGATACCGCCCGACAGCACCGCGGTCGGAGGAGATTCGATATCCCGAAGACGTTGTCCCACCGAGCGGGTCAGTGCTTCCCGGACAAGAGCCACTGCCTCGTCTTCGTGTGGGGCGCGCCGGTGCAACGGCGGCGACCATGTCCGCATCGCGCGGGGTTTCTGATGGTGATCGATGTCGTGGACTATGACGGTGCCCGCAGCAATCTGCGCGGCGGACTTGCCACGCACCGGGGATAACGCGGAGATCGACGCCGTGTGCTCGATAACATTCAGCGACGCTACGGTCTTTACCTCTGTCGTGACCGTCACAGTCCGATCTTGCCGATACAGGTACAAGGGGACGCTTCCGGCATGGTCAGTGGCGGCGATTACGCGCGTTCCCGAAGCGATAACGGCCGCGAAGCGTCCATTGAGCAATCGGAAGGCATGGGCGCCGTAGCGCTGGAAGCAACGCAACAGCAAGGCCGCATCGCTGCCCGCGGATTGCTCATCGAGAGCGGTCTCAAGTTCGGCACGGTTGTAGATCTCGCCGCACAACAAGGCCATTGTGGAGTTCCTTGCGTCGGTGACGATCGCGCCCGTCGGGGCTTGTTCACCCATGCCCAACACCCACGTTTTCCAGGTCTGTTCAGGCAGACGTTCAGTGAGAAGAGCCGAAGTGCCTTTTGCAGCGAACCGCGGCGATTTCGCACTAGATTGGGTGCGGATGCTGGTGGCGGTGAGGTGGAAGCCCAGGACAATGGGGGTCATCGCCGCAGCCTCAGATATCGAGCGCAGCGAAACCGCCGGGCTGGAAATCGTAGGCAATCGGTACCTCGATCAGATATGGACGCCTGAGTGCTACGGCCTTCTGGAGAGTGGCTGCAAGTTCCATACGGTCGCCGACGCGGGTCCCCTCGACCCCATTGGCGGCTGCGAGTTGGACGAAGTCAACTGTTCCGAACCGAATCGCGGGATCGTACGAGTGGCCGCGCCCCATGTTCTGATACAGCTCGATGAGGCCATTGGTGCTGTTGTTGACCACGACTGTCACGATGGGTAGACCGAGCCGAGCCATGGTTTCCAAGTCGGCGCTGTTGGAGTGGAATCCACCGTCGCCGGCAATGAGGAATACCGGCTCGTCCGGCCGTGCGAGCTGTGCAGCCATCGCTGCCGGAAGGCCGTAGCCGAAACTACTGCACCCTGCCGAGGTCAGGAATCCGTAGGGCTGGTCGGCGTGGGCGAACAGGACCCCATAGTGGCGGAAGAAGCCGATGTCGCTGACAATCGTACCGGCGCCAGGGCCTGCCGCTTCGGCCATGGTCGAGTTCATGGCGGCGATAACTTGGTGGACGCGCATGCCGTCTTCCCGATCTACGGGATCGGAGAGAAGCTCGGTGACACGGTCTCGTAGTGGTTGGATATCGTGTGGTGTCTTGGACTGAACGTGGCGCGTTGCCCCGTCGAGTGCCTCGACAGCGTCTCGAACATCGGCGACAACGTCGACATCCGGGACCAGTACCCGTGGGATGGGATTGGGGACCGGGGCCAGGCGTACAACTTTCTTGGCTCGTCCTCGTGTCCACATCGAAGGACGCAGGTCTTCTGCATAGTCGTAGCCAAGGGCGACTACCAGATCGGTCGGCCCAAATACTGTGTCCAGCGCCGGGTATCCGAGGATGCCGTCCATGTAGCCGGTCACGGCACCGTAGTTCAGCGGGTGCTCCTGCGGGAGCGCTCCTTTGGCGATATAAGTGGTGACGACAGGAATGTTCAATCGTTCGGCGAGTGAACGCACAACCTCTACAGCGCCGGCGCGGATGACCGAGGCCCCGACGACAAAGATCGGATTTTCGGCGCCGGCAATCTGCTCGGCTGCCTCTTCGACCATATCGCGCCATCTCGGATCCACCGATGCGACCGGCTTCGGGTACTGCATGAGCCGCGTGGCCTTAACCTGGTCAGCCTCTTTTTCCTCCATGGTGCCGGCAAGCTGGTCGACGGGCAGACTGAGGAAACTGGGACCGAGCGGTTCGACCCGGCTGGCCGCTATCGCCGAGTCGACCAAGTCCACGATATCGCCGGGACGCTGGAGCTCCGCAGCAAACTTTGTTGCGGGCTTCATGATCGACACGCTGTCCAAGCATTGGTGTGTGTCATTGGGAAAGCTGTCGTAGGATTCCGACTGGGCACTGAGCGCCAGGACCGAGCTCCGATCCAGCGACGAGGTAGCAACCCCGGTCAGCAGGTTCGTCATACCCGGCCCGAGCGTGGCGAAGCATGCTTGTGGAGTGCCGGTCAGCCGCGCGAGAACATCGGCCATCACGCCGGCCGTGAACTCGTGCCGAGTGAGCACAAACTCAATTCCTTCCACCTCATCGAAGCCGATCGCAGCGGCCTCGCGGCCGACGACGCCGAAAATCCTCCGGATACCGTGCTGATGCAGCCGCGTCAACAGCAGTTCAGCGGTAGAAACACCTGATTGTTGCGTAGGCGAAAACCGAGACATGGCGAAATTCCCCATTTCTAGAGGTGAACGTAAGCAGAATGCGATAGGTGCGGGACAAGTGGCGGCAGCGTCCGCGCCAGAGAAGGTGTCTGGAACCTATGGTGCAGTCATTTCTCATATTTCCTGCGATGAGAAAGAGTCGGATATTCCTGCGAGTTGGCGATTTTGCTACCGGCTCGTGACGGACTGATTACAACAGCCAAACTTCTGCGGGGTCAAGATCTTGAATTCGGCTCCGTCGCGGCGGGTTGACAGTTGTCGATTATGCGTCTACACGCGGTGCTGCCAGCTCAAAGTGCCTGCACTGCAAGCGAATTGAGGCACACATAATCAGTGCTGTGACTAGAATCACATATATCTTCTGGCTTTAACTGGTTCCAAGCGCTGCCGTCATGCCTCGTGTGGTCTCACACTGGCGTTTTGCGGGGCGCGTCCCGTAGGTGTGACCGCGGACCGATGTCCAGGCACTATTGATGCTTGACCGCCATTGACTCGCATGGCACCATCGGACCGGGCGGCGAACGGGCTGGGCAGTCCCAATTACACTGCAACACAGGGGGTTTCCTATGGGGTATCACATCGGTTCACCCGCGACTCAAGAGGGCCAATATCGAACCGAACGGTTGGATATGTTCGGGGAAAGTCCGGGAGAATGGCCGGCGCATCCGCCCATCGCAGTCGCTACTGAGTCACGCCCATTTCGTGAGCAGGACGAATTTTTGCGGCACGGCAGTGGGGAGCTGGGGTGAAACAGCCGGAGATCGTCAATGTATCCGACACCGCGCGATGGATCGCGGCCGTGCGCGCATACGAAACTATGCGCTCGGATCGGGTCTTTCTCGACCCTCTCGCAGAAAGGATGGCTGGATACCGAGGTGCAATGATCAGCTCCCGCCTTCCCTGGATGGCCCGAGCGCTCACCGAAGGCGGCATCATCGCCAGGACTGCACTGATCGACGACTATATCCGGCGGTCCATCGAGGAAGGGTGTGACCGCGTCGTGAACCTCGCAGCAGGATTCGATACTCGTCCTTACCGTCTTGACATCCCGCCTCGTCTCGACTGGATCGAAGTTGACCTTCCGGCCCTGATTGAGGAGAAAAACACTCTAACCAGTGATTACAAGCCGAAATGTAACCTCCTGCGCAGCCCACTAGACTTGGCGGACGAGCCACTCCGCCAGGACTTCATCCAATCCTTGGGCGAATCCACCCGAAAAACCTTGGTGATCACTGAAGGACTACTCGCATACCTGACCACCTCGCAAGTGCGTGCACTTGCCCGCGACTTGGCCAGCGCGCCGGTCGCCTGGTGGATCACCGACGTGTACTCGAAATGGGCCATGCGAACGCTAGAATTCAGCGTCAGAGGACATCTCGCCAAATCTCCTGTCTCGTTTCACGCACCGGACAACGGCTTGGGCTTCTTTGCCGATAATGGCGGATGGCGGTCCCTGGAACTCGCATCAGAACTGGCAGAAGCCAGGAGGATCCGTAGGCTGCCTGCCGTCTTAACGCCGCTCGGACAACCGGTAGGAGAAACACCCAAACGCTCAGGTGCAGGCAATTGGATTGCGATCACACGGTTTTCCGCGCCGTCGCCGAATTAACCATTTACCCGCGCTTTGAAGGCCCTTGCGGGAGGGCTTCGAACTATCGACTGTGATATCTATGGCGGATTCCGGATGCTTCAAAGTCTGGCCGAAATCTTCAGCAGGGAGAGCTGGAGCTACGCTAGCTGTATTCGATGCGGTCTCAGTCGATAGGGGGATGCACGTAGTAAGCAGTTCTAATTATTTTGCTGGTCTCGAAGTTCGGAACGAACCGGGAGGTTTGTTGTTCTTCGAAGAGTGGAGTCACGTTGACGATTGCGCAATTCGCAGACCGCGGAGCGCTGGACTGGCTCGGCGGCCAGGCGCCCAGTCAATCTCTGTGGCGCAACCCGCAGACCGGAGAATCGTGAGACTCCGCGTGTTAGCCGAACCTTGGAGAAATGCCACCGTTTTGAGACTGTAAGCGGTGGCGGCAGCATGAGACTAGAACTGAGCCCCAGGTCACAGCCTCGCAGGATGCCACGGATTCTGAGAACCTACAGGCCGCTGGACAGTGGCCGGGACTACGGTCGCCGGAATCCGTGGGAACCGCGGCGCCCTGGTGCGCGTCATATAGTGATGATGGGGTAATCTGCCGCACCGACACAGGGGAGATCCATGCGAACCGCCGACATCGTCCGTGCCATGCTTGCTACGGCGGCCGCAACAGCTGTGGTCACCGGTTGCACATCGAGTACCGACGGAGCCGCGACCGGGACTGCGGCACCTACCATGAGACCCGTTGAGGTTTTCAATCCCTGTACCGAACTGCCGGACCAGGTTTTGACCGAGGTCGGACTTGATCCGTCGACGAAGACTGTCACCACCGATCCGCCGGACGGCCCGTCGTCATGGCGCGTCTGCGGCTGGATCACACCCGACCAGTCGATCCTGGTGGATGTGTTTTCGACATCGCACACGCTCGACGAAGCTCGCGCCAACGAAGATATGGTCCAGAAAGTCGAGACCACCGTCGGCTCTCGTCCGGCAATCCGTGCGTACGACAAGGCCGAATCCGATGGGCGGTCCTGCTACATCTCGATGCAGGCAGAGCAAGGAATGTTCGAGATCAAAGCCGGATGGTTGGCAGCGGACGGCTGGACCCGCGATATCTGCGAAGTCTCCACCGAGTACGCCAACGCTCTCGATCCCCACCTTCCGAGATAGCCGAGCTTTGCCGGATTCGGTCGAGGAGCAAATACGATGAGCGATGACAAGAAGCACTGGCAGAGCCTCAAGCAGCAGGCGATCGAGGGAAACCTGCATATAGATCATGACCTCGGTGCAGCGTTGCGTCACGAGTGCGAAACACTCATCACCAGCCTTCAACTCCGTCGGCGAACCGCTACAAACCTCAACCACCTGGCCGGTTACGGCGGCCTTCCCTCAGCGCTGGATATGAAGGCGAAGTTCGAGAAGAAGGCGTCCGGCGGCGAAAATGGAGACTCGGCCGTAGATCGGCTGGACAGGATGATCGAGGTCGTGACTCTCATGCGCGATACCTACGCCGCCATGATCGGCGAACTTCAGGAAACCGATCAGCAGAACTCCTCCCAGACCACTGCGGCCGGGGAAGGACTCCGCTGATGCCGGCACCGTTGCTCGTCGCCGCCATTGCGGTGGCCGCTGTCGCCACCGTCGACTCCGCACTCGATGAAGTCACCGGTAACTACGACGAATCCGAAGGTAACCGGAATCGCGCCTCCGATGCCGCCGGTGCCGCAGAGCAGGAGTGGAGCGGGGACCGAGCTCACATCAACAACGAACTGGCCCGTGTCAGCCAGGGTTTCGACGGCGAGTACGCGCCCGCCACCGCCACCAAGGAGGCGTTCAAAACCTGGACTCATCAGCAGATCTGGGAAGGGCTCAACGGCAATTCCCAACATCCCGCGGTGGAATCCGCCGATATCAATGCTGGTGCGGACGGCTGGCGGCGGCTCACGGAGGATTTGTTCACCGCGCTCGACACGTTCGGCAAGAATGTGGACAAAGTGATCAACGAAAAGTGGGGAGGCCAGTCGGCGAACGCGGCGGTCGAGGGTACTCGGACATTCACGACCGATGCGCAGAAGCTGGTCAGGAGCTTCGAGATGGTCGCCAACGGTATCGATCTCATGCAGGGATATCTCGCCCAGGCGAAGATATCGATCGTCCCGCCCGTCGAGGTGTCCGGGTTCGACGAATTCGTCGGCCATATTCCAGGCAACGGTGTCGTCAAGGCCGCCAAGCATCGCGCCAATGAAGCGCAGGCGCAGGCCCAGGATTTGATGATCGAGTTCTATCAGCCCGGTGTCACGGCGGTCGACACCAAAACCCCTGTGCTGCCTGTGACGAAAAGCCCGGTCGGTGCGGGCCCTGGCACACAGCAGCCGGTCGGGCCTGGAGGAACACAGAACCCCGGCGGAACCAATCCGACTGGCACCAGCCCAGCCGGGACGAGTCCGCCCGGCACGAACCCGCAGGACCCGGCCGCTCCCGGCCAGGAGACACCGCAGGGGACCAGCCCCGCCGGCACGGAAACTCCGGCATCGACCACCCCGTCGACCACCACGACCCCGGCGAACACTGTGCCGCTCGAAGAGCCGGTGGGCCGGCCGAGCACCACCACGCCCGGATCGCCGAGTACCACCTCCGGTGCACCGATGGTCGCGGCCCCTGGCGGGCAACAGCCGCCGGGAGCCCCGGGCCGCACGGTCAGCGGGTCACCCGGCAACCCGAACCAGACCGGAGGGCCTGCGGCCCGTGGCGGTAGCCCGGCCGCCGCCACGCGTGGAATGTCGGGGATGCCCGGGATGATGGGTGCCGGTGGGCAACGTGGTCGCGGGGAGGACGACGACGATCACAAGATCCCCGACTATCTCGTCCAGGATCGCTCCACCGAACTGCTCGGCGATCAGCCTCGGGTGCTCCCGCCAGGCGGGGTTATCGGCGGATGAGCGAGTCACAGCCGAGGGTAGGGGCGCAGCGCGACCACGGGGGTTCTTCATACGCAATGGATGCGGTATGAGCGAACCACGCTGGCAGCTGGGCGGTTACGAGTTCACGCTGGCCCTCGAGGCGATGGGCCGCGACCGGTTGCCGTATCCGCTGGAATACCTGCCGCCCCGGATGGAGCACGACGACGATTTCCAGCGTTTCCGGCAGCAGTGCGCACGACGCTTGCAGCCGGTATTCGGCGAACCGCTCTACCAGGCGCTCACCGTGCTCACCGAACCGGAGATCCGGGTGGAGGTCTACGGAGTGCACGGCCCCCGGCAGAACAGTGCGATACGGATGCACGCCGGTGTCGTCGGCCGAACAGCTGTGCTGGCCACGCAGTTACCCGGACCGGAACCGAAATCCGGCGGTGACATCGTCCTCACCCGGCTCCGCAGCAACGAGCTGGCCCCTCGCCTGGTGGCGGGCCTGCCGCGGGTCGCGACCGGCCGCCACCAACCCTTCCGCGCCCGCCGCACCGACCTGAACGCCCCCGTGTACTCCCGCCACCCCACGCAGCTCTCACCTCTCGAAGATATGCAGCGTTTCTTCCGCCGCACCCGCGCCGGCACCGGCGAAATCACGATCTACCCGGGCTACACCATCGACACCCGCCCCACCGACGACGGCTACGCCTTCCTCTGGCTCGACTACCCGGACGACGGCCGCTACCTCCTTCACAACCACACCACCGACGATCTCACCGTCACCCCGGGCCCACCCGATGAAATCCTGCAGCAACTCCGCACCCGCCTGCAGACCGCCCACCGAGCCCGGGCTCGGACCCAGTGATGAGTGCAAATTCGCTCAGGCCGCGTCCGGTTTTTCGAACCGTGCGACGAAGCGTAACTCCAGGGCATGTGCCAAACGCTCGAGCATGCCGATGGTCGAGGTGCCGCCGCCGGATTCGAGGCGCGAGACGTCCGGTTGGCGCAGTCCCGCGCGCTCGGCGACGTCATTCTGGGTCATTCCCGAGTTCCAGGCGTCGCTCACGTATCGCGTTTGCGAATTCAATGGCGAGCCGCGCTTCTTCTCGACCTGCCTCGTACTCCGCAGCGTTGAAATCCCGGCGAGCGAACCGCTCCCGCCGCAGATCATCCATGGACTCGTGTTCAGCCAGCGCCGTTCACCTCTCTATTGAAACCGGATCAACGGCTTACCGGCGGCAATCCTCTTGTAACGCTTGGCGGAACTTGGGGTGGGCTTGGACGAAGGCGAAACGTTCATCGTAGATCGGCCGGAGCTTCACGGGGTCGCCGGATTTGGCGAATAGTTGCACAATAACAATGAGACCGAGTATCGAACCGGGACAAAAGACGGAACCCAGCCAAGGTTTGAGCCATTCGATATGTGCGTAACTCGTCACTATAAAGGCCACAAAGTTGGCGGCCATTATGGCGAGGATTCCGTATGCGACGTGGCGGTAGGTCCGAACTTTCCGTGCGCACCGCGGGCATATCGGCCACTTGCCGGCGACAATCGTCGAGACAGGTGCAAACCAAGCGTCGCCCTTCAGCGCTTTCCATGATTCTTGGATAGTGCGAGGGTTGTGGAATCGTGGGTGTGCGTCGGTGTCGTAGAACAGGGTTCGCACGGTTGCGGAGCCCGTCGCCTGTATTCCGTGCGCGGCGCACACCTCCGGCAGTGGTTGGGCGACTTCCAGTTCGAGCGGCGCCACCCGGAGCGGCGGGTTCGATTTCTCCCACAGACGGCCAACATTGGGAATAGGTGTCGGCGGTCGGCGCAGCCGAACGATCGCGTCGTTCTCATGAGTCCATCGACGCTGGTAGGGCATCGGATCCAGTGTGGACGTGTCACTGAACAACTCGGCATCACTGTTCGGGCGATAGAACTCGCGCGCCCGGATAGTCCTTCTCATCGAAGCCAGCCGTTCTGATTCCGCTCACGGAAGTGCGAGATTATGGACAGATAGTAGGAGACGCTGTATGCGTTTCCCAGCGCCATATCGACCAGCTTGCCGCCGGTCGACCACCATTCCTCGACCTCTGGAGTGGCCAGCCTGGTGGACGGATCGATCGCCTCGCTCATTTCTCGCCTTTCGTGGAGTATGTTTTGTCGAGCGATTCGGCGACATCGATATCCGTTGTTTGATAGATTTGTGCCGCTTTCGTCAATTCTGTTGCGGCAGCGGTCGTGATAGAACTCATCTGTGAATAGTTGCCGGACAACCCGCCGCACATCTCGATCACCTGATCCATCAAGGGCTTCAGCGCAAGGCCGGCACTTCCCTCGAGGTCGAAGTTGTTTTCGGTATACGCGACAGCTTTCATTCCGGCGTCGGCAAGTCTTTTCAACTTGTCCGAGGCGTTGTCTATATCACTTGGTGTGACCTTGAATTCGTATCCCATCCCCAATGCCTGCCCCTGCTTGATTCGATGGAGGTGACGCCTCCACCGTCGTCACGCAACCCTCCCGAGTATGAAGGAGCCGACTGTAACACCGCCACAACAGAATATGTCAAGGTGGAAGGAGTTAGGTCTGAGACGCGTCCGAGAACCCGAGGGCTGTTGGTCACCCCGTTTCCCATCCGTATCGCTTGGACCGAACTCGAATTCTGATCCAACCGGGGGTGATGCCGGCGACCGAATGGCTCGGATCACGACAACTCCGGTGGGGATCGTGGTCCGGAAACCGGGCCACCCCGTCGCACCCGGACACCCTGAGGGTGCGGAGGGCGACGGGGAGCCGGGTGTTCGGAGCATGTCAGCCGATGATGTCGGAGCAGGCGAAGGTGATGTCGAATTTCGCGGTCGCGGGGCCGGCCATCGGGTTGGTCATATCCGGTGCGCTGATGCCCTCGCCGGTGACGGTGTAGGTGTCACCGTCCTTGCTTACCTGCGCGGACCCGCCCGGCTGACCGTTGCCGTAACCGACGGCGTACGGCATCCCGTCGGATCCGCCCTGGCTGCCCGCGATCGCCACCGCCTGCACTGTGTTGTCGTCGAGGATGCCGGCGCTGACGCTCAACTGGCCGTACTGCTCGTTGGCGGTATCGGTGAGTGCCAGCGCCAGCGTGTTGCCCTGCTTCGCGCAGGTGGTGTCGAAGTCGGCGGTGAGTTCTTTCCCGTCGACCAGAGCTTTCGAATCCCCGCCGGTGTCGCCTGCCGGGGCGGCGGATTCCGTCGCCGGAGCGTCGGCGACCGGGGTGGCCGTGCCGCTCGCGGCATCGTCACCGCAGGCCGAGGTCAGTGCGATGGTGGAGGCGGCGAGGACGGCGGCGCCGATACGGAAGAGCGTGGTGTTCATGGTGGATCCTGTTCTCTCGGTGTCGCGGCTCGATCGGCCGCCCGAGAGAAAAGTTAGGAACTCGCGCGCACCTACCGATCCCAACTTTCGCCGCCGCGAACCGTCCTGAACTCCGATAACCTGGGCTCATGCGACGACCGCGGGCCATGGTGCTCGATGAGGTGTGGCGCGGTCTCGAGGGTGTGCAGGCGTTGAGCGGACCCCAGGGCGGGCCGCTGCGCCGGACCGTGAAACTGATCCTCGACCCGCTCGTCATCCGGCCGGTCCAGTATCCGGGCTGCGCGGGCGCGGTTCTTTCCGCCGACGGTGCGACCCTGCTGGCGGCCCGGGTCCGCGCCCACGCCGACGCGCTGCGGGCGACCGCCGCCTGGTTCACGCTTCTCAAACAGGTCCGGCGTGAGCTGCGGATCACCGAGGGCAACGCCCAGGACCTGTACTTTCAGCGCTGTTTCGAACTCGCCGCCACCCGCGGCCATCCCGATCCGCAACGCGACCGGTTACGCGCCGAGGCCGTGCTGCGTGAGATCCACGGATTCGCCGCCGGCCGAACCACCCAGGCGCTGAAGGAGGATCTCACCGATCCCGCGCGGGCGGCTGAACTGGACGGGTTGCTGGAAGCGGCCTGGGAGCGCCGGCCGTCGCCACCGCCTGCCGCGCCGGAATGCACCGGCGAATTACGGCAACTTCTGGAGCTCGCGGTCGCGACCCGGTCGGAAGGGGGTACCGCACCCGGCCGGCAACTGTTACGGCGGTTGATCGACGCCCACATCGGGGTCCATACGGGTATCGCGTTCTGGGCGGGCAGCAGTGATCGGCCGGCGCCGGGTATTGCGGCCGCAACCTGCGAAAACGTTCGGGCCGGCCCAGTTGCCGAGCCGACCGCTGCGCCCGTGCAGCGCGTCGGCGTACGTGAGGCGGGCGTGCGTGAGGCGGGCGTGCGTGAGGCGGGCGTGCGTGAGGCGGGCGTGCGTGAGGCGGGTCCAGTGGCGAGGGGGCGCCGGACCGGGGTTGCGTCCTGTTCTCGGTACGACGCGAATCTGCTCGGGCTCACCGAAAAACCCGTTCCGTGTCGACCCGCGCTCGGTTCGTCGGCGTCGACCGCGGCGCTGGGCCTGCCGTTCGACCGCACCGTCTACGAGCGGGTTTTCACCGTCCTCCAGGTGTCGACCGAACGCGCCGACCTTCCACCCATTCCGGAATTGGTGACCACCGAGATCACCCGGAGTTGCGCGCCCTGGGCACTACTCGACGAATCCTTGCGGGTCACCGCCGCGGCGGGTGTGGAGTTGGCGCTCGGGCTGACCCCGATCACTGCGTCGGCAGGCCCGGAGACGCCTGCGGGCGGCATACCGGAAACGGCCGCCCATCGCCTGGTCAACAGCCGGTGGCAGCGGGAAGCCTACGTTCTGCAGGCGCGGCGGCTGGCGATCCATCCCGTCTCCGGCGACGGTAATCCGCTCGCCGCGATAGCGGCCGAACTGCGGACCCCGTGGCGGCCGTATCTGCGTAGGTTGTGGGTCCGGTTGCACGGGCGCGATGTGCGGGAACTGCCGGTCGCCGAACCGGACGAACTCTGGGACCTGCTGGACGGAATCGCGCGGTCGGTGGTCCTCGATCACCGCGCCCGCGTCCGCAAGGTTCTGAGCACGCAGGCGGCCGGACCGGGCTCGGCGACGGCCGGATCGAGGGCTGTCTGATGGCCGATATGGTGCGTATCCGGCGATTACGACCGGACCTGTGGTCGATCGGCCCAGCCGCCGCTCCGGCCGCGGCCGATACCGACCCCGGCGTGGATACGGCGATCCTCGAAGTCGCGGGTGGCTATCTCACCTGGAGTCTGACGGCCGGTCAGCGCATCGCGGCAGCAACCCTGCACGACCTCGATGCCGCGCAGGAATGGCTGTGGGCGCTCTACGGCGCCGAAATCGCACTCGCCGCCGACGCGTACACCGAGCCGGTTGATCTCCCCGTCCGGCCCGGCAACCCTGATCTCGCGGCGGCGGTCCGGCGTCTCGCCTACGCCCACTGGGCGGCGCGCTGGTGGCCGGCCTCGACCATCGACGATATCGCCGCGCTGGACCCGGCACTGCTGGACAGTGAAATCGCCGAGCTGACGGAGTTCTGCGAAAGCGTGGTCGACGGCGCGGACGCCACGACGAACACCGGCCTCGAAGACGATGCAGTAACTTTCTCGGACGCTGGAGTGCCCGAGTGGACCACAGCGCGCGCCGACGAGTACGCGCTCGCCGCAGGGGCGAACCTGCCCGGCCGGGGTGCGGACCTGGTGCTCGCACGCGGTACCGCCGGCTGGGATTGGCGGAATTGTCCGGCCGGCGTTGTCGATGCCTCCGAGCGTGCCGTGTCATGGGAGTTGTTCCGGACAGCAGGCAGCACGGTGGCCCGGGTACACGCGGTCGCCGCCCCGGGGGGCACCGCGGATCTTCCCGGCTACCTGCAACCCCACGCCGTGATCCGCACTCCGGATGGATTCCTCGACATCACCCTGGAATTGAACGGCGACGCTTGGACGGGCGAGTCCGTGGAACCTGCGGATTCGGTGCTGGGCGTAGAGATCTACGTGCCAGGTGTGGGCCGCAGCGCTCCGGCGGGCACGCTGCCGGAGCACTCCCGGGCATCCGTTCGGCCCCGTAGTTCGGAGCCGGGGGAGTCGGCAGTCGACCACCGCCTCGATGCCGCCGCTGCGGACGCGCAGGTTCCGCATGCGACTGATCCTTACGCGCAGCCGGAGCCAACGGGGCGTCCGCGCGGAGCTGATCCGGTCGAGCCGCCGCATCCATCCTGGGCTGTCGAGCCAGCGCGGATCTCCGATGAGAAAGGAGAGCCCGGGGATACTGTCGCGCAGCGTATCCCGGCTGTGGCGGCCGATGCCGAACGGCGGCGGAGGGTGCGGGAACTCGCGCGGAACAGGCTCCGGCTGGCCACGGGCCGGCCCGGTGAGGTCGCGCCCTGCGCCGCCGAACCGTCCGAAACCGGCGAATCCGGGGCCTACTCACTCGCTGATATCGCACCACTGCGATCGGAAATAACTGCGACAGTGGAGGATTCGGATTTCTGAGATGAGCGAACCCGGGAACCGGCCGCCCGGCGTGGAACTCCTGCACGAGGGTGCCGCCGCGCACAACCGTGGCGATCTCACCGAGGCGCTGCGCATTTTCGAGCACGCCGCGGACACGACCACCGACGGTGTCCGGACCAGTGCCCTCGTCAACGCCGCCAGTGTGTACGACGAACTCGGCGATCACGAGGGCGCCGTGACCCGGTACCGGGCCGTGCTCGGCGAGATCCCCGGCGATGCCGTCGAGAAGCGGGCTTCGGCACTGATCAACTATTCGCAGGCCCTGCAGCACCTCGGTGCGCTGGACGAGGCGCAGGACGCGCTGGAACAGGCCCGCACGCTGCTCGCCGACGCCGACGAGCTCGGTGTCCTGCGCGTATCGTGCCTGCTCTCGCTGACCGCTGTCGCGAGTTACCGCGCCCAGTGGAACCGTGCGATCGATATCGCCACCGAATCCCTGAACACCGCACTGCGGTTCACCCCGGAGCTGGCCGGCTATTCGTTGATGAACCTGGCCGTCGCCTATTTCGAAACCGGCCGCCGCGACCTCGGCGTGGATTTCGCGCGGCAGGCGCTGACGGCGTTCACCGAGGCCGGTAACCACAACGCCCTCGCCGACACCCAGCAGAACCTGGCCCAGATCTTCCTGCGCCTGGACCGGCTCGACGAGGCCGGGGAACTCGTCGAGGCCGCCCAGTTGTATTACGAGCGGACCGGGCTCTCCCACCGGACCGGAATCGGCTGGAAGATCCGCGGTTTCCTCGCCGAACGCCGCGGGGATCTCGATCGTGCGCAGGAGTGGTATCGGCGCAGCCTCGACCATTTCCAGGCTTCCGGTGCGCTGCTCGACGTTGCGGCGCTGCAATGCCGGCTGGCGACCATCGAATTCGCGTACGGCAGGGTCGGTGCTGGGCAGCAGCTCCTGGACGGCTCGTTCATCATCTATGCGGAGCGCGGACTCGGTAGCGAATGCGCCAAACTCGACTACTGGCATGCGGTGCTGCTGGAGATGGTCATCGATGATCTGGAAGAGCCCGCCCCGGAACTGGTGGCTCTCGGGCGGGCACTGTCGGTTACGGCTGCGATCGCCATCGACGCCGTCCGCTACACCCTGCCGAGCGGGAGCCGGCGTGAACAATGGCACCGGGAAATAGCGGAACCCGCGATGCGACTGGCGTTCCGCTTCGCCCATCTCTGCCAGGACGGTGCGTTGCTCGCCGATCTGATCGAAACCCGTTGCGCGGGAACCACCGTGGATATCGACCGCGCGCAACCGGTCGAACGTCCGCAGTTCCCGCTGGACACCCCGAATCCACCCGCCGTCACCGAGCTGCCCGGACCCCTGCAGTTGGGTGCCGCACTGGCCCAGGTCGCTGCCTCTGCGGGTCTACCCGTCGCGCCGCCGCCACGTCTCGCGGTCGAACCCGGCGCCCGGATCGCGCTCGCCGATTACATCGAGGCCGCCGAACACCGCTACGGCGGAAAATTCCGGGAGGATCGGGTGATCCCGGCATGAAACGAGGACACGGCCGGCGCTACGAGCCCCGCGGCGGCGATTGCCGAGCACGGCACAGCGATGATGCACTACAAGCGGGGCGGCGGCCGAGATGGCCGCTCGACCGGCGGAGGGACTGATGGGTGACCGGCCGACCGTAGTGGTCCGGATGGCCGATGCGGGCGATCTCTACATGTCCTGGCAGTGGACCGACGGGTCCGCGCTGCCGGGTGTGACCGTGCTGCCCGGCGACGATATCGACGCGGCCGTCGGCAACCTGTCCGCGGCGTTACCCGCCCCCGAGGTGCCCGGTGGCCTAGAGAAAGCGCTCACCTCCGGGGCGTTCGCCGCGCCCGGCACCGAATATGAGCTCGCCCGCGACCTGTCCCGCGCGCTGCTGCCCTACGACCTGGCCGGTCAGTTGTACGAGCTGTATCAGCGTGGTGTGCGCCCGCATATCCGGTTGCAGCCCTCGCCGCGGGTCGCGCAGGTGCCGTGGGAGGTTCTCGCCCCGGCACCCGACGTCCGCCTGATCGATATCGCCGATATCAGCCTGCTGGTCCCGGCCGGGATCGTGCACGCACCGATACGGGTTCCGCGGTCGTGGCCGGCCTCACGTGACCTGCCGGTGGTCGCGGTCCTCGACCCCCGAGTGCCCGGGTTCCGTGCCGATTCCGCGCTCGGTTCGGTCCTGGGCCGGATGGACCGGCCGACACCGCTCGCCGCGCGCATCGCCGGACACCTCGCCGCCGGCCGGCTGCGCCCCGTCGTCCCCGAGCCGCAGGCCGCTTTCCGGCGCACCGACCTCGACCGCCACTGGCTGTCGGAAACCCTGCGCGCCGGCGCGTCCCGGTTGATCTATGTCGGGCATGTCACCGCGGCCTCCCCCGAATCGGGGCAGAGCGAGAACACCGAACTGCATCTGGCCTGCACCGCGGACACCGTGGGTTTCGCCGAACCGCAACGCGACCACCGACCGCTTTCCGCGAAAGACCTCCTGCTCGGCACCTATACCCTGGAATCGGAACCCGTTGCCGGTAACGAACTCTGGCCGATACCCGCCCGGGTCGCGCTGATCGCCTGCGAAAGCGGCGGCGATCTGCGATTCACCGAAGCGCTCGGGTTGATCGCCGCCATGGTCACCGGTGGCGCGGAACTGGTCACCGCCACCCGCTGGCCCCTCCCGACCGACCTCGCCTTCCAGCGCTTCGGCGCCGCCCCTGATGCTGCCCCGCTCCAGGACACGATCTGTGCCGTGGACTCCGCCCACGACACAGACGACCCGGTCCCCACACTCACCGCCTGGCAGCGCGAGCGGTTACATCGCTGGCGCTCGACCGGTGCCGTCGAACATTCGCCGCTGCTGTGGTCCTCCTTCGCAACCTTCACCACCTGACAATCGAGTGGGCCGGTCGGTCCCGGCGAGGTGCCGGGACCGGTTACCTCGTCGACCGCAGGATCTGTCGCGCTTGCCGGCCTTTCGTTCGAGGGGCGGAGGTGCGCCGGAAGCATTCGGCTGGTACCCAGCTCAGGGCTGAAGGACGTACCTGCCGCGAATACCGCCCTGCGCGACCGTCCGGTGGGCGTCGGCGGCGCGGTCCAGGGGGACGACAGCATGGACCCGCGCCGGGAGCCGGCCGGTCACCGTGTCTTTCAACAACCCGGCCAACCGGTCGCCGTCGGGGCGTACCGACACCGCGCGCACGGTGATCCCGCGCTCGGCGGGTGGTTCGCCGCCCGGCCGGACACCGGCGAACAGACCGCCGTCGCGGACCAGCGGAAGGGCTTTCTCCTGGAAAACAGCGGTATCGGCGACCGCGTCCCAGCCCGGCACAGCCGTCGTCGTGAAATCCGCTCCGAGACCGCGGACGAACTCCTCGTCCTGCGTCCGGGCCAGTCCGGTGACCTTCCAGCCACGGTCCTGAGCCAGCGTGACGACATAGCCGCCGACCGCACCCGCTGCCCCGGTCACCAGCAGGCTGCGCCCGCCGCCTTCGCCGAGCAGATCCACCAGCTGCGCCGCGGTGAGGCCGTTGAGCGGCACCGTGGCCGCCGCGGTCAGTTCGAGCTCGTCGGGGACCACCGCGATATCGCTTGCCGACACGACGAGTTGCTCGGCGTAGGTACCGAAATCGCGATCGAATCCGTCGACCGTACCCGCGACCCGGCTGCCGACCGCGATATCCACATCCGGGCCGACGGCCTCGACGGTGCCCGCGAAATCGGTGCCCAGGCCGGTGTGGTCGGGCTGGGTGACGACCCCCATCTGATGGAAGACACCGGCGGTGAGCGCCAGGTCGACGGGGTTGACGGACGTACCGGCGATCGCGACCCTGACCTGGCCGGGGCCGGGTTCTACGACCGGCACGTCGATGAACTCGATCGAATCGGGACCACCTGGGGTGCGGACGACTGCGGTACGGAATGTGGTGGACATTGCGCCTCCTCTGGAGTAATCGGTGTTGTTACTCCAGAATGGAGAGGTAACTCTCCAATGGGAAGTAGGCACTCAGAAGTGCGTAACTCACCCGCGAGTAGGAAGGTGCGGTCATGGCGACGATGACGGCGGCGCAGCAGCGAGCCCAGGAGAAGGCCGATTACGACGCATTCTTCGCGGACTGCCCCAGCCGGCAGCTGCTCGACCGGATCTCCGGCAAATGGGTGGCGCTGGTGCTGGCGGCGCTCGGCAGCGACGGACCGCACCCGGCGGGACACTGCGCCGGTGAACCCCGGGCCATGCGCTACTCGGAACTGTCCCGCCGGCTGGCCGGCGTCAGCCAGAAGATGCTCACCCAGACACTGCGCTCCCTGGAACGTGACGGCCTGGTGACCCGCACGGTGACCCCGACCGTGCCGGTCACCGTCACCTACGAACTGACCGACCTGGGCCTGTCCCTGCACCAGGTGATCCGCGGGATCAAGGTATGGGCAGAAGCCCATATGGACGAGGTCCAGGACCACCGCACACGGTTCGACAGCGCATCCCCCGAGCTCGCGAGGGCGTCGGTATAGGCCCGCCCGTGGTGTCGGTGGAGCCACTGCCCGGCGGACGGGTGGCTGTTACCGAGGTGGGCGCAGATCCCGCAGGGCCTGGCAGATCGTCGCGTGGATCTCGGATTCCTCGGTTTCCGCCTCGGGATCCCACGTCGGTTCGGGCGTCCCCTCGATCGCCGGGCCGAACAACCACCACACATTGCTCCACGGATCGATGAACCGCGCCAGCGACGACGCACCGTAGAACGACGTCGTCTCGGTGATCACCCGTACAGGTGAATGTGACCGACTGCGACGAGGCGCTGCGGCGGGCGGAAGCGCATGGGGCGCCGGAAGCGATGCGATGCTCTCGGCATGACCACATCACCTTTGATCATGTCCGGTTCGGAACTCGGCAATGGGTACGGCAGCGTGAACGCCTTTGCGGCAGTCAAGGGGCCGGGCGGGGCGCGGGGATTCATCGAATTCCTCGGCAACGTCTTCGACGGGCGGGAGGACGCCGGAAGCGCACGCCGACGATACCGACGGGCTGCTGATCCACGCCGAGGTGCGGATCGGGGATAGCAGCGCCGGCGTGAACACCCAATCGGGTTTGGAATCCGCAATCATCAGGCACGAAGCCAGTTCCCGTCCGCTTAGAGGCGAGTCCGCGTCGGGCGGATATCACTCGGCGGTTCGTCAGCGGCGAGATGGCAGGGGGATGCGGGTGAGGTCGGTGGCGACCACGATATCCCCGGCGAATTCCCGCCGCGCTTCGACGAGGTGAGCGTCCAGCGTGCGGTAGCGCTGGGAGAAATGCGTCAGCACCAGGGTTCGTACTCCGGCCTCGGCCGCGATGCGGGCGGCCTGGCCGGCGGTGAGATGGCCGTGTTCGGCGGCGAGGTCGGCCTCGGCGTCGCGGAAGGTTGCCTCGATGACCAGCATGTCGACATCGGCGGCGAGTTCGCGGGCCGCCGGGCAGAGGCGGGTGTCCATGACGAACGCGAAGCTCTGTCCGCGCCGGATCGTGCTGACTTCCGCCAGCCGGACCGTGCGGCCCTGCCAGGTGATCGCGCCCTCCCGCTGTAGCCGGCCGACGAGGGGACCGGACAGGCCGAGGTCGGCGAGGCGGCCGGGGAGGATCGCGCGGTAATCGGGTTCGGCGATTCGGTAGCCGAAGGCCTCGACGGGATGGTCGAGCCGGGCGGCTGTCAGTCGAAAGGGTGCGCCGGGGGCCGCGAGCGGGCCGGGTTCGGTGATCGGGTGCGACCGGAGCTCGACGGTCCGATGGTAGGCGGTGGCGTCGCACAGGTTGTCGAAATACCGCTGACCCGACGCCGGATAGTAGGCGTCGATCGGGTGCGGGACACGGTCCAGATTGATTCGCTGCATCACCCCGGCCAGCCCGAGACTGTGGTCGCCGTGGAAATGGGTTATCGCGATGCGGGTCAGGTCGGTCGCGGAAACCCCGGCGTGGATCATCTGCCGCTGTGTGCCCTCACCCGGGTCGAACAGGATCGCCTCGCCGCCCCACCTCAGCACATATCCGTTGTGGTTACGATGCGCGGTCGGCACTTGGCTGGCGGTGCCCAGAACCACCAGCTCCCGCTGCGACATCTACGACCTCCGTAGTCGCCGGGACTGACCGATTATCGCCATGAGTCGACCATAACCAGATCGAACATGAGGCAGCGCTTGCGGTCATGGAGCGGGAAACGCTGCTCGTCTCACCGCTGGTGCTCACCGAACTGGACCACCTCACCCATCGGGACCTCGGCTTCGACGCGGCGATGCAGGTCACGGATGCCTTGCCGGCCCGGATGATCGAAGGACGCTACCGTCTTGCCGAGTTGAAGCACGTCGATCTCGCTACCGCACAGGCTGTGCGGGCGAAGTATGCCGGGTTACGTCTCGATCTGGCCGGCGCTGTCGGTGTGGTCCTCGCCGATATGTGACAGCGTTGAACCTCACATCCCTAAGAAGTTTCAATGGGGACCATGTCCATTCCGGAGAGCGCCAGGGCCAGGATCATTCCGATGATCAGACACACACCGGCCGCGATAGCCGCCCATTTTCCGAGTGATTCGCCGCGAATATGGCCGACTACCCCGAGAACGATGCCGGCGATGCCGAACAAAAGTGGGCAGAACAGCAGTGAGACCGCAGCGCAGACGAAACCGATGATCGACAGGACCTGCGGTCCGGAGCGTTCCGGTTCCTGGGTGGCGCCATAGGGTTGGTACTGCTGTTGTGGATAGGCGGGATAACCGCCGGGTTGTCGACCACCGCCCCAGCCTTGCTGCCCGGGCTGACCACCGCCCCAGCCTTGTTGTCCGCCCCAGCCGGCTTGGCCGGGTTGTTCCTGACCCCAACCCTGCCGGCCGGGTTGTTCCCGACCCCAACCCTGCTGGCCGGGTTGATCGGCTCCCCAACCGGGCTGCCCACTCCAGCCCTGCTGCCCCGGCTGGTCGGCGCCCCAGCCGGGTTGCTCACCGGGCGGGGTGCCCCAACCGGATTGCTCTCCCGGCTGTCCGGGCCCGCTGCCGTATGCGCCGGGCGGCGGATAGGGGGTGCCGCCGGGCTGGGAGTAGCCGGCCTGACCGGGTGATTGGGGCTGCCAGGCCTGTCCCGGTTCCTGCTCCTCCGGTCGCGCGGACCACGCCTGCGGTGGGACCTCGCCCATCGGCTGGTGACCCGGCTGCTGTTCGGACGAGCCCGGCTGCCACCCGTGGGTGTAGGCCGCGGTCCCCTTGTCCATTTGCGGTGCCTCGGCGCCGGGTTCACCTGGTTGCTCGGGTTGTTTGGGCAACATTTGAGTCGGGTGGTCGTCGGCGGGGCTGCTCCCTCCGGGCGCGGGGCTCTCCGGCGCGGTTTCGCCGCCGGCCCGGCTCGAACCGGCGCCGGACGACTCGCGGTGCAGAATCTTCGGGAGATATTCGGTGGGCGGGTCCTCAGAAGATCTCGGCGTCTCGCCACCGGCGGACCGGTCTGCCCCGGCGCCGCCCGGTTCTGTGCCTGATCCGGTCGGAACGCCGGATTGCGAAGGGGGCTGCGGGGCTCCGGCCGCGGCGGCAGGTTCGTCCGGCGGTTGCGGGCTGTGCCCCGGGGCCTGCGTATGGTCCGGCGGTTGCGGGGCGGAGGGCGTGACGAACGGTTCGTCCGGAGTTTCGGGAGTCCGGTCGCCCGACGCTTGCTCGCCTGGACGGTGACCGCCGGTCCCGGAGTCCCTGTCCACCGGCGGCTCGCCGTGAGGTTGTGCCGGCCCGCCTTCGGGTTGCGATGGCCGGTGGTGATGGGGCGGCGGCTCGCCGGAGTCTCGCGGCTCGCCGGGGTTGCGCGGGTCCTGCGGTGTGCTCATCACGTCTCCTCGGTCGGATCGTCGAGGGCTCGTAGTCGGTACCGCGGTGGGTGAGCGTCAGCCTTCGGGTTCGTCCTCGATATGGATGGCGGCGGCTTCGGCGGGGCGGTTGTCCTCGCCGGAAAGGTCGCGGCGGTCCGATTCCTCGGCCAGCTCTTCGGTTATGCCCAGCCGGTCGTCATCGCTTTCCCGGTTGCGGATCCGCAGGTCGTCCGGTGGGTCCTCGATAGTGCGTTCATAGGCGCGGACCTCGTCCAACTGGTCGTCGTCGCCCATATCGGGCTCTTGTGGTTCGCGATCCATACCATCCAGTATGCGCCGCTGCGGGGCTACGTCGAGAGACCGCGAGCAGTCATGGCGAGCCATCCGTACCTGGCCACACCGATCGCCCTGATCCGCCCCGGAGACGCACCAGCCCCGGACAGTTTGTCCGGGGCTGGTGCGATAGAAATAGCGGTTACCGCCGAGATGTGATCAGGCGTTGCCGTTGAACAGCCCGGTCACCGAACCGTTCTCGAACACCTCGCGGATCGTGCGGGCGAGCAGCGGCGCGATGGACAGCACCGTGAGCTGCGGGAACTTCTTGTCCTCGGTGATCGGCAGCGTATTGGTCACCACGACCTCTTTGGCGCCGCAGGATGCCAGCCGCTCGGCGGCGGGAGAGCTCAGCACGCCGTGCGTCGCGGCGATCACCACATCACCGGCACCGGCTTCCTTCAGCACGTTCACCGCGCCGGCGATGGTGCCACCGGTGTCGATCATATCGTCGATCAGGATGCAGGTGCGGCCCTCGACCTCACCGACCACACGGTTGGACTTCACCTGGTTCGGCACCAGCGGATCGCGGGTTTTGTGGATGAACGCCAGCGGCGACCCGCCCAGCGAATCCGCCCATTTCTCCGCCACCCGGACACGGCCGGAATCGGGGGATACGACGGTGATGTTGTTCAGGCTGTAGTTGTTGCGGATGTACTCCGCGAGCTGCAGCTGGGCATGCATATGGTCGACCGGGCCGTCGAAGAAGCCCTGGATCTGATCGGTGTGCAGATCGACCGTCACGATGCGGTCGGCACCGGCCGTTTTGAGCAGATCGGCCACGAGCCGAGCGGAGATCGGTTCGCGGCCGCGGTGCTTCTTGTCCTGGCGGGCGTAGGGGTAGAACGGCAGAATGGCGGTGATCCGCTTGGCCGAACCGCGCTTGAGCGCATCGATCATGATGAGCTGTTCCATCAGCCACTGGTTCAGCGGCGCCGGGAAGCTCTGCAATACGAAGGCGTCGGAACCGCGTACCGACTCTTCGAAACGGACGAAGATTTCCCCGTTCGCGAAATCACGTGCGGTCTGCGGGGTGACTTCGACGTCCAATTCCTTGGCCACCTGCTCGGCCAGTTCTGGGTGCGACCGTCCGGCGAAGAGCATCAGGTTCTTCTGGTTGTCGATCCATGACGCGGTCACTACTGGTTGCCATCCTTAAGCTCTGTTGCCCGATCCGGTAAATCATCGGCCGCGAGTGCCTTCGCCGCCGCATTCGCTGCAGCGGTACCTGGACGTTTCCGCTGCACCCAGTTTTCGATATTGCGCTGCGTACCCCCGGACACGGCGAGCGCGCCCGGCGGGACGTCTTCCCGCAGCACAGTACCCGCTCCGGTATATGCGCCGTCACCCACCGTCACCGGTGCGACGAACATCGTATCGCTGCCGGTGCGCGCATGGGATCCGATGACCGTGCGGTGCTTGTCCACGCCGTCGTAGTTCACGAAAACGCTGGATGCTCCGATATTGCTGTGCTCACCGACGGTGGCGTCGCCGATATAGGTGAGATGCGGAACCTTGGTATGTCTGCCGATATCGACATTCTTCGCCTCGACGAATGCGCCGATTTTGCCCGATTCGCCCAGAACGGTGCCCGGGCGCAGATAACTGAACGGCCCGACTGTCGCATTTGCGTCGACTTTCGCGCCTTCGCCGTGCGTGCGGATCACCCGGGCACCGTCGCCGACGATCGAATTGGTGAGCGTGGTGTCCGGGCCGATTTCCGCGTCCTCGCCGATCACCGTCGTACCCAGCAATTGGACTCCCGGGCGGACGACGGTATCGCGGCCGATCCGGACATCGGTATCGATCCAGGTGGACGCCGGGTCGACGATCGTCACGCCGGCCCGCATATGGCGTTCCACGATGTAGCGGTTGAGGGTGCGCGCCGCGGCGGCCAGTTGCACCCGGTCGTTGACGCCGGTGACCTTGGCCGAATCCACCAGCCGGGCGCCCTGCACGGGGTAGCCGGCCTCGCGGGCGAGTTTCAGGACATCGGTCAGATACAGCTCGTGCTGCGCATTGGCGGTGGACAACCGGCCGAGCATGGTGCGCAGGACCGCGACATCGAAGGCGTACACACCGGAATTCACCTCGGTGATGGTGGCCTGCTCCGGCGTCGCGTCGGCGTGCTCGACGATCTCGGCGACCTCGCCGTCGGCATCGCGCACGATCCGCCCGTAACCGTTCGGGTCGTCCGGGACGAAGGTGAGGACCGTGACCGCGGGCCGGTCGGGATAGCTGCGATGCTCGTCGAGCAGCGCGGAGAGGGTGTGGCCGTCGAGTAGCGGAACATCGCCGGAGGTGACGATCACATCACCGCTGAACTCGGCGGGCAGTCCCGTGAGACCCACCTGCACCGCGTGCCCGGTACCGAGCTGCTGATCCTGGACGACCGGGACGATGGTCCGGTCCAGTTCCAGCGCCACGCCCGCGGCCTCGGCGCCGACCTGTTCCCGGTCGTGCCCGACGACGGTCACCAGATGGTGCGGGTCGATGGTGTGCGCTGCGTACAACGCATGCGCCAGCATGCTGCGCCCGGCCAGCGGATGCAGCACCTTGGGCTTCTTCGACCGCATTCTCGTACCGGCACCTGCGGCTAGCACGATGACGGCGGTCTGCTCCTGCATGAATCTCCCTCGGGCCGACGATGGTCGTCGTGCACGCGAGCTGCTCCGTCGCCAGGACCCGAACTGCCCAGATCGGATCGGGACCGAGCGAGGGATTTCCCGGGCATACGAAGAGGCCGCCATGGGTAAGGGTTACCCACTCGATGACGGCACCCTGTCGCGCTGCACGGGTGCTGAGCGTATCAGCCTCGCCGGGAACCGGGCCCGACGATCACGACGCCGAAGGGTTCGGGCGCATGCGTGCGGTCACGACAGAGAAAACCCCGGTGGCAGGCTGGAGTATTGGATATTCGAACTGGTGATCCCGACGAGGGTTGCGGTGCCGTCCCCGTTCGGCCGGTACACGGGTCCGCCGGAGTCGCCCACTCGGATACCTGTGTATCCGTCACAGCGCGTCCCGCTCCGCTGCCCCCACCTGCACAGGGCTCCGCCGGGCGCCCCCAGGGCGGTCAACCGCTCGCCGCTCGGGAGGGTGTTGTGGGTCGGCGTGCCGGGAAATAGGGGGATCATGGCCCAGTCGACGTCGGGTAGCCGGATCGCCCCGAACAGCCCGAGTGTGCAGTGCCCGGCGGTGAGTGCGACAGGCTGTCCGTCCGCGTATCCGGTCGCTGTGATCGAACACAGGCCCAGTGTCGAGCCCGGCCCCACGGCGGACAGTGATGAGCCCGACCCCGCAGAGCCCGGCCATGCAGAGCCGGTCCCCGCCGAGCCCGACCCCGCAGAGCCCGGCTCCACAGCGGACTGTGCCGAGGCCTGTCCGGTGGCGAGGGCGGCAGTGGTGAGGGCGGCGGCGATCAAGGGAAGTGCCTTCGGTGTCTTGGACATGGCATTCCTAGGCGGAAGACGGTGGCGTTGCGGCGAGCCCGATAGTCCCGGTCAACGGTTGCGAGGTTGCGGCGGACATGAATATGCACCTCTCGCCATTTGCTCCGCCGCCAGGACTCGAACCTGAACTATCTGAACCAAAATCAGAGGTGCTGCCATTACACCACGGCGGACTGTCACACCGGTGGATCATCGGTCACCCGCCGCTGTGCCCAGACACGGCAACGATAATCGCATGCCACCCCGGTTTTCGTCGAACCGTGGCTGCCGATGATCAGTCGGGCGGGTCATACGGCCCGCTCCCGCCGTGCCGGGCGGGCGCACAGCATGCCCGCGTGACCCGGGTCGCGGCAGGTCTGAGACAGTTGGTCTCGATGGTTTTGGTCGCTGGCCCGGATCCGGCCGTATCGGCGACCCCGGTAACCAGGGAGGCGGGAACGTGTCGTCGGGAGAACCGCGAACGGTCGGGGAGTCACCGGCCGGTGGGGGTGCGAAAGAGATCGCCGAGCAGGTTCCACCGGCCCGGCAGCGGATGACCGGTACGCAGCGGCGCCGGCAGTTGATCGAGATCGGGCGCGCGCTGTTCGCCGAACGAGGGTACGACGCCACCTCGATCGAGGAAATAGCGTTGCGCGCCCAGGTTTCCAAACCCGTCGTCTACGAGCATTTCGGCGGTAAAGAAGGCCTGTACGCGGTAGTGGTCGACCGCGAGATGTCGATGTTGCTCGATATGATCACGTCCTCGCTCACCAACAACAGATCCCGGGTCCGCCTCGAACAGGTGGCGCTCGCGCTGCTCACCTATATAGAGCAGCGCACCGACGGCTTCCGCATCCTGGTGCGCGACCAGCCCGTCTCCTCGACCGACGGCCGGTACTCGAGCCTGCTCAACGAAGCCGTCAGCCAGGTCGCGCACCTGCTGGCCGGCGATTTCGATCGCCGCGGTTTCGATACCAGCCTGGCGGGTCTGTACGCACAGGCACTGGTCGGGATGGTGGCCACCACCGCCACCTGGTGGCTGGACGTGCGCAGTCCGTCCAAGGAAGTGGTGGCCGCGCATCTGGTCAATCTGTGCTGGAACGGGCTCAGCCACCTCGAGGCCGATCCGCAGCTGAGCTCGGAATGGCCGGCCGTCCCGGGGACGGGTCCGGCGAACTCACCCGGCGGGCAGGGCAGTTCGGATAACCGTGCGTGAACTGTCCGCGAACTCCGGCGGGCCGGCGAATCGAGAACCGTACCCGGCACGGATGGTACGGTTCACCCATCCTTTGGGTGCTGTTCGGGCGGTAAGTCGGTCTACTTCGACAATGTCGGTCTACTTCAGGATGGCTGGTTATTGGGATGACAGGCGGAGCTGATGGCTAGGCAAGCGCGCGCGGAGATAACCCGCGATTCCGTCCTGGCGGGCGCTGCCGATGTCTTTCTGCGCTTGGGCTACGCCAATGCGAGCCTCAGCGAGATCATCGCGCAGTTCAACGTGACCAAGGGCGCCTTGTACTTTCACTTCGGGTCCAAGGAAGAACTGGCCCGCGCCGTGGTCGACCAGGGGCAGGAGCGGCTCACCGCCTCCTGTAAGGGTTTCTTCGATTCCCGGGTACCGGCCCTGGAAGCGGCGATCGGTATCACCTACGTGGTGGCGGATCTGTCGATGAACGATCCGATGGTCGGCGCGATGCTCAAACTGACCCATCAGATCGGCGACTACCGCGGCGCCAACGGCGACAATATCGCCAAAATGTGGGGCGAGACCTATCGCACGCTCGCCGAGAAAGCGATCACGCAGGGCGATCTGCTCCCCGATCTCGACCCGGAAACCATCGGCCTGCTGCTCTACGGGCTCACCACCGGTATGCATATCGTCGCGGTCGGCACCGAATCGATGGACCAGATGGCGTCGCGCATGGAACGGGCCTGGTACTTCCTGATCCCGTCGATCGTCCCGGAAGACAAGGTCTCCTACTTCCGCGAATTCGCCGCCCGCCGCCTCCGCCGCTACGTGCCGTAATACTGGCGCGCTGGCGCGCGCGGGGTTTTGGCCCCTTTGGTCCATGCGTTCAGCACGCGATACTCGCGCCTGCGGCGCATTGTCTCGCGTGCTGAACGCATGGACGGGCCAAAACCTCTGAGGGCCTCGCTGGACTCGGCGCCGCCGTTGGTCACGTTCACGTGGATCGTTTTGGTCACGTTCACGTGGTTCGTTCCAGGGGACGCCTTGAACTCCACCTTTTCCAAGCATCCGTATGGGTCACGACTCCGGGGTGGGGCCCGCCCGGTTCTGGAGCGACGGAGCGGGGGAGCGAAGCGGAGGAGCGGAGGAGTGAAGAACCGGGCCTCCAAGGGCCCCACCCCTCGAGACGCGGAGCGTCTCCAAAATTACAGCCCGCCCCTTCGCGGACGGTCCACCCCGTAGACAGGAGTCAACAGCGCGCGCCCATCCTGGGTTTCCCGAGCCTGGACGAGTGAAGACCAGGGCTTACCAGTCCCCCGCCCCGCGACGCCGGACGCAACGCCACGTCACAGCCCCTATAGACTCGGCTGGCCCGGTGGAATCGCCTTCGTTCGCGGTCAGGAGAGAACCATGTCTGCCCCTCGTCCACCACTGGCGGGATTGGCCTCGGCAGCGGGTGCCGACTCCGCGTTGCGGACTGTTTCCGGGATGCTCGGCCGGTCGCCGGTCGAGTTGGTGGCGCCCGGCGCGGCGCGGTCGTTCGTCGCGGCCACCGTTGCCGCCGACCGGCCGGTTGTCGTTGTCACCGCGACCGGTCGCGAGGCCGATGATCTGACCCTCGAGCTCACCGAGATGCTGGGGCCCGCGGTGGCGCAGTTCCCCTCCTGGGAGACCCTGCCGCACGAGCGCCTGTCGCCGGGCGCCGATACCGTCGGGCGCCGGCTCGAGGTTTTGCGCCGGCTGGCCCATCCCGACGATCCGGTGTTCGCGGAGCCGTTGCGTGTCGTAGTGACCACGGTGCGTTCGCTGATGCAGCCGATGGCGGCCGGTCTGGGCGATATCGAGCCGATCGTGCTGCGGATCGGCGCCGAGGCCGATTTCGACGAATTGGTCGCGCGGCTGGTCGAATTCGCCTACACCCGGGTGGATATGGTCGGTAAGCGCGGGGAGTTCGCGGTGCGCGGCGGCATCCTCGATCTTTTCCCGCCCACCGCGGACCATCCGGTGCGCGTGGAGTTCTGGGGCGACGAGATCACCGAGTTGCGTGCGTTCTCGGTGGCCGATCAGCGGTCGCTCGGGGAGGATTCGCTGTCCACCGTGGTGGCGTCGCCGTGCCGGGAGCTGCTGCTGACAGCCGAGGTGCGGGAGCGGGCGGCGGCGGTGGCGGCGGCCAATACCGCGGATGCCGCGCTCGTGGAGATGCTGGACAAACTGGGTGAGGGCATCCCCGTCGAGGGGATGGAGGCGCTGCTGCCGGTGCTGCAACCCGGTGAGCTGCGACTGCTCACCGAACAGTTGCCCGGCGGCACCCACCTGCTGGTGTGCGATCCGGAGAAGGTCCGCACCCGTGCCGCCGATCTGATGCGTACCGGTGAGGAGTTCCTGGAGGCGTCGTGGACGGCGGCCTCGTTCGGGGCGGATGCCCCGATGGGCGCGCACGGCCTGGATCTGGCGGCGTCGGCGTATCGCCCGCTCACCCAGATCCGGGACAGCGCCGAAGGCCGGGGACTGCCCTGGTGGACGCTGAGCCCACTGGCGACCGGTGATCCGGCCGAGATCGAGCTGCCGGTGCAGAGCGGGCCCACTGCCCGCGGCTCCGACGAACTGGTGGCGACGATCTTCGCGTCGCTGCGCGCCCATGTCACGACCGGTGGGCGGGCGGTGGTGGTGCTGGCCGGTCACGGCACCGCCCAGCGCACGCTCGAGCGCCTCGGCGAAGCGGAGGTGCCCGCCGCACAACTGGAGGCCGGTGCGGAACCGGCGCCCGGTGTGGTGGGCGTGCTGTGCGGTTCACTGCACGACGGCGTGATCTTCGGCGACGCCGGTCTGGTGGTGGTCGCGGAATCCGATCTCACCGGTAACCGGGTGACCGCGCCGGGCGACGGGAAGCGGCTCCCCGCCAAACGCCGCAACCAGGTGGACCCGCTGGCCTTGAACTCCGGTGACATGGTCGTGCACGACCAGCACGGTATCGGCCGGTTCGTGGAAATGATCGAACGTACCGTCGGCGGCGCCCGGCGCGAATACCTGGTGATCGAGTACGCGCCGAGTAAACGCGGCCAGCCGGGCGACCGGCTGTTCGTGCCGATGGAATCGCTGGATCAGCTGTCCCGGTATGTCGGCGGGGAGATGCCCAGCCTGTCGAAGCTGGGCGGGGCGGACTGGGCGAACACCAAACGCAAGGCCCGTAAGGCGGTCCGCGAGATCGCGGGCGAACTGGTGCAACTGTATGCCGCCCGCCAGGCCGCGCCCGGCCACGCCTTCGGTCCGGACACCCCGTGGCAGCGCGAGATGGAGGACGCGTTCGTCTTCACCGAAACCGTGGACCAGCTCACCGCCATCTCCGATGTGAAAGCGGATATGGAGAAAGCGGTGCCGATGGACCGGGTGGTCTGCGGCGACGTCGGGTACGGCAAAACCGAGATCGCGGTACGCGCGGCGTTCAAGGCGGTGCAGGACGGTAAACAGGTGGTCGTCCTGGTGCCGACCACCCTGCTTGCCCAGCAGCATCTGCAGACCTTCACCGAACGGCTGGCCGGGTTCCCGGTCACCGTGAAGGGCCTGTCCCGGTTCACCGATCCCGCGGAATCCCGCGAAGTGCTCACCGGGATGGCCGAGGGCGAGGTCGATATCGTCGTCGGCACCCACCGGCTGCTGCAGACCGGCGTGCGCTGGAAGAACCTCGGACTGGTGATCGTCGACGAGGAACAGCGCTTCGGTGTGGAGCACAAGGAGCACATCAAGGCCCTGCGCACCCATGTGGACGTACTCACCATGTCGGCCACCCCGATCCCGCGCACGCTGGAGATGAGCCTGGCCGGTATCCGGGAGATGTCGACCATCCTGACCCCGCCCGAAGAACGGCATCCGGTGCTCACCTATGTCGGCGGCTACAACGACAAGCAGGTCACCGCCGCCATCCGGCGCGAACTGCTGCGCGACGGCCAGGTGTTCTATGTGCACAACCGGGTGTCGTCCATCGAGAAGGCCGCCCGCCGGATCCGCGAACTGGTCCCGGAGGCCCGGGTGGTGGTGGCGCACGGGCAGATGAACGAGGACACGCTGGAACGCACCGTCCAAGGATTCTGGCAGCGCGAATACGACGTGCTGGTGTGCACCACGATCATCGAGACCGGCCTCGACATCTCCAACGCCAACACCCTGATCGTGGAACGCGCCGACACCCTCGGTCTCTCTCAACTGCACCAGTTGCGCGGCCGGGTGGGTCGTAGCCGGGAACGCGGTTACGCCTACTTCCTGTATCCGGCGGAGAAACCGCTCACCGAAACCGCCTACGACCGCCTCGCCACCATCGCGCAGAATTCCGACCTCGGCGCCGGTATGGCGGTCGCCATGAAGGACCTCGAGATCCGCGGCGCCGGTAACGTACTCGGCGCCGAACAGTCCGGGCATGTGGCCGGTGTCGGTTTCGACCTGTACGTGCGGCTGGTCGGCGAGGCCGTGGAGGCCTACCGGGCGGCCGCCGACGGGAAACCGATCACCACCGAGGAAACCAAAGAGGTCCGCATCGACCTTCCGGTGGACGCGCATATCCCGCCCGATTACATCGCCAGCGACCGCCTGCGCCTGGAGGCGTACCGGAAACTGGCCGCCGCCCACGACGATCCGGCCCTGGCCGCGGTGGTCGAAGAACTCGTCGACCGGTACGGCCCGCTGCCGGTGGAAGTCGGCCGCCTGGTTTCGGTCGCCAAACTTCGGCTGCTCGCCCGCGAATACGAGGTCGCCGAAATCGCGGTCACCGGTACCACGGTCAAGATCTCGCCGCTTTCACTGCCCGATTCGAAACAGATGCGGCTCAAGCGGATCTACCCCAGCGCCTCCTACCGCGCCGCCAGCGGGGTGGTGCAGCTGCCGCTACCGCGCGTCCAGGACAGTGTCGGCGCCGACCGGCTCCGCGACGTCGCCCTGCTGCAGTATCTGGCGGACCTGCTGCTCGCCTTGGACGGTAAAGCCGCCGGCGCAGTGGATCTCACCGTCGCCACCGAGGTGTCACCGGCCCGATGACGTCCGATCGGCCCACTCCGGAGCCCGGGAACGGGCAACCTACAGCCGCTCGGAGGCAGCACGGGACGGGCAAGTCCGAACATGCGCAGCCGCAGCCGGAACAGGGACAACAGACTGCCGCTCCCGGGCGGCGGTCCGCTGTCGTGCCCGCACAATCCGGGTCCCGATCGGCGCGGCCGGAGCCGAGCGTTCTCGAAGCAGAAGCGGCAAGTATCGCGGCGGGGCTGTCCGAGGCGGTCGAGGTGATGGACCGGCTCTGGCGGTTCGGCGGATGGGAGGTCACCCAGACCCACGATTCGCTGCGCCCGTACCTCCTGGAGGAGACCTACGAGCTCCTCGACGCCATCCAGGAAAACGACCCCGGCACCATCCGCGAAGAACTCGGTGATCTGCTGCTCCAGGTGCTGTTCCACTCTCGGATCGCCGAAGCGGCCGGCGAATTCACCATCGACGATGTCGCCGCCGCCTTGGTCGCCAAACTGGTGAACCGCAGCCCTCACCTCGCCGACCCGGCGGCGGCCGGTTTCGACCCGCACGCCTCGGTGACCGAGAAGGTCGCCGCCCAGGAAAAAGCCTGGGAAGAACGCAAATCCGCCGAGAAGGCGCGCCGCTCCTGCCTGGACGGTATCGCGATGGCGCAACCCGCGCTGGCCTTGGCGGAGAAGGTCCGTTCCCGAAGTGCCCAGGCCGGGCTACCCGACGATCTGATCCCGGACGAGCTGCGTGTCGTTCACCTGGGTGGACCGGAAAGCGCGGAAGAGCAGTTACGCAAAGCCACCTTGGAATTCGCCGCGACCATCCGCCGGGCCGAAGACTCCGCCGAAGCTGCCCGCGGCGCTCGCTCACCGCTCAACGCCGACGATTGGCGCAGATTTTGGCCCACCGGCAACCGAAGCCGTTAGCGCTGCCGGATCGGATTATGGTGTTCCGGCCGCGTGCTCTACCGTGAAGTCGGAGTCCAACTGGGGGGATACCTATGAATCCGGAGTTTCCACAGGCGCAACCGGGATACCGGCCGGCGCCGCCGTTGCCGGGGCGTGCCGATCGGGACGTGCTGACGCCGAATCAGCGGATCGTATTTTTCGCCGCCCACTTGTTCACCTGTTTCGGCTCGGTAGTCGCGGCGTCGGTGATCGGCTACACCAGCTGGAATTCGGATTTCCGGGCCTGGGTGGTTGCCGACCCGGAATATCGCGGCGACTCACCCTCACTGGCCATGTACCTGCCAGGGACGGTTGTATTCGCTGCCGCAGTGGCGGTTCCGCTGATCCTGATGCTGATCGTGATCAAGAACAAGCTGCGAACCTACATGCTGGAGCGGCCATTCCGTTGAAGTGCGGAGGTTCCCGAGCTCGCCGGGAGCTCGGGAATTCTCGGCTCGCCAGGCGAGCGCTGCTCCAGTTCTCTGCGGCCCGCAGGCCATCGGGGCCCGGGACAGCGTCTCCCCCGGAAGGTCTCAGACGTTCACACCGTAATCGCGGGCGATCCCCGCGAGACCCGACGCGTACCCCTGGCCGATCGCCCGGAACTTCCACTCACCTGCACGGCGGTACAGCTCGCCGAACACCATGGCGGTTTCCGAGGATGCGTCCTCGGACAGGTCGTAGCGGGCCAGTTCCGAACCGGTGTTCAGGTCGACGACGCGGATATAGGCGTTACGGATTTGGCCGAATGACTGTCCCCGCTGGTCGGCCTCGTGGATGGAGACCGGCAAGAAGATATTGGTGATCGTTTCCGGCGTATTGGCCAGGTCGACATTGATCACCTCGTCGTCGCCGTCGCCCTCACCGGTGAGGTTGTCGCCGGTGTGTTCGATGGTGCCCTCGGGGGAGCGGAGGTTGTTGTAGAAGACGAAATGCTCGTCCGAGAGGACCTTCATGCTCGGGCCGGTGGCCAGGGCACTGGCATCGAGGTCGTAATCGGCGCCCATGGTCGTGCGCACATCCCAGCCGAGTCCGACAGCGATCTTGGTCAGGTTGGGGGCCTGTTTGGACAGCGAGACATTGCCGCCTTTGGCCAGGTTTACGCTCATGATCTCCTCCCCGTGGCGCCGGTGGCGCCGAATGTGATGTGCGCCGATGGCGCTGATCAGGACTGCCGGCCACCCGGATCGAACCGGTGGACCTAGACGGCGCCGCCGACCGCCGGTCTCAGACCTGCTGTTCGTTCTCTGCCCACGACTGCAACGTCGCTACCCGGTGTTCCAAGGCGTGTAGTTCGCTGTCGTCCAGGACAGTGCGCTGAATACCCTGCGCGACCGCGAAAGCCGACTGCCGGTGATCGTCGATAACGTCCACATCGAGGCGAACCGCCACATAGTCGTCCGCGCCGGGCATCTCCTCGGCGATGACCTTGGCCGAACCGCGGGCGCACAGTGCCACGTTGTTCCCGCCGAGGATCAGCAGCGCCACCTGCGGGCGCTCGCGCAGCCGGGCCAGGGAACCGCGATCGAACTTGAGGCTCAGCAGGATTCGCCGGTCACCGGCGCGGACCGGCCAGGACACCGGGATCGCATGCGGCGCCGGGTCGGTGGTGACCAGGACGGCGATCGTTTCCCGCGGCCATTCCGGCAGCGTTTCCAGTTCGGGATGGTCGGTTGCCGACTGTTCGGCTGGACTGACTCCGGCTGCCATATCGTCCCCTCCTGGATCGACGTGCTGCGGCGGAGGATGCGCCGCACCGTTCACCAGTCTAGAGTGCGATGCCGACACGCGCCGGAGAAGTCCCTGCCCCGACCTGCGGCGGAACCTTGTGCGACCGGCCGGTTTACACTCGCGCGAGGCATAGGGCAGCCTCAGAAAACGAGGTCAGCAAGGCCCTCGAGCGAGTCAGGGTACCGGCGCGTGTCCGAGTTGCCCGCGTAGTGGATGGCACGACATGGCCGGGCGGCTCCCGCCCATGCCCGTAAACACAGCGGGGGTATCGAGATCCGCCGGAGCAAGTGGTGCGGCGTCCGCGAGCAGTGCTCACGCTGAGAGCTGAGCGGTGTCAGGCTCCACTGGGGTGTGCGGCGTTACCCCGCTGTACCCGCGGTCATGCTCAATTGCCGCGTATCGAACGGCAGCGTGCGCACCCACTCACGACCCATTGCCGCGGGCTTGGTCTCGGTGGAGGCGTCGTGGCGGGCATGGTCGCCCACCTGGCTGCCGCCGAGTGCGGTGAGTTTCGCGGCGGCGATTTCCCCGCCGCGGTTGAAGGTGGTGTCGTAGACCGAATCGCCGAGGCCGAAGACGGCGAAGCGGAGGCCGGTGAGGTCCGGTTGCTGTGCGTCGAGGGCTTCGAAGAAGGGTTCGGCGCCGGTCGGCAGGTCGCCTTCACCGTAGGTGGAGCAGACGATGATGTGGAAGGCCTGCGGATCGAGGTCGGCGAGGTCGAATTCGGACATATCGAAAACCGCCACCTCGGATCCGTTCAGTTCGTCGGCCATCGCCTCGGCCACCTTTTCCGCTGTGCCCATTTCCGAACCGAACAGGACGACAATACGCACCTCACCACTCCTTCCCGGAAACTTTGGTGAGGCAATCCTAACTCACTGTTTCCCGGTGGCGCGGAGCCACCAGGGCATCGTGTTCGTCGAGCAGGGCGAAGTATTTGCGCAGCATCAGGGCGGCGGTGGCGGCGAGGCCCGCGGTCAGCCCCCACCACACTCCCGCGCCGCCGAGTCCGGCGGGGAAGGCCAGCACCACCGCCGTGGGCAGGCCGACGAACCAGTAGCCGACCACCGACAACCGGAACCCCGCGTTCGTCGCCTGTAGCCCTCGCAGAAGTCCGGTGCCGATGTTCTGGGCTGCGTCGAAGAACTGCAGCACGATACCGATCAGCAGCAGCGACCGGGCCACCTCCAGAGTCGCCGAATCGTCCAGGTCGAGGAACGGTCGCAACACCAGCTGCGGGACGAAGACATAGGCCAGGCCGGTGACCAGCGCGACCACCCCGGCGCACCGCAGGGCCAGCCAGGCCAGGCCGCGGGCGTGCGCGGTTTCGTCGCGCGCCACACTGTGGCTGACCAGGATCGAGGCACCGTGCGAGATACCGATGGCGACCTGGAAGACGATGTAGATCACCTGGTAGACGACATTGTGTGCCGCCAGCGCGGCCGGGCCCAGGGAGCCCATGACCAAGGCGAGTACCGAGAACATCCCCGCTTCGGAGCCGTAGGTCAGCGCGATGGGCGTACCGAGCCGCAGTTCGGCGCGTACAGTCGCCGGGCGTACCGGCCACGGACGCAGCGGCAGGGTACGGCCCAGTTGGGGGTCGCGGCGCACCATGGCCCAGAAGGCCGCGAACATGAGCAGGAAGACCAGTGAGCTCGCAACACCCACACCGGTCAGGCCCAGGGCGGGCAGCCCGGCCCAGCCGTGGATCAAACTCAGCGCCAGCACCAGGTTGACCGCGATGGAACCGAGGGTCACCAACAACAGGGCCTGTGGGCGCTGCATGCCGACCGTGTATTGGCGCAGCACCTGGAACCACAGGCACGGCAGCAGGCCGGGAGCCAAGGCGACCATCAGCGGCCGGGCCTGCTCGAGCACGCCCGTGTCCTGGCCGAGCCATTGCAGTGACCAGCCCAGGCCGATGAGGATCGCGCCGCCGAGTAATCCGGCGGCCGTCGCGATCAGGAAACTCGACCGCACCACATCGCGGATCTCCGGGTCGGGATCGGTGCCCCGTTTCCCGGCGGCGCCCACGGCCGCGGCGATCTGATTACCGCTGCCGGTGATCAACCCGACGCACATGGTCCGGATCTGGTTGAACAGCACCAGCGCCAGCCCACCGGCCGCCACGGCCTGCACACCGAGACTGCCCATCAGGGCGATATTGGTGGTGGAAACCGCGACCTGCGCGAGCTGGGTCAGGGCGATCGGGGTGGCCAGGGCGGCGAGCCGCCGGAAATCCGGGGCGCCCGGCCGCCGGAGGTCGGGGCCGCCCGGCCGGCGGCCGTCGGGGCGATATCGCGAGAGTGGTGTGCTGATCACCGGGCCCGCACCATGGTGTCCGAATCCTCCGTATCGTCGTGCTCGTCGTGGGTGTGCTCGTCCGGCCGTGCGGTAGCGGAATCACCGGTGCCGGAATCGCCGAGTACGGTCGCGTCCACCGGCTGTGTACCACGGCCCGCGGGAGCATAACGGGTCAACAGGGCGTGTACCTCGCGTTCGGCGGCGGTGTCGAGCAGATCGTGTCCGGCCATCCAGTCGTCGTCGAATACCGTGTCGAGGTATTTCTCGCCGCCGTCGCACACGATGGTGACCACGGTGGAACCGGCCGGGAACTCGTCGAGCCTGGTCAGCCCCGCATATACGGAGCCGCCCGCCGAACCGCCCAGCATCAGTCCGAGGTGGCGGGATATCGCGCGGCAGGTGGCGAAGGCGTCCCGATCCGAGACCTTGACTCCCTCGTCGAGCAGGTCGTAGTCGACGGCGGTGCCGATGGTGGCGCCGGGCGGGGTGCCGGTGCCGGACTGCCAGTAGGGGCCACCGGGGCCGCCGAATGCGATCGAACCGACCGGTTCCACTCCGATGACGCGCGGTACACACCCCAGCTGCCGTAATCGGGTCGCCGTACCGAATAAGGAACCCCCGGTGCCGACCGCGGACAGCAGGATATCCACCCGGTCCACCTCGTCCAGTAATTCATCGGCCACCGCGTAATAGCCCACCGCGTTGGCGTCGTTGTTGTGCTGTTCGGTGAAATACGCATCGGGTAGTCCGGCCGCCATGGCCTCGGCGTGGTCTTCGCGGGCGGAGGTGGCCAAGGTGTCGTCACCGTCGTCGGCGACGAAGACCAGATCGGCACCCATTGCCCGCATGGCCCGCAATTTGTCCCTGCTCGCATGATGGTCGACCACCGCGGTGAAACGGTAGCCGCGTTCGGCGGCCACCACCGCCAGGCCGAGCCCGGTATTTCCGGACGTGGATTCGATGATATGCCCGCCGCTGCCCAGAAAACCCCGGCGTTCCGCATCCAGAACCATTTCCCGCGCCATCCGAATCTTGGCGGCACCCGTCGGATTGAATTGTTCGAGTTTGAGCAGCAGGCGGCTACCGGAGGGGGTGGTCGCCAATTCGAAGAGCGGGGTGCGGCCGATCAGGTCCGTCACGCGGGTGACGAGGGGCATGGCAGAACTCCTGGGCGTCGATAGCGGTCGGTGCGAAGCGGCCTGGGCCGGCGGCCTCACCGTCAGGATTGAAGGGGCTGTCAGGATCGATCGAGAGCCCAGCGGAACCGGCCGCCCGGCGCCTGCGAAAGCACCACCTTCGGGGGAATGGGTAATTCGTGGAAGGGGGATTCGTTGGAATCCATCTGGTATCCGGCGGTATTCGGGTAGATCAGCAGGTCACCGGTTTCCGCGGCGCGCGGTAGCGGAATCCGCCGCCAGCTGAGCATGTCCGATTCGAGGCAGGTGGCGGCACCGACGACGGTGGGTGTGGGTGTTCCGGCAGTGGTGGGCCAGAGCACCGGGTCGGGCAGGTACTCGCTGTCGAACCACTGTTCCGACAGGCTCAGGCTGGACCCGTCCACCGTCAGCACCCGGTACGGCTGCCCGTGCTCGTGGCGCGTCTTGTGACCTTGGACGCGGAACACGGTGCTGCCCGCGCGGTCGAGCAATGCCCGGCCTGGCTCGACCGCCAGCGTGGTGCCGGTCTGCCGGAGCCGCCGGGCCAGACCGTCGCGTTCCAGAATCGCGGCCAGCATGGCCGGGCCCGCTTCGGGAAAGGAATACGGATAATACGATTCGAAGGCTTTTCCGGAATGGAACCATCGGCGGTTGGCTTCGTCGCGGAAGGCGGCCCAGTGTTCGGCGGGTACGTAGTCCACCCCGAATCCGCCGCCGACGGAAATGGTGGTGGCCGGATGGCCTTGTGCCCGGGCCGCTTGAATACGATCCAGCAACTGAACTGCCAATTCGGTACGAGGCACCGGGTCGTATCCGGACAGATGGAAACTGAAGCCCTGGAGTGTGATCGACGGATAATCGGCCGCCGCGGCGATTGCCTGGCCGAGTTCGTCCGCCGACATTCCGAACCGGCTGGCCGAAGCTGCCGGCAGCACCCGCAGCAATACCCGAACCGGGATATCCAGGGCGGAAAGACGTTTCAACTCGCCCAGGCTGTCCACGGCGATCAGGCAGCCGTGCCGGGCGGCGAGCCAATGCAATTCATCGGCCTTTTCGGGTCCGGTGACGAGCAGATCGGTACCGCGGACACCCTGCGCCAGGGCGGCGACGAGTTCGCCGGTACTGGATACGTCGACTCCTGCCCCCGCGGTCGCGCAGGCCCGGGTGACGCACGCCGCCTTGTTCGCCTTCTTCCCGTAGAAGACCGCCCCGGAAACGCCGGCGGCAGCGAAAACCTGCTGGAAGCCGCGGATGTTCTCGACCACCCGCGCCGGATACATCATATGGAAGGGCCCGCCCACCGCGAACGCGATATCCGCCGGCAGGTGCGGATCCGCGAGCACCTGCTCTTCCCAGGGATCACGGTGCGCGGGCAGCGGTGCGGCCACCGTGCCCGCGTGCTCCCCGCGGGAACCGGGGCCGGCTCCGGCGGGGGCATCGGCTCCGGTCAATCCCATAGCGCGACCTCTGTGCCCCGCCCCTCGGCGATGGCGCGTTCGGCCAGTGCGTGGGCCACCGCGATATCGGTGAGCACCAGACCGCTGTTGTAGACGAAGATCCGCTCGTCGGCGTGGCGGCGGGCGACCGCGCGCCGACTCAGAATCTGCGGTAGTTCGGCGTCCACCGGGCGCAGCGCACCGTTCTCGTCGGCCATATCGGTGCCGGTCAAGGTCATCTGCTCCGCGCTGGTGGCGATCACCCGGTCGGCGTCGCCCAGGGTGGAGGGGGCGAGACCGTAGCCCACCAGCACCACCACCGCCCCCGGTTTCAGGTGCTCGGATTCGATCGCGACCTCGGTGCCCGGCCCGGCCGTGGCCAGTACGACATCCGCTGTCCGCGCCGCCGCGTAGGGGTCGTCGACCGTTTCCAGCAGCGCATGCGGCGCATATTCCGCGAGCTGCCGGTGGACCGCTTCGATGCCCTCGGGGTGGGTGCCGAACAGCATCAGTTTGCGCAGTTGCGGATTGGCGGCCAGCAGATGCGGCAGCGCGTTGCGGCCCTGGGTGCCGGTGCCGATCAGCAGTACCGAATCGGCGTCCCGGCTCAGCGTTTCCCGTACGAGCAGCGCGGACACCGCCGGGGTGCGCAGGGCGCCCACCCGGGCGCAGTCCATCATGGCGATGGGGGCGCCCGTGGTGTCGTCGTAGAGCGTGATGGTCGTGAAGTAGCGCTTGGTGGTTCGGTCGTGGCCGGGGTCGAATTTGTACGACGATTTCATCGCGACCACCCGGCGCCGGCCGTCGCGACCCAGCATGGCGTAGGCCACCGACCAGCCGTCCGGGTTGGCGACGCTGAGTTTGCGTGGGTTGTCCGAATCACCTGCGGCCAGGGCTATATAGGCCTCCTCCACGGCGCGGACCACCTCGGCCGGAGCCACCGGCACATCGGCCAGGTCGCTGCGGCTCAGGACGCGCAGTGGAGTTGCTCGGTCACGTGTGCCCAATGGATCCTCGATCATCTACTGCACCGTTCCGCTCTTCCCGCACCTCCCGCGCCGGTGCCGTCTGTCGCGGCGGCGCCGGTGCGAAGGGTGCGACGATCTGCTGACCGTATCCATTCTCCCTGGATTCGGCTGCGCGGCGCGGGCGTTCGGGTAGCCGGATATTCACTCGTTTGAGCCAGCGATCGGTGCCGTCGTAGCGGGGAGTGAACGGCACGCGGCCGTGGACGGCGACATCGTTGTCGATCAGGAGCAGCTCCCCGGGGCGTAACGCGGGTACCACGCAGACCCTTTCGAGTTCGCGTTCCAGCTGCGCGTAGGCCTCCCGGAACTCCGGGCCGGCGTCGCCGAGGGGAGTGTAGGCGGGGTCGAAACGCAGTGTGAGCGACCCCGGGTCGTCCTCGTGACCCGGTTCGCTCCACAGGGTAGGTACCGAGACGGCATCGGCCCGTTCGAATGACGATCCGTAGGAGACGTCCGGCAGGATCGGCAGGGTGGGCGTGCGGAGGATGTCCTGCTGCGGGCGGGTCAGCCGGACGCGGCGTACCGAGGACACCGTGGTGCCGACCGAATCGGGGTTGCGCAGGCAGACCAGCATGAGCATGTTGGCGCGCAGTGGATGGAACGCGTCCTCGGTATGGGGGCTGAGCAGGACGGTGCTGCTGGCGCCGGACTGTTCGACTTCGTGTCCCGCCGCGGGGATGATGTTGTTGACCAGCCGCCCGTCCTGCTGGCCGGCCCAGCCGAACGGTTCACCGGCCGCCGCGGCCAATAGCAGCATGGTGATATCCAGTTGGAGCGAGCCGCATGCCCGGCCGGGGTCGGTGCTCCACAGCGCCGCGGTCTGCCAGTCCGGTGGGGTGGGCCCGATTTCGCTGTCGGACAGCGGTAATCCGCGCACGATGCAGGCCCCTGCCGCGGTGGCCGGCGGGCGGAGCGTGGCGCGTACCGCGGCCGGTAGGTCGCCGGCGCGGGCGGCGATCTGCGCCGGCAGGGCCGGGTCGGCCAGGGATTCGGACGCGTTGACGGTGGAGTGAGTCGTTGTGAGGGCTATCTCAGCGGCCAGGTCGCGTACCGCCTGTCCGGCGGTGCCGTGTAACTCACGGTGCTCGATATCGTCGATGCTGGGTGGGTGAAGCGCTTTACGTTCGGAGAGAACGCTTTTCACCAAAGTTTCCCTTCTCGGAATCGTGGATCGCGGTACCGGTGCGGACGAGTCGATGAGCGAAGGTAGTGCGTGGCCGCGGCGCTGGCAAGGCTTACCTAACTACGGCGTGTGATAGCGAATGTGTATCACGCGCTCAACGTACAGGTGGGCGGGTGTATGGTCATCGGGTGTTGCGGCTGCGGTGAGACGCAGAACACGGTAAGGCTAGCCTGCCCTTGCGGCAAATTTCCGGACGACTCGCCGGTGGTGAGAAGGACCGGGCCGCAACGTTTTCCGCCCGGCCGCCACCGGCCGGAGCGGGGTTACAAACTGTTCGCCAGCAGCGCGTACTGGGCCGCGGTCTTCTGCCGGATCTCTGTTTCGTCGTCGCTGGACACCACACCGACGTACCGCTTGTACGGGACGAAACAGCGGTACCGGTACTGACGCTCCGGATCACCGGAGCTGTTGAGCTCCAGGCATTTCACGCCCGGCACATCCTCCGGTGCCGGCATCGGATCGTAGGCGGGACCCGCCGATTCGATGAAACCGTTCACCAGGACCGGGGCCCCGGCCGGATCCCGCACCCGCGCCACGGAACTACCGGCGGCGTAGGCGGTGCGTTCGAACCCGGATTCGTCGAGCAACCGGGCCCGGGCGGGCTGATCGTCGGCCGAATTGATCAGGTAATTGCGGCCGTAGACGGCGAACTGGTCCGGATCCGGCTCATGGCTCTCCCGATCGGCGACCACCACCCGCGCCAGCAGATTCTCCGGGTCGACCGCCAGATCGGCGATATCGGCCGTCGGCGTCGGTTCGAACCGGGCGAGCTGATCGAGCTGCGCGGTCAGCGCTCTGTCCGCCCAGGACACCAGATCGGCGCTGTCGGCCGCCGGGCGCTGGACGAACAGCGAGATCACGAACTCCTCATGGGCGAGGAACGCGCCGATATTCGCGATACCGGGCCGCCAGTGCAGCAACGCCTGCGGGTACTTCTCCGATTCCAGCTTCCGGTTGTCCGGTGAGACGCCGATATCGGCGGCCTCCAGTTCTTCGGCCGCCGTCGCGGCGCTACCGGTATCGGGGAAACGCAGCGCCACCACCTGGATCGCGGTGGCATCCGACGTGGGCCGGACCTGCCCCTCGGGGTCGCCCTGGTCGGCGCCGCTTGCGGCATAACCGACCACCATCCGGCGATTCTCGAGAATCGGCTGGGACACATTGGCCAGGAAATCGACCGCGGTCGCGGGGTCCGGCAGCACCTTCGATCCCCGGCCGAATTTCAGCGACGGATCGACCTGGCTGCTGGTCACGACGGCCTCCGACATCCGTATACCTTCCAGCAGCACGCCGTGGTCACCGGCCTCCTGTGGGTAACTGAACCGGTCGACCGGGAAATCACCGACATCGAGGGTGCGGACATCGATCTCGCCCGGCACCGCCGTACCGGCCACCGAACCGCAGCCGGACAGCCCGGCCACCAGAAGCGCAACCAGCGCGGTGACGGCGCCGCACCGTGTTATCCGAACCATGGGCCGCCCCTCGTTCCGATCGAAGCTGCAGTGTCGAAGTTACCCGACGTCCGGTGAACTCGGGGAGGGCCGGTCCCGGCCGTGCCATACCCTGGTGTGGTGGCAGACAACCCGCGGCAGCACCCGGGCGGAGATTGATCCGCATGCAGGACCAGCAGGTCGAGGTGGTGCCCGGGCCGCATGCCGTGGCCCGGGTCGCGGGCGCGGTGGTGCTGGTGGCCCACCGCGGCGCCGGCCGCCCCACCGCGGATTCCCGGGCCGTGCGGGCGCTGGTGGCCCTGGCCGAACTTGTCTACGAGGCCACCGCCCGGCACCCCGAGGGCCCCGGCGCCGCGATCGCCCGGGACGCCACCAGATGGCTCACGGCATCCGCGGCGCAGGCCGACCCGGGCGGTCCGGCCGATTTCGGGATCCTGTCCGCCGCAGGACCCGACCGAGTGGCGATCTTCCTGCACGGCGCCGTCACCGCCGTCGTCGCGGGTGAGACCACTGATTACCTGCACGGTCGCGACGCGGCTTTCACCGTCGACCGGACCACCTCCGTGCCCTCCCGCGCGGTGGCGCTTTTCGTCGACGACCCGCTCGCGGACCCGGACGACGCTGTCCGGCCCGAGCTACCCGCCGCCCGCGGGATCGGCCGACTGGTCGAGGGCATCGCCGAAGCCGGCGGGGCGATCGCGTGGGCGCCGACGGTCCGTCGAGTTCCCGCGTCGGCGGAACCGGGCCGGGGGAGCGGGGTGGTACTCGGTAAAGGCGCTGTGCGCGGAGTCCGGGAGCAGTCTGCGGAACCTCTGCTGGCGCCGGATGTTGCGCAAGTCCCGGCAGCGGGATCGGGCGCTGCGAACGTACCGGTGGGTGCGGCGGGAAGTTCCGGGAGTACGACCGGAGATCCGGAGGTCGACGGCGTACCGGAACCAGCAGTGGAAAATGCTGCGGGTCCCGCGCAAGCTCCACGGGTCCGGAGCGCTTCGGGGACGGCGGTGGAAAGTTCCGGGGTTGCGCAGCGAGGTCCCGAGGCCGAGGGCGGAGCCGGGCGTTCCGGGAACGACGTACAAGGCCCGGGAACAAGGGACACTCCGGCTGCGTCGGAAAACGCTGCGGTCGCGGCAGGTGGTGCGGGGGCCGGGGAATCTCATGCGGGAGCGGTCCGGAGCGGTGCGGGGGCCGGGGAATCTCATGTGGGGGCGGTCCGGAGTGGCGCGGGGGCCGGGGAATCTCATGTGGGGGCGGCCCGGAGTGGCGCGGGGGCCGGGGAATCTCATGCGGGGGCGGCCCGGAGTGGCGCGGGCGGAGAATCTCATCCAGGGACCACACGGGGTGGTCCGGGAGCTGGGGACCCCCAGGCGGGCGCGAGTCGGGGCGGTCCGGGAGCCAGGGGCCCCGAGGCGAGTGTGCCGCAGGGGGGACCGGTGGCTGAGCCCGGGAAAGCCCACGGGGCTGCTGTGGACGGTTTCGGGGCCGGAGATCCGCCGCCCGTGGCGGCCGATGCCGGAGGCCCCGCGGTCGCCGAAGGAACCGGGAACCTCGCGTCCGGCGGGCCCGAGGACGAGACCGCAACCCGGCGCTCCGGTGCCGGCGAATCGCCGGCTTCGCGGCGTGACCCGGGTGACCGAACCGCCGCGGCACCGAATCCGCCTGTGGACAGTGGGCAACTGTCCGAGCGGCCGACCGTCGCATCCTCCATCGACCGCGACCGCGACCGCGACCGCGACCGCGACCGCGTCGGCGTCGGCGACCGGGAGGGCGGGCAGACGGCCGCGACCGATCCCCATCACGCACTGACCGAAATCAGCGGCAGGCAGCCGCCGCGGGCGAGCCTGCCCGAGGAGGGGCTCGACGAGACCGCCGATTCACGCCCGAGCCGGGCCGGTTCGGCTCGGCGACCACCGGCGCATCCCACTCCACGCATGGATATTCCGGTACCGCAACCGGGTGCGGGCGAGCGGCCCCGGCAGGGGCCGCCGGAGCGCGGGGCCCCGCCGCTGGACGCCGAACTGCGCCGGCGCACCGAAGCGACCGCGAAAGGTGCCGCACTGACCGTGAAGGTCATGGGGTTCAAATGTGCGCGTGCCCACCCCACCGATCCGCGCTCGGCATTCTGCAGTGTGTGCGGGATGCCGGTGGATCAGACCCAGCCGCTCATCGAGGTGATGCGGCCCCCGCTTGGCATCCTGGTCCTCGACGACGGTTCGACCTTTCTGCTGGAGACCGATTCGGTTCTCGGCCGCGATCCGGAGAAATCCGAGCCCGCCCGCCGCGGGCTCACCCCGCTACAGGTCACCGACAACTCGGGCGGGATGTCGCGGGCACACGCGGAACTGCTGCTGGTCGAATGGGATGTGACATTGGTGGACCGGGGTTCCACGAACGGCACCCGGACCCGCGCTCCCGGATTTCGGGAATGGGTCCGTGTTCCGCCACATCAGCCCGTGGTGCTGGTGCCGGGTACGGATATCCTGATCGGTAACCGCATGCTGCGCTTCGAATCCGCCGCGCCGCCCCCCTTCGGCTCCTGAGCTGTTTCATGGCGCCGCCTCCGGCGTCGCGGGTTCGGGGCCCCGGAGGTCTCGAATCTTCCCTCCTCCGCTCCTCCGCTGCGCTCCTCCGCTCCGTCAGTCCAGATCCGAGACGGGCCCCGAACTGTGTCATGGCGCCGCCTTCGGCGTCGCGGGTTCGGGGCCCCCTGGGTCTCGAACTGGGGCATGGCGCCGCCTCCAGCATCGCGGGTTGGGGCCCCTCGGTCTCGAACGGGGCATGGCGCCGCGTCCGGTGGCACGGGTTCGGCGTTGCCTGGTTACTCGTACCGGGCGGCGCAGGTTTCCTCTCCCCCCAGGACCCCGGCGCGGAACGCGTCGACCCGGGAGAAGCCGCTCGGCACGGTCTTGCCCTCCACATCGCTGGCGGCCAAACCGTCGGTGAGCAGGCCGGATACCGCTTCGTCCAGATCGCCCGCGGCCAGCGTGATATCGCCTTCGGCGCGTCCGGTCTCGGCCAGTTTGCCGGTGGCCACACCGGACAGGCAGGCGGCGCGCAACCCGGTTTTCGCGCCGACCAGTTCCTGATCGCGGCTGCGTTGCACCGAGAGGGTGTAGCGGGAGATGAACACGACGTAGCCGTTGTAGTCACCGGTCACCTTCACCGGCAGCGGAACATCGGAATCGTCGGTCGGCGCGCCGCGTTCGGAGAGCCCGTCGACATTGGTCGCGATCGTATTGTTCGCCGGGCAGTAGGTGACCGGCTCGGTGGAGACCCCGTCGCGGCAGTCGATTTCGGCGCCTTCATAGCTGTAGGCCGGCTCGTCGGGCACCGGCAGGATCACCGACAGTGCCTTGCTCAGTTCGACCAGGCTTTCCTCGGTGATATCGAATTCGCCGGAGGCGCCGTCGAAGCTCTGTGGCAGATCGCCGCGACGCTGTTCGATCTCGTCCATATCGATCCCCTTGCAGCCCTTGGCGCCGTCGGTGAAACCGACCTGCACGGCGGTGACCCGCTCGAAGGCCGAACCGTGCACGCTTTCCGGGTCGTCGGGATCGGAATCGCGGATCGCGACCGTCGCGGCGAGTACCGAGTTCAATCCGTCGGAGGTGTTGATGGTGAAGTAGTCCGATTCGCCCTCCGCGACCCAGCGCATGTAGGCGCCGGCGAAACAGTCGGCCTGCTGCTCCTTGACGATCACCGGATCGTCGCGGTCGACGATATCGGCGTTGTTCTGGATCGCGTGACCGTATTCGTGGGCGATCACCATCACCACCGCCATCTGCCCGAATGTCTCCGACATCGTCGGCAGCAGCAGCTCCCGGTCCCAGCCGATGGAGTTGTCCAGCCGGCAGTAGGCGGCATTGACCATCCGGTAGGTCGATTCGGTGCAGAACTCCACCGATTCGCGGCGGGAATCGCGGGCACTCCAGGAGATCAGCTTCTCCACCGGCTCGAATTCGCCCTCGAACTCGGTGCCGTAGTGCTTCTCCCAGTACGCCTGGACATCGGTGACCGCGTTCAACGCCAAGGTGTCGATCTCGCCGCCGTCACCGTTGTCGGCACTCAATTCGGTGGGCGGGACGTTCGCGCGGGGCCCGCTGGGGCCGCTCGTCGTCGGCAGCCCGGCCACCTGGAAAGGATTGTCGTAGATGGAGACCGCGCGGCCGTCCACCGCCCGGGTACACCCGGTGACCAGCAGCACTGCGCACAGCGCCGCCACAGCGAGTGCGGCGACCCGGAGTTTCGGCATGGATCCTCCCCCATTTTCGGCCGGTTCGGGTGCTGGCATCTCCCGCTGAGCGGGGTGATCACCCCCCAAGCGGGGGCATCTCCGATGCCCGGGTAATGGAATAGTATCCGCTGCATGTCTGCACCGGGGGTGCGCACTATCACGGTGCGCCATGATGGAACCGAACGTGTCTTCGATTCGAATCAGCAGATCACTTTGGGCCGTGCGCCCGAGGTGACGCTGTTCGTCGACAGTCCGCTGGTTTCGCGGGTCCACGCGATTCTGGCCTGGCAGTCGGGAGCCTGGGTGCTCACCGACAACGGCAGTACCAACGGAGTGTTCGTCGACGCACGCCGGCTCGGCGGGCCCGTCCCGATCGACCGGCCCACGCAGGTCCGTCTCGGTGACGCGATCACCGGGCCGCTGCTGTGGCTGGTTCCGTCGGGGGTTCCGCAGCAGCAGGCGCAGCGGCCTGCGCAGCAGCAGTTTCCGTCCGGGCAGCAGCCGTATCCCTCGGGGCAGCAGCAGTTCCCCGGCGCGCAACAGCAGTTCCCGGGCGCACAGCAGCAGTTCCCCGGGCAGCAGTTTCCGTCCGGGCAGCAGCATCAACCGGCGCAGCCGCCGCATCGACCCCAGTCCGTTGCGCAGCCGCAGGTCGCGCAGCGTGCCGCCGCCCCGGTCAATCCCCCGCCTGCGCAACGTCCCCCGCATCAGCAGCCACAGCCGTGGGCGCCGAGCACCGGGCAGCCGGCGCAGCCCCCGTATTCCGGCCCGTCCGCGCACTCGCCCGCGACCCCGCATTCCCCCCCGACCCCGCATTCCGGCTCGACCCCGCAACAGCAACCGCCCAACGTGAACATGACCGCCAAAGCGAGTGTCGCGGCGGTCCCTCCGGTCCGGCACCGCGCCAGCGAGGGCCCGATAGCTCGCGCCGACCGGATTCCGCCGGGCGGGCTGGCCATCGGGCGTACCTCCGACAACCAGATCGTGGTCAACGATCCGCTGGCGTCGCGTAAGCACGCCCGGCTCGTCGCGGGCTCCGAAGGTCTGGTCATCGAGGATCTGGGGTCGGCCAACGGCACATTCGTCAACGGTGTCCGCCAGCAGCGCACGCTGCTGCGTGAACGCGACATCATCACCATCGGCAATATCGACTTCGAGGTCTCCCAGGGCACACTGGCGCACCGGCAGCGACCGGTCGCCGAACAGGGGTTGACCGTGCACGGGGTCGGGTTCACCGTCGAAGGCAACAAACAGTTGCTGGTCGATGTGAACATGCAGGCCGGCCGCGGCACGCTCACCGCGTTGATCGGACCCTCCGGTGCCGGTAAATCCACCCTGTCCCGGCTGATCGCGGGCAGCACCCAGCCCTCCGGCGGTCAGGTGGTCTTCGAAGGCCGCGATCTGCACGCCGAATACGAGGCGCTGCGTTCCCGTATCGGCATGGTCCCCCAGGACGATGTGCTGCATCGTCAGCTCACGGTGCGGCAGGCGCTCGGTTTCGCGGCCGAACTGCGGCTGCCCCCGGACTCCTCCAAGGCCGACCGGCAGCAGGTGATCGACGGTGTGCTGCGCGAACTATCGCTCACCGAGCACGCCGATACCCGGGTGGACCGGCTCTCCGGCGGGCAGCGTAAACGCGCCTCGGTGGCACTGGAACTGCTCACCGGCCCCTCGCTGCTGATCCTGGACGAACCCACCTCGGGCCTCGATCCGGCGCTGGACCGGCAGGTCATGATGATGTTGCGCGAACTGGCCGATGCCGGGCGCGTGGTCATCGTGGTCACCCACTCCGTGGCCTGCCTGGATATGTGCGATCAGGTGGTGCTGCTGGCCCCGGGCGGGAAAACTGCCTACGCGGGCAACCCGGCGGGCGTCGAATCCGCGCTGGGCACCAGCGACTGGGCCAAGATCTTCGCCGAGGTCGCCGCCAACCCCGATGCGGCTTTCGCCCACTATCGATCCCGGCAGGCGGCGCTACCGCCCCCACCGCCACCCGCGGCGCGACAGGGTGGTGGTGGTTCGCCGCCACAGTCGGGTGCCTGGAAACAGTTCTCCACCCTGGCCCGGCGGCAACTGCGGCTGATTCTGGCCGACCGCGGCTATATGGCGTTCCTGGTGCTGCTGCCGTTCGTGCTCGGTGGGCTGTCGCTGCTGGTGCCCGGCAGTAACGGATTCGGCCGGCCGCCCCTGATCCAGCAGGACGACGGCACCTTCGTGCCCAACGGTGATTCGGAACCCCAGATGCTGCTGGTGGTGCTGATCCTCGGCGCCTGCTTCATGGGTATGACCCTCACCGTGCGTGATCTCGTGGGGGAGCGCACGATCTATGTGCGGGAACGCGCGGTCGGGTTGCGGTCGGGGGCCTACCTGTGGGCCAAGGTCACGATCTTCGGTCTCGCCGCGCTGGTGCAATCGGCCGTGCTGGTCGGTTTCGTGTTGCTCGGGAAGAAGCGGCCACAAGAGGGGTCGGTACTGGCGATGGGCGGCGCCGAGCTGTACATCGATATCGCGGCTACCGCGGTGTCCTGTGTGGTGCTCGGGTTGCTGTTGTCGAGCCTGGCCAGGTCCAGTGAACAGGTGATGCCGCTGCTGGCGGTGGCGATCATGGGCCTGCTGGTGATGGCCGGTGGGATGATCCCGGTCACCGACCGGGTGGTGCTGGAGCAGATCACCTGGCTGTTCCCGTCGCGCTGGGGGTATGCCTCGGCGGCGTCGACGGTGAATATTCGGGAGCTGTTCATCGCGGCGCAACCCGACGGGCTCTGGGAACACACGCGCGGCGCGTGGTTCCTGGATATCGGCATGGTGGTGGCCCTCACAGCCGTGCTCGCGTTGCTCACGTGGAGCCGGTTGCGGCTCAAGAAGTCGGCGCGGTGAGACCGATGACCGGCCGCTTCCACAGTTCGCGCCGCTGGTGGGTGGGGGCGGCGAGCGCAACGACCACACACCAGGCACACTGATGCCTGTGATGGTGCGAGTTGGTGCGGTACACCTCGGGTGGGATGTGGTGTCCGTGGCCGCGGGCGGATCCGGCGTACCCATCCGCCCAGTCCAGGTCGAGGGAAGCTACAACCCACCCGCCTATTTGCTGGCCGATGCCTCCGGCAAGCTCTATACCGCCGCAGCGGGCCGGCAACGGCCCGATCTGGGTATGGCGATTCCGGACGTACGGGAGATTCTCGGGCATCCGCAGATCGTGATCGCGGGCGCCACCTGGCCCGCCGAACTGGTCTTCCGGGCCCGCCTCTACAACCCGCTGGCCTCGGTCGGAACGCATCTGCGCGGTAAACCCGATGTGATCGCGCTGCCGTATCCGGACGACTGGCCGGATCCGAAGATCGACGCCTATGCGCGGCTGGTCGAGCAGCTCGATGTCGAGGTGGAACCGATCCCGGAGTCCATCGCGCTCTCCGGGTATGTGCGGGCCCTCGGCCTGGTCCGGGCACCCGATCACCGCCTGCCCGACGGGCTGGGCGCGACCGCGGTCCACTTCGACGGCCAGGTGGTCGACGGTCGCGCCAACGTGCTCGTGGTCGCGGTTCACGGTGACGAGGAACGGCCCACCGAATCGGTGTACGTCCCGATCGACCCCGAATCCACCCGCGACCCGCGCGTCGCCGACGACACCGTGATCGAGGTGATGGCCGCGGCCCGGGCGATCGGCGCGGACAATTCGACGGTGCTGCTGGCGGGGCAGGTCGTGTTCAACGAAACCCTGCGCTTCGCCTTCCGTAATCATCTCGGGCAGCGGCTGAAGAAGGCCGAACACCCCATGCACGCCCTCGTTCTCGGCGCCACGCATCTGCTGGTGAGCGAGAACGAGGACGACGACGAGGAGGGCGACTCAGCGGGCTACTCGCAGACAGCGCCGCCCGCCGGTACGAGCACGCCGGGTCCGCAGTACGGAGCGCCCGGGCGAGCGGATGAAGCGGCCGGTCCGCCGGGGCGGAATCCGGCCGCCGGACCGCACCCGCTCGCTGCGGGGAACGGTCCGCATACTCCGCCGGCGGGTCCGGCTCGGGCCCCGGGTACTGGGCCGCACCTCGGCCACACCGGCTCGTCGCGACCCGGTGAGCCCGGCTCGGCGCCTCCCGGCGCGCCCATTCAACGAGGCGGTGGCCGCGTACCGGGTGCCGATCCGTCGACCGGCCCGTATTCGGGACCGCAGCATCAGTACGGCACCTCGCCGGGGTCGGCGGGCGACGACGCCACCGTCCGGGGCGGCCGCGGTGACGTACCACCCTCGACCGCCGGGCCGGCGGGACGGTTCACCCGCGCCCCCGACCCGGAAACCGGCAGCCAGGCCGCGGTGTCGCACCCGTCCGGCACCGGGCAGCGGGGTGGGTCGTCCGCCGATGACATCGAGGGGGACGACGAGCAGGGCAAGGGCAAGCTCTGGAACAAGATGAAGGACAACCTGTTCGGCGCGCACGCCGTGCTGGGTGTGGCGGCTGTCGCCGCCGGGGTGGTCGGCGGGGCGGCCACCGCGCAGGCCCAGGTCGCGCCGCCCGGCGTCGTCAGCTCGGCCGGGCACGCGGTCGATACCGCGATCGCGCATCGTGTCGCGGGTTGTGTGCCCATGCCGCGAGTGCTGGTGGAACCACCCCGTGAGGCCACGGTGGCGCCGCAGGAGCGTCCTCTCTATGCGCGGGTACCCGCCCCCGGCGCGGGCGAATCCGAACCCGGCCGGGAAGCGCCGGCCGACGACGGCGTCGAATGCGGCCGATCCGGGATCGACACCCTGCGCTATCTGGTGCCCGGCCGGCCGGGAGTCACCGACCCCGGTCCTCCGTTCGACATCTGAGCCGGTAGCGGCCGATTTCGAGGGCCGTCGACCGGCTGGTATCGTGGTCCGCTGGTGTGTGGAACACCGAGGCCCGGGTCTCAACCGGCCGCCGGGGTCCCCTCGTCCACGCACCTGGCCGGCAGCATCGACGACAGACAGGGAAGCACTGTGCCTACGTACAGCCCGAAGGCGGGTGACGTGACCCGGCAGTGGTACGTCATCGACGCCACTGACGTAGTGCTCGGCCGTCTTGCCGTTCAGGCAGCGAATCTGCTGCGTGGCAAGCACAAGCCGACCTACGCTCCGCATATGGATGGTGGCGATTTCGTCGTCATCATCAACGCCGACAAGGTTGCCATCAGCGGCAACAAGCGCGACGGTAAGCGCATCTACCACCACTCCGGGCATCCCGGCGGCCTCAAGTCCCGCACTGTCGGTGAGGTGCTGGATACCCGCCCCGACCGCCTGGTGGAGAAGGCCGTGAAGGGCATGATCCCCAAGAACAAGCTCGGCAATGCCATCGCCGGCAAGCTGAAGGTGTACGCGGGCCCCAACCATCCGCACGCCGCCCAGCAGCCCGTTCCGTTCGAGATCAAGCAGGTGGCCCAGTGACCGCTCCCGAGGAATACACCGAATACGACGAAGCGGTCGTCGAAGACGCCGCCGCCGAGGTGCTGGACGAGGGTGTCGTCTACGAAGACGACGCCGAATTCGTCGAGTTCGCGGCCCCGCTGGACCGTCCCGTCCAGACCGTCGGCCGCCGTAAGGAAGCCGTGGTCCGGGTGCGCCTGGTGCCGGGTACCGGCAACTTCGTGCTCAACGGCCGCTCGATCGAGGACTACTTCCCGAACAAGGTGCACCAGCAGCTGGTGAAGTCCCCGCTGGTCACCGTCGAGCGTCTCGAATCGTTCGATGTGTTCGCGCGCCTGCACGGCGGCGGCCCCTCCGGGCAGGCGGGTGCGCTGCGCCTGGCCATCGCCCGTGCGCTGACCGTGGCCAACGCCGACGATCGTCCCGCGCTCAAGCGCGCCGGGTTCCTCACTCGTGACCCGCGTGCCACCGAGCGTAAGAAGTACGGCCTCAAGAAGGCTCGTAAGGCGCCGCAGTACTCGAAGCGCTGATATCACCGGTGCCGGCCTGTCCGCTCACGGTATGTGGGTGGGCAGGCCGGTGTCGGTTCCGAGAGCAGGCAACCAGCCGGAGTCTGGTCGCCTGCTCTCGTGCTATATCTACCGCGGTGCTCGTCGGCCGGCCGTCTCGACGGCGTTCCGGCAGGAGCGCCGCGCGCTGTGGACTCACTGACAGGGGCAAGGTATGGGACGTTTGTTCGGCACCGACGGCGTACGCGGGCTGGCCAATGATTCGTTGAGCCCGGAGCTCGCGCTGCGCCTCGCGGGCGCGGCGGCGCAGGTTCTGGGTACCGAGGTCCGGTCCGGTCGCCGCAAGGTTGCGGTGGTGGGCCGGGATCCGCGCGCGAGCGGGGAGATGCTGGAGGCCGCCGTCACCGCGGGGCTGACCGCCGCCGGAATGGATGTATTACCCGTCGGCGTGCTGCCGACTCCCGCCGTCGCCTACCTGACCGCCCTGCACGATGCGAGCCTCGGCGTGATGATCTCCGCCTCGCACAATCCCATGCCCGACAACGGGATCAAGATATTCGCGGCAGGCGGGCACAAGCTCGACGATGCCGTCGAGGACCGTATCGAGGCCGTCGCGGGCGCCGGTGATTTCGCCCGGCCGACCGGGGCGGGTATCGGGCGGGTGCTCGCCGCGCCGGGGTCGCGGCATCCTGGATTCGATATGCCCGAGTTCAGTCTCGAAGGCACCCATGAGCGCTATATCGAGCACCTCGTCGAGGTCACCGGCCGCGACCTGAACGGCCTGACCGTTGTCGTGGACTGCGCGCACGGCGCCGCGTCGGAGGTCGGGCCCGCCGCCTACCGGGAAGCCGGTGCGCAGGTCATCGCTATCAACGCCGAACCCGACGGCCTCAATATCAACGACGGTGTGGGTTCGACCCATATGGAGCAGGTGCAGCGCGCGGTCCGTGAACACGGCGCCGATCTGGGCCTGGCCCACGACGGTGACGCCGACCGCTGCCTGGCCGTGGACGCCGCCGGCGAACTCGTCGACGGCGACGCCATCATGGCCATCCTCGCTCTCGGTATGCACGAAGCCGGGACCTTGGCCGAGAACACTCTGGTCGCCACCGTGATGAGCAATCTGGGTCTGCATATCGCGATGCGTGACGCCGGAATCACCGTGCGCACCACCGGTGTCGGCGACCGCTATGTGCTCGAAGAACTACGCAGCGGCGGGTTCACCCTCGGCGGCGAACAATCCGGGCATGTGGTCTTCCCGCGATTCGGCACGACCGGCGACGGTGTGCTCACCGGTCTGCAGTTGATGGCGCGGATGGCCGCGACCGGAAAGCCGCTGGCGGAGTTGGCGAATGTGGTGCAGAAGGTGCCGCAGGTCCTGGTGAACGTCTCCGTCACCGATAAGGCGGCTGCTACCGAGGCCGCGGAGGTGCGTGCTGCGGTGCAGGAGGCCGAACGCGTACTCGGCGAGTCCGGGCGGATTCTGTTGCGGCCGAGTGGTACCGAACAGTTGGTGCGGGTGATGGTGGAGGCCACCGACCCCGCGCAGGCCGAGGAAATCGCCGCCGATATCGCCAAACGCGTAGCGGCCGTTCAGATCACGACGGTCGTCAGCGCAGGGCCCAGAGGAAGCCGCTGAACAGCACCAGGAATCCGCCGATCTCGCCCACCACGAGCGCGATCATGGTGACCCTGAGTTGCACGCCGATATCGCCGCGGAACTGGTTGGTGGTGTCGCGGCGGTATCCGTGCCACGCGTAGGTCGCGATGGCGCCGGCGAAGAACGCGAGGACGATCGCGGCGGCCACCAGGTTCACCGCGGTCGGCCATCCGCTGAGCTCGGTGAAAACCGCCAGCAGCAGCCCCGCGAACGAGTACATCAGGGCGGCGCGGTGCGCGATATCGACATAGACGTGCGCCGCACCCTCCGGCGAGGTGCGGATGCCGTGATACTTCCACGTCCCCAATACCAGGGCCGACAGGAAGAGGAGGCCGGTCGCGACCAGGGCGAACAGCGTATCCGCGCCCAGCTGCGCCGAGAGCGTGCCCGGCGCGGCGAATAGTTCGACGGTGTTCTGCATACCACTCCTGACCTGCGCATGAACCGACCCTGTGCGCCTTCATCATGCCTGCGCGCCCTCCGGCGACCGCGGCGTACCCATCGCAGCCGCGAGCGGCGCGCGGTACTCCGTGCCGACGCTCCCGGTCGCCACCGCACGCGAGTGGCTGTTCTCACGGCAGCACCGAGGTGCCGGGGCTGCAGCAGCATTCTCGCGGGCCGGCGAAGAGTCGGCTCCGAGCTTTGAAAGAGGATCGGCGCAGCCGTGCTCGTGTTGGGGGTCCGGTCCGGTCGGTATCCGGCGCGACGGCGACGAGAGCGCTGTGCGGCACGCGAAGCCCTCAGCGGAACCGGTGGGTTCGGGGTCGACCCTGAGCCCGGGGCCCCGGATATCAGGGTGAGTATCGGTATCGCTACCGATGCGCGCCCACGCCACAGCGCGGACAGTGGAGTGTGTAGTCCCCGCTGTCGAAAGGACCGCCATGACCGCCCCCACACGCCGCTTCACACGCTCCACCACCGACAAGTGGGTCGGCGGTGTCTGCGGCGGTATCGCCGAATACTTCGGCTGGAGCTCCGGAATCGTCCGCCTGCTCTTCGTCGTATCCTGCGTCCTCCCCGGCCCGCAGTTCGTGATCTACCTGGTGCTGTGGTTGCTGATGCCGAAACGCTGATCGCGCGCCGGAACTCTCGGCTATCCATCAGTCGCTGCCAAGCCCCGTTCCCGTATGGGAGCGGGGCTGCGCTGTATTCCGCGTGGATTCGGGACCGGGCCGCGACCGCGGTGGGATCCGGGGGCTGCGTTCCGCTGCCCGAGATGGAAAGATAGGCCGAAACTCGTAGCGCCGCCGAATATGGAACTCAGGAGGACCCATGCCCGTATCCGGAGAGTTCCCATGTCTCGGAATGCCGAGCTTCGACACCACCTCCTCGCTGGACAACCTCGGCCCGGTCGAGATGGAAAGCCCCACCCAAGACCTCGACGGCGACGGCATCCTCGACACCTTCACCACCACCAACTCCGACTCGATGAGCTTCTGGACCGACTCCGACCTCGACGGCTACGCCGACCAGCTGAGCGTGGTGGAAAACGACGGCGACTACGCGGCCTGGGAGTACCACCGCAACCCGGACGGGACGGGCGAATGGCGGCAGACGGATCAGGGGACAGTGGGGGAGTAAGCACTTTTCGAACGCCCGGGGATCGGAAGGGAACCGAACCCCGGGCGGGCGCGTCGAATCAAGTAGCAGCAGAGCGCCGCAGGGCCGATCGGGGAGTTCCCGGGAGGGGCGGGCAGGACGGAGGGGAGACCCATGAGTACGGGTGGTCAACCGGTCGGGATGGACACGGATGCACTGGGGATGATGGGAAACAATTTCCGTACCAGTGCAGGAGTTATCAAGGGCCAAGCGACGAAGGTTGCCGGCAATATCATCGGTAAGGCCCATGTAGGTGCCGCGTACGAAACGGAAGGCGGCGAGCTGGAGTCGGGTCTCCGGGAAATCGAGCACTGGCTCAACGACTGGGCGGAGGCAACGCAGCTCACGGGTCAGGCCATAGGCGATGACGTTGTCAAGTTCTCCAATGTCGACGACGAGAATGCGAGCGAAACCGGTAAGGCGGCGAGCTGATCCCTATGCCCGTTGAGATCGAAGATTGCGTAGCGTTCCCTACCCCTGATTTGACCTGGCCGGTCATTAAGATGCTCGAGGAAGGTTCGAAGGCTCTGCTGTATTTCGAGTACTTCGGGCCTCGTTACGACCGTTGGGTCGGCAGCCCGCCCGTGTTCATGAAAAGCTATGCAGAGTTACATGAGTTGTTCTACGCGCAGAATGGGCTCGATGAGGAAAAGTTCCGAACCTTCTCGGGTGTCCTGGCAGATGTCCTTGGGAATGCAAAAGCGCAACATGATGAATTGGTCGGTCTAGCCCGGAACTTGCCATCGATATGGTCTGGCGAGAGCGCAGCGAACGCGTCGGTTATGGTTGCGGAACAATTGACTATGTCCAGTGCCGATATCGAGGTTGTCCAAAAGGTTAAGGAGCAGCTGGAAAAGGCTCCCGACGCGCTGCGCCGGACGATTCTCCCCAAAGTGGAGATGCTGCCGGAGATACTGCAGACACCGAACCACGTTACGCACGATTATAAAACAGCGGAGGATGTCGATTCGATCATTTCGGCGGCACAAGGAGTTGGGTGGACCAACAGTACGGAAAACTCTCTGCTGAGCAAGATTCAGAGGATATTTCCAGGTCTGAGTGATGGGACTCTTTTTCTCGTTCCCGGCATTGGTGGGGACATTGAAGATCACTGCCGGGACTGGCTGAACAAGTTCAAAGTAAGCTATGAAGAAAAGTTGAGGCATTTCATCGATACTTGCACTTCGGTAAATGACGGGGTGCGGGGCGAATACCGCATAATCATCGATTTGATGGGAAATCTATCGGAGAAGGCATATCCCTGCCCCCAGGGTGCCCAGGGGACTCCGGGTACTCCTCAGGCACCGGCGGGGACTCCATCGGGTACACCGGCCGGGACCCCGGCAGGTACGCCCTCCGGGACGCCGACGGGTACCAATCCCAGTACGCCAGGAGCTCCTGGCACCACACCCAGCGGCGACAACCCTTTGTCGGCCCTGACGGAGTTGGGAACTCAGCTCGCCTCGTCGGGTCTCGGCAGTCAGCTCGCAACGGGCCTGAATCAGTTGGTGACTTCTGCGAACGAACAGATTACGAGCACCCTGGAGCAGCTACGCGAACAGGCGGAGCAGGCAGTCGACCTCGACGGCGATGGACAACCGGACGAGGACGCAAACGGCGACGGAAAACCGGACGACCCGGGCGAGGCCAAGGAAGACGGCAAGGGCATCGAGCTGAATGGGAAGGAATACAAGCTCGAAATGGGTCCCGACGGCCAGCTGAGACTGGTGGTCAGTGGTGAGGACGGCGAACCGCAGAACTACAAGATAGAGATCGGCGCAGATGGCAAGCCGACACTGGTCCCCGAAGAATCACCCGGTGAACCCGACTCCGAATCCGGCGATCCAGATACCGAGAATCCGGTCGGCGCAGGCGTACCGCCGGGGGCTCCCGGCGTCCCCAAGGGGACGAATGGGGAAGACGGTGAACACCAGCCCCAGGACTATCCTGCTCCCGTCGAGGACGAAGATCCTTCGCCCGCTGACGATCCGGTGATCGAAAGCAACGAGGAGACCCCGGCGGCACCACCTCCACCACCTCCCCCGGTGGACACCGGTGCTCAATTGGCCGAGGCCGGCCCGCTGTGACCCGGCGGTCGCAGCCGTCATCGTGGCGTAATGTCGTTTGAGGAGGATCGAAACCATGGTTTTTCGGGATGTCGATGAGATCGCCGAGGATGTGTATCGACGGAGTTCGGCCCGGCTCAGTGAATTACGTGCGGCAAACCAGCGGATGGCTGCGGAGAGCCGGGCGCTGACGGAGCAGACGGCTGGAAAAATTCGCCAAACTGTCGAGCGGGCCGAGAACGAAACACGAAAGGCGGGGCGCAGCCTCGATGACCAGTCAACGGTGCTCGGTGATGAACGGTCTGCTCTGGCGGAGCCAGTTCAGCCGGGTGCCGGTGACCTGTACGACCAACGGGAAGCGATCGCCCGTTCGGTCGCAGCTCGTCGATCAGGAACTGTCGTTACTCCGATCGACGATGACGGTGACGACGAGGGCGAGTACTACCGGCGCAAAAGCTGGCTCGTCTGAGTGGCGGACGAGCGGGTAGTTCTACACCGGGATGGCCCTGTCCAGTGCCCGTCCAGGGAAAACGAATCGGGCAGTGAGGTAGCGTTATCACGTTGGAGCGGTGACCTAAGGAGCAGCGGTGTTAGGGGTGGGGGCGACTTTCGCTGGATACCGGATTCAAGGGCTACTGGGCCAGGGCGGAATGGGTACGGTGTACCTCGCGCAACATCCCCGGCTGCCACGCAGTGTCGCGTTGAAGTTGTTGAATCGGGAGGTTTCCACCGATCCCGAATTGGCTCGTCGGTTCGAACGGGAAGCCGATGTCATTGCCCGACTGGAGCACCCGGGGATTGTGGGGATCCTCGATCGGGGTGCCGACGACGGTCATTTGTGGATCGCGATGCAGTACATCCGTGGGACCGACGCTGCCTCGTGGGAAGCCTCCGCCCAGCCGTCGACAACGGTGGTGCGACTACTTGCGGGGGTCGCGTCCGCGCTGGACTACGCGCACAGTCGCGGGGTGCTGCACCGTGATGTGAAACCGGCCAACATCCTGGTCGCGCAGGCGGATGACTTCCGTGAGGCCCATGCAGTGATCACCGATTTCGGTATCGCGGGACTTATCGATTCTACCAACACCAAGATCACGGCGACGGGTACGTTCACCGCGACGCTGGCCTACGCTTCGCCGGAGCAGTTGTCCGGCGAGGTGTTGGATCAGCGGTGCGATCAGTACTCCCTGGCCTGTACGCTCTTCGCCTTGCTGGCCGGACAGCCACCGTATGCGTCGACGAATCCAGGTCAGGTGGTGATGGCCCACCTCTCGAAGCCTGTTCCTCAGGTCAGCACTGTTCGCCCGGATCTACCCCCGGCACTAGATGCAGTTCTGGGACGAGCCATGGCCAAACAACGTGAGGACCGCTTCTCCTCGTGCACCGAGTTCATTACCGCGGCTCGTGACGTGCTCGAGGACCGTTGCGCCTTCGATACAGTCGATTACGCGCGCGTCGCACCGACTGTGCGTAGTTCTCCACCGGTCGGATACGGGCAGCGAATCGAGCCTGAACCCGGGGCGAGCCCTCCCTATCCTCGCTCGGCCTGGCAGTCGCCTGATTCCCGGCCAGGCCCGATGCTGAATGCTCCCGTAGCGGCGTATCCGGGTCGAGGACACCCGATCCAGCACTCTATCCCCGCTGGGCGCGGCAAGTTCCCGATCATTCCGGCCGTGATCGTCGGTCTCGTCGTGATGCTGATCGGTGCTGCTTCAGTTGCTTACCTGTCCCGCTCGTCGGATGGGTCCCCCTCGGCTGGTGAGGGCGTGCCCAACCAAGAGGACTGGGGGGCTCTTCAATACATCAGAGATGACTTCCCCCGCCTTGTCACGGCACACCGGTACGTATTCGAAATGCCCAACGGGAAGCAGGGGTCCTGCAACGCGGCTGCGAAACCCGATGGAAACGAAATCACCTGCCACCAAACGGATAACCCGGGCGTCCACTTCGTCATCAAGGATTTTACTGTTCTCGGCGCCGTGCAGAACTACTTGAATTCGGACGAATTCCGTGACAGCGAGATCATAAATGGATCGAAAGTCGTGCATTCGGCCGAGGTGAAACCGGCGCCCAATCCCGCCCTCGACGGGGTGCCGCAGATGACCGTGCCACCTGACTCACCGACGTCGATCGGCTCACTGGCTGCGATCGCCTACGACGCCTACTTCTCGTTCCCAACCGATCCGGATCGTCAACGTTATTTGATCATGGTGAGATGGAATGACCATACCGCCGATGACATCCTCCGAGACTGGTGGTCTCAAGCTCCCCTCGGTAAATGACAAACCAGGGCTACGCTGACTTCACCTCTGGTCTCGCTCGGCGCTTCACAAGGGTCTGTTCTCAGCTGGCCCAGTAGATGGCTGAGCGCAACCTGTAATCGCTGACGGGCCGCTGATAGGGAGAACTAATGCTCGCGATGACTGCCACCGAGGCACGCGATAACTTGGCTGCGGTTCTTGACGCCGCTACCGAGGACGACGACGAGGTCATCATCACACGGTCCGGCGGCCGAGAACCCGCGGTGTGACCAGTCTGCGTGAATACGAAGCCCTGAAAGAAAACCGCTTACCTCCTTTCGACGCGTACGAATGCGCGCCGTCTGACGGAATCGATATAGAGAATGTTCGAGCCAGTAGAATCCAGGGCCCTGTCTCGGATTTCGGTGTGCTAGGTGACCGGCGCTGACGTGGTGTCGCGCTGTGCCTGCAGCAGCTGTGGGCGGTGTTTGCCGTCCTTGAGCCAGCGGTGGGAGCCCGGCTTGCGTGCTTCGGTCGCCAAGTGCTTGATGCCGGCCTCGCAGGCGAATTCCTTGAGTTTCTTGCCCGCGAACCCGCTGAAATACAGCCGCATACCGGTTTCGTCCTTGTGGCCGAGCTGGTAGATGCCGGCTTCACGGCCGAAGCTGAGGCACATGGCGGGGAAGGCGAGGTCTATCGGGGCCGGCGGTTCGCCCGCGATACGGTGCAGCACGGTGTCGGCGGCGTGGGCGCCCAGGCAGTAGGCGGTGTAGGCGCTCATGCGGAACGGGAGGTTCGAGGGGGCCGAGGAGTCGCCTGCCGCGATGATGCGGTCGTTGTCGATACTGGTCAGTGTTTCGTCGGTGAGCAGGCGGCCGGTGGTGTCGGTGCTCAGGCCGCTGCGCCTGGCGAGGTCGGGGACATCGAAACCTGCTGTCCAGATGGTGAGTTCACTCGCGAGGGCCCGGCCGTCGCCGAGTTCGACCGTGTCCTGGGTGACTGCGGTGACGGTCGCGTCGGGGCCTTCGATCACGGTTGCTCCCAGTCGGGCGAAGTACTTGCGGGCTGTCCGCCGCGCCTTCGGGTGCAGGTACGCGCCGAGGACGCTGCCGCAGATCAAGGTAACCGCACGTCCCTGCTCGGCCAGTTCCGCGGCGGTTTCGATACCGGTCGGGCCGCCGCCGATCACCGTCACCGGCGCGGTCATGGGAATATCGAACAACTGCGACCTGAGCCGTTGCGCCGCCTCCAACGTCGCCACCGGGTAGGCGAATTCGCCCGCGCCGGGTACTCGCGACACGGCGCCGGAGCTGCCCACCGCATAGATCAGGTAGTCGTACCCGATCGTCGTGCCGTCGGCCAGTGTCAGGCTCCGCTCGGCGGGATCGATCCGCGTCACACTGTCGACGACCAGCCGGACCCCCTCGGCCAGGATGTCCTGATAGTCGACGACCGCGTCGTGGGTCCCGCCCACCAGCTGATGCAACCGCAGCCGGGGGACGAAGACCTCACGAGGATTGATCACGGTCACCGTCACGTCGTCGCGCTTGGTCAGGCGATTGGCCGCCATCACTCCGGCATATCCGCCGCCGACCACCACCACATCGATGTTGTTGCTCACGGTGTCTCCTTCGTTTCGAGGGTTCGAAAACTAGACAGCGCAGCTTCGGAAAACCTGACAGGGTGTGACGTGGATTACTGATCGATCGCCCGGGGGACGTGTCCCTCGCCGCTATCGGGGAGTGTGCAAGGCCGAGCGACCGGTCAGAATTCGAGTTCGGCCCAGGGGATCGAGATTGGGAACGGATGTTCGATCTCGATGGCCGTGGTGCCGGCAGGCGTCCACTCGTCGGCGAGGAGATAGTTGGTCTGGTGCAGCGGTCGTACGCCCTCGTGGATTTGTCCCGGCGCGGTTTCCAGGACATAGGCGCGAACGGTCGCGATACGGCGGGGGTTGCGGGCCAGATGTACTTCCCAGTACCAGGGGATACCGCTACCGGCATAGCGGATCTTCTTCGCTTCGATATCGGTCTTGGTGTTGTGCCAACAGTGCCCGGTGCGGCGAGTCATATCGTCGCTGGCATTCCGGCGCAGTGCCGACCAGAAGGTACCTGTGTACTGCTGGTGCTCGAACGGTCCTCGGCGGACCCAGACCACGCGGCCGTCCCAGAGTTCGATCTGGGTGGCGAGTTCCTCGGGCAACTGTCCGAGTTCTTCCCAGGTGAGGTATTCGGGCAGGTCGGGCCGGTCGCCCCCGGTGTGGACATGCCGCTCATATTAGTCGAGCATGCCGGGTTGCCTGGGGTGCTCGGCCCGATGAACAGGTGTTCGCGGGGCGGCGCTACCAGAATGTGGGCTAGTGCGCCGCCCTTCGGGACGGTGGTGAAAGCCCACGCGGAGGGCCGCCAAGGCCCGAGCGTGCCCTAAACCGGGCAGCTCAGATAGCGCATCGACCACAATTCTGTCAACCCCATGTGATATATTTGAGATATGTTGTTGCGGTACAATTTCCGCGTTTATCCGACGCCCGGCCAACAGGTTGCGTTGGCTCAGGCGTTCGGTTGCGCGCGGGTGGTGTACAACGACGCACTCGCAGCACGAGAAACAGCCCGCCAGAACGGTTTGCCGTACATAAAGGATGGCGAACTGTCGAAGGCGTTGACCGAAGCCAAAAAAGCCCCCGAACGAGCATGGCTGGGCGAGGTTTCTTCGGTGGTGTTACAGCAGTCGCTAGCGGATCTGAACACTGCCTACCGGAACTTCTTTCAGTCTGTATCCGGGAAGCGAAAAGGTGCCCGGATCGGGCCGCCCAAGTTCCGGTCGCGGCGCGACAGTCGGCAGAAGATCCGGTTCACGAAGAACGCGCGGTTCTCGGTCGCTGCGGCGGGAAAGTTGCGGCTCCCGAAGATCGGGGACATGAAGGTTGCTTGGTCGCGGGAGTTGCCGTCCGACCCGTCATCGGTCACTGTCATCAAGGACGCGGCCGGCCGGTATTTCGCATCGTTTGTGGTGCAGACCGACGATCAGCCGTTACCGGAGTTGGCTACCGAGGTCGGTATCGACCTGGGGCTAACCACCTTCGCGGTGTTGTCGAACGGCCAGACGATCGCTTCGCCGCGCTTCCTGCGGCAGGCGGAACGCAGGTTGAAGAAAGCCCAGCAGGCCCTTTCTCGCAAGGAGAAGGGGTCGAAGAACCGGGCGAAAGCCCGGATTCGGGTTGCCAAGGCGCATGCCAAGGTGGCGGATACGCGCCGGGACTGGGCGCACAAGCACTCGACACGGATTATTCGCGAGAACCAAGCGGTATTCGTCGAGGACTTGTGCGTGAAAGATCTCGCCCGCACCCGGATGGCGAAATCGGTTCACGACGCGGGGTGGGGCATGTTCACTCGCATGTTGGAGGAGAAAGCCAACCGATATGGTCGCGCCTTCGGCAAGGTGAACCGTTGGTTCCCGTCCACGCAAATGTGCTCCGTGTGCGGGGCTTTGGGTGGGAAGAAGCCACTGCACGTCCGGGAATGGACGTGCACCTGTGGAACGATCCACGACCGCGACTTGAACGCGGCCATGAATATTCTCGCCGCAGGACGTGCGGAGAGAGCCTAAACGCCTGCGGAGGGGCCGTAAGACCAGCCGCTTAGCGGAAGGCAAGTCCCAGTGAAACAGGAACCCACCGAGAGCGCCCGTGAGGGCGCTGGTAGGAATCCTCGCCCTTCAGCTTCAGGGCGGGGAGGACGTCAATTGCGGAGTGTGCGGACCAATTTGCCCACCGTCGCGGGATCAGGGGTGGCGGCGGCCTGGCGGGTTTCCTCCTGGTCCTGGAGTGCGGCCGCCGGGTCGATGACGTGGGTGTGGCGGATCGATGTCTCCGGATCCGAGAAGGCGGCGTAGGTCTTGTCGCCGAGGAGAGTGTGCAGGAGATAGCCCGTGAGGAGGGCGCGGGTGGCGCGGGCTGTTTTCGGTTCGTGTTTGCCGCCGCCGAGCGCGGCGAGTAGGCGGCGGCCCTCGGCGAGGCCGTTGGGGCCGGCGCCTTCGAGGGTGCGCAGGATCGCCGGACCGGACCAGGCCGCCGCGAGGGGGACCGCGTTGGAGTTGAGGGAGTCGATATCGGAGACGCCGGCCAGGATCAGGGCGGGCGTGTCGATATCGGGGGCCACCGATTCGGCGGGCGGTGTGGTGGGGGCCGGGAACAAAGGGGTGACCGCGGCCACGCGGCGCTGGGCGGCGGCGAGGACGGCGGCGCCGGCGCCCATACCGTGGCCGGCGAGGGCCAGCCGGTCGGAGTGCACGGTGACGGTGCCGTCGCCGAGGCGGACGCCGGTGCAGATATCGAGGGTGGTGAGCAGGTCGGTGGCCAGGTTCAGGTGCGAGGCCAGCGGGCCGCGTTCGGTATCCGGCGCGGCGGCGACAATGCCCCAGGATGCGAGGTGTTCCAGCAGCGTGGAGTAGCTACCGGCGCTGTTGAGCCAGCCGTGGCCGAAGGCCACAGCCGGTAGGTCGCGGCCGCTCTCGGGCGTGTACACCACCCCGGGCTGGCCCGCGATGGCCAGATTCCCGCGGAGCACCCGGTGCGGGCCGCGGCTGGTCAGAGTGCTCAGAAGTGATTTCACAGACGCCGACACGACGAGAAGGCTAGCCGATAAGTACTCTGGGGAGCCATGTGCGGAATCGTGGGGTACGTCGGGTACCGGGACGCGTTGGGCGTCGTCGTCGCTGCCTTGCGCCGCATGGAGTACCGAGGTTATGACTCCGCGGGCGTGGCAATTCTCGACGGCACCGGGCAGGCCGCGATCGAACGGCGCGCCGGCCGGCTGAGCAATCTGGAAGAGGCGCTGGACGTCGCGGGCCCGGGCGTGTTCGCCGGGTCCACGGGAATGGGGCATACCCGCTGGGCCACACACGGCGCGCCGACCGATCGCAACGCCCATCCGCATCAGGATGCGAGCGGCAAGGTCGCGGTCGTGCACAACGGCATCATCGAGAACTTCGTCGAACTGCGCCGCGAACTCGAGAACGCCGGGGTCGAGTTGCGCAGCGAAACCGATACCGAGGTCGCCGTGCACATGGTGTCGCGGGCCTACGCCGAAGGGCCGACCGCGGGCGATTTCGAGGCCAGTGTGCTGGCGGTGCTGCGGCGGCTCGAGGGCGCGTTCACGGTGGTCTTCACCCACGCCGACCATCCGGGCACGATCGTGGCGGCCCGGCATTCGACCCCGCTCGTGGTGGGCGTCGGCGAGAACGAGATGTTCATCGCCTCCGATGTCACCGCGTTCATCGAACACACCCGCGAAGCCGTCGAACTGGGCGAGGGCCAGGCCGTGGTGATCACCGCCGACGGCTACCGCGTCACCGATTTCCACGGCTCCACCGAGGGCGTGCACTCCCGGCCGTTCACCATCGACTGGGATCTGGCCGCCGCCGAGAAAGGCGGCCACGACTACTTCATGCTCAAGGAGATCGAGGAGCAGCCCGGCGCGGTCGCCGATACGCTCATCGGTCATTTCGACCAGACTCCCGGCCTGGACGGCCGGATCGTGCTGGACGAGCAGCGTCTTTCCGACCAGGAACTCCGCGATGTGGAGAAGGTGTTCGTGGTGGCCTGCGGCAGCGCCTACCACTCCGGTCTGGTCGCGAAGTACGCCATCGAACACTGGACCCGGCTGCCCGTGGAAGTGGAGCTGGCCAGCGAATTCCGTTACCGCGACCCGGTGCTGGACCGCTCCACCCTGGTGGTCGCGGTATCGCAGTCGGGTGAGACCGCCGACACCCTGGAAGCCGTCCGGCATGCCAAGAGTCAGAAGGCGCGGGTGCTGGCGGTCTGCAATACCAACGGCGCGCAGATTCCCCGCGAATCCGATGCGGTGCTCTACACCCGCGCCGGGCCGGAGATCGGGGTCGCGTCCACCAAGGCGTTCCTCGCCCAGGTGACGGCGAACCTGCTGGTCGGGCTGGCGCTGGCGCAGGCGCGGGGCACCAAGTACCCCGACGAGGTGGCGCGCGAGTTCGCCGAGTTGGAGGCCATGCCGAAGCTGGTGGACCGGGTGCTGGAAACGGCACCGCAGGTGCGGGCGATCGCCCGGGAACTGGCGCGGGAACGGACCATCCTGTTCCTGGGTCGCCATGTCGGCTACCCGGTGGCGCTCGAGGGCGCGCTCAAGCTGAAGGAACTCGCGTATATGCACGCGGAGGGTTTCGCGGCAGGTGAGTTGAAGCACGGTCCGATCGCGTTGATCGAGGACGGGCTGCCGGTGATCGTGGTGATGCCGTCGCCGAAGGGGCGCGGGGTGCTGCATGCCAAACTGCTCAGCAATATCCGTGAGATCCAGGCCCGGGGCGCGCGCACGATCGTGATCGCCGAGGAGGGTGACGATCTGGTTCGGCCGTTCGCCGACGATCTGATCGAGATCCCGTCCGCGCCGACGCTGTACCAGCCGCTGCTGTCGACGGTTCCGCTGCAGATCTTCGCCGCCGAGGTGGCGCAGGCCCGCGGCTACGACGTGGACAAACCGCGTAACCTCGCCAAATCGGTGACAGTGGAGTAGGAGTCTCTCACCACCGGACGTGTTTGCCCACCTCCCGCGTCGGCACCGCCGGCTGCATCGGCGAGGTCATGCGGACGTAATTCGACGGGCTGTATACGCGCGACTGCGCACCCGACCGGTGCCGGTCGGGTGCCCGGTGATTTCGAGCGGATTCGCCTCTGCCTTCGCCCGGCCGCGCGTAGCCGGAATGCACCCGTCGGCGCCTGACAGAGGGGCCTCGCCTGAAGGCCGGCCGGAGTTGAGCCCCGCCGACCCGCTGGATAGTGCCCGGTCAGGCTTCCTCGACGGTGATCGTTCCGCGCATATCCGGGTGGATCGGGCACAGGTAGCGGTATTCGCCCGGTGCGGTGAAGGTGTAGCTCCAATCGCCGACCTCGAACAGCGGGCTGTTCAGGCCCATCGCCTTGTCGCCGATGCCCTGGACGCCGTGCGGGATATCGCCGTCGAAATGCCAGGACACGGTATCGCCCGCGGTGATGGTGATCTCGGCCGGTGCGAAAGCGTCTTCCTCGACGAAGACGGTGACCGTCGCCTCCGGCTTCTCCGTGCTCTCCGCCGATCCGGTGACCGACGTATCGGTGCGGGAAGGGGCGGGCTCGTCGGATCCGCAACCGGCCAGCAGGGCCGCCACGAGCGTGAGTCCGGCGACGGCGGCCGATGCGGCACGGTGAGGTCGGGGCATGACGGCCAAGCGTAGTCTGCTGGCGTCGTTGGCTGTCGACTGCGGAGGTGTGTTCGGTGAGCGAACTGTCCGGCTATTACACCGCCGACGAGGTGCGTGCCGCGGAGGCCGAATTGTTCACCCGGGTCCCCGCGGGGGAGCCGATGCGCCGGGCCGCCTACGGGCTGGCCACGGTGGTGGCGTCCGAACTGCGCTCTCGCAGTGGTGGAATCGCGGGCCGGAAGGTGGGCCTGCTGGTGGGTTCCGGGGACAACGGCGGGGATGCGTTGTGGGCGGGATCGATGCTGCGCCGCCGCGGCGTGGCGGTAACGGCCGTGTTGTTGAAGCCGGAACGAGCGCATACCGCGGGACTTGCCGCCTTACGCCGCGCCGGGGGACGAGTATGTGCCGATCAGGCTGTGGCTCTTACGGAATTGGCCGGCGCGGACCTGGTGATCGACGGGATCGTCGGTATTTCCGGGCGAGGGTCGCTACGTCCGGACGCGGCACGAATCGTTGCGGGCCTGACGGTCCCGATCATCGCCGCCGACCTGCCGAGCGGGGTCGATCCGGATACGGGGGCGGTCGATGGGCCCGCAGTGCAGGCGGCGGTCACCGTCGCGTTCGGTGCCCGGAAACCGGTGCACGCGCTGGCGGCGTCCCGTTGCGGCCGGATCGTGCTGGTGCCCATCGGTTTACGGCTGCCCGACCCGCGACTCGCCGCGCTGGAACCGGCGGAAGTGGGGGCGGGCTGGCCGGTGCCCGGGGCGGAGGACGACAAGTACACGCAGGGAGTTGTCGGGGTGCATGCCGGCAGCGAGACCTATCCGGGCGCGGCAGTGCTCTGTACCGGGGCAGCGGTCGCCGCGACCTCCGGGATGGTCCGCTATGTCGGCACCGCAGGCCCGGCTGTCCTCGCGCAGAACCCGGAAGTGATCGCGACCCCTGATCCAGCCACTACCGGCCGGGTTCAGTCCTGGGTATTCGGCCCCGGCTCCGGAACCGGCCGCAGCGCCCGCGATCGCCTCGCCGAGATCCTGGCCACCGATCTGCCGGTTGTCATCGATGCCGACGGTCTCACTCTGCTGGCGCAGGAACCCGAGCTGGTCCGTGGTCGCCGGGCCGCTACGGTGCTGACCCCACATGCCGGCGAGTTCGCCAGGCTCACCGGCCGCGAACCCGGCCGGGATCGGGTCGCGGCGGTGCGTGAACTCGCCGAAGCATGGCAGGTCACCGTGCTGCTGAAAGGGCGGGCGACCCTGATCGCCGAACCCGGCAGGCCGGTGCTGGTCAACGAGGCCGGCGGCTCCTGGGCGGCGACGGCCGGGGCCGGCGATGTGCTGTCGGGGGTGATCGGCGCCTTGCTCGCCGCGGGCAAGGAACCCGGATGGGCTGCGGCCGCGGCGGCGCGGGCGCACGCAGCGGCCGCCGATATCGCGGCGCACTCCGCGGGATCCGGTGCCGCTCCGATTTCGGCCGGCCCCCTCTTGCGTCATCTCCAGCCGGCCATCGCGTATCTGCGGACCTCGTCGCGCAGGCGATGAAGAGGTATCTTGCTGTGCGCTACGCGGGCGGGTCGGGTCCGCGTGTCGAGACGGCGGTACAAGAGATCGGCTCCGGGTATGTGTGCCCGCGCGAGTTTCCGCTGGGACTCTGTGGTTGTGGCCGTGCGCACGCGGAAATGAGTCGATGTACCCGGTGGGTCGCAGTGGCGCGCCGGTATCGCCGACCCGGCCCCCGCGCGCATCCGCATTGGGTGCATCCGGCGCCACCGCCCCATGCTCGCGCCGTTGCAGCCAGTACGTCGAGGGCGAATCAGTTCATAGCTGCGACACCGGCCGATGCGCTGATGGCGGCGTCCGGCTGCGGTGTCCTCGCTGTGGTGTCCCCGCTGCCGCGGATCGGGGGCACGGCTGCACACGACTACAGTGCCTGGTCTTTGCAGACCCGGATCGCGTCCGGTGAACTCGGTGCCACCGGAGCCTGCCGATGCAGGCCGGTGAGGCATGGGCAGGCGGGCATCGAACCGGACCATTCGGGGAGATGGCAGTATCGGCAGATGTGAATGGGCAAGTGGAGACGATCGTCGATCTGGATGCCATCGCGCACAATGTGGGCGTCCTGCGGGCACACGCCGGCGACGCCGCGGTGATGGTGGTGGTCAAGGCCGACGGTTACAACCACGGGGCCGTCGAGGTCGCGCGGGCGGCGCTGGCCGCGGGGGCGGCCGAACTCGGGGTCACCACGATCGACGAGGCGGTGGCGCTGCGGGCCGCCGGGATCGAGGCACCGATCCTGTGCTGGCTCAATGTCTGTGACGCCGATTACGCCGCCGCCGTCGCCGCCGATATCGAGATCGGGATCTCCTCGCCGGAACAGCTGGGAGCGGTGGCAGCCGCCGCCCGCGAGCTGGGTCGCCGCGCGATCGTCACGCTGAAGGTCGATACCGGGCTCAACCGCAACGGTGTCGATCCGCTCGTCTATCCGACAGTGCTCGCCGACCTGCGGAAACTGGTCGACGAGGGCATCGTCCGGTTCCGCGCGATCTTCTCCCACCTCGCCCATGCCGACGAGCCGTACCACCCGGTGATCGATCGGCAGCGCGACCGGTTCCTGGAAGCGATTGCCACCGCCAAGGAGTACGGGCTGGAACCCGAACTCGTGCACCTGGCGAACTCTGCGGCCACCCTGACCAGGCCGGATCTGGCTTTCGACATGGTGCGCCCGGGGATCGCCGTCTACGGCCTGACACCCGTTCCGGATATCGGCGAATTCGATCTGCGGCCCGCGATGACCTTCCAGGCCGAGGTGGCGCTGGTCAAGGAGGTGACCGCGGGGGAAGGCGTTTCCTACGGCCACGAGTGGATCGCGCCCGCCGACACCACGGTCGCGCTGATCCCGGCCGGCTACGCCGACGGGGTGTTCCGGACCCTCGGCAACCGGATGGAGGTGTGGGTCGCCGGCCGGCGGCGCCCGAACCGGGGCCGGGTCTGTATGGACCAGCTCGTGGTCGAACTCGGTGACAACAGCGACGGGGTGGTGGAGGGCGATACCGCCATCCTGTTCGGCCCCGGCACCCGCGGGGAACCGCGCGCCCAGGACTGGGCGGATCTGCTCGGCACCATCCACTACGAAGTGGTGTGCGCGCCGCGCGGCCGGGTACACCGGCGCTATCGGGGAGGGACGCGGTGAAACCACGGACGACACTGTTACGCGGCGGTCTGGCCACGGCCGGTGTGGTGGGCGCCATGGCCGGTGTGCACGCGCTGCGCCGGGCCGGCGCGAAAGTGCTGTGGCCGCCGGTGCGCGACGAATACCGGGACGAGAACTTCGCGCTGATCGATCTCGACCGCGCCGGCGAGGTGATCGCCGACGACGGTGTCTGCCTGGCCACCCGCGAATGGGGCACCGGCGATGCCGAGGCGACCGTGGTTTTCGTCCACGGCTTCTGTAACAGCATGGAGTCCTTCCATTTCCAGCGCCGGCATCTGGCGCAACGCTGGGGATCGCGGCTGCGGCTGGTGCTGTTCGATCTGCGCGGGCACGGCCGGTCGGGCACCCCGGAAACCGATAGTTGCACGGTGAACCAGCTCGGCCGCGATCTGCTCACGGTGATCGACGCCAAGGCGCCGCGCGGTCCGCTGATCCTGGTCGGGCATTCGCTCGGCGGGATGGCGGTGCTGGCCGCCGCCGCGCATGCGGGTGATCTGTACGCGCAGCGTGTGCGGGCCGTGGCCCTGCTGTCCACCGCCGCCGCGGAGGTGACCTCCGCCGGGATCGGCCAGCTGCTGCGCAACCCGGCGATCGACGGGTTCCGGCTGGCCGTGCACACCGCGCCGGCATTGGTGCAGGCCGGGCGGGTCACCGCCCGGCATATCATCACGCCGATCCTGCATGTGAGTTCGTTCCACGGCCCGGTGAGCCCGACCCTGTCGCGGTTCACCACCATGATGATCGACCGGACGCCGGTGGAAACCGTGGTGAAGTTCCTGAAGGCCATCGAATTACACGACGAGGCCGCGGCACTGCCGGTGCTGCGCGATCTTCCGGTGCTGGTACTCGGCGGTATCCGCGATCTGGTGATCCCGTTCCGCAATTCCCGTGCGCTGGCCCGGGAATTGGCCGATTGCGAACTCGTCCGGCTGCCGGAGTGCGCGCATATGCCGCAGCTGCAGTATCCGGACGAGACGAACGCCGCCCTGGACCGGCTGCTGTTACGCGCCGGGGTGGTCGGCGAGGACGATCTGAGCGAGGCCGCCGGTGGCTGATCACAGCGAGCGGCAGCCCACCGCATCCGCGCAGCGCTGCGAACGCGAACTGCCGACCGTCGCCGATACCGAGGCGCTCGGCCGCGAACTCGCGCGCGGACTGCGCGCGGGTGATCTGGTGGTGCTCGACGGTCCGCTCGGGGCCGGTAAGACCGCGCTCACCCGCGGTATCGCCGCCGGTCTGGGAGTCGGAGGCCGGGTCAGTTCACCGACCTTCGTGATCGCCCGCCGCCACCCCGCGGGCCCGCGCGCGGACGGTCCGCCGGTGCCGCTGGTTCATGTCGACGCGTATCGGCTCGGCGGCAGCCTGGACGAACTCGATGCCCTCGATCTCGATACCGAACTCGACGATGCGGTCGTCGTGGTGGAGTGGGGCAGCGGTGTGGTGGAACGGCTGACAGGCCGCCATCTGCTGGTGCGGATGGCCCGCGAACCGGAATCCGAAGTGCGGACGGCTACTTGGGAGTGGGTGGCCATCGGCCCCGGCGAGTAGCCGTGCGCCACCACCGTGTGCGGTCGGTCACCCGGTATCGTGGACCAAATCATGCTTGCACTTGCTGTCGACACCGCGACGCCTGCCGTCACGGCGGGACTGGTCGAGCTGGAGCAGGCGGCGGCCGGTGCGAACAGCCCGGACACCGCCCGCCCGCGGACCCTCGCCGTCCGGACGCTCGTCGATGCCCGCGCCCACGCCGAAGCACTCACCCCGCAGATTTTGGAATGCATCTCCGAAGCGGGTATCGCCCGCACGGATATCGCGGCAGTAGTGGCCGGTATCGGTCCCGGACCGTTCACTGGGCTGCGCGTCGGGATGGCCACCGCCGCCGCGTTCGGTGATGCGCTGGGTATTCCGGTGCACGGAGTGTGCAGCCTGGATGCCCTCGCCGCCGACTGTGCCGGTGAACTCGGACCGGACGACGAACTGCTCGTCGTCACCGACGCCCGCCGCCGCGAGGTGTACTCCGCGCGCTACCGCGGCCGCCGCATCGCCGGCCCCGAGGTCGGCAAACCCGCCGACCTGGATATCGCGGGCGCCACCAAGGTCGCCGGGTCCGCGGCACATACCGCATTGTTCGACCTGCCCGTGCTGTCCGCGCAGACCCCGTCGCCCGCCGGTCTGGTGCGGGTGGCGGCGCCCGCGTTGCTTTCGGGCGTGACCCCGGAGCCGCTGGTTCCGATGTACCTGCGGCGACCCGACGCGGTCGAAAAAAGCTACCGCACCCTCGACCGGATGGGAGCGTGACGATGGGGATCCGGATAGAACCCATGGCACCGGCCGATATCGCCGGCTGCGTGGAATTGGAGCAGCTGCTGTTCCCGGAGGACGATCCGTGGCAGGCCGTATCGTTCCACTCGGAGCTTTCGGCCCGCTACAACCGCTACATCACCGCGCGTGACGAGTCCGGGAGAATGGTCGGCTACGCGGGGATCGCGCTGCTCGGTGATGCCGAGCATCCGGAAGCCGAGGTGCACACCATCGGGGTCGATCCGGCCTGCCATCGCGCCGGTATCGGCACGATTCTGCTCGAGGCGCTGCTGGCCGAGGCCGGGCGCCGCGGCGGGCCGGTGTTCCTGGAGGTGCGCACCGATAACGCGCCGGCGATCGCGCTGTACGCCAAACACGGTTTCCACATCATCGGCCTGCGTAAGAACTACTACCACCCCAGTGGCGCCGACGCGTACACGATGCGCCGCCCCGCGCTGGAAGATGTTCCGGCGGGTGTCGTCCCGCGTACTCCGGACGGGGTGCTGTCGTGATCGTCATGGGGATCGAGAGTTCCTGTGACGAGACCGGCGTCGGAATCGTACGGCGCCATCCCGACGGCAGCTGCGAACTTCTCGCCGACGAGGTGGCCTCGAGCGTCGCCGAACATGCCCGCTTCGGTGGGGTGGTTCCCGAGATCGCGTCGCGCGCCCATCTCGAGGCGATCGTGCCGGCCATGCGCCGTGCCCTGTCCACCGCCGGGATCGTCGCCCCCGACGCCCTCGCGGTAACCATCGGACCCGGTCTCGCGGGTGCGCTGCTGGTGGGGGTGGCGGCCGCCAAAGCCTATGCCGCGGCCTGGGATATCCCGTTCTACGCGTTGAACCATCTCGGCGGTCACGTCGCCGTGGATACGCTCGAGCACGGCCCGATGCCGCCGTGTGTGGCGCTGCTGGTTTCCGGTGGGCATACGCATCTGCTGCATGTCGAGGATCTGTCGCGGCCACTGATCGAATTGGGTAGCACGGTCGACGACGCCGCCGGCGAGGCATTCGACAAGGTGGCCCGCCTGCTCGGCCTCGGATACCCCGGCGGCCCCGCGCTCGACGCGGCCGCGGTCACCGGCGACCCGACGGCGATCGCCTTCCCCCGCGGAATGACCGGTCCGCGCGACGCCCGCCACGACTTTTCCTTCTCCGGGCTGAAAACCGCAGTCGCCCGGTACGTGGAGGCACAGCACCGCCAGGGTATCGACGAGTTGCCGATACCCGATATCGCGGCGTCGTTCCAGGAAGCGGTCGCGGATGTGCTGACCATGAAGGCGGTCCGCGCGGCCCAGGATGTGGGCGTGGACACGCTGGTGCTCGGCGGTGGCGCCACCGCGAACACCCGTATCCGTTCCATGGCCGAAGAACGATGCGCCGCAGCAGGTTTGACGTTGCGGATACCGAAACCGCGGCTGTGCACCGATAACGGCGTGATGATCGCCGCGCTGGGAGCACACGTGATCGGCGGCGGCGCCGAACCCTCGCCGCTGTCGGTGGCCAGCGATCCGGGCCTGCCGGTATCGGTCAGCCAGGTGAGCTGAGGTGGTGGGGTGCGGAGCCGTTCGCTCAGCCCCCGGACAGCGGTAGCCGTCCGGCGGAACCGCTCATCAGCGCGAACAGCTTGGAGTCCGCATGTCATTGCCACCTGCACATCTCGTCGTGCGCCCCGCGCTCCGTGCGGACATTACGGCCCTGCAAGAGATTGCACGCCGCACGATCGACGCGAGCTATCGCTCGTTCCTGGGCGATGAGGGGGTTGATCGTTTCATCGACTCAGGCGCATCGGATGAGCACGTCGAGAGCCACGTCCGGCAGGGGCACGTTTACTGCCTGGATGTGCACGGAGACCCCGCGGGTTTGATGATTCTCGACGGGCCGACCGTCGACCTGATGATGATCGACATCCGTAATCATCGGCGCGGGCTGGGCAAACTGTTGCTCTCACGAGCTGAGGAGATCCTGTTCGCCCGGTACAGCGAAATCCGTCTCGAAACCTTTGCGGGTAACGCGGCGGCGATCGCGTTCTATCGAGCGTGCGGCTGGTCGGCGGTAGATCGCCCCGATTCGGATACCGAATCGGCCGTGACGAAGATCGAGTTCGTGAAGTCGGGTGGCCGCCTGTCCCACTAACCCGCGGAACCGGTGCCGGGAAGCCTGGGTACCGGTGGTGGAGGCGTGACCTGGAACGTTGTTTCGGTGCTCTGGGTGCCGTTCTCGGACGGGGTATCCGAGGTGGACGGCGAGTCCGGAGCCGGTTGTTCCTCGGCGGGTGGTGGTGGGGCGAGAGCGCCCGGACCGAGGCCTTCCGGGAACGGGATCGGCGGCAGGTTCGGGTCCGGGCGCAGGGTCGGCTGCGAGGACGGCGGGGCGGGCGACGTGGGCGAAGTGGTGCCCGTGATCGTCGTCGGCGGCTCGGTGGGCGAGGTCGGTTCGGCGCTGGTGGAGGGTGCTGTGCCGGTATCCGGTTCGGTCGTCACCGGCGGTTCGTATGTGGGCTCGTAGGTCGGTATGTAAGGGGTGCCGGTTTCGGCGGGTTCCTCGATCGGCTGCGGTGCCGCCTCGGTGGTGGTGGGGGCAACAGAGGTGGTGGGGGCAGCCGTGGTGGTGGGCGGGACCTGCGCGCTGCTGGTCGTTCCCGCGGGGGAGACCTCGTCGTCGGAAGACGGTGTGCCGGTGTTCACTCCGTACCCGACGATCAGCCCGACCACCACGATCGCGCCGGCGACCGTACCGAACGCCTTGAGCAGGGTGTTCCCGGACTTGTCGGGAGTGAGCGCGCCGATCGGCGTGGCGGAGCTGGCGGTATCGGCCAGCAGCGCGGCGCCCTTGGCGATCACGGCGTCCGGGTCCGGCACCGTCACGACGGGCAGATCCAGTTCGCTGCGCAGGGTTCCCAGTACGGCCGGGATATTCGCCCCGCCGCCGATCACCACCACCGCTTCCGGTGTCCGGTCGGCCAGCCCGAAGGTCATCGAGGTGAACCGCGCCAGTTCTCGCAGCAGGCGGGCGGCGAGGAGTTCGAAATCGGTACGGGTGAGTTTGAGCGGCCGGCCGGCGATATGGTCGATGGTGACGGCCTGGGTGACCGACAGATGCTCTTTGGCGGTGCGCGCCCGGTTGATCAGCACACTCCGGTTGGGCCGGGTGCCGCGCCGGGCATAGTGCTGATCGACCAGATGCCGGTACAGCAGATCATCGATCGCGCGCCCGCTGACCGTCGTGGTGCGGGCGGTGTGCAGGACCGTACCGTCGGCCGGGTCGGCCACCGAGACCGTGCAGCCGGAAGCGCCGAGGTCGATCACCGCGACCGTGCCGTATCGATCCAGCAGGCCGGTATCGCGCAGGAAGGTGAGCGCCGCGGTGGTTTCCGGAACCAGTTGCGGTTCGCGGTGTTTGCCGGTGGCCATCCGGATCGCCTGGGCCTGTTCCTTACCGCGGTAGGCCACGGCGACGCCCGTGGGCGGGCGTTCGGCGACGACGTCGAGACCGGAGGTCCGGGGGGCGGGAACATGCGGTCCGAAAACGGCTTCGTGCTGATGGCTCCCGGGCAGCTGGGTGGTCATCAGCTCGATCGAGGACGCGACGAGATCGCCGAGGTCGGAATGTTCCTCCGCCGAGACGACCCGGTAGTCGAACTTCCGCGCACCGTTGGCCGCGGTGGTGACCAGTGCGGAGCACACCACCTCGTTCCCGGCGGAGATGCCGAGCGACGTACGCATATTCTCTTCACCTCCTTTCGAGCGGAACCTCGTCGTTCGCGCCGGCCTGTCCGGACATGGGGCGAGGCTGTTCACGAGACCACCGCCGTCTGCGGGAAGCGGTGGGCTCGCGAACAACCATCACCCATGGTGCCACGATCTGTTATCCGAACGTTACAGAGTCGGAGAATCATTGGGAAGCCCTGTTTCTCTGGGTTACCCGCCGTAGTCCGCCCCAACCCGGCGACCAGCGGCCGCGTTCTGTGGCGTGTTGGTGACAGCAAGATCATTTCGCCGGGAATACCGCCGATCGGCGGGTTGGCACCGCCTGCCCTTGAGCGCTGGCACTCTCATGTATAGAGTGCTAGCTGGCACCGATTGTTGCCCGGTGCCAGGCTTGACTACTGAGCAGGCGGTCCCGGCACCCGCGACGACGGGGCTATGCGCAGGGTCAGCATCGTGACCGAATCGATGGTCCGGGACAACAGTTCCGGACGACCGTTATCCCCTGAAAGTGGAGGGCTCAACGTGGCGAGCGTGAACATCAAGCCGCTCGAGGACAAGATCCTCGTCCAGGCCAACGAGGCCGAGACGACGACCGCCTCCGGCCTGGTCATCCCTGATACGGCCAAGGAGAAGCCGCAGGAAGGCACCGTTGTCGCCGTCGGCCCCGGCCGGTGGGACGACGAAGGTGAAAAGCGCATCCCGCTGGATGTCGCAGAGGGCGACACCGTCATCTACAGCAAGTACGGCGGTACCGAGATCAAGTACCAGGGTGAGGAATACCTGATCCTGTCCGCGCGCGACGTGCTGGCTGTCGTCGGCAAGTAATCCGACTGCCGCGCATGCATTCCGCCCCGGTGTCGAACGCTGACCCGGGGCGGAGTGCGTTGTGCCACACAACTCGAAGCGCACCAGATACAGGAGCGAAGACATATGGCAAAGCAGATCCAGTTCGACGAGCACGCTCGGCGGGCCCTGGAGCGCGGTGTCGACAAGCTCGCCGATGCGGTCAAGGTCACTCTCGGCCCGCGCGGCCGGCACGTGGTGCTGGCCAAATCGTTCGGCGGCCCCACCGTCACCAACGACGGTGTCACCATCGCGCGTGATATCGATCTCGAGGATCCGTTCGAGAACCTCGGCGCCCAGCTGGTCAAGAGCGTCGCCACCAAGACCAACGACGTGGCAGGTGACGGCACCACCACCGCCACCGTGCTCGCCCAGGCGATGGTGCGCGGCGGTCTGAAGAACATCGCGGCCGGTGCCAACCCGATCGCCATCGGCGCGGGCCTGGCCCAGGCCGCCGACGCGGTTTCCGAGGCCCTGCTGGCCGCGGCCACCCCGGTCAGCGGCGAACAGGCCATCGCCCAGGTCGCCACCGTCTCCTCGCGGGACGCGGAGATCGGCGAGATGGTCGGCAAGGCGCTGACCACGGTCGGCAAGGACGGTGTGGTCACCGTCGAGGAGTCCTCCACCCTGCAGACCGAACTGGTGGTCACCGAGGGTGTCCAGTTCGACAAGGGCTACCTCTCGCCGTACTTCATCACCGACGGCGACAGCCAGGAAGCCGTGCTGGAGGATGCGCAGATCCTCCTGCACCGCGAGAAGATCAGCTCCCTGCCGGACTTGCTGCCGTTGCTGGAGAAGATCGCCGAATCCGGTAAGCCGGTCCTGATCATCGCCGAGGACGTCGAGGGCGAGGCGCTGTCCACCCTGGTGGTCAACTCCATCCGCAAAACCCTCAAGGCCGTCGCGGTCAAGGCGCCGTTCTTCGGTGACCGCCGCAAGGCGTTCCTCGACGATCTGGCCGTCGTCACCGCCGGTACCGTGGTCAACCCCGACCTGGGTATCAACCTGCGCGAGTCGGGCCTCGAGGTACTCGGTTCGGCGCGCCGCGTAGTGGTCACCAAGGACACCACCACGATCGTCGACGGCGCCGGCACCCAGGACGATATCGCCGCCCGCAGCGCGCAGCTGCGCCGCGAGATCGAGGCCACCGATTCCGATTGGGACCGGGAGAAGCTCGAGGAGCGGCTGGCCAAACTGGCCGGCGGTGTCGCGGTGATCCGGGTCGGCGCGGCCACCGAGACCGCGCTCAAGGAGCGTAAGTACCGGGTCGAGGATGCGGTCAGCGCGGCCAAGGCGGCCGTCGAGGAGGGCATCGTGCCCGGCGGCGGTACCGCGCTCGTACAGGCCGGTACCAAGCTCGACAGCCTGATCGCCGGCCTGTCCGGTGACGAGGCCGTCGGCGCCGAGGTGCTGCGCGGCGCGCTGCGGGCGCCGCTGTACTGGATCGCCAGCAACGCCGGCCTCGACGGTGCCGTTGTCGTGAGCAAGGTCGGTGAGGGCAAGGAGGGCTTCAATGCCGCCACCCTGACCTACGGTGATCTGCTCACCGACGGTGTCGTGGACCCGGTCAAGGTGACCCGCTCGGCCGTGATCAACGCCGCCTCGGTGGCACGGATGGTGCTCACCACCGAAAGTGCCGTGGTGGACAAGCCCGCCGAAGAAGAAGACGACCACGGGCACGGTCACGCCCACTGATCCGACCTCCCGGCCGCCCGCCGGCCGGGACCGGTAGGGACACAGAGAACGGGCCGTTCACACTCTGCGCGGAATGTGAACGGCCCGTTCTCGTATCGGCCGCCGCTCGCCGTTGGGCGGGGCGGCCGCCATACTCTTCTTCAATCTGAGCAGCCCGTCTCTGATCCGGGATTTGACGGTCGGCAGGCCGATATCGAGCTGCCGGGCGACCTCCGCGTACGTCCGGCCGTCGTAATAGGCCAGCGAAATCGCCTCGCGCTGGTTCTCGGTGAGGCTACGCAGGCCGAGCACCACGGCCTGATGGTCGAGTTTGCGCTCGACCTCCTCGATGACCTCGTCGTAGTCGTGCCCGAGTACCCGGGCGCCGTAGGCGATCTCCCGCTGCGTATGCGCCTGTTCGGCACGTACACGGTCGACCGCACGGCGATGGGCCAGTGTCATCAGCCAGGTCACCGCCGAACCGCGGGCCGGGTCGAAACTCGCCGCGGTACGCCAGGTCTGCAGGTAGACCTCCTGTGTGGTCTCCTCGGCGAACCCCGAATCCTGTAGGACACGCAACACCAGACCGAAGACCCGCGTGCGGGTCCGATCGTAGAGTTCGGCGAAAGCTTCGGCGTCCGAATGGCCACAGCGCTGCAGCAGCGCTGAGAGCTCGATACTCTCGTGTGTCATCGGTCATAACAATAACCCCACGCTATGACCGAGACCGTATGTGGCCCCGCGGAAGAGGCGGTGTCGCGCCGGTTGCGCAGAGCGCTGCCGGTTGCCGTGCCGCGGCAAAACTGCCCCTGCCACGGTCGATGCGCCCGAAGCCGGGTTATACCGCCATCCGGCGCCGGTTGCGGCGCGCGTGCATTTCGCGTTCGGTTTCCGACATCCCGCCCCAGATTCCGTAGGGCTCACTGACCTTCAGCGCATGTGACCGGCACTGCATGAGGACCGGGCAGGTCCGGCAGATTTCCTTGGCGCGCAGCTCGCGAGCCGCCCGGGCCCGGCCGCGCTCCCCGTCGGGATGGAAGAACACCGCCGAGTCCACACCCCGGCAGGAACCGCGCATCTGCCAGTCCCAGACATCGGCGTTCGGTCCGGGAAGGTGGGTGGGCATGGGCATGGGTTGAACTCCTCGTAGACGTGAGCTCGTCGGCATTGTCGAGCGAGTGATGGGTCAACTTCTCGGGTGGTGCCCGGCGCCCGTGTGAACGCGCGGACCGTAGGCATTCCGGGCGATTTTTCGCCCGGCGCCGTTCGTGGCGATGAGCTACGTTAGGGGTAACGGGGAAATTCCGTCAACAGTTCGGCGCGCTGATTTGTCGAATATTTTGCGGCTTGAATTTAACCCACCTGGCTGTTTACTTCCGCTAATCTTCCGGCGATACTGTGTGGTTACCCCGATACCTGCTCGTCGATCCGTCGGCCCTGGTCGACGTTTTCGCAGGTAGCGATCTACGAGTGGGGTGAGGGGAACGGTCCGGACCGAAATGTGTACACGACCCGGGCATGGATCGGGGCCGGAATCGCTGATCTCGGTACGATTACAGATGGCGGCCGGGCGGCTTCCAGGTTAATTAAGCGAAACGTTGTGGAATTCGATGCGTATCCGCTCATGGATTGATGGGCGGAGTTTAACCTGACCGAAACACCGGCGATTCGATTAATGCTGAAAGATTGCTGAACCACTTGCTCCTGGTTCCGCCCGGCCGATTCGCCGGCCGCTGATCCGGCCGGGCCTCGGTACAGTGCACCGGTGTCCGCCCCGCTTCTCCCCGTCGAAACCCGTGCTCCCCGGCTCGCCGACTTCGCTTTCGGCCCGCGCCGGCATCGGTCCGCTGCCGAGTTGCCGGAGCCGGGCAGCAGCGTCGAAATATGGTGGCGAGCCGTGGCGTTGGGTGGTACGGGCCACTATGCGGCCGCCCGTACCGCATTGCGCCGGCTGCGGGCGAGCACGAACGATCCGGTGCTGCTTTCGCTGGCCGCATCCACCGAGGGGTCGTTACGGCGTCAACTCGGCTGGCATGCGCGCGCCGCGCACGACGACGGTCACGCCGCCGCATTGGTGCTGTCGCGACTGCCAGGGGTCTCGGCTTCTGGGTATCGGCATCCGGAGTCCATCGATCCGCACGCTCCGGTTCACCATCCCCTGTCGGGCCGGCTCGACGCCGCGGCCGTTGCGGTCGGTGAGCGTGCTGTGGATGGCGCGGTCGGCGCGGGCGCGGTGGGTTACTACCGCGTGCCCGACCTGGTCGATGCCGCTGCCGACGCCCTGATCGGCCTCGCCGCCGATGCGCTGGGTACCGGTCGGCTCGCGCTGGCCGCCGGGTTGCTGGACCGCTGTGGCGCGTTGCTGGACGCCGAGCGTCGGGCGGGCTCGAGTGGCTTCGCCACCACGCAGGGGCAGGCCGGTTGGGCGGTGGTCGATCGTTCCCGTGCGTTCGTGCGGCTGCACTGGGTACGTGCCGAAACCGCGCTGGCGGGCGGCCGGGCGGATGAGGCCCTGGCCGCAGCGGAGATCGCGCTGGCCCGGGCCGAGCGCGGCCCCTCGATTCGCCACCGGGTGAAATCGCGGCTGCTGGTCGCCGCGGCAGCCGGGGTGACCGGCGATACCGGGCGGGCCGGCGAACTCGCCGCCCTGGTCGAGGAACAGTGCCGGGAATCGGATCTGGTGCCGCTGCGCTGGGCCTGCGCCATGTTGCGAACCGGTCTCCCGGCGCCCGGCACGGACCCGGCCGCCGAACATGCCTCCGCGACGGCCGGTGCAGAGGCGTGTCGTGCGCTCATCTCCAGGCGTGGCGGGCGATTTCGCGATATCTGACGGTGACCCGGATTCCACCGTCTCGACCCGTCCGGGTGGCCGTGTCCTATTGTTGATCCCGTTCCGCCGCACTGGCGGAAGCACAGGTCGTCACCGGCCGTGCCACTTTGTAACGCCAGGAAATCCGCTGACGATGACGCACACGGGCGAAGAGTTGGATCGCGCCGTCGCCGCTGCTGCGCAGGGCGACAGGTCCGCTCTAGCTCAGGTACTGGAGATGGTCCGTCCGCTGGTGATGCGATATTGCCGCGCACGGATCGGTGCCGCGGAGCGTGGACAACTCTCCGCGGACGACGTCGCGCAGGAGGTCTGTCTAGCGGTCATGACCGCCCTACCCAGGTATCAGGACCAGGGTCGGCCGTTCATGGCTTTCGTATACGGAATCGCTTCGCACAAGGTCGCCGACGCCCATCGCAACGCCTCCCGTAACAAGGCGGAGGCGATGGCCGAAGTACCAGATGTCATATCCACCGACCACGGACCGGAGCAGCGAGCTCTCGAATCGGAAACGAGCCGGCAGATGAACACTCTGCTGGCCACGTTGCCGGAGAAACATCGGGAGATCCTGATCCTGCGACTGGTGATGGGTTTGTCAGCGGAGGAAACCGCGACCGCCGTGGGCAGTACGGCGGGAGCGATACGGGTCGCCCAGCACAGGGCGCTCGCAAAACTGAAGGTACAAGTGGCGAGGGCAGGTGAAATATATGGCTAGGGATGGCGGGCGCGGTCGGGGCGACAAGCGGGCGCGGCGCGTATCGCGGAACACCGATCCCTACGCCGAGGGCTCCGGTGCCGGGTCCGAACCGGTCGATATCAGCGCGGTCCGTCGTGATGACGAACTGATCGACGCTATCGCGCGGGGCGGGCCCATACCCACCGAGAGCACCGAGGAACTCCAGCTGGCGACATTGCTGGCGGATTGGCGGGCCGAGATCGTGGCTCCGCCGCTACCGGACGCACCAGATCTCGATACCGTCGTCGCGGCGGTCAATCAGGAGATCGGTGCCCGGCAGGCGCGGATCAGTGCGCAATCCGGCGGGCGGCTGCGGCTGCTCCGCCCGATAGCCACCACGGCGGCCGCGCTGGCTCTGGTGTTCGGTGGGTTGTCGGTGTTCTCGTATCAGGCCGAACCCGGTGATGCGCTGTGGCGCGTCAAAGAGGTGGTGTTCAGCGAACAGGCTCAGAGCACCGTCGTGCAATACGCCGACGACAATCTGGCTGCCGCGCAGGAGCTGCTCGACGAAGGTAAGCCGGAACAGGCCAAGGCCCGGCTGGAACAGGCCTCGGCCAATGCCACCCAGGTGGACGATCCGGCGAAGCGTAACGAGCTGGCCGCTCGCTGGCGTGACCTGGTCGGGCAGGTCGGCAAGGTCGCACCGGATATCGCGGCCCAGCTCGAGGAGAAGGCTCCCGCCCCGGTTCCGGGGGTACCGGTGCAGCCGGCCACGCCCGGGGATACTTCCGGGCGCCCCGGTCCTACGGTGACCACCACGAACCGACCGGGTCAGCAGCTTCCGATGGAGGCTCCGGGTCCCGGCGGCGATCGGCCGACCGCGCCGGATGTCACCGCCCCGGTCCTGCCGTCACCGGACCGGCCGTCGCCCGGTACGGATAATCCGGATACTTCGGCGCCGGATACCCAGGCGCCGGATATCGCACCGGACGACACCACCCCGGACACCCCTGACCCGACCACCTCGGACGGGCCGGGGGTCGACTCGGTGGAGCCGACCTCTCAGGTGCCGCCGTCCACGATCAGCTCTCCCGGTCCGGCCGAACCGTCGGTACCGCAGGTGCCGGAGACCGGGGCGCCGTCCGTTCCGACGACCATCGTCCCCGGCGGGCCCACCAACTGAACGCGGCACAGTAATCCTGAGCCCGCGCGTTCGCGAATATCTGTCGCTGTGTGGCCGTCCACCCCGGGTGGGCGGCCACACAGCGCCGTACGGGTGAGGTGAGTGGTGCGTTACGAACTGGTGCGGATATGCCAAAACGATCGGCCGTCGTATGGCGGTCGATCATGCCGGATCAGTCCGGCGGCTCCGACTCGGTTGTCGAAGGACTCAGCTGTCGAAAGCGTCGAACCCGTCGCCGTGGAACGCCTCGTTCATCGAGGCATCGGCGTAGCCGCGACAGTAATCCCAGGTGACGTAGGCTTCCGGAGTCGGATCATAGGCGGGCTCATGCGGCCGGACCGTGCCGTCGACCAGGAGCTGTAACAAATTGGCGCGCAGCATATCCCAGTCGTGATAGTGATCCTGCCGACAATCCTCGCAGCTCACCACCAACCCGCGGATACCGCGGTGGGCCAGTAGCGCCTCGTAGACTGCGAGATCGGCGAGATCCTCTTCGACCGCAAGGCGCTCATGAGGATCCAGCGGTTCCCCCGGCTCGATGGCATCGAGCGCGGCGGACGGGTCGGCGGGGTCTCCGGCGAACGGATCCGGCGGCAAGCCAGGTGGTAGATGGTCACGCACATCCCCACGGTACGCAGAACAGGGCGGTCTGCGCCAGCCGTCCGCGCCGCCAGTTTCGCCGCCGCCGCTCGATCGATCGCAGCGGGCCTCAGTTGATCCGTGGTCCAACCGGACCGATACCATGGTGTCAAGCGCTGACGAGCAGTAGTTCACCCGGCACCGCCGCCGGAATAAACGATCCGGCGCCGCACGTTTGTTCCCAGTTACAGTTTGCTATCGGGCCGCTATATCTCGATAGCTCAGCCGACGTCCAGGAGGGCTCGATCCGAATGAGTAATCCCGTACCGGGCGAGCGCACGATTGTCCGCCCTCCTACGGGTGGTGACGATCCGAACAAGATCGCCATGCTCGGCCTCACCTTCGACGATGTGCTGCTGCTGCCCGCCGCATCGGATCTCATCCCCAGCTCGGTCGAAACATCCAGTCAGCTGACCAGAGAGGTCCGGTTGCGGACGCCGCTGGTGAGTTCCGCGATGGATACCGTCACCGAAGCCCGGATGGCGATCGCCATGGCCCGCGCGGGCGGCATGGGGGTTTTGCACCGCAATCTGTCGGTGGCCGATCAGGCGAGCCAGGTGGAGACGGTCAAACGGTCCGAGGCCGGGATGGTCACCGATCCGGTGACCTGCCGCCCCACCGATACCCTCGCCGAGGTCGACGCCATGTGCGCCCGGTTCCGGATCTCCGGCCTGCCGGTGGTCGACGAAACCGGCGCGCTGGTCGGCATCATCACCAATCGCGATATGCGGTTCGAGGTCGATCAGAACCGCCGCGTGGCCGATGTGATGACCCCGGCGCCGCTGATCACCGCCCAGGAGGGCGTCACCGCGGAGGCCGCCCTCGGGCTGCTGCGCCGCCACAAGGTGGAAAAGCTCCCCATCGTCGACGGTGAGGGCCGGCTGCGCGGCCTGATCACCGTCAAAGACTTCGTGAAAACCGATCAGTACCCCGACGCCACCAAGGACCGGGACGGCCGGCTACTGGTCGGGGCCGCGGTGGGCGTCGGCGACGATGCCTGGTCGCGGGCCATGACCCTGGCCGACGCCGGTGCCGATGTTCTCATCGTCGATACCGCGCATGGGCATCAGCGCCAAGTTCTCAGCATGGTCAGCAAGGTCAAGGCCGAGGTGGGGGATCGTATCCAGGTCATCGGCGGCAATATCGCCACCCGAGCCGGTGCCGCGGCGCTGGTCGAGGCCGGTGCCGATGCGGTGAAGGTGGGCGTCGGGCCGGGCTCCATCTGCACCACCCGGGTGGTCGCCGGTGTCGGTGCCCCGCAGATCACTGCGATCCTGGAATCCGTCGCGGTCTGCGCGCCCGCGGGAGTGCCCGTGATCGCCGACGGCGGAATCCAGTTCTCCGGCGATATCGCGAAGGCCATCGCCGCCGGCGCATCCACCGTGATGCTGGGCTCGGTGCTGGCCGGTACCGCGGAATCGCCCGGTGAGCTGATCCTGGTGGGCGGTAAACAGTTCAAGAGTTACCGCGGCATGGGATCGCTGGGCGCCATGCAGGGTCGTGGCCAGGTGAAATCCTTCTCCAAGGACCGCTACTTCCAGGACGATGTGCTGGCCGAGGACAAACTCGTCCCCGAAGGTATCGAGGGCCGGGTGCCGTTCCGGGGCCCGGTGAACCAGGTGATCCACCAGCTCGTCGGCGGCCTCCGCGCGGCCATGGGCTACACCGGCGCACAGAACATCACCGGTCTGCAGGAAGCCCAGTTCGTCCAGATCACCGCGGCGGGCCTCAAGGAGAGCCATCCGCACGACATCACGATGACAGTGGAGGCCCCGAACTACACCGGGCGGTAACTTTGGCGCGCCTCCGGCGCGCGGGCTTTCGGCCCCTGCTGGCCGAAACCTTTCAGGGCCTCGCTGAACTCGGCACTACGGCTGGGCGGGTTCAGCAGTGATCCCAGGTTTGGTGCTCAGACCACCAACCGTCCGAGCCGCGGCTGACCGGGGGTGTGTAAGGTTTAGTCGCAATATGCGAGTTCACCAGGTGAAACGCACAGACTTCGGTGCCGAGTCTTACGAGGCCCTTGGAGGTTTCGGCCCGCGTTGCCTTTCAGTCCTCGAAGCGAGGCGGCGGAGCCGCGAGTCTCGAGGGCTGAAAGGCAACGCCAAGGGGGCCGAAACCCCGCGCGCGCCAGCGCGCCGAAAAATACAGGAGCTATTTGTGCGCGATATGGTCGAGATCGGGATGGGTAGGACGGCTCGCCGGACCTACGAGCTGGACGATGTCGATATCGTTCCCTCGCGCCGGACCCGTTCGGCGAGCCAGGTGTCGCTGGCGTGGCAACTGGACGCCTACCGGTTCGATATCCCTTTCCTCACCCATCCGACCGATGCGCTGGTCTCCCCGGAATTCGCCATCGAGATCGGGCGCCGGGGTGGGCTGGGCGTGATCAACGGTGAGGGGTTGTGGGCCCGCCACGCGGATGTCTCCGCCAAGATCGACCAACTGCTCGAGCTCGCCGACAAGGGCAGCTATCAGCGGGCGATCGCCTTCCTGCAGGAACTACACGCCGCGCCCATGCAGCCCGATCTGCTGGCCGCGGCGGTCGGCCAGGTGCGGGCCGGTGGGGTCACCGTCGCGGTGCGGGTGAGCCCCCAGAATGCGCGGGCGCTCACCCCTGGCCTGCTGCAGGCCGGGATCGATCTACTGGTGGTGCAGGGCACCATCATTTCGGCCGAGCATGTGGGCGACGGCGAACCGCTGAACCTCAAGACTTTCATCGCCGAACTGGACGTGCCGGTCGTCGCCGGCGGCGTCAGCGATCACCGCACCGCACTGCACCTGATGCGGACCGGTGCCGCCGGAGTGATCGTGGGTTACGGTTCGCAGCCGGGGGCGACCACCACCGGCGAAGTTCTCGGTATCGGCATTCCGATGGCGACCGCGATCGCCGACGCCGCCGCGGCCCGCCGCGACTACCTCGACGAAACGGGCGGCCGCTACGTACATGTGATCGCCGACGGCGATATCAACAGCTCGGGGCAGCTCGCCAAGGCCATCGCCTGTGGCGCGGATGCGGCCATGCTGGGTGCGCCGCTCGCGATCGCCGCCGAAGCGCCCGGCCGCGGCTGGTACTGGCCCTCGGCCGCCGCCCACCCCTCCGTGCCGCGGGGTTCGCTGCTTTCGCTGGACGAGCCGTGGGATCTCGCCGAAGAATTGCTCGGGCAGGCACCTCCGGCCCCGGTGCGGCCCAGCCTGGAACAGCTGCTGACGGGCCCCTCCGACGATCCGTTCGGATCCCTGAACCTCGTCGGCGGCCTGCGCCGCTCGATGGCCAAGGCCGGATACTCCGACCTCAAGGAATTCCAGAAGGTCGGCCTCAGCGTTCGCGCCTGAGCCCGAGGGTATGGGCCTGCGAGTCGCTGATCGGCGCTCATTAGACTCATGCGGGTGACACATTCGCAGAGGCCCGTTCTTGTCGTCGACTTCGGTGCGCAGTACGCGCAGTTGATTGCCCGCCGGGTTCGGGAGGCGAGTGTCTACTCGGAGGTGGTCTCGCATACGGCCACTGTGGCGGAGATCGCCGAGAAGCAACCGCTGGCGGTGATCCTGTCCGGTGGTCCGGCCAGTGTGTACACCGAAGGCGCGCCCGCCCTCGATCCGCGGCTGTTCGACCTGGATATCCCGGTTTTCGGTATCTGCTACGGCTTCCAGGCGATGGCGCAGGCGCTGGGCGGCACCGTGACCAATACCGGTACCCGCGAATACGGCCGCACCGAACTCGATATCGACGGTGGGCTGCTGCATGAGGGGCTGCCGGAGTTGCAGCCGGTGTGGATGAGCCACGGGGACGCCGTCACCGACGCCCCGGAAGGTTTCGAGGTCACCGGGACGACGGTGGGTGCGCCGGTCGCGGCGTTCGAGAACCGGGCCCGCCGGCTGGCCGGTGTGCAGTACCACCCCGAGGTGCTGCATTCGCCGCACGGTCAGCAGGTGCTGAGCCGGTTCCTGCACGAAATGGCGGGGCTCGAGCCGGACTGGACGCCGGCCAATATCGCCGATGCGATGATCGAGCGGGTGCGCGAGCAGATCGGGGACGCGCACGCGATCTGCGCCCTGTCCGGCGGCGTGGACAGTGCAGTGGCGGGCGCACTGGTGCAGCGAGCCATCGGTGACAAGCTGACCTGTGTTTTCGTCGATCACGGGCTGCTGCGGGCCGGTGAGCGCGAACAGGTACAGCGGGATTTCGTGGCCGCCACCGGAGCCCGGTTGGTCACCGTGGATGCGGTCGAGAAGTTCCTCGGCGAACTGAAGGGTGTCACCGACCCCGAGGAGAAGCGCAAGATCATCGGACGGGAATTCATCCGGTCCTTCGAGGATGCCGTCGGCGAGGTCGTCGGCGAGCAGACCGCGGGACAGGATGTTCCCCCGGTCGAATACCTGGTGCAGGGCACGCTGTACCCGGACGTGGTGGAATCCGGCGGCGGTAGCGGAACCGCGAACATCAAATCGCATCACAACGTGGGCGGCCTGCCCGACGATCTGGAATTCGAACTGGTCGAACCGTTGCGGCTGCTGTTCAAAGACGAGGTCCGGGCGGTCGGCCGGGAGCTCGGATTGCCCGAGGAGATCGTGGCCCGGCAGCCCTTCCCGGGCCCCGGCCTGGCGATCCGGATCATCGGTGAGGTCACCGAGGACCGGTTGCGGACACTGCGGCAGGCCGATGCCATCGCCCGCGAGGAACTCACCGCGGCCGGTCTGGACGGGCAGATCTGGCAGTGCCCGGTCGTGCTGCTCGCGGATGTGCGCAGTGTCGGCGTCCAGGGTGACGGCCGTACCTACGGGCATCCGATCGTGCTGCGCCCGGTGTCCAGTGAGGACGCGATGACCGCGGACTGGACCCGGTTGCCCTACGAGGTGCTGGAACGGATATCGACCCGGATCACCAACGAGGTGGGCGAGGTCAACCGCGTGGTTCTGGATGTGACGAGCAAACCGCCGGGCACCATCGAGTGGGAGTGAGCCGACAGCAGAACGCCCGGACCCTCGGATGAGGGGCCGGGCGTTCTGCTCGGTACGGCGCCGTTCGACGAGAACCGGCGTCGGCGCTCGGGCTACCGGCGCTTTCTCGGCGAGATGACCAGTACCACGCCCATCACGATCGCGGCCGCGACGACGATCCAGCCGACCGGGATCATGGAGGTGATATTCCACCGGTCCGGCGCGGCCAGGGCCCAAATGCTCACCAGCAGCGCGAGTAGACCGGTGACGAACAGTCCGGGGGAGAAGCCCCCGCGGTGAGCACGCTCCGCCGATCCACCGTCATTCGATGCTTCCACGTGCGGTTTCGTTTCCCGATCAGCCACGACGCACCTCCGCTTCACCCATCCGGACCTGCACGTTCAAATCCAGCACCGGCGCGTCCCCGCCGGGACCGGTGAGCCCGTCCGGGCATCTCGCCTCACCCATCCGGACAGTGCAATCGGTGCGCACATTCATGTTGTCGGGTACCAGGACCACCGCCTGACCCATCTGCACGGAAAGGTCGACTGTTCGATCACCGGTGAGTTCGATACCGCGCAGGTCCAGCGTGCCGGACCCCATCGTCACCGCGTATTCCGGCCGCACATCGGCGGCCGAGACGGGGGTCCAGGTGCGTTCACCCATGGTGGTGCTCTGGAAATCGACCGGCCCGACCGCGGCGGCGAGGATGACGAACGCCGCCAGCGGCGCGGTGACCAGCAACAGTCCGTGACCCCGGCGCCGGAAAGCACCGAGCATCAGTCCCAGCCCGATCACCGCGAGCGCGATCGCGGCGATCCGTCCCGCTGTCATCCATTCGGCTCCCGCCACCGCCGTCGCGCCGGCACCCGCCGCGGCGAGGATCGCCAGGCCGAGCACGACCGCGGTGAAACGCGACCGGGGACGCTTCTCGGTGAGCACCGCCACCGGCTGCGCCGGGGTGGGGTCGGGCAGGTCCCAGGCGAGCGGCGCGACCCCCAGCGGGTCCCAGGCGGGCGGAGTGCGGTCCGTGAGGCCGGTGGACTTGCTCATTCCGATGGTGGGGCGTGGAGGTACGGGCCGGTCCCGGCCGGTGTCCCGGGGCGCGTCCGGCTCAGGAGGGGTGGCCGCGACCGGGTTATCGGTAGCGGTGGAGTCGGGTGTGCCCGGGCCCGGATCGCCGGCCGGTACGGCCGCGGTGGCCGGTGGGGACGAAGGTTCGGAGGCGGGGGTCTTGGTGAGGCTCGGACCGGTGGTATCCGTCGTTTCGGAGGTAGCGGTACCGGAAGCGTTCTCGTCGCCCTGCACGGGGTTCGCGCCGGAGTTGTCCGGGACGTACTGGTCCGGCAACTTAGTATAGGGGGTATATATTCCGGTGTATTGGGAGGTATACGGGTCCGCGCTCCCCTGAGGGAACGTGGCTCCCGGGTACCCGGTCGTCCCCGGGCCCGCAAGCGAATCCGGAGCCGCCGCCCCCGCGGGCAGCGGCGGCGGCTGCGGGGCACGCAGGTACAGCATCCACCAACCGGCCAGCATGAGCGCCAGCGAGATCACCCCCGACCCGCCGAGCCCCACACCCACCGGGCCCATGGTGCTCACCGCGATCGCCAGCGCCACGATCAGCACGATCGTCTTGGTCTGGCTCTGCGAATCCTGCCGTTTACGGGTCAGCGATTCCGCCATCGACGCGCCTTCCCCGGCCTCGGGGAACATCAGCCACCCGAACAGGTAGAGCACGATTCCCGCCCCGCCGAAGAGGGCGGACACCACGAACGCCACCCGCACCAACACAGGGTCGATGCCGTAGCGGTGCCCGACCCCGGCCGCGACCCCGGCGATCGGCCCGCGCCAGGGTAGGCGGGCCGGCCGGGTCTGCCACATCTGCTGGAGCTGATCACCGAAGCTGGTTCTCGTCATGAAACCCATGCTCCGCTTCCTGCGTGCTTTCTCACATCGGGGTGAACCCTGAAGTTGCTCCCGAAAAACTCCTGACCACCACCCGACCGGCCCCGATGTTCGCCCCGGTCGGTTAGCCCCGCATCCGCCACCGAGGTCCTGCCATTCGAAACGCCCGCCCCCGTGGTTCGGGGCCCGTCTCGTTCTGGAGCGACGGAGCGGAGGAGCGAAGCGGAGGAGCGGAGGAGTGAAGAACGAGACCTAAGGGGCCCCGAACCCGCGCTGCCGGAGGCGGCGCCATGACACAGCGGAGGAGCGGAGGAGTGAAGAACGAGACCTATAGGGCCCCGAACCCGCGCCGCCGAAGGCGGCGCCATGAACACAGATCAGGGTGTTTCCCCATGGCCGGGTGGGTTGCGGACGTGCCAGTATCGAGGGTATGTGCCCGTTCGGACCTGCCTTCTACGCCCCGGGTGCCGACCGTCCCGTGGTCGCCCCGGGTATCGCGGGCGGGCGGTTGGTGCGCCGGTCCGGTGGCCGGATCGTGGGCGGGGTTGCCGGTGGTGTCGCCGACCATCTCGGCGTCGACGTGCTCAAGGTGCGGATGGCGTTCGTCCTGCTGTCGGCGCTGGCCGGGGCCGGGATAATCGCCTACGGCCTGTTGTGGATCTTCACGCCCGGCGGTGGCGACGACGCCCGGCCCTCCGGCACGGAACGCCGCCAGGCGATCGGGCTGGCGCTGCTCGGCCTGGGGCTGTCGGTGGCGGTGTCGTGGGCGTTCAGCGGCACGGTGGCCCGGGTGATCGCACCGCTGCTGGTGATCGCGGTGGGCGCGGCGCTGGTGTGGCGGGAATACGATGCCGACGGCCCGCGGTCGCTGGTCGGGATACCGGCGAAACCGTCGGTGGTCACCTGGTCGCGGATCATCGCCGGAGTGACCCTGGTGGTCGTGGGGCTGGCGGTGGTGGTGCTGTCGCAGGTCGACTGGGGGTCGCTGGGGTCGGCGCTGCTGGCGGTGGCGGCGACCTTGATCGGGGTCGGACTGTTGACCGTCCCACTCGGCCTGCGGATGATGCATTCGCTCAACGCCGAACGCGCGGCCCGCATCCGCAACGAGGAGCGCGAGGAAATCGCTTCCCATCTGCATGATTCGGTGTTGCAGACGCTGGCATTGATCCAGCGGCAGGCCGGCGATCAGCAGGAGGTGCTGCGCCTGGCCCGCAGTCAGGAACGCGAACTGCGGCGCTGGCTGTTCGCCGACACCGGCCCCGCCGAGTCCAGTCTCGCCGTCGCCCTGCGCACCATCGCCGGTGAGGTCGAGGATCAGCACGGTGTGAAGGTCACCCCGGTGACCGTCGGGGATGTGGCGATGGACGGCGAGGACAGCGGGTCCGGCCTGCCGAAGGAACATTTCACCGCCGTCCTGGGCGCCACCCGGGAAGCGCTGGTGAATGCCGCCAAACACGCCGGTGTTGCCGATATCGACCTGTTCGCCGAGACCGAGCCACATCAGGTCAGCGTGTTCGTCCGCGACCGCGGTACCGGTTTCGATCCCGATTCGATCCCCGAGGACAGGCACGGGCTCGCGCGTTCCATTCGCGCCCGCGTCGAGCGGCGGGGCGGGACAGTGGAGATCGTTTCGGAGCCGGGGCGCGGCACCGAGGTGCGGATCTTCCTGCCCCGCACCGATTCCGGTACCGGCGACGAAGACGCCGGTACCGACCGGCCCCGGACTCCGGAGACTGCTCCTACTGAGGGCACGTCCGAGCCTCCGCGGCCCGAGCACCCCACGGCCGTGCACAGGTCCGGGCCCTCTCAGGTCACCGTCGAGCAGGACCGTAGCGCGGGTATACGCCGCGAGGAGGTGCGTTGACCGCCGGTATCGCCGCTCTGGTGGAGGCATACCGGAGTGGATGGGCACACCGCGATGCAGCAACGATCGGCTCGATCTGGGATCCCGAGTACGAAGTCGTGTACTGCCCTTCCGAACTGGACCGGCCGATCCTGGGCGCGGCCTCGATCGGCCGGTACTACGAACGGGTGTTCCACGATATCGGTGCGGTGCACGTCATGACCGTCGGCGATATGCGGATCGACATCATCGGCGATATGGCGTACGCGTTCTTCTCCTTTCATCTCGAGGGGGAAACCGCTGTGGCGCCCGAGTCGTTCGTCGTCGACGGCCGCAACACGCTGATCGCGCATCGAACCGATGACGGGTGGAAAGGGATCCACTACCACGAATCACTGCGGGGTCCGCTTGCCGAACAACCGTGAGGTGGAACGAAACCGGGTGCGGCGCCGTACGTTACGGGCCGACTGCAGGCCCGGCCCGCCGTGCATGGGTAGTCTCCGAGGGAGGCCCGAGACGGCGCCATGAATGAAGAGAGGCTGGTTGTGCGGGTTTTTCTCGTCGACGATCATGCGGTGTTCCGGTCCGGAGTGCGGGCCGAGTTGAGCCGGGAAACCGATATGGAGGTGGTCGGGGAGGCCGGGGGTGTGGCCGAGGCGGTGACGGGAATCAATGCCGCCAAACCCGATGTGGTGCTGCTCGATGTGCATATGCCTGCCGGGGGCGGGGTGGCGGTGCTGAACGGGATCGACAGCGGGCCGGTATGCCTGGCGTTGAGTGTTTCCGACGCCGCCGAGGATGTGATAGCGGTGATCCGGGCCGGCGCCCGCGGTTATGTGACCAAGACGATTTCCGGCGCCGAACTGGCCGACGGAATCCGCCGGGTAGCCGGCGGGGATGCCGTTTTCAGTCCGCGGCTGGCCGGTTTCGTCCTGGATTCGTTCACCGGGAAATCCCCGGTACCCGAGCCACCCCTGGACCCCGAACTCGATTCGCTGACACCCCGTGAACTGGAGGTGCTGCGCCTGCTGGCCCGTGGTTACACCTATCGGGAGATTGCCGAAAAACTGTTCATCTCGGTGAAAACCGTGGAAACCCACGCCTCGAACGTGCTCCGGAAAACCCAGCAGTCCAACCGCAACGCCCTCACCCGCTGGGCCCACCGCCGCCGAATCGACTGAGATTTTGGAGGCGCTCCGCGTCTCGAGGGCGGGGCCCTTATGGGCCCGGTTCTTCACTCCCGCCGGTCGGTCGCTGCGCTCCCTCCCTCTGGTCGCTCCAGAACCGGGCGGGCCCCGCCCATGCAACGCGATCAAACAGGGACGGCCCCATGTAACCCCCGCACCGAACGCGTGACCGTGAACTTCCGGTTGCGCCCCACCACCTCGGTGCGCCCGACCATGCGTTCGACCACCGTGCGGTGGTTGAGGTGATTGTTGTACACCGTCCACAGCTCGCCACCCGGCCGCAGGACCTTGCCGGTCCGGGCGAACATCTTGATCGCCGACCCGGTGTGCACGGCGGCGCCCACATGGAAGGGGGGATTGCACACCACGAGGTCGGCGCTGTTGTCGGCGGCGGCCGACATGGCGTCGTCCCGCACCACGGTGACCTGCCCGGTGACCGCGTTGGCCGCGGCGGTCGCGGTCGCGGAGGCCACCGCCGCGGCAGATTGGTCGGTGCCCACCACCGCGATTCCCGGGCGGGACCGGGCGAGCGCGACGGCCAGTATCCCGGTTCCGCAACCGAGGTCGATGGCGTCGCGGGCATCGGGTTTCATGGCGCGCAGATGTTCCAGCAGGAACCGGGTGCCGATATCCAGGCGGGGCCCGGAGAAGGCGGCCCCGTGCGCGACCACATCGATGTCGAATTCGCCGATGTGTTCACGCAGCGGAAACCGTGGATCGCCCATCGGTTTCGGCCCGCGCACCAGCAGGGTGCGCGATTTCTGGCGGCCGCGGCTGGCGCGTACTTCGGTGAAGGATTCCCCCAGTACGTCGTTCATCGCCTTGGTGAGGTACTTGTCCCGGCCGCCGGCGAACACCTGGACCTCGGGGTGGGCGTAACGGGCGATGGCGTCGGCGATTTCGGCGAGCCCGGCCAGTACCCGCGGTAGTCGCAGCAGGACGACGGTGGCGTCGCGCAGCAGGTTTTCGTCGAGGGCGTGCGCGGTGTAGCGGTCGCCGAGCCCGTGCGCGCGGGCATTGGCGGCGAGCGCGAGTTCACCGGTCAGCAGGTCCTGGTGGACCCGGATCCCGTGCAGGTCGTGGGTGGCGGCGGCGCCGAGGGTGAGGGCGCCGTAGTTGTCGCCGATCACCACCACTTTGCCGGTCTCGGCGGTGGTGAGTGTCTCCGCGGCCACGTCGAGAATGAGGCGGTCCGCGGCATCGACGGCGTACAGGTTGGCGGCCTCCACATCCGGATAGCGGCGCAACCGTCCCAATAGGTCCTCCACGTCTCGCACGTGACAAGTGTGCTAGATCGTTGCCGTGCGCTGGCGCGCGCCCCGGTGGAAGCGCTTCGCACGGCATGATCGCGGGGCCGTGCGCGGCCGGCGGCCGGTGCTCGGGCCACACCGTGAGAGCAGGCGTTACCGCAGGACAGTGGCCGCTGCGGTTAGCATCGGCCATATGCGTACCGGGCGTTTACTGGTGGTGGCGGCGATGCTGGCGGCTCTCGCCGGATGTGCCGATTCGGGGTCGACACCGCCGGTTAGCTCTTCGCCGATGAGCCCGGCGGTCCCCAGTTCGGAAGTAGGCACCCCGGGGCTGCCCGTACCGCCGATCCCGCTGCCCGGCGAGCCGGTACCCGCGCCCGACGATACGGTGCCGAAGCAGGCGGAGGCCTCCCCGGACGCCATGCTCACCGTGACCGATGTCCGGCTGAGTCACCACGCGGGTTTCGACCGGGTCGAGTACTACCTCGGCGGACCGGGCACCCCCGGGTGGAGTGTGTGGTACACCGGCCGGGCCGTACAGGACGGGAGCGGCCGGGAGCTCGAAGTGGCGGGCGATTCGGTACTCGAGGTCCGGATCACCGGTTCGGCCTATCCGTTCGACAGCGGGGTGGCGCCCTACGCCGGCCCGGATCCGGCCACCGATCCGGCGGTGCCAGGTATCGCCGGGGTATACCGGACGACGGTGTTCGAGGGGATCACCCAGTCGTTCATCGGAGTCGCCGGCGATGAGCCGGGCTTCACCGTTTCGGCGGCCACCATGCCGAACCGCCTGGTCGTCGACATCGCCACGGGTTAGTGTCTCCGGGCACGGGTATCGGTTGATCGACAATACGGGCCTGGGCAGCCGGGAATCGTCTCGACACAGTACGGTTGTCAGCACCGGTGGCTCAGATGTCCGGCGCGCCGGGGCGAGAGTACGGGGTCGTGGGCATCCGAGGGGAGTTTCAGACCGATGCGACGATTCGAACGAGCCGGCCTCGCCGCCGCACTGACCGCGCTGATCGCCGGTGGATCTCTCGCTGCCTGCTCCACGACGGTGACCGGTACCGCCGAAGTGAACCAGAGCGAGTTGCAGCTGTACACATCGGAGATCAAATCCTCCTCGGCCGCGGCGTCGTCGTCGCGGGCGGCCGCCGCCGAGGCAGCCGCGACCGATGTCTGTGAAGCGCTGCGCGACCACAACAACCCGGCGGTCGACGCGTTCAACGCCTATATCGACGCCAGCGACAACAAGGCGCCGGATGAGGGGCCCAAGAAGGATGCCGCGATCACCGCGCTGCGCGATACCGCCGGCAAGATCGACGAGGAACTCAGCCCCGATGTTCCCAACGACGTCTCGGCGCCGATGCGCACCTACCGCGACAACCTGAAGACCCTGGCCGACCTGCTGGAGCGCAACGCTTCGGTGGACGAGATCAACGGTCAGATCGATTCGTTCAACGGGGACAAGGACGCCGCCTTCGACGCCTGCGAACCGTACTGAGCCGGCGCCGGTCAATCGTAGAGTCCTTCGACGCACCAGTGATCGTCCCGGGCGAGTAGCAGCAGGCTGTGCGGTCCCGGTAGTTCCACCTGGGCGCGGGCGGTCGGGGCCGCGCCGGGCGCCCACCAGAGCTCGTCGAGCAGCCAGGGTCCGGCCCACGCGGTGAGCCGCCAGCTCGACCGGCCCCAGCGCAACCGTGCGGGCGGGCCGCTGAACAGGCCGCGTGCGGTGATCCGGACGGGAGTTCCGTCGGCTGCCTCGAGTGCGATGCGCGGGCGGTCGCGCATGATGACGGCGGGGGCCGGTTCCGGTATCCGGCCCGGCCAGGGCGGCGCCGGATCGGTATCCGGCGCCGGTTCGTCGCCGAAGGTGACCATGGTGACCCGTTCCGCGGGCCCGCGTCCGCCGCTGAGCACCCCCACCCGCACCGCGTCCCCGCCGAGCAGGCCTTGGACGCGGACCAGTGCGCGCAGGGCGCGTTCGTCCCCGGACCCCGTATCGCCCCACAGCCCGAGCTGCAGGGCGGCGGCCGGTGTCACCTCCACGGGTCTCAAATGCAGCACGGTGATCGCAGCGGTGGGCCGATCGCGGGGCGGCCGGGTGAGCCAGCCGTCCAGTTGCCAGCGCACGCGGTCGGCCACGCCGTCGGCGGTCAGCGGTTCGGCACAGCGCCAGACCCGCGAGAGTTCTTCTCCGGCCTCGGTTTCCGCGCGAATCTCCAGCCGGGTACAGGCCACCGAAGCCGCCGACAGGTTCGCGGTGAGCCGGGTGGCGAGCAGCCGGCCGGCGAAGGCCGCGGCGTCGACCCGGTCGATCGGTGGCTCGCACGGTAGCCGGACCGACATCTCCGGGGGCAGGCTCCGGGGCGCCGGCGGGCGATCCGGTAGTGCCCGGGCGAGCCGGTGGGCCACGATCGCGTCCGCGCCGAATCGTGAGGTGACCTGCGCGGTCGACAGGGCAGCGAAATCCCCGATGCGACGCAGGCCCAGCCGGTGCAGCAGATCCAGCAGCGCGGCGCGTTCCCGCTCCGCGGGGCCGGGTTCGGCCGCCAGTTCGGTGATCGGCAGCGGCGCCAGGAACCGGGCATCCCGGCCGGGCGGTACGAGGGTGCTGTGCCGGGCGGCGACGAGGGCGGTCGGGAGTTCGTCGGCGATCCCGATCCGGGCCTCCACCCCGGCTGTCGCCACCGCGGCGAGCAATTGCCGCACGGCCGCCTCAGCCTGTCCGAAATACCGGATCACGCCCCGGGCGGGCAGGACGAGCAAACCGGGGCGCAGTACCTCGACACCGGAGGCGAGGCTGTCGACGGCCGCGGCGACCGGTTCGAACAGCCGCGCGTCACGGTCCGGATCGGGTTGTGCGATATGGAGTTCCGGGCAGCGGCTCTGCGCCTCGCGTTTCCGCATACCGCGGCGCACCCCCGCCTCGCGGGCGGTGGCCGAGCAGACGACCACCCGGTTCGCATGCAATATCGCCACCGGCTGTTCCGTGGACAGTCCGGCCCCCGCCGCCGCCGCGACCGCGGGCCAGTCGGGGCACCAGACCGCCAGTACCCGCGCCTCCGGCCGCGGGCTCATCGGAGCCTGTCACCGGACGAAGGGAAGGACCGGCAGTGGGTCCGGCGGAGGCTATGGGGTGCGATCGGGTCAGGAAGCAACCGAATCCTCCTGACCTGATATTTCCGGCTGAGCCGGGGTGTGCGCGGTGACGGTCTCGTCGAGGGCGATCCATTCCACGCGACCACCGAGTGGACGCGCGGCAAGCCGGCCACGGCGCGGGGCCCCGGCCCTGGCGCGGACTTCGATATCGAGGCTTATGGAACGGATCCGCCCGCTGCCCGTACCGAGCCCGGTGTAGCCGGCCACGCGGCTTTCCAGGCTCAGGTCCGGCGCGGGCCAGTTACCGCCGGTGACGAGCAATGTGGCCCCTTTCCCGCGGGCTTTCGCGGCGAGCACCCGGGCGCGGGCAGGCGGGATCACGGCGGTGCCGAGGCCGAGTACCACCAGATCCATCCCGTCCAGCAGGACCGCCGCCACCTCCATCGGGTCCTGGCCGGCATCGGGGATCACCGCGAGCCGGTCCAGCCGGGCGCCCATTTCCGCGGCGGCGAGCAGACCGAGCCGGGGCAGGCCGACTGCGGCCGCGTGCCCGCCCGGCCCGGTGACCGCGGCGAGCAAACCGGCCAGCAGCGTTCCGGCGCCGCTGTAGGACACCACCGATCCTTTGACGAGTCCGCGGTCGGGCAGCAGCGGAGCGAGTGCGGGTGGTACGGGAAGTACCTCGCGACCGACTGTGGAGGCCGGGGCGACCGGTGCCCGGGTACCGGCAGTGCTACGGGGTACAGCACCGGATCCGTGGGCGCATCCGCTGCTCGCCCGCGCCCGGCGCAGTTCGGCCAGTTCACGCAGCCGCGCCCCGCTCGCCTTCGGTGCTCGTGCGGTGTTTACTTGCGCCGCCTCCGGCGTCGCCGGTTCGGGGCCCCTTTGGTCTCGGTTCTTCACTCCTCCGCTCCTCCGCTTCGCTCCTCCGCTCCGTCGCTCCAGAACCGAGACGGGCCCCGAACCACCGGGGTGAACCCGCCTCCACTGTCGAACATACATTCGATAGCTTACCGTCGGGAGGGGAGCCCTGGAAGTTCGGCCGAACAACTACGACCCGCTGTAGTGAATGCCGTCACGTGTCACCGGCCGCCGCCCCCGAAACCGGCCAGCTACCACCGAATTCGACTAGTCTCACAGCATGATCGATCGCCCCCGTCCCATCGTCGGCCCCGATTATCTGGTGGCCGGCCGGTACCGCCTGCAGTCGAAACTGGGCGGTGGCGGTATGGGTGCGGTATGGCTGGCACACGATCGGCTGCTGGACCGGGACGTCGCTATCAAACAGGTGCTGTCCACGGCGGGCCTGGACGAGGCAGAAGCCCGCACGATCCGCGATCGGATCGTGCATGAGGGGCGGGTCGCGGCCAAGCTCTCCCATGAGCACGCCATCGCCGTCTACGACGTGGTGCTGGAGGCCGGTGAACCCTGGCTGGTGATGGAGCATCTACCCTCGCGCAGCGTCGCCCGGGCGCTGGGGCTGGTGAACGCGCTGCCGGTGATCGAGGTCGCCCAGATCGGTGCGCAGGTCGCCGACGCGCTCGCCGCCGCGCATACGGTCGGGATCGTGCACCGCGATATCAAACCGGGCAATATCCTCGTCGCCGATCGGGGCCCGGGGGTCGGGATGGCGAAACTCAGCGATTTCGGTATCTCCCGCAATATCACCGAGGCCTCCGACGAACCCGACGGCATGATCACCGGAACCCCCGCCTATCTGCCGCCGGAGGTGGCCCGCGGCGCCCAGCCCACCGCCGCCAGCGATGTGTTCTCGCTCGGCGCCACCCTCTACACCGCCATCGAAGGTCAGCCGCCGTTCGGTATGGACGACGACAGTGATGCCATCGTGGAACGCGCAGCCATGGCGCAGATCAACCCGCCGACGCGCAGCGGCGTACTCACTCGCGTGCTGCTGCACATGATGGAACCGGCCCCGCAACGCCGCCCCAGCATGGCGCAGGCGCGGGAGGAGATCCTGGCCGCCGCGTTCGGTCCCGGCGCCGCCGACAACATCCTCGGCGCCCCGGTGCGCACCGAAGACGGCACCATCCCCGCCTGGGCGGCCCGTAACTCCGCCGCCGGGCTGCGCAGCCCCCGTTCCGGCCCGCTGCCCCGCCGCGCCCAGCCGCAGCCCGCGAACCCGGCGCCGGCGCCGGCCCAGAAGATCGGCCGCGGGGGTTCGGTACAGTCGCCCAGCCCCACCGTCGCCGTCACCATCGGCCTGCTGATCGGGTTGGTCATCATCATCGCGATCCTCATTATGGTGATGTGACGTTGCCGCGGTGATAGGCAGTGGTCTCGCATTATCGGATTCGCCACGGTGCGCACAGCCGATATTCCGGGTCCGCCGAGGTCGGGCGCGGACAATCGGATCCGTTTCGCGGACCGGTCCGTGACCCACGGTGGCCCGTCCGGCGGTAAGGTCCGGTTTGTCTGTCTTTTCGGCGCGCCCCGGGAACTCCGCCAGGGGTGGTGATCGTTGGATGGACAGTTGGATATCGAGTAACAGCTCGAGCCGACGGTCGTGCTCCGGTATGGCCAACGAACTCCGAGAAAGGGATTTGCGGTGCGCGCCACAAGCAATCCGGTATTCAAGAATCTGCCGAAGCAGGAAACCGGCCACGCGAGCTTCGGCTCGGCTGCTGCCGGCGCGGGACAGCTGGGTTACCAGTACGGCAACCAGCAGTACCCCCCGCAGTACCAGCAGCAGCCCTACCCGCCGCAGGCGCCGACCCGGTCGCTGACCATCGACGATGTGGTCACCAAAACCGGGATCACGCTGGGTGTGCTCGCGCTGTCCGCGCTGGTCACCTACATTCTGACCAGCGCCAACACCGCGCTCGCCCCGATGTTCGTCATCGGCGGCGGCATCATCGGCCTGGTCCTGGTCCTGGTCGCCACCTTCGGCCGCAAGATGGACAACCCCGCCATCGTGCTCGCCTACGCGGTCGCCGAGGGTGTGTTCGTCGGCGCCCTGTCGTTCATGTTCACCGATATCACCTTCGGTGGCGCGGGCGGCGCGGGCATGATCGGGCAGGCCGTCCTGGGCACCTTCGGTGTGTTCGCCGGCATGCTCGTCGTCTACAAGACCGGCGCCATCCGGGTCACCCCGCGGTTCACCCGTATGCTCATCGGCGCCATGATCGGCATCCTGGTACTGATCGTCGGCAACCTGGTCGCGAGCTTCTTCACCGACGGCGGTTTCGGTCTGCGTGACGGCGGCCCGGTCGCGATCATCTTCAGCCTGGTGGTCATCGCCATCGCCGCGTTCAGCTTCCTGCTCGACTTCGACGCCGCCGACCAGCTCATCCGCGCCCAGGCCCCGCCCAAGGCCGCCTGGGGTGTGGCGCTCGGCCTCACGGTCACCCTGGTCTGGCTCTACGTCGAGATCCTGCGCCTGCTGAGCTACTTCCAGAGCGACTAGTAAACCCGGCCGCTTCAGCCGGTCAGGACATCACAGAAGGCGGTCCCTCGCGGGGCCGCCTTCTTTTGTGGCTTCTCGCTGTCCGTGAAATGGTCGCGCCGCGTTGAGCAGCGCCATCATAGTCTTGACGGCCCTCGTCACGGATCTGGCGGCCGGTGCCGGATTCGGGGCACCGGCGGCCTGGGCGGGTAACCGCTCGTCTCGGTCAGGGGCCTGGACGGGAACGGTTGCCCGGGTCGGTTCAGGGAAGGACCTGGGGAACGACGTCGGGATTCACCGCACCGACCAGCGCGCCGATCAGCCCACCGAGAATCGGCCCACCGGAACCGGTGGCCGATCCGACCGCCGAGCCGATCCCGGCTCCCAGCGCAGCGCCGTTCAACACTGGATCGGGGTACTGGGCGCCCGGGTTGGTTGTGACGTCCTGCGGCTCCTCCAACGGAAGACCGGCGACCGGCGTAGCCCGCGTTTCGGCCATCGGCCCGGCGTCAGCGGAGGCGGCTCCGGCGACGACGGTGGTGGCAATCAGCGGCAGCGCCGAGACGACGACGGTTCTGACGACTCTCTTCGAGATCATTGTTCGCCTTTCGAACGAGTTGCGAAGCAGCCGAAGAGTATCCGTCAACACAGACAATCGCCACTGCTGGCAAGGGTCGGGCTCGGTACCGCGTATAGATGCGATCCAGACCAAAGGCGGCAACCTCGTCCGAAGACTGCCCCTGTAATCCGCTCACCGTGGCGCACGCGTGCACGACGCCCGCTTCGCGCGCAGGGCGACTGGGGCGGCTGGATCAGGTTCTTCGCCGAGGGAGTCGCGGCGGCGGCAAACATCACCGCCGCTCAGCTCACAGATCTGGTCTGGGTCCACACGACTTGAAGTGCCGAGTGCGCGCAGCCGGTTTCCGGGCGGAGAACGCCATGCGGTTGATCGATTACGGACTCGAGCAGCCGATTTTCACCGTCCGCAACGTGCAACGGCATCTCGGCGTGACCTACAACAGAGCCAACAGGCTTGTCGGGCAGCTCGCCGACATGGGCATCCTGCTCCAGCACGGCGAAACCTCCTACGGCCGGCGTTTCACTGCACCCGAAGTGCTCGCCGTCCTGCTGCGCTGAAGCTCCGTAGAGCAGCCCGAACTCGGGCAGCGGGCCGACACGTCCGTACGGGGCGATAACGCGGCGCTGCGCACTGGCGACACTTCCGGTATGGAATTCATCTTGGTAGCACTCGCAGCGGGCTATATCGCTATCACCCAGTTCCTCGGCGGAGTTGCCCAGGCCTTGGGCTCGGCCGGCCTGTAGCTGTCCGGCATCGGTATGGGCGGTACGAAGGCGATGACGACTGATCCCGCCATCGCAAGGGTCCTGCAAGGGTTCGACAAGAGAGTCGCGATTTCCTTTCGGTCATCGGGTGCTGCCAGCGGGTCGCACAACGCGTCGGAAGGGAACACCATGTTCGAGTGGTACGTCGGAATGCTCGCGTTCAGTGGCATCGTCATGATTGCGATGGCCGTCGTCAAAGGTGGGCAGAGCGAGACAGTCCAGTGGTTCAACGCCGTCTTCGGCGCCGGGTACCTCGGCTACGCGGGGTATTTGGTGTTCGTATTCGAGGGTGGCAGCTATCTGATCTTCTTCCAGGCGTTCATCCTGCCGGTGCTGATGGTGGTGAACTTCGTCCGCTCGACCGATTGGGCGGCCCTCACCACGAAGCCGACCCCGACCCAGCAGGCGTGGCGCGCATACCAGAAGGAGCAGGACCGCCTCGCGAAGCTCTGACGCACTGTGGTGTCGCGCCACCCGTGGGCGTCGCCGACTGCCGGTGAGTTGCGCCGGATTCCGGGCCAACTGCCGCGGTCGACCCCGGAGACCCGGATGGTCAGGCAGCCGGGAGAAGTCCGGTCCGGTCACACAGCTCGGCGACCTCGTTGCGCATTCCCGACGGTGGTTTCTCCCGCAGCGAATGCAGCATCTGCCGGGCATACCCGTTGTAGCGGATCGGCACATGGCCGGCTTCGCCCGGCGGAAAGCGATACGACGGTGAGTGGTTGCGCCGTTCCGGCCGCCTATGCTCTTCCGATCCCACACCACGCAGCGAACCCACGCAGTGTCTCCGTCGACCGTGCTTCCTGGCGGGCCAATGCGCGCACGGTTTCGTGCACCATCGGGTGATACCGGGTTTGGGTCGGTGCGATTCGTCGCGCTGTCTGCAATGACGAGAGCGCGCCCGTCCGATCTCCGTGCAACAGAAACGCTCGTGCCAAATCGATGTAGTGATGGCCGGCGCGTTCACGCGGGGTACCCGACGGCAATTGCACCTTCGCCGACCGCTTCACGGCCTCGGTGCCGTCCAGCATTTCTACGGCGAGGCCCACGGACCAGATCCGCACATTCGTCGGGCCGAAGCACAGCCGGTAATCGTCACGGTCCACCCCGAGCCGGGCGGCCGTTTCGGTTGCCTCGGCAAGATGTGCATCCGCGGTGTCTCTGCGCCCGGCCCGAGCGGCGGCGAGGCCAGACTTGAGATGCAGGTTTCCCCACATAGCCAAGGTCGCCGGGTTGCCTTTACCGAGTTCGGGCTCGATCGCTTTCCGGCTTCCTTCCAGGAAGCGCTCTGCTCCTGCCCAGTCGGCCACACCAATCATTTCACCGGCTCGCTGATAGTCGCCCACCAGGACGGCCAGCTCGTCCCCGGACTGCTCCGCCGCCCATTCGTAGCGGTCGACGGCCAGCGATGCCAGGTCGATATAGCCGAGCTTGTACACGACCTGGGATGTCGCCGCGTAAGTCTCGGCGAGCAGACCGAAGATCCGCTCCCGATCATGGCCTTCGCTGGAATGCCATGCGACTCGCAGATCGTGTAGCAGCGTGGGAAGGAGTCTGCCCAGCTCGCCGAGGTTCACCATATGGCGCATCTTCGATGCGCGGCCGACGTCCACGGCCAACTCGCTCAGCTCCCGGGGCGGAATATCGTCCGGAGGAATTCGGTAGACCGCGAGTTCCCGTCGGATATCGGGTATTCCGGCGTGGACCATCTGCTCGCTGCGGGTCTCCCGCGGATAGGGCTGTTCCAGTAGCGCGGTGACGCCGACCTTCAAAGCCCGCGCGCAGGCCGAGATGAAAGAGGGCGAGGCGGGTGCACGCCCCTGCTCTACGGCCTTCACCAGGGACGCCGAAACATTCGCCTCGGCGGCCAGCCGGGCTTGAGTCCAGCCGATGAGCTTACGTTCTTCGGCTACTCGAGCCCCCACGCCGTCGGGTTTTTGCTCGGTGCTCATAACTCACATCCTGCTTTGGCCTCTGTTGCCATGGTGCCAAAGTTTTTGGCCTTTCGGCGTATTGAGCGCTACGAGCCTTGCATCGAATCCAGCTACCGACAACGACATCGAGGTGCCCTTATGTGTCAGGAGATACCGGCCCTGCCTGTTCGGGCCCCGAACAACCTCGCCATGGCTGCGGCAGTGCGGCTCTGGCAATCGGGTCGGAAATGGGTTGCCGACGACCCGGCGGTGCTGCGCAGGCTCGCGGACGGATTACGGGCGCTACCCATCGACCACCCCACTCCACACTGCCTGTCGCGGGAGCCGATTCGCGGGTACGCGCACGCCCATCAGGTGATGGATGTGCATGGAGCGCACCGCTGCCCGCGTTACGCGGTGGCAGCGGCGTATGCGTCCGGGGCGCGCCGGTGACCACCCTGCGGCGGGCGATCGTGGTCTGTCGCAGCGGCGTCGACAGCGAGGAGATCGAACGGCTGGTGCGGGTGCACTCTCTCCGTGTGTTGTACACGGTCTACACGGATACGGGGCCGGAACTCGCAGCGCGGATCGCCGTCCAGCACGCGCTCGATTTCGCCGCCGACGTGGTGCTGATCCCGCATATCGATGGGCCGGAGGTTCAGGACACGCGGGCGTGGCAGGCAATCACCTGGGTCGCGGATCTGGTGACCGCGACCGGCACATTCGACGGCGGGCCGTGAAGAAGGCTCTTCACGGCCCGCCGGGAGAACGATCGGCTATGTCACCTATCAGTCGGTATCACCCGTCGCTGCCGTCGGCCGATGCGTTCGCCCGGATGCCCTCACCGCCGACGATGGCCTGTAATGCCGCGATATGGCCGTCGAAGGCGTCGCGGCCGGTACTGGTCAACCGGGCCCGTACTTTCCGGCGGCCGCCGTCGAGGCGGCGTTCGGTGGTGACGTAGCCGGCCTCTTCGAGAGTCGTGAGCTGTTTGGACAATGCCGAGTCCGAAAGTTCCAGCCGGTCTTTGAGAAACGCGAACTCCGCCCAGTCCGCCGCGGCCAGCGTCGCTACCAGCGAGAGCCGGGTGCTGGGGTGGATCAGCTCGTCGAAGCGTGCCTGTTTCATGCTCGCGTCCAGCGCCGTAGGAGTCGCAGGATCTCCGGCCCGCCGAACCCGACAACAGCCGCGACCAGCGCTGCCGCCCATATGCCCGGGTGCTCGGCACCGTCGGCGGCCAGCGCGAACGCCGCCCCCACGGTGATCACAACGAGCCCGAGCAGCATGCCGATGACGAGCAGCGGTATCCGCCTACCGGCGACGGCTGCGCTGACCTGCAGTCTGTTCGTGCGCCGCTGCCCGTTCAGCAGGCGGGCCGCCAGTAGCGCATGCCCGGCCCCGAAGGCCAGGGTGGCGATCGCGGCCGGCCACCACGGCCCCAGGGCGCCGATCACACCCAGTACCAGCCAGCCGGCCGCCATTGCCCACCAGTAGCCCCGGGGCAACCCGATTTCCTCGGCCACCTGCCGATGTGCCCGGTCGACCGTATCGAGTGCTGCTCGAGCTTGTTCCGCAGCGATGTCGTCCATGACCAAACCCCACTTTCCTGTCTGGAAAGTAACAATCTCACTTTCCTACTGGGAAAGTCAAGGTGGATGTGAGCCGGCGGCACCTTCTTCGCCGTCGGCCGGGTGTCCGGACAGTGTCGGGGTAGCGAAAAACGTTTGTCCGCATCGGCCGATTTGGCCAGGGTGTACGCCATGGACTTGGACTGGAACGCCGAGATACGAGGTCAGCTGGAAACGCATTGGTCCAGACAACTGCGTATCCGGCTCGATGGGCTCACAGACGAGGAATACTTCTGGGAACCTGTGCCCGGTATGTGGTCGGTTCGCCCGGCGGACGGTGGATTCGTCTGCGACTTCGCGATACCGCCGCCCGAGCCGGCTCCCGTGACCACCATCGCGTGGCGGCTCGGGCATGTGATCGTCCTGCTGGAGGCGGGTCTGGAACGATTCGGCCATCCGCCCGTCGATTTCGCCTCGTTCCGCTACGCCGGGACAGCGTCGGTGGCGCTCGAGCAGCTCGACACCGCCTACAAAGCGTGGATCGACGGTGTCGCAGGTTTGGGTGTTACCGGCCTGGCCGAACCTGCGGGACCGCCGGGCACCATGCTTGCCGACTGGTCGACCGCAGGGATTGTGCTGCACACGCAGCGGGAGCTACTGCACCACGGTGCGGAGATTGCGCTGCTCCGGGATCTCTATCGAGCCGGTCTCCGCTGACAATCGGTTACCGGGTTCCCTGCACCGCCGATCGGCGGTGACAGTTCTCCGCTTACTGGTGCCCGGCCTGTGTTGGGGTGCATGAGTAAGGCCCGGTACGAAATCGGGTTCCGTATCGGGCCTTACTCATGGATACATATTTCGGCGCAACCGACAGCGCGACACCAGGGACTTCCCTCCGGCCGGTTCATCTCCGTGTCGGGTCCCGCCCCGGCCCGCGCCGCCGGAAGCGGCGCAATCAGCTCAGGCGTTCGATGATCATCGCCATACCCTGACCGCCGCCGACGCACATGGTCTCCAGACCGAACTGCTTATCGTGGGTCTGCAGGTTGTTGATCAGCGTGGCGGTGATGCGGGCGCCGGTCATACCGAACGGGTGGCCGAGGGCGATGGCGCCGCCGGAGACGTTCAGTTTGTCCTCGTCCATGCCCAGTTCGCGGGCCGAACCGAGGACCTGCACGGCGAAGGCCTCGTTGATCTCGTAGAGGTCGATATCGCCGATGGTCTTACCGGCCAGCTTCAGCGCCTTGCGCACCGCTTCGATCGGGCCCAGGCCCATGATCTCCGGCGACAGGCCGGAGACGCCGGTGGAGACGATGCGGGCCAGCGGGGTCAGGCCCAGTTCCTTGGCCTTGGTATCGCTCATGACCACCAGCGCGGCGGCGCCGTCGTTGAGCGGACAGGCGTTACCGGCGGTCACCGTGCCGTCGGGGCGGAACACCGGCTTGAGCTGCGAGATCTTCTCGTAGCTGGTGCCGGGGCGGGGACCGTCGTCGGTGGAGACGACGGTGCCGTCGGGCAGGGTCACCGGGGTGATCTCGCGTTCGAAGAAACCGGATTTGATGGCTTCTTCGGCGCGGTTCTGCGACCGCACGCCCCAGTGGTCCTGGTCCTCACGGGAGATACCGGTGAACGAGGCGACGTTCTCCGCCGTCTGGCCCATGGCGATGTAGATATCGGGCAGGTCGCCGTTTTCCCGCGGGTCCTGCCAGCCGGCGCCGCCCTGCGCCCGGGTGGTGGTGCGCTCCTCGGCGGCGGCGTAGAGCGGGTTGTGGCTATCGGGCCAGCCGTCGGCGGTGCCCTTCGGGAATCGCGACACGGTTTCCACACCGGCGGAGATGAACGCGTGTCCCTCACCGGCCTTGATCGCGTGGAACGCCATCCGGGTGGTCTGCAGCGACGAGGAACAGTACCGGTTCACGGTGGTGCCGGGCATGTAGTCGTAGCCCAGCTGGGTGGCGACGGTCTTGGCGATATTGAAGCCCGCCTCACCGGCCGGCTGCCCGCAGCCGAGCATCAGGTCGTCGATATCGGCGGGTGACAGGGCGGGAACCTTGTCCAGTGCGGCGCGCACCATCTGTGTGGCGAGGTCGTCGGGCCGCATGCTCACCAGCGACCCCTTGTTGGCGCGTCCGATGGGAGAGCGAGCAACGGAAACGATGACGGCCTCTGGCATGAGGACTCCTTAGTCGAGGAGTGTGCGCGATCCGAAACTGCCCGATCACGCACACTCGCGGGGTACGATCCCTTCGAATCTACGTCGCGGGGGCCCGTGGGGAAATATCCGCCGTGGCCATATCCCGCTGACCGAGCGCAACCAGCAGTTCCGGTAGCAGATGGTCGGCGGCGAGCGCGTAGCCCGCGGCCGAGGGGTGGAAGCCGTCGGCTGAGAACAATTGTTCGGGCGCGGCCCGGAAATCTTTGCTCAACAGATCGCCCGTCGCCACGATGCGCCCGCCGGCCGCCCGGGTGGCTGTCGCCTGCGCGCGGGCCAGTTGCACACTCCAGCGTTGCACCACGGTGCGCAGCGGTTCCGGGATGGCGGTGACACTGCCCAGGTCCGGGCAGGTGCCGACCACCACGATGCTGCCCGCGCCGTGTAACCGGCTCACCGCCGCGCCGAGCCGTTGCGCGGAGCGGCCGATGGAGTGTTTCTTTGTGACGTCGTTGGCGCCGACCAGGATCACCGCGGCATCCGGCGGCGGCCCGGCCACGAACATTGCGTCCACCTGCCCGGCCAGTCCTTTGGAGGTGGCGCCGGATATCGCCTTGGTGCTCAGCCGGATCCGCTGCCCGGTCGCCTCGGACAGGCCGTGTGCCAGCCGCACCCCAGGGACTTCGGCGGCGGTCCGGCAGCCCAGGCCGGCGGCGGTGGAGTCGCCGAAGATCATCAGGTGCAGGTCGGCGTACTTGCCGGTGCGCCAGGGCTCGTGCCCGTCCGGTGAGTAGATCCCGTCGGCTTCGGGCGGCTTGGACGTATCGCGGCCGATCATGCCCCGCGCGGCACCTGCCTGGGTGGTGAGCAGCCGATAGGCCGCCCAGGACGCGGTCCCCGCGCCGGAACCGAGCGCCACCGTCGCGGCCCCGGCGACCGCGGCCGTCCGCCATCCGATCCGAGTCTCGCCCATGTGCGGCGATTATATTCGCGCAACCGTCCGCGTGCGGGTGAGCGAACTGCTGCACTATCCGCCCACCCGCATCCGTACGTGGACTGTGGTCCGGCTGTCACTGGCGCCGTAAAAACGGTCGGCCGGCAGTTGGGAGATGTCATCGACCCGGCCGCCGCCGAGTTCGCCATGGACTCACGTGCCGAGAAGGTGAGGGTCCGGGCGCCCGAAATTTCTCAGCGGGCGGGGACCGGCGCTACGCAGGTACGACGAAGCTGCCGTGGGCGGGGATGCTCGCGTGGTTGGTGGTCACCGTGACCTCGACCCGGCCCGGCCCGGTGTCTTGGAACAGGGAGTACTGGATGCTGCCGTAGATACCGGTCACCACATTGTTGACGTAGCTGCCGGTGGCGCCGGTGTCGAGATTGCGCCAGGACACCGTGGTCATCACTTCGCACAGTGGGGCGAAGGGGTGGATGCCGGAGCCCACGCCGACGACGGGATTGGCGCGGACGTTGATCACCGCCCGGCCCGGCCATTGCGGGCCGGTGTCGGCCCAGGTGCGGATGCTGGTTCCGCACAGCCCGCCGTAGGCCAGGGTGGGGACATCGGGGAAGGAGTGGGTCGCGGCGCCGGCCGGTGCTGCGGCCGCGATCAGCGCTATCGCCGATCCGGCCAGAAACACGGTGGCGCGCGCGAGCTTCGGCAGCCTCATAGGTACCGGATCCTAGATGCTCGGGCGTGGTACCGCCGGATTTGCGGGCGGTGCAGCGGTGGGAGTGGCGGACCACGCCGAGGCCCCCGGCAACGCCTCTGCAACGATGGGGGGTATGCGCATCGCGGATCATGTCGTGGACCTCATCGGCAACACCCCGCTGGTCCGATTGAACTCGGTGGCTCCCGCGGGGGCCGGGCTGGTGGCCGCCAAGATCGAGTATCTGAACCCCGGCGGTAGCTCCAAGGACCGTATCGCGGTGAAGATGATCGAGGCGGCCGAGAAGTCGGGCGACCTGCAGCCCGGCGGGACCATCGTCGAGCCCACCTCGGGTAACACCGGTGTCGGGCTGGCGCTGGTGGCGCAGCAGCGCGGTTACCACTGCGTATTCGTGTGCCCGGACAAGGTCAGCGAGGACAAGCGCAATGTGCTGCGGGCCTACGGCGCCGAAGTGGTGGTGTGCCCGACGGCGGTGCCGCCGGAGCACCCGGACAGCTACTACAGCGTCTCCGACCGGCTGACCCGCGAGATCGAGGGCGCCTGGAAACCGGATCAGTACTCCAACCCGAACGGCCCGGACAGCCACTACGAGACCACCGGCCCGGAGATCTGGCGCGATACCGAGGGCACGGTGACCCATTTCGTCGCCGGCGTCGGCACCGGGGGCACCATCACCGGCGCCGGCCGCTACCTCAAAGAGGTGTCGGGCGGGAAGGTGAAGGTCATCGGTGCCGACCCGGAGGGTTCGGTGTATTCCGGCGGTACCGGCCGGCCGTATCTGGTGGAGGGTGTCGGCGAGGATTTCTGGCCGTCGGCCTACGATCCGGCGATTCCGGACGAGATCATCGCGGTCTCCGACGCGGACTCGTTCGATATGACCCGCCGCCTCGCCCGGGAAGAGGGCCTGCTCGTCGGCGGTTCGTGCGGGATGGCCGTGGTGGCGGCGCTCGAGGTCGCCCGGCGCGATCCGGACGCCGTCGTGGTGGTGCTGCTGCCCGACGGTGGGCGCGGCTATATGTCGAAGATCTTCAACGACCGGTGGATGAGCTCCTACGGGTTCCTGCGCACCCCGCTCGACGGGTCCACCGCCGAAACCCTGGTCGGCGATGTCCTGCGCGGTAAGTCCGGCGAACTGCCCGATCTGGTGCACACCCATCCCTCGGAGACGCTGCGCGACGCCATCGAGATCCTGCGCGAGTACGGGGTATCGCAGATGCCGGTCGTCGGCGCCGAACCGCCGGTGATGGCGGGTGAGGTGGCCGGCAGCGTATCCGAGCGGGATCTGCTCTCGGCCGTGTTCTCCGGTCGCGCGCAGCTCACCGATTCGGTGGATCGGCATATGAGCCCGTCGTTCCCGTTGATCGGGTCCGGCGAGCCGATTTCGGCGGCCACCAAGGCGCTGTCGGATACCGATGCGCTCATGGTCGTCGAGGACGGTAAACCGGTCGGTGTGATCACTCGTCACGATCTGCTGGGCTTTGTCAGCACCGGGCGCAGCGCGCACTAGCAATTATTCCGCAATCCAAGGTTCGAGCAGCTCTCCCGGGGTATAACCAGTCCGGTACCGAACGTGGCAAATGCCACGTTCGTTCGGAGAGCGAAGGGAAGGGCTTGTGCGAACCTCGAGTTTGGCAATCGATTTCCAGCAGGGTTTCTCTGACGCGTGGAGTTCGATCGCGACCTTCGTACCCAAGCTCGCCGGCTTCCTGGTCATCCTGCTGATCGGCTGGATCATCGCCAAAGCTGTCGCGACGATCGTCGACAAGGTGCTGGAGCGGGTTGGTTTCGATCGTCTGGTCGAGCGCGGTGGGATCGAGCGGATGCTTTCGCGCAGCAAATACGACGCCTCGGATCTGCTGGCGAAAGTGGTGTACTACGCGATCCTGCTGATCGCCCTGCAAATCGGCTTCGGCGTGTTCGGGCCGAATCCGGTGAGCGATGTGATCGACGGAATCGTGAGTTGGCTGCCCAGGCTGTTCGTCGCGATCCTGATCGTCTGCATCGCGGGTGCCATCGCGCATGCGGTGAGCGATCTGGTGAGCAATGCACTGGGCGGTCTCAGTTACGGTCCGATGATCGGGCGGATCGCGTCGGTGTTCATCTGGGGTATCGGCATCATTGCCGCGCTGAACCAGATCGGGGTCGCCACCGCGGTCACCACACCCATCCTGATCGCGGTTCTGGCGACGCTCGGCGGAATCCTGGTGGTGGGTGTCGGCGGCGGTCTGGTGCGGCCGATGCAGCAGCGCTGGGAAAATTGGCTGGGCGGGCTGGAAGAGGAGATGCCCGCGGTGCGCGGTCATGCGGAGGCGTATCAGCGTGGCCGCGAGGATGCGTCCCGGCAGCGGGCCGGTGCTCAGCAGGCGCCCGGGCCCCGCAACCCGGAGCAGTGGGATCAGCCGCAGCCCGCACAGGGCGGATACCGCGGTGAGCCCGGTGAGTTCGGGCAGCAGATGCCGGGTAGCGACTACCGGCAGCAGTACGGCAATCAGTACGGCGGTCAGCCGCCGTATGGTGGTCAGCCACCCTACGGTGGTGGGGAACCGCGCCACCTGCGGTAGCCCACGTCGTCTCAGTGATTCTTCCGCCGTGTGCCGGTTTCCGGCGCACGGCGGAAGACTGTGTTCAGCGCGCCGCTCGGCTGTCCGGCCGCCGCGCACCGGTGAGGGCGGCGACACCGAGGATCAAGCAGAGTGGCCGGTAGTACCGGGTGTCGAGCATACGAAAACGCACTCCGGGTGGCGGCAGCCGAAGCATCTGGCCGGCGACGACACCTCCGGTCAATCCCCGCGCGACCAGGGCGGTACCGGCGGCCCGTCGCATCCACACTGCGGCCGGTCGCTCCCCGAGTACACCTCCGGCCACCAGCCCCGCCCCGGTGGCTGCCACCGCGACGATTCCGGAGGCCGCGGCAGGCGGCATCTCCACTGATCCGGTGACAGCTTCGGCCAGCTCGCGTTCTCCAGCCGCGGGCCAATGCCCACCACCTGCCCAGACTGCGTGTAGTACGCCGACTGCGCCGAGCCCGACTGCCGCCACAACTCGCGAAGCCGCGGTTATCCCACTCCTGGACGCCATCCGTCCAGGTTATGCGTGACAACCGGCCGGATCGCCGACAGCGCTGCCTCGGAGTCAATCGAGCGCGGCGCCGGAGGTGCCGTGCAGGCAGGCGCCGGCCAGGCGCAGGTGCAGCCATCCGGCAGTGGCCCATTCGGCGGGTTCGGTGATCGGGTCGGTCAGCTCGGCGAGTAGGCCGCGGATATATCCGGCCAGGAGGACGGTGGCGGGGATCCGCTCGACCGAGTCCACACCGAGATCGAGGATGTCGCGCACCGCGGCGGCGTGCTGGTCCAGTTCCGCCGACAGGCCCGGAAGTGCCGCGGCGGCGGCGAGTGCCGGGGTCCCGTGAGTTCGGTAGATCCCCTCCAGGAAACGTCGGGCGGAGATTTCGAACAAACGGGGGCCCAGGGCGAACATTGCTCGATCGTAAAACACGCCGCCATTTATCTGATTGTGATATTCAGCGCAATTCCGCAGGTCGCATACGGTGGAAAGGTCAACTACGGCGCCGCACCTGTTCGGCCCCGGTGACCAGATCGGTCCACTCGTCGGCGAGCAGGGCCAACCGGTACCACGCCGCGTGCACCCGATCGTCGGAGACGCGTTCGCAGTGGTGCAGCAGATGGTTCGCGTGCACGTGTGCCGCAGCCATCCGGTCGATCGTCGTCCCGAGTGAATCGGCCCGCAGCCGACGGGTCCGGGCCGCGGTGGCCGCAGCGCCGACCCAGCGGTCGATCGACTCGACCACCTCCGCCCGGCGGCAATCTATCCCGGCCGTCGACAGTGGATCGCCGTGCCGGCGCCGGTGCAGATGCGCCAAGGTGTTCGCCCAGGTGAGCAACGGCTGTCCGGCCGGTTCGCATTCGGCGGCGGTGAACGCGGCGACGAGCTCGCGCTGATCCGGTAATCGCAGGTCGGCCGGGTGAGTACGCGAATCCCGCGCGACCCTCGAATTCAGGGCGGCTGCGGTGGCCGGCCGCCGTTTGCCCGGTCCGGGCGACTGCGAATTCATAACGCACCTCCGTGTACTTCACCCGCAGCGCTTCCCGACCCGCTTCGGATGCGCTATCAGCGTGCGCTGCCTGCCGGGCAAACGGGTGACACGAAGATGGCCCGAGGGTGACGGTTGGTAACAATGTGCTCCGCTCGGGCGGGACGCGTTGTGAGGCAGTGCATTCGCCGCGAATGTGGCTGGCGTGCGCCGAAAGGGTGAGTAGCGCCGGCGTGCTCGGCGTATCGCGGTGTCGGCGGGCCGCGGTGTGGATTGCGGCGGACCGGAATCGGCGCCGGTCGGCTCCAGGATTTCACCGGCCCGGTGCGGTGGCACTGTCAGGGCCCCGAGCTGCGGGTTCCGTCCACCGTCCCCGTGGCAGACGCAAGATCCGACCGGCGTGCAAGGAGCCGGAACCCGACGTTTAGGGTGGGGTCATGAGCGAACTGGGATTCACCACCAGGGCTGTACACGCCGGTTACGATCCCGATCCGCGCACCGGCGCGGTGAATGTGCCCGTGTACGCCAGCTCCACCTTCGCCCAGGACGGTGTGGGCGGGCTGCGTGACGGGTACGAATACGCCCGCACCGGCAACCCCACCCGCACGGTGCTGGAGGCCAACCTGGCCGCCCTCGAATCGGGCCGGTACGGCCGGGCGTACGCCTCCGGTATGGCCGCCACCGACTGTGCGCTGCGGGCGATGCTGCGGCCCGGCGACCATATCGTCATCCCGGACGACGCCTACGGCGGCACCTTCCGGTTGATCGACAAGGTCTTCACCGGCTGGGGGATCAGCTATACGGCGGCCGCCGTCGCCGATATCGATGCGATGCGCGCCGCCATCCGGCCGGAAACGAAGCTGATCTGGGTGGAAACGCCCACCAACCCGCTGCTCAATATCGGTGATATCCCGGCGCTGGCCGATATCGCGCACACCTCCGGCGCCAAACTGGTGGTCGACAACACGTTCGCGACCCCGTACCTGCAGCAGCCGCTGCTGCTCGGCGCCGATGTGGTGGTGCATTCGACCACCAAGTACCTCGGTGGCCATTCCGATGTGATCGGCGGCGCGCTGATCACCGACGATGCCGAACTCGACGCCGCCTTCGCCTTCCTGCAGAACGGTGCGGGCGCGGTCCCGAGCCCGTTCGACGCCTTCCTCACGCTGCGCGGCACCAAAACGCTCTCGCTGCGGATGGACCGGCACTGCGACAACGCCGAAACCCTCGCCGAGTTCCTGTCCCGGAATCCGGCCATCAGCAAGGTCATCTACCCCGGTATGCCGGAACATCCCGGCCATGCGGTCGCCGATAAGCAGATGCGGCGGTTCGGCGGGATGATCTCGGTGCGGCTGGCCGGTGGCCTCGAGGCTGCCCGGAAGCTGTGCTCACAAACCGAGGTGTTCACCCTCGCCGAATCGCTCGGCGGAGTGGAATCGCTGATCGAACATCCCGCCGCCATGACCCACGCCTCCACAGAAGGCTCGGACCTGGAGGTTCCGGCCGATCTGGTCCGCCTCTCGGTGGGGATCGAGGACATCAGCGATCTGCTGTCCGATCTCGAGCAGGCGCTGAGCCGATAGGCCGGCAGGGAGACGAAGATGAACGAGCGGCCGTATCCGGGAAGTCGGATGCGGCCGCTCGTCTCGTTGTCCGGCTCCGCGGCGCACAACGCCGCGGCCGTCACATCAGCTGTGGTAGGGCTCGGCGCTGACCAGCGTCACCTTCATGGTGTTGCCGTTGGGCAGGGTGTATTCGCGGGTTTCGCCGACCTTCGCGTCGATCAACGCGCCGCCCAGTGGGGAGCTGGGGGAGTAGGTCTCCAGGTCGCCATCGCCCAGACCTTCCTCTCGGGTCGCGATGAGGAAGGTCTCGGTATCGTCTTCGTCACCGTCGTAGTAGACCTTCACGACAGACCCCGGCAGCGCGACACCGGACTTGGTGGGCGCCACCCCGACCTTGGCATTGTTCAGCAGTTCCTGCAGCTGCCGGATCCGGGCTTCCTGCTGGCCCTGTTCCTCGCGCGCCGCATGGTAGCCGCCGTTCTCCTTGAGATCGCCTTCTTCGCGGCGCTCGTTGATCTCGGCGGCGATGACCGGACGGTTGGCGATGAGCGCGTCGAGTTCGCTCTTGAGCCTGTCGTGCGACTCCGGGGTAAGCCAGGTCACTTGGGTCTCAGTCATCTCGATCACTCCCTAGTAGTTGTCCCCGGCAGGCCGGGATTCCTGATCACTGCCGCACGACCCACCCGCAGGCAGGCATGCTTCAGCCGACGGCTATCGCGATCTGCGGGAAGTTCGAATACCCCGACAGCCTGATGCCGGACCCTTTCGCCTACCCGGCATCGACCGCGTCGGCCGCCAATGCAGCAAACACGGCTCCGTGCCCCGGAACCGTGTGTGAAGCCATTTTAGCATGAATCACAAAGATGCAGGTCGGAGAGTTTTTACTGGAGGGTCTGCAGTGTGAGAGCCGTATTCACTCGGTTTCGAGGTACCCGGGCACGCTGTCGGTGCAGGTGTAGATCGCGGCCGAGGCCGGCGGTTCGCTTGTCTCGATAACGGTGCTCACCTGAACTGTCTGCTCCGCACCCGACGGGGCGATCACGACCTCGCGGCGGCCGACCTCGGTGAGGTCTCGGGACATGGCCCGGACCACGCAGACCACCGGTACCGACGGGTCGGACCGGGTGAGCCGGATCCGCAGTTCCACCGAGGAATCGTCGAGCACCGAATAGCCGAGCTGTTCGGATTCGATGTCCTTCGGGCCGAATTTCGTCCAGCCCACATAGGCGACCCCGATACCGGCCAGGACGACTACGCCGGTGAGCAGCGCGCCCATCCGGCGCCATCGTCTCGGGCGCGGCGCGCGGCCGTAGCGATCGGTGTAGTGGTCGTCACTGCCCGCGCCGGTCGCCCCGCGGGAGGCGCCGGCGGGGCCCGCCGCGTCGGTGCGCCCGGGGTCGGACGTGGGCTCGGTCATTATCAGGTGCTCCCGGGGGGTAGGTCGGAACAGAATGGGTCCGGATGGAACTATAGGTAATGAAGTCCGAACACCCGCGACCGAGAGCGACGGTGAACGAGAAGTGAGTGGCCTTCGCCTCATGGCGGTGCACGCCCACCCCGACGACGAATCCAGCAAAGGCGGTGCGACCACCGCCCGCTATGCCGACGAGGGCAATGACGTCCTCGTCGTCACGCTGACCGGCGGTGAACGCGGCAGCATCCTCAACCCGGCCATGGACACCCCCGGGGTGCTGGAACGGATGAACGAGATCCGGCGCGAGGAGATGGCGGCCGCGGCCGCCGCCCTGGGTGTGCGGCAGACCTGGCTGGGTTTCGTCGACTCGGGGCTGCCCGAGGGCGATCCGATGCCGCCGCTGCCCGAGGATTCCTTCGCCCTGGTACCCCTCGAGGTGTCCACCGAGGCGCTGGTCCGGGTGGTCCGCGAATTCAAACCCCATGTGATCACCACCTACGACGAGATGGGTGGCTACCCGCACCCCGACCACATCCGCTGCCATGAGGTGTCGGTGGCGGCGTACGAGGCCGCGGGCGATCCGGAGAAGTTCCCGGACGCCGGAGAACCGTGGACACCGTTGAAGCTGTACTACGACCACGGGTTCTCGATCCGGCGGATGGAGATTTTTGCCGAGGAGTACGCGAAGATCGGTGAACCGTTTCCGATGCAGGAGTGGCTGGACCGCTCCCGCAAGTACGCGGTCGAACGGGGTGACATCATGGCCAGGGTGACCACCCAGGTGGAATGCGGTAAATACTTTCCGCGCCGCGACGACGCCCTGCGCGCGCACGCCACCCAGATCGATCCCAACGGTGCCTTCTTCGCCATCCCGATAGAGATGCAGCAGCGGTTGTGGCCGACCGAGGAGTTCGAATTGGCCCGCACCCGGGTGCGCACTGATATCCCGGAGACCGACCTGTTCGCCGGCGTCACCGATGAGTACCGCTGATGATCATGACGCAACTCACCGTATTCGCCTCCGGGGTGCTGGCGCAGACCCCCGGCACGCCGACCGGCCCGGAGTTCGGTAAGGCCTCCCCGCTGGGCCTGGCGGTGGTGCTGATCCTGCTCGCCGGGACGTTCCTGCTGGTCCGGTCGATGAACAAACATCTGAAGAACCTGCCGGAAACCTTCGAACCCGAACATCCCGAACCGGATCAGGCGGCCGACGAGGGTACCGACCCCGGGACGGTTCGCCGTGCGGAGAAATCTTCGAGCGGCACTGCCGACGATCCCGAGCGGTCTTCGTAGCCGACGGGCCGGTCGGTTGTGCGCCGATCGGCCCGGCGCGTCCGTGTCGTCGGTTCGGTGAGGTTGCCGCCGGATCACCAGTCGATCAGGCCGAGCCGGTGCAGATGCTCGAAAACCAGGAGGGACCCCGGGGCGACCTCCGGCATGGCGGCATACTCCGCGCCGGTGAAGTACCGGAATTCGGCGATTTCGCTCGTCGGAGCCGGCTCGGCGGTGACCTCGGCCAGGAAACAGGTCATGTGTAGCCTGGTGCCGGCCGTGTGACCGTATGCCTCGGCCTCGAAGACACCCAGCCGGCTGATTCCGGTGACTCCGACACCCAGCTCCTCCCGGACTTCCCGGTGCAGTGCCTGCAGCGCAGTCTCCCCGGTATCGATCTTCCCGCCCGCCATGTAGAAGACGGACTTTCCGACCGAACGGGTCTGGATCAGTCGACGGTCACGAAGATGGGCAAGCGCGGCGGTTCTGATCACAGGTGCACAGTAGAAGATCACACAGGTGTCACCCGGTTACGGGTCGGGCTGCTGCCCGGGGTCAGCACTCGTTCGGCGCGGGGTCGCCACGGAGGCGGGCGTCGATCCAGCCGCTGAGTTCGGGATAGCCGCTGACATAACCGAGCAAGTGTTCGCCGCCGACAACCCGGAAGACGCCGGGAACACCGCGGTCGCACTGCTGGCGATACATGCGCTCGGCGTCGGCGAGCGGGATCCACGGATCGTGCAACCCGTGGTAGATGAACAGCGGTACGGGTGATGTCCGGTCTGTCAGGTCCAGTTGTTCGAATATCTTCGCGGCGAACGGGGTGTCGAGGGCATTCGCGGTATTCGCCGCGACATCGATCGGGATGCCGACCACACCGAGGGGTCCGGAGGTGTCGCCGCAGATATCACGCAGCGGTGAGGACGCGACCCATTGCCCGAGATGGTTCATATGCCGCAGGATTTCGGGACGTTCCCGCGAGACGGCCAGCGCCACTGTCAAGAGGATCCCGGACGAGATATTGCCGTTGAACTGGTGGGCGACGTTCGCATTGTCGGTCACCAGACCACCTGCCGCCGCGCCCACCAGCGAATCCGCCAGTTCCGGTGCGTACTCGTCGAGCAGCATCGCCGTCGCGTAGGCGGCGATCGCGCCACCGGAATAGCCCACGGCCACATAGCGGCTGTCACCGAATTCCGCCGGTTCGTGGGCACGGACAGCGCGAATCGAATCGAGCATCACGTGTCCGGCGATATTGGGTTCGGCGTAGGCCATCAACGGGCCCTCGTGGTCCGGCATGAGGACCGCGTATCCCTTGTTCAACGCCCACCACACCGACGGCAGGAAGACCGGGAAATCGCCGTTGGGCCGATCCAGGAGGTCGTGCGACAACTGGAAGCCGGGGGTGCAATGCGTGCCGAGCGAATTGATCGGCATCGCGTTCACCTCCACCGGGCGCGGCCCGGGGCCGGTCCATTCGGCCGCCGGCACGATCAATGTCGCGGTTCCGAAGGAGGGGCCACCCGTGGCGGAGGTGGACCGGAACTTCAACAATGTGGCTCGCGCGATGGGGGTGGCCATGCGCAGGGCGGCAGTTGCCGTGATGTCGCGCGTTTCGATGATCCGGCCGGGCGGCAGCTCGGCGAGGTCGGCGGGCCAGGTGTCGAAGATCGGGTCGTCGACCGCCGACGGCAGTACCCCGCGCCACAGCGCTTCGTCGGGTTCGCTACCCGCGAATTGTGGTGGAGCCGGGATCGTGTTGTCGATCCACTCCTGCATAGGAGACGGGTTCGGCCCCACCGGCTCGGTCGATGGATCCGCGTGGGCGTGCCCGCCCAGTGACACACAACCGACAAGCACCGTAACCATGATCGCCAGAAGCGACTTCACGCGTACCTCACCCTCTGTTCACCACACTCGCACCAGTATCGGCAGCCGCCTCCGATGAGCCGCAAACCGAGGCACGAGATCGGTGCGATCTCACAGTGAATCATCCATGGAGCCTGTGGTTTTCGCCACGGTGCCGACCGGATCAAGATCAGTAGAATGGCTGCGCTACTCGAAACGCATATGCGTCACAGCGTTCGGCGACGAGTCGGCATCGATCAACAAGGCAGCCCGGAATGCCTGTTGTCGCGGACCTGTTCACCGATCGCTGAAGGATGTGCAATGAACAATCGACATGCGCGGCTCTTTCGCGGGCGGTCGTTACGCATGCTGATGATCACGAGCACGATCGGTTGTCTACTGCTGACCGGACAGCATTTTGCCGCTGCCGAGCCGGCGGCACCGTCCGAGCTGCAGGAGCAGATCGATGCCGTGATACCCGCACCGCCCATACCGCCGGCCGCCGCGCCGCCGCACGCCGATATGTCCCCCGAACTCGCGGCGTTGTGGCGCGCGGTGCAGTCCGCGCCGACCGGCGATTCGATCTTCGATACCTGGCCGGAGGGCCTGGCTGATTCGAGTCCCGGCGATATCCTCGAGCAGCGCGATGTGACCGCCACGGCAGGCGAGGTGATCGGCGCGCCCGTCGGCCGCGCTCAGTTGCTGAAATACCGTTCGACCTCGGCGACCGGCGAACCCTCCTACGGCACGGCAACCCTGGTGACCCCACCCACCGCATGGACCGGGCCCGGCACCCGGCCCGTTCTGGTCGACGCCCGGCCGATCAACTCTCTGGGCAAGCGTTGCACACCCGGTTACGTGCTGGCGCACGGCATGCTCAGCGGCGGTAACGTGACTGGCAGCAGCGCCACCGATGCGTTTCCGCCGACCGCCGCCACGGCCCTGAGCCGGGGCTACGCGGTCCTGATCCCCGATCACGAAGGGCCGTGGATGGCCTATGCGGAACCCAATGTCGCCGGACAGGTCATCCTCGACGGGATTCGCGCCGTCCGTTCGCTACCGGGGGGTGAATTCGCCGACAGCCGTGTCGCCGTCGGCGGATACTCCGGCGGCGGTATCGCCTCATATGCCACGGCCATGCTGCTCGACGAATACGCGCCGGACCTGACCGACGTCGTCGTCGGTGTGAGCACCGGCGGGCTCGTCACCGACAACCGCGATATCGCCGACCGATTCAACGGCAATTTCGCTTCCGGGGTCCTCCTGGTCGTCGTGCTCGCGATGGCCCGTGAACACCCCGAAATCCTCGGGCATCTGAATAATCTGGCGCAGTGGGCGGCGACCTCTCCTATCAAGAACGCCTGCGGGGAAGTCGCGGGCCCGATGGGCGTGATCGGCATTCCGGTCGACGTCACCGCGAATATCGCCGATCCGCTCGACAGCGATGTCGCCGAGCGAGTATTCGCGCGCACAGACCTGAGCGGCCGCACTTCCGGGGCGCCGCTGTACATCTACCATGCGGCCCACGACCTGTGGATCCCCATCGAAGGAGCCCGGGAACTCTACCGGCAGCAGTGCGCACGCGGGGTCACCTCGATGTTCCGCAGTGAACCCGGTGAGCACGTGACCGGGCTCGCCACCGGCTTCCCCGGTTCCTTCGCCTGGCTCGACGCCCGGCTGCGCGGTGAACCCGCGCCCGACGAATGCGCCTGACCCGCAGTGCCGAGCAGGACCGCCGGTCAGCGCCTACTGCGGTGGACCGGCCGGCCGGGGGGCGCTGTCCAGCCCGGCATAGCACCCACCCCGGAAAACAGTAGTGGCCGTCTGATCGCGGGTTCACGGTAGAAGGCCGCGAGGCTGCGCCCCGGCTCACTGAACGATTCCGGCGGCAACCCCACAGGCGAAATATGTGAGGTGTATCACACCGTAAGGTGTCACGTTCGGCGGCGCTGGGCTGTCCTATAGCCGACCCCAACGACACCAACCCACATGGAGCAAGCAATGAGCACCACCACCGCCCACGCAATCGTCGTCCTCGGCGCCGGCTACTCCGGTCTGATCGCCACCGCCCGGCTGGCCCGCTACACCCGCAAGCTGAACACTCATATCACGCTGGTGAACCCCTCACCCCGCTTCGTCGAGCGGCTGCGCATGCACCAGGTCGCCGCCGGTCAGGAACTGGTCGATTACCGGATTCCGGAGCTGCTGGCCGGCACCGGCGTGGAATTTCACCAGGCCGCCGCCACCGCCATCGACACCCAGGCCCGCGCCGTCACCCTCGACGACGGCGCGGTCCTGCGTTACGACACCCTGGTCTACGCCCTCGGGAGCACCACCGACACCAGCATCGTCCCCGGCGCGGCGGAACACGCCTGGACGCTCAACGATCCCCGCCTGGCACATCACTTCTCGCAGCGCTTGCCCGAGCTCGCCGCCGCGGGCGGCACGGTTACCGTATGCGGCGGCGGACTGACCGGCATCGAGGCCGCCGCCGAGATCGCCGAGGCATATCCGGGGCTCACGGTAGACCTGATCAGCGCCGCCCGGCCCGGCTCCATGATGGGTGAGCAGGCCCGCCGCCACCTCGACCGCGCCCTGGACCGGCTGGGCGTCGTGCGCACGGTCGGCGTGAAGGTCACCAAGGTGCTGCCCGACGCTGTGCGGCTGGACAGCGGCGAAGTCGTGGCCTCGGACCTGACTCTGTGGACCACGGGTGTGCACGTGTCCCCGCTGGCTGCCCAGGCCGGAATCGCCACCGACCCGCAGGGGCGCATCATCACCGATCCCACCCTGCGGTCGGTATCGCACCCGGAGATCCACGCCATCGGCGACGCCGCCCTGGTGCGCCAGGCGTGGGGGCAATTGCACGGAACCTGCCAGAGCGGCGTGGTGACCGCGGACTACACCGCCACCGTCATCGCCCGCCTGCTGCGCGCAAAGCGGGTGAAGCCCTTGCGCTTCGGCTACTTCCATCAGCCGGTGAGCCTGGGTCGTAAGGACGCAGTCATCCAGTTCACCGGTGCCGACGACACACCCAACCGGTGGTACCTCGGCGGCCGGCTCGCGGTCATCTACAAAGAGCAGGTCAGCAGCACTCCACCGGTGGCTGCCAAGATGAGCCGCTATGTGAAGCTGCCGGTGCAGCTGTCCAAGGGCGGCCGCACCACTCGCAAGACAGCATGATGCTCGTGTCCGGGGCGCGAGTTTACGGCTCCGGGCAGACACCCGACCCGCAGGCTGGGAGCATGACCCCCATGCAGGACCGCAGTATCGATCACCCGACTGCCGCACCCGAGCAGCGCGACGCCACCGTCGACCCGTTCGTCGAACACCGCCGCCTGCTGTTCGGCACGGCATATCACCTCCTGGGCAGTGTGGCCGACGCGGAGGACATCCTGCAGGACGCCTGGCTGAAATGGGATGCGGTGGACCGTAGTTCGGTGAAACATCCCAAGTCCTACCTGGTGCGCACCGTGACCAACCTCGCCCTCAACCGCCTCACCTCTGCCCGGGCCACCCGCGAAACCTATATCGGCCCGTGGCTGCCCGAGCCGTTGATCACCGCACCGAACGCCGCCGAGGAGACGGAAATGGCCGATACCGTGTCGACAGCCATGCTGGTTGTGCTCGAAACCCTGGATCCCACCGAGCGAGCCGTTTTCGTCCTGCGCGAGGTCTTCGGTTTCTCCTACGCCGAAATCGGTGGATTTCTCGACCGGCCCGAGGCCACCGTCCGCCAGATCTCGCGCCGTGCCCGCGCCCATGTGCAAGCCCGCCGCCCCCGCTTCGACGCCGACGACGGCACACGCAAGGAGATCACCGAGAAGTTCGTAGCGGCCTGTCACGGCGGCGACCTCAACGCTCTGATGGAGCTGCTCGCGCCCGAAGTGACTCTGTGGAACGACGGCGGCGGCGTCGTCACTGCCGCCCGCCGCCCACTCCACGGCCCCGACCATGTGGCCCGCTGGCTGCTGGGTGTCGTCGCCAAACCATCCTCCACGGGACTGGTCCTCGACCCGGTGACCGTCAACGGCGAACTGAGCATTGTCGGCACGATCGGGGGCTACCGCATCGGGGCACTCACCTACGATATTCACGACGGCCGTATCGAGAACATCCGCTTCCAGGTCAACCCGGGAAAGCTGGGCGGTATCCAGGCTGCCGGCGCTGCCGCGTCCTGAAAACCGACACCTTGGCCATGGCACACTTCGCCGCGCGGTGCCGGGGGTATCGCCGTCCGAAGTGATCCGGTCGGCCGGATCCTGCGGGACCGAGCCGTCGAACTGTTCGGATCGGTCCGGTACCTGCGAATGAGCGGCCCCGATCCGTCCGGCGGCCTCACAATCCGGACGGCTGTGTCGTCACAAGAGGTAGTACGTTCAGTCGAGCAGCAGGAGATTTCCGATATGGCCGTATCCGACAACTCCAGGTCCCGTGACCGAATCCAGGCGGATGACGCCGAGCTCCGCCGCCGGATCGACAACGCCATCGAAGCGCTGCGAGCCAAGGATCTCGTAGCCCTGAGGCAGCTGTACACCACCGACGTCGTATCCTTCGACATCGAGCCGCCACTCCAGCATGCCGGAATATCGGCAAAACTCGAGAACTGGGCGAAAGTTTTTCAGGTATTCGAGACCGTGACCTATGAGGTTCGCGACCTGTCCTTCAGCATCGGCGACGATGTGGCGTTCGGGCACGCTTTCGCGCGCCTACACGGCACATTGGCCGACGGGACCGCGACGACCGGGATCTGGGTGCGGGTTACCTATGGCATGCGGAAGATCGACGGCACCTGGTTGATCGCGCACGACCAGGTCTCGGTGCCACTCGATATGCCGAGCGGCAAAGGTGTAGTCGACCTCGAACCGTGACAGGATTGCCGTCCGCCGACGAATCCACCGAAAACCTCCGAGCCCGACGCCGCGAAAACCGAAGTACCTGCGATATCTGACATTTCACCGCGTCATGTCGTCATGGTGGTGAGGCGGTCCGGACCCGATGATCCGGCGACTGCCGAATCGTAGGTAACCGGGACGTCGCGACGCCGCGCAGATCAGGCATATCGGAGTCCCCGAGCAGGAGGAGAAGATCATGTCTCACGCGAAGACGTCGATCGGGACGAAGGCGGTGGCTGTGGCCGGCGTTCTGCTCATCGGTGCTGTGCTCGCCGCATGCGGCGCGGACGACGACGGTGCGGGCGCTCCCACCCCGCGTGTCGAGATCATCGAAGCGGCCGCGCTGACCGATCAGCTCGCGTCTCCGGATCTCGGCGAGCCGGGGCCCAGTCTCGGTGATATGGCCGTCTACTCGGGCAGTATCCAACAGGATGGTCGTCGGATCGGGGACGGTGGTGGTTCATGCCAGACCATCCATATCGAGGGCGCCGAGATCACCATGCAGTGTGTGCTCACGGCGCAGCTCGAGCGGGGGTCGTTGACCATGCAGGCGGTATGGGTGCAGGGGGCGAGTCCGCTCGATCTGGCGATTACCGGCGGTACCGGCGCCTATCGGAACGCGACCGGTACCGCGCGATTCTGGGATATCAATACTCCGGATGAACGGATGCGTGCCGAGGTCGTTCTCCCCGAGGAGTGACGGGCTGCGGCGTGGTTCGGGCATTCGCCGCTCCGGGAACTCGGGACGCGCTGCCGGCGAGCGGATTTCGAGCGGCTCCCACGTCACGTGGCCGACGACCGCCAAGGGCGCAGTTTCTCCGGATTCCGGATCGCCCAGATACGCGTGATCCGGCCCGCGACGATATCGAAGGCGTACACCGAGACAATCGCGTCGTCGAGTTGCGCAACCAGGCCGGGCCGGCCGTTCACAGTGCGCTCCAGCAGTCTTCCCGAGGCGACGTGCGGGATGCGTGCCCAGGCCCGGGCGATCTGCTCGCCGCCGTGGATCGGGTCCCGGAAGGCCAGTGCCAGTCCGCCGCTGTCGGCAGTCGCGACGGCCGCCGGATCGAGCAGGCCGATCAGCGCCTCCAGATCCCGTGCCTGCCACGCACTTTTGAATTTCCGGACCACCTCGGCGTGCTCGGTGCTCGAGGGAGCCTGCCGCGCGGTTTCGAGGCGGCGGCGGGCATTCCAGGCGAGTTGCCGGCAGGCCGCGGGGGTGCGTCCGACGATCTCGGCGACCTCGGTGAACGAGTAGCGGAAGACATCGTGCAGGACGAATGCCACTCGTTCGGCGGGAGTCATGGCGTCCAGTACGACGAGAAAGGCCATACTGATCGACTCGTCGAGGGTGATCCGGTCGGCCGGATCCTCAGGGACCGTACCGTCGAGCCATTCGGACCGGTCCGGTATCGGTTCCGGAATCCATTCCCCGACATAGCGTTCGCGCCGGACACGTGCCGAGCGGAGCTGGTCCAGGCAGATTCGGCCGGCGACCCGGGTCATCCAGGCCCCCGGCGTCACCACCTCGTTGCGCTGCTGCTCGGTGAGCGTGTACCAGCGTGCGTAGGTTTCCTGCACCACATCCTCGGCCTCGGCCAGCGAGCCGAGTAACCGGTAGGCGAGGTTGATCAGTTTCCGCCGCTCTGCGATCACCGCGGCTGATTGTGGGTCGCCCACATCCGGCTCCTTCGGTCGATGGCCTCACCCATTCGACGAATCAATGATCCCGAACGTCACGCGGCCGCACAATCGGAACGGCTGTTCCGTTCTTGCCGGGCATCGCTTGCCGGCGTTTGTGGAAGGCTGGAGGGTATGAACCGTCTGTCCGGTGCCACCTCTCCGTACCTGCGTCAGCACGCGAACAACCCGGTCCACTGGCGCGAATGGGATGCCGATGCGCTGGCCGAGGCCGCGGCACGGGATGTGCCGATTCTGCTGTCGGTGGGGTACGCGAGTTGTCACTGGTGCCATGTGATGGCGCACGAATCGTTCGAGGACCAGGCGACGGCGGCGCAGATGAACGACGAGTTCGTCTGTATCAAGGTCGATCGGGAGGAACGCCCGGATATCGACGCCGTGTACATGAACGCCACCGTCGCCATGACCGGTCAGGGTGGCTGGCCGATGACCTGTTTCCTGACCCCGGCGGGCGAACCGTTCTACTGCGGGACGTACTACCCGAAGGTGCCGCGCGGCGGGATGCCGTCGTTCACGCAGCTGCTCACCGCGATCACCGATACCTGGCGGAACCGGCGCGCCGATGTCGATACCGCGGCCGATCAGGTTGCCGATGCGCTGCGTGCGCAGGCGGGCGGGCTGCCCGAGAGCGAACTGCGGATAACCCCGCAACTGCTGGACCATGCTGTATCCGCGGCCGTCCGCGATTTCGACGAGGTCCACGGCGGTTTCGGGGGCGCCCCGAAATTCCCGCCGGCCGCGCTGTTGGAGGGCCTGCTGCGCAGCTGGGAGCGCACCGGCGATCCCGAGGTCCGCGCGGTGGTGGACCGTACCGCCGAGGCGATGGCCCGCGGCGGTATCTACGACCAGTTGCGCGGCGGCTTCGCCCGCTATTCGGTGGACGCCGCGTGGGTGGTCCCGCATTTCGAGAAAATGCTCTACGACAACGCGCAACTGCTGCGGTTCTACGCGCATCTGGCGCGGCGCACCCCGGACGATCCCCTGCCCCGGCGGATCACCGAGGAACTGGTCGGATTCCTGTTCGACGATCTGGCGACCGCGAACGGTTTCGCTTCCGCGCTCGACGCCGATACACAGGTGGAACCGGGCGCGCCCGGGATGGAGGGCGCCACCTACGTGTGGAACCCCGCCGAACTGGTCGGCGAACTCGGCCCGATCGACGGGGCGTGGGCAGGCGAAATCTTCGGGGTCACCACGGGCGGCAACTTCGAACAGGGCAGCTCCGTGCTCACCCGCGCCCGGGACCCCGAGGACACCGAACGATTCGAACGTCTGCGCACCGCTCTGCGCGCCGCCCGGGACCGGCGCCCGCAACCGGAGCGGGACGACAAGATGGTCACCGCCTGGAACTGTATGGCCATCACCGCGCTGTGCGAGGCGGCCCGGGCACTGGACCGGCGCGACTGGTTCGACGCCGCCTACGAGCTGTCCCGGGTGATCCTCGACATCCACGTCGTCGGCGACCGGGTGCTGCGCGCCTCGCTGGGCGGGGTCGCCGGGACCTCGGCAGGCGTACTGGAGGACTACGCCTGGCTGGCGACCGCGCTGCTGGCGCTGCACCAATACTCCGGGTCGGCCGGCTGGCTGCCCGATATCCACCGGATCCTGGATTCGGCGATCACCCATTTCGCCGACCCGGACGAACCCGGTAGCTGGTTCGATACCGCCGACGACGCGGAAACGCTTATCGCCCGCCCCCGCGACCCCATCGACGGCGCCACCCCGGCGGGGGCGTCCGTGCTCGCCGAAGCCCTCCTGACGGCATCCGCGGTGGTGGAACCCGAGCGCGCCGGCCGCTACCGGGAACTGGCCGATCAGACACTGACGCGAGGCGCGGTGGTGCTCGCCAAGGCGCCGCGTTCGGCCGGACAGTGGCTGACGGTCGCCGAGGCCGCGCTGCAGGGCCCGCTGCAGATCGCGATATCCACGACCGGCTATGTGCCGGTGGGTGATGTGGAGCTGCTGGAGGTCGCCCGGGCCCACGCCCCCGGCGGTGCGATCATCGTGCGGGCGACCGCAGACACCGTCCCGCTGCTTGCCGACCGCCCCGCGATCGAGGGCACCGCCGCGGCCTATGTATGCCGCGGTACGGTCTGCGATCTCCCGGTGACATCACCGGATGATCTACGTGCTGCCCTGACCGGTGAAGCCGCCGGGAACGTGCCGGAGTAGTCGGCGAACCCTCCCCGCGGCGTCGTACCGCAAGACTGCTCGAGGCCGTGACGGGCGCTCGGCGGTCGTTGGTTGGGCGCCGAGAGGCGGACTTCGACACCCGCCTTCCACAGGGCCGGCGAATCATGTTCGTAACCGCCGGACATGCCCGGCCGACGGCCTGGATGGATGGGTGCCACGATGGGCAGGGCCTCGCCGAAGGTCGTCGGGAAGCTGCGTTCGCCTTCAGGCAGCAGCATGTCGAGAGCATTGAGGACATGCGAGGCGATCGGATCGGATTTCATCCAGTGCAGTGGAATGCCGGCCTATTCGAAATGCACGGCCCGGTCCACAAGGACCGGGCCTTCGTCGTTTCCCGCCCGTGCCTGCCGGACCACGGGCCTGGGGTGGGCTGTGTTCGATCAGGCGTTCGCGGATAGATGGCGAGGCAGTGGCCGGGCGACTTTCAGGCGCTTCGGTGGGCCGGGACCGTGCGGACGGGCGCTGGGGCGAGGGCGGTGGAAATGGTGAGAAGCCGCCCCGAGTGCCGGTTCCTACGGTGTCGGCTCGGGTTCGCGGTCGGTCCACGAGGAGGTGGGCTCGGTGATGCCGCGGAGGGCCACGGCACCGTGTTTCACCCATTTCTCCCGCTCGTTCGCCGCGGCGGCATCGACCACGCTCTGCGATACCAGGATGCGCCGCGGCACTTCTTTGGCGCGGGTGGTGAGGCGGGCGGCGGCGTTCACCGCGTCGCCGATCACGGTGTATTCGCGACGGGTGTCGGTGCCGAGATCGCCGGCGAACACCCGGCCCCGGGCGACCCCGATACCGATATCCAGTTCCCCGGCCGCCGCGATCTCGTCGCGGATCCGGCGGGCCGCGCGCAGCGCGGGGGTCGCGTTGTCCGCCAATGCGATCGGCGCGCCGAAAATACACAGCGCCGCATCGCCTTCGAACTTGTTGACCAGCCCGTCGTTGTCCTCGGTGGCCGCGACCACGGTCGCCATCAACCGGTTGAGTTTGGCGACGAACTCCTGCGGCGGCAGTCCGGTGGAAATCGCCACCGACCCGGTGACGTCCACGAACAGCGCCGTCACCTCCCGCACATCGCCGGTCAGATCGACCCCGCCCGCCAGTGCGCGTTCGGCGACCTCTTCGCCGACATGCCGGTCGAACACATCGCGCAGCCGCAGCCGCTCCCGCAGATTCGCCGACATCTCGTTGACCGAATGTTCCAGCCGCCCGATCTCGCTGGCGCTGCCCACCGGCACCCGCACGTCCAGGTCACCCTGGGTGATGCGGTCCACCGCGATCCGCAGGGTGCGTAGCGGGGTGGCCACGGCCCGGGCCAGCGCCCAGGTGGCGCCCACGCCGACCGCCAGGCTGATCGCCGCGAGATAGATACCGGTGCGGATCCGGTGGTCCTGGGTGGAGGACGGATCGGCCAGCACCACGATCAACGCGCTCAGCGGCATGGCGCCGGATACCGCCCAGGCCAGTGCGACCCGCACGAACACCGAGGAACTCCAGTGCATGGTCGCGCCGAGGACACCGGCGACGATGGGCACCACGGGCCGGATCACCCGGTCGACGACGAGATAGGTCAGGCCGGCGGATTCGAGCCCGCCGATGGTGAACATGGCGAGCAGGACGACGAAATCGTTCTCCTCGGTGAGCCGGGCCAGCAGCACCGCCGAGATCACCACACCCGGTGTCCACATGGCGATCGCCCGCAGCGATACGGCGATGGGTAGATGGAGCAGGCGCCGCGCCTCGTTCGGGGTCGGTTTGCGTGACTGGTCGAGCCAGCCGAAATAGGCCATCCGGTCGCGGATGGCCAAACCGATCCCCGCCAGGATCGCCAGGGCCGGGTAGACGGTGACCGCGGCCAGCCCGCCCAGTTGGTCGGCGCCCACGCGACTCGGGAATCCGATGAGCCAGAGCTGGGTGACGATGACGGCGAGACCGGCGAAATGCGCCGCGATAACCATCAGCGACAGGCCCCCGCGGACACGGACGCTCCACAGCATCAGCCGGGAGATCCTGCCGGGCCGGGGCCGGACCGTACTGCCGTCGCTCATCGCCGGACTACCCGCGGTGGCCGCGGTCGCCGGAGCGGCCGGTATCGAAGGACACGACACAGCAGCCTAATCGACACGGCCGGGCATATTCCCACTATCGGCCTGCGTTCCCGCGCCGGACCGTGGCCGGTCAACCCAGCAGCACCAGCCATATCGCCACGTAGTGGCACAGCGCGGCGAATACGGTGGCAGCGTGGAAGAACTCGTGGTGGCCGAAGGTGGTGGGCCACGGGTTCGGCCATTTGGTCGCGTAGAGCACCGCGCCGATGCTGTAGGCGAGCCCGCCGGCCACGAGCAGCAGCACCGCCACCGGCCCGACCGACCGGTAGAGCTCCCCGCCCACCGGCACGACCGCCCAGCCGAGCAGCAGGTACAGCGGTACGCCGACCCAGGGCGGGGCGTGTGGCCACAGCATCTTCAGCGCGACTCCGGCCAGTGCCCCCGCCCATACGACCGCCAGCAGTATCCGGCCGGTGGAGCTGGGCAGACCGAGCAGGGCGAACGGGGTATAGGTGCCGGCGATGAAAAGGAAGATCATCGAATGATCGGCGCGTTTCATCCGGACCCGCGCCCGCACGGTGGTCCAGGTGATCCGGTGGTAGGTGGCACTGATTCCGAACAGTGCGCAGATGGTGAGCCCGTAGACGGTGGTCGCGACGACGGCGGTGGCCGATACGGTCGTGGCGGCGGCGACCAGCGCGATCACCGCGAGGGCGGCGATTCCGGTGGCCCAGGTGTGGATCCAGCCGCGCATCCGGGGTTTGACCAGCGCGACCAGGGAATCGGCGGGGTTGGGCACCGGATCGTCGTCATCGGTGTTTCGTGCGGTGTCGAAGCCGCGAGTGACGCTGTCGCTGTCGGGGGAGTGCCGCAGCGCGTTGCCGGGGTCGTCCGGCGGCTCGCCGGTGCCGGATCTCGGGTCTGCCGGGTCGAACACGGAACCTCCTGGATCGGCGGGGACGTCGCGGTGTCGGTTCGGGCTGTGTGGGCGGCCTGATCGGTTCGTTGTCGAACCGCCGGACAGTCCTTGACTCGCCGGTAACCTACGGCAGCGTAGGTTGCTTCGGTTGTCACTGTACCGGGTTCGCCGCGAACGCGGGCTGCTGTGGCCCACCCCACGTTCGGCGGCGAATGCGGATGAACCCCGGAAAAGGCGTACTGTAGGTCGTCGTGGAATTTCCGAGCCGGCTGCGGGGCTTTCCCTATCGCATCTACGAGGCCCGTCTGGCCAAGAAGCTTGCGGATAAACAGCATCCGCGCCACGTCGCCGTGGTGTGTGACGGCAATCGCCGCTGGGCCCGTGAGAACGGGTTCACCGATATCACCCACGGCCACCGGGTCGGGGCCCTCAAGGTCGCCGAACTGGTCAGCTGGTGTGAAGCCGAGGGAATCGAGCTGGTCACCGTCTACCTGCTCTCCACCGAGAACCTGCACCGCGGTCAGGAAGAACTGGAAACCCTGTTCGAGGTCATCACCGACGTGGTGGAGGAACTGGCCGCCCCCGAACAGAACTGGCGGGTGCGGATCGTCGGCACCCTCGACGGTCTACCCGATCTGGTCGCCAAGCGGATGCGCACCGCCACCGAACGCACCCGCGAACGCACCGGCACCCACGTCAACGTAGCCATCGGCTACGGCGGCCGCCAGGAAATCGCCGACGCGGTCCGCCAGCTGGTCCGCCAGGAAATCGCCGCGGGTGAGACCGGTGAAGACCTGGTTCAGTCGATCACGGTCAACGCCATCGGCCAGCACCTCTACACCTCCGGCCAGCCCGATCCGGACCTGGTGATCCGCACCTCCGGCGAACAACGCCTCTCCGGCTTCCTGCTCTGGCAGAGCGCCTACTCCGAAATCTGGTTCACCGAGGTCTACTGGCCCGAATTCCGCCGCGTGGACTTCCTGCGCGCCCTCCGCGACTATGCGGCCCGCCACCGCCGCTACGGTGTTTGATTGCGTCGCCTCCGGCGCCGCGGGTTTCGGCCCCCGAGGTCCCTGCTTTCAGCACTCGACACTCGCGGCTTCGCCGCGTCGCATCGAGTGCTGAAAGCAGGAACGGGCCGAAACCATTCAGGGCCTCGCTGAACTCGGCACCGCCGCTGGTTGCGTTCGGAATGGTGCCGGTGCGGGGGTCTCCGGGGCAGCGGGTCTCAGGTAGCCCCGGCAGCGCGCTTCACAACTTCCGCAGGCGGAGGCGGTTGATGCTGTGGTCGGAATCCTTGCGCAGGACCAGGGTTGCGCGCGGACGGGTGGGCAGGATGTTGTCCACCAGGTTCGGACGGTTGGTGGAATTCCAGATATCCGTGGCGGCTGCGGTCGCCTCGGAATCGGTGAGTCTCGCGTAATGGTGGAAATGGGCCTTGGGATCGGCGAATCCGGTGGCGCGCAGGCTCAGGAATCGGCGCACGTACCAGGCTTCGATATCCTCGATCCGGGCGTCCACGTAGATCGAGAAATCGAACAGATCCGAAACCATCAGGCGCGGGCCGGTTTGCAGCACGTTCAGGCCCTCGACGATCAGGATGTCGGGCTGACGGACACAATGGAATTCGCCGGGAACGATATCGTAGGAAATATGTGAATACACCGGTGCGCATACCTCTTCGGCGCCCGATTTCACCTCGGTGACGAAACGCAGCAGTTTGCGCCGGTCATAGCTTTCCGGGAAACCCTTGCGGTGCATGACGCCGCGGCGGGTGAGTTCGGCCGTGGGATAGAGGAATCCGTCGGTGGTCACCAGATCGACCCGCGGATGGTGCTCCCAGCGGGCCAGCAGCGCCTGCAGAACACGAGCGGTGGTGGATTTCCCGACGGCGACACTACCGGCGACCCCGATCACGAACGGCACCTGTTTATCGGGATGCGCTTCGCCGAGGAAGGTGGCGGTCGCGGCGAACAGCCGTTGTTTCGCGGCGACCTGCAGGTGGATGAGTCGCGCGAGCGGCAGATAGACCTCCGCGACCTCTTCCAGGTCGATCTGCTCGCCCAGGCCCCGCAGCCCGATCAGTTCTTCTTCGGTGAGTACCAGCGGAGTCGATTTGCGCAGTTCGCGCCACTGCTTCCGATCGAATTCCACATACGGACTGGGCTCGCTCGCCTTGGCCATCTACTCAGCGCTCCACTCTGCCGGACACTCGTATTCACGGTGCCGTACCTGTGAGATGCCCTGATCTCGGTGACCTCTGGTGCGGTCGGTCCGGCGCTCTGGCTGTGCCCTCATGGCTGAATTCTGCCCCTCGGGTACGAGCTGACCGACGAGGGGGTCCATTACGAGTCGGCATAACCACAGCACACCGCGGTCATTCGAACAGGTGAGCAGGTATGTGCCGGGCCGGACCGCGAGAGCCCGCATTCGCGGCTATCGTCGGATGGATGCAAGCCCATCCTGTGGTAACGGAATACCTGCGGCTCGGATTGGCATTCGACCGGCTCGAAGAGGGATTCGTCGACGCCTACACCGGCGCCCCTCAGTTGCGGCGCGATATCGAGAACGGGCCCCGTCCCGAACCCCGTGAGCTGGCCACTACCGCCACGCGGCTGCGCGCCGAACTCCTGGCCGCCGGGCTGGGGCCGCAACGCACCGCGTTCCTCGACGCGCACCTGCGGGCGCTGGAGTGCTCTGCGCGCAAGTTCGCGGGCGAAGAGATCGGCTTCGTCGACGAGGTCAGCAGGTACTTCGATGTGGATATCGCCCCTGGCGATCCGGCCGAATACCGGGAGGCACACCAGAAGATCGGCGAAGTGCTGGAGGGAGAGGGACCGCTCGCCGAACGGATGGCCGCCCACCGCAAGGCCGACGAGATCCCACCGGACCGGCTCGAAGACTGTGTGCACGCGTTCTCCGGGGCGCTGCGCGAGCTCGTGCGAGCGCGGTACCCGCTACCCGACCACGAACACGTCACCTACGAGGTGGTGGGCGACAAGCCGTGGTCCGGGTTCAACTACTACCTGGGGAACTACCGCTCGAAGGTCGCGATCAACTCCGATCTGCGCCAGCACATGGCGGTACTACCCAAGCTCATCGCCCATGAGGCGTACCCGGGTCATCACACCGAGCACTGCCGCAAGGAAGCCGGGCTGGTGGCCGCCGGCCACGGCGAGCAGACCATCTTCCTGGTGAACACGCCGCAGTGCCTGATGGCCGAGGGTCTCGCCGATCTGGCGCTGCGCTCGATCATCGGCCCCGGCTGGGGGAAATGGGCGCAGGAGATCTACGCGGACCTGGGCCTGCGGTTCGACGGTGAACGCGCCGAACGCCTGTCCGAGGCCTCGGCGCAGCTGCTCGGTGTCCGCCAGGACGCGGCGCTCATGCTGCACGATCAAGGCAAGGACGCCGACGAGGTGGCCGGCTTCCTGGAACGCTGGTCGCTGACGACCCCCGACCGCGCCCGCCAATCCCTGCGCTTCCTGTCGTCCCCGCTGTGGCGCGCCTACATCAGCACCTACGTGGAGGGCTACAAACTGCTCGGCGGCTGGCTGGACCGTGCCGCCGATGCGGACGACCGCGCCGACCGGTTCCGCCGCCTACTGGACGACCCCCTCATCCCGTCGTCCTTGCGCTGATCAATTCGGCGACTCGGTCCCCGATCCCGGGAACCGAGCCCCTGCACCACTACCTCCCCGAACCGTTTACGTTCCCGGGGTGGGGCCCGCCCGGTTCTGGAGCGACGGAGCGGGGGAGCGAAGCGGAGGAGCGGAGGAGTGAAGAACCGGGCCCCCAAGGGCCCCACCCTCGAGACGCGGAGCGTCTCCAAAATTACAGCCCGCCCCTTCACGGACGGCCTACCGCGAGACCAACGTCGACCTGCGAGAGCTAGGTCACCCTGCAAGCCCGACGTCACCCTGCTAGTCCGACGTCGACCTGCGAGACCGACGTCGACCTGCGAGACCGACGTCGACCTGCGAGACCGACGTCGACCTGCGAGAGCCACGTCGACCTGCGAGAGCGGCCATCAACCTCGAGGCCGGTGTCAACCTACGAGCGCAGGACGCAACACCCCCCGACCCCGCGCCGCCGGAGGCACCACCATGAACATAGACTGGCGCCGTGACGCAGACGACCGCCTCTGTCAATACCCAGTCTCTCGGTGAGCTCGATCCGGAGCTCGCCGCCGCGATGGCGGGTGAGCTCGCCCGTGAGCGCGACACCCTGGAGATGATCGCGTCGGAGAATTTCGTGCCGCGCGCGGTGCTGCAGGCGCAGGGCAGTGTGCTCACCAACAAATACGCCGAGGGTTACCCCGGCCGCCGTTACTACGGCGGTTGCGAGCACGTCGATGTCGTGGAGAACATGGCCCGCGAGCGCGCGAAGGCACTGTTCGGCGCCGATTTCGCGAACGTGCAGCCGCATTCGGGTGCGCAGGCCAATGCCGCGGTGCTGATGTCGCTGATGGATCCGGGCGACCGGCTGCTCGGCCTGGACCTCGCGCACGGCGGCCACCTCACCCACGGCATGCGGCTGAACTTCTCCGGCAAGCTGTACGAGGTCCATTCCTACGGTGTGTCCAAAGAGGACCATCGCGTGGAAATGGACAATGTCCGGGCGATCGCGCGGGAATCGCGGCCGAAGGTGATCGTGGCCGGCTGGTCGGCGTATCCGCGGCATCAGGATTTCGCGGCGTTCCGGGAGATCGCCGATGAGGTCGGCGCCTACCTGTGGGTGGATATGGCGCATTTCGCCGGGCTGGTCGCGGCCGGGCTGCATCCGTCGCCGGTGCCCTACGCCGATGTCGTCTCCTCGACCGTGCACAAGACGCTCGGTGGCCCGCGGTCCGGCCTGATCCTGGCCAAGCAGGATTACGCCAAGAAGCTGAACAGTTCGGTGTTCCCGGGTCAGCAGGGCGGCCCGCTCATGCATGTGATCGCGGCCAAGGCCGTGGCCTTCAAGATCGCGGGCACGCCGGAGTTCGCGGAACGCCAGCAGCGCACGATCTCCGGCGCCAAGATCCTCGCCGAACGCCTCACCGCGGCCGATGTCGCGAAGAACGGGGTCAGCGTGCTCACCGGCGGTACGGATGTGCATCTGGTCCTGGTGGATCTGCGCAATTCCGATATCGACGGCCAGCAGGGTGAGGATCTGCTGCACGAGGTCGGTATCACGGTGAACCGGAACGCGGTCCCGTTCGACCCGCGCCCCCCGATGGTGACCTCCGGTCTGCGTATCGGCACCGCCGCCCTGGCGACCCGCGGTTTCGGCGATACCGAGTTCACCGAGGTCGCCGATATCATCGGCACCGCCCTCGCCGGTGGCGCCGATCTGGACGCACTGCGCGCCCGGGTGTCGAAACTGGCCCAGGACTTCCCGCTGTACCAGGACCTGGAGGACTGGAACCTCCTGGGCTGAGAGCCCACGCGACGGAACCGGCTCGGGCGCAACACGTCCGATCCGGTCGTCCAGGCCTTGTTGCCCGCTGTACGCAGCCGGCCCTCGGAAACGACGTGCGGCCGCCGGGTCGGCGACGGGCCGAACGGAACCCGTTCGCGCGGCGGGCGTGACGGCTGGAGTGCCCGTGTGGGGACTACCGAATACGCACCGGGTGACGTCGTCTACTTTCCCGTCGGGCCGTTCTGGGATGTCTGTGGTGTCGTGCGGGAGGTCGACCCCCATCGCGGCGAACTACGGATCGACTTCGACGAGGGGCTGGTCCACCGTGAGGGTGGTGTACTTCGGGCTCGGCGGCACAGTATGACCGTCCGGTTCGACGAGGTCGAGCTGCTCTGGCTTCCCGAGTCCGGTCCGGACTTCCGGCGCCGAGCCCCGGCGCGCAGCGCGGCCCTGCTCTAGGCTCGTGAGATGGAAACCGAGTTGAACCAGGACGCGGTCACCACCGTCCGCGAATTCTTCACCGCGATGGAGATCGGCGCGATCGGCGAAGCGCTGGAACTGGTGCATCCCGATATCGTCTGGAAGAACACCTCGCTACCGGATGTGCGCGGTGCGCGGCGGGTCGGCAAACTGCTGCGCGGGCTGGACCGGGAGCAGTTCGGGTTCTCGGCGCGCATGCACCATATCGCCGCCGACGGTGCGGTCGTGCTCACCGATCGCACCGATATCCTGCGCTTCGGTCCCGTCGGTATCGAGTTCTGGGTGATGGGGACCTTCGAACTGGTGGACGGCCGGATCATCCTCTGGCACGACCACTTCAGCTGGGAGAACTTCCTGCGTGGTACCGCGATGGGTCTCGTCAAGGCCGTTCTCGGCCGCTGAGCACCACGTCGCCACCGCAGCAACCCCGCCGCGGCCAACAATCGGCCGACTCGTGAAAACGGCCGTTCGAGGGCGCCGTAGCGGCCCTCGAACGGCCTCGCCGGTTGGTTCGACGGACGGCCGGCGCCGTACGTTGCGGACCTGTGCGGTCCCGGGATACGGCGCCGCCCGGCTATGCGCGGATCAGGCGCTCGGCGCGTACTCCTCCAGCATCTCGGTGACCAGTGCGGCGATCGGCGACCGCTCGCTGCGGGTCAGGGTGATATGCGCGAACAAGGGGTGGCCCTTGAGTTTTTCGATCACCGCCGCGACACCGTCGTGCCGGCCCACCCGCAGATTGTCGCGCTGCGCCACATCGTGGGTGAGTACCACGCGGGACCCGCTGCCCAACCGGCTCAGAACGGTGAGCAGCACATTACGTTCCAGCGATTGGGCTTCGTCCACGATCACGAACGAATCGTGCAGTGACCTACCCCGAATATGGGTCAGCGGAAGGACTTCGAGCATATCCCGGCTGAGGACCTCCTCCATCACCTCGCGGCTGGCCAGCCCGTCGAGCGTATCGAAAACGGCCTGCGCCCACGGGCCCATCTTCTCGTTCTCGCTACCGGGAAGATAGCCGAGTTCCTGTCCGCCTACCGCGTACAACGGCCGGAACACCACGACCTTGCGCTGAGTGCGCCGCTCCAGCACGGCTTCCAGTCCCGCGGTGAGCGCCAGCGCCGATTTACCGGTACCGGCCCGGCCACCCAGCGAGACGATGCCGACACTTTCGTCCAGCAGCAGATCCAGCGCGATCCGCTGTTCCGCGGACCGGCCGTGCAGCCCGAACGCCTCCCGTTCCCGTACCAGCTGTACGCGTTTGTCCGCGGTGACCCGGCCGAGTGCACTGGAATTGTTGCCCAGCAGCCGGATCCCGGTGTGGCAGGGCAGTTCCCGCGCCTCGTCTAGGTCGACGACCGATTCGCTGTAGAGCTGGTCGACGATTTCGGAGGCGGTGTCGATTTCGGCCATACCCGTCCAACCGGAGGTCACCACGTCCTGGGCGTGATATCCCTCCGCGCGTAGACCTACCGCGCTGGCCTTCACCCGCATCGGGATGTCCTTGGACACCAGCACCACCTGGCGGCCGTCCGCGGCGAGGTTCAACGCGCAGGCCAGGATGCGGGAATCATTGCTCTCGGTGCGGAAACCGACCGGTAGCACCGTGGGATCGGTGTGGTTCAGTTCCACCTGCAATGTGCCGCCTTCGGTGCCGATCGGCAACGGCTCGTCCAGCCGGTCGTGGGTCACCCGCAGATCGTCGAGCATGCGCAGGGCTTCCCGGGCGAACCAGCCGAGTTCGTGGTGGTGCCGTTTACCTTCGAGTTCACTGATCACGACCAGCGGTAACACCACCTGATGTTCACCGAACCGGGTCACCGCCCAGGGGTCGGACAGCAGCACGGAGGTGTCGATGACGAAGGTCTTCAAACCTTTCTCAATGAAGCGAGAATTCGCCGAGGGGGCGGATACGGAGCGATTATCAGTCACGGTAGGCTCCTAGGTCTGCGCGGCACCCACACAGACAGTCTCGCTGGGCCGGTCGGTCCGGATGGCTGCTGACGGGGTGCGTCAGCAGCCACGAGGGCCGGGTGCCGGCCCCCTCGTACTGAGTTGCTCAGTCACGGTCAGGACCTCCCGAGCGAGCCACAACGCGTGACCCGCCACTCCGAAGCTACCCCGTACCAGCCCCTGTGCGCTCGCAGAAATGCGGGAGGGTTTGATGAATTCGGTGTGAACGGGGCCCCGAATCGGAATATTCGGGCAGGTCAGACAGGCTATTTGCGAGTTCGTTCGGATATCGTCAGCGGATGGCCGCCGGCGGGAGCCCGATGCCCGGGTTCGCCCCACATTCGCCCCGGCCGACACGTCAGGCTATTCGCCCAGGGCCTGCATCAGTACGGGAATATGGCTGCTACCCGGATCTTTGACCGCGGTGATGAGGGTGACCGGCGGATTGGTCCGCGCCAGGCCGCGTAACCGGACGAGCGCCTCCCGGGCCGCCCGTCCCGCGAGTTCTTCGCGATACCGGTCCGCGAAATCGTCGCGGCGGGTCTCCGGGGCTTCGTGGAACCAGCGGCGCAGCTCTGTCGAAGGCGTGAGGTCCTTGGCCCATTCGTCGATCCGGGCCGCGGATTTGGTGACCCCGCGCGGCCACAGCCGATCGACCAGCACCCGGTAACCGTCATCCGGTTCCGGGGCCTCGTAGGCCCGTTTGACCTGGAAGCCGCTGGGGACGGGGTAGGTCTCGTCGGTCATGACGCCATCGCATCACGCGCGCCGGCCGCTCCGGGAGCGCCACGCGGGACGAAGCTCCCGGCCGGAAACGCGACCCGACGCCACGGGCGGGATTAGAGTCGGCGTATGGGCACGAACGAGGAGTTGGAAGGCCTGTCGTCGAAGGAACTGCACGACCGGGCGGTCAAGCTCGCGGTGCGGCACGGCGATATCCGTTTCCTCTGGCAGCTGCTCACCCGCATACCTGCCGCGGAAGCCACGGCGGGGCGGGTCGGGGAGAGCGAGGCCGATATCAAATGGGTGGTTCCCATGCTCGACGATTACGTCCATGCCGGTGACGGCTATCTCGCCGAGGCGCTGCGCGGCTTCTATCTGGAGTACCTGCGCGAGCATTCCTGAACTCGCCGAGGCAGTAGCCCGGCGCGACTCCGTCCTATTGCAGGACCGTCACCTGGAGATCGGGCATGCTCTGGATTGCCGCTTTTGCCAGCCGAGCGTCGAAAGTTATCAAAGGCGCATCATGCACCGCGGCTACTGCCAGATACGCCGCGTCGTAGACGGAAACGTTGTGCCGCAATTTCCACACGGTCTGCAAGAGCAGTGAGTCCGTTTCGAGGTAGGTGATCTGCATCGCAGTAATTGCCCGGAAAGCAGCGTGGGCGTCTTCGTCGGGGAGTTGGTTGGTCAACACGGCTTTGTGCAGTGTCCGCAGGACTTCCAAGGGCATATGGGCCGGCGCTGCCCAATCATCGTCCGCGAACAGCGCCGACCGCGCGGCATCTCCTCGATCTGTAGGGCCGGCAAGTGCCATGACCATGACGTTCGCATCGACGACGATCACTCGTCGGCCTCGCGTCCGGCCCGGATTTCTGCGACTACTTCGTCGGCATCCATCGCCAGGGTGCGGCGCCCGACAAGGCTTTCGATCAGGTGCCTGTTGCGCTCGGCGCGGAACTCCCGCTCCAATAGCGCCCGCAAGTAGGCTTGAGTCGATTGGCCCCGCGACGCGGCTCGCCGTGCGATCGCATCACGCACTTCTTCCGGTACGTCTTTGATCTGGATGGCAACGCTCATGGCTACAGGGTACATGCGCATGACATGCGCATGTACCCTGTGTTCTACTAGCCGCCTGTCCTCGGTGGTGGCGCGGATTCCAGTTGGAGGAATTCGTCGTCGGTGAGCAGCCGGGAACGGATCAGGAAGCGCACCCCCTCCGGCGCTTCCAGCGAGAACCCGCTGCCGCGGCCGGGCACCACGTCCACCGTCAGATGAGTATGTTTCCAGTATTCGTACTGGTCGGCGCTCATCCAGAACGGTGTATCCGCATCGACCTCCCCGAGCAGCACATCCTGCCCGCCGACCCGGAACTCGCCGCGCGGGTAACACATGGGCGCGCTGCCGTCGCAGCAGCCGCCGGACTGGTGGAACATCACCGGGCCGTGCCGCTCGATCAACTCGTGCAGCAGGCGGGCGGCGGCCGCGGTGAGTTCCACCCGGTTCGGCTCCGGCATCAGAAGAATCCGAGTTTCTGGGCCGAGTAGCTGACCAGCAGGTTCTTGGTCTGCTGATAGTGGTCCAGCATCTGGGCGTGGTTCTCCCGGCCGATCCCGGACTTCTTGTACCCGCCGAACGCCGCGTGCGCCGGGTAGGCGTGGTAGCAGTTCGTCCACACCCGGCCCGCCTTGATACCGCGGCCGAGGCGGTAGGCGGTGTTGGCGTCGCGAGTCCACACCCCGGCACCCAGGCCGTACAGGGTGTCGTTGGCCAGTTTCAGGGCTTCCTCGGTGGAATCGAAGGTGGTGACCGAAACGACGGGGCCGAAGATCTCCTCCTGGAAGATCCGCATATCGTTGCTGCCCTTGAAAATGGTCGGCTCCACGTAGAAGCCGTTCGGGTAGCCGTCGACCGTGCGCGCGTTGCCGCCGGTCAGCACCTCGGCGCCTTCCTTCCGGCCGATATCGATATAGGACATGATCTTCTCGAACTGATCGTTACTGGCCTGCGCGCCGATCATGGTGGCGTCGTCGAGCGGGTTGCCGCTCACGATGGCCTTCGTCCGTTCCACACACCGGGCCATGAATTCGTCGTAGATCGACGAATGGATGAGCGCACGCGACGGGCAGGTGCAGACCTCACCCTGATTCAGCGCGAACATCACGAACCCCTCGACCGCCTTGTCCAGGAAATCGTCATCGGCGGCCATCACATCCGGCAGGAAGATATTCGGGCTCTTACCGCCGAGCTCCAGCGTCACCGGGATGATGTTCTCGCTGGCGTACTGCATGATCAACCGACCGGTGGTGGTCTCCCCGGTGAACGCCACCTTCGCCACCCGCGGGCTCGACGCCAGCGGTTTACCGGTCTCCACCCCGAACCCGTTCACCACGTTCAGCACGCCCGGCGGCAGCAGATCGGCGATCAATTCGACCACCTTCAGAATCGACGCCGGCGTCTGCTCCGCCGGTTTCAGCACCACCGCATTCCCCGCTGCCAACGCGGGCGCCAGCTTCCAGGTGGCCATCAGAATCGGGAAGTTCCACGGAATGATCTGCCCGACCACCCCGAGCGGCTCATGGAAGTGATACGCCACCGTATCGGCATCGATCTCGCTGATCCCGCCCTCCTGGGCCCGGATCGCGCCGGCGAAATAGCGAAAATGATCGACCGCCAGCGGCAGATCGGCCGCCTTGGTCTCGCGGACCGGTTTCCCGTTCTCCCAGGTCTCCGCCACCGCCAGGGCCTCGAGATTGTCCTCGATCCGGTCGGCGATCTTGTTCAGGATATTCGCCCGCTCGGTCGCGGAGGTCGCGCCCCAGCCGTCGGCGGCGGCATGCGCGGCATCCAGCGCCAACTCGACATCGGGTGCGGTGGAACGCGCTACCTCACAAAAGGTTTCACCGTCGACCGGCGACGGATTGTCGAAGTACTTCCCTTCGACAGGCGCGGTCCATTCACCACCGATGAAATTATCGTATCGATTCGCATAGCTGACGATGCTGCCGTCGGCACCGGGCTTGGCGTAGGTCATGAGGAGCTCCTCGTTCGACTCGGACGCAGTGATACGCGCCGGGTTGATGTGGTGATGTGCCTCACTATGCCGCTCCGGAGTGGCGGGCGCAGGGCGTTCCGTGGAATGGACGGCATCGTCTTCGGAAGGCTTCGGCCCGAGGTATGGATGCGGTATCCGCCGCGCTTCCCTGATCCCGCTGCGGCCCAGACCGTGGACCGTGACCGGAAACCCACGTCGCCTCAGTCGGACTCCGAGTCGAAGAAGAATGGGGTTCTCGTGGAATGGCCGGTCGAGAATCCGGTGCCGAGGCGCGCCGCCGAGCGGATGTTGGCGGCCGATGGTCGAGTAGGGTTACCCGGGATTTCGATTCGCGGAGGGGAACCGGGTGGCGCTGACACAAGGTGACGAATTCGCCGGTTACCGAATTGAACGGCTGCTCGGTGTCGGTGGTATGGGCGAGGTCTACTTGGCGCAGGACCGCGATCTGCCGCGTCCGGTCGCCTTGAAACTGCTCGGCGGTGCAGTGGCCGGTGACCCCGGTGTTCGGGCGCGGTTCCAGCGTGAGGCCGATACCGCCGCTCGACTGGCGCATCCGAATATCGTGAGTGTGTATGCCCGGGGTGAGTACGCGGAACGGCTCTGGATCGCCATGGAGTACGTCGACGGCACCGATATCGCCGCGCTGCTGGGTAACGGTGCCCTGGCTCCGGACTACGCAGTGTGGATTCTCACCGAGGCAGCCCGGGCCCTCGATCACGCGCACCAGCACAACATCCTGCACCGGGACGTGAAGCCGGCGAACATCCTGCTGACCCGTAGCCCGCAGCAGCGGGTTCTGCTCGCGGATTTCGGCATTGCCAAGGCGCTGGACGAATCGGTGGGACTCACCCGAACCGGGGAGGTGTACGCGAGTTTCCGGTACGCGGCTCCGGAACAGTTCGATCCATCCACCGCCATGGATGGGCGCGCTGATGTCTACGCGCTCGCCGGGACGTTCCATCACATGCTCACCGGTGCGCCTCCTTTCCCGGCGTCCACCACTGCTCAGCTCATTCACAGTCACCTCAACCTTCCGGTTCCACCCCCGAGTAGTAGGAATCCAGGCCTTCCACCGGCATTCGACTCGTTGATGGCGCGGGCGATGGCGAAGAACCCGCAGGAACGGTTCCGTAGTTGTGGTGAGTTCGCCGCCGCTGCGGCCGATGCGGTGCGCGGGGTCGCTTCCCCGATGGTGGTCGCTGCTCCCGCTGGACCGATGCCTCAAGCCCCGCGTCGACGGCGATGGATAGCGGTAGCCGCTTCCATATTCGGTGCGATCGTGCTGGTCGGAGGTGTAAGCGCCGGGGTTGTAGTGGCGATGAACATCGGCGCCGACGCACGGCAGGTTGTCTCCGAACAGGACAGTGAGCAGGCATTGGAGGTCCGGGCGTGCGAGATCGGCACGATACTGATGACGTCGGAACTCGGTAAGACCGACGAAGAGCTATAGGCAATGATCGATAACACCACAGGGAATGCCCGGGCCAACTTCGAAAGAAGCAGGACAGAACTGGTCAAGATCATGCAGGAAGCTCAGGGCACGTCGCGTGTGAGTGAAACGGAGTGTTTCTTCAAATCCGGCGACGAGCGCACCGCGGAGGTGCTGTTCACCGGCAACCGAACGGTCACCAATGTGGGGCGTCCGGAGCCGAGAACCGCATACACATCGATGAGCATGACCTTGGAGAAGGTCGACGGCCGGTGGCTGTGCAGCAATACGGTGTTCCTGGAGAGCTGACGTCGGAACCGCGGGCCAATCCTTACCGGCTGGCCAGCGCTGTTTGTCCGCTGGAAGCTCTTGGCCGGCACAGATAGCCGAACCCGGCAAACCGGGCATAGTGGTGAGCTGTCCCAGTGTGGTAGATGGTGGTCGGTCGCCAGGCGGCGGAACCGATGTGGGCCGGGCTGCGTCAGGTATGGTGACCGATAGTTTGACGAAGGGTGGGCCGAGCGCTATGGACGTGGGGCAGGGGACCGCGAACGCGCTGTATCAGCAGGCTGTGGCGGGGACTTTCCGGATGGAGCGGGGAACTGCGGAGCGCTGCGCAGCTGTTTACACCCGGCTCGTGGAAACCTGTCTCGATCAGCAGGTTGCCGCAACGCAGCGTTTGATGGATCTTCAGGGGTTCGGCGGCTTCGATTCGTCGAAGGAACTCCAGGGAGGTTTCGTCGATAAAGGGCTTGCGACAATGGAAGCCGTGTCCGGGGTTCGGGAGGCCGCGTTGCGGATGGCGGCGGCCTTCCTTCAGGCCGGGGGCGCCTTCGAAGAAGCTGATGCGATGAACAGGCGAGCGCTCGAATCCGTGGAGGTGGAGCAATGAGACGGCTTTCCATGCATGCGACAGCGGTTGTATGCGCGGGGTTTGTAGGGCTGTTGATGCCCGCATGCGCGGAGAGCGACGATGAAACCGGTTCCGCCGTGCCGGTATCGGAGTCGTCGCAGCCCTCATCGGCAGCGCGTCCGACATTGACAGACCCCGCATTGCAGCCTCCTCCTTTGGAGAACGAATACTCTACAGGCGAACGCCCCCAGGTAGTATTCGACCCATGCACCTGGATCAGTGATCAAGCTGTAGAGGCAGCCGGTCTCGACCCGTCCACCAGGCGTCGCGGTGACGATCTTGTCGCGGAATATTCGTTTCTGACATGCGACTTCGACAGCGCTCACTGGAATCTCCAGATCAATTCCGGAAATGTCACCTGGGAAGAGGATTTCCAGAAGAACGGTGCCAACAGCGAGCCGCTGACAGTCAATGGCCGTGAGGCGATGTGGGTGCGCGACCCTCAGATGAGGAAGACTTGCAGCATTCATCTGCGCACGAAGGCCGGTTTTGTGATGATGACGACCACACGCACCTTCGCGGCCTCGGAGGCCGGATTGGATAGGTGCGATGGTGTTCTCGGCATAGCTCAGGCGCTGGAACCCGAGATCGGTGAAGGGAACTGAGCCGTGAGTGAAGGGGAGCAGACTCCACCGCTCGGACAATTCGGTCCAGCACAGGCGCTCAGCCCCGAATCCATGCAGGTTCGGGTGTCTGGGCAGCAAAGCATAACCGGCGCGCAGTATTTCGGTTCCCAGGTGTCACATGGTGGGCAGGATCCCGCTTACATCACTCGGATGGAGTTCTTCGAAGGGCTTTCGCATGAAGAGATCCATGCAAAGGTCGAGGAAATGCTTCCTGGCGTTATGCACGGCATTGCGGAACGCTATCAAGACATCGCCAACTCTCTGGGCGGCGCACTGTTCGGCTCCTTGCTGTCCATTCAGCGCGAGCTCTCCGATGGTATGGCAGGCGAGTTTGCGGACGCGGCGAACCAAGCTTCGCGAACCTTCTTCGATCAGGCGACCGATGTGCAAGAGGTTCTCAACGCCGTAGGTATGCGTATCCACGCGGCCGCCTACGGCGCAGAAGTCGTGAAGAAGTCCGTACCGCCACCGCCTACCCCGGGGGCGGCCCCTGGCGGTACCGCCGTGACCACAACCGTGAACGACCCTGGACGGATTGCCGAGACAGTGGTCAGCGCGGCCGACCCGGCGGCCCAGGCGGCATTCGACGCATACAAGGAAGATCAGCGGCTGGCCGCCGTCGAAGTGATGAACACGGCTTACAAGCCCACATACCAACCTGCGGGTGAGGGCGTGCCGACATTTGTCCCGGTTCAGATGCCGGGCGACCAACCCGGTCCGGCCGGACCGAACGGGACGACTGCCAGCGGACCCGGTGGCACCACCTCTGGACCCGGCACGCAGGTGCCGAACGGTGAGAATCCGGGGCAGAACGAAACCGGCGAGCAATCCCAGGAAACCCCTGGTTCGACAGAAGAACCCCAGGCGACCACGGCGAGCAGCACCGAGAATCCCACCACCTCGCAACCGCCGGGTACCGCTCCCGGCAACCCGGCCGGTGATCCACAGCGGACCACGTCCTCGACCACCACGCCCGGCGCGCCCGGCGTACCTACCGGAACTCCCGGTTCGCCCGGGATGCCCGGCGGTGCGCCGCCGCAGAATCAGGCACCGGGTAAGACTGTCCCGGGAGCTCCCGGCGGTGCGCCGAACGGTCCGGCCGGAGGGCCCGCGGCCGCGGCTGCCGCTGCGGGTACAAGCCGGGCGATGTCGGGTATGCCCGGGATGATGGGTGGCGGTGCGGGCGCCAGGCGGGGCGAGGACGACGAGGAGCACAAGGTGCCCGACTACCTCGTTCATGATCGCGAGGAAGAGTTGTTCGGTGCCCGGCCCCAACTGCTGGACGGTGTGCTGGGCGGCGACGCCCCCGCGGCGCAACCGGCCGATGACCGTGGAGAACGTCGGTGAAATGGGAGTTCACGCCGGACGAGTTCATGCACGTCTGGAAGGAGACGGGTAAGGACCGCTACCCGTATCCGCTGGAGTTGCGTTCGTCGGTGCAGTGGGAGGACGAGTACCAGCGGCTGGCGGCCCGGATCGAAACCGAATACCCGCGTGGTGCCGACCCTGATCTCACGGCCGCGTTGCGGGCCGCGGCGGATCCCGAAGCCACGCTCACACTGTCGGGCAGCCGACGCCGCCGGATTCGCGCCTACGGTGCCTTCGCGGGCACCGCCGGAGTTACGGTGGTTCAGTTCCCGGGCACCGCAACCGATTTCGACGGAAAGTTCGTGGTGCAGATCGGAACGACGGCGATCGTCCCGCGAATCTTCCTGCAGATCCTCGGCGAACTGCCCAAGGGCACCCGCCCGCCGCTGGTGGAGAGTATCGATCGGCTGCGCGACACCTACGAGATCTGGAACGGCGGAAAACCGCAACCCGCGGACCATATGCGCCGCATGTTGAAAGCGCCCCGGGCGGGATCGGGGTTCCTGCAGGTACGCCACCGGCTCCGCGATTCCGAGCCGCCGGAACCGCGCTACCTCAGCTGGTTCGATATCGCCGACGACGGCCGCTACGTCTACCGGCACCGGTACCAGGACTTCCATATCGACCCGGTCTCGCACGACGAACTGAAACGTGCACTCACACAATTGATCGCCCCGTTCTGAACCATATCCGTCCGGCCCCCGCTGTTCCCACGGCAGCGGGCACCGGCGGGTATGGGCCGCCACCGGTAGCGATCGGTGGCGCAGAAGTGCAATCGCCCACTATCTTTCACTCCTCGGGTTAGTCTTGGCCTACGCCCGGCGCAGTATCCGGCGGGGGCACATGGACAGTGCCGGACCTCCCACAACTTTTCGGTGTTGCGGTGGGACGTTTCGCGAAGGTGAGTCACGAAACAACCCGCGCCGGGCGTATCTCCAGTAGATAGGAAAGGCACGCGGTTGCGCGGCCTCTGCGCTGGGGAAATGTCGTGGTAGAGCTGAATTTCCACCACGGCGCCTTCCATATCGAGACAATCCAGTTAGCGAGGGTAACTATCGTGGGTAGTGGGTCCATGCTTCCCCGGCGAGCCTTGGGGCGTCAGCTGCGCAAAATGCGCCTGCGTGAGGGGGTGACACAGTCCGGTGCCGCTCGGGTCGCGGAGGTGTCGCCGCAGTCGTACGGACGATTGGAGGACGGCCGGCCGACCAAGGTCACCGATCTGGCCATGAACGCACTCTGCAACGCGTTCTCCAGTACAGACGAAGAACGGTTGATCGTCCTCGACCTGGCGCAGGCGATCAGGAAATCCGGTGGGGTCGACGGAGCTTGGTGGCTGTCGCAAAGGAATGTAGTTCCCACGAGCAACTTCAGTGATTTCGTCACCTTGGAAGAATCTGCAAATCACGTATTCTCCTGGGAGACATGCCTGATTCCAGGATTGCTGCAAACCAGGGAGTACCGCCGCGCATTGCTGTGGGCAGAGTTCCCGGAGATGCCGTCGCGTCAGGTGGAATCGATTCTGGATGCGGTAGCTCGGCGCCAAGAGCTGTTGAACAAGAGCGAGTTTCACTATGAAGGGCTGATTGCTGAATCTGTGCTCACCACGGCGGTAGGGGGTCCGGCCGTACTCGCGGACCAGATGTCACATCTGTTGGCGGTATCTCGCCGCCCGAACGTGACCATGCGGATTGTCGGCAGCTGCGCCAAGGATCCGATCGGCATGGTCACAGGACCATTCGTACTGTTCGAGCTGCCGCCGTTGCCGACATCAAGGTTGCGACAGACGCCGGTAGTGTACGTGGAGGGACAGTTCGGCAGGATTTATCTGGAACATGAGTCAGAGGTTGCCAAGTACGCCAGAGTCCGGGAAAGGGTGCGGCGGACGGCCTACTCAGAGGAGGATTCTGGTGAGCGGGTGCAGGCGGCATTGAAGGAGTGGAACAATGACGGACCTATCCACTGCCCAGTGGTTCAAGAGCAGTAAGAGTTCAGGAGACGGAAACTGCGTAGAGGTCGCGTTTCTGGACGGTGGGACAGTGGGGGTGCGCGATTCCAAGAATCCGACCGGCCCGGCCTTGGTCTTCGGCGCGGCGGAATGGGCCGGTTTCCTCACCGGCCTGGGCGCTGCCGGTGTCGGTGCAAGGCACCGATAGCACCACGGTGTGATGGGGGCCGGATGCGCCGGCGGATGAAGTCCGCCGGCCTATCCGGGGATTGTTGAATTGCCCGTGCGTGTGGGGCTTCGGGCCGACCCGGTCCGCGGTGCACCCCCGTCGCATTGTTCCGGCGCATCCGACCGGAAGCGCTACATCCGATCATGGTACGAATTGGTGGATCGGATTATGGCCCCGGGCAGGTAAGGGCGAAGGGGGAACATGTCTATCGAGGTGGACGAGGACAGCCTACGGCAGGCAGCTGCGGCGTTGGCTTTGCTGCCCAGCGATATCGACGCAGTCCCGAAACTCGATGCTGAACGAGCCGGGAATACTTTGAGAGGCTCCGCTGTCGGTGCCGCGCTGATGGGTTCCAACGCGGCCAGCACTCGGGCCAAGAACCTGATCAGCGCGCGATTCAATCAGCTGTCCGGCCTGTTGGCGATGTCGGCGAACAGTTTCACCGGAACCGACGTCGACGCTGCCCATCGGCTCGCTGCTGCCGTCGATCTCAATTCCGGCGATCCGTATGCAGTGAAGTAGTCCGGGATGGCGACACCGACCGAAGTTCTCAGCTGGGACGTTTCGAACCTGCCCACCGTGACGACCAACGCGACGGGCATAGCCGACGGAATCATCAAAGCCGCCGGCACCATGTACGACACGCTGCACAACGGCCTCATGTGGAAAGGCGAGGCCAAGGTCGCGGCGGAAGGCAAGGCCGACCGCGAACAAGTACAGATGCGCGCCATCGCCACGGCCTATGACGACCTTGCTGCGGCCGCAACCGGTGCCTACCAGGCAATGGAACATACGCTCACCGAAATCAAGGTGCTGTTCCGCAACTACGCGCACGCGCCCGTCGTAGTCGGCGAGGACTGGAGCGTGAGTGGCGTCGAGGACTGGAACTCCGAGGCCGGAATCCAGCTCGCCCGCCTACCAGGGCTCGCAGAAGCCCTGATGACCGCCGACGCCCAGTGGGGCGCACGGCTCGCCGACGCAAACGCCGAACTCGAACGCATGGCTTCCGATGAAACTCTCACTGCCATCGTGAACGCCGTCAAACAGATCAAAACCGACGATCCCAAGGCGTTGCCGGACGGGATCGCCGAGTCTCCGTGGGCCCATTGGAAACCGGACGTGCCGGCAATGACAGCCGCATCAATCTCCGGCATGATGACCGACGGGGTGAAATTGGGCTTGGAAGGTGCGGCGAAAAGTGCCAACGACGGCACTGTTCTGAAGTGGGTGAAAGAATGGGGGACCTTCGCGGACGGTAAGTATACGACCGGTTTGAGTCGGCTGGGGATAATCGGAAATGCGATAGGTACAGTGCCCGCAATAACCAACGACATCGAAGGGGGAATGGACCCGACGAAGGCTGTTGTCAGTGAGTCTGCCGGTACCGTGGCGGGCATGGCCGCGGGGGGAGTCGCCGGTGCTTGGGTCAGCGGAGGCTCCATCGGTGCAGCGATCGGTACTGCGGTGCCGGTGCCCGGTGTGGGTACTGCCGCAGGGTTCGTCATCGGCGCAGGCGTAGCTGCTGGTGCGGCGTACCTGACCTCCAAGGGAATTCAAAAGATATGGTGATGAAAGACGGTGTGTTTCCCGAAGTCGACTGGATCGAGAGTTGGCCGAAAGGCCGATCCAAGTCTGCTGTGATCGTGCCGGTTGCTTTTACGATCATCTTTTCGGCGCTTGCCGTAACGCCGATACTGGGGGCGCCGTGGGGGGCCGGTCCGGTGGTGACTCTGGGGGCGATCGGTGGGGTTCTGGCCTTCCTTGGCCTTGCGTATTTCTTCGCTTCTCTGGGTTTCGGATACTTTCCGCGCCGGAATGCGGGCATCACGCCATACAACGATGCTACGTACGGTTCGGGCATCAGGTTGGACGTTGACCGCCTCGAGTCGACACGCCTCCTTCCCGCTCTGGCCGGGATGTCGGTGTACGGATTCTGTGGATGGTTGGATTGGCGGGCAGGTGGGGATGCCCTTCTCCCGATGTCCAAATCCAATACGGGCGGCGCGACGGTGGCCCTGATCTTTTCCGTTGTTACGGGTGTCTCGGTGCTGCTATTCGGCGCGCTCAGTAGGTGGTCGATCCAGGTTGGGGTTCATCCGTTGGGGATTGTTCGACGACTTTCTATGCCTTTTGGAAAGGGGAAGAACGAGTTCGTCCCCTGGGAGGACGTGGTCACGATTGATTCAGGGGCGTTCTCTTCGGGAAAAGCGAAGAATCTGCCGATTTTGAAGCTTCACCTTTCGGATTCGTCAGCGCCTCCCAGTCATAGGATGTTCGATCAGCCCGGAGTGTTCGGCATCCCGCTGCATATCTATAGATGCGATCCGAACTCTTTGTTCTCGATAGTTGTTTTCTTGCATCAACACCCGGAGAAGAGAGGTATTTTGACCTTTCCGGAGATTCCGCAATGGTTTATTCAAGTCGAGCAGCGAGGCGAAGGAACGGGTGGGCCCTCGGAGAGCCATGGCGGTGACGTATGAATTCACCGTCGAGTAGTTCGGCGGGACCGTCCAGCGTTGCCGAATATCTCGTAGAAAACGCCGTGCGTTCCACGCCCGTCCATCCGGATACCGTTGCGGCGCCCCGAATATCGCTCGACGTTCCCCTGGAGTGGCAGGAGATCCCTCGGGAGGTTCTGCCCGGCGCGTACTGCGCCTGGGCAGCGGCTCCGGAGGGTGCTACGAGCTGGTCGGACAATGTTCTCATCATGGCCGGCCGGCTGGACCGGCCGGTGGATTCCGCCGCCTTGTTGCGTTGTGGATACACCGATTCGCGGCGCATGCCGGAGTGGCAGGACATCCAGGCTGATGCCTACCCCTGTGCCGGGTTTCCGGCGGTTGCGGTATTGGGGAGGTATCGGGTCGAGGGCAGCGAGTTCATCGCATATACGCGGTACATCCTGGTAAGCGCAGGGCCTGTGCAGTATCTGGTCCAGGTCACCGCCACAGTGCGAGCGGCCTCGTCGACCGCGGTAGCCGATATCGGCATGATCAGAAGTGGCCTGAATATCGTGCTGTCCGACGACCGGAGCGCGCCCGCCAGTAGTGCCCGGGTGACAGAACCCGCCCCGACTCGGGGCGGGTCGACGGCCATCACCACAGCCGATGTCCGGGGTATCGGAATCGGGTTGGATCCCTCCGGGCACCTGCACAGTCTGACCATCGATGTGCAGGCTTTCGCCACGGGGCCCGACGCGTTGGCGGCGAGCATCATCGAGGCCTACCGGCGCGCTGCCGCCGCGCTCCCATCCATCGAACCAGCCCGGCCGGACACAGCTGTTCCGGACCCTTCGAGATGGCGCGCACCGGCCGCCGGAGACGACTGGCTGCCGGACAACGGGGGCCGTGGTCCGGCTGGTTATGACTCGATGACCGCGCAGGACTTTCCGAGGCAACAATCCCAGTATCGTCCGCTGTCGAACGCCCCTGCCCCCGCACAGCATCATCCACAGTGGCCGCCTCCATACGGATGGCGCTAGTCTCACTGGAAGTCGGTGGCAGCCTCCGGGGATCACTGAACCGCTCCGGTCATAGGGGCTGCGGTACGAGCACCTGTCACGGCTTCGTTGTGGTTGTGCGAGTCATACCGGAAATGACTGTCGCTCAGTAGTTGTCGGTGGTGCTCGCTACGGTGCGGGCTATGCCTTCGACCCCGCATGAAGTGGTGATCGATATGTTCACGGAGCGGCCACAATTGGTCGCTTCGCTGTTGACCGCGCTCGGTTGCGAGCTACCCGATTACGAGACGGTGGAACCCCGCTCCGAACGAGCCGCTGTCGTGGCACCCACCGAGTACTACGCCGATGCGGTACTGGCGTTCCGGCGAGGCGACGACACGGTCCTGGCGGTCGTGGTCGAAATCCAGCTGCGCCCGGACCCGGATAAGCCATGGGCGTGGCCGGTATACACCACATCGTTGCGGGCACGGATGAAATGCCCGGTCCTGCTCCTGGTCGTCTGCCCGGACCGGCGGACCGCGAAGTGGGCTGCCAAACCACTCGAAATCGGCTTCGGTAATCCGCCCACCACTGTGACGCCCCTGGTCCTGGACCCGTCGACGGTACCTGTGGTCACCGACCCGCAGGTGGCGACGGAGCTGCCGGAGCTGGCCGTATTGTCTGCCGTCGCGCACCCGCACCACCCCGATCACACCCGGATCTGGATGGCCCTGGCCGCGAGTTTTCGAGCTCTGGGGGCGGACCCGGCCCTGCGATACCATGACTTCATCCTGACGATGCTGCCGCGTGCTGTTCGTCCTGCTTGGGAGGCTTTTATGTCCACCGGTCTGCGTGATTACAACTTCACCAGCGACTTCGCCCGCAAGTACATCGCCGAGGGGGAGGCGAAGGGTGAAGCAAAAGGGGAGGCGAACTCGATCCTGACCGTCCTCGATGCCCGTGGAATAGCTGTGTCCGAGCAGGTCCGAGAAACCATCACCTCCTGCGATGACCTCGACCAGCTGCAGAAGTGGCTGCGGAGGGCTCTGGAAGTTGTCGAGGCGGAGGAACTGCTCGCCTGAGTGAGACAAAGGGTCTTTTCAGATCTTGTGGGAGCCCGTACCTTGTACGGATCGGCCGAGATTTTAGGCCGTCTGAACAAGGGAAAATATGAATACCTGGCGCGATCTGGACCCTTCTGTCCGGAAGGCATTACTGCGAGGGGAGCCTGCCGGCGATCCCGAAACCGACCGGGTCGGGCGGGCGTACGCGGAGCAGAAGCTCGGCCGCTCGCAGACCCGGATCTTTCTGGTCTACTTCCTCATCGGCTTGGGCGTGGGACTGCCGCTGGGGCTGTTCGTGGTGCTGGACATCCTGCCGATGCCGGCTGCCGGGTTCGTGGTGATCGCATTGTGGCTCGTCTGCTGGGTTGTCGAGGCTCGCCGCAAGGTCGCGCTGATCCGCTTGGTGAATGTCAGCAACGGGGCGCCTCGGGTGCCCGTCGTGCCTGCTACGCCGGGGCGGCTGGAGATCAGGGTGCCGACTCGTGGTGTCCTGCGACTGATGCCCCCCTTTCTCGGGCTCGTCGCCATACCGCTCATTGTCGGACTGGTGTATTCGGCGCCTGCGATTGCTGTGGCGGCCGTGGTTCCGGCCGTTCCGATAATCGCGTACTTCGGCCATTTGCTGTCCTGGTCGATCCCGGGTCACCCCACCATCCTCGACGCCGACGGCCTGCACTCACCGAAAGATGGAGTGCGGATCGGCTGGGAAGCGGTGCGGGAGATCAGGGTCGTCCCTCTCCGGGCGACACCCCGCGACCGCAGGCAGGTGCTCGCCTTCATACTCCACGACGACCAGTTCTACTTGCGCCAACTCCCGCGCTGGCAGGCTCTGCTCGGGAAGTTGAACAAGAAGACCTACCTCTCGCCGCTGGTCCTCATGGACGGCATGTATGACAAGTCGATGGAGGAGGTCGCCGCGTCGGCAGCCGCACTGTCGGGTCTCCCCGTATCCACGGCGCCGAGACAACTCCAGTAGTCGCAGCCGGAGCGCACAACGCGGTGTGGTTCGCCAGTGGTTGTGTGATCGACCCGATTGTGCGCTGTATCCAGCAGCAGCTGTGGCCCGCCGGCCAGGACCTTCAGCCCAGGCGCCGAGATCCTCATCGCGGCAACCACGTTTCATCCGACCTGTCGTGGCGCACTGTCGGCGTATATGCCGGTGACCGAGACCTCACGCGTGGCAACCCGACTTCGTACGGTGCGCGCATAGGGTCGGGTTATGAGCGAGGAGACGCAGTATCGCATCGAGCACGACACCATGGGTGAGGTCCGGGTTCCGGTGGATGCGCTGTGGCGGGCGCAGACGCAGCGGGCGGTGGAGAATTTCCCGATCAGCGGGCGTGGGCTGGAGCGGGCGCAGATCCGGGCGCTCGGCCTGCTGAAGGGGGCCTGCGCTGTCGTCAATCGGGATCTGGGGCTGCTCGACGCGGAGAAGGCCGACGCTGTGATCGCGGCCGCGGCGGAGATCGCCGAGGGGCGGCACGACGACCAGTTCCCGATCGATGTGTTCCAGACCGGGTCGGGGACCAGTTCGAATATGAACGCCAACGAGGTGATCGCTTCGATCGCGGCGGGCAACGGGGTCACGGTACATCCGAACGATCACGTGAACATGTCGCAGTCGTCGAACGACACGTTCCCGACCGCCACCCATCTGGCGGCCACCGAGGCCGTGATCAAGGATCTGCTGCCGGCGCTGGAGCATCTGCGGCTCGCGCTGATGGACAAATCCGGTGAGTGGCGCACGGTGGTGAAATCGGGTCGTACACATTTGATGGACGCTGTGCCGGTGACACTGGGGCAGGAGTTCGGGGGATACACGCGGCAGGTTGCGGCGGGGATGGAACGGCTGCTGGCGACCCTGCCGCGGCTGGGGGAGTTGCCGATCGGCGGTACGGCGGTCGGCACCGGGTTGAACGCGCCCGCCGGTTTCGGCACGAAGGTGGTGGCGGAGCTGGTGCGCACCACCGGGATCGACGCGTTGAGCGAAGCCGAGGATCATTTCGAGGCGCAGGCCGCGCGGGACGGCCTGGTGGAGGTTTCCGGAGCGCTGCGCACGGTCGCGGTGAGCCTGACGAAGATCGCCAACGATATCCGCTGGATGGGTTCCGGACCGCTGACCGGGCTGGGGGAGCTGCAGTTGCCGGATCTGCAGCCGGGTAGTTCCATCATGCCCGGCAAGGTCAATCCGGTTCTGCCCGAGGCAGTTACGCAGGTAGCGGCGCAGGTTGTCGGTAACGATGCCGCGGTGGCGTTCGCCGGGGCGGGCGGGCATTTCGAACTGAATGTCTACATTCCGGTGATGGCGCGCAATGTGCTGGAATCGATTCGCCTGCTGGCTGCGGTCTCCCGGTTGTTCGCCGATCGGTGTATCCACGGTCTCACCGCGAATGCCGATCGGTTGCGGACGCTGGCCGAATCCTCGCCTTCGATTGTGACGCCGTTGAATTCGGCGATCGGGTACGAGGAGGCCGCGGCGGTGGCCAAACAGGCGCTGCGGGAGGAGAAGACGATCCGGCAGACAGTGATCGACCGGGGATTGGTCGGCGAAGAACTCAGTGAGGAAGAATTGGACCGGCGCCTGGATGTGCTGTCCATGACGAATATCGACAAGGACTGAAACCGCCCGTTCGCCGAAGTCGATGCGAAGTTGCGGGCGGCAGCCGGGGCGCACGCCCGAACTTCGACGGTCGGGCCGGTAGACGGCGGAACCGGCACAGTCCGGCGATGTGCCGGCGGTGCCGGTCCGCGGCCGTCGTGCATATCGCGCCGCGGGTGGCTGCGTGGCGACGGCCTGCCGCGGCAATACGCCCTGGTGGACCGTGTCCGGGGTACCGGAACCACACCGGGAGTACCGGGGCCGGGGGACGACCGGCCCCGTAGCGGTCAGGAGCGGAAGCGGTCGAGTTCGGCCCGTGCCGCCTCGCCGGCTTCACCGAGATCGGTGCGGCCGAAAACATTCCAGCGCTGCAGCAGCGGGGCGAAGACCAGCTCGTCCTGTTTCGCCGGATCATAGATTCCGGCCTCGGCCAGCACCTCGTCGCTGCTGCGGCCGCCGGGCAGGGTGAGCGACGGCACCCGGAATGCGGTGATCTGGTCGGCGACGGCGCGCATGGCCTGGTCCGGCGCCTGCTCGAAGCCGGCCGCCAACAGATCGGCGAAAACCTCCGCTTGGGTTTCGTCGTCCCGCGCGATCCGCTCGCTGATGGCGGTGACCAGCTCGTTCTCTCCGAGCGCCGCGGTGTTGCGGTGCCGGATGGCGGAGGCCTTCTCCTCGAACGCGCAGGCGGCCAGCACATCGAGCAGATGCATCGGTTCGCGGCGGAAACCGGTGGTCATATGGTCCATGCGCAACCGTTCCAGTTCCACCGGATCGCAGGCGCGGGTGGTCATCAGATAGTTGCGGATCAGGACGGAATGCCGGGCCTCCTCGGCGGTCCAGCGGCCCACCCACCGCCACCACGCGCCCGTTCGCAGATATTTGCCGACCTCCCGGTGATAGGAGGGCAGATTATCGGCGATGAGCACACTCACGGTCAGCGCCGTGCGTGCGGTATCGCCCAGTGTGGACTGGGCGGGGTCCCAGTTCTCGCCACCGAGGAAGGCGAAGTTGCGTCCGTCGTCCCACGGGACGTAGTCGTGCGGCTGCCATTCATCGGCGGTTTCCGTATGGCGCCGTATGGTCAGTTCCACCTCGACCGCGAGGGATTCCAGCAGGTCGCGGTCGGTCAACAGATTCTGCACGCACACACGGTAGCCGGTCGGAGGGGAGATCGGGTGGGCGCCGGGTCGGGTTGGGAACTATCGGTCACGGGTTCAGTTCCGGTGGTGATCATGCACGGTTTCCGAAGCACTCGAAAAGTGATCGCGAATTCTGTGCGGAGTGTGCCGCGGCAACGGTTTTCGGCCGGCTTTCCGCGGACAGCAGCAGGGGCGCCCGCCGCGGCGAGCGCCCCTGCGCCGAAATCAATTCTGGGTGACGGTGGTGGAGCGGTCGGAGGAGTTCCAGGTGATGGTGCCGCCCTCGAACTCGCTCATCTTGCCCTCCGGGGCATCCTGCTCGTCCGAGGTCGGGAACCCGAGCTCGCCCTCGGCGCCGCCGTTGGCTTCCCACGCTTCCCGGATATCGCCCCACACGATGTGGGCGCCGGTGTCCTCACTGAAGAAGATGGTGCCGCCGACGAAGTTCTGGTAGCGGCCACCGTCACCGGCGACCTGCTCCTCGCCTTCGGGCATACCGAGTGTGCCGGCCGGGCCGCCCGCCTCGTTGTATTTCTGATAGATGCTGCCGGACACCGTGACCTCGGTGCCGTCCGGTGTCTGCACCGTGGTTTCGCCGGCGTCGGCGTTGGGGTCCTGGTCCGGGGTGGGCGAGCCCTCGGCGCCGGTGGTTTCGGTGGGCGACCCCTCCGCGCCCGGCGACCCGGGCGGGGTGTTGCCCTCACCGGTGTTCTCGCCGGGCATCACCTGCGAGGTGAGCGAACCGACAGTGTCCGACACCGAGGTGTCGTCGTCGCCGCAGCCCGCAACCAGCAGGCCCGCGGCCGCGAGCGCAATGGTGAATCCTGCTGAACGTCGAGCGAAGTGGTGCATGTCCATCCTCTCGCGACAGGCCGGCGTGATTCGCGGCCGCGGCCGCGTGGCTCATCACTCCGGCTCATTGAGGTGGCTACGCGACGGCTACCCAGCGCGAGATCCGTGGCGCCACCACCTTCGGTGGTCACGGGGATCGTACCTGTAATCGACAGGCGCAGGATCGTATGCCCGATATTTGCTGTAGCGGGTGTGCCGACGCGCGAATCACGCGCCGGCACCCGCCGTCACGGCAGGGGCGGATTGGCGTGTTCGTCGCCGTGGAAATCGACCGAGGAATACTCGCGGAGCTTGGTGAGCCGGTGATAGGCGTCGACCATCCGGACGGTGCCCGATTTCGACCGCATGACGATCGACTGGGTGGAGGCGCCACCACCGTAGTAGCGGACGCCGCGCAGGAGGTCGCCGTCGGTGACACCGGTGGCGCAGAAGAACACGTTGTCACCGGACACCAGGTCCTCGGTGACCAGCACGCGGTCCAGATCGAGTCCGGCGTCGATGGCTTTCTGGCGTTCGTCGTCGTCCTTCGGTGCGAGCTTGCCCTGCAGCACGCCACCCATACAGCGCATGGCGGCGGCGGCGATGATTCCTTCGGGGGTGCCACCGATGCCGACGAGGATATCGGTGCCGGAATCGGGACGGGCGGCGGCGATCGCCCCGGCGACGTCACCGTCGGAGATCAGCCGGATCCGGGCGCCCGCGTCGCGCACCTCCTGGATCAGATCGGCGTGCCGGGGACGATCCAGGATGCAGACGGTGATATCGGACACCGACGCGCTCTTGGCCTTGGCGACCTTGCGGATGTTCTCCGCCATCGGCGCCGAGATATCGATCACATCGGCCGCATCGGGGCCCACGGCGATCTTGTGCATATAGAACACGGCCGACGGATCGAACATGGCGCCGCGTTCGGCCACCGCGAGTACCGAAATGGCGCCCGGCGAACCCTTCGACATCAGGGTGGTGCCGTCGATCGGGTCGACCGCGAAGTCGACTTCGGGCCCGGTGCCGTCGCCCACGTTCTCCCCGTTGTAGAGCATGGGCGCCTCGTCCTTCTCGCCCTCACCGATCACCACGACACCGCTCATCGACACCGAGCTGACCAGCTGCCGCATCGCATCCACGGCCGCCCCGTCGCCGCCTTCCTTATCGCCGCGGCCCACCCAGCGGCCCGCCGCCATCGCACCGGCCTCGGTGACACGGACGAGTTCGAGCGCGAGGTTGCGGTCGGGCGCCTCGCGGCGGCTCGAAGGGGTCGCGGATGCCGTCATAGCGGGTGCCTCCTTGGCGTCGGAACTTCGGGGTAATTGTCGCATTGACCCGTTCCATGGAAATGATCAGCTGGTACGGCAGTACCGGGGGCGGGGCAGGGTGGTGCCTCTACCACGGTGGATACTGGGTGCGTGCCGAACAAGAAGCCACGCATCATGAACGACTACCGGGATCTCGTCTGGTCGCTGATCCCGTTGGTGCTGATCGCCGTGGTGTTCGCCGGGCTCACCAGCCAATGCAGTTTCGCGGCGAACGGCCCGACACAGGGAACGATCCCGAGTTTCGACGCCGCCGCGGCCCTGCGCTCCGATGCGCAGAACCTCCGGTTCCCGGTGCGGGAACCGGCGCTGCCGGAGAACTGGAAACCGAATTCGGGCAGTCGTGACACCATCCCGGCCGCCGGGGGCGGCACGGTGAGCACGATCGGCTACATCACCGGTGCCGGGACCTACATGGAACTGAACCAGAGCGATGCCACCGAAGAGGTGCTGGTGGATCACGTGGTGGGCACCCGATACGCCACCGGCACCCACGAAACGGGCGGACAGAAATGGGTGGCGTACGACGAGCCGGACGCCGAACCCGCATGGGTCGCCGACTTCGGGGACAGCCGGGCACTGATCCGGGGCGCCGGCGATACCGCAGCCTTCGAGACGCTGGCCGCGGCGGTGGCGGCTGCGCAGCCGCTGCCGTCCCGGTAACGGCTATTCCCGCTCGGACTCGGCGAGCGCCTGCTCGACCCGCTGGCGGGCGCCGGCCAGATGCTCCTCGCAGCGGTTGGCCAGGGCCTCGCCCCGTTCCCACAGGGCCAGGGCATCGTCGAGGTCCATACCGCCCTGTTCCAGCATCTTCACCACATTGACCAGTTCGTCACGGGCGCGTTCGTAGCCGAAACCGGCGATCTCGGCCAGCTCGTCGGTGGCGCTGGTATCGGGCACGGTCAGGTCCTCTCGGTGTTGTGCGGTTCGGCTGTATCGGTTGCGGGTGGCTCGGCGCCGCGCCGGGTCGGGGCGCGGCCCTCGCCGAGCGGGATCGTGCCCAGGCCCGCGGCGGAGATCGCGCCGTCACCGACCCGGATGCGTAGCTGACTACCCGCGGGCGCGTCCTCGATACTGCGCACCACATGGCGTTCGGGGCCCGCCACTCGCTGCACGACAGCGTAGCCGCGGGCCAGGGTCGCGGCCGGTCCGACAGCGGTCAGCTGGCGCCGCAGATGGCCGGCGGTGGTGGATTCGGTGCGGAGCAGATCCGTGACCGTGCGGCGGGCGGCGGTGCGCAGGCGTTCGACCTCGTCGTGGCGATGGCCGAGTTCGCGCAGCGGGTCGGCCAGAACGGGCCGCGAACGCAGTTGTGCCAGCGCGGCGGCCTCCCGCTGAACCCAGCCGCGCAGGGCGGCGGCGGAGCGGGAACGCAGCTCACGGACCAGCGCGGTTTCGGCCGCGGCATCGGGGACGACACGTTTGGCGGCATCGGTCGGGGTGGCGGCGCGCAGATCGGCGACCAGGTCCGACAGCGGGGAATCGGGTTCGTGACCGATCGCGCTGACGATCGGCGTGGTCGCGGCGACGATCGCGCGGCACAGGGTCTCGTCGGAGAAGGGCAGCAGATCCTCGACACTGCCGCCGCCGCGCGCCAGCACAATCACCTCGACCGCGGGATCACGGTCGAGTTCGGCGAGCGCGTCCAGAATCTGCGATACCGCGGACGGCCCCTGGACAGCGGTATTGCGTACCTCGAACCGCACCGCGGGCCAGCGGCCGCGGGCCACGGTCAGCACATCGTGTTCGGCCGCGCTACCGCGGCCGGTGATCAGACCGACGGTCGCGGGCAGGAACGGGAGAGGTCGTTTGATGCGCTCGTCGAACAACCCTTCCGCGGCCAGCAGCGCCTTGAGCCGTTCGATCCGGGCCAGCAGTTCACCGACCCCCACCGGGCGGATCTCGGTGACCCGCAGCGACAGGGTGCCGCGACCGGTGAAGAACGACAGTTTGCCGTACACCACCACCCGGCTGCCCTCCTGCAGCGGGACGGGGGCGTCGCGCAGCAGCGCCGGATCGCAGGTGACCGACAGCGACATATCGGCGGCGGGGTCGCGCAGGACGAGAAACGCGGTGCGGGTACCGGGCCGCAGATTGATCTGGGTCAGCTGTCCCTCGACCCAGATACTGCCGAGCCGGTCGATCCACTGGGCGACCTTCATCGACACCGAACGCACCGGCCACGGCTGTTCGGCGGAATTGGCGGGGGCGGGCGGCTGCCCGGACCGGCCGGAACCGGCCCGGCCGGCCGCGGACACCGAATCGGCTCCCGTCACTGGGCTCGCACGGTGGCGATCCGGTTGGTCAGCATGGTGACGAATGCCGCCCGGTCCCGGGTGCGCTGCTCGTAGTCCAGCAACGCGACCAGGTCGGCAACGGTCAGGGTGCGCAGCCGGCCGCGCAGCTGGGCGAGGGTCATATTCGGGTAGTCGTAGCGGGCGCCGACCTCCGGAAGTTCGGGCTCGGCGTTATCCGCCGGCTCCGAGTCGTTCTTCGCCTCGGCTCGGGCGGTATCGCCTGCTTCCGGCTCCGGGGCACTCGTGGCCTCCGGGGCAGGCGCTGTCCCGGGCTCCGCGACAGCGGTGCCGGTTTCCGGGGCGGGCTCCGTCGCGACCCGCTTCTCCCACTCTTCGGTCTCGAAGGTGGTGGCCTCGGGTACCGCGCTCCCGTTCTGCATCGCACGCAGACCGGCCAGAGTTTCCTGCAGCGCCAGTTCCACCTCCGCCGGATCGGAATCGAACCGGTCGAATCCGCTGTCACGCGCCGGCGCGGCCCCACCGGGCCGGCGGACCGGCAGGTCGTCGTCCTCGTCGAAGGTGGCCCATTCCGGCTGCTCCTCCGGACGGTTGACGATCCGGTCGAACACCGAATCACCTTTGATCGCGAGACTGGTGACGAACTGCTGGGCGTGCATACCCGCTTGCAGCAGCTGGCTCACGGCGGTGACGGGGAACTTGACCGCCGCGGAAGGCAGCCGTCGCGTCTCCTCCAGGACATAGACGGCGGCTCCGGCGGCGACACGGGCCAGGAACGGTGGTCGAAACATGGTACTAGCCTGCCCGATATCGCATGCTCCGCAAAAGAGGGTGTGCACACTCGGCCAGGCGCGGGACGCCGCCGGCGCCGGACGGATCGGTCCGCGGCCCGCCCGGCCACCGTACCGGCTGCCGTGGCGTATCTCCCACCGCAGGTCAGGGCCGTGCGGTGGCCACCCGCGGGCGCGGCGGCAGCGGGGCAGGTGTGCCACTGCGCACGGACGCAGCAGGGGCTCGGGTGCGCACGTATCCTGTCGGCATGTCCTCGGCCATACCGTTGAATGTCGGAATCACTCGCTCGGCAGGCGCCGCCACCGTCACCGCCGAGGGGAAACGAGTGCTGCTCGCCGAACCGCGCGGCTACTGCGCGGGCGTGGACCGCGCGGTGGAGACCGTGGAGAAAGCCCTGGAGAAACACGGCGCGCCCATCTACGTCCGCAAGGAGATCGTGCACAACCGCCATGTGGTGGAAACCCTGCGCGAACGGGGCGTGATCTTCGTCGACACCACCGACGAGGTGCCCGAGGGTGAACTCGTCGTGTTCTCCGCCCACGGTGTCTCCCCGGCCGTCCACACCACCGCCGCCGAACGCAACCTGCGCACCATCGACGCGACCTGCCCCCTGGTGACCAAGGTCCATCAAGAAGCCAAACGATTCGCCCGCGACGACTACGACATCCTGCTGATCGGCCATGAAGGCCACGAAGAAGTGGAAGGCACCGCCGGCGAGGCACCCGACCACGTGCAACTGGTCGACGGACCCGACGCGGTCGCCGGGGTGCGGGTACGCGACGAATCCAAGGTGATCTGGCTGTCGCAGACCACGCTCAGCGTGGACGAGACCATGGAAACCGTGTCCCGGCTGCGCGAGAAGTTCCCGGCGCTGCAGGATCCGCCCAGCGACGATATCTGCTACGCCACGCAGAACCGGCAGGTCGCGGTAAAGGCGATGGCGCCGGAATGCGATCTGGTGATCGTCGTCGGATCCCGGAACTCGTCGAACTCGGTACGCCTGGTGGAAGTGGCGCTGGGCGCCGGTGCGAAGGCGTCATATCTGGTGGACTACGCACGCGAGGTCGATCCGGCCTGGCTGGAAGGCGTGCAGACGGTCGGAATCACCTCCGGAGCCTCCGTCCCGGAGATCCTCGTGCGTGGGGTGCTGGACATGCTGGCCGAACACGGCTTCGGTGAAGTGCAGCCGGTGACCACCGCCAACGAGACCCTGGTCTTCGCGCTGCCGCGAGAGCTGCGCGCCGCCCGGCGCTGACCCACCGCACCGCACCTGCCGTCCGGTCATCGGGCCGGGCAGGTTCGCCGCCATCGGCGCCTGCCTGCCGATGGGCGGCGGGATCGGCGGTTTCGATTACGCCGGATCCGGTAGCCGGAAAGATTACGCCGATATGCGGCCGCGGCACGAAGGCCCCGGATGAGCACGTATCCGGGGCACTCCGCTGAGGCTGCCGGACGGCGGCCGCGAGGATACGGAGTTCTGCCCCGCCGGGGCGCCGCCCGGTATCGATCAGTGTCCGGTGTGCGGTTGAACGGTGCGTAAGCAGCTACCCGCGGAACGCGGAAGTGAGGCATCCAGCGAGTGATCGGGCCCCTAAGTGTCCGCGATCGGAAGTCGCATCGGTGGCCCCATCGGGATGGGTGCTGGGTGCGCGTGGTGCGGTGCCTCTGCTGGTACCCGCACAGCAACGGTGCCGGGCGCTGCGGCAGCTGTGGGCCCGCCGCGGGGCCGATACGCCGGTATCGGCCTGCCACGGGGCAGCACTGAGGTGACGGCTGTGGTTCAGCAGCGATAGTGGGTGCCGGGCTGTTCACCCGGCCTGTTCACATCCGTTCCGGGCGCCGGCGTTCCGGGATGGGCTCGCGATCGCGGAACCGGGCGACCTGCGGCTGGCGCGGTGGTTCGCCGCCACCGCGCCGGGGGCGTGCTCGGGCCGGCTCCTCCGGCATCGGGGCGCCGGTGCGCGGGGGACGGTGCGGACGCACCTCCCGGCCCCGCGGCTGGGCCTCCCGGGCGCGCGGTGCGGCCGCTCGCGCCGGTTGTTCGGCCGCCGGCCGGCCGCGACCGCGCCGCGGGGGTTCGGGGGCGGATTCGCGGGTGTAATCCGGCTCGGGGTTCTCCGGACGCTTCGGCCGGGATTTCGCTTTGGCCTTCGTACTCGTCTTCGACCGTGCGGCCAGAGTTTCGGCGCGGGTCGGTTTACCGCCGCGTGCCGGTTTTCCCTCGCCTGCCACCGGACGTTTGGACTGTCCACGCGCGGGGCGTTTCGCGGTATCGCGGCGCGGCCGGTCCTGCGTGCGGCTCCGCGGCTCCGCGCGGCTCGTGCGCCGTTCGCGCCGCCCCCAGCTGGTGCCGCGCCGTGCCTCGACGGTTTCCCGGGCCGATTTCTCCGACCGGTACTGCGCGATCCGGATCGCGGCCACCAGCAACACCAGCACGGTGGCCAGCATCATGGGCGGGAAGCGGTGAACCAGCGGGATGGCCAGGTTCAGCAGGATGTCCTTGAGCGAGGAGGTACTGCTTCCGGTGAGCTGGCGGTAGGCGATCGGGACCGCGATGAACAGCAGTAACGGCGGTAACACCATCGTCGTGAACAAGCCGCGGAACCGCACGACCGCCACGGCCGCCAGGCAGCCGACGATATAGAAGGCGCTGAAGGTGCCGGTGAGGTCCGGGACATCGCCGAGGGCATCGATGAGGAAGCCCACGAATGTGCACGCCGCCGCGATGAGCACCGCGGCATATGCCGGTACGCCCGGCACCGTCGGCAGTAACGAACGTTGCGGCGCGGGCACCCGGGAATTCACTCGTTGGGAAGCAGCCACGTAATGAACACTATCGCCCGGATGGGTCGGCCGCGTTACGGCACGGCGGGTCCGGCGCCACGATTGTGCGGAAACGGTGCTCGGCGGGCGTATTCATGACTGTCCAGTCCCGTAGGTGGTGCCCGCCACGATGGCTCATTCGAGACACAGGCCGGACTGGGACATCCCACCCGGCGTGCGCTACGGCCGGATCGGCGGGCGGAGAACGACGTCGGCGTGTTGCCGGTGTGGCGGCACCGGGAAACGGATTCGCGTTGAAAGGTGTCGGTGGGTTGCCCTAAGTTCGCGGTCATGCGAATCCTGCATACGTCGGACTGGCATATCGGGCGCACCTTCCACGGCGTGGACCTGCTGGCCGACCAGGAGCGGGTCCTGGAGGCGATAGCCGGGCTCGTCGCCGCGGAGGGGGTGGACACCGTTGTGCTGCCGGGCGACGTCTACGACCGGTCGATCCCCAGTGCCGACGCTATCGCGGTGTGCAACAGGGGTTTCGAGGCGATTCGTGCTGCCGGGGCACGGATAGTGGCCACCTCGGGCAACCACGATTCCCCCACCAGGCTCGGGGCCGGCGCCAGTTTCGCCGCGGCCGGTGGGCTGTATCTGCGCACCACCGTGGCCGATTCGCACCGGCCGATCCTGCTGTCCGATTCGTACGGTGAGGTCGCGTTCTACGGGATCCCCTACCTGGAGCCGGAGATATGCCGGGCCGAACTCGGGGTGCCGCAGGCCCGCTCCCACGCCGAGGTGCTCGCGGCCGTGCTGACCCGTATCCGCGCCGATATCGCGGAGCGCCCGGGAGTCCGGGCGGTACTGCTGGCGCACGCCTTCGTGGTCGGCGGGATGGCCGGTGGTTCGGAACGTTCCATCTCGGTGGGCGGGGTGGAGACGGTACCGCTGCAGCTGTTCACCGAACTCGCCGCCGACTATGTGGCCCTGGGACACCTGCATTCCCCGCAGACACTGGCCGACTCGGTGCGCTATTCGGGATCGCCGCTGCCGTACTCGTTCGGCGAGAGCTCGCATCGGAAGAAGGTGTGGCTGGTCGATCTCGACGCCGGGGGCCCCGCCCGGGTGCGGGAACACGAACTGCCGCAGGTGCGCGGTCTGAGCAAACTCACCGGAACCCTGGAGGAACTGCTCGCCGATTCCGCCTGGGAACCGGCCGAACAGCACTACGTGTCGGTAACCCTCACGGATTACGCCCGGCCGGTGGATGCCATGCGGAAACTACGGGAGCGGTTTCCGCACGCCGTGCATGTGGAATGGGAGCGGCCACAGGCGAGCACGGCACTGAAATACCGGGAGCGGGTGCGCGGCCGCGACGATACGGATATCGCCCGCACCTTTCTCGGTGATGTCCGCGGCGAACCCAGCGAAACCGAGATGCAGTGGCTGGCCCGGGCGATGGCCGCCGCGGTACGCGAACCCGAATCCGGCGGGGGCGCCATCACGGAACCGGCGGCCGCCGGAACGGAACTCACGGCATGAGATTGCACCGGCTGGAGATGACGGCGTTCGGACCGTTCGCCGACCCCACGACGATCGATTTCGACGAACTCGGCGCGGACGGGCTGTTCCTGCTACACGGCCGCACCGGAGCGGGAAAGACCACGATCCTCGACGCCATCGCCTACGCGCTCTACGGCCGGGTCCCGGGCGCCCGCGGGGACAAACGCCTGCATTCCGATCACGCGCCCGCACATATCCGGCCGGAGGTGAACCTCGAGGCGACCCTGGGCGGGCGGCGGGTCCGGATCATCCGCAGCCCGGAATTCGAACGGCCCAAACTGCGCGGCAGCGGAACCCGGGTGGAGAACGCCAAGGCCACTCTTGCCTGGCTGGACGGTCGCGGTACGAATCTGTCGCGGATCAACGAGATCGGCGACGAGATCATCCGGCTGCTCGGAATGAGCGCCGACCAGTTCTTCCAGGTCGTCCTGCTACCGCAGGGAGATTTCGCCCGCTTCCTGCGCGCCGAGAACGAGGACCGGGAACGGCTGCTGGAGAAGTTGTTCGATACCGGCCGCTTCGGCACGGCCGAACAGTGGCTCGCCGCGCAGCGCAAGAACTCCGGTGAACAGATCGGGGCGCAGCAGCGCAATGTCGAGGATCTGATCACCCGGGTCGCGGTGACCGCCGGTATCGACCGGACCGAACGAATCGATATCCTCGACGCGGTCGAATGGTCGCAGGATCTGCTGACCACCGCCCGCGGCGACCTGGAAAGGGCGCAACGCGAATTGGCGCTGCGCCGGGAGGAATCGGCGGACGCCGACGAACAGGCCGAAAGCGAACGGCGGGCGGCCGAACGGCGCCGGCGTTTCACGCTCGCCCGGCAGCAACTCGACGACTATGCGGCCGGCGCCCGGCAGCGCGAAGCCGACCGCGCCGAACTGGAACGAGCCCGGCGCGCCGAGCCGGTGGCCGCCGCGCTGGCAGAGGCCGAGTCGGCGGTGGAATCCGCGCGGGGTCGCGATGCGGAAGCCGAAGAGGCGGCTCGGCGATTGGCGCGACTTGCCGAGGAGCCCGAAAGCCTGGATGTTCCGGGTATTCACCTGGTGCGGCCAGGGGCGCATATCGATCGGTCCGCTGGGCGCCGACCGGACGAAGCCGCAACGGCGCCGGGTGCGACAGGCGATTCCCGTGACGGCACCGCGACCGGCGGTACTGCGCGGTCCGCTGCGGAAACCCCGGACGAGGACCTCACGCTGGATACCGCGATCCGCGGGTGGAGCGCACATCTGGGCAAACTCGAGGAAATCCGGTCCGCCGCCGCGGACGCCGAGAAGCTGCGGAACGAACTCGGCCAACTACACGAATCCGGTACGCGGCTGCGTGACCGGGCGGCCGGACTCACCGCCCGCCGGGCACAGCTGCCGGAGATCCTCGCGGCCGCCCAGGCCCGCGCGCGGGAGGCAGACGACGCGAAGGCGGCACTGCCCGGGCTGCGGTCCGAACACCAGCGGTTGCAGCAGGCGGCCACTGCCGCGGTCGAACTGGCCGGGGCGCGAACCAGGCTCGATCGGGCGCGTGTCGATTCCGACGCCGCACGGGCGGGACATCTGGAAGCCCGCGAGCGGGTGCTGGACCTGCGTGCGCAGCGTCTGGCCGGGATGGCGGCGGAACTGGCCGGCCATCTCGTCGACGGGCAGGCCTGCGCCGTCTGCGGATCGGCCGACCATCCACAGCCCGCGCGTCCCGGAACGCTCTCGGTCTCCGAAGAGGACGAAGCGGCGGCCGTCGCGGCCGAACAGGCCGCTCACCTCACCTCGGAGCGCGCGCAGAGCGCGATGGCCGAGGTGGAACGCGAGATCGAAGCATTCATCGCCCGCGGCGGGGATGCCGATCGCGGGGAGCTCGCCGCCGCCTTGGACCGGGCGACCGACCGCAGTGGTGACGCGGAAGAACTGGCCGCCACGGCCGACGAATGTGCCGCCGAGATCACGCGCCTGCGCGCGGAGGAGAACCGGCTGCACGACGCCCTCCGCGAGACCGAAACACAGGCCGGTGCGGTGACCGAGCAGATCCGGTCCGGACAGCACCGGCTCACCGAAATCGAGCGCAGGCTGCGCACAGCGGCCGGTCGCGACATTACGATCGGCCGCCGCCGCGAACGTCTGTACGCGCTGATCGCCGCCGCCGGGGACCGGCGCGAAACCCTGGCGGCCGCCCGGGCCGCATGGGAAAGAGTGGCAGGTGGCGTGGCGCGCCTCGAAAAGCTCGCGGCCGCAGCAGGGCTCGATTCTTCTACGAGTGCGGTCGATCACGCGAATCGTCCGGGTCTTGCCTCGGATGACCGTGGGGCACGGGTGCGCGCCACCGGCGGCTCGGCGCCGGCCTACGTATCGGACGAAGCCGGAGTCCCGGAAGCGGCCGATGTACCAGGCGGGTCCGGTTTCGCTGGGCCGGCCGAGTCGTCGACGAGCAGGTCCGGTCCGGCGGGTACCGGCTACGGACCGGCTGCGGCCGGTGTCTCGGCGGCGTCGGTCGGTGCGGGGGATGTCGCGGGGGCTGTCGGCGGGCCGGAAGTAGCGGGTGTCTCGGCGGCGTCGGTCGATGCGGGGGAAACCGGTGTCGCGGGGGCTCTCGGCGGATCGGAAGTGGAGGGTGCCGCGGAGGCGGTCGGTGAAACGAAGGGGGCCGGTGTCGCGGCGGCGGCAGGTGAACTGCGAGTGGCGGGCGTCGCAGGGGCGGCCGGTGGTCCAGCGGCGGGGGAGAGGCCGGCAGCGGTCGCTACACCTGCGGCACTGCTGGCCGTGTTGCGCTGGTACGCGCCTTTGGTCGCCGCCGCGACGCGAACCCGGGAACGGCAGGAAACCCTCCGTGCGACCCTTGCCGCCGCAGAAGAGTTGCGGGCGGCCGCGCAGGCCGTGGTCGACGAGCCGGAGATCCGGGCCGCGGCTGCCACCGAGCCCCGTGACCAGGACGGACTCGCGGAAGCGGTACACAAGGCGCGGCAAGTGCTGGACGAGGCGGTGGCCGTGCACGGGGCCGCCGTGCAGCGGGTGACCCGGCTGGAAACGCTGTGCGGACAGTTGTGGGCGGCCGTGGATCTCATCACCCCGGCCCAGCGGGCGCACAGGGAGTTGGCGGAACTGGCCGAGGTGGTCGCCGGCCGTGGCGAGAACAACCGCCGGATGTCGCTGCGGTCCTATGTGCTCGCCGCCCGGTTGGAAGAGGTGGCGGTGGCGGGGTCGGCCCGGTTGCGCCGTATGTCGGGTGGGCGGTTCGAATTCGTGCACACCGACCGTGCCGGTACGCACGGCCGGCGCGGTGGCCTGGGGCTGGACATCCACGACGACTACACCGGTGCCGTCCGGCCCGCCCGCACACTCTCCGGCGGCGAGACATTCATGGCTTCGCTGTCGTTGGCGCTGGGTCTGGCCGATACCGTTGCCGCGGAGGCGGGCGGGATCATCCTGGACACCCTGTTCATCGACGAAGGTTTCGGCAGCCTGGACGCCGATACTCTGGACGCGGTGATGGGCGTGCTCGACGAGTTGCGTGACGGCGGCCGGGTAGTGGGCCTGGTGAGCCATGTCGACGAGATGCGCCAGCGCATTCCCAGCCGCCTGCACGTGATCCGCGGAGCCGATGGTTCCCGGGTGCAGACCACCGTCGTCTGATCGGCCACGGACCCAGGTCCGAATTGTGCTCGCAAGTCGATGGGCCGCCCTCGGCTGCCCGGACGGTCCTCGAGAGGCCGGTATCTCCGAAAGAACCGCCGTGCGCCTCGACCGGGCACGCCTTCCCCGGTCGAGGCAGTGATATCGGTAGCCACGGGTTGTTGAAGACCGTGGCCTCGGGCTACGTGATTTCGCGAACGGACGCGGTGCGGCGCCTCCGTTCGGCGACCGGCAGACAGTGTGCCGAGATCGAGCCGTCCTGCGTCGTCAGTTGACTGACTCGTGGTCGAGCAGCCAGCGCTTGGCGGGCAGCCCCCACCGGAATCCGCCCAGGGTTCCGTCGGTGCGCAGGATCCGGTGGCACGGTACGAAGAGTGCGGCGGCGTTGCGGGCGCAGGCGCCGGCGGCGGCACGGGTGGCGGCCGGACGGCCGGCGCGGGCGGCGAAAGCTGTGTAGGAGATCGGGTTTCCGGCGGGTACCGTGCGCAGCACCTCCCAGGCGTGGGCGAGGAATTCGCCGGACTGCTGCCGTACCGGGACGGTATCGATGGCGGTGAGGTCGCCGTGGTGATAGGCGGTGACTGCCGCGGTCACCGAGCCGAGTTCGGTGCGGGCGCGCAGATCGTCCGGCCGCAGGGTGGGGTGGACGAGAGTACGCAGGTCCTCCGGTGCCGCGGTCCAGCCGGCCGCCAGTACCGCCCCGTCTGTCGCGACGATGGTGGTGAACGGGCCGAGTGGGGTGTCGACGGTCGCGAAATCGGCTGTGCCGGTACGAGTGGGGGAGACGGTGGGAGCGGACATCACGAGATACTCACTTTCGCTTCGGAATCGGCGTTTTGCGCGGCGGCGCCGGTTGCGGCGCGGGCACGCAGTTCGGATCGCCACAGTTGCATGGACAGGTAGGAGCGCCAGGGGGACCAGCGCGTGGTGTCGGACAGGTCGATCCCGTGCCGGGTGGCGCCGCGTCGGACCACGAGATCGGTGGTGAGCAGGATGTCGGGATCGGCGAGTAACCGCATGGTCACGTAGTCGGCGGTCCATGGGCCGACGCCGGGGAGTGCCAGCAGATCGCGGCGCAGGTCGGCGGCCGTCCGGCCCTGGTGCAGGACCAGCTCGCCGCTCGCCAGTGCGGCCGCGGCGGCCGTGATCGACCGGATGCGCTGGGCGGGGCCGGCCAGCACTTCCGCGCCGTTCTCGGCGATCGCGGCGGAGGTGGGGAAGAGCCGCGGTATCGGCCCGTCGGTGGGTTCGCCGAGCGCGGCGACCAGGCGGGCGGTATGAGTGTTCGCGGCCGCCACCGAGATCTGCTGCCCGATCATGGTGCGTAACAACAACTCCGCAGGGTCCGCGCAGCCGGGTACCCGGAGGCCCGGGGTGAACGGCGCGATTCCCCCGGGCAGCTGCCCGGCGTGCAGGAGTGCTTCGTCGATGGCGACCGGATCGGCGTCCAGATCCAGTAGATGCCGGATCCGGGCCACCGTGGGCGCGAGATCGCGCATATCGCGCAACGCCAGTTCCGCGCGGACATGGCCCGGCAGCACACTGAGCCGTATCCCCGCGTATCCGTGCGGTGTGCGGAGGTTGCGCAGGTAGGTGCCTTCGCCGGCCGGCCCGGTCTGCCACAGTTCCAGCCCGGGGGTCGTATGGGCCGACAGGAACCATTCGAGCCAATCCCGGTCGAGTGGTTCGCGGTAGGGCAGGCGCAGGGTGAGGGTGCCGCAGGCGATGGGGGCCGCCGGGTCGGTGGCCCACGCCCCCTCCTTGCCGTTCTGCCGCGGTGATTCGGAGCGACTCCGCCGCTGTGATTCGGTGCGAATCCGCCGCTGTGCCTCCACACGCATAGTGCTGGGGCTCACCGCGAAGACCTCGCGCACGGTGTCGTTGAACTGGCGGATGCTCGCGAAACCCGCGGCGAAGGCGATATCGGACATCGGCATATCCGTGGTCTGGATGAGCAGCCGCGCCGTATGCGCCCGGTGGGCCCGGGCCAGCGCGAGCGGGCCGGCGCCGAGTTCGCTGGTGAGGACCCGGGTGAGCTGGCGCTGTGAATAGCCGAGGGTCGCGGCCAGCGCCGAGACCCCGCCGCGTTCCACCACTCCGTCGCCGATGAGTCGCATGGCCCGGGCGGCGAGATCTGCCCGGGTGTTCCACAGTGGCGATCCCGGCGCGGCATCGGGCAGGCAACGCCGGCACGCCCGGTAGCCGGCCTGCTGCGCGGCGGCCGCGGTCGGTAGGAAGGTCACGTTGGCGGGTTTGGGGGTGATCGCCGGGCAGGACGGGCGGCAGTAGATCCCGGTGGTGCGGACGGCGGTGTAGAACTGCCCGTCGAACCGGGAGTCGCGCGCGGTGACGGCGCGGTAGCAGCGCTCGAAATCCAGGACAGTGATGCTCACCCGGTTCACGATGTCAGGTCACGCGGGTCATGGCTAGCGGAAAACGGACATCGCAGCGGACGAGTCGCCGAGGTGCCGCGGGGCCGCTTTCCGGTCAGCAGCAGCGGGCGCCCGGGTTCCGTTCCGCGTCGGCATACCGTTCACGCCAGTACGCGCTTTTGTCGGCGATCGGCTTGCCCGGGTGGACCCGGCGCATATGGGCAACGTATCGCTGGTAATCCTGTCCGCCGACGACGGAGTCCAAGTACCAGCCGACCGTCCGCACCGCCCGGGCCACCGCGGCGGCCCCCGCACGCCACGGTGTGTGGCGTGCGGGGGCGTCCAGGTGGCGGCGGATCAACTGCGTACCTCCGTGTGGGCCGCGCCCGGCACCGCGACCTCACCCTTGGCGATCAGCTCGTCCCACTCCTGCTGCACTTCCTTCTCTGCGCGGGTCGGGAGGAAACCGCTGGGCGCGAAGATCTTCGACGGCTCCTCCGGCGATTCCGTGGTGGACGTCCCACCGGACTTCCAGGCCCGGTAGCACACCCACGCGCCGGCCAGCACCACGATCAGCACCAGTACCGCGAAGATGATCGACAGCGCACCCTGGATGAACGTATTGCGGATCACCGCGTCCACATCGCCGGGGGTTTTGGCGGTCAGGCAGAGTTCGCCGGCGTCGCGGGCGGCCCGGCAGATGCTGTTCTGCTTCCAGTAGCCCACCTTCGGGTCGGCGGAGAAGATCTTCTGCCAGGAGGCGGTCATGGTGACGATCAGGTCCCAGGCCAGTGCGATACCGGGGATCCACGCCCATTTCGTCAGGCCCTTCTTCACCAGGATCGTCAGCACCACCACCAGTGCGATCGCCGCCAGCAGCTGGTTGGCGATACCGAACAGCGGGAACAGGGCGTTGATACCGCCCAGCGGGTCGGTGACGCCCATCAGCAGGATCGAACCCCAGGCGGCCACCACGATCGCCGAGCACAGCCAGGCGCCGACTCGCCAGGACGGGTCGGAGAACTTGCGGGCGGGGCCGCGCAGATTACCGAGCGAATCCGAGAGCATGAACCGTGCCACGCGGGTGCCCGCGTCGATCGTGGTGAGGATGAACAGCGCCTCGAACATGATCGCGAAGTGGTACCAGAAGGATTTCATACCGGCGCCGCCGAGGAATCCCGCGAATACTTCCGAGATACCGATCGCGAGGGTCGGGGCGCCGCCGGTCCGGGAGATCACCGATTCCTCGCCGACATCCACCGCGGCCTGGTCGAGAGCGGCACCGCTGGTCGGCGGCCCCGACAGGCCCAGGCTGTTCGTGTAGGCGGCGGCGCTTTCCGCTGTTCCGCCGGTCGCGCCGGCGGGAGCGTTCATCGCGAAATACAGGTGCTGGTCGATGATCGAGGCCGTGATGATGGCCATCACCGCCACGAACGACTCCATCAGCATGCCGCCGTAGCCGATCATCTTGGCGTGCGATTCCTTCTCCAGCAGCTTCGGCGTCGTACCCGACGACACCAGTGCGTGGAATCCGGACAGTGCACCGCAGGCGATGGTGATGAACAGGAACGGGAACAGGCTGCCCGCGAACGCCGGGCCGGTGCCCGAGGTGGCGAATTCCGAGATCGCGGGTGCTTTCAGCACGGGCAGGGTGATCAGGATGCCGACGGCCAGCAGCCCGATGGTGCCGATCTTCATGAAGGTCGACAGATAGTCGCGCGGCGCCAGCAGCAACCACACCGGCAGCACCGAGGCCACGAAACCGTAGGCGATCAGCATCCAGGAGATGGTGACCGGGGAGAAGGTGAACCAGCCTGCCCAGGTCTCGTTCTCGTTGACCCACCCGCCCGCGACGATCGCCAGGATCAGCAGCACGAAACCGATCGCCGAGATCTCACCGACCGCGCCCGGCCGCAGATAGCGCAGATAAATACCCATGAACAGGGCGATGGGGATGGTCATCGCGATGGAGAAGACACCCCACGGGCTTTCCGCGAGCGCATTCACCACCACCAGCGCGAGTACCGCCAGCAGGATCATCATGATCACCAGCACGCCGATGATCGCCGCCGCTCCGCCGATCGAGCCGAGCTCGTCGCGCGCCATCTGGCCGAGACTGCGACCGCGCCGCTTCATCGACACCCACAGCACCAGATAGTCCTGGACGGCGCCGGCGAAGACGACACCGACGATGATCCAGATCGTCCCCGGCAGGTACCCCATCTGCGCCGCCAGCACCGGCCCGACCAGCGGACCCGCACCCGCGATGGCCGCGAAATGGTGCCCGAACAGCACCCGCCGGTCCATCGGCATGAAGTCTTTGCCGTTGTCCATGATCTCGGCGGGCGTCGCGACGTCGTCGCGGGGTTTGACCACCCTGTATTCGATCAGCCGCGCGTAGAACCGGTAGGCGATGATGTAGGTACAGACCGCGGCGATCACGATCCATACGGCGTTGACCGACTCACCGCGCGCGATCGCGAGGATCGTCCAGGCCACCGCCCCGAGCACCCCGATGGCCGCGAAGATCGCCTTCTTCGCGGGGGTGATCGGGGAGCGGTCGACCACGCCGACCGGTGGCCGGTCAGGGTCGGTCTTGAGGTATTCGATTGTCCCCATCGGGCAACTCCTGTACAGCGAGCGGACATGCCTGTCACATGAAGTTAACCGATGGGTACCGGACGGTCGGACGATTGCGCCGAACGGTCGCTGTGGCGCGCCGAGCGGACAACGCCCGGTTCCCGCACCGACGCCGAAGTGAGCAATTTCGGTCAACCGTGGCGAGTCCGGACGCGCTTACGGTGGGGCAATGCGCGAAACTCCGGAAGAACTCACCGCATTGCAGGCCCTGCTCGACTCGTCCCTCGCGGGCTCCACAACCCATCTGCGCTCGATCATCGCCGCCGACCGCACCTTGACCGCGGAGCAGCTCACCGCGGTCCTCACCGGTATGCGCACATTGGCCCTGTCCACTGTGACCGCCAAAGGGGAACCGCGGATCAGCGGTGTCGACGGGCACTTCCTGCACGGCAGGTGGTACTTCGGCACCGCGCGCAACGCCGCCAAAGCTCGCCACCTCGCCGCCCGCCCGGGCGCCAGTGTCGCGCATATGGACGGTGAGGACCTGGGCGTGTTCACGCACGGCACCACGGAGGTCCTGAACCCGGCGAGCGGCGAGCCGGATGCCGAGTGGCCCGAACTGCTCGCGTACGTCAGGGACCTCTACGGTGACGACGCCTTCGACTGGAACGCCGAAGTCGTCTTCTACCGCCTGCGCCCGCACTGGATGACCGTCTACGCCCCCGACTACACCAAGCTCACCGCGCCGTGATCGAAGCCGCGATGTCGTGATATCTAACTTGGTATCGTCGGAGTATGGCCTGGACGATGCGGCTGCCGGACGACGAAGAGCGTGCGCTCAATGCGCAAGCCGAGGCCGAAGGTCGTGCCAAACACGAGATCACCCGCGATGCGGTGCGCGCCTATCTGTTGCGTCACCGCCGGTGGGACACGGCTTTGCTGACCGACGACGAAACCTTCGATCTCGGCGGTCCGATCAGCAAAGCGGATATCCATGACGCCATGAACAAGCCGGCGTGATCGCCGTAGCCGATATCTCCGGTCTGCTCGCTCTGTTCAACCGTTCGGATCCCGATCATTTCGCAGCGCGCCGGGCCGCCGACGCAGCGAGTGCGATAGTGGTCAGCCCGCTCGCGCTGACCGAGGTGCACCATGTGGCGAGTATCCGAGCCGATCGCCGGGCCGCGGACAGTATCGTGCGATCGGTGGCCGATCGGGTGGCGTCGAGTCGTATCGTCCTTCCCGAAGTCGATGCGTGGACCATTCGCACAGCGGTCGAGGTCCGTGCCCGCTACTCCACGATGAACCTCGATCTGGTCGATGCCATGTGCGTCTGCTTGGCGGATGCATTCGATACCGATGCGGTACTCACCCTCGACCGTCGTGACTTTCGCGCACTGCGGCCACTGACGCGATATGCAGTGTTCCGGCTCCTGCCCGACGACTTCGATCAGGTGCGCTGACCGTCGGCCACAGCCTCGCCTGTTTTGTCCAGCCGGGACCGCGCCCTCGCCTGGAGAGGTGTGTCGGAGCCGAACTGTTCAGGACTGCGGCCCCGGAGCGCTCGGGCGGGGTTCGGTGGATCGCTGCCTGATCGCCGCCGCGACTTCGTCCAGTGCCGTGCGGATCATCTCTCCGTAGGCGTCGTCAGGGAGGGCGTTCAGATGTGCCCGGGCGGCGGTGAGTTGCTCGGTGGCCGCGTCCCACGACCCCAGCCGCCGGTAGTTGTCGGCAAGGTTGAGGTGCAGTGAGGGGTAGAAGCCCGCCACCTGCAGGCTTGCGTGGTACTGCTGGACGCGATCGTCGCTGAGGGCGTCGGCGGCGTCGAGTGCCCGGATATCCCAGGCCAAAGCCCGGGCGGGGTCGTCGTAGAGGTCGGCCAGATAGTGGGCGAGACTGCAGCGGTGCAGGGGGTCGCCGGCGGTTCCGAGCTCGGACCAGATCTCGAGCAGACGGGTGCGGGCGGTTTCGGTAGCACCGGTTCGGCCGAGCGTGACGGCCTCGGTGATGGCGTTCATGGTGGTATCGGCGGACAACTGGTCGGTGGTCAATTCGGGATTCCGTTCTCTGTGTCGACAACTGTGGGGTCGGCAGGCATGGCCAGGGTGGTGAGGTCGCCGTTGTCCGCGGACCGGACGACCATCGGGTGCCGCGGGCCGCCGATATCGAGGCGCACATCGGGTCCGATGGCGGTCCCGACGGCCGGATGCAGGATGGTGAAACCGAAGACGAGGTCGGTGGACGGGCCGGTGACCAGCGCGGAAACTCGAGTTCCGAGTGTCGCCGCGGTATCCGAGACCGCCAGCGAGCCGGGCGAGACCGTGAGCCGGAGATAGCGCGCCCGCTGCTGTTCCAGCGCGTGCATCAGTTCGTGTTTCGATACCACCGCATGGGTCTGTGCCGCAGGTAGCGAGGCCAGCAGCGCGCGGTGGTCGGGGAAAGGGTCGGTCAGCGTCCGGCAGGTGCGCACGACCCCGTCCGCGGAACGGAACCGGATGCTGTGCTCTCCGGCCTCGAGTTCCACCAGATGGGCCCGGCGGATCTCCTGCAACGCCGCGCTCAGATCGATGCCGTCCACGGTCGCCGACCATTCGGCCGAACCGGCCGGCTCGGGTACGACCGTGCGGGTGGACAACCGGTACCGGTCGGTGGCGGTGAGGGTCAGCGATTCGGGGGTCGACTCGAGCCGGACACCTGCCAATACCGGCAGATCGGGGTCGGTGCCGGTGGCTGCGAGGATCTGCTCGACCGCCGCCGCGAGTACCGGTCCGCGCACCGTCGCCACCGGCCATCCGGCGGGTTCGCCCAGCGCGGCCTTCACGCTCTCCGCGGTCCGCCGCGCCTGTTGGGTGCGCTCGACCAGCCGCGCCATATGGTCGTCGATCAACCGGGCCGCATCGTGGGCGTCGGCGGCGAGCACCCCGGCTATACCGTCCAGCGGCATATCGATTTCCCGCAACCGGCGGATGGTCACCGCCCGGGCCACCTGCTCGGGGGCGTAGTAGCGGTAGCCGGTGCTCTCGTCGACCCCGGCCGGCGCGAGCAGGCCGGAGTCGTCGTAGAACCGCAGCGCGCTGGCGGTGATACCGCAGGAGCGGGCGAACGCGCCGATGGTGATCAGGTCGGATTCGGGCACTCGCCCATCATCGGGCTTCGAGCAAGTTGAAGGTCAAGACGGGATGCGCCGATTATCCCAGCGCATCCAGCTGCTGCATCAGTGACAGATCGGCGCCGTGTGGCCAGTATTCGGCGAGCCGGTCGTCCGCGACGCGGAACAGGTCCATACCGGGGTAGCGCACTCGGGTGCCGGCCGCGGCCCGGATACCGGCAATTCCTCCGATATATCGTCCGGCGAACTCCCATCGGGCCGCGATCCAATCGCCATCCACGATCGGGCCGGTGAGCAGCGTGACCGAGACGTCGTCGAACATGCTGTAGGTCTGCTGGACCCGGGCCGCGATGGCTTTCGGGCCCACCGGATCCTCGCCACTACCCCAGTGGCCCACCGCGTCCGGCGCGAAGATCTCCTCGGCGATCGCCGGCATCGTCTCGGGATCGGAATTCCACAGTTCGGGCAGCCACTTGCGGTAGAGAGTGCGCATCGCGTCGTTGTCCATCGGCAGGATCTCCCCTTGGTATATGTCTGGACGAAGTCGTAACGGCACGTCGCGGCCGGTCACTGGCCCCGGTAGGTGCCGAAGCTCCAGTAGTTGCCCTCCGGGTCGGCGACGGTGAACCCGCGCGACCCGTAATCTTCGTCCTTCATTCCCCTGATCGTCTCCGCGCCCGCGGCGGTGGCGCGTTCGTAGAGGCCGTCCGGGTCGCTGCACACGACGTACACGGACTCCGTGCCCGGTGTGCGCCGCTCCGGCAGGCCACCGCCCTTCTCCGCGGTGCCGAACATGATCCCGCCGCCCTCGGGCCAGCGCAGTTCGGCGTGTTCGACGACCGACGGATCGTCGTCGCGCGCATACATCGCGGTCAGTTCGAATCCGAAGGCCTTGACCAGGAAGTCGGCGGTGGCGCGAGCATCCCGGAATGCCAGGCACGGCCAGACGGTCGGCGCGGGTGTGGTTGTCGTTGTTCTCTCTGGTGCTGTCATGGTTTCAGCCTGGCTCGCCGGCGAGCTCCGGGTCTTGGACGGATGGAATCTCCTCGGCCAGCCACTGGGTCGGGCTGCAACCGGCCAGGCGCGCGAACTCGCGGTTGAGATGCGGTTGGTCGTAGTACCCGCAGGTGGCGGCCACCTGCGCGATCGAAACGAACGACGGGGTGTTCAGCAGCATCTGCTTGGCCCGCTCGAATCGTGCGATCCGCCCTGCCACTTTCGGACTCAACCCGAACTCGCTGCTGAATCGCTTGGTGAGGTATTGCCGGCTCCACCCGATACGTTCGGCGAGCGGTTCCACACCCACCGTCCCGTGCGACCGCGCGACCGCACGCCATGCCCAGGACAGCTCCGGGCCGACGGTCCGTTCCGTGACAAGCATCCGGGTGAGCACCCGATCACATGCCGCGAACCGCTGTGGCCAGCCGGAATGCTCCTGGAGTTCCTCCCACAGTTGCCGCCCGGGTGCACCGATCAGATCGGCGAATTCGATCGACGTACTCCACAGTTCCGCCGCGGGCAGCCCGAACAGCGCTCGGCAGCCCATCGGGGTGAGCTTCACGGCGACGCCCTCCTGGGTGCCGTCGTGGGCGATCATCGCCGGAGTGTCCTGGAGGCCGCCGAGCACGCAGCGGTAGTTGTCGGGGGACTGGCGGGCGTCGGTCTGGCTGATCACATCGATCGCGGGCCCGATGGCCACGATGAACGTCATATGCCGGGACGGCAGCCCGCGATGCAGGCCCGCGTCGAACCCGGTCATCCGGTAGCCGATATATCCGTCGATGAACGCGGCCAGCGCCGGGGCCGGGTGGGCCGTCACCACCTCAGAGGTCGGCTCCATGAATGCCACGCTACGCGGGTTGCGAGCGTATCGCCGCCGGTTCCGCAGTGGGTCCGGCGATTGCGCCGACGCCGATGGGAGTGAAGGTGACCGGTCAGCCGTCGATCGGGTGGGCGCCGATTGTTCGCGCGGGTAGTGAAGTGCGGAGTCCGGCGGGGCTCGTGCAGCACGAGAGTTTCGTCGAACCGCCGTCCGAAATCAGGCGGGATCATCATCCCGGGCGCGTGCTGGTCGGCAGTGCGTTGATGTACTCGCGTGGAGGTTGCCGACGGGCGTGGGCGGCTGAGTATTCAGCCGCCCGGCCGCGCGGTGTGACATGATGAGAGAGTATTGCTTGCTTACTCTCAGGTTCCGTTTCGTGGAACTTCGCAAGAGGGGAATGCCGAATGCAGACTTCGGACCCGGCCGATCACGGCTCACTTCTCCGCAGCTACCTGCCCGACCGCCGCTTCCTGCTGACCCTGCCGCGGGCGGTCACCCTGCAGATCCTTCATCCCGCTATTACCGCCTCGTACGGCGAGCATGTGCACACCGGTGTGTGGGCGCACAAACAGCGCACGGTCGACCGGATGATCGGGCTGGCGTGCAAGGGTCACCCCGACCCGGCCCGCGTCATCCGCTACGCCCACGAACACGTGAAGGGTCGCGACCACACCGGTAACCGCTACCACGCCCTCACGCCCGAACTGTTCCATTTCCAGCACGCCACCTACGTCGAAACCCTCGTCACCGCCATCGACACCTACGTCCGCCCGGTCGATTCCGACTCCCGCGAACAGCTCTATCAAGAGTGCTGCGACTGGTACCGCATCTACGGCATCTCCACCCGGGCCGTACCCGGCAGCTGGCCCGAGTTCAGCGAATACTTCGCCGAAGCCCTCGCCACCGAACTCCGGTACACCGAAGCCGCCGCCCGCCTCGCCGAACAGTCCCTGAACCCGCCGTGGTGGGCCTTCGGCTTCATCCCCGGTTTCGCCGCCCGCGCTGTCCAGCACGAACGCGCCGTCGAACTCCTCGGTCTCACCGAACAGCCCGGTGACCGCCTGAAGTTCGCCGCCTTCTCCGCGAGCCTGCGCGCCGGCGCCCGCGTCCACGGACGGCCGACCGCCGACCCGGCCGCTGTCCCGCGTAGACTCCAGTCCTCGTGAGTCTCACCCTCGGAATCGTCGGCCTGCCCAACGTCGGAAAATCGACGCTGTTCAACGCGCTGACCCGCAACGACGTGCTCGCCGCGAACTATCCCTTCGCGACCATCGAGCCCAACGTCGGCGTGGTTCCGCTGCCCGACCCCCGCCTGGACGAACTCGCGAAAATCTTCGGCTCCGCCCGCATCATGCCCGCCACGGTGTCCTTCGTGGATATCGCCGGCATCGTGAAGGGTGCCTCCGAGGGTGCCGGCCTGGGCAATAAATTCCTCGCCAACATCCGCGAAGCCGACGCCATCTGCCAGGTGGTCCGCGTCTTCGCCGACGACGATGTGGTGCACGTGGACGGCGAGGTGAACCCGGCCTCCGATATCGAGGTCATCGAAACCGAGCTCATCCTCGCCGATCTGCAGACTCTCGAGAAGGCGGTCGTGCGTCTCGAGAAGGAAGCCAAGGTCAAGAAGGATCGCAAGCCCTACGCGGACGCTGCGAAGCAGGCGCAGGAAATCCTCAACAGTGGCCGGACTCTGTTCCATGCCGCGAAAGAGATCGATGGGGAACTCCTGAAGGAACTGTCGCTGCTCACCACCAAGCCGTTCCTCTACGTCTTCAACGCCGACGAATCGGTGCTGAGCGACGAAGCCAAGGTTGCGGAGCTGAAAGCGTCTGTGGCTCCGGCTGATTCGGTGTTCCTGGACGCCAAGGTCGAATCCGAACTCCTCGAACTCGACGACGAATCCGCCGCCGAACTCCTGGAATCCATCGGCCAGACCGAACCCGGGCTGCACGCCCTGGCCCGCGCCGGCTTCCACACCCTCGGGTTGCAGACCTACCTCACCGCCGGCCCGAAAGAAGCCCGCGCGTGGACCATCCACCAGGGCGATACCGCCCCGAAGGCGGCCGGTGTCATCCACACCGATTTCGAACGCGGTTTCATCAAGGCCGAAGTGGTGGCATTCGACGACCTGGTCGAGGCGGGGTCCATGGCGGCGGCGAAGGCGGCGGGCAAGGTCCGGATGGAAGGCAAGGACTACGTCATGACCGACGGCGACGTAGTCGAATTCCGGTTCAATGTGTAGAAGACCAGGTCAGAGCCGATTCTGATCGTGCGACCCAGAGTGGTTGAACTCTGGTTGGGACCGATGCGCGATGAGGTGTCGGCTGGGGTTAGGCCGCCAGGCTGACGGGCTCCACGCCGTGCGCTCACACATCTCTACGCCTGCTGCAGCGGCTTCGCCGGTCAAGAAGCGGTAGCCGAACTCGGGTCGTCGCGATGGGCATCCAGCAGGGCATCGGCTCGATAGGCCTCGGTCAGCTCGGCTGCAGCGCTCCCTGGGCGCCGCAGATCACGCGCCACCTACCCGCGTATCAGTCCCCCTGTCCGCACATGAGTCCCCGCACGAGACAGGCTCGCCGTGTGGGGGCCATGTCGCGTTCACCGAGCATGAGCCGCAATTATCCGTTGAGGACGTAAGCCCATTCGTACCCCTCGTGGGTCTCGAGGGCGGGCTGATCCGGGCCGCGGCTTCCGTGGAGGATGAAACTTGTAGGCCTTGATACCGCCGGGGCGCGGTGTCAACGGCAGGACCGTGTGCCTTCCCTTGCCATGGGATAGAGCGTAGGTAAACACGTGGGTCACCGGTTGGCTGGAGCATCGACCAGCTCGTCGAGCGTGACGCCGTGCGCTCTGGCCAGCGGTAGTAGCTGGTCCAAGGTCGGCCGCCGAGAGCCGGACTCCAGCCGGGACAGCGTGCTGATGGAGATGCCGGTAGCGGTCGCTACCTCGGCCAGCGTGGTCTCACGTTCTCGGCGCAGGTTGCGCAACCGGGGCCGACGGCGTCGAGGCCCTCGCCCTTCTCGGTGTTCATGGCGGACAGTTTGCCAGAGCGGCAAAAATTTTTGCGATGAGCTGTGCTGCCGTTGCAGTGTGGCACCTGAAGGGCGCTCGTTTCGGGCGTCAACCGGAACAGGAGGATCTATGTCTACTGAGGACTCTGGACACCCGGATGTGCCGGTGGAGTACGCGACCTGGCGGAAAAACCGTTGGGAGGAGGTTGCCGGCCCGGGCGGCAAGGCGGGCGCAGTCCAGCTGGCCATGGTCTCGCATCCCGAACCGGGGGTGCCGGGCTTGCCCGTCGATGGGAGGTGAGTGCCTCGGGGGCATTGACCGTCACCGTCACCGCCGCAGACGGAGCGTCGATCGGCGGTCGGCCGGTGCCGGTACCGAGTTGCCCGTGGCGATGTACTTCGGTTTCCAGGACGGTCTCATCGACCACATCGAGGAGTACGCGAACATGACGCCGCCCAACGAAGGCAGCGCGAGCTGATCCAACGCTGCGGAATCTTCGGCACCTGAGCACGACCGTCACCCAGGTGCCGAATCTCTGTCAGCCCTTGTCCTCGCGGCAGCGGGCGACACTAGATAGCCCCCAAAGATCAAGCAGTAGTTGCTGCGGCGAAGCCGTGTCGACGCCGCTGGTGCGGAGCTGCGCTGGCCCGGAACCGCCGCGCGGATCTCGACGCAGAGGTCATTCGGCTACGGAATGCGGTCGAGTTCCGCTTCAACGTGTAGCCAGGCATTTCCGACTTCGGGGAGAAACTGGTAAATGCTCCTGTCCAGCTTATATTCGAGTAGAACATGGGTGCTTGTGGTTCGAAGTAAGTCAGTGGTTGGACGGGATGTTTCGGGGCCGTACGGAATCAAGAGGGATGGTGTAGAGGCCGCCACACCGACGAGGTGGCCGTCGTTGGTTGATGGGAAAAACCCCGTCGCGGCGGGAACCTGTTGCCGCCCATACGTGTTGTGTGGGCATCGAGAGGTCCCGCATACCTCACCGTCCGAGGTTTTGTACATAGCTTATGCGGTGAAACGCTGAATCACCGAGACCATCTCCGTGCCCGGCTCTACCTGTACTGTTTCAGAGCCCCTGCGCTCAAATAGCGTGCTTCCCTTGTAGAATGCAACCTCATTGGCGGCCTGGATTTTGAGGACTCCAACTGATTTGTTCCTGTATTGGATAAGGCGCGCGTTTCTTCCGACGGAGGCGGCTAGCCATGGCGGTACGTCTGCAGAAGAGCTGATTCGCTGGATTATCCATGTCCAGTATTCGCCTATGTTCATCCCGCGAACGCGTGCTTCTCGGTCTATGCCCACAATGTCAAAGCCCCTGAAGTTGAAAGCCGTTACGCCGTCTAGATCCTGGATACGCTCGGTTGCAGAAGCTTTATCTGCGATGCCGAGTACTATGTATCCGGTTGAAGAGGGTCCAATATTCGAAATTGCGGTCATCGTTTCTAGGATTCTATCGAAGAGGGTGGAATCAAATGCACGGTTTGCGTCCAGTCGATGGAGTCCCTGTTTGTACTCGAACGACTGCTGCTCAATTAAGGCGTTGGTAAGCAGCGCCTCTAGGTTAACTGACCAGCCGAAAGTCTGCGGATCTTCATCTGTATCTGAAATTGCTTGTAAAGAATCTTCAAGTATTCCCTTAAACGCATTGATGGTCTGCCTCTTGCTTTTCACGGGCCAGTCGCCACCCGTTGTAATTGAGGCGGCCTTCGATATGCCCAGAAGTTTGCTCCGAAGTAGTGCGATGTCGTGAACTTGTCGCCGAGGAATCGACTTGAATCGGAACTCCCATAGTGCAACGTATAGAGCATGAAAATATCGAGCGCTCCTACCGGATGGACGCAAACCGATAACTTTTGAAAAGCCGTCCTCATCAAAGTCGAGAACCTCACGGATTTGGTCATATATCAACGTGAAGTCGCCAACTAGTTTCTCGCGGCCGTACGCGGTAATGGTTGCGTTGGCCGAATTTCCCTCGAGTGGCTCGGTGCCGGGATCTTCGCCGGCCCCTTCGAAATTATAAGCAGCGTCTCGGACCGTGCCAGTAGTGGTCTCCATTGGCTCGACCAGGCAGTCGAGGAGTATGTCCAGAATTACTTGCTCATCGAGAGATTCGCGTATGTCGTTGCTACGGAGGATATTCTCTCGTACCCAGAACACTTCCGTGACTGGGATGCCGTAGTCGAGCTGTCGGTTGCTTATGCTGAGGAGCGGCATCTTCCTGAGAGGGACGATTGATTCGCGAGAGTTGTCTCCTCGAATTATGGAAGATAGCTCCCTAATTATATCGGCGAGTTCACTTGTGGCTCCAGCTTGGCGAAGTTCCTGCTTGGATAGACGCCGACCTCCCGAGTTGATGCGCCGAAAGACCTCTTCAACGGCAGCGTCGTTGCTTGCGCGAAATACCGACAGTGCAAGCGAGTAGTTTGCAAAAGCTACGGAACTGTCTCTGCTCAGAACTGGGAAGTTCTGGTGGATTGCGCCGGAGTCCTTGAGGGCCTTTGTGTCTGCAAGTGTGTCAAGGTCGAAGTAAGCGCCTTTGTAATCGAATTCCTGTTCGATGAAAGAGAAAACTGCATTGAGTCGCTGCATTCCGTCAATGAGTTCGAGGATTGTATCTGTACCTGTGGGCGTCTCTGCAACGAGGAATAGGGGTAGAGGCAGCGCCAGTAAGATGGAGTCGATTAGCTGCTGTTTTTCCTCGACCGACCAAACGAGCTTTCGCTGGTATCTGCGATTAACCCGATATTGATCGGACCTGTACGCGGAGTAGGCACTCTGGATCGGCTCACTGCGAACTGTAAGGGCGAGGGAGGAAGGCGATTCTGCCACGTACGTGCTTCCGATCGTAGTCAGTCGAAGTCTCAGTTTTGGGATGGTATCAGCAGGATGCCCGCTAGGCCGGTGCTTACGCCGGGGCATGCCGTGGCTCGCTTGTTGCTGTGGATGACTGGAGGAAAGATCGGGTGCGTTCCGCGATCGAAGGCCGCAATCCGACCGTCTTCACCGAGCCCGGTACGGCATTCGCGATATCGGCGCCGTGCGGTTCCTGCCCGGCCATGCGTTCGCGCTAATCAAGACACGGTGCCGATCGATTCAAAGTCTCCCTCCGGATGAAGATGTCCGATTCCTCGTTGATGTTGGCCTCGTCGCTACCAGGCGGCCACCGTCGCCTGACACCGGGCGCTCACGCTGATTTGACATCATCCGCCGTTCGAGGTTGCTGGTTCGGGTGCATCGCTGCCGGATGCGGCCGCCTCGAATGCGTGCTGCGTCGTTCGGGCGTATGGGGGCGTTCTGGAGCGCGTTGCGGAATGTCGAGGTGCATCTCGCGGAGTTTGGGAAATAGAGCGAGTGCGTGCCCGATGGCTCGGGTCGGTGCTTCGGTCCTCGTGCTGGAGTCCCGGTACGGCTCGGGCTGGGGCTGGCCACGGGATAATCAGACATATAAGGAATGGGAGGGCTATTCATGGCAGTCACCAGCGTCGACCTGGATCCGCAGCTCATCGAGCGTGCCCGAGTGCTCACAGGCGAGCGATCGAACCGAGCCGTTCTCGACCTCGCGTTGCGCCGGCTTATCGCCTCGAAGCAGAAAGGTGCGATGATCGACGGTATTGCAGGACTGACCGACCTCGGCAACGAGCTCGGCGCGCCGGTGGTCTCTCCGGGCGCGTCTCAGTCGCCGTGACCGACTACCTGGTCGACAACTCGGTCTGGGCGAGGCTGGCTACGGGGACTCGCGGATCACTGCGCGCCGGCGGCGTATCGAGCGCGCGCCGACCGACCTGTTCGTCACCTGCCCGCCGCAGGTGCTCGAGTTCTGCCATAGCGCCCGGACGTCCGAAGAGCACGCGAACTACCGAGAGCAGATCTCCCTCGGATTCCCGCTCGAGCACGCGCCCGACGAATCGTTGGTGCTCGATATCCGGGCAGCCCGGGCTCGTCCGTGCGGTCGGCTCGCACGACATCCTCATCGCCGGCTACGCCATCGTGAACGATGCGACCGTGCTTGCCGCGGACCACGACTTCGAGCACATCGCGAGGGTGTCCGACCTGCAGTGCGAATACATCGCGCCGTCGCCGTGACGTTGGTTCGGGGCGGAATATGGTCGAGTTCCGGTTCAACGTGTAATCGAGCTTCGGTTCAACCTCTGATCTGAGCCTGTGAGCTCAACGGCGACTCCCCGCATACAAGGTGCTATCATTGTCGATAGCACTTTTGGGAGGTGATCTCCGATGACATCCATCATCGTTCGGGGGCTCGACGAGTCCGTCAAGGAGCAACTCACTATGCAGGCAAAGGAGCATGGCCGCTCCATGGAGGCGGAGGTCCGCGATATCCTCACGAAGGCCGCGCGCAGGCCTCATATCGGCTTGGCGCTCATGCAGGTAGCGCAGGAGGTGGTAGGCCTCGACGGTCTCCCGGTTCCTGAGCGGAGCGACGTCGCACGAGCGGTGGACTTCGATTGATCGTCCTCGACACCAACGTCATCTCGGAGATCTTTCGACCGCAGCCCGACTCGCACGTCGTCGCGTGGCTTGAGTCGCTCACCGGAGATGTTGCCATCACCGCCGTAACGCTCGCGGAGTTGCTGGCGGGCGTGCGCCGCCTCCCTGATGGCCGGCGCAAGACGGCGCTGTCCGGACGTATCGAAGTCGCGGTCGAGCCCTACCGGGATGGTCGCTCCGTGCTTGCATTCGATGACACTGCTGCCGAGCATTACGCGGACATCCTCGTCGCGCGAGAGGTGGTTGGGCTGCCGATCAGCACGGCCGACGCACAGATCGCAGCGATCTGCCGAGCGCACAACGCCACATGCGCGACTCGGAATTCGAAGGACTTCGCGCACACTGGCGTCGAACTGCTCGACCCGTGGAATGCGTGATGGATCTGTCGCGGTAGTTGGCCATCGCAGCTTCCGTTGGTCCGCACCCGCAACGTGCCGGGTCTCCTTCCTCGGCAGACTGACCCTTCGGCGACTCAGCCAGGGGTTGTTCTGGCAGGGCCTGGCTCGTCCTGAACTCCCGCGACCGCCTACTTGACGTACTGACTTTCGGATTGGTTCTCAGAGTTGGACGCCGAGCCAGGAAGCGAACCCGGCGAGGCTGTTGGTCTGTCGGCGTTGCGCTGCCGCAATACCGTAGATGGTTTCCCGGACGGACGGGTGCAGGCGAGTCTGCTGCGGAGCGATCCGGCGCGCGCGGTTGAGGGCGTCCAGTGCCTGATCTGGCTTGCCGATCATCAGCCACGCGCGGCTGACATCCTGCCAGTGATGGCCTGCGCGGGGCGGAGCGATCTTCGTCGGGAGGACGAGGGCCGAGCCTTCGCGGGCAGCCTTATCCGGATTGCCGGCTTCCAGCGCCACAGCCACCGAGTGAATGCCGACGTTCGCGGGGCCGAAAAGCGTGCCGTAAAGGTCGGATTCACCGGGCATCGCCGGGGCGAGGCGGCGTGCGTGTCCGATGTGCTCGGCTGCGGTGCCGGGCCGGAAGCCGCGGGCGGCCACGATCGCGCCGCAGAGGTGCCCGTATCCGCGTACGGCGTTGGCGGCCTCGGTGTCGCCTTCGATCTCGTCGAGTGCATCCTCGACGAGCCGTAGGCCGGTGTCGTTCGAGTCGAAGTACATGAGTACCCGCGCCCGCTTGATTTTCGCCTGAGCTGTGTACAGCGGATCGTCCGCGGAGACTGCTGCCCATTCGAGCCTGTCGAGCACAGTGGGGGCCAAGTGTATAAAACCGAATCGCCTGCACAGCCGCTCAGTCGTCACGTAGGCGGCGCACAATAGCGAGAACACCTTGCCCCGCTCGTCAGGGCCGGCGCTGTGTAGTGCCCCGTGCAGTTGTCGCAGCAACATGGGCATCCGGGCAAGTGCGTTACGGCCCTTGTCGTTTCGGTATAAGAGGTCGACAGCGGCGATTTCGGCTACCAGTTCCTTCAGAGAAGGAGGGTCGGCGGGGCGCGCATATATGCCTTCGGCCAGCACCGCGCGCAATTCGGCCAGCCCCTCCAGGGGGCCGTCCTTCTCGATGAGGTCGCGGTAGGGCGTACCCGTCAGACTTTCGGGCTCTACCCGCAGGACACGCGCGGCCGCGGCCAGAAATGCCGGACTCGCGGGCTCGCGGCCCTGCTCAACCGCTTTGACCATAGCCAGGCTGTAGTTCGCGCGGTCAGCAAGTTGTCGCTGGCTCAGGCCCGCGAGTTTCCGTTCGGCGGCAATGGCTCGGCCGGCGTGGGGCGAAGCGCTCATATCTTCAGGGTAGAAGGCTATTCCAGTCCTAGCCCTTGGATGGATCAACTTTGACCAGGCTTCTCCTCAACACCCGGCATCGAGGCGATGACGATGACCCCTCGATGCCGGGTGAGTCCATACCGGAAAACAGGAGGGGTTAGTGACGGGACCAGAGTGTCCGAGGCGGGCTGTAGCTCTGCTGAACAGTGTCCATGATCCGACGGCATACGAAGCGCTGGTGCGGAAGCATGGACTGCGGGTCGTCTACACCGTGCATACCGATGCCGCCGCCGTACTTGCTGCGTTGATCGCGGTCCAGCACGCGCTCGAGCATTCGGCCGATGTGGTGGTGATTCCGCACGTCAATGAGTTGGAGCCCGGCACCTCGTGGTGGGTTGTGACCGAGGTGGCGGACCTGGTCACCGCGACGCATGAATATCCGCTGTGGTCGGGATTGTCGGCGGAGGTCAGGCGGGAGCCATGATCGTATTGGGGTTTGTGGTGGCGATCGGCCTGCCGCTCGCGGTGCTGACGTTGACGATCCTCTGGCCGGAACAGGGGACCGAGGTGCCGGACGAGAACGGAAACGCGTGAGCCTCGTCCGAGTTCGGCCCGGGGTAGACGCCACCTTGTTCACGGACGGCTGATCCGATTGCGTCGACGCCGAACCCGGGTTTGCTGCGCGTCGGTGTCGATGTTGTCCTGGCGGCCGGGAACCCGCCTCTGAAGGTGTCCCGGCCGGTTCGGTGACGTCACGGAATCGCCGCGAAGGCCTTCTTGGTGTCGCGATACCACCCCATCGCTTTGAGTGGACGCTTCCAGCGTCCTTTCATTTCCTCGTGGGCCGGGACGTGGTCGTCGTCGCCACCGCGAGCGGCCTCTCGCAGGTGCCGATCCTGTGCCTTGATGATCTCGTCTGCGGTCTCTGCGCTCAGTTCCAAGTCGCACGGGCCACCCAGTTGGCGGCAGGTCATGGTCTTCACAGCGTTCTCCTCGTCATTGTTCTCGCCTGTCGTTGTTCGGCGAGCCCAGTGGGGTCGGCCGCACCTGGCCGGTGAATATCTGTTTCTTGCCGGACTCGAGTTGGGTCCTGGCTGCTCGATTATCGACACGGCGCGTGTCGATAATCGCATCTTGCGCCAACTTCGTAAGCTTGTCAACGGCACGCACCGTGCCGGTATGCTCGGCGCATGGCCGACTCCTCCACCGCGCCGCGCCGCCGCGGCGCCGAACGCACCAGAGAGCTGCTCGCCGTCACCCTCGATCTGGCGACGGAGGTCGGCTATCGGGGGTTGAGTGTCGAAGCCATCGCCGCGCGGGCCGGCGTCGGAAAACACACCATCTATCGGCGCTGGCCGTCCATCGCGGAGTTGTTGCTCGACGCGCTGAGTGTCGTATGGATCAGTGACCTGGACTACCGCACGTCGGGGCCTGTCCGGGCGGATCTGCGCGAGCAGTTCGTACGTTCCAGTCGGGCTCTCTCCAGTCCGCCCATCGGCCCCGTCTACCGGGCAGTCATCGCCGAAGCGCAAGCCGACCCCGCGCTCAGGGCGACGTTGCACGAACGTTTTCTGGCCACGGTCGAACAGCGAACCCTCGATCGGATCACCCTGGCTCAGCGCGACGGCCAACTGGTCGCCGCCGCGAATCTGGAATACGCCGCCGAGGTGCTGTGCGGAACTCTCTACTACCGCTGGCTGCTCACGACCCGCCCCGTCGACGAGAACGCAATCGATGGACTTCTCGACATGTTCATGACCGCATACGAAGTACGCGAGGCCCGCACCTGAGGCCGAAATCGAGCTTGCGCAGCCAGGGGCTCTCGCGGCTGTTCCCCGTCGGGCTCGACGAATATGGTCGGTGTCGCCATCGATTTCGATGGTGGGCATGACGACGACGGTCGCATCGACGACATCGGCGGTGCGCGCTTTGCCGCAGAGAATTCCTGCGGCTTCGGCTGTTTCGAGGCCGACCGGCACGACGTGGCATCCGGCGAGGAACTTGCCGAGCCGGACCTGGCGTCGGGAGTCCCGCCATGCCTGGCTGACGACGACGGAGGGGACGTGGATATCGCGCCCGGCCGCGACCGCCCCGCCCGAGGACGCCGGGCTTCATCCATGAACACCCAGGGTCACAAAACAGCAGCTCAGAGGTTAAAACGCGAGCTAGAGGGTGCCGGCGACGTCCTGCCCGAGTAGATAGAGCGAGGCGACGTCGACATCCATCTCCGCTCTGATCAGCAATTCGACGCGACCGCTTTCCGGGTCGAAGAGTGATGCGCTGATGTCGTCGTCTTGCTGGTACCAGCCGCACGCGGTGGCGATGTCGGCGGCATCCTTGTACTCGCCGTTCACTGAACGGTCGCACCAGGCTTTCAGCTTCAGGGCGGCGTAGCCCGCTGGTGTGGGGAGTCGGATACGGTAGCCACTCGGAATCAGTAGCTCTATCGACCGGTCGAAAACTTCTTGGAATCCGAATACGTCGAGAGATTCGGTTCGGCCGGGTAACGGGGTGGTACCTGTGGGGTCCTCGATATCTCCGAACGGAACGACGTCTACGGCGGTGTTCGCGATCGAGTACCGAACGCCGGTGGCGCCCGTGCGGGGAAGGTCGGCGGTGATTCGCTGGTATTCGTGATACCCCTTGACCGCGAGTGCGATATCGATATCGCTGGTCGAGCGCAGAGCATCGGCCCGCCCGAATGCTGTATGCAGTAGGTCGCGGCAGTGTGCCCCGATGACCATGATCGACTTTCATCCGTCCGGTCGTCGGCAATCAGCTCGGCTGTCACCCGGTCCACGAGTTCGAGGGACTCCGGAGTGATGCGCAGGTGATCAAACAAGCTGATCCTTCCGCAGAGTTCTCGCAACCTCGGCTTGCCGTGGCTCGTTTGCGGTGAGCAGGTCCGCATAGACCAGGACTGGCGGAGCCGCAGACCCGGCAAAAGGCTTGCGTGGACCGGAAGGGGTCTCGGAAAGCTCGCTCCAGAACTTCCGGCGTATCTCGATATTCGGAGCGTCCGACTTCCGCCAGCCGTTCTCGACGGCAACCATCGCATCGAATCGCTCGGCGTATACGACGAGGGTGTGCGGCCGCCGGATGTTTTCGACCGCAGATTCGCCGCTGATCAGGTAGCCAGGCGGCAGTGACCGGCTCTCGATCTCCCCGCTGAAGCTGTTCTGTCGGATCCTCGGTAGAAGAGTGCCACGAAATGCGGCGGTCCAGAGGTCGATGAGTTCGTCACGGCGATGCAGATTCTTACCGATCAAGTAGTCGTTTTCTCTCATCGTGGTCAACGTCGACTGGGTGATCCCGACCGATGTCCCGGCGGCGTCGGCGATCGTGCGGACCGGCATTCTTGCCGCGTTCGGCCATGCCAGCAGTACGAAGAGGACCTGCATTCGTCTGGCGCTGAAGAGATTGGCGGCGGTGGCCCGAGGGATATTCTCGGGTGCGGAGCTTTGGTCGTTTGTGGGGCGCGGTCGGCCACGGATATCAATCAGGACCGGGCCGAAACTCAGGTGTGCATTGCCGGCTTGATCGACATAGTCGAGCCCGGCGTCGCGGAAGTTGCCGGCGGTGCGGTTGGTGATATACGGGGCGATCACCAGCGGTGGACGTCCATCGTCTTGTGGTGCCAGCCGAGATATGGCGGACAGCGACGGTTGTGGTAACCAGACCAATCGGTAGGCTGTGTCGGCGCCGTGGTGACCGACGGTTACCAGGGCAGTTTCCTCCGATGTCCACTGTTCCAGTTCGAAGTCGAGGGCGAGCTCGTAGCCCGATCTGATTCGTGCGACCGCTGCGGCTGTGGACGAGTTTGTTCGCGAGGGCGGTCATCGTCATCTCTCTGCCCGCATCGACCAGGCCGGCCAGGAGCTGTTCAGGTGGCCGGTCAGCCACGCAAGCTGTTGAACGCGTTCTGGACCAGAGGAGCGAAAAGGGTGTCCAGGCGGGCACGGGTGACCGGCGTGTTCTTGTCGCCCACGAGGACATAGAGCGAGATGTAGGCATTGCTGTCCCACGCCACGATCGTGTAATACGCCCCGTGGCCGTTGGGCATTATGTCCGCATCGGAGTAGGCATCGGTGCCCACGCCGGGTACCGGGCCGTTCTCGCCGCGGCCCCGCTGCATTTGTCCACGGCGCGTATCGAAGTGTTCCGCGCTGCTCGTCAACCGGTCGGAGAACTCGACATTGATCTGCATATTTGTCGAGACCGAGACGGTCGAGGTTCCGGTGGTGGCGTACTCGCTGTCGCATTCCATCTCGCCGCCTTCGTAACCGTCCGGTGGCGTCGTTTCATGGGTCTGCTGCTCCGGTGGTGAGGTTACGAACGCGAACATGGCGTTCGGTGGTATCAGGTCGCAGGGGTTGGCTACGGCGGAAAACGAATAATCCCCGGGGGGAGGCGCTGCGGTGGTGGTTGTGACCGGTGGCCGGGATGTCGTCGCCTGGGCGGTTGCCGGTGCCGAATCATCGTCCGGCCCGGACGCGGAAATGATCGTGACACCACCGATGAGCAGAAGTACGACCGCCACTACCACGGACAGGATCAGGGGAGTCCAATTTCGCGGTGGTGGCGGGCTGTACGGGGGATAGGGGCCTGGGTGCCCATACCCGGACTGCGGTGGATAGCCGTGTGGGGGAGTTCCGGGCGGGAATCCTTGCGGTGGATAGTGAGTCATCGAACCGTGACTCTACGGCGCTTCATTACCTGTCGGTAGATACGCCGGATCTCTCATCGGGCGCCGCGCCTGGCGGTCGGAGTGAGTGTGCGGCATCTGATTTCGGCACTCGTGGTCGGCGCGCGACCCACCGGGGCCGGCGGTGCGAGTTCGCTGGATCGGCCTGGCCGCGACCTACGCTTGGATGACCTCGACCCGCACCAGCGCCCCTGGTGAGTCGCAACTGGCCCAGGACTGATTCTGTCCGTAATGCACCGGCCCGTACTTCCAATAGGTGAACGGGACGGGCCATGCGACACAAGTGAGCTTCACCTGGTGCCAGGCCGGGAGCTCGCAATTGGCCATCCCGCCGGTGTTGAAGATGTTGTAGACGTGACAGTTGGCCTGCCACACCGGAACATCGGCCTGAGCCACACCGCCCCCTGCAAGCACAGTCGCCGCGGTTGCGGTGGCAACGATGGCGCCGGCGGCGAGCCGTTTCGCAGACAACATATCGGACCTCCTGAATCGATGTTGTATGGATCACATCGCTGAGAAGTCGCTCTTGTTACCTGGATCGGTTGTGACGTGCGCGGGGGGCGGTTGCTGCGCGCTCGGTGCGGGAGCGCAGATCACGTCCGGTGCGGGAGCGCGAAGAGGGCTCGGTGCTTCAGTGCCTCCGCGCCGCTGGTCTCGGATATGCCGTAGGACGTATCACGCCCCAGGCGGCGCTTCGTCGGTGCCGGCGAGGCGGCGGGACCCACGCAAGGCTGCGAGTAGGAGTTGCTTCGTGGTGGGGTGCTGTGGATCGCGCAGGACCTGCGCGGTCCGACCTTGTTCGACGATCGCGCCGTCGGCCATCACGAGGACGCGGTCGCAGGTGTGGGCGGCGAGGGCGAGGTCGTGGGTGATGTGCAGGATCGCGGTGCCGTGGTCGCGGGCGAGGTCGCCCATGAGCTGGGATACCTCGGCGCGGAGGGTGGCGTCGAGCATGCCGGTCGGTTCGTCGGCGAGGATCACGGCCGGCCGGGTGACGATCGCGCGGGAGAAGGCGACGCGCTGGCGTTCGCCGCCGGACAGTTCGTGTGGGAACCGGCGGGCGTAGTGCGCGGGGTCGAGGCCGACTGCGTGCAGTGCCGACCGGGCGGCTTCCGTTCTGGTCGCGGTATCGCCGATGCGGTGGATGACCAGAGGTTCGGCGACGATATCGAGGATTCGGCGATGCGGCGGCAGGGACGCGTAGGGATCCTGCATCACGAGGTGCACGGCGCGGCGGGCCGCGCGGCGGACGGAGGCGGAGGCGGCGAGCAGATCGATGCGCTCGTATCGGTCGCCGCTGTTCGCCGAGATATCGAGCAGCGCGGACCCGTTCGACGGGATGACCAGCCCGGCAATTGCTTTCGCGATGGTGGATTTGCCCGCGCCCGAGCCTCCGACGAGAGCTACGGTCTCGCCGGCCTGGAGTTCGAGGTGCACCTCGCGGACGGTGACGGTTTCGCCGTACCGCACCGTCAGATCGGCCACGCGGAGAACCGGCTCCTGCCGGCCCGCCGAGTGGTTGCCATTCGCCGCCGCTGTCCTGATCGTTTCGGTCGTCATCGTCACAGGGCCTTCTCGAACTCGCTCATATCGGGCATCGCGCCCATCAGGTCGCGGGTGTAGGGATGCTGCGGGTCGGTCAGCACGGGGCCGGCCTCGCCCTGCTCGACCACAGTGCCTGCGCGCATGACGGCGACGCGGTCGGCGGTCTGCGCGACGACCGGCAGATCGTGCGTGACGATCAGCATCGTCAGGTGCAGCCGGGACCGTAGTTCCTCGAGCAGGTCGAGGATCTCCTGCTGGACGAGTACGTCGAGGCCGCTGGTGGGCTCGTCGGCGACCAGTAGTTCCGGTTCGTTGGCCAGGGCGATCGCGATGACGACGCGCTGGCGCTGCCCGCCCGAGAGTTCGTGCGGGAACGCCCGGTATCTTTCCGCCGGCAGTCCCACCATCCGCAACAGTTCACGGGCGCGTTCCTGCGCGCGGTTGTGGGTGACATCGCTGTGGACGAGGACCGCTTCGTGGATCTGGTCGCCGATACGGTGCACGGGGTTGAGCGCCGATTGCGCTTCCTGCGGTACGAGACCGATACGTGAACCGAGCAGCGCGCGCCGCTCGCGGTTGCCGAGGTCGAGCAGGTCTACGTCGCCGAGCCGGATACGTCCCGAGACGACCCGGGCTGCCGCGGGCATGAGACCCACGATCGCGGCCGCGACGGTCGACTTGCCCGACCCCGATTCACCGACCAGACCGAGGACCTGCCCACGCGGTATCACCAGATCGACGCCGGTGCATCCGCCGCCCCCGTTCTCACCTTCGCCGTAGCGCACGGTCAGCCCCTCGATGCGGAGCAGCGCGTCGCCCATATCGCTATCCGGGACAGCTGTAACCACCGCGGAGCGGCTGGGCTTGCCGCGCCGGGCGAATCGGCGGGTGACCCCGCCCGCCGTGCGCTCCACGGCGCCACCGGCGAGCGCGAAACCCAGCACGGTGAGTCCGATGAGCGCTCCCGGCGGGACGACCCACCAGAGCCAGGCGTCGGTGAGGAAGGCGCTGCGGCCGTTGGCGACACTCAGCATCATGCCCCAGCTCATGGAGGTGATATCGCCGAGACCGAGGAACGCGAGCGAGGACTCCAGCAGTACCGCGTTCTTGACCGCGAGTACGAGCTGCGGTACGACGAGTACGCCGACGGCCGGAACGATATGCCGTATAAGCACATAGCTGTGGCGGGCGCCCATGGCGCGTAGTGCCTGGATATGGTCGCGCTCGCGCACACTGAGCACCTGTGCGCGCAGCTCGCGGGCGACCGGGGCCCACAGGGCGAGGGAGATGACGAAGATCTGCGTGACGATCCCGGGCCCGGCCAGTACGCCGATCACCAGGGTGAGCGGGACGACGGGTAGCGACAGGACCACGTCGACGATGCGCATGAGCACGGTATCGGTGATCCCGCGCAGGTAGCCGGCCGTGATGCCGACGGCCATCCCGACCAGGGTCGCCGCGATGGCGGCGATGAACCCCACCAGCAGCGAAGGTCGCGCGCCGAAGAGCAGGATACTGAGCAGATCGTGGCCGACATCGTCGGCGCCGAGCAGATGCGCTGCCGACGGCGCCGCGAACGGTCGCGTCACGCGTTCGCCAGGGTCGTACGGCGCGAGCCACGGGGCGAAGATCGCGACGGCGCACAGGATGAGCACGATGCCGATACCGATACGGCTCGTGGCGGACAGGGACCGCCAACCGGTGCGCAGACGCGTCATGCGGGGACCACCTGCCGGGAGTGCCGGACCCGTGGGTCGAGCAGGGGGTACAGCAGATCGGCGAGGATATTCGCCAGGATCACGCCGACCGTGGCGAGCAGGAACGCGCCCTGCAGCATCGGGTAGTCGCGCGCGGCGACCGCATCGGCGATGACCTTCCCCAGACCCGGATACGAGAACACGGTTTCGACCACGACCGCGCCGGAGACGAGGGCACCGGCGGCCATCGTGGCGTTGGTCGCGATGGGCAGCAGCGCGGTGCGCAGGGCATGTCCGGTGGCGACGCGGCGTTCGGGCAGGCCTTTGGCGCGGGCGAGCCGGATGAACGGCTCGCCCAGCACGGTGGTCATCGATGCCCGGGCGAGCAGATAGTAGGTGCCGATCGAGGTGATGATCATCGTCAGCAGCGGCATGATCAGCCGGCGGCCGGATTCGACCAGCCAGGCGAAGGTTTCGTCGGGTAGTTCGGCCGATGCGTACGACGGCAGCCAGCCGAGTTGTGCGGAGAAGACAGTGATCAGCAGCATCCCGATCCAGAATCCGGGCATCGAGTCGACGGCCAGGACACCGACGAGTGTGCTCTTGTCCTGTCCGGGACGTCCGGCCCCGCGCCGCCACGCCGACCACGCCCCGAGCAGCGCGCCTACGACGATGGCGCCGATGAGCCCCAGCCCGACCAGCGTCAGCGACCAGGGCAGTCGTTCCATGAGGACATCGGCCACCGGCCGGTTGTGGACGGTCGACAGACCGAGATCGCCGTGCAGTAGATCCGTCCAGAACCGCCCGTACTGCACAAGAACCGGATCGTCGAGCCCGTACAAGGCGCCGAGTTCGGCGAGCTCTTCCGGGCTGGGATCACCCTCGCCGGTGAACATGACCAGGGCGGGGTCGCCCGGAGCCAGCCGCGGCAGCGCGAAGTTGAGGGTGACGGCCACCCACAGCACCACGGCGTACTGCCCGATCCGCGAGAGCCAGGATCTGTCCGGCCGCTTCATCTTCGGTCCTCTCGATGAACCAGGCGACCGGCCGCCCTCATCGCGGCCGGCCGCCTGATCGTCAGTGCCCGTGCTCTTCCGAGGCCGGGGGCTCGGTGACGTCCGTGGCCGGTGCGGTACCGGTGAGCTCGGTGATCGCGTCGACCGTGCTCGAATGTGCCGCTTCGACAACCTCTTTCGGCAGGAACGACCATTTGTGGACGATGCCGTAGCCCGGGCTCTCGGACCATCCGCCGTAGGTGTGTGAGACGGCCCAATGCTCTTCGGGGTAGAACAGCGGCACGGTGGTCGGGGCGGCGTTGTGGATGGTCTGCAGATCCTGCATCACGCGGATGCGGTCCGCATGGGTCGTCTGGGCCAGCCATTCGGCGTATTTCTTGTCCCATTCGTCCCAGGCGACCTTCGTCGCCCAGAGGTAGCCCGAGCGATGCGACATGATGAACTGGTCCGGATCGGCCACACCGTGCGCGCCGATCGAGCCCACGAGCAGGTCATAGGTTTTCTGGGCAGACCGCTCCTTCAGCGCCGCGGCGTCCATCCCCTCGATCTCGACGCCGATACCGACTTCGCCGAGGTCTTCGGCGGCCAGTTCGGCGGCCCGGACATCCTGGGGGAGGCCGGAATCCACGTACATCCTGAGCACGAGCGGTTTGCCGTCGATCTCGCGGACACCGTCACGATCGGTATCGGTATAGCCGAGTTCGTCGAGTGCGGTGCCGGCGGCCGCGCGGTCGGTCGGTGTGGAGTTACCGGGATTCGCGAAGGGCGCGTCGGGATGGGGATAGCCCTGGGTCGCGGCCCGGCCCTGGCCGAGCGCGACCACATCGAGCATCTGTTCCTTGTCGACCGCATCCGAGAGGGCGCGCCGGAACTTCGGCGTATCCAGCGGTTTCCGCAGGAAGTTCATCTTGATCTCGGGGAAGCTCAATGCCTGCGTGGTGAGCGAGTCGAGGTTGCCCGACTGCTCGAACTGCGCGACGAGCTCGGGGCTGAGTGTGCGGGTGGTCGCATCGATCTCGCCGGATTGCAGTGCGGTGAAGGTCGCCGACTGATCGGTGATCACCGGCATCTTGATCGTGTCGACCGTGGGTTTTCCCGCGAAGTATTTCTCGTTCGCGGTGAGGGTGTAACCCTCGGTGGGACTGTAGGCCGTCAACTGGTACGGGCCGGTGCCGATCGGCAGGTCCTGTACCTTTTTCGCTTCGGCCGGGTCGATATCGGCCCAGATGTGCTCGGCCACGATCGGGAGGTCGGCGAGGGTGACGCGGGCCAGCGAGGGGCAGGCGTCGCGGCATTCGAAACGCACGGTGTCGTCGTCGACCTGCACCACGCGATCGACGTAGGGGGTGTCGTTGACGTGGTGGGTATAGCGGCCGGTGGGTGCGTCGTGCATGTACTGGAACGAGAAGACGACGTCTTCCGGTGTGAACCGCTCACCGTCCTGCCAGGTGACGTCTGTGCGCAGATCGGCTTCCCAGGTGGCCGGGTCGAGCTGACGTACCTCGGTGGCGAGCCACGGCTGCGGGTCGTCGACATACGGCGAGGGCGCCAGCAACTTGTCGTAGACGAGCTCGACGAGTTGGTCGCTCGCTCCGGCGAACAGGTTGATGGGGCCGGAGTCCTTGTCGAGCGCGATGGTCAGCTGCTCGGCGGTGGCCGGACCGCTCAGGTCGCCGAACGCCGTGGTCCCGGAGCCGGAGTCCGTGCTGCCGGTGCAGCCACTCAGGGCGACCGCCAGCACGACCGCGGCGCCGGCGCCGGTGCGGGCGCGGCTCGGACGGTTGATCATGGATCCTCAATTCGAGAGTCGAGCACGGCCGGGGTGTGGGCGGTGGGGGTGCCGTCACCCCGGCTGAGAATGGAGGTTAGCCTAACCTCATGCCCATTGTGAAGTTGCCGCGGTTCAGAAAGTTGATTCCCGATGCCACGCAAGCACTGTGGGCGCCCTCGACGCCTAGGTTAGCCTAACCTTTATAACTCGTGCCGTTCCGTTACCGGTGAAGGAGTCTCGATGCCCCCGGTTCTGCAACTCGTCCAACGCCGCGCCTCACCCTCGGAAGACACGCCTCGGATCGCTGTCCGCGATGTATACGACCTCGACGGGATCGACCTCGACGCTTACGCCGGCATCATGGTCAGCGGCGCCTGTGATCAGCGCTTTCTCGCCGCGCGCACCGACCGGCTGTCGGCCTGGGTACGCGCCGGCGGACGCATTCTCGTCAACGGTCATCCGCTGGAGCGGTTCGTCGAGAACATGCCCAAGTACCGCAAACTCGACTTCCACACGACCCGCGACCTTTGGCTCACCGCCATGGGAACGCACCCGATCTGGGACGGAGTCGACCGCCGCGACGTGCTCTTCAACACCGGGGTGCCCGGAACGCACTCGTTCGAAGATCTCGAGCGTATCGGCGTCGCAGGGTTCTATGCCCACGCCTACCTCGTCGACCTCCCGGACGGGGCCGTGGTGATCACCGGAATCGGCCAGGGCCGCCTGCCGGTCGACGTGACCTACCCGCTCGGAAACGGCGAGGTCATCCTGCATCTCGGCAACGATATGACGGCCTTCAGCCGCCCCGGCACCTCCGCCGCCGACCTCGGCGACCGCACACTCACCTACCTCGAGGGCGCCCCGGCGCTACAGGAGACGGCCCGATGACCCGCGTCGCTTTCGTCCACACCGGCAGCTTCTTCCACCTCGCCGACCTACGCGATCCCGCCGTACGCGCTATGGGCCCGGTCGATGTCTACGCGCCGGATCTGAAACCGGGCGGACTCGACGGCTTCGACGCTGTCTACGTCGCGGCCAGGTTGCATCCGGCTGTACTCGCCCGCATCGCGCCGATCCTCATCGGCTTCCTCGACACCCCCGGCGCGCGGATGTACATCGACGGCGAGAACACCGTCGGCGACTGGCTACCCGGCACCACCGAAACCCCCCGCGGCACGAACTTCTGGGCCTGGCGGATCGGCGAGGACGTCGGACGCCGCTCGGTCAACCGGGAGCACCCGTTCTGGGACGGACTCGCCGATGATGCCGTGCACTGGCACTATCACGGGGTCCTCACCCACCCTGATACTGCCGTACCGCTCGTCCGGCTCGAGGAACTGCCGGACCACGCGGACGCCGAGTCCGACGATCCCTGGGGCACCCCGTACCGGGCCGTCCCCGGGCACAGCAACACTCTGATGTACTACGACGCAGGCACATTCGCCGCAGAAATCGTCGTCAGCACCATGGACGCCTCCTATCACCACGGCTCCGGTTTCATGCCGGGCGCTACACAGTTGATGTACCGGATGATGCACTGGTTGCGCGGCGCACACGCTGCCCACCGTGCGTTGGCGGAAGCTCGCTGAGTCCTACGGACGGCGGCACACGGTGGTCGGGGCGAAGAGGCGCCCGAGGATATCGCCGAGGCGCGGCAGTGCCGCGCCGAGGTGATCGCCGGTGAGGGAGCCTGCTGCGGCGGCATCCCGTTCGAGGTGCGCCGAGCGGAGGGTTTCGGCGAACTCGTCGTGTCCGGCGCAGAAGATGACCTGGCCCGCGACGGGATCATCGCTGCCATGGCCTGGCACGAAGCCTGCAGGGGCCAGGATCGGGTCGAGAGCTTCGGTGATCGATTGTGCGGGGGTCATTGCGCAATAGTTCCAGGCTCTGCTGCGTCGTCCGCGCCGGCAGGTTCGGCGGGGCGCCTCCGCGCCGTCGTCGGGCTGTCCCACACCGCGTGCACACCGCTCGGCCCCTTGCCGCGATCTGTGGCGATGATCAGTACCGCGCAACCGAGACCGGACAGGACCAGGCTCGACCCGAACAGGGCAGGGTAGCCGAGAAGTTCGCCGACCGTACCCGCCGCGAACCCCGCGATCCCCTGCACCGTCACGACCGCGCAGGCCAGCAGGGTGTAGTCGCTGCCGGCGTGGTCGCGGTCCGAGGCGTCCATCATGAGGGTGAACACCGCGACGGTCGCGGCGCCGCCGAGGATGTGCTCGGCGAGGCTCGCGGTGACGATCAGGCCGAAGCCGCCGGTTCCGAGTGAGGCGATCAAATAGAGAGCCAGGCTGGCGGTCTGGGTCACTCCGCCGATCAGCAGGGCGCGGCGGCGACCGTACCGGAAGCACAGCCAGCCGCCCAGCGCCGCGCCCGCGAGCGCGCCCGCCGACGACAGGGCGCCCTTCACGAGAGCTATCTGGCCGAGGGTGAGTCCGGCATCGGACATGAACGGGCCGACCATTGCCGAGCCCATCGAATCCCCGAATTTGAAACCACCGATGAGCAGGATGAAGGTGAGCATCCCCGGTCGTCGTAACCGTTTCCACCACCCGGTCGTCAAAGCGGCCGGGCGGGGTGGTGGCTTCTGTTCGTTGCGTTCGGGGGTCCGCGGTAACCACCACACCGGGATGGTGGTCAGCAGGAGCAGAATCGCCATCGCGGCGAACAGGCTCCGCCAGCCCGCGAGCGCGAACAGCCAGAGCAGCGCGCCGCCGCCGACGATCATGCCGATCCGGTAGGCACCGACCTGGATCCCGTTCCCCAAGCCGCGTTCCTGCGGGCCCAGCAGTTGGACGGCGAGTCCGTCGGTGGCGACATCCTGGGTCGCGGATACGGCGTTCACCACGGCGATCCCGATGAGGAGCCAGCGCAACGACGAGGAGAGGTCCAGGCAGGCGAGCCCGAACGCGATGGCCGAACTGGTGAGCTGCAACGTCAGCAGCCATTGCCGCCGGGTGCCGTAGTGGTCGACGTAGGGTGCCCACAGGAATTTCAAGGCCCACGGCGCGAACAGGACACCGGTGGCGCTGATCTCGATCAGGGAGAAACCGGATTCACGCAGCACCACCGGCAGCGCTTGGGTGAAGAACCCGTACGGCAGGCCCTGCGCGAAATAGAGCGCTGTCAGCAGAACCAGAGTCCCGGCGGAGATCGTGCCGGGCCGTGCCATGGTTCTCATGTGGTCATCCTGGCAGACCCGGTACAACCGCGTCGCGTCGCCGGATAGCCTGGCAGGCCGGCGATGGAAGGTCGGTACGGGTGTGAGCGACAGAGCGAAGCTGCCGAGTTCGTCGGTGTTCGGTGATACCGCACCTATCGTGTGGATTGCCTTCACCGCCTTGGCATGTGTAACAGGCGTGCACTTGATTGCTCAGATTGCGGCGCCCGAGGGGTTCGTCTCCGATATCACGCAGGTGCTCCTCATGCCCTTGCTCGCCGCGGCGCTGTTCACGGCGACGAGCAGACCCCGGACCCGGCTGGTTCGGCTGGTCCTGGTCGCGCTGTTCTTCTCGTGGCTCGGCGATACGGTGCCGCGTTTCGTTGCCGGTGACGGCGGATTCCTGGCCCTGGTGGGCTGCTTCCTGGTGGCGCAACTGTTCTACGCCGCGGCTTTCTGGCCCTACCATCGGCATTCGTTACTGGTTCGGCCCACCGCGGTCGCGGTGTATGCGGTCGCGCTCGTGATTCTGGTGGCGCTCTGCCGCGAGCAGGCCGGCGCGCTTCTGGTGCCGGTCATCGTGTACGGCCTGGCCTTGGTGACCATGGCGGTACTGGCGACCGGGCTCGGCCGGACGGCCGGGGTGGGTGGCGCGATCTTCCTGCTCTCCGATTCCCTGATCGCACTGCGTGCCTTCACCGATATGGAACTACCCGTGCACGGCTTCTGGGTGATGCTCACCTATGTGGTCGGGCAGGTTCTGCTCGTGATCGCTGTCGTGGCCGTCGATCGGACGCCGGCCGGGAAATGATTCCCGCGGCGGCGCCGGCGCATTCGGCACTGACCGCGTTCCAGCTGCGGCGATGCGTATCCGGTCTGGTTATTGCGTCGCCGACGAACGTGCCACGGCCGATTGCCGGCCGCTGGCCCCGGCCGCATCGCCGGCTCCGGCTCGCCGGCTCGCGCTCGGCCGCGCGAGCATGAACAGGCCGCTGCCGAGGAGCCCGGCGAGTGGCACCAGTGGGAGGTAGGACACCCATATCGGTCCCTGCAACGCCAAGGTGACGGTCGTGACGACGATGCTCACCACGAAGAAAGCGGCCGCCCCACGGTGCAGCGCCCGCACTCCGGTCGCACGGACTCGAGGACTGCGAGGCCCGGTCTCTGCCGTCCGCCTGCCGGCGTACGGCCGCACGTACAGATACAGGCCGGAGAACAGGAGCAGGGCGAGTGGGGGCAGTGGGAGATAGGAGACCCAGACCGGCCCCTGCAATGCCATCACGGCAATCGTGACGACGACGGTCGCCACGAACACGAGCGCCACCACCCGATGCGTCTGCCGGGTTCGTTTGTTCCAGGTCATATGGTCCTCCTCGGCCGGTCGCGTCCGGCGTACTGCCCCGCGATCTCGATGAGGACGACGCTAATGACAGTGCGGTGACCGGTGCTTCTCGATTCCTGACCACTCTCGCGGCGAGTGCTAGCGGGTGCGCAGTCCCCTGATCAACAGCCCGACCATGCGCCGTGCGTGGTAGCGGGGGTCGCTGCCGGCGCCGATGCAGAGGTTGCCTGCGCCGCGCATCAGTTCGTAGGGCTCGATATCGGACACGATCTCGCCGGCGTCCACGGCGGCGTCGAGCAGTTCGGTGCAGACCGGAAGCAGCCGGTCGATGAAGTAGGTGTGCAGGGATTCGAAGGCGGCATCGTCGGACTGGAGTGCTTCGGCGAGACCGTGTTTGGTGACCAGGAAGTCGACGAAGAGGTCGATCCAGCGGGTGAGGGCGGCGTGCGGAGTGGGGCCCTCGGCCAGTAGTTCGGGGCCCGCTTCGGCGCAGGCTTCCACCTGGTGGCGGTAGACGGCGACGATGAGGTCGGCGCGGGTGGGGAAGTGGCGGTAGATGGTGCCGACGCCGACACCGGCGCGGGCGGCGATATCGCGGACGGGTACGCCGACTCCGGATTCGACGAATGCGGCGGCGGCCGCGTCGAGCAGGGTTTGCTCGTTGCGGCGGGCATCGGCCCGTTTTCGTGGGGCCGGTTCGGGGGTGTCTTTTCCGGTCACTGGGCAGCGGCCTCCGTCCTTCCGGTTGGCAAACGGAACAATGTTCCGTATGTTGGTTATCGGAACGTTGTTCCGCTTTCAGGATGCCAGGGTCGCACTGCCGGAGTCGAGCGGGTCGCGCCCCAACTCTCAACGGAGGAACAGTTATGCAGTACCGCAGCTTGGGCCGGACCGGTGTGCAGGTGAGCACCCTCGTACTCGGTGCCATGAATTTCGGGAGTCTCGGGAAAACGACTCAGGACGAGGTCACGGCCATGATCGACGTCGCGCTGGACAGCGGTATCAACCTCATCGACACCGCGGATATGTACAGCCAGGGCGAATCGGAGCGGATGGTCGGCAAGGCCATCGCCGGCCGTCGCGACGATATCGTGCTGGCCACGAAAGCGACCATGCCGATGGGCGACGAACGCAACCATCGAGGCGGGTCACGGCGCTGGCTGTGCACGGCCGTGGACGACAGTCTGCGCCGGCTGAACGCCGACCATATCGACCTCTATCAGATGCACCGGTGGGATCCGGACACCAGCGATGACGAGACCCTGTCGGCGCTGACCGACCTGCAACGTGCAGGAAAGATCCGCTACTTCGGATCCTCCACCTTCCCGGCCTACCGGATCGTCCAGGCGCAGTGGGCAGCGCGGGAGAATCATCTGAGTCGCTACGTCACCGAACAACCGGCCTATTCGATTCTGCAGCGCGGGATCGAGGCCCACGTACTGCCCGTCACCGCGGAATACGGGCTCGGGGTACTGGCGTGGAGTCCGCTGGCCTCGGGCTGGCTGTCGGGTGCCATCCGGGCGGACCGGGAAATCACGACCAGCCGGTCGGCGATGCTCCCGGACCGCTTCGACACCACGATTCCCGCCAACCGCGCCAAGCTGGATGCCGTCGAGAAACTGGCCGTTCTCGCCGACGAAGCGGGCCTGTCCATGATCCAGCTGGCGCTCGGTTTCGTCACCGCCCACCCGGGCGTGACCAGTGCGATCATCGGCCCGCGCACCCTGGAGCATCTGCGTTCCCAGCTGGCGGCGGGGGACACCGTGCTGTCCACCGAGGTACTCGATGCGATCGACACCATCGTCGCCCCCGGAGCCGACCTTGCCCCCGGCGAGAAATTCGATACGCCACCCGCATTGCTCGATCCGGCGCTGCGGCGCCGGTGAGCTCCGCGCTTCGACCCGTTTCTGTGTTCCGCCGGAAGGACTGATCACCCCATGCCGCACACCGCGCCGAGCTTCGGCATCATGACCGCACCCATGCAGGTCGACTACCAGGACATTGTGCGCGTCTGGCAGGAGGCCGACGCTATCCCGGAAATCCGGCACGCCTGGCTGTTCGACCATCTTTTCCCGATCGCGGGCGATATGACAGGGCCGATCTTCGAAGGCTGGTCCCTGCTTTCCGCCCTCGCCGCGCAGACCCGCCGCCTGCGCGTCGGGCTGCTCGTCACCAGTAACCGCTTCCGGCCCCCGGCGATGCTGGCCAAGATCGCCACCACCGTCGATATCGTCTCGGGTGGCCGGCTCGATTTCGGGATCGGCGCGGGCTCCCGGCCCGGCCTGCCGATAGCCCGCCGCGAATACGATGCGCATGGCCTGCCGTATCACGGCTTCGGTAGCTCGGTGGAGAACCTCGACGAAGCCTGCACGGTGATCCGGCGGCTGTGGACCGAACCCGAACCGTTCGATTTCCAGGGCGCACACCTCCGCCTTGCCGGCGCGTTCGGCAACCCCAAACCGGTTCAGCGGCCGTATCCACCGATCATGATCGGCGGTCGCTCGGACGCGGTGTTGCGGGTGATCGCCGAACATGCCGACCTGTGGAACATCCCGGGCGGTGATACCGCCGATATCGTCGATCGTGGAGCCTTGCTGGACCGCTATTGCGCCGATATCGGCCGCGACCAGGCCTCGATAGTCCGGTCGACTTTCCTTCCGGTCTCCTACGACCGGCCCGGCATCACCCGTGCTGCGATCGCCGAAGCCTTCGAGGCCGGTATCCGGCATTTCGTCCTCGGTGTGGACTCACCGTATCCGGCCGGCGTTGCGCAATGGGTCGCGGACGAACTCATCGCGCCGTCGTCGTAATCGCGGCCCGGCGTGCGCTTTTGACGCAGGGGTCCCGGGGCTAGGGTTCTTGCGATGTCAGAGTACATCCGCTTCCAGAGTGCGGTTCCCAACCGCCACGGGCGATACCCGGGCGTTTTCGCCATGGCGAACGGTCTCGCCCGCAACGGTCTGCTCGGCCCCGCCGACGGTGAATGGTTGCGAGCGGCGAACGCGTCTATGAACGCCGCCTATCCGGACCCGACCGGCAGCACTCCCGATTGCTATGACCCGCAAAAGAATCCAGGCGCCCGAGCATGGTTCAAGTGTGGTGCGGCGGAACTGCTCGAGGCGGCCCGCGGCTACCTGTCCCTACTCGACCGCTCCGGAGTCGGGTGGGTCGAGCCGCGTACGGCCCGGCCCGGCCGGATAGTCCACGAGGACGCGGTGCAGGTCGTCGCTGTCCCCTACCGCTACCCCGACGACTGGCCGTTTGTTTCGTCGTGCTCGACCGGTGCCGCTTCCATGTTGACCTGAACTTATGTTCAGGTCTTAGCGTTCCCGGTGGAAGGGAGCTCGAAGTGACGATATTGGTAACGGGCGCAACAGGAAATACGGGACGGCATGTGGTGGCCGAGCTGCTGGGGCGAGGGCATTCGGTCCGGGCGCTGACCCGGGATCCGCAGCGGGCAGCAGCACTGCTGCCGGCGGGGGTGGAAATGGTGGCGGGCACCCACACCGAGCCGGGCACGCTGGAAGCCGCGTTGGACGGTGTCACCGGGTTGCATATCACCGTGACGGCCGGAGTAGCCGAGACCGGGCCGGAACTGGTGCGACAGGCTGTTGCCGCAGGGGTCGAGCGGATCACCATCCTGTGGGGTGGATACGTCGGGCCCGCCGAAACCGCGGTCGCGGAATCCGGTGTGGCCTGGACCCGGCTCGAACCCCAGGAATTCATGTCGAATGCGCTGACCTGGCGAGGATCCATCCGGACAGAGGGGGTGGTACGGGAGCCGTTCGATCTGCCGAGCGCGGTCGTGCACGAAGGCGATCTCGGTGCGGTGGCCGCGCTGGCCCTCACCGAGGAAGGGCATGCGGGCCGCGCATACAACCTGAACGGGCCGCAGGCGCTGACCACGAGTGCGCGGGTGGATATCCTTTCCGCCGCACTGGGCCGGGAGATCGTTTTCGAGCAGATCGGCGGCGAGGCGGCCGTCGGAAGAATGCTGCGCGAAGGGATCTCCCGTGCCGATGCCGAGTATGTCGTCGGATGGCATGCGGATCCGCCGGCGGAGGCGCGGATTCCGGACGGCACCGTCGAACGGCTCCTGAGGCGGCCCGCGCGAACTTTCGCCGACTGGGTGGCCGAGCACAAGGATCGTTATTGAGCCGCAGGTTCCGTAGCCCGCTGCCGTCGTCGGCGCCCGGCCGTACGGCGGTCGCGGGCCGGGCCTCGCCCCTATCCGGCCCCTGGCCTCCGCGACCGGACTGGGTAACCTCGGAACCGAATCCGACCAGCGCAGAAAGGTGGATCGTGTTCGATCTCGCGGAGTTGGCCGTTCCGATCATCGCGGCGCCGATGGCGGGCGGCCCGTCCACACCGGATCTGGTGGTGAGTGTCGGCGAAGCCGGTGGTCTGGGGTTCCTGGCGGGTGGCTACAAGACCCCGGAGGCGCTGGGCGAACAGATCCGGGAGGTGCGTGCCCGCACGGAGGTGGCGTTCGGGGTGAACCTGTTCGTTCCGCAGCAGCCCGCCTACGATGCGGCCGCCGTCCACGAATACCGCGACCGGTTACGTGCGGCCGCCCAGCGGTACGGGATCGAACTGCCGCCCATCCGGGAACGGGACGACGACTGGTTCGCGGCGAAGATCGAACTGCTGGTCGACCAGCAGGTTCCCGTGGTTTCGCTGACGTTCGGCCTGCCGCCGGCAGATATCGTCCGGCGGCTCCGTGAGGCGGGATGCACGGTGATCGCGACGGTGACCACCCCTGCGGAGGCGCGCGCCGCGACGGATCGCGGAGTCGGGGTGCTGTGTGTGCAGGGCCCGGAAGGCGGCGGGCATCGGGGAACGTTCCGGGTCGAGGACGAACCGGAAACGACACCCCTGCCGGCCCTGCTCGACGAGATCACGGCGCAGTGCCCGCTGCCGGTGGTGGCGGCCGGTGGGATCGGTGACGGCGCCCGGATCGCGGAACTGCTCGCCCGCGGCGCGGTGGCCGTCCAGCTCGGTACCGCATTCCTGCGGAGCCCGGAGTCGGGGGCGAAGGCCGCGCACAAGGATGCGTTGACCGATCCGCGGTTCGACCGCACGGTCGTGACCCGCGCGTTCTCCGGACGACCTGCCCGCGGACTGGCCAACGAATTCATCGCCCTCTACGACGCGGCCGCGCCGGCGGCATACCCCCAGGTCCATCACCTCACCAGCCCGGTTCGTGCGGCAGCGGCCGAGCGGCACGCGCCCGCGGATATGGCGCTGTGGGCCGGCACCGGCTACCGCTCGACCTCCGCGGACCCGGCCGCGACCATCCTGCGGCGGCTCTGGACCGAAGCCGTTGCGCACGGAGCGGGCGGTGACCGGGGCGGAGGCGAGCACGCTCAGCTGCCGAACCGCTGATTCGGATAGAACCGCGCACCGGCACATCGGGCGATATCGCCCGGGGGTCTCGGCAGTGGCTGTGATCGCCCAGCTGTCGACCGATGACGGAAATCGTCGTAGCGTCGGTGAGGTGACTGTGCCAACAGACCTGCCCGCCACCGCGGGCGCGTTGCGGGCGGCCGGGTATCCGCCGCGGAGTGTGAAGGCCGAGATCCGGGAGAACCTGCTGGCCCGCCTGGGCTCGGGGGAGGATCCGTGGCCGGGGATCGTGGGATTCGAGCGGACCGTGCTGCCGCAGCTGGAGCGGGCGCTGCTGGCCGGTCACGATGTGGTGCTGCTGGGGGAGCGCGGACAGGGCAAGACCCGGCTGCTGCGCACGCTGCTCGGGTTGCTCGACGAATGGACTCCGGTGATCGAGGGTCTGGAGCTGGGCGAACATCCACTCGAACCGATCAGCCCGCAGGGGCTGCGGCTGGCGGCCGAACTCGGCGACGATCTGCCGGTCACCTGGCGGCATCGGTCGCAGCGGTACGCGGAGAAGCTCGCCACCCCGGATACCTCCGTGGCGGACCTGATCGGCGATGTAGACCCGGTGAAGGTGGCCGAGGGGCGCAGCCTCGGCGATCCGGAGACCATCCATTTCGGGCTGGTGCCCCGGGCGCATCGCGGCATCGTCGCCGTGAACGAACTGCCCGATCTGGCCGAGCGGATCCAGGTCGCGCTGCTGAATGTCATGGAGGAGCGCGATATCCAGGTCCGCGGTTATACGCTGCGGTTGCCGCTGGATGTGCTGCTGGTAGCCACAGCCAACCCCGAGGACTACACCAACCGCGGCCGGATCATCACTCCGTTGAAAGACCGTTTCGGCGCGGAGATCCGCACCCATTACCCGCTGACCGTGCCCGCCGAGATGGCGCTGGTGCGGCAGGAAGCCGAACTGGTCGCCGAGGTGGGCGATCCGCTGATCGAGGTGCTGGCCCGGTTCGTGCGGCGGTTGCGGGAATCGCCGGCCATCGATCAACGCTCGGGGGTGTCGGCACGTTTCGCGGTCGCGGCGGCCGAAACGGTGGCCGCGGCGGCGCTGCGCCGGGCTGCGCTCACCGGGGAGAATCCGGCTGTCGCCCGGCCGGTCGATCTGGAATCGGTACCGGCCGTTCTGCGCGGCAAACTGGAATTCGAATCCGGTGAGGAGGGGCGGGAACAGGAGCATCTCACCCATATGCTGCGGCGCGCCTTCGCCGAGACGGCGCGGACGCGGCTGGGTGGGCTGGATCTGCAACCACTTGCGGAAGCTGTGGAACAGGGACATCTGGTGACCACCGGTGAGCGGGTGCCCGGGGCGCAGGTACTGGCGGGTCTGCCGGAGCTGCCGGTGCTGCACGAGGTGGCCGTCCGGCTCGGCGTGGACGCCGGGGAGGCTCCTGCGCGGATCGCGGCCGCGGTCGAATTCGCCCTGGAATCCCTGTATCTGGCGCGCCGGGTCGCCAAGGATTCCGATGACGAGGGCACAGCGGTGTACGGCGCGTGAACGTTGTACCGGCCGGAGAAGAGGCGGCATGACAGCGGCGGACAGCTATTCCTACGGGCCCTATCACGAGGGGCCGGATCCGCTCGCGCCTCCGCTCGACCTGCGTGAGGCACTGGCCGATATCGGCCGCGAGGTGATGGAAGGATCGTCGCCACGGTCGGCCCTCGAGGAACTGTTGCGGCGTGGAACGACCGGACTGCCGGGGCTCGAGGAGCTGACCCGGCGGCTGTGGGAGCGGCGGGCCGAGATATCCCGCAACCATCGGCTGGACGGGACGTTGCAAGAGGTCCGGGAGCTTCTGGACAAGGCGCTGGAAGCCGAACGCCGGGCACTGTTCCCCGACCCTTCCGACGACGCCCGGTTCGCCGAAATGCAGCTGGACGCCCTGCCGTCGAGTACCGCGGGTGCGGTCCGCGAACTCGGTGAGTACCAGTGGCGTTCGGAAACCGGACGCGAGAACTACCGGCAGATCCGCGATCTACTCGGCCGGGAATTACTGGAATCCCGTTTCCAGGGCATGAAACAGGCGTTGGAGAACACGACTCCACAGGACGTGGAGCGGGTCCGGCAGATGATGTCGGATCTCAACGACCTCCTGGCCGCGCACGGTCGCGGCGAGGACACCACCGAACAGTTCGCCGAGTTCATGGCCGAGCACGGTGAGTTCTTCCCCGAGAACCCCCGTAACACCGAGGAATTGATCGACAGCCTGGCCGCCCGCTCCGCCGCCGCGCAGCGGATGCTGAATTCGATGTCGGATCAACAGCGGTCGGAGTTGAACGAACTGCTCGGGCAGGCGTTCGGCGATCCCGCGCTGGCGCAGCAGATCGCCGCACTGGACGCCAATCTGCGTGATCTGCGTCCGGGTGAGGACTGGGAGTCGGGCCGGCGGTTCCGCGGCCAGGATCCGCTGGGGATGGGAGAGGCGGTCGAGGCGATGCAGGACCTCGGCGAACTCGACGAACTCGCCGCGCAGCTCGCGCAGTCGTATCCGGGCGCGCGGCTCGAGGATATCGACCTGGAAAAGCTGGAACGTCAGCTCGGCGCCGACGCCCGGGTCGACGCCGCCAGGCTGGCGGAACTGGAACGGGAACTGCGCCGCCAGGGTCTGTTCGAACGGGCGCCCGACGGCTCGTTGCGGTTGACCCCCAAAGCCTTACGGCAGCTCGGTGAGGTGGCGCTGCGGGATATCGTCGGACAGCTGCGCAGCCGGAAAGGAGAGCGGGAAACCGCCCGCGCCGGCGCCTCCGGGGAATTGACCGGGGCGAGCCGGCCCTGGCAGTTCGGCGATACCGAACCCTGGGATGTCTCACGGACGGTGCGCAACGCGGTGCTGCGGACAGCGTCCACCGGGAGCCCCACGGTGACCTTGAATGTCGCGGATGTGGAGATCGCCGAGACCGAGCAGCGGTCCCGCGCGGCAGTCGCGCTGTGCGTGGACACCTCGTGGTCGATGGTGCAGGACGGGCGCTGGGTGCCCATGAAACGCACCGCGCTGGCGCTACAACACCTGATCAGCACCCGGTTCCGCACCGACGCACTCGAACTGATCACCTTCGGCCGCCATGCCACCACGGTCGAGATCGGGGAACTGACCGCGCTCGAACCCGTCTGGGAACAGGGCACCAATCTGCATCACGCACTGCTGCTGGCCGGCCGGCATCTGCGCCGCCACCCCGACGCCGTGCCGGTGGTGCTGGTGGTGACCGACGGTGAACCCACCGCCCATCTGGAATCCGACGGGACATCGTTCTTCAACTGGCCACCGGACCGGCGCACGCTCGCCACCACCATGATCCAGGTCGACTCCCTGGCGAAACTGGGCGCGTCCATTTCGGTGTTCATGCTCGGTGAACAGCCGCGGCTGGCCGCCTTCGTGGATATGGTGGCCCGGCGCAGCGGCGGCCGGGTGGTGGCGCCGGACCTGGACGGTCTCGGTGCGGCCGTGGTCAGCGACTACCTGCGGGGCCGGCGCCGCTGACCCACCGGCGTGGACGCGAGGAGGGCGGATGCGGTTGGACGAACGGCAGGCTCGGGAGCGGTTCGCCGCGGCCCGGGTCGCCCGGCTCGCCACGGTGACCCCGGAGGGCAGGCCGCATCTCGTGCCCATCGTGTTCGCCGTCGACGGCGATACGATCTACACGGCCGTGGACGCGAAACCGAAATCGACCACGGCCCTGCGTCGCCTCGCCAATATCACCGCGAACCCGGAGGTCGCGGTCCTGGCGGACTTCTACGAGGAAGACTGGACGCGCCTGTGGTGGGTGCGCGCCGACGCTGTCGCCGCGGTGGTCACGGGAGGGCACGCGCGCGCCGGTATCGAGCAATTGACCGCGCGATACCCGGTATACCGGGATCAGCCGCCGCCCGGGCCGGTACTCGCACTCGACGTCACCCGCTGGTCCGGCTGGTCCGCCGGGGCGGCCTGATGTGCGGAATCCACACACTGCGCGGTGTCACCTTCGGTAACGCGCCGGACACCGTGGCCGCCGCCGGCGCGTGACCGCTCAGGTCTTGTTCACTGACCGCCCATGGCGAACCGCAGCAGCGCCTGCTTATCGCCCTGCTTGATCTTGCCCTTGCGGTTGAGCACCTCGAGTTGCCAGGCATTGCCGTTGCGGAACGCGCGGGCCACGGCGTTCGCATTGTCGGCACCCAGCAGCGACGGCCAGATATCGGCCACCTGCTGGCTGCTGCCGCCGGATGCGTCGTACACCTTGAAGGAGATATTGTTCGCCTTCTCGAAGGACGTGCCCTTCTTGAACGCGGCCGCGACGAAGATGACCGCGTCGATACCGTCGGGAACATCGGCGAAAGTCACGTGCACGGTTTCGTCGTCCCCGGCGGCCGCGCCGGTCTGCTCGTCGCCGGAATGCAGCACCGAACCGTTGCCCAGCGGATCCAGCGAATCCAGCCCGGCGAACCGCACCGGTTCACTGCCCTGCATGAGGATGGCGATGAGGTCCAGGTCCACCCCCTTTTTGCGGCGCGCCCAGCCGAGCGCGCCACCGCTGGCGCCCGCGGAGGGATCCCAGCTGACCCCGACACTCAGCTTGGTCATCCCCGCGAGATCCGCAGCGCCGTCTTCTTTTTTGAGCGTGATCATGGCTCAACGGTACCGGCTGCCGGAGAACACCGGGTGACCGGCGAGTTTGCGCTTATCGACCGCTCGAACCCGCGGGCCGGTGCGGGCGCGGCCACGGGTGGCGCACGACTCCTTCGACGCTTTCGTTGAACCGCTCCATCAGCCGTACCAGCTGGTCGATTTCGTCGTCGGGCCAGTCGGCGAGCATATTCGCGACTCCGCTGCGCTGCAGTTCGAGATCGGCCTCGATGAGCCGGATCCCTTTTTCGCTCGGCTGGATCTTGCGGGCCACCCCGCCGTCGGGGTCGGGGACCCGTTCCACGAGATCCTGTTCGATCATCGCGGCGACCTGCCGGTTGATGGTGGAGACATCGAGACCGAACGCCTCGGCGAGTTCGCGCAGCGACAGCGGCGCCCCGAGTTGTAGGCGGGTCAGGATCAGATACGCGGATCTGTCCAGCTGGAACGGGGTTCTGCGGCGCGCGGCGGGATGGTGCCGGGACAGTAGGGTCAACTCCAGGACGAGCCGTGCCAAGACGGTCGGATCCCGGTGATCCGCCGCACCGGCGGGCAGAGCCGAATCGGACATTCGGCCACTATGGCGTCTGATTCGTCCGATTGCAAAATTGTGCACCATACACAGGCTATGTAACGTGCATAGGTGTGACCGCCGTTGCCGATGACCCCTCCAGATCCGACGAACGGGGTCGTCGGGGCGTATCGCCCACCATCCTGATCGCGACGCTCAGCACCATCGGCATCGTCGTCTCGCTCATGCAGACACTGGTCGTCCCGCTCATCCCGAGCCTGCCGGCCCTCCTGAACACCACGCCCACCAACGCATCCTGGGTGATTACGGTAACCCTGCTGGCTTCAGCGGTGTGCACACCGATCAGCGGCCGGCTCGGCGATATGTTCGGCAAACGCCGCATCCTGCTGTTCGACCTGCTCGCGATGGTCATCGGTTCGGTGCTGTGCGCGATGTCGTCGTCACTGATTCCCTCGGTTGCCGGGCGCGCGCTTCAGGGTGTGGCGATCGGCGCCATCCCGCTGGGGATCAGCATCCTGCGCGACGAATTACCGCCTGAGCGCGTCGGTTCGGCCATGGCCGTGATGAGTTCGACGCTGGGTGTGGGCGGAGCGATCGGGTTGCCGCTGGCCGCGGTCATCGCCGAGCATGCCGATTGGCATGTGCTGTTCTGGGCCGCGGCCGCCATGGGCACGGTCGGCGCGGCGCTGATCTTCCGGTTCGTTCCCGAATCGCCGGTACGCACCCCCGCCCCGTTCGATTTCGGTGGCGCCGCGGGGCTGGCGACCGCCCTGCTGGCCCTGCTCATCGCGATCACCCAGGGCGCGCAATGGGGGTGGACCAGCTCCTCGATCCTCACCTTGTTCGCGATATCGATCCTGGTCTTCCTCGGCTGGGGCCGATACGAGATCGGCCGCCGGCACCCGCTGGTGGATCTGCGGGTATCCGCGCGACCCCGCGTGCTGTTCACCAATATCGCCTCGATCGCCGTCGGATTCTCGCTCTACGGCATGTCGCTGACCTTCCCGCAGCTGTTGATGGCCCCGGCCGAAACCGGCTACGGATTCGGCCTGTCCATGGTTGCGGCCGGATCGGCGCTGGCACCCAGCGGTTGCGTGATGATGCTGCTCTCCCCGGTATCGGCGCGGATCTCGGCCCGGTTCGGCCCGAAGCTGACCCTCGGAATCGGTTCGGGCGTGGTCGGTCTCGGCTATCTGTGCGCTTCGGCGACGATGAACAGCGTCTGGCAGATCATGCTGGCATCGGTCCTGGTCGCGGGCGGTGTCGGGCTGGCCTACGCCGCGATGCCCGCGCTGATCATGGGGGCGGTCCCGGTCACCGAAACCGCGGCCGCGAACGGGTTGAACGCGCTGATGCGTTCGGTCGGCACATCCACCTCGGCCGCGGTGATGAGTGCGGTGCTGGCCAATATGACCATCACCCTGGGCAGCCAGGTCCTGCCGTCCCGGGACGCCTTCCACACCACCTTCCTGATCTCTGTCGCCGCCGCCTGCGTGGCCATCGCACTCACCGCGCTCATCCCGAAACAGACGAATATGGCGGACCCGGCATGAGAGCCGCGCGAGCCCGAAACCTCGATCGCGTAGCGTGAGCTCCAGCGGTGGAGGTGAAGGTGTCGGAACGGCTCATGGAACCGGTCGAAGCAGTCGAGATGGAATGGATCGATTACGCCGAATTCGGCGAACGATTCGTCACCCACGCGGTGACCGAATCCCGGATCGAGGCGGCGGTCGCCGGCATCACCGGACGCGGGCTGAGTATCGGCCCGTTCAATCTCGGCCCGGCCGGGCTCGCCGGTTTCCTGGCCGAAGGCCGGATCGGGCAGCCCCAGGTGGTGCGCCGCGGTTCGCGGGTGAGTTTCGATGTCCGGATCCCGGTCTCGCTCGCCGCGAAAATCCTGCTCGGCGGCCGCCGGCTCGGGCTGGAAACGGTGGTCTCGATCGACCTCACGTTCCACGCCCGCACCGCCGACCCGTTGCTCATCGTGATCGATATCCCCGAGGTCCGGCGGTCGGATGTGCGGGTGCTGCTGCGTCTGGCCGCGGCGGATTCGGTGGCCGAATGGATGCTCGATCCGATCTCCGGACTGCTGCAGACCGAGGTCGCGAACCGGGTGAATGCGATGCTGCGCGATCCCGGTGTGATGCGCAGCCGGATCTACGATATCGAGGCCATCGTCGACGGGCGGCGCTCTCCGTATCGCGGCCGCACCGAATTCGAGTGGATCGATTACGCCGAGTTCGGCCGCCGTTTCTTCCCGTGGATGGTCACCCGGGAACGTCTCGCCGGTTTCGTCGCGCATCTGGCCGGCCGGCCGATCGAGATCGGCCCCTTCCGCACCGGACCCCGCGCGGCCGCCGAGGTCACCGTGCGCGGTGAGGTCGGGCAGCCGCTGCTCACCGATCTGCCCGCGGCCCCGGCGGGGACGGCGATATCGCCCTGGTGCGTTTCGGTCTCACGGTCCCGGTATCTCTCGACCTCACCGTCAACGTCCTCAAGGACAACCGCTACCGGGCCGACCTCGAGATTCCCCTGGTCCTCACCGCCCACGCCGCCGACCCGCTACTGATCGTGGTCGAGGTGGATCCACCCGCCCGGGACGACGTCCGCCTCGAATACGCGGCCCAGGGCATGCGCGCCGCCGCCCTTGGGGCCCTGGGCGGGATCAAGAAACAGATCATCGCCCAGGTGGTACGAGTTGTCCGCGCCGAACTGGCCGACCCCGCCACCCGCACCCTGGACGTGGCCGCACGAATCGACCGCATGCTGTAGCACTGCCACCGATGCGAAAGCCGGTGGTCCGAAGGCCCAGCCCCGGAGGCGTGGGCCGCTACCGTGCCGAGCAGATCGGTATACGAGCTGCCCGCGGTTCGTGCCGTGCTCCCGCCGGGCCCCGCGCGTCGGCGCGGTGGAGAACAGCGCACGTGATGCAATGGTTTCCGCGTTCGAGGCTGTCGATGCGCAATGGGGCGGGGCGGCGCCCGAACAGACTTTTGCTGTTTCCACCGGGTGCGAAGGAGACTTCGATGGTTTCTCTGTCACGACGTGCGCTGCTCGGGTACACCGCCGCCGGAGTCGCGGCAGGAGCGATGGGTTCGATGATGACGGCCCGGCCCGCCGCGGCCGCAGCGCGGGGCACACTGCTCGACTATGCGGCGGGTGTGCCGTCGGCGGAAGCGATCAAGGCCGCCGGGCACGCGGGGGTCATCCGGTACGTGTCGGATCGGCGGCCGGGGGCGGAGTGGATGGCAGGGAAACCGCTGCTGGCCAGGGAAGTTTCGGCGCTGCGCGAGGCGGGACTGGCGATCGTGTCCTGCTACCAGTTCGGCAAGGGCCCCACCGCGGACTGGCGGGGTGGGCTGGAAGCCGGTAAGCGGCATGCCGAACGAGGGCTGGAATTGCACCGCGACGCAGGCGGTCCGGAGAATCGGCCGATCTACGCGTCCATCGACGACAATCCCACGCCCGTCGATTTCGCGACCATGATCCTGCCGTACCTGCACGGCTGGCAATCGGTAGTGGGGCGCGAGAACACCGGTGTCTACGCCAACGCCCCCACCATCGAACTGGCCCGGATCGCCGGGGTGGGTGCATGGTTCTGGCAGCACGATTGGGGCACCCCGGAGGGGTTCGTCCATCCGGCGGCGAACCTGCACCAGTTCGAGATCGACGATCGCACGGTGGACGGGGTGGGAGTGGATGTGAACAATATCCTCACCGCCGAATACGGCGCCTGGTGAACGCGGCTCAGTTCTTCGTCGCCGGCTTCGGCCGGTTCGCCGCCACATACATGTAGATCAGCGGGACCACCGCCCCGCACAGGAACAGCAGCAGCGTCGGCAGATCGCTGCGCAGCGGGTAGTCACCACCCGGTCCGCGACTGGCGGCGATCAGGAATGCGGCCAGCCAGGCGCCGACCGGCAGGAAAAGTACCGAGAGCCGGGTGCTCACCGTCGCGACCGCCCACACCAGCGCCAGATTCACCGGCCCCGCCAGGATCGCGGTGATCGGCACCGGCACCGTGCCGATATAGAGGGGGAGATAGAGCACCTCGAGGATCAGTGCGATCACCGCGTCCAGGACGAGCACGGCGATGATCAACGGGCCGGGTATCCCGTTGACGGCAGCGTTGGCCCAGCCGCCGATCCGCGACCGCAGACTCCGGGCCGGGGCCGCCGAATCGTCCACGGTGGCGGTCACCGGCGCGGCCGAGTCGCCGGCGGTGCACCTGCTGTCGCCCGCGCCGCGCGGGCCGGGTCGCCCTCGAATTCCCAGTGCTGCATGCGGACGAGTGTATTCGGCGCCGCCGCGCCCGGCGGCTACGCCAGTCCGGCGAACAGATCGTCTTCGCGGCCGTCCGCGGCGCGCAGCCCGATCCGGCCGCGGGCCAGTATGTAGTGCTCCTCGGGGAGAACCGGCTGGGCAACCATATTGGTCAGCGCGAACTCGCGCCCCGACGGCGCGACCGCGAGCTGGGTGGCATGGGCTCGCAGCGCGGCACGTTTGGCGCTCAATACCTCGGCCACATCGATCGTGGTGGTCACCGAGTCACTCGGCACGCAGGCGAGTTCGTTTTCCGCCGCGAGCCGCCAGCCGGGTGGCAGGGCGCCGGGCAGGCCGTCGACAGTGCGCCGGGCCAGCGCCCGCAGATGATCGCGCAGGATATCGGCGTCGGTCACGGTCCAGTAGAGCTTGGGAGTGTCCCAACCGTGGGCCGCGGCGGCCGTCACCGCGGCGGTGGTGACCTGATGTGCCCGGATATGGTCGGGATGCCCGTAACCCCCGTGGGGGTCGTAGGTCACGACCACGCGGGGCCGCATCCGCAGGATCACCTCGGCCAGCGCCTCGACGGCGGCGTCACCGGACCGGACGAAGGCGCGCGGATGTTCGGCGGCGGGAGTTCCGGCCATACCGGAATCGCGCCAGCGGCCGGCGCCGCCGAGGAAACAGGGCGCGCCCGCGTCGAGTTCGGTGAGGGCGCGGGTCAGTTCGCCGATACGGTAGCCACCGAGCTGGTCGGCGTGATCGGCGGCCAATCCGGCCCAGGTGTCGCCGATGATCTCGCCTTCTTCACCGAGCGTGCAGGTCACCACGGCGACCGGGATCCCGAGCCGGCGATAGTGCGCGATGGTGCCGCCGGTGGTGATGCTTTCGTCGTCAGGGTGGGCGTGCACCAGCAACAGCCCGCCTGCTGGGGCGGGTGTGCGCTCGGTGCCGGGCGTCACGGTATCCGCCGCCACATCGCCGCGTCACCGAAGATGCCTGCCTGGATGGCTCCGCTGAGCGAGGCACCGTCCACCGAGGGCCCGGCCGCGGCGACCACATTGTCCTGCACGATCGGCAGGACGATCGATTCGCCCCACAGCCGTGGTTCGGCGTCGGCCAGCGTGCGGGGCACCTCGACCCCGCGCAGGGCGCCGTCGATCGCCGGCTGGAATTGCGGATCGCAGACACCGGACAGATTGCTGGGCGCCTGCCGCGCCGCTTCCACGGCGGCGGGCACCTCGGTTTCGGATTCCTTCTCACCGTCTTCGGGTGCCGCGGCGGGCGCTGCGGGCGGACAACCGTAGCGGGAGGCCAGTGCCGTCGCGGGGTCACCACCGGTCGCCTCCCAGCCGACCACGGCGTCGATGGTGTTCTCGACCAGTTCCTTGCCGTACAGCTCGTCGGCCGGCAGATTACGCACCGACGCGTCGATCCCGGCGCTGCGCAGCTGGTCGGCGGCGGTATTGGCGACGGCCAGGGCGGTATCGTCGCCGGTTACCGCGCCGATCCTCAGGACGAGGGGTTCACCGTTGCGGGCCAGCGAACGCGGTCGCGGCGCGGGGGAGGTCGCCGAAACCGGGGGTGGTTCCGGCGCCCGGCCGAACCCGGCCTCGGCCAGCAGCCCGAAGGCCTGGTCGGCATTGAGCGGCGGCGGCTGGGTAGGGGTGTAGCCGGGATCGGAGGGGGAGAGTACCTGCGCGCGAACCGGTTCCACCCAGTTGCCGGTCTGGGCGCCGACGGTGGCCAGTAGCGCCGGGTCGAGCAAGGCGAGCACCGCTGTGCGCACCCGGTGATCGGCGAGGACACCGTCGCGGCCGTTGAGGGTCAGCCGCAGCTGCCGGGATTGCGGCATGATCGCGGTCCGCACCGAGGGGATCGCGGCGAGCTGGGCCTCGGTGGCGACACCGCCGTGTACGAGCGCCATCTGGGTATCGCCGTTGCGCAGCGAATCGGCGAGCTGGGCGGTGGTGCCGCCCCGGCGCAGCAGGATCTGGTCGGGCCGGGCGGGAGTGCCCCAGAACCGGTCGTTGCGTTCCAGCAGGATCTCGTCGCGGCCGGGATCGGCGGATTCGATGGTGAAATTACCGCCCGATACCGGGATCTGCTCGACCAGTGTGCGCTGGAAACCGCCCGGCGAATCCTTCATCAGGTGCGAGGGAAGCAGGTTCGCGAACAGCTGCGGCCACGCCGGATACGGCTCGTTCAGGACCACGGTGACGGTTTTCCCGCCGCCCGACGAGCGGACGTCGGAGATGAGCCGGTACCCGGCGGGGTCGATCACGCCGGGCTGGGTGATCATCTGCTGCCACAGGTACCAGAAATCCTCGGCCGCGATGGGCGCGCCGTCGGACCAGTTGGCCTGATCCTTCAGCTGATAGGTGATGGTGAACGGTGCCTGCGAGGTGACCGTCGCCGATTCGAGCAAGGCGGTATCCGGTACCCACAGCGTCGCGCCGGGCGCGGCCGGATCCGGGGTCGGCCGAAAGGGGCTCGGCAGCACCATGGCCGCGACCGCCGACGTCGCCGGGGACTGGTTCGATCGCAGATGCGGGTTGAACCCGATCCCGATATCGTCGACCGCCACCACCACCGTGTTCTTGGTCGGCAGCGCCGGTTCGGTTTTCGGGCTGTCGGTACTGGCGATGGGCGGCGGCGGATCGGCGGTGCATCCGGCCAGTACCGGTAGGAGCACCGCCAACAGCACCAGCAGCCCGCGCCATACCGCGCGCCTCCCCGAAATCATCCTCGGCACTCTACCCAACGCCCGGCGGTCACGTCCGGCGGCGAAACCGGTTACAGCGCGGCCCGGTCGCGAGCCTTGCGGCGGGACAGTTCCCGGGCCCGCTCATTGGCGGCCAGCGTCACCTTGCGCACCCGCACGATCTCCGGGGTCACCTCGACGCATTCGTCGGCCGCGCAGAATTCCATGGCCGCTTCCAGATCCAGCTGCAGCGGTTTGGCGAGCGTCTCCATCACATCGGCGGTGGAGGAGCGCATATTGGTGAGCTTCTTCTCCTTGGTGACGTTGATATCGAGGTCCTCGGCGCGCGGGTTGATCCCGACGACCATGCCCTCGTACGTTTCCGCACCGGGTTCGACGAAGAACTGCCCGCGGTCGGCGAGCTGGATCATGGCGAACGGGGTCACACTGCCGGACCGGTCGGAGACCAGCGATCCGGTGTGCCGGGCGCGGATCTCGCCCGCCCACGGCGCGTAGCCGTGGAAGACGGCATTGGCGATACCGGTGCCGCGGGTTTCGGTGAGGAAATCGGTACGGAACCCGATCAGCCCGCGCGAGGGCACGATGAACTCCATCCGGACCCAGCCCGCGGCATGGTTGTTCATCTGCACCATCTTGCCTTTGCGGGCAGCCAGCAGCTGGGTGATGGCACCGAGGTATTCGTCCGGGCAGTCGATGGTGAGCTCTTCGAACGGCTCGTGCACCTTGCCGTCGACCTGCCGGGTCACCACCTGCGGTTTGCCGACGGTCAGCTCGAAGCCCTCGCGCCGCATCTGCTCGACCAGGATGGCGAGGGCGAGTTCACCACGGCCCTGCACCTCCCAGGCGTCCGGGCGGCCGATATCGAGGACCCGCAGCGAGACATTGCCGACCAGTTCCTGGTCGAGCCGCGATTTCACCATGCGGGCGGTGAGCTTGTGCCCCTGTACCCGCCCGACCAGCGGCGAGGTATTGGTCCCGATGACCACCGAGATGGCGGGCTGGTCCACCGTGATCCGGGGCAGCGCGACCGGCTCGTCGGGGTCGGCGAGAGTATCGCCGATCATGATGTCGGCGATACCGGCGACGGCGACGATATCGCCGGCCACCGCGACCTCACCCGGCTGCCGCTCGACGCCGACGGTCTGCAGCAGTTCGGTGATCTTGACGTTCTTCACGCCGTCCGCGTGCATCCACGCGACGTTCTGCCCCTTGCGGAGTTCGCCGTTGTGGACCCGCACCAGCGCGAGCCGGCCCAGGAAGGCCGAGGCGTCGAGGTTGGTGACATGGGCCTGTAGCGGCGCGGTCGAATCGCCCTTGGGGGCGGGGATGTTCTCGAGCAGCACATCGAACAGTGCGTCCAAGTTCTCCGCGTTCGGCACCTCGCCGTTCTGCGGCTGCTCCTTGGATGCCTTGCCCGCGCGGCCCGACGCATAGAGCACGGGCAGATCGAGGGCGAGTTCGGCGGCCTCGGCGGCGTCGTCGTCGAGATCGGAGGCGAGGTCCAGCAGTAGATCGTGGCTTTCCTCGACGACCTCGGCGATCCGGGCGTCGGGGCGGTCGGTCTTGTTGACCACCAGGATCACCGGCAGACAGGCCGCGAGGGCCTTGCGCAGGACGAACCGGGTCTGCGGCAGCGGCCCCTCGGAGGCGTCCACGAGCAGCACCACACCGTCGACCATGGACAGGCCGCGTTCGACCTCACCGCCGAAATCGGCGTGGCCGGGGGTGTCGATGACATTGATGACGGTGACACTGCCGTCCGGATGGTGCCGGTGTACGGCAGTGTTCTTGGCGAGAATGGTGATGCCCTTCTCGCGCTCCAGATCGCCGGAATCCATCACTCGATCGACGAGTTCGGCACGTTCGGCGAAAGCGCCGGACTGTCGCAGCATGGCGTCGACGAGCGTCGTCTTGCCGTGGTCGACGTGTGCCACGATGGCGACGTTGCGAAAATCGCGTGCAGACGACACGCCGGTTCCTCCTGCTGTTGGCTGTTGCTTCTCGGTCGGACCCTGGAATAGGGAGATAAGGACTCACCGGGCATCTGGGCCGGGTATACCCTACCGGGGCCTGTGGTCGCTTGTTCGCGCCGCCCAAGGTAAGGGTATGCTAACCCGCATGGGCAAGGTCAAGGCGAAAGAGGTATCGAGCCTCAAGCCGAAGAAGAAGTGCTGTCGCAAGAAGACGCGCTGCGTGAAATGCCCTGTCGTGATCATGCGGATGAAACGCCTGGAAGCCACGGGTGCCACCGGTAAGGAATTGAAAAAGGGCCTGAAGAAAGCCCGCGCTGCCTGAGCCGATCATCGCCGCGAGGCGAATCGCCGGTGACCACTGTTGTGAGAATGCGAATTCGCGGGGTACCACAGCGGTATGACCACACCACTGCTCACCGAAACCGAGATCACCGACGCCCTCGATTCGCTGCCGGACTGGTCGCGTGCCGGCGATGCGATCAACCGCACCGTGCAGGCGCCGTCCTTCCTCGCCGGTATCGAACTCGTGCGCCGCGTCGCGGAGGCAGCCGAGACGGCGAATCACCATCCGGATATCGATATCCGCTGGCGCAAGGTGACCTTCGTCCTGTCCACGCATTCCGCGGGCGGGCTCACGGCACAGGACGTGGCGCTGGCCCGGGAGATAGATCGGCTGGCGGGGCGTTGACCCGGGAAACCGTCCGGCCAGCCCAGATGGTCCAGGAGTAGAGCGCGAGCACGCCGATCACATCGACGGCGCCCAGCCACGACCACACCCCCCACCGCGAGATCGTCCAGATCGAATCCTGCAGGAACGACAGCACCCACGGTGCGCCCACCAGGGTGGTGACCAGCCAGTACCCGGCCAGGATCTTCGCCCCGGCCACCTCCCGGAACGGTCCGTAGAGCAGCCACAGGACCGTCGGCAGCAGCCAGCCCCAATGATGCGACCAGGAGATCGGCGAGATCAGCAACCCGAACAACTGCACGATCAGCGCGGTACCCAGCAGATCGTCGCGGCGCAGCGCCCGCCAGGCGAACCAGCCCAGTGCTGCCATCACCAGCACACCGGCGATCCACCACGGCCCGGTGCCGACATCGGTACCCAGCAGTCGGCTCAGCGCCCCGCGCAGGGATTGGTTCCACACCGACCCCACCGGGCCGATCCGGTCGGCATCACCGAGCAGGGTGCCGAAGTAGCGCCGGGTCTCCTGAGGGTTGATCAGGAAACTGGCCCCGACCGTCAGGCCGAAGACCACCGCCGACCAGACCGCCGCGAGCCAGCGGCGCCGCGCCAGGAAATACAGCCCGCTGATCGCCGGTGTCAGCTTGATCCCCGCGACCAACCCGACCAGCGTCCCCGAGATCCACCACCGCGTACTGCGGATGGCGAGCATCACCCCGAGCATCAGGAAGACGTTCACCTGCCCGTAGTCGATCGTGGTGCGTACGGGTTCGAACCACAGACCCACCGCCGTCCATGCCACCGTGGCGGTCCGCCACCGCGGCTCGGTCAGCGCCGCCGGGCCCAGCATCAATTCGAACGCGATCCGCACCACCCAGTAGAGGGCGGCGACGATCGCGAACAACCACAGCACCGCGACCACCGTGAACGGCAGGAAATGCAGCGGGAAGAAGACGACCGCGGCGAACGGCGGATAGGTGAAGGGAAGCGGGAAATCCGGAGTCTTCTCGGCGTAGGTGAAATCGTAGAGACGGTCGGTGAGCAGTGACGCCGAACCGTCCACGTAGACGTGCAGATCCACCAGGTTCATACCGTTGGGCGTCAGCAGCATCCACAGCAGGCGCACCGCCACGCTGATTCCCAGTGCCGCCAGGGCCAGGCGAAACGGTGTGAACACCCGAAGGTCGGTCCGGGCGCTGGGCTGATTCAAGACGTGGGCTTTCGAGTCGGTCCGGGTCGGCGGCCGGACCCGGCGCGGCGGCAGGTGTTTCCGGCGCGGAATACATTAACCCGACCGGGTGGTGGCGCCGTGCGACCGGTTGGCCGGACAGTCCGCGGGTGTCGGCGAGCGGAAACCGGGATGTCCGGAAACATCGGGTCACCCACGCGACACACATATACATTCGACTCAAATTTCACACATGTCACAATGGTTACCCGCTACTGTCTGGTATCACAGCGAAATAGGGGTCGCAATCGCTACCCCGGTGCTGTACAACGCGCGCCGGTGTCCTTAGAGTGACCCCGAAACGACGGCTTTTCAGCGTCGCCCAGATGTACCCGAGGTAAGGACGGCTAGACCAGTGCTTCGCACCCGAGGATCGCGGATCGCAATGTCCGCGCTCGCCATTGCGGCGGGCGCCTCCCTCGTGGCGCCCGCGACGGCCGTCGCGGCCCCGGCCACCGAGACATCGGTGAACAGCGTCCCGATGGTCCCCGAAGGGGTCCCGGTCGACGTTCTCGCCGCCCTGGCCCCGGTCATCGTCAATCCGCCGGCGGCGCCCATCGCCCAGGACGTCGCCGCGCCGGGTAGCCCCCAGGCCGCGATCCTGGCCCAGGCCCGCGCCCTGCTGGATACGGTGAATCTGCCCCCGCAGATCAAATCGACCCTGGAACGGGTCATCACCTTCCTGGACGGAAGCGGTGGCGGCGGCCCCGATATCCCGGAATCCGGGCCGGTGATCGCCCAGTTCCTCTACCCGACGATCGGTAAGGGCTGCATCGCCCCGTCCGGTGATTCCGTCGGCACGGCCCTCGCGGTTCCCGGCCCGGCGCAACTGCCGCCGCCCGGCCCGGCCGCAGGCCAGACAGGTTTCGTGTTCACCGCGCTCGGCACCGAACGGCCCACGGCCGAACAGCCGCAGCCGATGACGGTGCAGTGGCGCAACATCGATACCGGCGCCGTCGGCACCGAGGTACTCACCGACGAAGCGAAGATCAACCCCGACGGTCCCGCGACGCTTTCGGCGATCGCGAACACGGGCACCGGGCGCGTGGTCGCGGTCATCGGCGGCGGGCTCACCACCCAGGCCACCGAAACCGAGGCGCGCACCTGCACCTTCGCCCCGACTCTGGGCTTCTTCACCGTCGGCTAGTCACCAACCCGCTGTATTTCCGGCGCATTCGTGCGCCGGAAACCAGGGCCGGTTGTGGTAAACCGGGGATATGGCGACTGTCGAGCATTCGCACAGGTCGATTCGGAGTCGGCGCGCATCGCGGTCGATTCTGTCCATCAGGTCCGAAGGGTCGATCCTGTCGATCGGATCGGCGTATTCCATCCTGTCCATCGGCAGCGCCGGATCGGTCCTGTCGATCGGTTCGATCGGATCCTTCGGATCGCTCATCTCCAGCGGGTCGTTCCTGAGCCTCGGCTCGGCGCTGTCCGGGCTGTCGCGCTGGTCGCTGCTGTCGTGGATGGGTAACCATTCGAGTCCGGACGAACGCCCCGGGCTGCGGGTGGTCGCGGACGAACCCGACCTCCGGGTCGCCCCGACCCGCCACTGCCAAACCTGAATTTTTGGCGCCGACTCCGTCGGCGCGGGTTTTGGCTGTATTGATGGCGCCGCCTGCGGCGGCGCGGGTTTTGGCCCCCTTTGGTCCCTGCTGTCAGCGCTCGATGCTCGCGGCTGCGCCGCATTGCCTCGAGCGCTGACAGCAGGGACGGGCCAAAACCTTTGAGGGCCTCGTAAGACTCGGCGCCGCCGTTGGTTGCGTCGGGGCTCGAGAGGGGGCCTCGCTGAACTCGGAGCTGCGGTGGGTTGAGGGAGGTGTGGAGGTGGCCCGCTGAAGCCGGAGCTGCGGTGAGTTGCGGGGTCGGGAGGTGGCCCGCTGAACGCGGCGCTGCGGTTGGTGGCGTTGGGGGCTGGGCCTAGAGATCCGGGGTGACCTTCTCGATCAGGGGGCGGACCTGGTCGAGGGAGATGTCCGGGATCGAGTAGACCTTCTTGCCGGCGGCGGTGGCCGCCGAGAGGGTGGCCAGGCCGGCGCGGCGTTGCCAGAAGGTCTGCCGAACCGTCCAGCCGATGATGCCGGGTGCTTCCAGGCAGGAACGTTCCCGGTCCAGGGAGCCGGATCGGACGACCAGCCAGGTCGGTGCGCCGGCTTCCGCGGGCAGGACCGCGTGGCCGAGGCCGCGGTAACGGTCTTCGGCGAGCAGCGCGCAGATCGGGACGAGTGCGATCGGGATCAGCCACCACCACACCGCGACCTGCCAGCCGGCGGCCGTGGGAATTGCCAACGCCGCCAGGGCCAGTGGTACCGGCCAGCCTGCGCGGATATAGCGGCGGCGACGGGCCGCTGGTCCGTGCGGAGTGAGCGGGGTCCGGGCGGGCGCCCGAAGATGCGGTAGCGCGGCGGGATCCGGGGCGGGCTGATCACGCCGGGGGCGGAGTAGCTCGGCGAGGGTGTGTTCGACGGCCTGCCGGGGCGACTGCGGCAGGATTTTCTGCCTCGGGTTCTCGCCGGTCATGATCGCTTCGAGCTGGGCGGCGCCGGCCGAGCGCAACAGCAGGGGTTCGATGATCGTGGCACCGCGCAACCGGGCCGTATCGAGGGTGATCTGCCGCAGCGTGAACAGGCCGCGCCGGACCTGCAGTGTGCTGCCGTAATCGGTGACGCGGAGCCCGAAATACGTGATCAGGTAGTGCGCACAGGCCGCGACACTGACCACTACCACGAGGGCGGCCAGGAACAGTACGCCGAGGATGATCAGCGCCGCGATGCCGACACCGCGCACCGTATCCACGGTCTCCCGGTCGACCTGGATTTCGGTGGAACCCAAGCCGAACTGGGCGGCGATACCGAGGGCGGAGGCGGCGAGGGCGAACCCGGTCAGCGACAGCGGCGCGTAGCGCACCCACTCCGCACGCCAATGCCCGATTTCGCGGCCCGCTGCGGTATCGCTCTTGTGCTCGGCCACGGAACCGGTGCCGTCACCCGCCGCCGCGCCCGTGTGGCTACGATCCGCGCCGGCGAGTGCGGTGGTGTCCTCCGGATCGAGCTCGGAGGCCCCGCGGCCGTCGGCGGAGATATGGGGCCGCCGGGTGTGGGCGAGCAGTTCGGTACGCAGCGGGCGGACCTGATCGGCGGCCAGAGCGTCGAGAGTGAATCGATCGTCGGCGCCGGCTTCCTGTCCGGTACCGATCACCACCGCGGCCAGCCCGAGGATCCGGTGCAGCGGGTCGGCCTCGATATCGACCGAACGGATCCGGGCCCGCGGCACCGATAACCGCTTCCGCTGGATCACGCCGGTGCGGAGTTCGACGTGGGTCGGACTCATCCGGTAGGTGGTGGTGAACCAGAGTGCGAGACCGTACGGCACAACGATGACCGGCCCCAGCAGGACCCACAGCGGATTCCCGGAGCTGATACCGAGCACCGCGCCACCGATCACCGCCGGCAGGAACTTCATGACCGCCTGCACCGGATGCACCAGCAGCATGCGGCGGTCGAGACGCTGCCACGGTCCTTCGCCGGTGGTCACGCCCGGCGGCGCGCCGGTACCGGAGCCGGCGGCCGGCCGCTCGCCGGCCGCGCCGCTCATGTCGCGTCCCCACGGTGCCGGGCGGCGATCTCGGTCAACTGCGCCACCGTCTCGTCGGCGAGTGATGTGTCGAGCAACCCGATCCGGACGGCGCCCGCCGAGGAGGCCGTGGTGACGGTGATCGTCGACAGGCCGAGCAAACGCTCCAGCGGGCCGCGTTCGGTATCCACGGTCTGCACCCGGGAAATCGGCGCGACCCGGCTCTCCAGGGACAACCAGCCCACCCGGGTGTACACCGCCTCGTCGGTCACTTCCCAGCGGTGCACCCGATAACGCCAGCGAGGCACTACGATCGTCGCCAGCACGGCAACGGGAACGACGACCACCGCCGCGGCCACCTGCCAGGGTCGGCGGTCGGGATCGACAACCACCCAGGCCACCAGCGCGGCGATGAGGACCAACCAGGTCAGGGCGATTTCCACCGTCCACAACGTTTTCGCGCGGGGGCTGGGCCGCCGAGCGGGATCGAGCAGCGGATCGGTGGACCGAGGCGGACTGTCCGGCGACATGTATTCATGGTCGCACGCTTGTTCGGCGTTTCGGCCCGGACAAGATCGAACGGCGGCCCGGCGGTCCCCGCGCACAGCCTGCGACCTGCACGGAATAGCCCGCGATACAGCGGGGTTGTGAACGCTCGACGACCTGGGAGGAGACAGTTCCGGATGTGTACCGCATGATCGAGGGCGTGACCGAACTACCCGAACCGACCGTCCCGACCCCCGTGCCCACGCCGTCCGCCATGCGACGGGCGTTGCGCCGGGCGCGCGACGGGGTCACGTTGAACGCCGATGAAGCCACCGTGCTGCTGCACGCCCGCGACGACGATCTGGCCGATCTCTGCCACAGCGCCGCCCGGGTGCGCGACGCCGGTCTCGAATCGGCCGGGCGACCGGCCACCATCACCTACTCGCGCAATGTCTTCATCCCGCTCACCCACCTGTGCCGGGATACCTGTCACTACTGCACCTTCGTCACCGTGCCCGGCAAATTGCGCGCCCAGGGCCGCGGGATGTTCCTCGAACCCGACGAGGTGCTCGAGATCGCCCGGCGCGGCGCCGAACTGGGTTGTAAAGAAGCACTGTTCACCCTGGGTGACCGGCCCGAGGCGCGCTGGCCCGAGGCCGCGCAGTGGCTCGACGAGCGCGGTTACGATTCCACGCTGGACTATCTGCGCGCGGTCTCCATCCTGGTGCTCGAGGAAACCGGTCTGCTGCCGCACCTGAATCCCGGGGTGATGTCCTGGGAGGAGATCTCCCGGTTGAAGCCGGTCGCGCAGTCGATGGGGATGATGCTGGAGACCACCTCGACCCGGCTGTTCACCGAGAAGGGCAATTGCCATTACGGCAGCCCCGACAAGGATCCCGCGGTGCGGTTGCGCGCGATCACCGACGCCGGCCGGCTCTCGGTTCCCTACACCACCGGAATCCTGGTGGGTATCGGGGAGACCATGGCCGAGCGGGCGGATACGATCCTGGCGATCCGCAAACAGCACAAGGCTTTCGGTCATATCCAGGAAGTCATCGTGCAGAACTTCCGGGCCAAGGACGATACCGCGATGCGGCACGCCCCCGACGCCGATATGTCCGAATTCCTGGCCACCATCGCGGTGACCCGGCTGCTGCTCGGCCCGGATGTCGCGGTGCAGGCGCCGCCGAATCTGGTGTCCGGTGCGGAGTGCCGGGCGCTGCTCGCGGCCGGAATCGATGATTGGGGCGGCGTCTCGCCGGTGACGCCCGATCATGTCAACCCGGAACGGCCGTGGCCCAACCTCGATACGCTCGCCGAACTCACCGCGAGCGCCGGATTCGAACTGGTGGAACGCACTTCCGCGCATCCGAAGTACGTCCGCGCCGGCAACCCGTGGATCGACCCGCGGATCGGCGTCCACGTCGCCGCGCTCACCGATGCGGAGACGGGGCTGGCGAAAGCCGGCGCGCTCCCCGAGGGCCTGCCCTGGCAGGAACCCGACGAATCCTGGGAATCCGCGGGCCGCACGGATCTGAACACCGCCATCGACACCGCCGGGCGCAATACCGACACTCGCAGCGATATCGACAATGCGTTCGGCGACTGGGACACAATCCGCGAACAGGTTCGCGATCTCGCTGCCGCGCCGCAGCGGCTGGACGCCGATGTCCTGGCCGCGCTGCGTGCCGCCGAGAAGGATCCGGCCGGCCTCACCGACGCACAGTACCTGGCATTGGCGACCGCGGACGGGCCCGACCTGGAAGCCGTCGCCGGTCTCGCGGACCAGTTGCGCCGCGATGTCAGCGGTGATGACGTGACCTATGTGGTGAACCGGAATATCAACTTCACCAATATCTGCTACACGGGCTGCCGGTTCTGTGCGTTCGCGCAGCGCAAGGGCGACGCCGACGCGTTCACCCTCAGCACCGACGAGGTCGCCGACCGCGCCTGGGAGGCGTACGTGGACGGTGCCACCGAGGTCTGTATGCAGGGCGGTATCGACCCCGATCTGCCCGTCACCGGTTACGCGGATCTGGTGCGGGCGGTGAAGGCCCGCGTGCCGGCGATGCATGTGCACGCGTTCAGTCCGATGGAAATCGTCAACGGCGCCTCCCGCGGCGGCGAAAGCGTCCGCGACTGGCTGACGGCCCTGCGCGAAGCCGGGCTCGGCACCATTCCGGGTACGGCCGCCGAAATCCTCGACGACGAGGTCCGCTGGGTGCTCACCAAGGGCAAACTGCCGGCGTCGGCGTGGATTGATGTCGTCACCACTGCGCATCAGGTCGGGATCCGGTCGAGTTCGACCATGATGTACGGGCACGTCGACAATCCGAGCCATTGGGTCGGGCATCTGCGCGTACTGCGCGGTATCCAGGACGAAACCGGCGGTTTCACCGAATTCGTGCTGCTGCCGTTCGTGCACCAGAGCGCCCCCCTCTACCTCGCCGGCGCCTCCCGCCCGGGCCCCACCAACCGCGACAACCGCGCCGCGCACGCCCTGGCCCGGATCATGCTGCACGGCCGGATCGGCAACATCCAGACCAGCTGGGTGAAACTCGGCACCACCGGAACCCAGGTGATGCTGAGCAGCGGCGCCAACGACCTCGGCGGCACCTTGATGGAGGAAACGATCTCCCGGATGGCAGGCTCCCAGCACGGGTCGGCGAAGACAGTGGCTGAACTCACAGAAATAGCCGAAGGAATCGGTCGCCCGGTCCGCGAACGCACCACCACCTACGGAATCCCCCCGAGCCGCGGCCCGGTCCCCGGCCTGGAACTGGTCTGAAATACCGAACCCCCGGCGCAAACCCGCCGATGGACCACATCCGTGGTTCGGGGCCCGTCTCGTTCTGGAGCGACAGAGCGGGGGAGCGAAGCGGAGGAGCGGCGGAGTGAAGAACGAGACCAATGGGGCCCCGAACCCGCGACGCCGGAGGCGGCGCCAATAATTAGGACAGGCTCACCGGGGGTAGCGTTTGTGGCGCCAGGGATACTTGTGCGCGGGCGCAGTTACCCGGAGAAGAAGGAAGACTAGGAGAGCGGGAGTGACCTACATCATCGCCGAACCGTGCGTTGACGTGTTGGACAAGGCGTGCATCGAAGAATGCCCCGTGGATTGCATCTACGAGGGTGGCCGCATGCTCTACATCCATCCCGACGAATGCGTTGACTGTGGTGCGTGTGAACCGGTCTGCCCGGTGGAGGCGATCTTCTACGAGGATGACACCCCCGATCAGTGGAGCGGCTACGTGAACGCGAATGTCGATTTCTTCGACGAACTGGGTTCGCCCGGTGGCGCGACCAAACTGGGCAAGGTCGATTACGATCCGCCGTTCATCAAGGAACTGCCGCCGATGGCCGAGGAATAAGAGCGGTCGTTAGATGAGCACTGAGGTAACCCATCGCCGGCGGGTCAGCGCGGCACTGCCCGATTTCCCGTGGGACACCCTCGCCGAGGTGAAGGCGAGGGCGAAGGCACATCCCGGCGGGCTGGTCGATCTGTCGGTCGGTACCCCGGTGGATCCGGTGGATCCGCTGATCCGGCAGGCTTTGAATTCGGTCGCCGAGGTGCCGGGTTATCCGACCACCCACGGCACACCCGAGTTGCGCGCGCATGCCGTGGCCGCATTGACCCGGCGGTTCGGGATCACGGGTGTGGCCGAGGCGGCCGTGCTGCCGGTGATCGGGACCAAGGAGCTGATCGCGGGCCTACCGCGGCTGCTGGGGCTGGGTGCCGGGGATCTGGTGGTGATTCCCGAGGTCGCGTATCCGACCTACGAGGTCGCCGGTCTGCTCGCCGGCACCCGGATTCTGCGTGCCGACGGGCTCACCCGGCTGGGGCCGGAGAAGCCCGCGATGATCTACCTCAATTCCCCGTCCAACCCGACCGGCAAAGTGCTGGGTGTGGAGCACTTGCGCAAGGTGGTGGCCTTCGCTCGGGAACGCGGCGCGATCGTGGCCTCCGACGAGTGCTATCTGGGCCTGGCCTGGGATGAACCGGCGGTATCAATCCTCGATCCGCGGGTGTGCGACGGCGACCACACCGGTCTGCTGGCGGTGCATTCGCTGTCGAAGACATCGAATCTGGCCAGTTACCGGGCCGGTTTCGTCGCCGGCGACCCGGATCTGGTGGCCGAATTGCTGGAGGTGCGTAAACACTCCGGCATGATGGTGCCGTTCCCGATCCAGGCGGCGATGTCGGCGGCACTGGCCGACGACGAGCACGAATCCGTTCAGCGGGAGCGCTACCGCGCACGGCGCGAAATCATGCACTCCGCCCTGCTGGGCGCGGGTTTCCGGATCGACCACTCCGAAGCCGGCCTGTACCTGTGGTCCACCCGCGACGAACCCTGTCGCGACACCCTGGACTGGCTCGCCGACCGCGGCATCCTCGCCGCCCCCGGCGATTTCTACGGCCCGGCGGGCTCGCGGCACGTCCGCATAGCCCTCACCGCCACCGACGAACGAATCGCCGCCGCCGCCGACCGTTTGTGAGCCCGGCCCGTGCGGCCGGCCCCAGGGGCCCATCCCGAGTTCGCATCGATCCTCAGTCGACCAGCGGCAGTGCCGAGTCTTACGAGGCCCTGCGAGGTTTTGGCCCACGACCGAATCAACGCAACCAAAGGCGCAGCCGAGTTCAGCGAGGCCCTGAGAGGTTTTGGCCCGTCCCTGCTGTCAGTGCTCGATGCGATGCGGCGCAGCCGCGAGCATCGAGCGCTGACAGCAGGGACCAAAGGGGGGCAAAACCCGCGCCGCCGCAGGCGGCGCCAGAAATTACAGCTAGCCTGGGCATATGGACGCTGTCACAGTTGTCCCGACCCCCGTGAACGAACCGGTGCACACTTACGCACCGGGTAGCCCCGAGCGGGAACGTCTGCTCGGCAAGCTGGCCGATATCTCGGGCACCACCCTCGACATTCCGCTGGTCATCGACGGTAAACACCGTCCCGGGATCGGTGAGCGCCGCGAGATAGTCGCACCGCATCGGCATCGGCAGGTGCTCGGGACCTACACGAATACCACTCACGACGAAGCTGCCGCCGCGATCGAGGCGGCGACTGCTGCCGCGCCTGCCTGGCGTTGCCTTCCGTTCGACGAACGCGCCGCGGTGCTGCTGCGGGCCGCGGATCTGCTGTCCGGTCCGTGGCGGGAGACCGTGGCCGCGGCGACCATGCTGGGGCAGTCGAAATCGGCGGCGCAGGCCGAGATCGACGCGCCGTGCGAATTGGTCGATTTCTGGCGTTTCAATGTGTCGTTCGCGCGCGGCATTCTGGCGCAGCAGCCGCAGTCGAGTCCCGGTGTCTGGAACCGCCTCGATTACCGGCCGCTGGAGGGTTTCGTCTACGCGATCACCCCGTTCAATTTCTCGGCTATCGCCGGGAATTTGCCCACCGCGCCGGCGTTGATGGGCAATACGGTGGTGTGGAAGCCGTCGCCCACTCAGACCCTCGCCGCGTATTACACGATGAGGGTGCTGGAGGCCGCGGGGCTGCCGCCGGGGGTGATCAATATGCTCACCGGGGACGGGAAAGAGCTCTCGGAAGTGGCGCTCACCGATCCGCGGCTGGGCGGTATCCATTTCACCGGGTCGGCACCCACGTTCCAGTATTTGTGGAGTCGAGTCGGTGCCAATCTCGGCCGGTATCGCGGCTATCCGCGCCTGGTCGGGGAGACCGGGGGTAAGGATTTCATCGTCGCGCATCCCTCCGCGGACCCGGCCGCCCTGCGGACGGCGCTGGTCCGGGGTGCGTACGAATATCAGGGCCAGAAATGTTCGGCCGCGTCGCGCGCCTATCTGCCACGTTCGCTGTGGCGGAATATGGGCGACGATTTTCTGGGGATCGCCGATTCGCTGAGCTATGGGGATGTGGCGGAGCTGTCGAATTTCGGCGGTGCTCTGATCGACCGGCGTGCCTACGACAAGAGTGTGCGGGCGATCGAACGGGCCCGTTCGGCGAATGTGCCGATCCCGGTGGGCGGCACCTATGACGACAGCGAGGGCTGGTTCGTCCGGCCGACCGTGCTGCTTGCCGAGGATCCCCGCGACGAATCGTTCGCGACCGAGTACTTCGGCCCGATTCTCTCGGTGTATGTGTACGACGACAGTGCCCCGGGCGCCTGGGAGACCGTTTTGGCGGAAGTGGAAAGCGCCGCCCCGTACGCGCTGACGGGGGCCGTTTTCGCACAGGACCGGCATGCGGTGGAGGAGGCTTCCACGCGGTTGCGGTTCGCGGCCGGCAATTTCTATGTCAACGACAAACCCACCGGCGCCGTCGTGGGCCAGCAACCGTTCGGTGGGGCCCGGGCCTCGGGGACCGACGATAAAGCCGGCTCCCCGCTGAATCTGCTGCGCTGGGTGGCACCGCGAGCGATCAAGGAAACGTTCGTCCCGCACACCGATCACCGGTATCCACATATGGAGCGAGGATGAGCAGGCAAGCGTCTGTTGCGGTGGAGGTCCGGTGAACCCGCTGCGCCCGGCGATCCTCGCGGCCGCCGGGTCGGAACGGATGAAACGGACGTTGACCACCAGCCCGTTGACCGCCTCCCTCGTCCAGCGCTTCGTACCGGGGGAGACGCGAGCGGACCTGGTCGCCGCGGCCCGGGAACTGCTGGCGAGCGGCCGGGCGGTGAGCGTGGATTTCCTCGGTGAGTACACCACCGACCGGGCGCAGGCCGATGCCGCGGTCGCCGAATATCTGGCGTTGATCAACGAGCTTTCGGCCCTGGATACCGGCGCGGTCCCGGCCGGGGCGGCACCGCTCGAGGTCTCGGTGAAACTCTCCGCGCTCGGCCAGTGGCTGGGGCCGGACGGCCCGGTGATCGCCACCGAGAACCTGCGTGTGCTCTGCACGAAGGCCGCGGAGGCCGGGGTGTGGGTCACCGTGGACGCCGAGGACCATACGACCACGGCGTCCACCCTCGCCGCGATCCGGCAGGTTCGCCCGGAATTCCCCTGGTTGGGCACGGTGATCCAGGCATACCTTTACCGCAGCGTGGACGATTGCCGTGACCTCGCGGATGCGGGCGCCCGAGTGCGGCTCTGCAAGGGCGCCTACCGGGAGCCGGAAACAGTGGCCCATCAGCACCGCGCCGATGTGGACAGCGCGTATCTGCGCTGCCTGCACGTTCTCATGCGGAGCGCGGCCCGGCCGCTGGTGGCAACGCATGATCCCGCGCTGATCGCCGCCGCGACCGATCTCGCCGCCCGGACCGGCCGCGGTCCCGGCGAGTTGGAGTACCAGATGCTGTACGGCATCCGCACCGACGAACAACAGCGGCTAGCTGCCCGCGGCGACTTCGTTCGCGTCTACATCCCGTACGGCAACCAGTGGTACGGCTACCTCATGCGCCGCCTCGCCGAACGCCCCGCCAACCTGGGCTTCTTCCTCCGCGCCCTCACAGCCCCCACACGGACTCGACACCACTCGACCTCGCCCTGACGTAACAAGCGGCGGTGCCAGTCCAGCAAAGGCCCGGGAAGAACCCCACGCAACCAACGGCGGTGCCGAGTCTTACGAGGCCCTGAGAGGTTTTGGCCCGTCCCTGCTGTCAGCACTCGATGCAATGCGGCGCAGCCGCGAGCATCGAGTGCTGACAGCAGGGAACGAGGGGGCCAAAACCCGCGCC
>NZ_JBHXMZ010000002.1:680229-824513 GCF_042719915.1 Nocardia sp. NPDC058499 | reverse complement strand
GGTTTTGTCTTGGTGGGGAGGGGGGGGGGAGGGGGGGAGAGGCGGGGAGGGGGGGGGGGGAAAGGAGGGGACGGGGGGGGCCAAAACCCGCGCCGCCGCAGGCGGCGCCAATAGATACAGCCGCCAAAATCTCAGACCAGGGGTTTGCCCTTGCGCATGCGGCGGCGCATATCCCACAGGTAGTAGTTCATCGGGAACTGGCGTAGGAAGCGCGGCTGGAGTTTCAGGCCGAATCCGATGATTTTCATCGTCCGGTCGAACCAGCGCTGGTTGCTCTCGGTCCAGTCCATGTACATCGCCTGCCGGATCTGTGGGGGCAGGCAGCCGGAGACGACGAACCGGTGGAATGTGGCCGATACCCACCGCACCGGTAGCGGCAGCATTTTCAGGTCGATGAGGTCGTTGAAGTAGGCGCGGGTGGTGTCGTCGATTTCCAGGTTGTCCAGGTTGTCTTCCCAGAACTCCCAGAACGCGGCCCGGTTCGGCGGCCACATTTCCGGGCGCACCTGCAGGGTGGTGCCCAGCCGGATGCTGTGCGCGTAGAAGGTGTCGGCGGTGGCTTCGTCCATGGGGCCCTGGACTTTTTCCAGGAGGTCGACGAAGCCGAAGTACAGGCAGGCCGCGACCCAGAGCTGGAGTTTGGGGTCGAAGGCGTTGTATTTGACCGGGCTGGTGGGTTTGGTGCGGATATGGCGGTGGGAGGTGTTGACCGCGAGCCGGTAGGCGTTGCGTTCCTCTTCGGTGCCCAGCATGGCGACCGACAGGTAGGTGAGGGTGGTGCGGAGCCGTTTGAACGGGTGCACCATCACGTTGCCGCTTTTGACGTCGCTCTCCATGACGCCGTAGGCGACCGGCCGCAAACCCAGCTGCATGATCACGTTCGCCGTGCCGCCGAGGAACGCGGTGATTCCGACGATATGGTCTTCGACGTCGAAATCGGGGGCGTAGAGCGGGCGGGGCTCGGGTTCGTTGTGTGATATGGGCCGGGGAGCGGTCATCAGTGACCTCTTTCCTATGAGAAGATTATATGATAACCATCTCATTCACTCGATGTTGCGTCAACCATCATCGTAATTGTGCGATGCTTACTGTGTCATTGCATCACCGAGCGCGAGAGGGTGCCGAGATGGGTGCGCTGGCTCAATTACTGCCACTGGTGCGATCGCCGCGTCGCGATCAAGATCAATCGGTGTTGTCCGCCGCGCTGCAGGCGTTTCTCGATTTCGGGATCAAACGCACCAGCATGGTGGAGGTCGCCCGCCGCGGCGGGCTCTCGCTGGCCACCCTGTACCGCCGGTTCTCCAGTAAATCCGACCTGATCCAGGCCGTGGGATTGCAGCAGACCCGTGAATTCATCGAGGGTGTCGATGCCGCGGTGCAACGGCAGATCGACCGCGATGCGGGTGCCGAAGACCAGATCGTCGAACTGTTCGTCGCCTTCCTCGACGGCCTGCGCAGCAACCAGCTGCTGGACCGCCTGCTCGATACGGAACCCGAGATCGTCTTGCCTTACCTGACCACCAAAGGCGCCCCGGTGATCGAACTCGGCCGCGACTACCTCGCCGAGTTCGTCACCCGCCTGCAGGCCGAAGGAAAATTACCGGCCTACGATCCGCTGCCGGTGGCCGAAATGGTCGCGCGTACCGCATTGTCGCTGGCGCTGACACCGCAGACGGTGATTCCGCTGGACGACGATATCGCCGCCCGGAAATACGCGCGCGATCATGTCGCGGTCTCGTTCCGCGTAGGTCCGCGAAGCGGCGGTGGCGCCGGGCAGTAGGTTGGGGCGCATGTCCCTCGCGCCGCGTCTGCTCCGATCGCTGGACCCACTGGCCGTCGCCGCGGGAGCCGATATCCCCGACGCCGTCACCATCGACGGAACCACCCTCTCCCGCAGTGATCTGCTCGGTGCGGCCACTTCGGTGGCGGAACGGATCGCGCGCGCGGAGCGGGTCGCGGTCCTGGCCCGCCCCACGGCCACCACCGTGCTCGCCGTCATCGGCTGTCTGATCGCCGGAGTAACTGTGGTCCCGGTCCCGCCCGATTCCGGTACCGCCGAACTCGACCATATGCTCACCGATTCCGGGGCGCAGGCGTGGCTGGGTGAGGCCCCGGACGGGACCGCGCTACCGGTGGTCCCGGTCCGGCAACACGCCCGGTCCTGGCATACCTACCCCGAGCCCGACCCCGCCGCACCGGCTTTCGTGCTCTACACCTCCGGCACCACCGGCCTGCCGAAGGGGGTGGTGCTGAGCCGTCGCGCGATCGCCGCCGGCCTGGACGCGCTCGCCGAGGCCTGGTCGTGGACCGCGGCCGATGTGCTGGTGCACGGTCTGCCGCTGTTCCACGTACACGGCTTGATCCTGGGTTTGCTCGGCCCGCTGCGAGTCGGCAGCCCGCTCGTGCACACCGGGAAACCGACGCCCGCGAACTACGCCGCGGCCGCGGGCACCATGTATTTCGGCGTACCCACCGTCTGGACCCGCATCACCGAGGATCCCGACGCCGCGAAACAGTTGAGCGCCGCCCGGCTGCTGATCTCCGGTAGCGCACCACTGCCGGCGCCGGTATTCGAGCGGCTGGCCGAGCTCACCGGCCAGGAGCCGATCGAACGCTACGGGATGAGCGAAACGATGATCACGCTGTCCGCGCGGGCCGACGGCGAACGCCGGCCGGGCTGGGTCGGGGTGCCGGTACAGGGCGTGCAGACCAGGTTGCGGAACGAATCCGGACAGCCGGTACCGCACGACGGTTCGAGCATCGGCGGGCTGCAGGTACGCGGTCCGATGCTGTTCGACGGATACTTCGGCCGTCCGGAGGCCACCGCCGAATGCCGGACCGAGGACGGCTGGTTCCGCACCGGCGATGTCGCGGCGATCGACGCCGACGGGTTCCACCGGATAGTCGGCCGCGAATCGGTGGACCTGATCAAATCCGGTGGGTACCGGATCGGTGCGGGTGAGGTCGAAACCACCCTGCTGGGCCATCCCGGTGTCGCCGAGGTGGCGGTGGTCGGGTTGCCGGACGCCGATCTCGGCCAGCGGATCGTTGCGTTCGTCGTCGCGCGCGATACCGCACCCGGCGAACAGGAGCTGATCGACCATGTGGCCGGCGAGCTCTCGGCCCACAAACGGCCACGGGAGATCCGCTTCGTTGCGTCCTTACCGCGAAATGCCATGGGCAAGGTGCAGAAGAAGCAACTGGGCAGGGCCGGAACTCCGGGCGAGTGAAGCACCGCCGCGCGCCGCGGGTATTGACCTCAACCGGACTCGAGGTCCTACCGTCGGTCCCATGAACGCGACGCTCACGCCCGAACATCTCGACTACCTGGCCGGACAACGGCTGGGCCGGTTGGCCACCGTAGCTCCCGACGGGTCGCCCCAGAACAATCCCGTCGGCTTCCGCTACAACCCCGAACTCGGCACCATCGATATCGCGGGCTGGAATATGGGACGCTCACGCAAGTTCCGCAACCTGGCGAAAAATGCCCGCGTCGCGTTCGTGGTCGACGATATCGCCTCGGTCCAGCCGTGGCGGGTGCGCTGCCTGGAGATCCGCGGCACCGCCGAGGCGCTCACCGGAACCGATTCCTACATCGGAACCGAACCCGGGGAACTCATTCGCATCCACCCGGAACGAGTGATCGCCTTCGGAATCTGAGATACGGCGAGCCGGTTCACCTCGCGTGTACCGCGCGGAGGTGGATTACGACCCGCCGGCGTCCGCTCATCGACTCCGGCATGCGCCGATCAGTTGTGCGCGTGCAACGCTTCGTTCAGCTCGATCCCGGTACCCGAGCGGGGAACGACCTCCACCGCACCGGTTTGCGAATTACGCCGGAACAGCAGGTTGTTCGTGGCGCTCAGTTCGGCCGCCTTGATCACTGTGCCGTCCGGCGTGGTGACCTTGGTGCCGGCGGTGAGGTAGAGCCCCGCCTCCAGCACGCAATCGTCGCCGAGCGGGATGCCCAGGCCCGAGTTCGCGCCGAGCAGCGAGCGTTCGCCGATCGAGATGACTGTGGTACCGCCGCCGGACAGGGTGCCCATGGTGGACGCGCCGCCGCCGATATCGGAGCCGTCGCCCACGACGACGCCCGCCGAGATGCGGCCCTCGACCATGGAGGTGCCGAGGGTGCCGGCATTGAAGTTCACGAAACCCTCGTGCATGACGGTGGTTCCGGCCGCCAGATGCGCACCCAGCCGGACCCGGTCCGCGTCACCGATACGGACCCCGGCGGGGACCACGTAATCGACCATGCGCGGGAACTTGTCGACGCTGTACACGGTGACCGGCCCGCGGGCGCGCAGTTTCGCCCGGGTGGTTTCGAACCCTTCCACCGCGGCCGGCCCATGGTTGGTCCACACGACATTGGCCAGCAGGGCGAACTGCCCCTCCAGGCTCACCGAATGCGGGCGGACCAGGCGATGCGACAGCAGGTGCAGGCGCAGGTACACATCGTGCGCGTCGACCGGGGCGGCGGACAGATCGGCGATGGTGGTGCGGACGGCGATCACCTCGACACCGCGCGCAGGGTCGGGGCCCACCAGTTCGGCCAGTTCGGCGGGCGCCTCGGCGAGCCGCTCGGTACCGGTCTCGGTGAACTCACCCAGCTGCGGGGCGGGGAACCAGGTATCCAGAACGGTTCCGTCGGTGGTCACGTTGGCGATGCCGTTAGCGGTTGCTCCCTGAGTGCTCACGACACCGCAGCCTACCCACCAGCGTCTCCGTAGTGGTGCGGCACCTCTACGCTCGTATCCCGTGACCCTCGACCTGCACGCCGATCCCGTCGCGCTGACCGCGGCCCTCGTCGATATTCCGAGCGTGTCCCGGGAGGAGGACGCGATCACCGACGCCGTGGAAACGGCGCTACGCACCCAGACCAGCGGCTTCGAAGTGGTACGCCACGGCAATGTGGTGCTGGCGCGGACCGACCGGGGCCTGCCCACCCGGGTCGTACTCGCGGGCCATCTCGATACGGTGCCGATAGCGGACAATGTCCCCGGCCGGTTCACCGTCGAGAACGGGTCCGAGGTGTTCTACGGCTGCGGCTCGGTCGATATGAAATCCGGGGACGCGGTATTCCTGCACCTGGCCGCCACCATCGCCGAACCCGCACACGATTTGACCTTGATCTTCTACGACTGCGAGGAGATCGCCGCCGAATTCAACGGCCTGAACACCATCGAACGCGAACTACCGGAATGGCTGGACGCCGATCTGGCGATTCTGGGTGAACCCTCCGGCGGCTGGATCGAGGCCGGCTGCCAGGGCACGCTGCGGGTCCGGCTGAGCACGGCCGGGGTGCGGGCGCATTCGGCGCGTTCCTGGCTCGGTGACAATGCGGTCCACCGGCTGGCCCCCGTCCTGACCCGGTTGTCGGAGTATCGGGCGCGTGAGGTCGATATCGACGGCTGCCTCTACCGGGAAGGTCTGTCGGCGGTGCGTATCGAGGGCGGGGTCGCCGGCAATGTGGTGCCGGACGCGGCCGCGGTGGAGGTGAACTTCCGGTTCGCCCCCGACCGCACGGTCGAGCAGGCCACCGAACACGTCCGGGAGGTCTTCGCCGGCCTGGAACTGGAGTTCACGGTGACCGACGCGGCGCCCGGCGCACTGCCCGGGCTCACCGCCCCCGCGGCGAAGGGGCTCGCCGACGTGGTCCGGGCGCACGGTTCGGCCGGGATCCGCGCCAAGTACGGCTGGACCGATGTCTCCCGGTTCGCTGCCCGCGGGATACCGGCGGTGAACTTCGGCCCCGGCGACCCCAACCTCGCGCATAAACGCGATGAGCACGTCCCGCTGGCCCAGATCACCGCCGTCACCGAGATGCTGCGCGCCTACTTGGAAGGGAACCAGTGAATCCACGACCGTTCGCACTGTGCGTGTACTGCTCCGCGAGCACCACCGACCCCGACCACCTGACCCTCGCGGCCCGGGTGGGTACCGAAATAGCCCGGCGCGGCTGGCAGCTGGTCTCCGGCGGCGGGCATGTGTCGATGATGGGCGCGGTAGCGACCGCGGCCCGCGCCGGCGGCGCCGAGACCATCGGCGTCATACCGAAACATCTGGTGCATCGTGAGGTCGCCGATGTCGACTCCGACGAGCTGGTGGTCACCGACACCATGCGTCAGCGCAAACAGGTGATGGAGGATCGCTCCGACGCCTTCCTCACCCTCCCCGGCGGGATCGGCACGCTCGAGGAATTCTTCGAGACCTGGACCGGCGGCCACCTCGGCCAGCACACCAAACCCATGGCGATCCTCGACCCGGGAGGCCACTACACCGGCCTGTTCAGCTGGCTCACCGAACTCCACGACCGCGGTTTCGTACCGCAGGAAGCTCTCGATCGCATCACCGTCACCCCGGACCTGACCGAGGCCTTCGCCGCGCTGAACCCCCGGCCACCCCAGGACGCGGTGCTACGGGCGATCTGACGACTCCCGCGGGGCGGCCGACCGACTTCTACCCACCTCCGGGAAGCTACCGGCGGGCGTCGGCCGCGGCGAGTGCCTCCGGTGGTACCGCCCTGTCCGCGACCGACAGCGAAATGCCATCGGCCCCGGGTCGCGGGGCTGCGGTTGTTATCAGTCCCACATTGTGTGCAGGCCCTCTCGAGGCCCTCGGGAGTGTTCGGGCCGCTGGAGTCGCCGGGATCAACCGGTTAACTCGACGGTTTCACGCCGTTCCGAATGGAGCGAGCCCAGTGGCGGCGCCGAGTTCAGCGAGGCCCTCGAAGGTTTCGGCCGCGTTGTCGTTCAGACCCCGATGCGATGCGGCGCAGCCGCGAGTGCCGGGGACTGAACGACAACGCCTCATGGGCCGAAACCAGCGCGCCGCAGGCGCGCAAATAGACTCAGCTCATGTTCGATCCAGTCCGTCCGGCGCCGACATTGTGCGGCCGGGCGGTGGCAACGGACCGTGCGCTGGTCATGGCCATTGTGAATCGGACCCCGGATTCGTTCTACGACCGGGGCGCCACCTTCGCTGACAGTGCTGCGCTGGCAGCGGTGGACCGGGCCGTGGGCGAAGGCGCCGATCTCGTCGATATCGGTGGGGTGAAGGCGGGGCCGGGGGAAACGGTGGACGCCGCGGAGGAATCGCGGCGCGTGGTGCCGTTCGTCGCCGCGATCCGTGCGAAATATCCCGAGCTGCTGATCAGCGTCGATACCTGGCGTTCCGAGGTCGCGCGGGCCGCGGTGGCCGAAGGCGCCGACCTGATCAACGACACCTGGGCGGGGGCCGATCCGGAACTGGTGCCGGTGGCCGCGGCGACCGGAGCCGGGATCGTCTGCAGTCATACCGGCGGCGCTGTCCCGCGCACCCGCCCACATCGAGTTCGTTATCCCGATGTGGTGGCCGAAGTGACCGATACCGTCGTGCGTGCCGCGGAAGCGGCGGTGGCCGCGGGCGTACGCAGGGACTCCGTGCTCATCGACCCGACCCACGACTTCGGCAAGAACACCTACCACGGGCTCGCACTGTTGCGCGCAGCGGACGTTCTTGTAAAAACCGGGTGGCCCGTCTTGATGGCGCTGAGCAACAAGGATTTCATCGGAGAGACATTAGGTGTCGGACTTTCCGAACGGCTGGAGGGCACATTGGCAGCAACTGCATGGGCCGCCGCGGCCGGTGCCCGCGTTTTCCGGGTGCACGAGGTCGCCGCGACCCGGCATGTGGTCGACATGATTGCCGCGATCCAGGGTATCCGGCCCCCGGTACGAACTCTGCGAGGTCTCGTATGAAACTCTCACACCACGAGCCCGGCTGGGCCACGACGAATACCTGGGACACACCGGAGTGGGCGGTGAGCGATCTGGTCGCCGCCAAGGCCGGACGCACCGTTTCGGTGGTGCTGCCGGCGTTGAACGAGCAGGACACGGTCGCCGACGTGGTGGCCAGTATCCGACCGCTGCTGGGCAGCCTCGTGGACGAGCTGGTGGTGCTCGATTCGGGTTCGACGGACGCGACCGCCGAACGTGCCCGCGCGGCCGGTGCCGACGTGGTCAGCCGGGAGCAGGCCGTGCCCGAACTCGAACCTGTACCGGGCAAAGGCGAGGTGCTGTGGCGTTCGCTGGCGGTGACCAGCGGCGATCTGGTGGCCTTCGTCGACTCCGACCTGATCGACCCGGATCCGGCCTTCGTGCCGAAACTGCTCGGACCCCTGCTGACCACCCCGGACCTGCACCTGGTCAAGGCCTACTACCGGCGCCCACTCCGTCACGGCGGTGAGGTGGACGCGCACGGCGGCGGGCGGGTCACCGAACTCGTGGCGCGGCCGCTGCTCGCCGCGCTGCGACCGGGGCTGACACCGGTCCTGCAACCGCTCGGCGGCGAATACGCGGGTACCCGCGAGCTGCTCACCGCGGTACCGTTCGCACCCGGGTACGGAGTCGAGATCGGGCTGCTGCTCGATACCTACGACCGCTTGGGCCTGCCCGCCATCGGTCAGGTCAATTTGGGGGTACGGACCCACCGCAACCGCCCCCTGGCCGATCTCGGGGTGATGAGCCGGCAGATCCTGGGCACCGTACTGTCCCGCAGCGGAGTATCGGATTCGGGCGCCGCGCTCACCCAGTTCCCGTTGGTCGGCAACGAGTTCACCCCCCACAGCACCGCCGTGGACCTGGTCGACCGGCCACCCATGAACACGATCCGCCCGGACGTCGCCGCCGCCTGAGCCGTGGGCCGGGTTCACCGTCGGCGGCGGTGATGGCGTATCGACGTCGTCGAAGAATCCGCGGCAGTTGTCCGCCGCCGGAATCCGAACCACGGACCGCGTGGGTAGGTCGGTCATGAGCCGGAGCCGCGCTGCCGCTCAGCTGCGCAGCCGACCGACGAGTTCTCAACGCAAGAAATCCGCAGCCTTCTCGGGACGGCCGTGGTGCCGATCCCGGCGAGATCGAGCTCGGAAGGCCTGGACCGGCCGGGCGCCCCGGCCGGGCGCGCCGGCCGCGGCCGAGGTGTCGTATCGCATGGTTCGCCTATGAAGGCTGGTCGTCCGTGGACTTCTTTGTCCCGGGATCCGGGGCGTCGGGGGCGGGCTCCGCTACGTCCTGATCGGGTCCGGGCTCCTCCTGACCCGCTTTACCCGAGGGCTCGGCTGCGGTCGTCGTTTCGGCGGTGGTCTCCGTGATGTCTCCGTCGGTCCCGGTTTCCGGGGTCGTTCCGGCTTCGGAGCCCGTGGCGGGCGTTGTCTCCGGCTCGGTCCGGGCCGCCTTATCGGTGTCGGTTGCCTCGGGCGGCTCGCTGCCGCCGGTGGTCGACGTGGATTCGGGTGCCGTCCCGGATCCAGGCGTGGGCGATCCCCCGGACGTGTCCTCGGCGGCTGACGTGGCAGGGGCGGCGGGCGGGGGTGTGGTCTCGGGTGCGGTACCGGACTGCGATGCAGCAGCGGCCGGTGCTGTGGTGGTCGGTTCGATATCGCCGTCCGTTCGGCCGGGCGATTCCGCGGCTTCTTCCGGCTCGTCGTGTTCGTGTTCCAGGCGGGCCTGGAGTTCGGCGACCGTGACGTATTCGGTCTCCGCCGTGCCCGGATTACGCAACCACAGGATCACCGAGACCAGCAGCCCGGCAACGACCAGAACCACCGCCACGATGATCAACGCGTCCACCTGCGCCTCCACGAATTACCTTGCCGGAGCCGGACAACGCCGGGGCAATGCGCACCTTTCGGTGCGAGGCTGTTGCACCCTTGCCGGACATTGCACCGAATTCGGCAGAATGCGGGCGGTGAGCCGTATGACCCCAGCGTCAGCGCCAGCGTAGCAATAGCTTTGACAAGCCAATATTCGTTGTCGCTATCGACGATTCCGGGCGTGTCGGGAATTATCGTCCGGGCGTGAATTCATCGCGCCCGGCGAAAGCCGCGGGGCGTGGTGTTCAATGCGCCGGAATACCGGGTGGGCGGTATCGCCGATACGGGCTCAGCGGCGCTGGCGCACCGGCCGCAGCCGCGAATCGACCGGGTCGTGCAGGTAGACCGGTGTCAGCAGATCCGCGTCCACCGGTTCCCCGGTCCCGCGTTCGTAACGCACCCCGATCAACACCGAGAACCGGCGATTGGCCGCCCGCTCGTGCAGGGTCGCCAGCCGGGTGGCCAGCAGCCGGACCGCGCCGAGCGACCCGGGCGGGTGCAGGCCGTCGATCACCAGGACCGTGCCCCGGCCGTCGGGCCGCGGTAGGCGGGCCAGGTAGGCGATATCGTGCGGGTCCGGACTGGCCGGCCGGTAGATTCGGCGGGCGGCTCGATCCTCGATACCGCGCCGCCCGTCGCCGGGCCGGGCCACCGCCCGCCGTAGCCGCGGATCGCCGGCGATGAGCTGGCGCAGGCTGGGCGAGAGTTCCGGGCCGCTGAGTACGATGAGACCGTCGCGTAGGAGGTTCACCGGGCGTCCGGGCGCGAACGGTTCGATGGTTACCCCGAAACCGAGCTCTTCGAGCTGTTCGGCGAGCCGCGGCGCGGCGGCCGGGTCCGGTGCGCCCATCAGCCTGCCCGCACGCGTATCCGGGACCAGCAGCGTGAGCGGGCCGTGGCCGAAGAACAATCCCTCCGGCGCCGGGCCCTGGGTACTCACCTGATGGATCCGGGCGCGGGAAAGACCCGCGGCGGCACCTATTCTGGCGAAAGTCCACCCTTCGGCGTGCAACTCCCGGATTACCGCACGTCGAATTCGAGTGAGCTCGTTGATGGTTTGCTGAGCCGCTGCGACACCCTCCGTTGCGGCCTTGAGTCGCTCGACTTTGTCCTCGATCGCGAATATTCGCGCCACGTCATCGGCCGACATGTGCGAAGTGTAGACATCAGGCCCCTGAACGGCGTCTAGAGCAGTTGACGATCAGGTGGCGTCGGTGTCGATCGGCGGACGCTCATTGTGTCCGAGTGGTTTATCCTGTTGCGCCCGCGGGTAATCTGGCATCCCGCTGGCGGCGCCGAGAATATTCTTGCTGTCCGGCAGCGAACCGTCGAGATCCTTGAAAAGGGAATCGTCGCCGTTCAGAAGATGTTTGGTCACCACCGACCGCGGAGACATCCCACGTAATTCCTGGAGATCGGCAATCGGTTTTCGCAGTTCGTCGAATTCCGGCCCGAGTTCGGAGCGCAATTGCGACGTCGCGCCGGTCGCGTAATCGCGGACCTGGCGCAATGAGCGCGCAGTCCAGCGCGCGGCGCCGGGTAACCGTTCCGGGCCGAGGATTACGAGGGCGGCGACGAGTAGGACGAGTATCTCGCCCCACCCGATACTGCTGAACACCCCCTCAGGTTACCCGCCGCCGCGGGCGATGGATCAGTCGGAGGCCAGCGTCACCGGAATGTCCACCTGCCGGCCTTCCCGGATGAGCTGGACGTTCACCGTCTGGCCGATATCGTTGCTCTGCACCGCCACGACCAGTTCGTCGGGGTTGGTGACCTCCCGGTCGCCCACCCGCACGATCACATCGCCCTCGACGATCCCGGCGTTCGCCGCCGGGCTCCCCGGCTGCACATCGGCGACTTCCGCGCCGCTCATGACCTCGTTGGCAACCGTTTTCTGGCGGGCGCTCACACCGATCACCGGGTGGTGGATCGAGCCGTCGCGGATGAGGGTCTGCGCGACCTCGGTCATCTGGTCGACGGGGATCGCGAAGCCGAGCCCGACCGAACCGCCGCTCTCGCTGCGGATCGCGGTGTTGATGCCGATGACCCGGCCGTCCGCGTCCACCAGCGCGCCACCGGAGTTACCGGGGTTGATGGAGGCGTCGGTCTGCACCGCGTCGATCACGGCCTTGGTATCGCTGCCTTCGCCCTCCAATTTCACGGGGCGATGCAGGGCGCTGACGATGCCGGAAGTGACGGTCTTGCTGAGACCAAGGGGTGAACCGATGGCCAGAACCGCGTCACCGACTTGGACATCGCCGGATTTGCCCAACTCGGCAACAGTGAGATTTTTCACATCCACCTTGAGGACCGCGAGATCGCTCTTCGGGTCCCGGCCGACGATATTGGCCGGTGTGCGGGTGCCGTCGGAGAATGTGATCTGGATCCGGGCGCGGCCGGACGTATCCTGCGCCGCCATCGAGACCACATGGTTGTTGGTGACGATATAGCCGTTGCCGTCGATGACGACGCCGGATCCGGTGGCGCCGTTCTCGCCGACGGTGGTGCGGATGGAGACCACCGAGGGCAGGACCGCATCGGCGACCTGCGCGATCGGCCCGTGCGGCTGCTCGCTGTCGCTCTGTTCGAGGCTGACCTTGCGCGAGGTCAGAGTGGAGGCGGTTTCCGCCGTCAGCCGGCCCACGAGGCCGCCGACCAGGCCTATCACCAGCGCGATCGCGGCCAGTATCAGCAGAGCGCGCGGTGCCACCCGGGAGCCGAACAGAACCTGCCGGGCCGAAAGCCTCTCTGCCTGCGGCATTTCCCGGGCGGTCGGTGCCGGGAACGCGGGTGCGCCCAGCCGGGCCTGTGCGCCGGGATCGCGCCACGGGTCCGCCGGACCCGCTACCGGACGTGTTTCCGTGCTCGCCTCCGGATCGCGCTGGAGCAGCTCGGTGGAACCGGGCGGGCGGCCGAACGCCTCCTCCAGCACCGCCGCCGGGGGGCCCTTGGGGGCGGTCGAGACCGCCTCGGTACCACTGCGGCCGGTGCGCGGGGCGAACGATCCGGACTGCCCGGCCGGGCGGCGGAAGGCATGCGCGGTATGTGAGTCCACATGGGGCCGGTAGACCGGGCGCGGCGCCAGCACCGGCGCCCCGGGCGGGCGCAGCGTGCCGTTATCGGCCGTCGTGCCGTTTTCGTCCGCCGAATCAGGAGTATCGGCAGGGGAATTGTGCGTCGATTCGGAACTCACGCGGCAAACTCTACTTGCGCCACCACGTCGACCACCGGAAGCTGTCGAAGGTCGCGGAAAAGGACTGACCTGTAAATCCGAATACCGCCTCGTTGCGTGGATTTGCGGGGGAATTGGTGGGAGGTTCGGCGAGCGGAATACGCGACAGACTGTCGTGCAGCCCGGTGGGTATCGACACCTGAGTGGCCCGGCGTAGCGCGATCCGGGCCTGCTGCTGCGCCTCCACCTCGGCCGCGCATTCCGGGCATACCGAGAGATGCTGCGCCGCACGCAGGTACGGATTCATCCGCAGTTCACCATCGACATAGGCGGCGACCGCCTCGCTCGCCAGATGTTCGGTGGAGTGGAACTGTGCGGGACGACGACCGGGCGTACTGGAGTCGCCACTCATTCGCTGTCCATCCTTCCCAACCGACATCGCTGACCGCCGGGACCCGGCAGCACGGTCGCCGGATCACCCGAAGCTCGCCTCGACGTCAGCACCGAGGCTCGCCCCGGTGTCTTATACGAGGCTTACCTCTGTGTTCTACGTGAGGCTCGCCTCGGCGGCGAAACGCTCCTGCACTCCATTATGCGCAAGATACTCCCGCAGTGCCTGCCGGCCGCGATGAATACGGCTGCGGACGGTACCCAGCTTCACTCCGAGGGTAGCGCCGATCTCCTCGTAGGAAAGCCCTTCGATATCGCAGAGCACGACCGCGGCTCGGAACTCCGGGGCCAGCGAATCCAGCGCGGACTGCAGGCCGGGATCGAGCCGGGCGTCGTGGAACACCTGCTCCGGGCCGGGGCCCTCGGCGGGTACCCGGTCGTAGTCGTCGGGCAGCGCTTCCATCCGGATCCGGCTACGCCGGCGCACCATATCCAGGAACAGGTTGGTGGTGATGCGGTGCAGCCAGCCTTCGAACGTGCCGGGCTGGTAGCTGGACAGGGAGCGGAACACCCGGATGAACGTCTCCTGGGTGAGGTCCTCGGCGTCCTGCGCGTCACCGGAGAGGCGATAGGCCAGCCGGTACACCCGGTCGGCATGTTCGCGGACCAGTTCGTCCCAGGTGGGCATCACCGTCCGATCGCCGGTGGCGTCGAAGGCGGCGGTGCCGGTGAGGGGGAGTTCGTCCAGTTCCCCGGTCTCCGCGGATACGGCGTCGTAGTCCTCGGCGCTGTCGTCGATAGTGGACATATCGGGCACCTCCATCAGGGCGTCCGGCGAAGCGGGGTGGTCTGTCACCAGGTCTCGGTGTGCGGCTACCTCACGATCGGGCCCGGGAAACGGGGCCGGGCCGAATTCGTCCCCGCCGGGCAGGGTGTACCCGGCAACTGCTGCGGGGGTGCCGGCCGGGGAAAGCTCGGGCAAGGTGGCGGACTCGCGTGCCGCATCGACCATGTGGATGGTGACGACCTCCTTGATCGGGACCGAGGCGTAGGCTCGGAAGAGTGGCCCGGTTCACGGGCCACCTTCACCGGTTACAACAGTCGGGTCGTACTCCGTTGTTCCCGGCCGCCGCATTCGGTCGGCTGGTCTTGCGTGGGGCCTACTCTTCCCTGTTCCCGTGTGGGACGGGTGTGGGTATCCTGAGGGACACCTGAGAATGTTGCGACCAGCTTTGCCGCGTTTGGCATAGCCTCGAGTGCGTGGCATCGAACCTGGAGCGAAATCTCGCCTACGTCGAAGAATCCGTCGTGGAGGACGAGGTACTCATCAGCGCCCGTGAGCGGGCCACCGAACTCGGCGCGGCCCCGGTGCCGCCTTCGGTCGGCGCACTCCTCAGTATGTACGCGCAGTTGCTGGACGCGCGGGCGGTGGTAGAGGTCGGGACCGGTGCCGGGGTCAGCGGACTATGGCTGCTCGACGGTATGCGCGAGGACGGCACCCTGACCACCATCGATCCCGAGCCCGAACATCAGCGGGCCGCCAAGGAATCCTTTCGTGCGGCGGAAATCCCCCTGGCGCGGACCCGCCTGATCAACGGCCGCGCGCTCGATGTGCTGCCCCGCCTCGCCGACGGCGCCTACGACCTGGTCTTCGTGGACGGCGCGCCCATCGAGCACCCGCAGTACATCGCGGAGGCGGTCCGGCTGTTGCGGCCCGGGGGTGCGGTGCTGCTGCACAACGCGCTACTCGGCGGGCGGGTCCCGGATACGGCGCATCGGGACGCCGCCACGCAGGCGGTACGTTCGGCGACCCGGTTCATCGCCGAGGACCCGGGATTGACCAGTGTGCTCATTCCGCTGGGGGACGGACTGCTCTGCGCCTCGAAAGGATAAGCGCTTCACCGGGCTCCGCTCCCGCTGCACTCACTGTCACTCGGTCCATCGGTTGGACCGCTCGGAGGGGTCCGGCCGCTGGTACGTGGCCGGGTTGTCCGGAGCGATCGCTCGAACCGGCACTCGGTTGTGGGCGCGTGCTGCGGTGTGCCGTGGTCGACGGTTGCGTTTCGGGCGGTTGACAGCGCGGCGTGCCCACCGGCTGTGCGCCAGTTGTCGGGGTATCAGTCGCCTACCTGTAGTCGCAGGTAGGCGAGGTTTTCTGTGCTTACGTGGCGGATTCACGGAGCTTCCGCCGGTGGGTGAACTGTTTCTTGACGGAATCTCTACGGCCTGACCCCTTGCGTCCGAACTAAACGACTGTTTAGCGTATTGAACATGCGTTCAAGCGATGATCTGACCACCCGGGCACGTATCCGTGACGCGGCCATCGCGCTGTTCGGCGAACAGGGCTTCGGCGTCGGAGTGCGGGCCATCGCAAAGGCCGCAGGAATATCGCCCGGACTGGTGAACCACCATTTCGGGTCCAAGGACGGATTGCGTCGCGAATGCGACGACTATGTGCGGGGAGTGATCCGTGAAACGAAGATGAGCTTCATGAACCGGCCGTCGGCCGGGAACATGCTGCAGCAACTGGCCGAGATCGAGGAGTTCGCCCCGATCATCGCCTATATGATGCGCAGCTTCCAGGCCGGCGGGGACCTGGCCGGCGCGTTGTTCGAGCATATGGTCGCCGACGTCGAGCAGTACCTGGAGGCCGGAATCGCTTCCGGTGCGCTGCGCAAACCGCGGGATATGAAGGCGATGGCGCGCTATCTGGCCACGACCAACGGCGGCGGCATGCTGCTGTTCCTGCAGACGCATTCCCCACCGGACGGGGTGATCGACTACCGCCGGGCGCTCCGCGATTACGCCGACCAGATGATGCTCCCCGCCCTCGAGATCTACACCGAGGGCCTGCTCACCGACTCCTCGATGGTGGAGGCGTTGCGCGCGGCGGGGACGGGGGCAAGTGCGGCCGACGCACCGCATGACTAGACGCGACCGGAACCCGGCGTCCGCGCCGTAGGCCATCGGCCGGAGAGGGTCGGCTCGGCCCGACTCCGGCGTATCGCACAGTGACCGGCCGTCCGGCGCGTGTGCACAACTTTTTCGAGCTTTCTACTCCGAATGTCTACAAGGAGAGTCGATGATTTCGGCAATCGAGATCCGGGATCTGCACAAACACTTCGGTCCCGTCCGGGCACTCGACGGACTGGATCTGCAGGTGTCCGAAGGCGAAGTCCACGGTTTCCTCGGGCCCAACGGCGCCGGGAAATCCACAACCATCCGGATCCTGCTAGGACTGCTGGCTCGTACCAGCGGCGAAATACGGATGCTGGAGCGCGACCCCTGGACGGACGCGGTATCGCTGCACCGCGAAATCGCCTACGTTCCGGGTGATGTGACCCTGTGGCCGTCGCTGAGCGGTGGCGAGACCATCGATCTGCTCGCGTCGATGCGCGGTGGCCTCGATACCTCGCGGCGGGCCGAGCTGATCGAACGGTTCGAGCTCGACCCCCGGAAGAAGGCGCGCACGTATTCCAAGGGCAACCGGCAGAAGGTGGCGCTGATCTCCGCGTTCTCCTCGCACGCCCGGTTGCTGCTGCTGGACGAGCCCACCTCCGGCCTGGACCCGCTGATGGAGCAGGTGTTCCGCGAATGCGTCGCCGAGGCGGCCGGACGCGGTGCCACCGTACTGCTGTCCAGCCACATCCTGTCCGAGGTGGAAGCCCTGTGTGAGCGGGTCACCATCATCCGGTCCGGGCGCACGGTGGAAAGCGGCACGCTGGACTCCATGCGGCATCTGAGCCGCACCTCCATCACCGCGGAGCTGACCGGTGATCCCGGCGATATCGCGGCGCTACCGGGTGTGGCGGATGTGAGCCTGGAGGATCACACCTTGCGCTGCCAGGTCGACGGCGACAATCTCGCCGAACTGATCCGGGTCCTCGGCGATACCGGTGTGCGCAGCCTGATCAGCCGGCCTCCGACGCTCGAGGAGCTGTTCATGCGGCACTACTCGGTGACCGGCCGGGAATCCGGCGAATTGCAGGAGGTACGGAAATGACCACGGCGGTGGCCGGTGCCCGGCCGGGAATGTTCGATACGACGTCCGCGGGCACCGAATTCACCGGAACCCTCCGGCTGCTACGGCTCTACCTGCGGCGCGACCGGATTGTCGCACCGCTGTGGATATTGCTGCTGTCGGTGCCCCTGGGCTCGGTGTATGTGGCCAGTATCGAATCGGTGTATCCGACCGCGGCCGATCGCGCCTCGTTCGCGGCCACGATCCTGGCGAGTCCGGCGCAGCTGGCGATGTACGGGCCCGTCTACGACACCTCCATCGGTGCCGTGGGGATCTGGAAAGCCGGGATGTTCCACACCCTGATCGCCGTGGCCACCATCCTCACGGTGATCCGGCACACCAGAGCGGAAGAGGAATCCGGCCGCACCGAAGTGCTGGCCTCCACCTCCGTCGGCCGGTACGCGAGCCTGACGGCCGCACTACTGCTGGCCCTCGGTGGCGCCTTGCTGGCCGGTCTCATCGGTGCGTTGAGCTTGACGGCGACAGGAGTTCCGGCCGGCGGCTCGCTGGCCTTCGGGCTCGCGCTCGCCGGGTCGGGCATGGTGTTCGCGGCGGTCGCCGCGGTCACCGCACAGGTCTGTTCGGGTGCCCGGCTCGCCCGCGGGCTGGCGTTCGCGACGCTCGCGGTGACCTTCACACTGCGCGCCGTGGGTGATGCGCAGGCCGGCGCAGGGCCGGTCAACCCGCTGACGTGGCTCTCGCCGCAGGGCTGGTCGTTGCAGGTCCGGCCGTATGCGGGCGATCGCTGGTGGGTGCTGCTACTGCACCTGGCACTGCTCACCGTGACGGTCGCGGTGGCCTTCGCCCTGCTGCGCCGCCGCGATGTCGGCGCCGGTCTGCTCACCGAACGGCTCGGACCCGCGGCCGCCGGCCCCGCCCTGACCGGACCCTTCGGCCTGGCGGTCCGGTTGCAGCGCGGCGCCCTCCTCGGTTGGGGTATCGGGGTCGGGCTCTACGGCCTGGTGATCGGGAGCGTCGTCAACGGTATCGGCGACAGTTTCGGCAGCAATGAAACGCTGCGCGATCTGATCACCCGGATGGGCGGCACCGATTCGCTGGAGGATTCGTTCGTCAGCTACGCGTTCACCATGCTGGGGATCGCCGGCGCGGCCTACGCGATCTCGGCGGCGCTGCGGATATTCGCCGAGGAGAACGGCCACCACGCCGAATCGGTGCTCAGCGGCGCCGTCGGCCGGATCCGCTGGGTGGCCTCACATCTGGTATTCGCCCTCGGCGGCCCGGTGGTGATCATGCTGACCGCCGGTCTGCTGGGCGGGCTCGCCTACGGGATCGCGGCCGGTGATATCGGCGCCACACTGCCCGCGATGCTGGCGGCCGCCCTGGTCCAGTTGCCCGCGATCTGGTTCTTCGCGGCGGTGACGGTCGCGCTGTTCGGACTGGTACCGCGCTGGACTCCGGTGGCGTGGGGGTTACTGACCGGCGCGATCGCGGTCTTCCTCCTCGGTTCCATCTCCGGTGCGCCGCAGTGGTTGCGGAATCTGGAGCCGTTCAGTCACGCACCGAAAGTGCCGGGTGTGGAGTACAGCGCCACGCCCACGCTCCTCGTCACGGCGGTCGCCGCGGTGCTGCTGGCCGCAGGACTGGCCGGAATGCGCGGCCGGGACGTGCGCTGAGCATTGTGCGAGATCGCGGCCGTGTATCCGGGTCGAGCCGACCGGATGCACGGCCGCTTCGGTGCGTTCGGTGCCCGGCGCGCCGCACGGATCAGACCCAGGTGCCCTTGCCGACCGTGACCACACCGCCGTGGCTGATGGCGAACCGGCTGCTGTCGCGTTCCTGGTCCACTCCGATGATCTCGCCTTCGGACACCATCACGTTCTTGTCCAGGATGGCGCGCCGGACCACCGCGCCGCGCCCGATCCGCACGCCGGGCATCAACACACTGCCCTCGACCGTCGCACCCTCATCGACCTGCACATTCGCGCTGAGCACCGAATTGCGGACCGTGGCCGCCGACAGGATGCTGCCGGCCCCGACAATGGATTCCTGGGCCAGTCCGCCGCGGGCGAATTTCGCCGGCGGCAGGTTCTCGGCGGCACCGCGGATGGGCCAGTGCCGGTTGTAGAGGTTGAAAACGGGGTTCACCGACACCAGATCCATATGGGCCTCGTAGAAGGCGTCGATGGTGCCGACATCACGCCAGTAGCCGCGATCGCGGTCGGTGGCGCCCGGGACGTCGTTATCGGCGAAATCGTAGACGGCGGCCTGTCCCGCGGCGACCAGGCCGGGAATGATATCGCCGCCCATATCGTGATCGGAATCGGAATTCTCCGCATCCGCCTTGATCGAATCCACCAGCACCTTGGTGGTGAACACGTAGTTGCCCATGGAGGCGAAGGTCGCATTCGGGTCGTCGGGGATCCCCGGCGGATGGGCCGGCTTTTCCAGAAAACCGACGATACGACCGGATTCGTCGGAATCGATACAGCCGAATGCGCTCGCCTCGCTGCGCGGCACCCGGATACCGGCGACCGTGACCCCGGCGCCCGAATCGATATGGCTGGTGACCATCTGCTCCGGATCCATCCGATAGACGTGATCGGCGCCGAACACCACGATGTAATCGGGATCCTCGTCGTAGATGAGATTCAGCGACTGCATGATCGCGTCGGCGCTCCCGGTGTACCAGCGCGGGCCTAGCCGCTGCTGGGCGGGCACCGGGGTGATGTATTCACCGGCGAAACCCGACAGCCGCCAGGTCTGCGAAATATGACGGTCCAGGGAATGCGATTTGTATTGGGTGAGTACACACAGCCGGAGGAAACCGGCATTGACCAGATTGCTCAGTACGAAGTCGATGAGGCGGTAGGCCCCGCCGAACGGGACGGCCGGCTTGGCGCGGTCGGCAGTCAGGGGAAAGAGTCGCTTGCCCTCGCCACCGGCGAGCACGATTCCGAGTACGTGCGGCTGGCTCCTCACAGTGCCAAACCTACCGAACCCGGTGGTCGGGGGGCGTCGGCCGCTCGGCGGCTTCTGTATATCGGCCACCCGGCGGCTACCGTGAATCCGTGAGTTCCGTTTCCAGCGGTGCGGGCACCGCGCCGGGGTCGCCGGCGGGTGATCCGCTACGGGTGGCCGTGTTGACCCGGGAATATCCGCCGGAGGTATACGGCGGGGCGGGCGTGCATGTCACCGAACTGGTGGCCCGGCTGCGCCGGATGAGCGAGGTGACCGTGCACTGTATGGGGGTGCCGCGGACGGTGGCCCGGGTGCACGATTCGGATCCGGCGCTGGCGGGGGCCAATCCGGCGCTGCAGATGATGTCGGCGCAATTGCGGATGGCCGATGCCGTGGGCGCGGTGGACCTGGTTCATTCGCATACCTGGTACGCCGGGCTGGCGGGGCATCTCGCGGCGACGCTGTACGGGATCCCGCATGTGGTCACCACGCATTCGCTGGAACCGCGCCGGCCGTGGAAGGCCGAACAGCTCGGTGGTGGATACCGGTTGTCGTCGTGGTCGGAGCGTAACGCGCTCGAGCACGCCGATGCGGTGATCGCGGTGAGCGACTGGATGCGCCGCGATGTCCTCGACGCCTACCCTGCTCTGAATCCGGCCCGGGTGCATGTGGTGCGCAACGGGATCGACGCGGAGGTCTGGTACCCCGGTCCACCGGCGCCGGGCAGCCGCCGGATCCTGGACGAACTGGGGGTGCGCGCAGACCGCCCGCTGGCGGTGTTCGTCGGCCGGATCACCCGCCAGAAGGGGGTCGGTCATCTCCTGGCCGCGGCGCGGGAGATCGACCCGGAGATCCAGCTGGTCCTGTGTGCCGGTGCCCCGGACACCCCGCAACTCGAGGCCGAGGTCGCCGCCGCCGTGGCCGGGTTGCATCGGCAGCGCGACAACCTCTTCTGGGTGCGGGAGATGCTGCCCACCGAACAGATCCGCCAGCTGCTCGCCGCGGCCACGGTTTTCGTCTGCCCGTCGGTCTACGAACCCCTCGGGATCGTCAATCTCGAGGCGATGGCCTGCGCCACGGCCGTGGTCGCCTCCGATGTGGGCGGTATCCCCGAGGTGGTCGCCGACGGCGGCACCGGGCGGCTGGTGCATTTCGACGCCGGTGAGACTGCGGCCTACGAGCACGCGCTGGCCGCCGCGATCAACGAACTCGCCGGCGACCCGGCGCGCGCGGCCGAACTCGGGGCCGCCGGCCGCGTCCGCGCCCGGGCGGAATTCGACTGGTACCGGATCGCCGAACAGACCCTGAACGTCTACCGCACGGTTGCCAAACCCTGACCGGATCAGCCGGAGGAGCGCCCGGAGGTGATGTCACCGGCGAGCGGTGCCACCGCGCCGATGATCTCGCCGGCCGTTTCTTCGCCCACGCCGGCGGCAGTGAGCGAATCGGTCAGATGTCCGGCCACCAGGTTGAAGTGGTGCATGGTGATACCCCGGCCCTGATGCACCTGTTTCATCGGTGCACCGGTGTAGGGATCCGGGCCGCCGAGCGCCGCGGCGAAGAACTCGACCTGCTTACCGCGCAGCCGGGACATATTCGTTCCGGTGAAGAACCCGGCGAGTTCTTCGTCGGCGAGGACCCGGGTATAGAAGTCGGCGACGACGGCTTCCAATGCCTCGTATCCGCCGATCCGGTCGAAGATGGTGGTGGGGGTGGTTGTCTTCTTGCCGAATGTCGGTATCCGCATGTACCAAGCACATCAGGCCGGTATTACCCGGCGATCAGCCCCGCATCGCAAGTGGATTGCCCTGTGTGGCAGCGTGATTGCCTGATTCTCACCGGGCATTACCGGTCGCGGTGAGAATCGGCGCCGGCTGCCGCGGTATAGGTGCTCACCGTGACCGATGCCGTCACCTCGAAAGGTTCCGGTAGCCGCTCGCCGGTGGCCGCCGTGTGGTGGGCGGAGGGACCCATCGCCACGAGGTGGGCGATATCGGCGCGGGTCAGTGTCATCGAATACTCGACCGCGCTGGTGTCCACCCGGGTGAACAGACCGGCCATCCCGTCGGCGAGCCGCCGTTCTTTATCGGGGTCTACGGTGACCATTCCGATCGGGTCGATCAACTCCGCCAGATGCCGGACGGTCGGGGTCACCACGAAATACCGGCCACCGGGCGCGAGGCAACGGGCGACGGCCGCCGGGTTCCGCGGTGCGAAAACCGAGAGCGCGGCGGTCAGGGTGTGGTCCCGCAGCGGGAGCCCGCGCCAGGCGTCGGCCACCACGGCCGCGGCGCGGGGATGCGCGCGGGCGCAACGGCGACCCGCAGGTTTGGCGATATCCAGCGCGATACCACGGGCTGTGGACACCGCGTCCAGAACGTGCGCCAGGTAGTAACCGGTGCCCGCGCCGATATCCGCGATCACCTCGGCGCCGGGTGACGGTGCGGTGGCGGATCGAGCGGCCACCGCTGCTTCGGCCACTGCCGCGGCGATCGGCTCGAAAAATCCGGTGCCCTGAAAAGCGGCGCGTGCGTCGAGCATCTCGGCGGTGTCGCCGGTGAGTTTGGTCGGGGCACCGGTGAGCAGACTCACGTAACCCTGCCGGGCGATATCGAAACTGTGGCCGAGTTCGCAGCGCAACACCCGGCCCACGCAAACCAGGCCGCGGCCGCATACGGGGCAGCTCAGTACCTCGGCGACCGCGGCCAGCGCCGATTCCTCGGCGGTATCGCTAGCTGGTGACACTCTTCAATTCGTCACCCAGTGCCGCGGCTTCGTCGGGCGTGAGTTCTACGACCAGACGCCCGCCACCCTCGAGCGGGACCCGCATAACGATCCCACGACCTTCCTTGGTTGCCTCGAGGGGACCGTCCCCGGTACGGGGCTTCATGGCCGCCATCCTCTGCTCCCTCCAGATCTGCGCTGTATGCTGCGCACTTGCTCGGATCTCCGGTTGTCACCAACCGGGCGGTCCGTCGGTTGAGGCGACGGACCGCACTCGATCCATTCTTCCCTATCGCAGGAGATGGCGGATACTCGACGTCCAAATGTGACCGGTCAGCCGAGGCCGGTGTGCCGGGTATCGACCCAGCATTCGGGCAGATGATCGTCCACCATTCCAGTGGCCTGCATCAGCGCGTACGCGGTGGTCGGCCCGACGAAGCGGAAACCGCGCCGCTTCAATTCTTTTGCCAGTGCGGTGGATTCGGGTGTCACCGCGGGAATATCGCCGATTTTGCGCGGGCGCGGCCGCGGCGGGGGAGCGAACGACCAGAGCAGTTCGTCCAGGCCGGTATCGAGTTCGCGGGCGACTTTCGCATTCGCGATACAGGCATCGATTTTGGCGCGATTGCGCACAATCGCCGGATCGGCCAGCAGCCGCGCACGGTCGGCGTCACCGAATTCGGCGACCCGGTCGATCACGAATCCGGCGAACGCCAGCCGGAACGCGGGGCGTTTGCGCAGAATGGTGATCCAGGACAATCCCGACTGGAATGCCTCCAGGCACAATCGCTCGAACAGGGCGTCGTCGCCGTGCAGCGGGCGCCCCCATTCCTGATCGTGGTAGTCGCGGTAGATCTGGGAATCGACCGACCACGGGCAGCGAACCAGTGCATCGGCGGCGGTCACGAGCGGTCCGGGCCTGTTGCCGCGCCGGTGCTCGCGGACTGTGCCTCGGCGAGCTGGGCCTGTAGTTCATCGATCCGGGCGGCCAGCCGGGCCAGTGCCCAGTCGACCTCGCCCGCCTTGTACCCGCGCACGACCTGCTGGAACCGCAGGGCCCGCACATCGGCGCCGGAGATATTCTCCACCGGAAGGATGGTCGCGGTGGTGCCCTCCGGGAGCGGGCCCAGCTCCTCCGACCGGCCGAAGAGCGCACCGGCCAGCAGGAACAACACCGTGGCCACCAAACCCACGATCAGGACGTACAGCAGCAGGGTGAGCATGGACCGAGTCTAGGTGCGCCCGCCGACAAGGGAGCTCGGGCCGCCCGGCCCACCGAGTTCGCACAGGCCGGCCGCCGTCGGGTAGTGACGTTGTCGGCCGGCCGGAAGTGCCGGCCCGGCTCGGCCTGTGGGGACGGTGGCAACGGGTGCCTCCAGCCCTCCTCGCGGGGCCGCTGCCCGGTAACGACGGACACCTGCCATACCCCCGCGTCGCAGCTCGACCGGATCGCGGACGGGCGGCAGGTTCGCTGCTTACCGGTCGATCCGCCGGGCCGCTACCGCGTCCGGACGACTCACCGACAGTGACGGAGGTCGGGTTATCAGAGGTGACGAGTCGTATCGATACCCAGCGACATACCGGCCAGGCCGCGGCGGCGGACCGCGAGCTTATCGGCGACCGCGCGCAGGGCGACGGAGGCCGCGCAGTCCGGGTCGCGCAGCACGATCGGGGTGCCTTCGTCGCCGGCCTCGCGCACGGCCTGCTCGATCGGGATCTGTCCGAGCAGCGGCACCTCGGCGCCGACGGCGCGGGTGAGCCGATCGGCGACCGCCTGCCCGCCGCCGGACCCGTACAGCTCCATCCGGCTGCCGTCGGGCAGATCCAGCCAGGACATGTTCTCCACCACCCCGGCGATCCGCTGCCGGGTCTGCAGGGCGATGGCGCCCGCGCGTTCGGCGACCTCGGCGGCGGCGATCTGCGGGGTGGTGACCACCAGGATCTCCGCGTTGGGGATCAGTTGGGCGATGGAAATCGCCACATCACCGGTGCCGGGCGGCAGATCCAGTAGCAGAACGTCCAGATCACCCCAGAAAACGTCCGCCAGGAACTGTTGCAGCGCACGGTGCAGCATCGGCCCGCGCCACACCACGGGGGTGTTGCCCTTGGTGAACTGCGCGATCGAGATCATCTTCACGTCGTGCGCCACCGGCGGCATGATCATTCGCTCGACCTGCGTGGGCCGGGCATCGGTGCCGAGCATCCGGGGGATGGAATGGCCGTAGATATCGGCATCCAGCACCCCGACCGACAGGCCGCGGTCGGCGAGCGCGGCGGCGAGGTTCACCGTAACGCTCGATTTGCCGACCCCGCCCTTTCCGGACGCGACCGCATACACGCGGGTGAGCGAACCGGGCTGGGCGAACGGGATCACCGGTTCGGCGGAATCGCCGCGCAACTGTTTGCGCAGTTCGGTGCGCTGTTCGTCGCTCATCACATCGAGCTCGACCGATACCGCACCGACCCCGGGCACATCGGCCACCGCGGTACTCACCCGCTGGGTGATCTCGGTGCGCAACGGGCATCCGGCGGTGGTCAGGTACACCTCGATATGCACATTGCTGTCCGGATCGATCCCGATGCTTTTCACCATGCCCAGTTCGGTGATCGGTTTGCGGATCTCCGGGTCGTCGACCTTCGCGAGGGCGCCCCGCACCTCCGCTTCCGTTACCACTGGCATATTACCGATGGTAGTGCCGTCAGATCTTGGGGAGTTCCGCGGGCTGCGGTGCGATCCCGGTCTTGTACGACTGGGCCCAGGCCATGACGTTCGCGACATAGGCCATCGAGTTGTTGTAGCGCAGGATGGCCCTGGTCTGCTGGGCGGGATCGTTCATATCCAGATCGCCCGAGCACAGGTATTTACCGGCGGTCAGGGTCGCGTCGTAGTAGTTCTGCGGATCGGAGATCCCGTCGCGGTTGCCGTCCGCCGCGTAATGGGTCCAGGTTTCCGGCAGGAACTGCATCGGACCCACCGCGCGGTCGTAGCCGCCGAAACCGTCGAGCGCGCCGCCATCGGAATCGTGGATGACATTGTTGCCCGCCAGGCTGCCGTCGAGTGCCGGGCCGAACACCGGGGACAACGCGTTACCGTCGGCGTCCGCCTTGCCGTTGTACATATGGGTGGATTCGACGCGGCCGATACCGGCCAGCATCGTCCAGGACATATTGCAGCTCGGATTCTCGTCGGCCAGGATCTGCTCGGCCTGGAGATAGGCGTCCTGGGCGATCCCCGGAATACCCGATGCGGCCACCGGGAGGTCGTTACGAGCCCTATCCGGAGCCAGCGCAACCGTTTTCACCTCGACCGGCGCCTCCGGCGACTGTTTGGCCATCGCGTGCATCACCGTATCGTCGAACGAGGCGGGTGCCATGGCCTGGCCGGGGGCGGCGCCCACGGCGGACATATGCATCTCGACCGAGGCCGCGGTGGGATCGGTGGCCATCGCCGCGGCGGCATTGGTGGCCACGACACCCGCCGGCACCAAACCGGTGAGTGCGATAACCGAACCTCGGGTGACAGTGGCAGGTTGTTGTTTACGGTGACGCCCCACGTGCTCAAAGCCCTTCATCTCAACCACAAGCCTGCGGCCGCGGCCGGACTCGTTGCCCGGCCGTGACCTTCGCCGTCGAGACTACCGCATCCGAGACCAGTTCGTTACTACCTCGTGACCATCATTTCGGCGTGAATGCGACGTCGATGGGGAAGGAAAGCGGCGGCGCCGCATACGGACCCGGCGCCGGCCGCCGCGGCGCCGGGCTGTGGTCCGCGTGACCGCCCGGTGGGCGAGCCCGCCCGGCGGGTGCGGCAAGTTGCGGTGCGAACCGGGTAATGCCAGGTATCCGGGCCGCCCACCGGAGCCGCGGCCGCCGGAGATGAGCCGCGGGCCGGACTGCCCGCAGATCTTCGGTCCTCCGCCGGCACGCCCGGCACGGTCGATTCCGGAGCAGCCGGCGGCCGGGCGGGCGCAGGTACCGGGGCCTATCGGTGGGTGATGGCGGCGGTGTCAGGTCTGCGGGGGTGAGTGGCGCGGCCGGGAATCATCAGGCGGGCGGGGCGGGTTCAGCCGGAGCCGGGGCGGTACCAGCGGGCGGGGGCGGGGGTACCGCGTCCGCGGGTGTGGGGGCCGCCGGTCCGGGAACCAGTGCGATCGGCAGTGGGATGACCAGCCCGCCCGGCAGCGTGATGGAGGGTGGTGCCGGCGCCGGAGCTGCCTGCGCGTCCGGTTCGTCTGCCGGTGCGGGAGGCGGTGCCTGGTTCTGCGGAGTCCCTTGCGGTGCAGGGGCTTCCGGCGCGGGCGCCGCCGGGGCCGCGGGAGCCGGGGCTCCGGGTGCGGCCGGTGTGCCGGGGGCTCCGGGGGCAGTAGGAGCGCCGGGGGCATTGGGAGCGCCGGGCCCGGGGGCGGGGAGTGCTTGGCCGACCTTCGGCGACCCCGGCGCGGGCGGGCAGAGCAAACCGCAGGGGATGGGCGGCAATCCGGGGATCCGGATCATCGGTTCGGGTCGCGGGGTCTGTACCGCCAGTTCGGGCGGGGGCGGCGGAACCGGCGTATCCGTCTGCGCGGCCAGCAGGTCCGGCGATCCCGGTGGGAGCTGGGTGGGGGCGCTGCCGGGCGGGACGAGGCCCGGGGACGGGATGACCGGCGCGGCCCGGCCGCCGCTGCGGTAGGCGGCCGACCAGCTCAGCACATTGGCCGCGTACGACATCGAGTTGTTGTAGCGCAGTACGGCCCGCAGTTCCTGTTGCGGATCGCGCAGATTCAGCCCGCCCGAGCACAGGTACTTGCCGGCGCCCAGGGCGGCGTCGAAAACATTGTGCGGGTCGCTGTGGCCGTCGGCGTTACCGTCGGCGGCGTAGCGCGACCAGGTGCCGGGCAGGAACTGCATGGGACCCAGCGCGCGGACGTATCCGCCGTCGGTGGACCGGATGACCTCGTTACCCGGCAGTGTGCCGTCCAGTGCCGGGCCGAAGATGGGTGGGTTGGTGGTTCCGGCGGCGTCGGTACGCCCGTTGCTCGCATGCCCCGATTCGATCCGGCCGATTCCGGCGAGCAGGTTCCAGGTGAGTCCGCAGCCGGGTGTCGAGGACTGCAGGGCCAGTTCGGCGTTGCGGTAGGCGGCCAGCACGATCTCCGGGATACCGAACGCGCCGCTACCACTGGGCAGGGCGATGCTCTGTAACGGAACGGTACCGGCGAAGGGTGGGATTCCGTCGGCCGGCACCGGGCTCAGGGCCCGGAGTTTCCGGGGCGTGGAGGGCTCGACCGGCAGCATTCCGAGTGTCTGGGTCAATGGGGCTTCGACGTCTTCGGTAGTGTCTCCGGCCTGTCCGGCGTTCGCTGCGAGTCTGGCTCCGGGAGCTTCCGGCGGTGTCGACGACATGGTGGTGTGGGCGGCAGAACCACTCGCTACCAGGCCCGCCATGACCAGAGCCGACATTGCCACAGGGGTAGGTATCCGCATTCGGCTCCACCGTTCCTCTATGTCACAGGTGAGCGACCGTCTCGGACATTCCCGCACGGCGCGCTCGGGACAACGTGATCCAGGTTACCTACCGGTCAGGAGCATATTGTGGATTTCCGGTCATTCATCGGCGACAGGCGGTGAAATCGGGCCCGTAACCGCCTTGTGACCGGAGGTTTTCTTGCGTTTCGGCTTGGTTGCTTTGTCCGGGCCGCGCGTCGGCCCGACTCCCGTCGTGTACTCGATCCGCTCCAGCGCGTCGCGGATCTCGTCGAGTTCGCGGCGCAGATAATCACGGGTCGCGACCTCGCCCACCGCCAGGCGCAGCGCGGCCAGCTCCCGGGCCAGGAACTCGGTATCGGCCTTGGTCTGCGCGGCCCGCATGCGGTCCTCTTCCAGGGAGACCCGGTCGCGGTTGTCCTGCCGGTTCTGCGCCAGCAGGATCAGCGGTGCGGCATAGGCGGCCTGGGTGGAGAACGCGAGGTTCAGCAGGATGAAGGGGTAGGGGTCCCAGCGCAGGGTGATCACGAAAACGTTCAGCACGATCCAGACGATCACGACCACCGTCTGAATCGCGAGATAGCGTCCGGTGCCCAGGAACCGGGCGACCCGTTCGCTGCCGCGCGCCAATGCCTCCGCGTCCCAATCGAAGCGAAACCGGGTTCCGACGGGGGTTTCCAGTCGCTGCCGCGCACCGGAGAGCGCCCGGCCCGCCGTGGTCTTATCGGTCACGGCCGCACACCTTCGTACAGTTGTTCGTCCTCACGCCAATCGGGCGGCAGCAGATGATCGAGGACATCGTCGACGCTCACCGCGCCCAGCAGATGGTTCTGTTCGTCGACCACCGGCCCGCACACGAGGTTGTAGGTGGCGAAATACCGGGTCACCGCCGCGAGCGGCAGTTCCGGCCGCAGGGTCGCCAGATCGGCGTCCAGGATTCCGCCCACCAGATGCGCCGGTGGTTCGCGCAACAGTTGCTGCAGATGGACACACCCCAGGTAGCGGCCGGTGGGGGTGGCCGTCGGCGGACGGACGACGAACACCACCGACGCCAGCGCAGGCGTCAGATCGGGATCGCGGACCCGGGCCAGCGCCTCGGCCACCGTGGTCGACGGCGACAGGACCACCGGTTCCGGCGTCATGAGCCCGCCCGCGGTATCCGGGGAATGTTCGAGCAGCCGGCGCACCGGCTCGGATTCCTGCGGATCCATCAGTGTCAGCAGGGATTCGGCCTCGTTCTCCGGTAGGCCGCCCAGCAGGTCGGCGGCATCGTCGGGGTCCATCGCCTCGAGCACATCGGCCGCGCGGGTCATCTCCAGCTGGCCGAGCAACTCCAGCTGATCGTCACCGGAGAGTTCCTGGACGACATCGGCGAGCCGCTCGTCGTCGAGGGCGAGCGCCACCTCCAGGCGTCGTTTGGCGGGCAGTTCCCGCAGCATATGCGCGACATCGGCCGCGCGCCGACCTTCGAACTGTTCGAGCAACGCGCTGACGTCCTGGCCGGGACGGTCGATCTCGTACGGCGTCAGGCCCTCGACCCGGGCCCAGTCCACCACATGCACCGTGCGCCGCCGTCCCAGCCGGCGATGCCCGCGCACCGCGACCCGGGCGACCCGCCAGTCCCGGGTGCGGGTCAGCGTGATCCCGAGATCCACCACGAAAACATCCACCCCCGCCAGATCCGGGAGATCGGGATCGTCGACGTGCACCGTGGAATCCACGATCTGCGCCATGGCCAGCAGTTCCCCGGGCCGCTGCGCGAACCGCCGCAGGCTGACGTTACCGGTGTTCAGCGTGACCGAACCAGGTTCGATACTGGTCACTCGCAGCATCGGGACGAAGATCCGCCGCCGGGTCGGCAACTCCACCACCAGACCGTGTACACGCGGTTCCTGCCGGTCGTACCGGACGGCCACCACCACGTCGCGTACGCGGCCGATAGACTCGCCGTCCGGCCCCAGCACCGCCAGGCCGGTGAGCCTGGCGACATACACCCTGGTAGCTGCCATGAGTGCCAGGCTAGATGTTCCGGGGCCGGACCGGGTCGACCACAGGAGTGTTGATGAAGCCGCGCCGTTCCGTCCTTGCCGTGCCGGGCAGCAGCCCGAAAATGATCGCCAAGGCCAAGGGCCTGCCGGTCGACGAGGTGTTCCTGGATCTCGAAGATGCCGTCGCACCCGGGGCGAAAGCCGCCGCCCGCGCCAATATCGTGGCCGCCCTCAACGATTCCGGTTGGGGTGAGCAGCTGCGAGTGGTCCGGGTGAACGACTGGACCACCCAGTGGACCTACGCCGATGTGATCTCCGTGGTCGACGGCGCCGGTACCGCGCTCGACGCGATCCTGCTGCCCAAAGTCACCGACGCGGGTCAGGTGCGGGCCCTCGATCTGCTGCTGAGCCAATTGGAGCGCGCCAACGGGATCGAACCCGGCCGGATCGGGATCGAACCGCAGATCGAGAACGCGCTGGGGCTGCGCAATATCGACGAGATCGCCACCGCCAGCCCCCGGGTGCAGACGCTGGTCTTCGGCCCCGCGGATTTCATGGCGAGTATCAATATGCGCACCCTCGTGGTCGGCGAGCAGCCCGAGGGCTACGACACCGGCGACGCCTACCACCACATCCTGATGACCATCCTGCTCACCGCCCGCGCACACGGCCTGCAGGCCATCGACGGCCCCTACCTGCAGATCCGCGATATCGACGGTTTCCGGCGCGCGGCCGGACGCACCGCAGCCCTCGGCTTCGACGGCAAATGGGTGCTGCACCCCAGCCAGGTCGACGCCGCCAACGAAATCTTCAGCCCGCGCCAGGCCGATTACGACCACGCCGAAATGATCCTCGACGCCTACGCCTATCACACCTCCGCCGAGGGCGGCGCGCGCGGAGCCGTGATGCTGGGCGACGAAATGATCGATGAGGCCAGCGCGAAAATGGCGGTCGTCATCGCAGAAAAAGGCCGCGCGGCAGGAATGAAAAGAACGACGACCTTTACTGCGCATGAGTAAATAGATCGCCGATACGACTACAGGTGCTCACTCCGACCACGCATCCGTCCTGTTCGGGCATGACGCAACCAGCAGCCGTGCCGAGTCTTACGAGGCCCTGAGAGGTTTTGGCCCGTCCCTGCTTTCCGTGCTCGATGCGATGCGGCGCAGCCGCGAGCATCGAGTGCGGAAAGCAGGGACCAAGGGGGGCCAAAACCCTGTGCCGCCGGAGGCGGCACAATATATACATGACTAATCCCCTGGGGAGTTCGAATCGGGGCAGACAGGGTCTGCCCACGCCGCCTTCGGGATGGCCGGTCGGTTCGTATCCGACCTATGCCGAGGCGCAGCGTGCCGTGGATTATCTGGCGGACAATCAGTTCCCGGTGCAGAACGTGACCATTGTCGGCGTCGATCTCATGCAGGTCGAGCGGGTGCTGTACCGGTTGAACTGGGGCAAGGTCATCGGCGGGGGTGTGGTGTCCGGGGCCTGGCTCGGCTTGTTCCTGGGTTTGCTGCTGAGCTTGTTCACCACCAACGGCATGGCGGGTCCACTGCTGGTGGGTCTGGTCGGCGGCATCATCTTCGGGGTCATCTCGACCACCATCCCGTACGCCGCGACGCGCGGTCAGCGTGATTTCGCGTCGACCATGCAATTGGTTGCGGGCCGCTACGACGTGCTGTGCGATCCGAAAACCGCCGAACAGGCGCGGGATATGCTCGCCCGGCTGGCCATCTAGCGGATGGATGTGGTCGAGCGGGTGCGCGCCGCGGTAGCGCGCCATTTCGAGGTGGATACGGCCGCTGTGGACACCGCGTCGGTGACGTTCCTGGGGCTCGAACCCATCGAGATCCTGCGGATCCCCGGCGACGGTGTGGTGCATTACGCGACCGTCGGCGGTTCCCGGCATCCGATGGGTGACCCGTCCGCCGTTCTGGCGGACCCGGTCCGCGGGCCCCGGGCCGAACTACTGCTCACCTTGCGGGCCGAATCGGGCAGTGGCGCCGGGGTGGCCCGGTCGCTGGGTGTGCTCGCCGCGTCGCCGGCAGTGGAAGGGGTTGTTCTGCAGGCGGATGCTCTGCTGGATATGGGCGAGCCGCTGTGGCGCGACGCCCCGTTCACCGCTGTACTGCTGGGCTCCGGGGAGATACCGGACGTGGAGTTACCCGAACCCGCTGAGCCGGTCCAGTACTTCGCGGTGACGCCGGTGACGGCCACCGAGGCCGCATGGGTGCGTGTGCGCGGTGCGCAGGCGCTGCGCGACGCCTGGGCCGAAGCCGGGATCGATGTGCTCGACCCGGCCCGCGGCGCGGCCTCATTGTGATTACCTGCGGCGCGGCCGGGCTGTGATTCAGAGCCAGTTGTTGCGGCGGAACAGGGCCAGGAGGGTGCCGCAGACGGCGAAGATGAACAGGAGCACCACCGGGTACCCCCAGGTGGTTTTCAGTTCCGGCATATGTTCGAAATTCATCCCGTAGATTCCGGCGATCATGGTGGGTACGGCGGCCACCGCCACCCACGCCGATATCTTGCGCATATCCGTATTCTGCTGAACGGTGATCTTGGCGAGGGCCGCGTTGATGAGTGAGCTCAGCGCATCGTCGAAATCGGTGATCCGTTCCGCGACCGTGGTGTGATGGTCGGCGACGTCACGCAGATAGCGCCGGATCTCCGCGTCCAACGGCAGGTCGGTGTTGTGGACAAGTGTGTGTAGCGGCAGGGCCAGCGGATTCACCGCCCGGCGCAGTTCCACCACTTCTCGTTTGAGCTGATAGATCGATTCGACGGTGACCGGGGACCGGGGAGTGAAGATTTCCTCTTCCATGGCGTCGATATCGAATTCCACCGATTGCACGACCTCGATATAGGAGTCGACCACATGGTCGGCGATCGCGTGCAGGACCGAGCCGGGGCCCAGGCGTAACCGCTGGGGATCCGCCTCCAATCCGCGCCGCACGACCGCAAGCGGCGAATGTTCACCGTGCCGGACGGCGATGACGAAATCCGGCGCGATGAATATCAGCAGCTCGCCGGTTTCCACGATCTCGCTGACGGTGTGCAGTTCGTGTTCCCGGTAGGCGACGGTGCGCATGACCATCACCAGCGTTGTGTCGTAGCGTTCCAGTTTCGGCCGCTGGTGGGCCTGTACCGCATCCTCGACGGCCAGCGCGTGCAGCCCGAACGTCTCGGCGACCTCGGCCATCTGGGCGGCATCGGGATCGTGCAGGCCGAGCCAGACGAATCCACCGTGTTCGCGCGCGGCGGTCAGCGCGCTCTTATGGGTGTGCCGTCCTGGGAGCCGCTCACCCTCCACATAGACAGCGCAATCGACGACCGCGCGGGCGGTGGGTATACGGATATGTGAGGCCGAACGGGAATGCCGCGACCGTCCCGGACTGTGGAACGGCAGCGGTAGTGAGGGCACGCCGCCGATGCTAGTCCGCCCGCGCGAACCGCAGCGGAAGCCCGCACTGACAGACTGGGTGGCGTGCGCATCGACCTGCATACCCACACCACCGCTTCCGACGGCACCGATACCCCGGCCGATCTGGTGCGGAACGCGGCTGCTGCCGGTCTGGACGTGGTCGCGATCACCGATCACGACACCACCGCCGGCTGGGCCGAGGCCGAGGCGGCGCGTCCGGCCGGGCTGTCGCTGGTCCGGGGGATGGAAATGTCGTGTATCGGCCGCGGCGTGGACGGCTGGCCGGTATCGGTGCATCTACTGGCCTACCTGTTCGACCCGGCCGACGCCGGTTTCGCGGCCGAACGTGAACGACTACGCGGCGAACGGGTCCAGCGCCTACGCGCCATGGCCGGGCAGATGGCCGCCGACGGATTACCCGTGGACCCGGACGCCGTGCTCGCCTCGGCCGGCCCGGCCGCCGGGCGCCCGCATCTGGCCCGCGCCCTGGTGGAGGCGGGTGTGGTGCCGAGTGTGGAAGCCGCATTCGCGCAGTTGCTGGCAGCCGACGGCCCTTACTACGTCGAGAAGGCCGATACACCGCTGCACCGGGCGGTGGAGATGATCGCCGACGCGGGCGGGGTGAGCGTGCTCGCGCACGGCCGGGCCCGCTCCCGCGGCCGGCTGCTCGACCTCGCGGAGATCCCGGACCTCGCCGCGCTCGGGCTGGGCGGGCTGGAAATCGACCACCCCGACCACAACACCCGGGACCGGGCCGCGCTGCGCGAACTGGCCGGCGAATACGGCCTGCTGACAACCGGGTCCTCGGACTATCACGGTGCGAACAAAACCATCGCGCTGGGCGCCTGCACCACCGACCCGGCGCAGTTCGAGAAGCTCGCCGGCCGAGCCACCGGCGTGCCGGTGCTCGCGTCATGAAAGTCGTGCGCGGACTCAGCGGGTCCATTGCGGCGGGGTTGGTCGTCCTGGCTTGCGTGGTGGTGGGTGCGGCAATGATCGGCGCCCGCCGCGGATTCCCGGGGCCGGGCACGGAATCGGTCGGCTGGCATATCGCGATCGCAGCGATGGCCGTTGCGGCGCAGGTCTATTCGGACCGTAAACGCGGCGCCACCTCCGTAGCCGTCGCCGCGCTCGTCCTGGGTGCCGCAACATTCCTGCTCTGGACCCAATGGTGGAGCTGACCCGTAGCGTCCGGCCCGGTGCCCCCACCACCCGATCGGCAACGTCGAGTCGGCCCCAACTCACAACCCCAACGCAACCAGCGGCACCGCCGAGAACAGCGAGGCCTGAAAGGTTCCGCCCCACCACAACCCCAACGCAACCACCGGCACCGCCGAGAACAGCGAGGCCTGAAAGGTTCCGCCCCACCACAACCCCAACGCAACCACCGGCACCGCCGAGAACAGCGAGGCCCGAGAGGTTCCGCCCCACCACAACCCCAACGCAACCAGCGGCGGTGCCGAGTCCAGCGAGGCCCTGAAAGGTTTCGGCCCGTCCCTGCTGTCCGTGCTCGATGCAATGCGGCGCAGCCGCGAGCATCGAGTGCTGACAGCAGGGACCAAAGGGGCCGAAACCCGCGGCGCCGTAGGCGCCGCAAAATAAACACAGCTCACCCCGGGCTTCCCGGAGCCGGGAGTTTCCTCTTACGGGAAGGTAATGCCCGCCACCTAGGCTGAGCCCGTGGTGTTCGATACACGATCCGCGGTGCCGGTTTGGCGTTCCGCACCGGACCTGGCACAATGTTGCGGATTCCCGATCGTTGCCACCGCCGGGTCGGGGATATCGGGCGCCCACCGCCACGCGACGCACCATCGCAGCCGGAGCCGGGCGCCGGTCGAGTTCTGCCGGACCAACCCGTCCGAAATCCGCCCGGAGGGCAGCTGCCCGAAATCAGTGCTGCCACCTTTCGTCTCGCCCCGGACTCTCCGGGCCTCCGGGTTACGGCTCCACCGGGAAACATCCTGGTCGCGCCACCGATGAACGATATGACGCAGATAACACCAAATACCCGGCGGTAACCGTCCACCGGTTACGACCGCAACCAGCAGGAGTGAAAACGTGTCCTCTGTGACTGACGCACCGAATGCCACCGCCAGCAAAAAAGAGGCAGCAGACCTCGCGGCGATCACTCACGAGGAGATCTTCGCCGGTCACCTCGGGGGCAAGCTCTCGGTTGAGCTCAGCTCGCCCCTGGAGACCCAGCGCGACCTATCGATCGCCTACACCCCGGGAGTGGCGCAGGTGAGCCGCGCGATCGCCGAGGACGAAAAACTGGCCAAGCGCTACACCTGGACCGACCGCCTGGTGGTCGTCGTCAGCGACGGCTCCGCGGTGCTCGGCCTCGGTGATATCGGCCCGCGCGCCTCCCTGCCGGTGATGGAGGGTAAATCGGCGCTGTTCAAGAAGTTCGCCGGCCTCGACTCCATCCCGATCGTGCTCGACACCAAGGATGTCGACGAAATCGTCGAAACCCTGGTCCGCCTGCGGCCCAGCTTCGGCGCCGTGAACCTGGAAGACATCTCCGCGCCGCGCTGCTTCGAAATCGAGAAGCGGGTCGTCGAAGCGCTGGACTGCCCTGTGATGCACGACGACCAGCACGGCACCGCCATCGTGGTGCTGGCGGCGCTGAACGGCGCGGCCAAGGTGCAGGGCCGGCCGACCTCGGGCCTGAAGGTCGTCGTCTCCGGCGCCGGCGCCGCGGGTGTCGCCTGCACCAATATCCTGCTCGCCGCCGGAATCCCCGACGTCACGGTGCTGGACTCCAAGGGCATCGTCAGCCGCGACCGCACCGACCTCAACGCGGTGAAAGCCGACCTCGCCGCACGCACCAACCCGCGCGGCCTCACCGGCACCGCCGCGGACGCGCTCACCGGCGCCGATGTGTTCCTGGGCCTGTCCGCGGGCACCATCGCCGAAGACCTCATCGCCTCGATGGCACCGGAATCGATCGTGTTCGCCATGTCCAACCCGGACCCGGAGATCCACCCGGACCTCGCCCGCAAATACGCCGGGATCGTCGCCACCGGCCGCAGTGATTTCCCGAACCAGATCAACAATGTGCTGGCCTTCCCCGGTGTGTTCAAAGGTGCGCTCGACGCGGGCGCCCGGCGGATCACCGAGGGAATGAAGATCGCCGCCGCCGACGCGATCCTCGGCGTGGTCGCCGACGAACTCGCGGCCGACAAGATCGTGCCCAGCCCGCTCGACCCCAGGGTCGCCCCCGCGGTCGCCGACGCGGTCGCCGCCGCCGCCCGCGCGGAAGGCGTCGCCTGATAGATCGTTCCGCCTTACCCGGGCGGTAACCCAGCTGCAGCACCCGGTCGTCACCAATGACCGGGTGCTGTAGTTTTGGCGCCGCCTCCGGCAGCGCGGGTTTTGGCCCCCTTTGGTCCCTGCTTTCCGCGCTCGATGCTCGCGGCTGCGCCGCATTGCATCGAGCGCGGAAAGCAGGGACGGGCCAAAACCTCTCAGGGCCTCGTAAGACTCGGCGGCGTTGTTGGTTGCGTGAGGGGCGGGTCGAAACGTTTCGGGGTCTCGCTGGGCTCGGCGGCGTTGTTGGTTGCGTGAGGGCCGGATCGAAAGTTTTCAGGGCTCCGCGGGGCTCGGCTGCACTGTTGGTTGCGTGCGGGGCTCACACGATGTGCGGACCCGGACCTCGTCGAACGAGTCACCGAGATGGCCGGTACTCGGGTACTGAATGAGATTGGCGGCCGCCGCCTTCCCTTGTCCGGGATGACCGGGGAGGCGAGCTGATCCGGGGGCTTGTGCGCGTGTCAGGGGGTCGCGGCAGCGGCGTGGACGGTCGTGGGGGTGCGAGTTGTCGGGAGCGTGGGCGGCGGTAGATTCGGGCTGTCGGGCGCCCGGGATCGGGTGCGGCGGACTGGTTACGGGAAGTGGGTGTCGCGCGCGATGGTGCTGGCCGCGTCGGTGCGTGTGGTGGGGCGGATGCTGGTGCCGGCGCTTGCCGTGCTGGCTGTTTCCTGCGGTTCCGGGGAGGCGGCCGATCCGCTGGTGGTGGGGGCGCAGCAGTCGGCGCAATCGCGGGTGCTGGCCGAGATCTATGCGCAGGCGCTGGCGCGGACGGGGACGGCGGTCCGGGTGGAGCCCGGGGTGGGGGAGCGCCCCGAGATGCTGGCCGCATTGTCGGCGGGGACGGTCGCGGTGGCGGCCGATCACAATGGTGCGTTGCTCGCCGAACTGAATATCGGGGCGGACGCCGAGACGGTTGAGGCCGTTACCGAGGAATTGAACGGTTCGCTGCCTCAGGACACCGTCACCACCGATCCCGCCGACGGCACCGATTTCGAACCCCGGGTACTGATCGCCACCCCCACCGCCGAACAACGCGGAATCGAGTCGGTCGAAGATCTCGCGGAGCAGTGTTCCGGGCTGACCGCGGGGACGGCGGCGGTGCCGGGTCTGCTGGACCTTCCCGCGGTGGCGGCGCGGATATCGGGCTGCGAATTCAGCGCGACCCAGCAGTTCACCGACCCCGCCGAACTGCGGCGCGCCCTGGTCGACGGCCGGATCCAGGTGGCCGTGCTGGGTGGTCCGGCCGAATTCCTGCCCGGCGGCACCGACGGCCTGGCCGTGCTGGCCGACTCGGGTGAGGCGATCCGCGCGCAGAACCCGGTGGCCGTCCTCCGCAAGGGTGTGCTGGACGAGCGGCAGACCGAGAAACTGAACTATGTGGCGGGTGAACTGACCACCGATGAACTCGCCACGCTGGTGCTGCGCGTGCGCGACGAGGCCGCCGATCCGGCGGAACTGGCGCGAACCTGGCTGGACGCGCACGGTCTGTAGGACTGGTTACGATCGGTCCGAAATGCCCGGAATGTTGGTGCGGCCCGCGACGTCGTACATGTAGTCCGGAGTGACACGGCATGAACCGTTGCCGCGTGCCACCGGCCGGTGGCGAGCCGGGTGATGCGGCGCACCGCGACAGATCCATGAGCCGGCGCATCCCGCGCCGCCGGGACAGGAATGGAATCTATGCCCACTCAACGTAATCCGTGGCTGGCCTTGGGGGCGCTGGTCGTCGGATTCTTCATGATCCTGCTCGATGTGACCATCGTGGCAGTCGCGAACCCGGCGATCATGACCGATCTGCACGCCGATATCTCCAGCGTCATCTGGGTGACCAGCGCCTATCTGCTCACCTACGCGGTTCCGCTGCTCATCACGGGACGGCTCGGGGACAGATTCGGCCCCAAGAACATCTATCTGATCGGCCTGACGGTGTTCACCCTCGCCTCGCTGTGGTGCGGGCTGTCGGGCACTATCGAAACCCTGATCGCGGCGCGCGCGGTGCAGGGGCTGGGCGCCGCGCTCATGACACCGCAGACCATGGCGGTGATCACCCGGACCTTCCCGCCGGACGGTCGTGGCGCGGCGATGGGCCTGTGGGGTGCCGTCGCCGGGCTGGCGACCCTGATCGGCCCGATTCTGGGTGGGGTGCTGGTCGACGGTCTCGGCTGGGAATGGATCTTCATCGTCAACGTGCCGGTCGGGATCGTCGCCTTCGTGCTCGCGGTCTGGCTGGTGCCGTCCCTGCCGACCCATGAACACAAATTCGACCTGCTGGGGGTCGTGCTGAGCGCGACCGGCATGTTCCTGCTGGTGTTCGGCATCCAGGAGGGCAACGCCAACGATTGGTCGGCCACCATCTGGTTGATGATCGTTGCGGGGCTCGCGGTGCTGGCTGTTTTCCTGGTGACCCAGGCGCGCGGATCCGGGGAACCGCTGCTCCCGTTGAACCTTTTCCGCGATCGCAATTTCTCGATGTCGAATCTGGCCATCGCGAGTATGGGCGCGGCGACCACTGCCGTGATGGTGCCGATCTACTTCTATCTGCAGGCCGTGCACGGTATGACGCCCACCCGGTCCGCGCTGGTGCTCGCCCCGATGGCGATCCTCTCCGGTGTGGCGGCACCGGTGGTGGGCAAGCTCTCGGGCCGGTGGCATCCACGGCTCATCCCGACCACCGGATTCCTGTTGTTCGCGATAGCAGTCGCCTGGCTGGCTCTGGTGATGCGGAACCCGCACGCGAATATCACCTGGATGGTGCTCGCGGGTGCGGTCGCGGGCCTGTCCAATGCGTTCATCTGGGCGCCGCTGGCCACCACCGCCACCCACAACTTGCCGATCCACCAGGCCGGCGCCGGTGCCGGCGTCTACAACACCACGCGCCAGGTGGGTGCGGTGCTCGGCAGTGCCGCGATCAGCGCGCTGGTGGCGTCCCGGATGAGCGCCCAAGGGCTGGGCGGGGCTCCGGCCGGGGAAGGGATGGGCGCCGGCCAGGTCCCCGAACCTGTACAGCAGTCGTTCAGTACCGCGCTGAGTGAGGCGACGTTCCTGCCCGCGGTGCTGCTGCTGGCCGGTGTGGTGGCCTCCGCCCTGTTCATCCGCCACCCCGCCGCCGGGCCCGCGGGTCCGGCGCAGGCACCGAAGGCGGATTCCCTCACCCGCTGATGTACTGAAACGCGGCCCCGGTGGGCGTACCGTCCACCGGGGCCGCGTTCGTGCCGATCGACTAGCTGTAGATCTTGTCGACTTCGTCGGCGTACTGCTTCATCACCACGGAACGCTTCAGCGACATCTTCGGGGTGAGTTCACCGGTTTCCTGGGTCCAGTCCACGGTGAGGATATTGATCTTCTTGATCTGCTCGGCCTTGGACACCTTCTTGTTGGTATCGGCGACCGCGGTCTCCACCTCGGTGATCAGCATCGGGTTGTTGACCAGCCGCGCGATATCGACATCGGCGGCGACGTTGTTGCGTTCCTTCCAGCCCGGCAGTGCTTCCGGGTCGAGGGTGATCAGCGCGCCGATGAACGGTTTACCGTCGCCGACCACCATCACCTGGCTGATCAGCGGATGGGCACGCAGCGAATCCTCGAGGACGGCGGGGGAGACGTTCTTCCCGCCGGCGGTGACGATGATTTCCTTCTTGCGGCCGGTGATGGTGACGAACCCGTCCGCGTCGATGGCGCCGAGGTCGCCGGTTTTGAACCAGCCGTCCTCGAACGCGTCGGCGGTGGCTTCGTCGTTGCCCCAGTAACCGTCGAACACCACGGAACCGCGCAGCAGCAGCTCGCCGTCCTCGGCGATCTTGGCGGCATGGCCCTCGATCGGGCGGCCGACCGATCCCACGCGGATATGTTCCGGGGTGTTGACCGTGATGGCGGCCGTGGTCTCGGTGAGGCCGTAGCCCTCGTAGATGGTGACGCCGATACCGCGGAAGAAATGGCCCAGCCGGGCGCCGAGGGGGCCGCCGCCGGAGACGGCCGCCTGGCAGTTACCGCCGAGTGCGGCGCGCAGTTTCCCGTAGACGAGCTTGTCGAACAGGGCGCGCTGAGCGCGCAGCCGCAGTCCGGGTTTGCCCTTTTCCAGAGCCTCGCTGTAGGCGATCGCGGTGGCCGCGGCGGCGTCGAAGATCGCGCCCTTGCCTTCATCGTGCGCCTTCTGCTTGGCCCCGTTGTACACCTTCTCGAAAACGCGCGGTACCGACAGCACGAAATCGGGCCGGTGCTCGGCGAACTGCGCGACCAACGTGCTCCAGTCGGAGGTGTGTGCGACGGTGCACCCGGCATCGAACGCGGCCAGTGCCACGGCACGGGCGAAGACATGTGCCAGCGGCAGGAACATCAGCGTCTTCTTACCGGGCGCCAGGAAAGCTGCCATCGCGATCCGGTCGGACCGGGATTCGGCGTACAGATTGGCGTGGGTCAGCATGACCCCCTTGGGCCGGCCGGTCGTGCCCGAGGTGTAGATCAGCGTCGCCGGGGAGGCGGCGGTGACCTGGGCGCGGCGGTCGTGCACGGCCTGGTCGTCGAGTTCGGCGCCGCGTCCGATGAGGGTGTCCAGCGCGGCCGAATCGATCTGCAGGGTTTCGCGTAGTTGCGGCAGTTCGCCCGGATCGATCTCGGCGATCACGCCGCGGTGCTTATCGTTCTCCACGATCAGCAGCGCGGTGGCCGAATCCTGCAGGATCCAGCGGGCCTGCTCGGCCGACGAGCTGTCGTAGATGGCCACGGTGCAGCCACCGGCCGCCCAGATGGCGTAGTCGAGCAGCGCCCATTCGTAGCGGGTGGCGGCCATGATGGCGACCCGGTCGCCCAGTTCGACACCGGAGGCGATCAGCCCCTTCGCCACATCGGTGACCGATTGTGCGAACTCTTCCGCCCGCACATCGCGCCAGCCGCCCCGGCCGTCGGGGACGTTGAACACGACCGCGGCGGGGGATTCCTTCGCGTGCCGGAACACGGCATCGGAATTGTTCGCGTCCTCCGGGATGGTGTAGGAAGCCGGGGCTTCGAACTCGCGCATCATTGCCTTTCCCTGTGTGCTTACTGGTCGGTAATTTACGCCACCGGCGCCGTCCGGTGGCGAGCCACCCGTGAATGCGCAGAGTTCACGTCATGGCCGGGGTTCACGAGTCCTGATCAGTTCATCCTATGTCGCTCGCCGGTTGCTGATCCACGGCGTGCCGCAGAAAGCCGGCCATTTCGCCCAGGACGGTGGCCGCCGGGCCGACCAAGCCGGCCTGTAGCTGGGCGACATGCCAGAGCCCGCGGCTCTCGGTGAACTCCACGCTGACCCCGGCTGCCCGCAACGCGGCGGTGAGGTCGACACACTGCGGATGCAGCAGTTCGTCGATATCGGCCTGGACATACACCGGGGGCAGTCCGGTGAGGACGCCGTGCAGTGGGGCATAGCCCGAATCGTTGCAGTCGCCGCCGCCCAGATAGGCCGCGGCGCACGCCCGCGACCAGGAACCGGGAGAACCCACATGGCATCGGGCGGTGTCTTGACCACGAGGTCGCGCGGGCGTTCGGAGAGCTGGTTCGGATCCACCCACGGGGCGATAAGGCCGAGCGCGGCGGGGGTGTGCCCGTGCCGGGCGATGAGCCGCTGGGCCAGCGCCAGGGAGAGGCCGCCGCCCGCCGAATCACCGGCGATTGCGATCCGGTCCGGCCGGTAGCCGTATTCGGTGACCAGTTCGAGGTAGGCAGCCTCGGCGTCGTCGAGCGCCGCGGGATACGGGTGCTCGGGCGCGAGCCGGTAGTCGATGGCATAGACCGGCAGTCCGGTCGCGGCGGCCAGGCGGCCGTTGAGCGAGCGGTGGGTGGCCAGGGAGCCGACGGTATAACCGCCACCGTGCAGGTAGAGCACGGCGGCGGGGCCGGTCGCCGCGGGCGTACGCGGGGCGAGCCGTTCGGCCGGGCGCCCGCCCAGCCGCAACTTCTCCACCCGCACACCGGCAGGTACCGGCTGCAGCACCGAGGCAGCGTCGATCAGCGCTCGCTGCGCCCGGAACGGTAGCCGGTGATCGAACGACATCCGGTACAGCGGGCCCATGAACGCCCGGATCAACGGCAGTGGGAGGGCGATATCTCGCATATCGGTCTTGCTCCCGGTCAGGGTAGGAAACGGCGTTCGACGGCGACCGCGATGCGCTGGTAACCGGAGGCGGCGGTGCGGACGAACAGATCCAGCAGCTTGGCCTCCCAGCCGATCAGCACTCGCCCGTGGCCCTTGCGCACACCGTCGACAATGGTTTCCGCCGCCATTTCCGGGCTGTGAATGGCGAGATACTTGTCGAATTTCGAGCTGGCGTCCGCGCCGTCGATATCCTCGGTGTAGGTGGCGTTGCGGGCGACCGCGGTCTTGATACCACCGGGATGGACGCAGGTGACCTTGACCGGCGCCTTGTCCACCAGCATTTCCTGGCGCAGCGCCTCGGTGAATCCGCGGACCGCGAATTTGGCCGAGTTGTAGGCGGCCTGGCCGGGGACGGCGATCAGGCCGAACAGGCTGGAAATGTTCACCACGTGCCCGTCACCGGATTCCAGGAGGTAGGGCAGGAACGCCTTGGTCCCGTTCACCACACCCCAGAAATCGACGTCCATGATGCGTTCGATGTCTTTGAAATCGGTTTTCACGATATCGCCGTGATGTGCGATACCGGCGTTGTTGTAGATCTGGTGCACGACACCGAAATGCTGTTTCACCGCATCGGCGTACAGCAGGACGGCCTCGCGTTCGGCGACGTTGAGCCGGTCCGATTTCACCTCGGCGCCCAGCTGTTCGCAGCGGCGCGCGGTTTCGGCCAGGCCCTCGGTATCGATATCGGAGAGCGCCAGCTTCGCACCGCGGCGCGCCAGGTTCACGGCCAGTGCGCGGCCGATACCGGACCCGGCACCGGTGATGACGCAGACCTTGTTGCGGAAATAAGCTTCGTTGCTCACTGTGCAGTCACTACTTTCAGCTCGGGGCGGGCGGGGGCGTCGGCCGCCGTGGTCGTATCGTAGGCGGCCATATCGAATTTCCTTGTGATCCGGCGGAATTCGAAGGTGAAGTCCGGCCACAACGTGGTGTTGTTACCGTGTTTGTCCAGGTACCAGCTGGCGCAGCCACCGGTGCTCCAGACGCTCTTGGCGAGTTTGCGCTGCAGGCCCGCGTTGAAGGTGTCCTGGGCGTCGCGGCGGACCTCGACGGTGCGCAGGTTCCGGTTCTCGAAGGTCGCCAGGGCATCGGCGATGTAGTTGATCTGCGATTCGATCATGTACACCATCGAGGTGTGGCCGAGCCCGACGTTCGGGCCGAGCAGGAAGAACATATTCGGGTAGTTGGCGATCGCCGACCCCTTGTACCCCTGCTGGCCGATCTCGTCGAAGACGTCGGAGAGGCTGCGGCCGTCGCGGCCGAAGATGGTCTGGTAGGTGGGTGAATCGGTGACGTGGAACCCGGTGGCGACCACGATCGCGTCGACCTCCCGCTCGGTGCCGTCCTTCGTCACGATCGAGTTCGAACGGATCTCGGCGATCCCGTCGGTGACCACATCGACATTGTCGCGATCCAGCGCCGGGTAGTACTCATTGGAGATCAGCATGCGTTTGCAGCCGATCCGGAAGTTCGGGGTGACCTTCTTGCGTAGTTCCGGGTCGCGGATCTCCAGCTGTAGTTTGGCCTTGGCCAAGGCTTCGAAACCGCGCATCAGCGCCGGGAATTTCGCCAGGCCGACCACCTGGGTTTCGCGGGCGGCGTAGATACCGGCCCGGGACAGCCGCTGTACGCCGGGAATGTGTTTGAAGGCGAGCCGTTCCGGCAGGGTGTAAGGCCGGTCCAGGCGGGGGAGCAGCCACGGCGCGGTGCGCTGGTAGACGTCGAGGTGGGAGACCTCCCCGGCGATGGCGGGGACGATCTGGATGGCCGAGGCGCCGGTACCGATCACCGCGACCCGTTTGCCGGCGAGGTCGGAATCGTGGTTCCACCGGGCCGAGTGGAAGATCTCGCCGGAGAAGCTGTTGATGCCCTTGATATCGGGCAGATTCGGTTCGCACAGTGCGCCGACAGCGGAGACCACCGTATCGGCGGTGAAATCGCCCTGGCTGGAGGAGATCTCCCAGCGGGCGGTGTCGTTGTTCCAGTGGGCGCTGGTGACATCGCAGTCGAAGACGTGCTTATCGCGCACGTTGTACTTCTCGGCGACGCCCTGGATATAGGACTGGATCTCGCCCTGCCGGGAGAACGAGCGTGACCAGTCCGGGTTCAGCGCGAAGGAGTAGGAGTACAGGTGCGACGGCACATCGCAGGCGGCGCCCGGGTAGGTGTTGTCCCGCCAGGTGCCGCCGACATCGCTGCCGCGTTCCAGCACCAGGAAATCATCCCGGCCCTGCTGGGTCAGCCGGATGGCGAGGCCGAGGCCGGCGAAACCGCTGCCGATGATGATCGTCCGCAGGTGGCGGACCGTCTGGTTGGCGACAGCTTTGTCTGTAACCTTACGACTCATATACTCAGACTAGAGCTCTATTGAGCCGGAGTCAACAGTATTGAGCAGCGTTCAGTAGGATGGACGAAGTGAGTATCAGCCAGGGAGAAACCGCCAAGCGCGTGCGCCTGAGTCCGGACGAGCGACGGGCACAGCTGATCACCCTCGGCGTGAAAATGCTCGGCGAACGGGCAATCGAAGACATCTCGATAAGTGAAATCGCAGCTCGAGCCGGTATTTCCCGCGGTCTGCTGTTTCACTATTTTCCGACGAAACAGGACTTCCAACTAGCAGTAGTGCAACAGGCGAACGCGGAACTGCTGGTGCGGGTCGTACCGGACCCCAGCCTGGGCCTGGCCGATATGCTGCGCGATTCGGTAGGCCGCTATATCGACTACGTCAGCGAGAACCGCACCTCGTACCTGGCGTTACTGCGCGGTCCTACCAGTTCCGACCCCGCCCTGGCGGACATGGTGGCGCAGACCCGGCGAGCGATCGTCGGCATCATCCTCGCCGAGGTGCCACTATCGGATCAGGAACGCGAAGACCCCCGGCTACTGCTGTCGGTCCGGGGCTGGGTCGCCTTCACCGAGGAAACCACCCTGTCCTGGCTGAGCGAGGAAACCATTACCCGAGACGCGCTGATCGACCTGCTGGTGGAGTCGCTGATGGCGCTGTCGACAGCGGTGAACCCGGCGCTGGCCGCCGCCCTCCGTTCCTGATCTGCCGAGTTGTTGCACCTACCGCCCTGCGACCCACACGGTTGCGGGAAGGTGCACGGCGAGTGGCTGCTGTACCCCGGCGCCCGCGGGAACGGCCCAGAAATCCGCATACCGGCCGCCCCGGCGCAGCAGTTCGTCGTGGTTGCCGTCCTCCGCTATGCGCCCGCGATCGAGGAATACGACGCGGTCGGCGCGCTGGACCGTAGCCAACCGGTGCGCTACCAGCACCACCGTCCGGCCTGCCATCAGCCGTTCGATCCCTTCGTGGACCGCTGCCTCGTTCACCGGATCCAGCGCCGAGCTCACCTCGTCGAGCAGCACGATCGGCGCGTCCTTGAGCAGGGCACGGGCGATCGAGACCCGCTGGCGTTCCCCACCGGACAGCAGGGCGCCGCCCTCCCCGACATTCGTGTGCCGGCCGTTCGGGAGCCGGTCGATCACCTCGTCGAGCTGAGCCGCCGACGCCGCCGCCCGGACCTGCGCGTCCGTGGCATCAGGCCGGCCGAGGCGGATGTTCTGCTCGATCGTGCCGTCGAAGAGGTACACGTTCTGGAAGACAAAGGAGATCTGCGATATGAGGTATTCGGTGTCGATGGCGCGGATATCCACGCCGCCCATCCGCACCGCGCCCGCGTCCACGTCGTAGAACCGTGCGATCAGTTGCAGCAGTGTGCTCTTCCCCGCGCCGGAGGGCCCGACGATCGCGAGCCGCTGACCCTGCGGCACCGACAGCGAGAGATCATCGACAACCCGGCGGTCGTCGTGCGCGAAGGACACGGATTCGAACGCGAGGTCGTGGCGTGCCGGGCGGACCGGGTCGGCCGGTTCCGGCAGCGGTGGGGTGCGCAGCAGCGTGTCGAGCCGGGTCAGCTCGGCCCGTGCCGCACGCAACTGCCCGCCGAGTTCGGCGAGAGACAGCAGCGGCTCGGTGCAGCGCGCCGCCAGGACCAGCACCGCGAGCAGTTCCGCCGCGCCGATATCGCCGCCGAGAGCCAAGTATGCGCCCAGGGCCAGTAGCGCGGTGAAGGTGATCTGCACGACGAGCGTCAGGCCCACCACCCCGGTCAGCGCGGACAGGGTGCTGCGCCGGGCGGCGCGTTCCATCCCGCGCAACGCCTCGTCCAGCAACCCGAAACGTTCGGCGGTCCGGCCGCCGGCGCGCAGTACCGGCTGGGCCTGGAGATATTCGACGACCCGCCCGGCGGCCTCCTGATCGCGGGCGTGGCGTTCGGCATCACCGGCGGCCATGGCGCGACCGGACCGGATCTGGATCAGCACCACGATCGGCACGGCGGCCAGAGCGACCAGGCCCAGGCGCCAATCGAAGACGAGCATGACACCGACGACGGTCAGCGGGGTGACGGTGGCCGAGACGAGCGGAGACAGCTGATGGGCGATCACACTCATCGCCTGCAACACCCCGCGGCCGGCGAGCACCGAGATCTCGCCGATCCGATCGGCGGTGTACCAGCCGATGGGTAACCGCGCCAGATGATCGCCCAGCCGGTGATACACGCCGCGCAGCAGCGTGGTGCCGGCGCGGAAGCCGGACAGATCGCTGAGATAGCGCAGCAGCGCGTATCCCGCGACCGCTACTCCGAACGCGAGCAGCGGTGTCCGGGCGGCGGCAGGCTCCGCGCCGAACAGCGCGCGCAGCACCGGAACCAGCAGCGCGTAGGACAATCCTTCCGCGATCGCGGTGATGGTCATCAAGACGATGGTGCGGCGGACCGGGCGGGCGTAGGAATGGCCCAGTACCCGTAACAGCATGCGGATCATCTGAATTCGTGGCGCGGAAACCTGGCCCTTCAAGGCCGGGTGGAGCGCGTCGAGTCCGAGCTCGCCGCGGCCGCGCCGTCCTCCTCTCGACTATCTGTGCCCAGTGATGTGGGGTGGGACCGCCAGAACGCGGCGAATTCGCCACCCGCGGCCAGCAGTTCGGCAGGCCGGCCGGATGCGGCGATCTGCCCGTCGCGCAGCAGCACGACCGTGTCGGCGCCGGCGACCGTCTCCCAGCGGTGGGCTATGACGACGGTCGTCCGGTCGCCGGCCGTGGCGGCCAGCGCGGTGCGGACGGCCTGTTCGGTCTGCGGGTCGGCGAAGGAGGTGGCCTCGTCGAGGACGAGCACGGGAGTGTCGGCGAGCAGAGCGCGGGCGATCGAGACCCGCTGTGCCTCACCGCCGGACAGTCCCGCATCCACGCCGATCACCGAGTCGTAGCCGCGCGGCAGTTCCAGGATCCGGTCGTGGATATTCGCCAGCCGGGCCGCCCGGATCACCGCGGCACGGTCGGCATCGGGGACCGCGAGCGCAATGTTCTCGGCGACCGAGGCGCGCAGCAGCCGCACGTCCTGGAAAACGAACGACACCGTGCGGTAGAGATCGCGGTCGGCGATCTCGCGCAGATCCACACCGCCCACCCGGACCGATCCGGCCACCGGGTCGAAGAATCGGGGCAGCAACTGCACCAGCGTGGATTTGCCGCCGCCGGACGGTCCGGCGATCGCGGTGACGGTGCCCGGTTCCAACGTCAGGTCGATACCGCGTAACACCTCGTGCCCGGCGTCGTAACCGAACCGCACATCACGTAGTTCCACGCGATATCCCCGAGGCGTCACCGGGTGGGCCGGTTGCGGGAGCGGCGGTTCGGCGAGCACGTACCCGATGCGGCCCACCGCGCGCCGGGCCGTCTGCATATCGTCGAAGCCGTGGCCCAGGGCCGCCACGGGCGCCGTCAGACCCAGTCCGAGCAGCAGGAACGGTAATAGATCGGCAGGTGCCATACCCCCGTTCGCGATCAGCGCCGCCCCGCCGATCAGCACCACCAGCAGCACGAACGGCGGCGACGTCGCCACCTGCATGGCGGCGCCGACCGGCGCCAGGCCCCGCACCATCCGCAGGAAGATATCGGCGAACTCGTCGGCGGCGGTGCGGAAACGGCGATGTGCGCGCCCGGATTCACCGAACGCCTTCACCACCGCGATCCCCTGCACGAACTCCACCACCGAATCCGCGATCCGTCCCATAGCCGCGTCGAAGGCCCGCTGTTCGCGGAGCCGGGCCGGGGTCATCATGAGTGGCACCAGCGCAAGCGCGAGTGCCACCGGGATCAGGGTGATCAGGGTGAGCCGCCAGTCGACGGTGAACAGGTAGATCAGCGAGACCAGCGGCACCACGAACGCCGAGACGAGCTCGCCGGGGGTATGCGCGATGAACGGGTGTACGGCGCTCACGTCCTCGCCGACCACTTTGGCCAGCTCACCGGTCCGGCGGCGGGAGAACCAGCCGAGCGGCACCCGGCCCAGCCGCTCGGCGAGGAGGCGGCGGAACGCCAGTTGCACCCGGGTGTCGACCAGATGCCCGATTCCGGTCGCCGCGCCGGTGAACAGGAGTTGCGCGAACAAACCGAGTGCACCTGCGAAGACCACAAACCAGATATGTCCCTCGTCGAGCGGGCCGGGCGACAACAGGGTGCGCCCCAGTTCGACGACCGCCAGCAGCGGTGCGAGACCCGCTACCGCGCCGGCGATCTGCAATACGACCACCGCGGAGAAACTGCGCAGGTGAGCGCGGAGTACACCGGCGATGTTGTGGCGCGCCGAGGTATCCGCCGCCGCGGGCACGGATTGCCTCGCCGGCTCGGCGATTTCCGCGGTGGTCATCGCCGCACCTTCTTTACCGCTGTGATCGAGCGTCCCCCACCAGCCGGCGGGCCGGCGAGCCGATTGCGGAGGTGCTCGACTATTTCGGCGCGAGCCGCCCGGGCGGCCGGGACCGCGCCCGGCATGCTCAGGAAGGCATGTGTCGCTTCGGGATACCGGGTCAACGTCACCACGGCTCCGGCGCAGCGTAGACGGTCGGCGTAGGCCGCGGACTGGTCCTCGAGCGGGTCCAGACCCGCGGCGAGGATATGCGTCGGCGCGGCCCCCTTCAGTCCCTCGCTGTACATCGGGGAGATCGTCCGGCGATCGAAGGATCCGGGTACCGCGAGGCGCGGGAGCGCGCGGCATTCGGCCGGTGACGCTGTCGGACTGTCTGCGTTCTCGCTGAACGAGGGGTACTCGAATGCGCGGTCGGTCCAGTCGAGCAGGGGGTTGATCAGGATCTGTGCGCGCAGTCGGGGGCCCAGCTCTGCGGACCGGATCGCAACGAGGGCCGCCAGCGTGGCGCCGGCGCTGGACCCGAGCAATGCGATCCGGTGCCGGTCCGCACCCCAGCCGGCAGCGAGCTCGGCCAGCCGGGGGACGGCGTCGTAGGCGTCCTGGACCGGCGCAGGCACCGGGTGTTCGGGTGCCAGCCGGTAGTCGAGCGAGACCACCACGGCCGGACAGTGCGCGGCCAGATGAGCGAGCAGCCAATCGTCCTGATCCGCGGCACCGCTGATTAGACCGCCACCGTGGAAGGCGATCACCAGCGGCAGTGGTGGACCTTGCCGCGCGGGCCGGTACACCCGGACGTTCAGCCGTCGCCCGGGGAGATCGAGGGTGCCGCCGGCGATCCGGGTCGCGCGATCAGGCCGGCCGGTGAGGGGGCGCAGCAGCACCGACCCGCGCAAGCGATCCTGCGCCGCGCGGAATTCGATGAACTGCTCCGGGGTGACCGAATCCCAGTCCGGGGCCGGCCGCAGCTTGGTGACGATACGCATTCGCAGTGGAACTCTGCCTCGCATGGTTATGCCTTTCGTGCCGAACCGGATCGGTCCCCCGCGGGGTCGATCGCGGAGTACCTCGATGGTGGCGCCGGCCGGATGGCTCGCGCTTCCGGCGGCGGGAGGCACTGTCTACGTGAATTCGCGTACCAGCGGCCCGGCCGGCTACTGCCCCTGTCGTAGTCCCGCGAGCCAGGTAGGACCCGCAGCGCAACGTGGGCCGGGTGGGATCGTGGACTCCCCGCCGCGCTGAGCCGTCCGGCGCGGGCCAGCGAAATGGCTTGGGGTCGACACATTTCGATGAGTCCGAATCGCGCGGCAGCAGATTTCCGGCCCGGCGGCCGGCAGTGGAAGTAACCGATTCGGATCTGCACTCATACCGACGGAACTCGTGCTCGGTGGGCGTGGTCCGTGTCCGGCGGAGATCGGCGGCGACTACGTGAGAGCGTGTACCGCAGTAGCTTTCGGCGACGCTCACTGTCGTAGCCGCAGTTGGCTGCCTGCGACAGGATCGGCAGGGGCCGGTTCCGGCGGGCAGTAGCTGTTCCGGCGCGTCGGTCGGGCGCTGATCGCAGGCGCTTGGAGGAGCCGGTGGGCCGCCGGGGAGTCCGGCCTCGCGGGAGCCTATCGCCGTGGCCGTCTACGGAGCCGAATCACACAACCCGGTCTGATAGGCGATCACGACCAGTTGCGCCCGGTCCCGGGCACCCAGTTTCACCATGGCGCGGCTGACGTGGGTGCGGGCGGTGGCCGGGCTGAGAAACAGGGTGGCGCCGATCTCGTCGTTGCTCATACCCTGCCCGACCAGCGCGAGAACCTCGCGTTCCCGGTCGGTGAGCACACTCAGCCGGTCCTCCGCGGACCGCGCGACCCGCCGTGCCGCGGTGAACTGGCCGATGAGCCGCCGGGTGATACGGGGCGCGAGAAGGGCGTCACCGGCGGCGACAACGCGGATCGCGTGCAGCAGTTCGGCGGGACCTGCGTCCTTGAGCAGGAATCCGCTCGCACCCGCCTGTAATGCTTCGAAGACGTTGTCGTCGGTGTCGTAGGTGGTGAGGATCAGCACCTTGACCTTCTCGAGTCCGGCCGTTTCGGCGATCCGGCCGGTGGCGCGTATCCCGTCCAGCGTCGGCATCCGGATATCCATGAGCACGACATCGGGCCGGGTGCTGCGGGCCAGCTCGACCGCTTCGGCACCATTGGTGGCTTCCCCGACCACCGTGATGTCGTCCTCCAGGTCCAGCAGGACTTTGAAACCCGAACGAACCAGCCGCTCGTCGTCGGCGAGCAGAACTTTGATCGGTGGTGTGTTCACAGGCGCGGACCCACCGGGGCGAGCGGCAGACTGGCGGTGACCTCGAATCCGCCGCCGGGGCGCGGTTTCGCGTCGAGTTCACCGCCGAGCAATCGGCAGCGTTCGCGCATACCGGCGATTCCGCGACCCGAACCGGTGTGGCCGGGTCCGGGGGTGCGGCGTCCTTCGTCGATCACTCGGATGTACAGGGCATCGACCACGGGTTCCAGTATCACCGTCACCCGGGTCGGTCCGGCATGGCGGATCACGTTGGTGAGGGATTCCTGCACGATGCGGTACGCCGCACTGCCCACCGCGCTCGGCAGCGCCGGCACCGGTTCGGGTTGTTCGACGCTGATATCGAGTCCGGCCTCGCGGGCCTTTCCGGTGAGTTCGCGGATCTGGTCGAGCTTCGGGAACGGTTCACGCTCATCGCCGTCACGGAGCACACCGAGGATCGCGCGCATCTCCTGCAGCGCCCGGGAACTGGTCTGTTCGATGGTGTGCAGCGCATCGCGGGCCTGTTCCGGCCGTTTGCCGAGCACATGCGCGGTGACCCCGGCCTGGACATTGATGATCGCGATGGCATGGGCGACGGTGTCGTGTACCTCGCGGGCGATCCGTAGCCGTTCGGCGTCGACCCGGGCGCGGGCCTCCTCCTCACGCGAGCGTTCCGCGAGCTCCGCGCGGTTTTGCGCATCGGCGGCCATCACCTGCCGCGACCGCGCGGATTCGCCCAGCATGGTGGCGATCACCGCCCCGCCGATCCGGAAGAACACCCAGCCGATCGCCGATACCGGCTCCACATCGGCGCCGGCGATCACCCAGCCGACCGAGAGCACCGCGATCCCCGCGCCTGCGATCCGCAGTGAGCGATGCCCGTCGCCGTATGCGGCGACGGTATACAGAGCGACGAAAAGTCCGAGGTAGGAAGCACGATCGGGAAAGTCGAAAGCGAAATAGATCAGGCTGGCCACACCGGTGATCGCGAAAACCGCGACGGGCCGCTGCCGGCGCGCCACCACGGCCACACCGCTCACGACCAGCAGGACGTACCCGATCCCCGATACCGGTGTCGATGCCGGCTCGACCGGCACCGGAACCATCGCGCCGAGCACCTGGATCACCGTGACGAACAACCCCAGCGCGATATCCGGGAACCACGCGGGCCGCCGCGTGAAACGCGCGGACAGCTCTCGTGACACCGTCCGCAGATCCATATCGTGACAGTACGTGACCCCCGCCGATTCAGGCTCCCGTCGGGAGGCGTCACCGGCTACGGCAGGCGACGTACCCGAGCGTGCCCGCTCTACGCGCACCGACGTAGGCGGCGGCAGGTTCGACCTGTTTCGCCCATTCGGTACCGGCGGTCCTCAGCAGCGGGAAGGCATACCTTCGGCGCCGTGCATTCCGGACCGTCGTACGCATGGACGGGCCTCGGCAGCCTCGATATCGCCGTGCCGGAATCCGCCTGTCTACGGCAGGATCGCCGGTATGTCTACGCAGAAGCAGCGCATGCTGGCCGGAGAGCTCTACCGGGACAGTGATCCCGAACTGGTCGCGGAACGGCGGGCCTGTCAGAAACTGCTGGATCGTTTCAACGAGACGAAATCCGGCGACGAGGCGCAGCGGCGCGACATTCTGGAGAACCTGCTCGGTGCCGTGGGCGAGGGTTCGTGGATCATGCCGCGGTTCCAGTGCGATTACGGCTACCTGATCGAATTGGGGCGCAACAGTTTTCTCAACTACGACGCGATAGTGCTGGATTGCGCGCCGGTGCGGATCGGTGACGACGTCTCGATCGGCCCACGAGCTCAGCTGCTGACCGCGTTGCATCCGATGGACGACCACGAACTGCGGCGGCAGCGCTGGGAGACCGCCGCGCCGATCACCATCGGCGACAATGTCTGGCTCGGCGGGGGCGTGCTCGTCTGTCCCGGCGTCACGATCGGGGCGAACGCCGTTGTCGGCGCCGGCAGCGTCGTGACCAGGGATGTGCCGCCGCAGGTGTTCGCCGCGGGCAATCCGTGCCGGGTCGTCCGGCACCTCGCTCCGGCAGCGGCCACCCAGACCGGCGCGGTGTAATTCGCTGTGCGACCACGACGAATGAACAGACACCCCACGGGTGGCCGGGCCGGGGTGAGCATCGCATCGTCGCCCCCAGCCGGGGCGCTCCCACCCTCGGTGGTTGACCTTGACCCTGGGTCAATCTCGCAGCATGGGCGTCATGACCTGCAACATCGACGGTATCCGGTCCGGCGGCGGTCACCGCCCCGGCCTGCAACACTTCTCCATCGATCACGAAGGTGGCACCGTTTCGGTGTCCCGCGGCGGCCGTGGGCGAACCGTCGTACTCTGTCCCGGCCTGTATTCCACACAGGCCGGACTGCATGTTCTGATCGAGTTGCTGCGGCGCGACCACGATGTGGTGGCCTTCGACCTCCGCGGGCACGGTCTCAGCACCCCCGCCGCGCGTTACTCGTTCGCAGACTTTCTCGGGGATCTGGCCGCCGTCGTGGCGGCTGTGCGGCTCTCCGATCCGGCACCCGTGCTCGCGGGCTACTCACTCGGTGCGGACCTGGCCGCACACTATGCGTCTGTACACCCCGGCGGTGTGGGCGGGCTGGTACTCGTCGACGGAGCGAATCCGATACCCGAACCGTTCCTCTCCGCGGCCGATATGCCGGAGTTCCGGGCGATGTGGGAGAACTCGGCGGCGCCGGACCGCGACGATACGCGCGACGCCGCGGACCGGGTGTCGCTCACCGCGCAGCAGATACTCGACCTGAACCAGGAACTCGATATGATCCGCACCCGAACCCTTCTCGGCCGGTACCGCGATATCGACGCTCCGATCAGCATGATCATGTCGGCCTCGATGGCCGGCGGCGGTGCCGGCGAACGGACCCGGTGGCGCAATCGCAACTGGCGGGAGGGGATCGAACGACTCTCCCGGGCGCGGCCGGATATCACGACTCACTGGCTGGATGCCGATCATGGGCTGGCGTTCACTCATGCGCCGGAAATCGCCCGGATCGTCGCGGATCACATCGGTCGGCTGCCGGGTCCCGGACACTGAACCGATGCTGACCATCGGCGAACTGGCGTCGTATGCCGGAGTGACGGTGCGCGCGGTCCGGCACTACCACGCGAAAGGACTGCTGGCGGAACCGGAACGCGACCATTCCGGCTATCGGCGCTACGACGCCGGCGCGGTGATCGAATTGCTCGAGATCCGGACGCTCGCCGAAGCCGGAGTGCCGCTGGTGCGCGTGCGGGAACTGCTGGGGGCCGGCGAAACGGAGTTCGCCGCGGCAATCGCCGAGATCGACCGGCGGCTGCGCGCGGAGATCCGGGAGCGGCAGCGGCGGCGGGAACGTATCGCCCGCCTCACCGCCGGCGAGGGCCTGGTGTTGCCGCCGGAGGTGGTCGAATTTCTCGATCGCCTCCGTTCGCTCGGGATCGACGAACGTATCGTGCGCTTCGAGCGTGACGGTTGGATCCCGTTGGTGGCGCATTCGTCCGAGCGGATACCGGAGTGGATCGCCCGCAAACATCAGCAGTTGGACGATCCGCGTCTCATCGATTTCTACCGCACCCTGGGCAGCGCGCTCGACCTGCCCGACGACGACCCCGCACTCACCGAACTCGCCGACTCCATGGCCGGCTACATCACGGAGCTGGCCGATGAACTGGGCGAGGACCACCTGGGCGCCACCGGTATCGAGCCGCCGTTCGCCGAACTGCTCGACACCCTCGCATTCGATACCGTGCCCGCGGCACGGCGGCTGATCGAACTACTCCGGAAACGTGGCTGGACTGGGTGGACCACGCTCAGGCGATGGCCGCCGAGCCGCGTGAGCGGCGGGCGACCAGGGAACTGTAGAGATACCACCAGGTGCGAGAGTTCGTGGGATCGAGGCCGGTGAGTTCCCCGATGCGCTGCATGCGGTAATCGACCGTGTTCGGGTGCACTGCCAGTTGCCGGGCGGTGCGGGTGCGGTTGCGATCGGTGTCGATGTAGGTCTGCAAGGTCTGCAGCAGCTCGGGGTGGCGGTCCAGCGGGTCGAGTAGCCGGTCGAGGCGGGCGCGGCCGACGCCCGGGCGGGTCAGCTGGTATTCCAATGCCAGTTCGGCGAAGCGGTGGACCCTGGCCCCGAGTCCCAGCTGTTCGACGATATCGAGCAGTTCGTGAGCCTGCCGGGTCGCGGCCGGTACGTCGTCAGTGCCCGCGGATACGACGGTCGCGGTGATATCGACATAGGTTGCGGCGGAGAGTTTCTGCACGAGGTCATCGATTCCGTCCTCGGCGCACGCATCGGCGGGAACGAGGATGGTTCCACCGTCGACCGAGAGCAGCGGCAATGCCTGGCGGTCGAGCAGCGTGGCCAGCGCGGACTGTAGCCGGCGCAGTTTGCGGCGGGCGACGACCTGGCGGTCCAGGCGCGGATCGTTCTCGTCGCGGTGCGCGGGTACGGCGAGCGCGAGCACGTAATAGCGGTCCGCGATGGGGATACTCGCGTCTCGGGCCATGGCGGTCGCGGTATGCCCGCCGAGCAGGGCCGAGGTCACTGTGTGCACATCGGTGTGGTGTGCGCCGGCAGCGCTTTTGAGTTCCCGGACATAGGCTTTGCTGACGGTGGACGTGATCAGGGCGAGCAATTCGACCGAGGCGGTGATCGCGACGGTGATATCGATGCCGGACTTCTGTCCGGCCGACGGAACCAACCGCTCTACACCACCCTTCACCGCCCGGTGGGCGGCGTGCAGCACGGTGCCGATCTCGACGTCGTCGCGTGCCCAGCCGCCGGCGGCGGCTTCGAGCCGGTCGAGCCGCTGCGGCGGGCATTCGCCGCGCAGTCGCTGGATCAACCAGCCGAGGCAGACCCGGACCACCGCGGTGAGCTCACCGCGCAAGGCATCGCCGGGGATTGCCGGGCACAGCGTTCCGGATCGCGTGAGGTCGGCCACGATCTCACGCGCCAGCCGATGCACATCGGGTGCCGGTGGGGCGGAGGGGTAGATGCCCGAAGCGAGTTCATGGCGATCGGCGCTCTCGATAATCACCGGGGGACCTCCTTGTCACCGCATGGTCGATCAGCCCGGCGCGACGGCCGGGGAACGAACCGTCGCCGGTCACGGTGCGGCGGGCGCCGGTTCCGAACCCACGGTAATCTGAGCTATCACTCACCTTCTACTCCGCTTCCGGTGACCGTCGGTTACGCGTAAATGGGTGGGTTTACCAGCTTGAATGGAAGTCCTGATTCGAGAGACGAGCGTTATGCGGAGCTGATCGCCGCAACTGCTCACTTTTCGCTCGAACCGCTCAGGCGGCGAGACGCCGCTCTATCTCGGATTCGATCCAGCGACCGATCATCCGGGCGGTCATCCCGACGGCCGCCCTGCGCTCGCCGTCGTCGACCTCGAGGGCGGACACCCGCAGCACGGCCGCGAACATGGTATTGATCAGGACGAAGCTCATCGTGTCGTACTCGCGGTCGTCACCCGGGCCCAGTAGCTGGATCAGCATCACCTTGACCAGGATGCGCAGGCGGGGTTCGAATTCCGGTATACCGCTGTTGTAGAACTGCACTCCCGCCACCAGCGCGCGGACCAGCGGCGCATTGGCCACCAATTCTTCGGTGATGATCTCGAGGACTCCGGCGATGATCTCCTCCGGTGAGTTCTCCGAGAGGCCGGCCAGGTGATTGGTGATTCGCTGCTCGATGGTCTCCAGTAGCCGTTCGAGCAACTCGTCGACGATGACAGCGCGGTCGGTGAAATAGCGGTAGACGGTGCCGATGCTGACGCCGGCCGCCGCCGCGATCCGATTCGTCGAGGTATCGGCGATACCGCGTTCGCCGAAGAGCCGGGCAGCGGTGTCGAGAATATGCTCGCGGGTCGCCCGCGCACGCTCCTGGGTCGGGCGCCTGCGCTGACCTGTTCTGGCGGGCACCGCTGCCTCCTGTTCCTGCGCACAACGACGAGCTCGACCAGCTTAGTGCGGCAGAAGGCCCCGGCCCGTGAAATCGCCTGTTCGCCGGCCCATCGAGGTGCCGGGAGCCCGGTCGAACGCCTCTCGCTCGCGGCAGCTACTCGCGGTCGGGCCGCGCCGGCAGTAGTGTGGCCGCCGTTACACCGGGGAGTTCTGGAGGCGCGGATGGCAACAGATCGGGTTCCGCACGGACGTCTCGCCCGGGGAAGCACGCTGGGCAGACTGGCCGCGGGCCAGGCCATCCGGGAGGCCGGGACAAAGGTCGCGATGCTGGGCAAACCCGAACAGGCCCGGCGGGCGCTCGCCGAACGATCCACGCTGCAGGCAGCGCAGCAGATGGTGACGGTGCTGGGCGGTATGAAGGGCGCCGCCATGAAACTCGGGCAGATGCTGTCGGTGCTCGATATCGACCTCGTGCCGGAATCGCACCGCGAACTGTTCCGGCACAAACTCGCCGAACTGCGTGATCGTGCACCCGAATTTCCCTTTTCGGCGATGCGCACCGTGATCGAGGACGATCTCGGACGCCTCTCGGCGATCTTCGCCGATATCGACGAGACACCGATCGCCGCCGCCTCCATCGGGCAGGTCTACCGTGCCCGGCTGCGCGACGGGCGCACCGTGGCGGTCAAGGTCAAATACCCCGGTGTCGACGAGGCCGTGCACGCCGATATGCGCAACCTGAAACTGTTCGCCAAACTCTGGAAAGCTGTGCTGCCCAGCGCCGCCGACGCGGGAGTGCTCGATGAGATCGCCCGCACCATCGGCGGTGAACTCGACTATCCACGCGAAGCGCGCAACCAGCGCCGCGTCGCGCAGCGTTACCGCGGGCATCCCTTCCTCACCGTTCCCGACTGCCTCGGCGAGCACTGCGGACCCAACGTTCTGGTCACCGAGTTCGTCGACGGGCAGCCGTTCGATGCCCTGCGGGCCCTGCCCGCCGGCGACCGGGCCCGGCTCGGCGAGCTCATCTACCGCTTCTACATCAACTCCCTGTTCACCGACTACGAATTCTGTGGCGACCCGCATCCGGGGAATATGTTGCTTGCCGCGGACGGTCGGCTGGCCTTCATCGACTTCGGTCTCTACCACCGGATGGATCAGGTGCACGCCGATTTCGAACGCGACTGTCTGCGCGCCGCCGGGCAGATGCGCGGCCGGGACCTCTACGACGCCTGGGTGGGCCGCGGGATCATCGACCCGCACGCCGGGGTCGCCGTGGACGAATGCCTGAGCTACGTCTGGGCGGCCGCGGGCTGGCATCTGCTCGACGACGAGATCACCATCACCCCCGAACTCGCCACCGGGGCGGTGATACTTGCCATGGACCCGCGCGCGGCCGAATTCCGCGGTATGCGTCGACAGTTACTGCCACCCGAGCACGTGTTCTCGCGCCGTGCGGACCTTTTCACCTTCGCGGCGCTCGGCCAGTTGGGCACCACGAACAACTGGCACCGGATCGCCCGTGAATGGCTCGAAGGTGAGGCCCCCACCACCGAGATCGGACGCGCGATCGGGGATTGGCGGGCCGCCTGCTGAGCTGACGATCGAGCCCGGTCAGCGCAGAGCGGTGGCGAGGGCGGCGATCTGGTCGGTCGGTGGGTCGTAGCCCGGGAAGTAGCAGCACACCCGGTCCGCGACATCCGCGAAGCGGCGTTTGATCTCGGCGGCACACTCTTCCGGGGTGCCGCGCACCGCGAGCGTTTCGAGCACCGGTTCCGAGATCCGATCGAACATGGTCATGATGTCGCCGGATTTCGAGAGGGCGTTGAGTTCCGGCTGGAGCTCACCCCAGCCTTCGATATCCAGGACGGGCCGGTACGCCGGGGTCGAGCCGTAGAACGCGAGCAGCCCGCGCACCCCGGTCGAAGCCGCCGCGCGCTCGTCGGCGGAGCGGCCCATCGCGACGATCACCTGTGGATACAGTGGAAATTCTGTACGCCCCGCGCGTTTCATCCCCGCCGCCACCGCGGGTAGCGTCCGCTCCCGGAAATGACGGTGGCTGTGGAACGGCATCACCAGCAATCCGTCCGCGACCTCCGCAGCGGTGCGGGTCATCACCGGTCCCAGCGCGCCGAGCAGCACCGGCGGGGGGCCGTACGGATTGGGGCCGGGCACGAACGTCGAGGGCATCAAGGTGTGCCGGGTGTACTCACCTCGGAACTCCAGCGGGGTGCCGTCCTGCCAGGAGGTGAGAATGGCCCGCACCGCCAGCACGCTCTCCCGCATCCGGGCCGCCGGAGCCGACCAGGTCGCGCCGTAGCGTTTCTCGATATGCGGCCGGATCTGGGAGCCGAGCCCGAGCCGGAACCGCCCGCGCGACATCAGCTGCAGATCCCACGCGGCGTGCGCCAGATGCATCGGGCTGCGGGGCATGGCGATCGCGACATTGGTCATCAGATCGGTATCCACCCGGCCCGCCACCGCCGCCAGCGGCAACAGAACATCGTGCGGGCCTTCGAATGTGAACAGGCCGGCGGCTCCGGCCCCGGCCAGGGCGTGCGCGCGCTCCTCGCAACGGTCCGGGCGGGCATCCAACTGGAGATCGAGCAGCATCAACCCATCCAAATACATGCCGGACCGGACCGCTGCCGAATCGTCAGGAGTCGGCGTTGTCGACGGAGCGGAAGTCGACCTGCAACGGCAGGGTGCGGTGGCGGCGGACGAATAGGCTGGGAAGCCAGCCGGCCGCGGCATTTTCGGAGATGGTGAACCGGCGGGTGTTGCCGAGCAGTGCGGTAAGGGCCGCAGTGGCCTCGAGTTTCGCCAGAGCCGAGCCGATGCAGTAGTGGGCGCCTTTGCCGAAGGCCAGGTTGCTCCGGTGGTCGGGTCGGTGCAGGTCGAGCGTGTCGGGGTCGGGGTAGACGGCGGGATCGCGGTTGGCGGCTCCCCAGAGGAGTAACAGGTGGCTTCCCGCAGGTAGGTTCACCCCGCCGAGTTCGGTATCGGTAGTGACGTGCCGGTGGTGGCCGCGGAACGGTGACTCCAGCCGGAGCGTCTCATCCAGGAAAGCAGGGATCAGGCCGGGCTGTTCGCGCAACTGCTGTTGGAGGTCGAGGTCGTGGGCGAGGAGACGGGCGCCATTGGCGATGAGCCCGGCGGTGGATTCGCCGCCCGCGCCGACGAGTTGTACCAGGATCAGGACGGCGACATGGTCTTCGATCCGGCCGTCGCGGGCGGCGTCGGCGAGGACACCGAGCAGGCCGTCGTCGTGCGCGCCGGGACGGGCCTTGGCTGCGGCAAAAGCCGTGTGCAGATAGCCGGCGAGTTCGGCGGCCGAGGTCATCAGCTGCGGCAGGCGTTCGGCGGGGGCGACTCCGCCGAGCATCTCGGTGGAGTCGTAGGCCCAGCGCAGCAGTTGGGGGTGGTCGGTCTCGGGGAGACCGATGAGGCCCGCGACGACCGCGAGCGGAAGGCGGTCGGCCATTCCGGTGGCCCAGTCGATGCGCCCGGCCTGGACTTCCTGCCGCCACAGCCGGTCGACCAGCGTATCGACCGTCGCGCCCAGAGTGCGGATTCGTCTGGCGAGGACGGGCCCGACCAGTTTGCGGTGCGCCGCGTGGACCGGGTCGTCGGCCGTCGCCAACACATGCACGGCCTGCCCGGCGGCGTCGATATCGAATGTCGCGGCCGAACCATCCGGTTCCCTGACCAGTACAGAGGTCAGGTTCGAGGAGAACTCGCCGGCCCGGGTCGCGGCTTCGACGAGCAGTTCCCAGGTGGTGACCAGGAAGAAATCGGTGCCGGGTACCCGATACACCGGCGCCTGCTCGCGGAGTGAGCGGTACAGCGGGTAGGGATTGTCGAGGTATACGGGATCGAATACATCGATTGCCTGTTTCGAGGTCATCGTTCACTCCGGGGTTCGGTGGTCGAGTGCGATCACCAGCTTCTGCGGTGCGTGGCACTCGAAACAATCACCATCTCGCACTGAGACATGAGCCGCTCTTCGTCGGGGCAGAATCTCGAGATCGGCTGCTTGCGACTGGACATATGCTGCAGTAACCCGTAGACGCGGACTAGACGATATCGGTCAAGTGTCTCACCATGAGACAGTATTACCGAGGGTTGTCGTCGGACAGGTTGGAGCAGGTGGCAGGTAGCGTGGATTGGCTGGCAGGGGGTGACCGGCGCACGATCGCCGTAGACCGGATCGAGCGTGCGGCCATGGCGTTGTTTCTCGAACAGGGCATCGACAAGGTGACCGTCGACGGTATCGCCGCCGCGGCAGGGTGCTCCCGGGCGACGCTGTACCGATACTGCGGCGGGAAGACTCAGCTCGTTCATTCGGTGCTGGCGAAGGCCGCCGCGACGGTGGCCGAGCGCGTCGCGGCGGCCATCGAACCGTTTCAGGGATCTCGCCGGCTGGTGGAAGCCGTTCTCGCCGCCGTGGCCGCCATCCGCGCCGACCCCACGCTGGCCCAATGGCTCACCCGGCACCGTTCCGCGGCCACCGACGAGCTCCTGTCCACCGCCCCGGAACTGGGAAAAATCGCGTCGACGCTGACCCGGATCGCCCCGGATGCCGAGGCGGCGCAGTGGATCGTGCGGATCGTGCTCGCGCTGCTGAGCTGGCCATTACCGGATTCCACCGCCGAACGGCGCATGGTCGAACGATTCGTTGCGCCCGCACCCGTGAATCGGTGAGCACCGCGCGGTTCGCCCGGCAGCGAAGGGATCCTTGCTGCACCTTTGCCGATCAACCCGGCGTGTCCGATGGTCGAATCGATCAGACCTCGAGATCGATCTCAGTGGCGAAGGGAGCCGAGACCTTGACGACGCCCGTATGCATTTCTCCGGTCCGGTACGTTCCGGTCGCCGGGTCGAGCACGTACGTGTAGATCAGCGGGATCCCGGTCGCGGCCTGCTCGACCCGCCAGTAGAAGGCGATACCCGCTTTCGCGTACTGGTCCACCTTCACGATCCGGTCGGTGGTTTCGGAGCCGGGTGAGACCACTTCCACGACCAAGAGCACGTGTTCGGGGCGGGTGGGCGCGATATCGATCGTGTCCGCGCGGTACACCACCACGTCCGGGCGACGGTTGGTGAGCGGGACATCTTGGAGCCGCACATCGAAGTCGGTATCGGCGTTCCAGTCCGGTCCACCCGCGGCATCCAGTGCATTCGCGAGGATACGAGCCAACCGGTTGTGCCGTTTGGACGCGCTGGGGCTCACGACGACCATCCCGTCCACGACCTCGATGCCCGCACACTGCTCTTCGGACCAGGAGTCGTACTCCGCTGCCGTGATCTGCTGGTGCATCCAGGCCGGCGTTATCGACTCGACAGACATGACACAGCTCCTCCCGTACCGCACGGGGCGGGGCAGTTCCCGCTGGGCTCAGTGTACAAGCGCGCGTCGACCGACCTGTTGTACGCAGCCCTTCCGGAAACGCACGACGCCGGGCTGACCCACCTTCGAGAGAGGGGCGCCCGGCGTCGTGCGAATCGACGATCAGCTGGTGGGCTCGAATGCCTCGTCGATGATCTCGGCCTGCTCCACCGCGTGCACCTTGCTCGAACCCGAGGACGGGGCCGACATGGCGCGGCGCGAGATACGACGCAGGCGGCCGAGGCGCTGCGGCAGCAGCTCCGGCAGGTTCAGGCCGTAGAACGGCCAGGCACCCTGGTTCGCCGGTTCCTCCTGCACCCATGCGATCTCGGTGGCATTGGAGTAGCGCTCCAGCGCCTCGTTCAACCGGAACTTCGGCATCGGGTAGAGCTGCTCGACCCGGACGATGGCGATATCGTCACGCTTACGCTTGGCCTTCGCGGCGGCCAGCTCGTAATAGAGCTTGCCGCTGGTCAGCAAGATGCGCTTCACCGCGGCGCGATCGCCGACGCCCTGTTCGTAGGTGGGCTCGTCGAACACCGAGCGGAACTTGGACTCGGTGAAATCCTTCAGATCGCTGACCACGGCCTTGTTGCGCAGCATCGACTTCGGGGTGAAGACGATCAGCGGGCGGCGGATACCGTCCAGCGAATGCCGGCGCAGCAGATGGAAGTAGTTCGCCGGGGTGGACGGCATCGCGACCGTCATCGAACCCTCCGCGCACAGCTGCAGGAAACGTTCGATCCGGCCCGAGGTGTGGTCGGGACCCTGGCCTTCGTGCCCGTGCGGCAGTAGCAGCACAACCTCCGAAAGCTGGCCCCATTTCGCCTCACCGGACGAGATGAACTCGTCGATGATCGACTGGGCGCCGTTGACGAAATCGCCGAACTGCGCCTCCCACAGCACCAGCGCTTCCGGGTTACCCAGCGAATAGCCGTATTCGAAACCGACGGCGGCGAATTCGCTCAACGCCGAATCGTGCACGGCGAACCAGCCCGGGTTGGCGCTGTTGATGTTGTGCAGCGGGGTGTACTCGGCGGCGGTCTTGCGGTCGATGATCACCGAATGCCGCTGGGTGAAGGTGCCGCGCCGGGAATCCTGCCCGGTCAACCGGACCGCGCGACCCTCGTCGATCAGTGTGCCGAAGGCGAGCAACTCGGCGAACGCCCAGTCGACTTTGCCCTCGTAGGCCATTTCGCGGCGCTTCTCCAGCACCGGCTGCACGCGGGGATGCACACTGAAACCGTCGGGCACGTTCAGGAAGGCGTCACCGATCCGCTGCAGCACCGATTTGTCCACGGCGGTGAGCACGGTGGACGGGATCTGCTGGGCGTCTTCCACCGATTCGCTCGGTCCCGGCGGGTACTTCTCCAGTTCACGGACCTCGTTGAAGACCCGCTCCAACTGCCCCTGGTAATCGCGCAGCGCGTCCTCGGCCTCTTTCATCGAGATATCACCGCGGCCGATCAGGCTTTCGGTGTAGCTCTTGCGGACGCTGCGCTTGGTATCGATGACGTCGTACATGTACGGCTGGGTCATCGACGGGTCGTCGCCCTCGTTGTGACCGCGGCGGCGGTAGCAGATGAGGTCGATGACGACGTCCTTGCGGAACTTCTGCCGGAAATCGACCGCCAGGCGGGCCACCCAGTCGCAGGCCTCGGGGTCGTCGCCGTTGACATGGAAGACCGGGGCGCCGATGAACTTGGCAATATCGGTGGAGTATTCGGTGGAGCGGCTGTTGTCCGGCGCGGTGGTGAAGCCGATCTGGTTGTTCACCACGATATGGATGGTGCCGCCCACGCGGTAGCCGCGCAGACCCGACAGGTTCAGCGTTTCGGCCACCACACCCTGACCGGCGAACGCGGCATCACCGTGCAGCATCAGCGGTACGACCGAGAAACCCTCTTCGCCGTCGCCCTTGTCCAGCAGATCCTGTTTGGCGCGCACCAAACCCTCGAGCACCGGGTCGACCGCTTCCAGATGAGACGGGTTCGCGGTCAGCGAGACCTCGACCTCGTTGTCGCCGAACATCTGCAGGTAGGTGCCGCGGGCGCCGAGGTGGTACTTCACATCGCCCGAGCCATGCGTGGCGGCCGGGTTCATATTGCCCTCGAACTCGGTGAAGATCTTCGAGTAGGGCTTGCCGACGATATTGGCCAGCACATTGAGCCGGCCACGGTGCGGCATACCGATCACGACCTCGTCGAGCGAATGCTCGGCGCACTGGTCGATCACCGCGTCCATCATCGGGATAACCGATTCGGCGCCCTCGAGAGAGAACCGCTTCTGGCCGACGTACTTGGTCTGCAGGAAGGTTTCGAAAGCCTCGGCCGCGTTGAGCCGGTTCAGGATGTACTTCTGCTGGGCGACCGTCGGCTTCACATGCTTCTGCTCGACCCGGTCCTGGATCCACTTCAGCTGGTCGGGTTCCAGGATGTGGGTGTATTCCACACCCACGTGCCGGCAGTAGGCCTCGCGCAGCACCGACAGCACATCGCGCAGCTTCATCCGTTCCTGGCCGTGGAAACCACCGACGTTGAACTCGCGGTCGAGATCCCACAGGGTCAGGCCGTGCTGGATGACATCCAGGTCGGGATGGCTGCGGAACTTCTCCTTGACCAGCCGCAGCGGATCGGTATCGGCCATCAGGTGCCCGCGGTTGCGGTAGGCCGCGATCATCTCCAGTACGCGGGTGCTCTTGTCGACCCCGCGCTCCTGGATATCCTTGCGCCAGCGGATCGGCTCGTACGGCACGCCCAGGCCGTGGAAGATCTCGTCGTAGAACTCGTCGGCGATGAGCAGTTTGTGGATGGTGCGCAGGAAATCACCGGATTCCGCGCCCTGGATGATGCGGTGATCGTAGGTCGAGGTCAGCGTCATGAGCTTGCCGATACCGACCTCGGCGATCCGCTCGTCGCTCATGCCCTGGAACTCGGCCGGGTACTCCATGGCGCCCGCGCCGATGATCGCGCCCTGGCCCTGCATCAGTCGCGGCACGGAATGCACGGTGCCGATGGTGCCCGGGTTGGTCAGCGAAATGGTCACCCCGCTGAAATCCTCGGCGGTCAGTTTGCCGTCGCGGGCGCGGCGGACGATGTCCTCGTAGGCGGTGTGGAACTGGGCGAAGTTCATCTCTTCGCAGCCCTTGATGGCCGCGACCACGAGGGAACGGCTGCCGTCCTTACCGGGCAGGTCGATGGCCAGGCCCAGGTTGGTGTGGGCGGGGGTCACCGCGTTCGGCTTCCCGTCGACCTCGGCGAAATGCCGGTTCATGTTCGGGAAGGCCTTCACGGCCTGCACGATCGCGTAGCCGAGCAGATGAGTGAACGAAATCTTGCCGCCGCGGGTGCGGGCGAGGTGATTGTTGATGACGATCCGGTTGTCGATCATCAACTTGGCCGGGACGGCCCGCACGCTGGTGGCGGTGGGGATGGCCAGCGATGCCGACATATTCTTGGCGACCGCCGCGGCGGCACCGCGCAGCACCTTCTTCTCCTCGGCGGCCGACGGCTTCGGTGCGCCCGAGGTGGGGGCGGCGTTCGAGGTCGGCGCCGGGGTGGTCTTCGGCGCGCGCTGCTGCTGTGCGGTCGCGGTGGTCTTCGCCGCGGTGGTGGCGGGCGTGGCCGGCTTGGGGGCGGCGGCCGGGGTGGCCGCGCCGGCCGGGGCGCCGGGGGCGGCGGCGCGGGTCTTCACGGAGGCCGCCTCGGCGGGGACGGGGGCGGGGGCGGAATTCACCGTGCGGGCCGCCGGTGCCGGGGCGGACTGCGTGGTGTTACCGGTATCACCGGAGGTCTCGGGGGTGTAGTCGGCGAGGAACTCGTGCCAGCTGGCGTCGACCGAGGATGGATCCTGTTTGAACTTCTGATACATCTCGTCGACCAGCCACTGGTTCTGACCGAACTGGGATTTTGAGCTGCTCACAGCAGGTGTTCGCCTCATTTCGTTCTTCGCGCTGCGACGTTTGTGACGTGCCCGGCACCGGGGATCGGTGGATGGGTACCGATACGCCCTCTGACGAGGATAGGCCCCTGTGCCCATCGGCAACGTCACCGACCACCGGTCTGCCCCGACCTCATAGTTGACGACTCGTGTCCTATCGAGAATATTCCTTCCGTGTTACCCGCGGCTGTCCACAGGCGGGCATACTCCCCGCCGGCCGCCAGCAGCTCGGCGTGTGTCCCGAGTTCCACGATCCGGCCGTGCGCGACAACGGCGATACGGTCCGCGCGTGCGGCGGTCGCCAAGCGGTGCGCGACGACCACCGTTGTCCGGTTGCGCGCCAGCGAACCGGTCGCTGCCAGCACTTTCTCTTCCGCGTCGGGGTCGAGGGTGGCGGTGGCCTCGTCGAGCAGCAGCACATCGGGATCGACGAGCTGGGCGCGTGCCAGGGCGATGAGCTGGCGCTGACCGGCGGACAGCCCGCGCCCGCGTTCCCCGACCGCCCGGTGCATTCCGCCGGGGAGACCGGCGATCATCTCCGCTGCGCCCACCGCCCGGGCGGCCGCGGCGATCTCGGTTTCGGTCGCGGATGGTTTCCCGAATGCAATGTTGCTCGCGATATCGCCGGTGAACAGGTGAGCTTCCTGCGGGACCATGCCCAGCCGGGAGCGGTACCGGTCCAGCCGGTAATCGCGGATATCGACCCCGTCGGCCCGGACCGCACCGGAATCGGTGTCGGCGAGGTCGTAGAGCCGGGCCAGCAGTTTGACGATGGTGGATTTCCCGGCGCCGGTAGCGCCGACCAGCGCCAGCGACCGGCCCGGCGCCACGGCCAGCGATACCTCGTCGAGTGCGGGGCGTTCGGTGCTCGGGTAGCGGAAGCGGACGGTGTCGAGCTCGAGGTCCCCGCGCAGGCCGGCGGTGAGCGGGTCGGCGCCGGGCGGGTCGGCCCGGATCGACGACGGCGTGCGCAACAGTTCGCCGATCCGCCGCAGGCCGACTCGTGCCTGCTGGTAACCGTCGAAGACCTGCGACAACTGCTGCACCGGGCCGAACAGCAGTTCCAGGTACAGCACGAACGCGATGAGAGTGCCGGCGCTGGTCTCTCCGGCGGCCACCGCATGCGCTCCGGTGAGCACCACCAGGGCCAGCGCCAGATCGGTCCACGACGCCATGAACGCGAAGTACAGCGCGATGGCCCGCTGGGCCCGCATCCTGCTGCGGCGGTAGCCGGCGGAGTATTCGGCGAACCGGTGTGCCGAACGCCGTTCGTGCCGGTAGGCCTGGACGGCGCGCAGGCCGGCGATGTTCTCCTGGAAATCGGCGTTCACCGTCGACACCCGTTCCCGGGAGATGCTGTAGGCCACCGAGGAGACCCGGCGGAAGATCACCGTAGCGATGATCAGCGGGGGGAGTACGCCCAGCAGTACCACGAGGGCGAGCTGCGTATCGATCACCAGGAGGGCGAGTGCGATCCCGGCCAGCGAGAGCCCGCTCACCATGGCGGTCGACACACCGGTCTGTAAGAAGGTGGACAGCGCGTCGACATCGGTGGTCATCCGCGTCATGATCCGGCCGGACAGTTCCCGCTCGTAGTAGTCGAGCCCGAGCCGCTGCAGATGGGCGTAACTGCGGATTCGTAACCCGTAGAGCACTCGCTCGCCGGTACGGGAGGTGAGCAGGGTGGTCGCGGCGGCCACCACCCAGCCGGCCAGGACCAGTCCCGTACCCAGGAGCGCGGTGACGGCGAGGGCACCCGGGTCGGATCCGGCGACACCGGTATCGATGGCATGCCGCACCAGCGGTGGGAAACCGATTCCGATGAGGGCGTCCAGGGCGAGGAGCAGCACCGAGGCCAGGACCAGGGTGCGTACCGGGCGCAGCAGGCGCATCAGCCGGAAATCGGGATCGGGCCGGCGCAACCGGGCGGGATCCAGCCGGGGTTGCTCGTCGGCCGCGGGCAGGCGGGCGATCTCCCGGCGCAGCTCGGGTGTTTCGCTGAGATTCGCCGCGGCGGCCATCCGGCCCCTGGATTGTGGGACCGGCAGGCGCTCGGATACGACGGCGGGTCCGCTCACCACGGTTGTTGCCGGTTCCGGCAGGCGGATCACCCGGTCGGCGTGGGCGAGGGTGGATTCGCGATGCGCGAGGATGACCGTGGTCCGCGACCCCTGGTCGGGCAGGGCGCCGAAAATGGCCGCCTCGGTCACCGCGTCCACCGCCGAGGTGGCGTCGTCGAGAACGAGGATCCGTGGCCGGGCCAGCAGTGCCCGGGCCAGCGCGATCCGTTGTCGCTGACCGCCGGAGAGGGTGAGCCCGCGTTCCCCGACCACGGTGTCGTAGCCGTCGGGCAGCGCTTCGATGAAATCGTCGGCGGCGGCCTGGCGGGCGGCCTCCCGGATCTCGGCGTCGTTGGCATCCGGCCGGCCCAGGGCGATATTGGCGGCGACGCTGGAGCTGAACAGGAACGGATCGTCGAAGACGACACCGACGGCCGCGCGTAATTGCGCCGCGGCGACCTCGGCGATATCGACGGGCTCGGTGGCGCCCGTGCCGAGCAGCCGGATCCGGCCGGAATCGGGGGCGTAGAACCGGGGCAGCAGCAGTGAGAGCGTGGTCTTCCCCGACCCGGCCGGACCGATAACCGCGACGGTTTCGCCGGGGCGTACCCGCAGGTCGAGATCGCGCAGAATCGGTTCCCCGGGGTCGAAACCAAAGGTCACCGATTCGAGTTCGATGCCCAGTGGGCCATCGGGAACCGGCGCCGGCTCCGGCGGATCGGCCACCGCCGGACCGGCGTCGATCACCTGGTACACGCGTTCGGCCGCAGCGCGGGTGAGCTGGGCCAGGATGATCACCGACGCCATCGTGCGTGCGGTGGTGGTCATCGTCGTGACATAGGCGCTGAAGGCGAGGAAGGTGCCGAGGCCGATGCTGCCCTGCAGGGCCAGCCAGCCGCCGAGCGCGATCACCACCACCAGGCCCGCCTGCGGTATCGCGGCCAGGGTGGGGGAGAAGCGGGCGTTGATACCGGCGGCGCGCATCCGCTCGCCGAACAACCGGCGCCCGTGCCGCTCCAGTACGTCGACCATGCGCGATTCCTGGCCGAACCCCTTGACCACCCGGACCCCGGTGACGGTTTCCTCCACATGCTGGGCCAGCTCCGCCGCCCGCTGCTGGGCCGACCAGGTCGCGGCATGCAACCGGGGCCGCATCCGGTAGACCACGGCGATCACCAGCGGCACCATCGACAACGCCGCCGCCGCCAGCGGCGGGGACAGCCACAGCATCACTCCGGCCGCGAGCACGAACTGCAGCAGCGACATCCCCGACAGCGGTGCCATCGCCAGCAGTGATTGCACCAGCTGCAGGTCGGTGATGGAGCGGGACACCACCTGGCCGGTGCGCAGGGCGTCCTGGCCCGCGCCGTCGAGCCGTTGCAGCGAGCCCAGCAATTGCAACCGCAGCCCGTGCTGGACATCGAGGGAAAGTTTCCCGGCGAGCATCCGCCGCCCGAACGATGCGGCGAACCGGCCGGCCGCGAGCAGCGCCAGCAGCCCGGCGACGATACCGATGGCCCGGGTGGCGCCGGTGGTCGCCGAATCCACAGCCCACTTTGTGAGCAGCGGGGCCACGATCTCGGCCGCAGCCCCGGCCACCAACGCCAGCGCGATACCGGTCAGCGTGCCACGGTGACGCCGGCACTCCGACCACAGCCTGCGGATCCACCCGGCTTGTGCGCCGCCGCCGGCACGCTTTGCGGCGGGCTCCGAATCGCTCATGCTCCGTCGACCGGACGGGCGCGCGGTCTCTGCGCGGTCACTTTTCGCCGCGGCATCCGGATACGAGTCGCTCATACCGCGTCCACCGGGCACGCAGGCGGACCCGCCACGGTTATCCGTCGCGCTATCGCCTCCGGGGCCGACTCCGCCTCCGGGTTCGACTCGCTCATCCGCCCCTCCCGTACACCCCCGCTTTCACCTGCCATCGACCATAACGACGCCCACCGACAGGGTCTTGTTCCCGAGGGCGCGGCTGGGCGGTCGGCGAGCCCGCCGTGTCCACAGCGGCGGACTCCGGAGACGCAGGTGTCAGAGTTCCGTACGCCTCAGCGACCACCAGCTCCAGCCGCCGATTCCCACGGTCCACAGCAGCAGCACAACGATCGCCGCGGGCGCCGGGGCCAGCAGGTCCGCATCGGCGAAGGATCCGGAGAGCAGGGTGCTCAGCGTGGCGGATCCGGGCAGCAGTGTCACGACACCCGGGATGCCCATACCCGCGGTGACCACCCACAGCAGGGGTTCGACGAGCAGCAGCCACCCGAGGACGGCGCCGACCGCGAGCAGCGGCGCACGCACCAGCAACCCGATCCCGGTGCCGATCAGCGCCCAGCAGACGGCTGCGATCAGGCCGCCGCCGAGAACGGCGAACAGCGAACCGGTGAACTCGAATTCGTCCCGCCCGAACAGCAGCAGGCAGAGCACGGCCACGATCTCGACCGCCAGTGCGGCGGCGAGTGCCGCGAGACCGGTGACCAGGAATTTCGCGCCGGCCAATTTGTCGCGGTCCACGGTGAACAGGGCAGTGATCATGAGGGTGTCGTGCTGATGTTCCCCGGCCGCACCCGCGGCGCCGAATGCCGCGGCCCCCAGCACGACGGCGAACAGCGCTATGTAGAGCCCGATGGTCGCGGCACCCGTCACCGGCTGGCCCTCCGGGTCCCGCGGGCCGGCCAGGATGGCGCTCATGGCGGGCGCCGCGATAGCCACCGCCACCGCAAGACCGGCGAGGACCCGGGTATAGCGCAGCGTGACGGCCTTGCGATATTCGGAGAGCACAGGCGGAATCAGTTCCGCGGGGACGACGTCGATCATCGGGAAACCCCGTACGGCAGAGAAGTGGACGGCGGCATACCGGGACCGGCCGGCCGGGATGCGGCGGCATGGGTCAGTGAGGCGAGAACGCGGTCGGGATGGATCCGGTCGGCGACGATCGCGTCCAGCCGGACCTCGGCGGCCCGGGCGGCCTCGACGATATCGTCCTCGGTCGCGCCGGCCACGGCGAGTTGATCGTCCGGCCGGATCACCGCGTCGGTGAAACCGCGGGCGGCCAGGGCCGTGGCAATCGCGATCGATGACGAGGACGCGACCACCAGCCGATCGGGGTTGCGCCGCCGCAGCCGCGCCGGGCTGCCCTGGTAGGCGACCGTTGCGGTGGTGCCGAGCACGATCAGATGGTCGGCGATCGGCAATGCCGTGACCAGGCTCTGCGCGGTGAACAACGCGGTCCCGCCGCGGCGGGTGTGCTGCCGCAGGAAACCCTGCAGCCAGGAGATCTCGGTGAGCTGCATACCGGCGGTGGGGTCGTCGAGGATCAGTAGTGGCGGGTCGCCGAGCAACGCGGTCGCCAGGGCGGCGCGGGCTTCCTCCCCGGGCGTCAGCTCGTCGGGGACGGTGCCGGCGCGCTCGGTGAGACCGGTGATCTCCAGCACGGCCTGCACCCGCCGATCGGGGTGCCCGCCGGCGGCGGCGTACACCCGCAGATGGTCACGGACAGTGCGCCGGGGATGCAGTCCCCGGGGCGCGAGGACCGCGCCCACCGCCGAACTACCGCGCCCACCGCTCAGCGTCACCGACCCCGTGGTGGGCGGGAGCAGTCCCAGCAGGGCTGCGACGATCGTCGATTTCCCGGAGCCCGGGGGGCCGACCAGCGCGGCGCAGGTACCCGAGGCGATATCGAACGACACGTCCTGCGCGCCGATCTCGAAGTCCGGGAAGCGTTTGGTCAGGCCCCGGACCGTGATCGCGGGCCTCATCGGGGACCGGCCGGTGGTTGCCGGGGGTCGGTCGGAAGTGCTGCCGGTGCCCCCTGCGGCGGCTGCCGCCGGCCGTCCTCCGGCGTGACGCGAGGTGATTCCGCCGCCGGCGGTAATTGCGAATCCGGCTGTGCCACGGACTTGTCCGGCTGCTCGGTGCCGGGCGCGAGTTCGGCGTCCAGCACCATCTCGTCGGCGAAATAGTGCGGTGCCGGTCCGAAAGCCTTGCGGGCGTTGTTGATCGTGGCCTTACCGAGCGCCCGGTTGCCGACACCGCCGATCACGGCGCCGATCCCGGCGGGCACCACCTTGCCGGCCATCAGCGCGGCGCGTTTGGTGAGGAACCGCACGATGAACCGTTTGAGCAGCGAATCGTTCATACCGGACAGGCCGGGAACCTTGTCCGCGAAAACGGTGCCCCAGTTCTTGGCCGAGGACCCGACGCTTTTCTGCACGATCTCCATACCGCTGTCACCCAGGACCACGGCCAGCACCATGGCGCGGCGCTGCGGGGCGTCCTCGGGCCGGACTCCGTGTACGGCGGCCACCGCGAGTGTGAACAGCGCCGAGGCCTCCATGAAGAAGGTGGTCTCGGCGCTCACCGCGGCAAGCGCGGCGATCGTGCCGACCCCCGGAACCGCGGCCGAGGCACCGACCGCGCTACCGCTACCCGTGACCGCCAGCAGATACTGGCGTTCCAGGCGTTCGACGATCTGGGCGGGCGTTTCGTCCGGATGGGCCCGCCGCAGTCGCGCGACGTACTTGGCGACGGCGGGTGCTTGTAGCCGGGAACCGTGGTCGAGCGCCTCGATCACGGCTTTTTCCACTGCCCCGTTACGCACGGCGTCATCCTCCTTTGCGAGCCCTATGCACTGTATGGCACGGGGCCGACCTTCGTCCGTTCCGACAACGGATTACCCGGCTTCCGGGTTCCGTATCTTTGGCGCCGCCTTCGGCGGCGCGGGGTTTCGGCCCTTCAGGTCCATGCTTTCCGCCCGCGATACTCGCGGCTGCGCCGCATCGTCTCGCGGGCGGAAAGCATGGACGGGCCGAAACCCTTCGAGGGCCTCGCTGAACTCGGCGCTGCCGTTGGTCGCGTGGAGGTCGGTTCCGGGTGTCGTTGCCGGTCCTGTTCGGACTCGAGGGGCGTCGCGGATGTTCGCTCAGGTGTGGGTCCGGACTCGGCCGCCCGGGCCGGTGCGGCAGTGCGAAATCACAGCGCGCCGTGTCCTTCGGGGACCTCTTCGTCTGGGGCAGGTGGCTCGGGTGGGGTGCCGTCGCCGAAGGGGCGTCCGCGGAGGGCTTCGCGGCCGTGGGGGGAAAGCCAGTCGGACAGTTCCGGTCCCTTGGGGACGGTCTGCGTCGGGTTGATATCCGTATGGACCTTGTAATAGTGGTCCTTGATCTGGGTGAAGTCGATCGTGTCGCCGAATCCGGGGGTCTGGAACAGGTCCCGGGCATAGGCCCACAGGACCGGCATCTCGGTGAGTTTGCTCCGGTTGCATTTGAAGTGGCCGTGATACACGGGGTCGAAGCGGACCAGGGTGGTGAACAGCCGGATATCGGCTTCGGTAATCGTGTCACCCACCAGGTAGCGCTGGCCGGACAGGCGGTCGCTCAGCCAGTCCAGTGCCGTGAACAGGCGGTCGTAGGCGGCGTCGTAGGCGTCCTGGGCGCCGGCGAACCCGCAGCGGTACACCCCGTTGTTCACTTCGCGGAAGACCCGGGCGTTCACCTCGTCGATCTCGGGACGCAACGGTTCGGGGTAGAGCTGTGGTGCCCCGGCGCGATGGTGGGCGGACCACTCCAGCGAGAAATCGAGGGTGATCTGCGCGTAGTCGTTGGTGACGACCTGCCCGGTGGGCACGTCCACGATCGCCGGCACGGTGATTCCGCGCGGGTAATCCGGGAACCGGGCAAGATAGGCGTCGCGCAGCCGGGGGATCCGCAGGACCGGGTCGAGGCCGCCGGGGTCCAGGTCGAAGGTCCAGCTCAGTTTGTCGTGGGTGGGCCCGCACAGGCCCAGCGAGATCGCCGACTCCAGGCCGAGCAGGCGGCGCACGATCAGGGTCCGGTTCGCCCACGGGCAGGCCCGGGCGGCGACGAGCCGGTAGCGGCCCGGCTCCACCGGGTAACCGTCGCGACCGTCGGCGGTGATCCGGGTCGTGATGTAGTTGGTATCGCGCTTGAACTCACCCGGTTCGACGTAGCTGCCCTGTTCGGTTTCGGTCATGTTCCCAGTCTGGCAGGACCGGGCCATAAGCTGCCGGTATGAGCGCTACCAAACCCACTCGTCTGCACCGTTCGGTCACCTCGGGCGGCGCCGAGATCGCGACACTGACGTTGGCGGCCCCGCCGCTCAACCTGTTCGACAAGGCCATGTTCGACGCGCTGACCGGCGATATGGCCGAGCTCACCGCGCGGCCGCCGCGGGCCCTGCTGATCCGCGCGGAGGGGAAGGTGGTTTCCGGCGGTGTGGATGTGCACAGTTTCGACGGGCTGACCGCCGACCAGGGCGCGCAACTGTGGCAGGACCTGTTCGACCGGATCAGCCACCCGATCGAGGCACTGCCCTGCCCGGTGGTGTTCGCGGCGCATGCGCTCACGCTCACCGCCGCGTTCGAGATCGCACTGGCCTGTGATCTGATCCTGGCCGCGCCGAAGGCGAAGTTCGGCCTGGTGGAGATCGTGGTGGGGCTGACTCCGTCGATGGGCGGTCCGCAGCGGCTGGCCGAACGCGCGGGGTCGGGACGGGCGCGGGAACTGGTGATGACCGGCGATCTGTACGACGCGGCCACTATGCGGGAGTGGGGTGTGGTCAACCAGGTCCACGACGATGTGGAGTCCGCCGCGGTGGCGCTCACCCATCGGCTGGCCGAGGGACCGACGCGTGCGCACGCGGCCACCAAACGGATCGTGGAGGCGTGGCGTTCGGGCGGGGTCGGGCACGCGGATTCGGTGACACCCGAGGTCTCCGGCGAGTTGTTCGATACCGAGGATCTGCCGCGCGCGGTACGCAGCTTTCTCGAGGTCGGCCCTGGTAAGGCCGCCTACAGCGGCCGCTGAGTTGCGGGAAAGTTGCCGGAAAACCACTTCCGGATCTCGATTCGATCGGATTCGCCGACTCCGCACCCATTTTTGTGATCTGGGTCATATAGTCACAGGTGCCTGACTGTTCGACTGTGCGGAGGTTCGATGCAAGCCGGTACCACCACGACCATCGGGCCTGCTGCCGGTCCACTACTCCGCGCGACCACCGGGCAACCGGCCCCGGCGGAGCCCGCCCCGGCGGGCGCCGAACGCCGTGACCGGGCGGCGGAATCGCTACCGCAGGATCTCGAAGGCCCGTGCCGCCGGGCCGATTCGCCCGCGATCTCGCTGGTGGAGTTCCCGCTCGCCGATCCGGCTTCGGCGGCGCCGCTGTCCCGCGGGGCGGACGGCATCCTGCGGTACGGCAATCTGAGTCCGGCGCTGACCGAACTGCTCGATCTGCAGGTCCACGCGTTCGCCGACCGGGAGGCCGTGGTAGAGGTCGGCGGCGGCCGGCTCACCTATCGGGAACTCTGGCATTCGGCGTCGCGGGTGGCCGGTGGTTTGCAGGAGCACGGGATCGGCTACGGCGACAGAGTCGCGGTGCATATGCCGCCGGGGGTGCGCTGGGTGCAGGCGTTCCTGGGCGCGCTGCTCAGCGGTGCGGTGCCGGTACTGGTGCATCACGGTCTGCCGGACGGGCCGGCCGAACAGGTCATCGCCGACAGTGATGCCGATTTCGTCCTGGGTTCGGCGCAGCGCGGCTGCGGTGCCACCCGCAGTGACGGGCCGTGGTCCACCGATCTTCCCGACGGCGCGGCGTTCATCGACGACGGTGCGGCACTCAACGATCTGGCGTTGCTCTGCTACACCGACGGAGCGGGCGGGAGCGAGCTACCGACCGGTGTCGAACTGACCAACGAGAATCTGCTGTCGGCGATCAGATCGATGGTGGCTGCGCTCGATCTGCCCACCGACGGGATGCGCAATCTGGTACTCCAGCCGCTGGCCCACGCCGGTGGCTGTGTGGATCAGCTGCTGCCGACCTTCGCGGTCGGTGGCACGGTGGTGCTGGCGCAGGGCGGCGCCGGAGTCGCCCGGGCCATCGCCGGTGAAGGCGTGGATACGGTGGCCGCGAATACCCGCATCCTCGCCGGGTTGCTCCCCGAGCTCGCGGTGGGCCGGGCCGGTGGACTGCCGACCGATCGCGTGGTCCGGATCAGCAGGTCGGATCAGCGCCTCCCCGCTGCCGGCGGCGCCGCCGATCCCGACTTCCTGGCGGAGCTGTGCCAGGTCTTCCCGTCCGCCCGGCAGTGGTCGGTGTGGGGCGCCACCGAGACCAGCGGTATCGGTCTCGCGCTCGGTCCCACCGCCGGCCTCGTCGGCGGTGTGGACGGTACGGTGCTGGGCTTTCCGTTCGGCGGCACCGAGCTGGCGCTGTGCGGGCCACGGGCCGCGGCCGGTCACGGTGAGCTGCTGTGCCGCGGGCCGAATGTGTCCCGGCGGTATTGGAAAGATCCGCAACGCACAGCCGACCGGTTCACCGGCACCTGGTTCCACACAGGTGATCAGGTGAGTATCGGCCGCGACGGGCTGGTTCGGCGCAGTGCCTGAAGCCCGGCCTCAGGCGACCAGCCGGTTACGCAGCCGTTCCCGCAGGTCCGCGGTGAACCCGACCGCCCGCAGGTAGGAGTCGAAATCCCCGTGCAGTTCCGTGCCGGCCTCCAGGCCGGCGCGCAGGTATTCCTCGCGGACTTCGAGTACCGCCTGCGGCAGGTCGGCACCGAACTCGTCCTTCAGCGAGGAGCGCAGTTCGGCGACGGCGTGGTTGCTCAGCAGGTAATCGGTGAGGATCTCGGTCTCCGGAACACCCACCGCCCGCAGCAGGGTGGCCACCGACCATCCGGTGCGGTCTTTACCGGCCGCGCAGTGCACCAGAACGGCGCCACGGTCGGCGACGATCGCCTCGGCGAGGGCCAGGAGAGCGGCATGCGCCTCCGGACTGGCCGGAAAACCCCGGTACACGTCCATCATGTAGGCCAGCGCCGCGCCGGGTGCGTCCTCTCGGCCGGCGGCCGCCTCATGCGGCGGGGCGGTGGCGGTTTCGCCGTGGAACGGGGTGACCCGGAGCTGGATATCCGGCGGGAGGTGGTCGGCGCCCGCGCGCTCGATCTCCCGGTATCCGCGCAGATCGTGGACCGCGCCGACGCCGAGTTCGCGCAGCGTCGTATGGCCGGGGTCGCCGAGGCGGCTGAGCTGGGCCGACCGGAGTAGGACCCCGGGCCGGATGGTTCCGCCGCCGTGGACGGGCAGGCCGCCGAGGTCTCGGAAATTGAAGGTGCCGCTGATCCGTAGATGGTCGGCGAGGGGAGAGCTGGTCACCGAATCAGGCTAACCGGCCGGACAGAAATGGGAGGCAGTGTGTGATGAGGCACAGTGATCGGGCTACGCGGTGGCGTCGTCGTAGACTGACCGATGGCCTCTGCCCGGCGGGCGGCAGGTCGGTGCCGGTACCGAGTGCCCCGGGTCCCGGTTGTGAAAAGCCGCGGTTGCGGAGGGGTCACAAAACAGGCTTCGAGTACGGGTTTCCCCGTGTAGCTGTTCTCAAACCCCGAAAACGTTTCTAATATTGAGTTGACGGATTGGTTGGGCGGTAACTTCCCGACCTTGCGCCTGCCGATCCGACCGGCCTCTTCGGTGCCGGTTGCGGTGCCGAAGTGTGCGATGTGTTTTGCGAGGGAGCTTGCGTTGGGCGTACGTGGAGAAATAGCGGAGGGTCGTATGCGATCGGCCATGCGTGAAGCGGTCGAAAACGCCGACGCGGTGCTGGATATCACCGGGTTACGAGCGTTGCGAGTGTTACTGCATGCGGGTTTCAGCGCCTATTGGCCGCTGGTCAAGTCCCGGCCGGTCCAGCAGATCCACGCTTACGAGAAGACGGTGCAGACGCTGTCCCGGCACTGGGATTCGCGTGCGGATTACGTCCCTGACCCGGTGGTATCGGAGCGGCAGCGGACCCAGCAGCAGCATGTCGTGGAATGGCTCGAACTGTGTGCGCAGCGCTCGGGCACTCGCTGGATCGAGCCGGTCGATTCGGTGGCCGGGTATGTGATCACCGTGGTGCAGGGGTCGGTGCTGCGCTGGCTGGCCGATTGTGACGACGAGGCGATTCTGGTGGCCTTCGACGATCTGGTGTCTAATCTGCTCACCCGCGCTGTCGACGCCTGATCCCGGAAAAGCTGGACGTATGACCAGTCCGGTGGTTGAGTGGGCGGGGTGAGCACGACCCCGCCGATTGCCCACCTGCACGCGGCCACCGCCGACCTCGATCCGCCGCTGGCCGCGGTGGACCTGACCGTATTACGCGCGAACGCCGCCGACCTGGTCCGCCGTGCCGGCGGCAGGCCGCTTCGCGTCGCCAGCAAATCGGTGCGCTGCCGGGCTGTGCTTTCGGAGGTGCTGGGTCCGGAGCTGACGGCCGCGGGCGGTTTCGCCGGGATCATGTCGTACTCGCTTGCCGAGGCGCTGTGGCTGGTCCGGTGCGGTGCCCGCGATGTGCTGCTCGGCTATCCGACCGCCGATCGCGCGGCGCTCGCCGAGCTCGCCGGCGACGAGACCGCGCTCGAGGCGATCACCCTGATGGTCGACGACACCGCTCAGCTCGACCTGATCCGCGCCGCGATGGGTAACCACCGCGTGGCACCGCGCCTCTGCCTGGATGTCGACGCCTCGCTGCGGATCGGCCCGCTGCATCTGGGGGTGCGCCGATCGCCGGTGCGCACGCCCGAGCAAGCCGCGGCCCTCGCCGCGCGGGCCCGTGCGGCCGGGTTCCGGGTGGTCGGGCTGATGACCTACGAGGCGCAGATCGCCGGGCTACCGGATTCCTCGCTCGCCGTGCGGCTGGTGAAAAAGGCCTCCGCTCGCGAGATCGAACGCCGCCGGGCCGCTGTGCTGGCGGCCGTGGTCTCGGTGACCGGCGAGCTGGAGATCGTCAACAGTGGCGGCACCGGATCCGTCGAGCTCAGTGCGGCGGCGGCCGGGGTTACCGAGATCACCGCCGGCTCAGGGCTTTACGTGCCGACACTGTTCGACGACTATCGTTCGTTCCGTCCGCGGCCCGCCCTGTATTTCGCGCTGCCGGTACTGCGCCGGCCCGCATCCGATATCGCCACGGTTTTCGCCGGCGGATATATCGCGTCCGGCCCGGCCGGAGCGAGTCGTGTGCCTAGACCGGTGTGGCCCAAGGATTTGCGGATGCTGGGTACCGAGGGGGCCGGCGAGGTGCAGACACCGCTGTCGGGACCGGCCGTACCGGATATCGGAGACCGGGTGTGGTTTCGTCATGCCAAGGCCGGTGAGCTCTGTGAACGGTTCGATCGGTTGTACCTGGTCGACAGTGACGGGTCGCGCACCGAGCTGCCGACCTACCGCGGTGAAGGGAAATGCTTCGGGTGATTCCCGGCGAAATCCGGTCGACCGGAAAATAGCGGTGAGCCGGATTTCCGGACGAAATTCAGTGGGTCCGGCGAATTTATTTCCCGTGCTCACAACCGGATGAAATCGGCCAGTGCCGATAATTCGCGGAGATTTTCCGGAAGGAATTCCGTCAGTAACGGGGAACGGACGATGATCGCGCGGCGCCGGGCGCGGCACAACGTATCGTGCACCACGGCGGCCGACAGCAGTGCACCGACCGGAACGGGGGCATCCTCGGGAGTGGAAGTCGCCGGTGACACCAGCACCACGGCCGCCTCCCGGCCACGGAACAGCTCGGGGGTCCCGACCAGCACCTCTTCGATCCGGGCCCGGGACAACAGGGTCCGGATCACGCTCACCTGTGCCCGGTGCGGCGAGACCACGACGATATCGTGCGGCTGCAGCGGCCGGGTGCCGGTGCCGTCGTTCCAGGTCCGCCCCAGCAGATCGCGGATCTGCTGCAGAACCTCCCGGGCCTCGGCATCGGAAGAGGTGGCGTTGCCGTGATGCTCCACGAGGACGGTGGCGATACCGGGTTCCAGGGTCACCGCGGGATCAGCGGGCACCGGCGCGGCACGTAAGCGGTCGTCGAAGAACAGGCGCGAGACCGGATCGCTCACCTGCGGAGACATTCGGTGGGTCCGGCCCAGGAAGTAGCCGTGCGTTGCCGGCAGCGTCCGCCGGCCACCGGTGAGCCAGGTGAGTGCCGGAGTGTCCACCGGTTCCGGATGCGGACCGAGACCCGGCCGGTGGCGTTCGGTGGGGTCGCCGATGAGCAGTAGATTGCGGGCGCTGACCGACACCGCGGCGGTCGCCGCCAGGGAGAAACTGTTCGCATCGGCGATGACCAGCAGGTCCAGGGCGTCCCGGGGCACGCGGTCCGGATCGGTGAAATCGCCCGGGGCGCCACCCAACACACATCCGCGGATCGCATTCGACAGGAACCGGGCGTAGCGGGCCGAGTCCAGCACCAGCCATTCGGGTGCCACGGCCGCGGCATTGCTTTTCGCGACGAGTTCCGGGAGCACCCCTGCTCGGACGATGGCATCCAGCAGGTTCTCCACCGGGACGGCGGTAGGCGCGACGATCCCGATACGCCAGTTGTCCAGGGTGACCAGTGCGGCGATCGACTCGGCGAGGATGGTGGTTCGCCCCGTGCCGGTGGGGGCTTGGACTGCCAGGTAGGAGCGGTCCAGTGCGCGCAGGGCCGCGGTGATCGCGGTCGCGTAGTCACTGGGGGCCGCAGACGGATCCGTAGATACCGGGTCTCCGTGGTGCGAGGCCTCAGGGGTTCCGGATCCGGGGATACCTCCGCCGGGATGTAGGGAGCCGGGCTGCCTGGTCGCCGCGGCTTCGCCCCGCGCGGGCCGCCCTGAGTCGGCAGAAACGGGAGAGCCGGGCCGCCGGATCGGGGATTCGGGAGTAACGGGCGCGACCCCGTAATCAGGTGCGCTGGACCCGGTTGTCTGTGCTGCCGGTGAGCTGGTGCCGGTTGCGGGTGTCGCGGCGGCGATGGACGATCCGGGGTTTGTCGCGCGGTCCGCGGGCGAGCGGGACTCGTCCGGTTGCGCGGCCGGTGACCCGGACCCGGTCGCGGGGGAGCCGGAGTCCTCCGCGGCTGTTGTAGATACTGGGCTGTCGACGGCGGGAGCCCCGGAGGACGTGGGCAAGCCGCCGAGTGTGGGTGGCGCGAGCTGGGGGCTCGTGGTCGCACCGGGCGGACCGGTGTGCGCCGCGGCGGCCGGTGTGAGCCCGGTTTCCCAGCTGGGTGCGTCGGCATCGGTGGGGAGTAAGCGGGGTGGGCGGCGAGCCAGGAGGTCGAAGACCGGGGTATCCGGTAGCCCGGGCAGGGTGATCAGTAGTTGCTCGCCGAGCTCCTCGAGCGCTTCCGAATCGGCAGTGTCCGCATCGGGCAGCGCCGGTGCGAGTGCGACCGGAAGTGCGTCGTGTGCCGCGGCCCCCGGCAGGAGAGTTTCCTCGAGGCGAACGGTATCGGTCAGATCGGGTTCCATCGCACAGCCCAGCACCGTGGCCGGACCGGTGGTGCGGATGGCCCGGGGCGCGCGGTGTTCCGGTTCGTAGACGACGTAGACCCGGGTGCCGGGCGCCGGTCCCGGGCCGGTGAGCCGTCCGCGCAGGCGCAGGAAGCGGCGCACCGTATCGCCCGGGCCGATATGCCATTTCGTATCCACCGTGCACGAATCCGCCACCATCACGCCGTGATCCGGAGCCCACTCGGGCAGGGGATGGGTGAGCCGGTCGATATGGGCCCACCAGGACGTCTGTTGTTCGCGGCGGTGAAAGCCGAGCAGGGCGGCCGTCAGTGCCGCGACCCGGTGTGGATCGGCGTCGGGGGTGCCGGGCGACCGGCCGGCGGCGAGTTCGGCGCGGCCGGCGTATTCGGCGAGCGCCGCTTCGGTGGACGACGGACATACGGCGGGGGTGTCCCGCAGTAGCCGGTCCAGGTCGCCCGTGTGGGCGCCGGGCGGTCGGGCGGCTGCGCCCGCCTCTTTGCGCAACCGGTCGGCGAGCCACAGCACAGTACTGCCGTCCGTCTCTCCGGGATGACCGAGCGTTGCCGCGACCGAGTGCAGGGCATAGGAGCGGGTGCCGAGGACGAAGGCGCCGCGCACGATCGGATACAGGTCCACCAGAACGCCGGCCCGCAGCAGCGCGTCCACGGTTTCCTCCCCGGCGCCGAGACGGCCGGCGGTGTGCAGCAACAGGGTCCGGGCGGCGGCCGTGTAATGGAAGATACGCAGGCCCGGTTCGGTCAGCAGTGGTTCGGTGAGTGCGGCCAGCAGATCGGCGAACGCGCGGCGGGCGCCGTCGCGCAGAGCCGTACGGTGTTGCGGGGACAGTGCGTCCGCGGGTGGTTCGACCGGTAGTTCGCAGGAGAACCGCAGGGATTCTCGGGAGGCCACCGTCACCCGCAGGCGATCCGGTGCCACCGGGTGGGTGTGCAGGGCGAGGTCGCCCGGTGTGGCGGGCGGAAGCATATCCAGGGCCGCGGGATCGGCCGGCAGCAGTTCACCGCGACCGCAATGTTCCTGCCGCAGCTGGACAACCGCCTGGGCGCGCAACCGTGCGAGGGTGGGTGCGGGTACACCGGACGGGGTCGCGATGCGGGTGGTGAGCCGGTCGATGGTGGTGATACCGGCCGCACGCAGCGCCGTCCGGGTGGCCGGATCCATCCCGGCCACCAGCAGCAGATCGCGGGCCTCGGCGCGGGCGGCGATGCAGACCGCGCAGCGGCCGCAGGCCCGGAAGCGCGGATCACCCCATTGCACCGGCAGGAGTTCGGTCGAGTGTTCGTCCAGGATCCGGTGCATGCGGCGACGGCGTGCCAGGTACACCGGCGCTGCATCGGCTACCTCGGTGGTAGGTGTCTCGCCGCCGACATGGATGTGCAGGCGCGGATCGACCGGTACCGGCAGCGATTCCAGGAACAGCGCGGCCGCGGCGAGCCGCAGCGCGGTGGGCACCGGCCGAGTCCGGGTGGTCCCGTGCAGCCGCAGCCCGTGCGGGGTCTGCGTGGCAACGTCCACATGGGCGAAGAAGTCCCCGTCGAAGAACACCGCACCCAGCACCGCCGGGGCGCCCGCGCGGATCGCGGCGACGGAGGCACTGTGCGCGGCGGCGAGGGCACCCAGCGGATCGGCCGGGTCGGCGGGCGGGGGGAGTTCGACCACCCCGGCGCCGTGGCGGTGTCGCACGGCAGTACGCAGCGCGGCGAATTGCGCGTATCCGGAAGCGGTTTCCGGCGGTATCCCGCACTCGCCGAAACCACTTGTCCCGGCCGATCTTCCGTTATCGGTGCCGGGGACCGTGCCCAGTTCGGCGTCGAGTCCGCGCAGCAGCGCGAACTCACAGCGCGCGCCACGCTCCAGATCTGTGGCGCCGCACACCACCTGATCACCGACAACGAACACCCACGGCCCTCCTGCGACCCAGCGATACACCCGGCGAGCGGATACGCGCACACCGGACGCGGCCCACTGTAATCACCGGCTCCGGCCTGACGGGAGGGACCGTGGAAACTACGAACGCGGTTTACGCCGCTCGTGCCGTTTGGGCCCGTCGCGCCGCGGCCCGCGGCCGATCGAGCGGGGCGGCCCCTGGTCGAGCTGCAATTGGATCAGCACACCGCTGATCCGGGTGCTCCGCAAGGCGTCCAGGGTTTCCGGCGGCAACTGGGCCGGCAATTCCACGAGACTGTGATCGGGGCGGATACTGATATGCCCGAAATCGCTGCGCCGCAGACCACCCTCGTTGGCGATGGCACCCACGATCGCGCCCGGTACCACGCGGTGCCGTTTGCCGACGCTGATGCGGTAGGTGGCCAGTTCGGCACCGGTGGCGCGATGCCGGCTCGGGCCGCGACGGTCGTCGAAGCCGCCGTCGTCGAAGTTGCGCGGTGCACGCTCCCGGCGCGGCCGCTCTACCGGCTCCGGTTCGGGTTCGAGGAAGAAGCTCTCGCCGTCCTGCGCGGCGACCGCCAGGGCCGCGGCGATATCGGCCAGCGGGGTGTTGTGCTCCTGTTCGTAGTCCTCGATGAGCTTGCGGAACAGCGACAGATTGTCCGAGCTCAGGTTCTCGGTGATGGCATCGCCGAATTTGGCGACCCGCTGCGCGTTCACATCGTCGACGCTGGGCAGCTGCATCTCGGTGAGCGGATGCCGGGTCGCGCGTTCGATGGATTTCAGCAGATGCCGTTCCCGGGGGGCCACGAACAGCAGGGCCTCGCCGCTGCGGCCCGCCCGTCCGGTGCGGCCGATCCGGTGCACATAGGACTCGGTGTCGTGCGGGATATCGTAGTTCACCACATGCGAGATGCGGTCCACGTCCAGACCGCGGGCCGCGACATCGGTGGCGACCAGGATGTCGAGGGTGCCCGCCTTCAACTGACCGATGGTGCGTTCACGCTGTGCCTGGGCGATATCGCCGTTGATCGCCGCGGCCGAGAACCCGCGGGCGCGCAGCTTCTCGGCCAGCTCCTCGGTGGCCTGTTTGGTACGCACGAAAATGATCATGGCCTCGAATGCCTCGACCTCGAGGATTCGGGTGAGGGCATCGAGTTTGCGCTGATGGGAGACCAGTACCCAGCGCTGGGTGATATTGGTCGCGGTGCTGGTCTTGGACTTGACCGTGATCTCGACCGGCTCACGCAGATACTGCTTGGAGATCTTGCGGATCGCGGCGGGCATCGTGGCGGAGAACAGCGCCACCTGCTTCTGCGCGGGGGTATCGGCGAGGATGCGTTCCACATCCTCCTGGAACCCCATCTTCAGCATCTCGTCGGCCTCGTCGAGCACCAGGTAGCGCAGCTGCGACAGATCCAGCGTGCCCTTCTCCAGGTGGTCGATCACCCGGCCGGGGGTGCCCACCACGACCTGCGCGCCGCGGCGCAGACCGGACAACTGCACGCCGTAGCTCTGCCCGCCGTAGATCGGCAGCACATGCGTATTCGGCATATGCGTGGCGTAGCGGCCGAACGCCTCGGCGACCTGGATCGCGAGCTCCCGGGTCGGGGCGAGGACCAGGGCAGCCGGCTGTTTGCCGGTCGGCCGGTCCTGCAGCAAACCCATCAGGATCGGGATGGCGAACGCCGCCGTCTTACCGGTACCGGTCTGCGCGAGACCCACCACATCCGCCCCCTCGAGCAGCGGGGGGATGGTCGCGGCCTGGATGGGGGAGGGGGATTCGTAGCCGACATCGGCGATGGCCGAGAGGATTCGGTCATCGATCCCGAGATCGGCGAAGGTCGGTCCGGCGGATTCGGCGTTCTCGGCTTGTGCGTCGCCAGGGTCTCCGCCGAGGCTGCCGTCGCCCTGATTGGTGCTCATTGACCTGGAGTTTACTGGTACGGCCTGGTCGTCCGGGCCACCGGGCCATACGGTGTCAGCATGGATGCCGACCCCGCCGATCAGCCGCGCGCGGACGCGCAGGCTCTGGCTGTGGTGCAGTTCGCACCCCATACCGATATCGACGCCAACCTCGCGGCGCTCACCGAGCGGGTGCGCGCCGCCGCCGACCAGGGCGCGCGCATCGTGGTCGCCCCCGAGTACTCGATGTTCGCCCTCGGGCGGCTCGACGAACGGGTACACGCCGCGGCCCAGCCGCTCGACGGCCCGTTCGTCACCGCCGTCGCGCGCCTCGCCGCCGACACCGGAGTACATCTGGTGGCCGGAGTGGTCGAGACCACCGCGCCGGACGACGGCCGGATCCACAACACCCTGGTGGTGCTGGGACCTGACGGCACGCTGCTCACGCACTACCGCAAAGTGCACCTCTACGACGCTTTCGGTCAGCGCGAATCGGATATCGTCCGCCCCGGCCCGCTCACCGAGCCGGCCGTGTTCACCGCCGCCGGGCTCACCTTCGGCCTGCAAACCTGTTTCGACCTGCGCTTCCCGGAGGGCTTCCGGCGCCTCGCCGCCGCCGGCGCGCAGGTCCTGCTGCTCCCCGCCCAGTGGATTCCGGGCCCGGGGAAGGTCGACCAGTGGACCACCCTGTTGCGGGCCCGGGCCATCGAGAACACGGTCTACCTGGCGGCGGCCGACCACTGCGGGCCGCGGGGTGCGGGCCACTCCATGATCGTCGACCCCGTAGGGCGGATCGTGAGCGAACTGGCCGACGAACCCGGGATCGCACTGGCGCCGCTGGAGCCGGATCTGCTGGACAAGGTGCGCCGAACCAACCCGAGCCTCTCGCTACGCAGATTCACCGTCACGACCCAGTAGGCGAACTGCGGAACCGCGAACCGAGACCCCGGAAATGCGGCACCATTTGCGTCGGGCACTCGCGATGGTCTGCTCGGGGTTGTCCACGACCGCTTCGCTCGGAAAACATGTGCGGTCTCGCCCGGACCGCTGCTGTCGTCGACCGCCCGACGTCGCCTGGCCGATACCGTCGAATCGCCGCTCGGCAAGGCAAAGCCCGAGGTGGCGTCGGTATCCGGCCGGCCGGGGCAGCGGTCGCGACTGTGCGTGTCGGACGCTCCGGACAGGAGCGGTGCCTGACAGACCGGCGGCGGCGATACACGAACGGTGTCGGCGGAGGGCTACGACGGTGGCGCCGGAAGCGGGTAGCGTCGGAGGTGATGCTCTACGCCGATCGGGTAGCTGCCGGACGCGCGCTGGGAAACGAACTGAGGCACCTGCGTGCGGGGGATTCGCTGGCGCCCGGTCCGCTGGTATTGGGCTTGCCGCGTGGGGGTGTGCCGGTGGCGGCGGCGGTCCGCGAGGTGGTCGGCGGGGATCTCGATATTCTGCTGGTTCGCAAACTGGGTGTGCCGTGGCAGCCCGAACTGGCGGCGGGGGCGATCGGGGAACAGGGGGTGCGGGTGATCAACTCGGATGTGGTCCGCCAGACCGGACTCGATACCGCGCGGCTCGATGCGATCGAAGCGGAGGAACGCGCCGAACTGGAGCGGCGCAGCCGGGTATGGCGGGGTGACCGTCCACCGATCCCGCTGCGCGACCGCACAGTGGTGATCGTCGACGACGGTATCGCCACCGGGGCGTCGGTCGTCGTAGCCTGCCGGGTGGCGCGTGCCCAGGAACCGCGACACCTCGTGGTGGCGGTTCCGGTCGCGGCACCGGAGGCGCTTCCGCGGATCCGCGCCGAAGCCGACGAGGTGGTGTGCCCGCACGCCCCGGCCGCGCTGGCCGGGGTGGGTGGCGCGTACCGGGATTTCCATCAGCTCGCCGACGCCGAGGTCACCGAGCTGATCCGGTGAGGCCACGGAGTTACTCGCCCGGCCGGCCAGTCGGCGGGTGCGGTCGTCCGGTGCGGCAGGCGGGTTGTCGCGGTGGGGAGGTGAGTTGTTTCGGTGAGGACGGGTTGCCCGGCGGGCTGGGGCGGTTGGCCGGTGAGTCGATCCGGCGAAGCGGGTGTTCCCGGCGATCGGTGAGTTACCTGGAGCGCATGAGTTGTCCGGTGGGCCGGGGTTGCTCCGGCCGGACGCCCGCCGAACAGTCGACGTGGTCCGGCCGGAGCGGGCGATCACAGCTCCGGCTGGGCGTACTCACTCACGCGGTCGCTGAGGATCCGCAGATGTTCCAGGCGGCCACCCAGTGTGCGCTCGATGGCGGTCAGCCGGGCCACATAGTGACTCACCGGGTATTCGGAGGTGACCCCGATACCGCCGTGCATCTGGATCGCCTCCTGCCCGACATGCCGCGCCGAGCGGCCGACCTGCAGCCGGGCCCGGGACGCGATCACCGGGTCGGCGGAGTCGACCAGGGCCGCGGTGAGGTAGTAGCTCATGCTGCGGGCCAGTTCCAGCGAGACGTACATATCCGCGGCGCGCTGGGTGAGGGTCTGGAACTTCGACAGCGTCACCCCGAACTGTTTGCGGGTCTTCAGGTAGTCCGTGGTCAACCGCAGCGATTCCGCCATCGCCCCGACCGATTCGGCGCACAACCCGGCCTGGGCCGCGACGAGCACCGACTCCACGGTGGCGGTGGCATCGCCGGACCCCAGCAGTTCCGCCGGCGCGGCGGTGAATTCCACCTGGGCGCCCCGCAGGTTGTCGACCGTCTTGTACGGCGTCCGGGTGACTCCGCGGGCATCCGCCGCGACCAGGAACAGGCCGAGACCGCCGCCGGGCAGGGTCGCGCTGACCACCAGTTCGTCGGCGCAGTCGCCGTGCGGTACCGGGTTCTTCACACCGGTCAGCGTGTAAGCGTCGCCGTCGGCGGTGGCGGTCGTCTCCACGGCGTGATCGGGCCAGCGCGTGCCCGGTTCACCGTGTGCGAAGGCGAGCAGTTTCGACCCGGCCGCGACCTCGGGCAGGATCCGCTGCCGCTGATCGGCGCTACCGGCGGCACTGATCAATCCGCCCGGTACGAGCACCGCGTCCAGGAGCGGTTCCGGTGCGAGCCGGCGCCCGAACTCTTCGAGCACAAGCATGGTCTCCACCGGGCCGGCGTCCATACCGCCGTCTTTCTCGGCGAAGCTCAGGCCGAGCACACCCAGTTCGGCGAGCTGACCCCAGACCTCGCGGCTCCAGCCCAGGTCGGTTTCGGTGACAGCCAGTCGCGATTCCGGGGTGTAATGGCGGTTGAGCAGGTCACGCACGGTATCGCGGAGCATGACCTGTTCGTCGGTGAGATCGAAATCCATAACCTGACCTCACAATCCGAGGATCGAGGAGGCGATGATGGTGCGCTGCACCTCGCTGGAACCTCCGTAGATGGTTGTCTTGCGGTAGTTGAGGTAGCTGGGGCCACTGCGCTGCGCCCAGTCGGGCGAGGCGATATCCCCGGCGCCGACCGGCAGGGCATCCGGTCCGGCGATATCGAGCAGGAGTTCGGTGGCCGCCTGCTGCAGTTCCGAACCGCGCATCTTCAGTACCGAGGACGCCGGATTCGGTTTGCCCTCGGTCGAATTCGAGACGACGCGCAGCTGGGTGAGTTCCAGGGCGAGCAGTTCGTTCTCCAGTTCGGCGATCCGCGCCGCGAACAGCGGGTCCTCGAGCAGGGTTCCCGAACCGGATTTGGTGGCCGCGGCGTATTCCTTGGCCACCCCGATCTTCACCTTGGTGCGGCCGACGGCGGTGATACCGGTGCGTTCGTTGCCGAGCAGGAATTTGGCGTAGGTCCAGCCCATGTTCTCCTCGCCGACCAGCTGATCGGCGGGCACCCGCACGTTCTCGAAGAAGACCTCGTTCACCTCGTAGCCGCCGTCGATGAGTTTGATCGGGCGGATGGTGACGCCGGGAGATTTCACATCGAAGAGCAGCATGGAGATCCCGGCCTGCTTCTTCGGGGCGTTCGGGTCGGTGCGGACCAGGCAGAAGATCCAGTCGGCCCACTGGCCGGCCGTGGTCCAGATCTTCTGGCCGTTGACGATGTAGGAGTCGCCGTCGCGGACGGCGGTGGTGCGCAACGAGGCCAGATCGGAGCCGGCATCGGGTTCGGAGAAACCCTGGCACCACCAGATATCGAGGTTGGCGGTGGCAGGCAGGAAGCGCTTCTTCAGTTCTTCGGAACCGAACTGGGCGATGACCGGGCCGATCATCGTGGCATTGAAGGTCAGCGGGTCGGGCACGCTGGCCAGCTGCATCTCGTCCTGCCAGATATGCCGCTGCATGGGCGTCCAGTCCTTGCCGCCCCATTCCACCGGCCAGTTCGGTACTGCCAGGCCGTGCTGGTTGAGGATCTGGTGCGCGGTCACGATGTCCTCGCGGGGCAGCTCGTGACCGTACTTCACGCGTTCACGGATCTCGGCGGGAATCGCGGTGGTGTAGATCTTCCGCAGCTCGTCGCGGAAGGCGACCTCGTCGGGAGACAGAGTTAATTTCATACACATCTCCAAATATGTCTCGATTGTCCCGCATCGAATTTACACCCCTGACCAATCCTGCCGCGTCGAGTGCATCACATACAGCCGCCGCCCGCCGCCGATAACGCGGGCCGAGAGCGGAGTGTGACCCGGCGGTGTCTCGCCGGTGCTGGTAGCTTGCAGCGGTGGGCGGGGGATTGCCGGTGGGTCCGGCCTGCCATCGCCGCGAGCGGATATAGGGAGTCAGCAGTGCACAACAGAATCGTCGCGCGAACCGCGGCCGCAGCGGCCGCCCTCGGTATGGGTGCCGCGCTCACCTTCACCACCCCGGCCGCTGCCGAACCAGCGCCCGCGCCCACTCCCGGCGAAGCCGCGCTGACCGCTCTCACCGAACAGACCGCCGCCGATCCGGCCGTCCGCCCCGGAGTGGACGCGCTGCGCAGCTACCACGACGTCGTCGCCGCCAGCGAGATCAGCAATATCGGCGCCTACGCCCCCTTCGTCTACGCGGCCCCGACCTTCGGCTGCGGCAGCAACGGTGTGATCACCACAACGTTCGCGGCCGCCACCGCCAACGGCCCCAGTATCAACCTGAGTGGCACTCCCGGCACGCTGACCTTCCACGCCACCCCGCGGCATTCCGGTATCCCGCAGGGTTCGGGCCTGGTGGTTGCGTGGATCAATATCAACAACGGCCGCAGCGGGCTGGATACGCTCAGCGATGTCACCGAGTTCGGCACCGCCTCGCTGTCGCGGACCGTCGACAGCGGGCCGGGAACGGTCCTCGCCTCCATGTGGGGAACCGTGAGCTACCCGGGAGCGCTCTGCGTGATGACGCCCACGGTCGGTTTGTTCTCCGTGCCCGATCAGCCGCCGGCCCCCGCCGTTCCCGCGCCGGATGCGGCCGCCCCGCAGGCCCCGGCGGCGGCACCCGCACAGTCGAGCGCCCCGGCACCGGAGGCTCCGCCCGCCCCGGCGCCCCAGCCCGCTCCGGCTCCGGCGTAACCGTCCCGCCGGGCGGTGTTCGCCGCGACGGCTCGCAGCTTCGAAGTCCGCTGGCCTGCCGGAAGTTGTCAGGGCCGCCGGCAACCGCCCGCCGGGCCGGAAATCGGCACCGCGGGCGTAGCCGGGGCCGCGTCGTCGCGCGGTGAGTCCGCCGACTTCCGCGTGGCGCGGTCTCCGGGCGCTGGTGGATCCTTTGCCCCTACGTGAGTTGCCGGGGCCTGGGCCTATCGGGCAAACCACACCTACGGGCGGCTGCTGCCGCCGCGTCCGCGGTCGCGAGGCGGGTGCCCGTTCATCGGCGAGGTCTGCCGTGGTCAACGCGACGCGTAATGGTGACGCCGGTAACCGTACGCAGGGCCGGGAATCGCCACCACGCGCGCCGGGCGCCGGGGGCGGGGCCGGGACCGGGTTCTCTGCGGGGTGGCCCTTGTGGCCGGTGAGACCGGATCGTGCCGCGTGAAATCTGCGAATCCGTGGTTCTTTGCCAGAATTCGGTCATGGGGTTCTTCGACGGCGCGCGTGGCCGGTTGCACTATCGGGATCGGCCGGTCGACGGGGCTGGTGCCGTGTTGGCGTTATTGCCCGGTTCGGGACAGCACAGCGGGCATTATCACGAGTTCGCGCGCCGGCTGAACGATGAGGGGATCGCGGTGTGGACGCTGGACACTGCCGGGCAGGGGCTCAGCGAGGGGGATCCCGATCGGCCGGGCAGCTTGGCCGATCTGGTGGACGATGCGGCGCGCTTCATCGGGCTGGTGCGTGACAGAGTCCCTGATTTGCCATTGACTCTCATGGGTCATTCGCTGGGGGCGATCACGGCGTTGGCCGCGCTCGGCGCCGCGCGCCCCACTCCCGGGCACGGCGCGACACCGCACTCTGCCGACTACCCTCTCGATCCGGTATCGGCCGTCCGCGACCTGGCCGGGCTGGTGCTGTGCGGTACCCCGGAGCGGGCACTCGGCGGCACCCCCGCGCAGGTCGCGCCGCTGCCGCGGGTATTGGCGGTGCACGGGGCCGATGACCGGCGGGCGCCGATCGAGGCGGTGCGCGACTGGGCGCGGCGGCATGATGCGGTGGAGCTGCGCGAGTACCCGGATGCGGGGCACGATCTGCTGCACGAGCGCGTGCGCGGCCGGGTCACGGCGGATATCGTGCAATGGACGCAGGAGATCGTCGCGGGGCCGGTGCGGCGACGATGAGAGCCGCTGGGCGCCGGCGGAAGAGGAAGGGGGTCCGGTGATGCAGCCGAATACGATTGCCGCGCTCGGCTCGGCCGTCGACGACGGAGAGCTGTGGATCGATGGAGTTCTGGTCGCCGAGGGCGCGCCGGAGCGGTGCGCGCTGCGCTACGAGCAGCTGGCCGACCAGGTGGATGCCCAGATCGAAACCCTGAGCGGAGCTCTCACCATGCCGGGGTTCGGTGGATTCGAGTCCGGTGCCGCCCTGCGCGGTGGTTTCGAAGGCAAAGCGGGTGACGCGATAGTGGCGCTGCGCGATTACGCGAGCGCGGCGCGGCAGCTCGCGCATACCTTCCGGAGCGCGGCGGCGGCCTATCAGCACACCGATTCCGAGGTCGCGGCCGCGCTCGGCGCCACGCAGGCGGGGGTGCCCGGTGCGTGAGCTACCGCGAACGGGGCTGCGGGGCGCCCACAATCGAGTGGATCCCGATTACGCGCCGACGGTCGAGGTTTTCGACAATCTGACCCACGAGCAGATCCACGCCGGGGTATCGCTGCTGGACCCGTCGGCCCTGCAGACCGGCGGACAACTGTGGCACGGCGCGGCAAACGGCCTGAACGACGCTGTGACACAGGCGCATACCGAGATCCGCGGCGCAATCTCCGACGGCTGGCGTGGCGCCGCGGCGGGACTCGCAGGCGCTGCGGTCCGGGATTTCGAGGCCGCCGGCCGGCAGCTCGCCGATGTGCTGACCACGGTGGGGCAGCGTCTGGGGCAGGCGGGTGATGCCGCCGAAACGCTCCGTACCGGAATCGGCGAACCATCCGGAGTCCGGCCGGATTTGCCGGCGGCACTCCTGGATCCCCATGCGGCGACGGGCAATATCGCCGGCCAGCAGGCGGCCGAGAGTGAACGCGCGGACGCGGTACGGGTGATGGAGAGCGTCTACCTCGGCGCTTTCATCCCCGCTGGATCCCAGGTACCTGCCTTTCCCGACCTGCCCGGCCCGGGTCAGGGTGAACCCGGCGCGCCGACCTCGGCTACTGCGCCCGCCGTTTCCGCGACAGGCGTGAGTTCGCCGGTAGGAAAGGTTGTTACGGCCGCATCGGATGCCTCTGGGGCGCCGAGCGCGCCGGTTCCTCCGCAGGCTGCCGCAGACGGTACGCCGGCCGCCGGGAGCCCCGCACTCATCGGCGCACCTGCTGCCGCGGCTGCCGCAACTCCCGCCCCGGCGGATCAGCCACCGGCCACCACCACTGCGGGAACGCAGCAGCCGACTCTCGCGACTGCGGCCACCACCCCGGCGGCTGTATCCGGCGGCAGTGCGCCCGTGGCGCCGGCGAGCACACCGGGTGCACCCGTGTTCGCGGTCCCGGTCCGCCCCGCCGGGTCGGGAGCCGATAGTGAACGCGATCGTGATCGCGAGGAGCAGCAGCGTAATTCGGGTGGTGACGCGATCACCGGAATGGGTGCGGGTGCGATCGGCGGCATGATGGGCGGTGCGATGGCGGCCGATACCGTGCGCTCGAATTCGCCGGTGGCGCCGGTGCGTACCGAACGGTCGGCCGACGAGGACGACGACCTGCATTTCGGCGACGAGGAGCTCACCTTCCTGGAAGAAGCCGAGCCCGGCGGGCAGCTGATCGGCACCCTCGAGCCCACCACCCCGCCGGTCCTGGGTGAGTGGACCGAAGCCGAGTGAATTGGATCCTCACCCCGGACCAGTTGGCGCTGGCCTGGGAACAGACTGTGGGCGATCGCCTCCCCTACCCGCTGGCGGTGCGGTTGTCCGCGCGGGATTCCGCCGAGCGGATCGCCCAGCTGCCCGCGTTGCGGCATTGGTGCGACACCACTCTCGACGCCGATCTGGAAGCAGCCCTGCGGGTGCTGGCCGCTCCGGAAGTGAGTGTGTCGGCATTCGGACAGGACGGCGCGGGCAGTTCCGCCACGCGGGTGCTCGGTGCGTCGGCCGGACATATCGGGGTCGTGGCCACACAGCGCCCGGGCACCGAACCGGATCGAGGCGGCGATATCCGGATCATGGCCGGGGCCGCCACCTCCCTGCCCGTACGCGTTGTCGCCGCGTTACCGGCCGCCCCTGTCGGTAACGGTGCGCGGTTGCGTGCGCCGCGAGCAGAGGTCGTACGCGACGGCCGGGACCGGGTGACCGTGCCGGTCGCAGGTCCCGCCGTGGCGACCCGGATCCGGCAGCGGCTGAATCAGCCACGCGACGGTATCGGCCAGCTCGTGGTCTCCGTGCACCGGCCGGCCAGGACCGACCCGTTCGGTGTGCTGTGCTGGATCGATATCGCCGGGGACGGCCGCTATGCGATCCACACCGGCACGATGGTCGATATCGCCGCTGTCGACGCCGAGCGTTTCACGAATTCGCTGCGGCCCATGGTGACCGGTGCCCAGCGGGCGATCGCCTACGCCGAGCTCTGACGGCGACGGTTTCGCGGCACCGCGCGGAGTCCGTCAGCCGCCGAAACGGGGTGGGATGGCCGGTGCGATCGTGATGGTCGGGACGAGTGCGCCGGATTCCGGCGCACCGGGCTCGGTGGTTTCGGTGGGCAGCCCGAACGGTGTGGATTGTTCGGATTCCGGTGCGGGCGGAGCCGGGGTGGTACGTGCCGCCTCGGTGCCCGGAGTGGGCTCGCCACCCAGCGTCTCGGTGGTCGACGGTGACTCGGGTGCGACCGGGATATCGGAGGCGCCCGGTGCCTCGATCATCGTGGTCGGGACCGGAACGACAGGGGCCGGCGGGGTGAATTCGGTGCCGGTTGGGGCGGGTGGCGGAACCGGCGATTCACTGTGTGCGGGTTCGATTTCCGTGGCGGGCGACGATGTCGCGGCAGAGTCCTGTCCCGGTGTGGGGGACTCACCGGGGGTGGCCGAAAGTGTGGCGCGCCTGGTGGTCTCGTCGCTGTCGGTGGTCTCGCCGGAGTCGGTCGACGCGGCGGCCGATGAGGTGACCGAGATCTGGTATTCGGGCGGTAGCGTGCGCCGCGGCGGCGGTTCGGGAGCCATCCGCCAGCTGGGGGACGGCGGGATCAGTACCTGGGCCACCGTGGTGGCGGTCGCCTCCGCGTAGCGCGCCTGTTCGACCGCCTGCGGCCCGGAGTGGATCGGTGGCGGCGGTACGTAGGTGTCTTCCTGACCGACCCCGCAGGCGCCGATGAATACCAGCCCGAGGGATACCGCACCGGCGGCGGCCAGAGGTCCGGCGACCTTCGTTTTGCTGTCCATCGGTGACGCTCCTGTGATAAGTCAGTGGCCTCACCTTAATCCAGGGTGCTCGGTGGAACTACCCCCCGCCCTGCCGATTCCGCTGGTTACCGTGTGTAAGGTCCGGTCGCGGCGGGTATATCAGGTATCGAATTGATATCGGCCGCGTGTCGCGTGCTTGTGTTGCGTAACAATCGTCGGGTTGTGGCCTTAGCGTATGTTGCGGAAGTGACGCATGGGACACCGGAGTCCGCGGTGCCGATGCACCGCAGTGGTAGGCGCTACACGATTTCCGGATCGGCGCCATCGAGGAGTAGATGATGGGAGACCAGACCACCACCGATCTGCCTGGCGCGGCAGAGGTGCCCGAGACGCGGAAGGCGGATGCGGAGCCGGTGCTATCCGGTTCGTCCGGTTCCGGGGCGACGGTGGGTAGAGTTCTCGGCTGGCTGGTTTTCGCCGGGGGGCTGGGAGCGGCGGTCTACGGAATCGCCACGCTGCATGTCGTGATCAGTGTTGTCGGTCTCATTCTCGCCTGTACCGCGGGGTTGACGCTGCTCAAATTGCGGGCGGACGGCCCGGGGCCCGAGCCCGGGGTGCGGATCGCCGGCTGATCGGCCCGGCTCGGTGGCCCGGTTCCGTCGATCGTTCATCGAACGGCCGGTGACGCCCGCATCCGCGAACCCTTTCGCACATTTTCGTACCGGCTTTGCGCACTGAGTGGGACACGTGTCCGGTCAATATTCCGGACACGTGAGCGCACGGTTTCCGGTCGATTTCTGCTTGGTCCGAGCTGTCGAGCCGGGTAATCGGACGTTTGCCCGACTCGACAGCCGTCGGTATTTTGGGCTCCGGTCGGGACGGATCAGGAGGAAAACAGAAGATGATCGAAACCGGGTCCGCGGCCCTGAATCTGGCGAATCTCGTCACGAACATTGCCGCCAATGTGACCTATATCCTGCAGGCCTGGGGAGTTATCTGAGGGTTTGCCAGTAGTACGGCGGGGCGTCCGATGGGCGCCCCGCCGCACTGCGTCCGGGCTGCCCGCGACCTCCCGCGGGTGCTCATTCGGATACCCCGGACCCGCGCGGCGGCACTGTATGGCGGATAACGTATGCGGCATCGTGCATCACCGCATGACCGCCCCGAGAGGAGACACAGTGCCCCAGCAGGTTCGAGGTGTTATCGCCCGCAGTCCCGGCGCCCCGGTCGAGCTCGTCCCGATTGTCCTGCCCGACCCCGGGCCGCGCGATGTGGTGGTGAAAATCCAGGCCTGCGGCGTATGCCATACCGATCTCACCTATCGCGAAGGCGGGATCAACGACGAATTCCCGTTCCTGCTCGGCCACGAGGCCGCCGGTGTGGTGGAGACCGTGGGTTCGGCGGTCACCCATGTCGAGCCGGGCGATTTCGTGATCCTGAACTGGCGCGCGGTCTGCGGACAGTGCCGGGCCTGTAAACGCGGGCGCCCCTGGTACTGCTTCGATACCTTCAACGCGAGTGTGCCGATGACACTGGAGGACGGTACCGAACTCACTCCCGCGCTCGGCATCGGTGCGTTCGCCGATAAGACGCTGGTGCACGAGGGCCAGTGCACCAAGGTGGACCCGGAGACCGATCCCGCGGTCGCCGGGCTGCTGGGCTGCGGTGTGATGGCCGGGCTGGGCGCCGCCGTGAACACCGGCAATGTCGGCCGGGGTGATTCGGTCGCGGTGCTGGGTTGCGGTGGTGTCGGTGATGCCGCGATCGCCGGTGCCCGGCTGGCCGGCGCCGGCACCATCATCGCCGTGGACACCGACGCCCGGAAGTTCGACTGGGCGCGCGAACTCGGCGCGACACATACCGTCGACGCGTCCGCCACGGATGCGGTCGAGGCGATCCAGGAGCTCACGGGCGGCTTCGGGGCCGATGTGGTGATCGACGCAGTCGGCCGGCCCGAAACCTGGAAGCAGGCCTTCTATGCCCGCGACCTGGCCGGCACCGTCGTTCTGGTCGGTGTCCCGACACCCGATATGAAGCTCGAGATGCCGCTGATCGATTTCTTCAGCCACGGCGGATCGCTGAAATCGTCCTGGTACGGCGACTGCCTGCCCGAACGCGATTTCCCGATGCTGATCGACCTGTATCGCCAGGGCCGGCTCCCGCTGGAGAAGTTCGTCACCGAGCGGATCGGCCTGGACGCCGTCGACCAGGCCTTCACCACCATGCACGGCGGTGCCGTGCTGCGTTCGGTGGTGGTCCTGTGACAGCGCGGGTGGAGCGGATCGTCACCGAAGGCCAGTTCTGCCTGGACGGCGGATGCTGGGATGTGGCGAACAATATCTGGCTGGTCGGTGACGACAGCGAGGTGGTGATCATCGATGCGGCGCACGACGCCCAGCCGATCCTCGACGCGGTAGCGGGTCGCCGGGTCACCGCCATCATCTGCACCCACGCCCACAACGATCACGTGACGGTGGCTCCCACGCTGTCGGCGGCCACCGGCGCCCCGATCCACCTGCACTCCGCCGACGATGTGCTGTGGCAGCAGACGCATCCCGGTGTCGAATATCGCGCGCTGGCCGACGGCGAGGTCTTCGTGGTCGCCGGTGCCCAGCTGCGGGTACTGAACACGCCGGGTCATTCGCCGGGCTCATGCTGTCTGCACCTGCCGGACGAGGGCGTGGTTTTCAGCGGAGATACGCTGTTCGAGGGCGGCCCGGGGGCGACCGGGCGGTCGTATTCGGACTACCCGACCATCCTGGCGTCCATCAACGATGTGCTGTTCGCGCTACCGGACGAAACGGTCGTGCACACCGGCCACGGGCCGGATACCACCCTCGGCGCCGAACGCGCGAACGTCCCGGCGGCCCCCTAGGTGCGTCGTGCAGGCCGGCGGGCAGCGGGATCGCCGGGCCGCAGAGGTAGGCCGCGTTACCGTCGCGACTCGGAACGGCGCTGCCCGCCCGGGGGCGCTGGGACGACCTGGGGCGGACGGATACGCGCTGTAAGCCCGGACGCAACAGGTGAGCAGGCAGCGGTCGCAGTACGGGGCCGGCGTGTCACTTGCGGGGTTCCAGAATGAAGATGGGGATTTTACGGTCCGTCCAGGACTGGTAGTCGGCGAAGTCCTCGTACAGTTCGAGCAGTTTCGGCCACAGCCGGTCGCGTTCGGCGTCGTCGGCGAGGCGGGCGCGGACCGGGATCCGATCCTTACCGATCTGGATCGCGGTATCCGGCTGTGCGACCAGGTTGTAGTACCACTGCGGGTTTTTCGGCAGTCCGCCCTGTGAGGCGACGATGACGGTATTCGCGCCGTCGCGCAGGTACAGCAGCGGGATCGTGAACTGCTTGCCGGATTTGCGCCCGGTGTGGTCGAGCAGCAGTGTCGGTACCGGTTTGCGGAACCCCGCCCCCACGCGCCAGTTCCCGCCGATACGTCCGCCGGTCCGCTTGTACGCCCACGTGTTGACCCTGGACATGTACTTGATGAAGGTCGGAACCAGGGACGAGTCGAGTTGTTTGGGTCGGTCCATCAGTTTTACCGAAGCTTCCTTTTCACTGCTCAGCGCAGGATCAACAGGGCCGATTTCTCGATGAGGTCGGCGATATCGGCGTAGGACGCATACCCCATACCGGCCCGCACCAGCGCGCCCGCGTAGACGAGTTCGAGGGAGACCACGATCTCCGGATCGGCGCCGGGGCCGAGGGCACGTTCGATCCTGGTGCGGATTTCCAGGCCGATCCGGGCCCGGAGATGCGCCACGTCGGGGTCGCGGCCCAGCAGTGCGCTGGTGACCGCCCCGGCGACCTCTTGATCGTCGGCGACGAGCAGGGCGATGGAACGCAGTTCGGCCACCACCCGGACCGTGGGGTCGGGATCCTCGCTGACCGGGGAATCCGCCGCCACCAGCCGCCGCCAGAAGATCTCGGCGACGAGGTGTTCCTTCGACGAGAAATAGGTGTACGCGGTGGCGGTACCCACACCGGCCGCGGCGGCGACCATGCGAATGGTCATCCCCGCGAAACCTTCGCGGGTGAGTACCTCCACCGCTGCCTTCGTCAGTTTGTCGACCGTATCGGCCTGTTTCGCGGACAGGCGGCGACGGGTCGCTTCGACGACGAGAGGTTCACCTTCGGACATGTGTCTGAATGTACCGTTTCACGCTTTCGCGGCCGCAATCCCGGCCCGGCGGCCGTAGAAGCTGCCGTCGCCCAGGGAGGTTCCGCTGGCGTAGCCGCCCGCGCAGACACCGGAGGTGCAGCGTCCCGCGGCGAACAGTCCGGCGATCGGCCGGCCGTCGACATGCAGGACCCGCGAATCCAGGTCGGTGCGCAACCCGCCCAGGGTGAATCCCGCGGTGAAACCGCGCATATCGAAGGCCGCGAACGGGCCCTCGAGCGGTTTGGTCCATTCGGGTTTCTTGCCGAGCAGCGGGTCCTGGCCGTTCGCGGCGTACTTGTTGTAGAGCTCGACGGTGCTCTGCAGCGCGAGTTCGGGCAGGCCCATATCGGATTCGAGTTCGGCGATGGTTTCCGCCGCCCAGGTGGGCGGCTGCCGGAAGAACGGTGTGGAGGTTTCGGTGGTGAGCGATTCCTCGTAGGCGGCCTCGCCGATGATCAGATACGCCTGGTTCTCCTGATGGAACAGCGTCATCTGCCCGATCCGGCCCGGATAGGTGTCCTCCGGGACGTACCGCTGCCCGCGGCCGTTGACCATGATGCCGCGCGCCATCATCTGCGGGTCACCGAAGAACGCGACCTCCGTGGCGTCCATATGCGCCAGATCGGCGCCGAGTGCCTGGGCCAGCCGGATGGCGATACCGTCGTGTTCCTCGATGGCGGCGCCCGGGCGGCCGATGAGCCGCGGGGCGAAACCTTCGATCATCTGCTCGTGATAGGCGAAACTGCCGGTGGCCAGGACGACCCCGCGTTCGGCCCGGATGGTCAGCTCCTTGCCGTACTGTTTGGCGACCACGCCGACCACCCGGTCGCCGTCCACGATCAGCCGCTGGATCCGGGTGTCGTATTCGGCGGTGACGCCCATTTTTTCGGCGGCTTCGGCGAGCGGTTTCATCAGCATGTAGCCGCCGCCCTTGGAACCGGTCCGCTTGTTCGACATCTGCGGAACGTGGCCGCGGGGCGCCGGATCGGCGACGGTGTTGAACGGCGCGGAGTTTTCGCCACCGGTGTACATGAGGCCTTCGTCGTGCGGGGGTTCCCAGCCGGGCTCGCCCCAGAATTCCTCTTTGAAGGGCACGCCGTTGGCGACCAGCCATTCGTAGTGTTCGACACTGCCGCGGCAGTAGTCGGCGATCTTTTCCTTGTCGACACCCGGTCCCAGTGCGGCGACCATGAATTTCTCCATGTTCTCCGGACTGTCGTCGAAGCCGAGCGCACGCTGTAGCGGTGTGCCGCCGCCGAGGTAGATGAATCCGCCGGCCAGCGCCGCCGCCCCGCCCCAGCCGCTGGTGCGTTCCAGGATGAGCACCTGCGCCCCGGCCCGCGCGGCCTCGAGCGAGGCGCAGACGCCGGCGATCCCGTAGCCGGCGACCACCACATCGGTGGTGCGGTCCCATTCGGTGACCTCGGTGGCGGACAGCGGTCGGATGGTGGTGGCGTCGGCCATTATTCGGATTCCTTACTGTCGTTCTGCGCCGTGGGGCCGGCATCCTGCCGCCCGGCAGCGGTGCCCTCCTGCCCGGCGATGCTGCCACGGGAAGCCTGCTCCGTGCCCGGACTGTCTCGCTGAGCGGGGGCAGCGGATTCCCACGTGGCCGAGATCTCGCCCTGCCCGACGCCGAGACCGTCGCCGAAACGCGCCAGCGCAAGGGCTGCCAGTGGCAGTTCGGTGCCCACCCGGCCGCCGAGTCCCAGCGCCAGGGACAGGTCTTTTTCGCCGAGTTCGCGGACGTGGGTGAGGATGGGCAGCCAGAAATCGCCCTCTTCGATGGGCGCGGTGGTATCGCGCAGCATGATCGATCCGGCGCCGCCGGTCACCGCATCCGAGTGGCGGACCACCTTGCCGAGCGCGGTGATATCGAGCCCGGCGGCCTCGGCCAGGCGCTGCGCCTCGGTGGCGGCGGTGAACGAGATGAAATGCAGCAGGTTGCGGGCCAGTTTCATGCGGGTGCCGGCCCCGACGGCACCGGCGTGCACCACCAGGTCGGCGAAGCAGCCGAAGGGTTCCCGGACCGCGGCCACGGCGCTTTCGCTACCGCCGGCCATCACCGCGAGCCGGCCGCTGTTCGCGCCCGCAGCGCCGCCGCTGATCGGGGCGTCGACCAACTCCACGCCGCGTTCGGCGCACAGCCGGGCGAATTCGACGGCCGATTCGTCGCCGATCGTGGAATGCACAGCCACCACGGTTCCCGGCGCGGCGGCGCTCAGTACGCCGTTCTCTCCGGTCAGCACGGTGCGGACCTGCTGATCGTTCACCACCGCGATACAGATGACACCGCATTTCGCGGCGAGTTCGGCCGGGCTGCCGGCGGCCTCGGCACCGGCGTCGGTGAAGGGTTGCACGGCTTCGGGCCGGGTATCGCATACGGTGAGCCCGCCGGACCAGTCCAGCAGCTTCTTCGCCATCGGCGCGCCCATATCGCCCAGGCCGATGAAACCGACCCTGGTGCCGCCGCCGTCGCCGCTCATCAGCGGATCACCTGACCGCCGTCGACGCAGAAGATCTGCCCGGTGACCCATTTCGCATCGTCGGACAGCAGGTACAGCAGGGCGCCGGCCATATCCTCCGGGGTGCCCATCCGCTTGAGCGGCAGGCGGCTCACCATTTCCTTGACGATGCTCTCGGGCGTGGTGGTCTTGGTGGCCTCGGTATCGGTGGGGCCGGGGGCGATCGCGTTGATCCGGATATTCGACCCGCCGAGTTCGGTGGCCAGCTGCTGGGTGAGACCGTTGATGCCGACCTTGGCCAGGCCGTAGAAACCGCTGTATACGTAGGCGGCCGTCGACGATTGGTTCACGATCGAGCCGCCGCCATTGGCCGCCATGTTCTCCCAGACCGCGCGGGTCATCACCAGCGCGCCGTCCAGGTTCACCGACATGAACTTCTGGTAGTAGTCCCACGGCACGGTGAGCAGCAGATCCAGTTTCATCCCGCCGTAGATGGCGGCGTTGTTGACCAGATGGTCGATCTTGCCGTACTTCTCGACGGTGAAATCGGCCAGCGCCTTGGCCGATTCCGGATCGGAGACGTCGACCGGATGGAACGATGCGGTGCCGCCGTCGGCCACGATCTTCTCGGCGACGGCCGTACCGCCCTCGGCGTTCAGGTCCGCGACGACGACGGATGCGCCTTCGGCGGCCAGCGCCTGCGCGTAGACCTCGCCGATACCGCGGGCGGCGCCGGTGACGATGGCGGTGCGACCGGTGAAACGAGCCATGGGATCGAGCTCCTCGCTGCTGTGGAAAGCCTGGTGGGGAAGAAGTTTCGGGTTGTTGCGCGGCTGTGTGCCGCGGCTACTGTGCGGTCGCGACGAGCTTGGTCTCGAGGTACTCCTCGAATCCGGCGACCCCCATCTCGCGGCCGATACCGGACTGTTTGTAACCGCCGAACGGGGCGTCGGCGCTGTACCACATACCGCCGTTGACGCCGAGGGTTCCGGTGCGCACCCCGTCGGTGACCCGCCGGATCCGCTCGGGGTCCTTGCCCCAGACGGCGCCGGACAGGCCGTACGGGGAATCGTTGGCGATCCGGACGGCCTCGTCGTCGCCGTCGTAGGGGAGCACCACCAGGACGGGACCGAAGATCTCCTCCTGGGCGGCCTTCGCACTGTTGTCGAGATCGGCGATCACGGTGGGTTCGACGAAGAAACCGCGCTCGTGTTCGGCCGGGCGTCCGCCACCGGTGACGATGCGGCCGCCGTCGGCGCGGGCGCTGTCGATATACCCGAGCACCCGGGAACGCTGCCGGTCGGAGATCACCGGACCGCAGACGGTGCCGGGGGAGGTGGGGTCGCCGGGGCGGATTCCGCTCATGGTGGCCGCTACGGCCTCGACCGCCTCGTCGTACCGGGCCCGCGGCACCAGCAGCCGGGTGGTGAGGGCGCAGCCCTGGCCGGCGTGGACGCACAGCGAGAAACCGGCGTAGCTCACGGCGGTGGCCAGGTCGGCGTCGTCGAGCACGATGAAGGCCGATTTGCCGCCCAGCTCGAGGAAGGTTTTCTTGAGATTCTGCGCGGCCGAGGCCATGACGGCGCGCCCGGTACCGGTGGAGCCGGTGAAGCTGATCAGGTCGACCCGGGGATCGCCGGAGAGCTGGGCGCCGAGGCCGTGATCGGAGGAGGTGACGATATTGACCACACCGGGCGGGATATCGGTTTCCTCGGTGATGATCGAACCGAGCGCCGCCGCGCACCAGGGGGTGTCGGGAGCCGGTTTGAGGACGATGGTGTTGCCCGCCGCCAGGGCCGGGCCCAGTTTCGCGAAGTTGATCTGATGCGGGAAGTTCCACGGCGTGATCGCGCCGACCACGCCGACCGCTTCGCGCCGGACCACACGGTGGGTGCTGATGCCCATCGGTGCCGAGATCCCGAGTTCGGTTTCCCATTCGTAGTTCGCGGCGAGTTGGGTGGCGAAGCTCAGATCCTCGATCGGGCCCTCCAGCTGCGGGCCGCTGGTGAACATGATCGGGGCGCCCACCTCGGCGATGGTGATCTCGCGCAGTTCTTCCGCATGTGCTTTCAGTGCCGCCTGCAGCTGTTCCAGGCAGCGCACCCGGAAGGCGTGGTCGCGGGACCAGTCGGTCTCGTCGAAGGCGGTGCGGGCGGCGGCGATGGCGGCGTTCATATCGGCCGCGTCTGCGTCGGCCGCGGTGCCGATGACCTCTTCGGTCGCCGGGTTCACATTGTCGAACACGCCGTTGCCGCCGGCGACGAGGCTACCGCCGATCAGCAGCCGGGAGCTGTCGCCGGGCAGAAGACTGTTCATTAAAGACCCCAATGCTGTCTGGACAGGTGTATGGAATATAGTCCGGACTCTTCTGGTAGTGCAAGAACCGGTTCTAGTTATTGTCGCGGCGGCGTGCCGCTGGTACCGTCCAGACACATGTCCAGCTATGTGTCTCTCCCCGGCGGGCGTACCGCCCGGCCCGGCGAGAACTCGTTATCGAAACAGAGGTGGGTCCGATGACGGCAGCATCGTTGGAGCCGGTGACGTTCGATCCGTACGACTACGCCTTCCACGAGGACCCGTACCCGACGTACGCCCGGCTGCGCGCGGAGGCGCCGCTCTATTACAACGCGGAACTCGATTTCTACGCGCTGTCCCGGCACAGCGACGTCACGAACGGTTTCCGCCTCGCTACGCAGCTGTCCAATGCCAACGGCGTCTCCCTCGACCCCGCCGCATGGGGCCCCGACGCCCACCGCACCATGTCGTTCCTCGCCATGGACGATCCCCGGCATATGCGGATGCGGCGCCTGGTGTTCAAGGGCTTCACGCCGAAACGGGTCGCCGATATGGAAGCCCGCATCCACGAGCTCACCCTCGAATACCTCGTCCCGGCTCTCGAACGCGGCGAATTCGACTGGATCGAGGAAGTCGCCGGCAAACTGCCGATGGACGTCATCTCCGAGATGATGGGTGTACCGGCCGCCGACCGCGCCGAGATCCGCCGGATGGCCGATATGGTCATGCACCGCGAGGACGGCGTCACCGATGTCCCGGATTCGGCGATCGAGGCCTCGCTGAACCTGGTCGTCTACTACGCGAACATGGTCGCCGAACGCCGCGAGAACCGCACCGACGATCTCACCTCCGCACTGCTGGACGCCGAGATCGACGGCGATTCGCTCACCGACGACGAAATCATCGGCTTCATGTTCCTGATGGTCGTCGCCGGTAACGAGACCACCACCAAACTGCTCGGCAACGCCCTGTACTGGGCGTCTCGCAACCCGGAGCAGTACGCCAAGGTCGCCGACGATACGGAACGCGTCTCGGACTGGGTCGAGGAAACCCTGCGCTACGACACGTCCAGCCAGATGGTCGCGCGGACCGCCACCGAGGATCTCGAATACCACGGCAAAGTGATCCCGGCCGGCGCCAAAGTTCTGCTGCTGATCGGTTCGGCCAACCGGGACGCGGAAGTGTTCGACGACGGCGACAGCTTCGATCTCGACCGCGCCGAAAAGGGCAACCTCGCCAGCTTCGGCGCCGGCGTGCACTTCTGCCTCGGCGCCCATCTGGCCCGGCTGGAAGCCACCGTCGCCCTGCGTGAATTCGCTTCGCGCGTCAAGTCCTACCAGGTGCGCGAGGACGGTACCGAACGCGTGCACTCGAGCAATGTCCGGGGCTTCGCCAAGCTCCCGATCACCGTGGAGGTGCGGTAATGCCCCGGTTCGAACCCCATCCCGAGAAGCGGCCGGCCATCGTCGCCGGTGCGTCGTCCGGTATCGGCGCGGCCACCGCGCTGGAACTGGCCGCCCAGGGGCATCCGGTGGCGCTGGGCGCACGCCGGGTGGAGATCCTCGAGGATCTGGCCGGCAAGATCCGCGCCGACGGCGGGACCGCGTTCGCGCACCGCCTCGATGTCACCGACCAGTCCTGCGTGGACGATTTCGTGGCCGCGGCCGAGGAAGCGATCGGACCCACCGAGATCCTGGTTTCCGGGGCCGGCGATATCGAATTCGGTCTCATCCAGGACATGGATCCCGGTGATTTCGCGCATCAGGTGCAGATCCATCTGATCGGCGCACACCGGATGGCGCATGCGGTGCTGCCCGGTATGACGCAGCGCCGCCGCGGCGATGTGGTGCTCATCAGCTCCGACTGCGCGCCGCATCCGCGACCGTGGAACGGCGCCTACAGCGCGGCCAAGGCCGGGGTCGAGGCCATGGTGCAGCAGCTGCGAATGGAACTCGAGGGCACCGGTATCCGCGCCTCGCTGGTGCGGCCGGGTCCGACGGTGACCGGTATGGGGATGAACGCCAAACCCGAGGTCGTGGGCCCGCTGCTGGAATCCTGGCAGTCGTGGGGGCTCGCCCGGCATCCGTACATGCTGCGCGCGAGCGATCTGGCGCGCGCGGTCTCGGCGGTCGTGGGCACCCCGCGCGGGGCGCATCTGGTGCTGGTCGAGGTGCAACCGGAGGCGCCGCTGCGGCCGCTGCCGGAAGAAGGAAAGGAATCCTGATGACAACCGCACTGCCTCCGGGTTTCGATTTCACCGACCCCGGCCTGTGGGAACAACGTAGCCCGGTCGAGGAATTCGCGATGCTGCGGCGCACCGCCCCGGTGTGGTGGAACGCCCAGACCGACGAAGCCTCGGGCGGTTTCAACGACGGCGGGTACTGGGTGGTCAGCACCCTCGAGGACGTCAAGGAACTGTCCCGCAACCCGGAGCTGTACTCGTCGCAGCAGAAGGGTTCGATCGTCCGGCTGCCGGGCGATATCACCCCGGACCAGATGGCGCTGACCGGGGCGCTGCTGGTGAATATGGACCCGCCCAAGCATTCCAAGGTGCGCCGGATCGTCTCGAAGGGTTTCACCCCGCGTGCGGTGGAGGGGCTGCGCGACGCTCTCACCGAGCGGGCGCACAAGATCGTGCACGAGGCGAAGAAGACCGGCGGCGGTGATTTCGTCACCCAGGTCGCCTGTGAACTGCCCCTGCAGGCGATCGCCGAACTGCTCGGGGTACCGCAGGACGACCGGCGCAAGGTGTTCGACTGGTCGAACCAGATGCTCAACTACGACGATCCCGAATACGGCGACCCCACCGTCGCCTCCGCGGAGATCCTGGGCTACGCCTGGAATATGGCCGAGCAGCGCCGGGGTTGTCCGGCCGAGGATATCGTCACCCAGTTGGTCAACGCCGATGTCGACGGTGAGGGCCTGGCCTCCGACGAGTTCGGTTTCTTCGTCATCCTGCTCGCCGTCGCCGGGAACGAGACCACCCGAAATGCCATCACGCACGGTATGAAAGCGTTCGTGGACAACCCGGAACAGTGGCAGCTGTACCGGGAGCAACGCCCGCGCACCGCGCCGGACGAGATCGTGCGCTGGGCCACCCCGGTGACGGCGTTCCAGCGCACCGCCACCGAAGATCATGTGCTCGGCGGGCAGGAGATCAAGAAGGGTCAGCGCCTGGGATTGTTCTACAGCTCAGCGAATTTCGACGAGGCCGGCTTCGAGGAGCCGTTCTCCTTCGATATTCTGCGCGACCCCAATCCGCATGTCGGATTCGGTGGTACCGGCACCCACTACTGCGTCGGCGCCAACCTCGCCCGCCTGGAAATCGACCTGATGTTCAACGCGATCGCCGACGCCATGCCCGACCTGAAATCGGTCTCCGATCCGGTACGGTTGCGTTCGGGGTGGATCAACGGGATCAAGAGTTGGCAGGTGCGCTACGAATGAACATCCGAGATATTCCGGTGAACACGCTGTCCGGTTCGGCGACCACGCTCGGGGAGCTGGTGGGTGACCGGGCGGTACTGCTGGTCAATGTCGCGTCGAAATGCGGTCTGACCCCGCAGTACAGCGGTCTGGTCGAATTGCAGAAAACTTACGGCGATCGCGGTTTCAGCGTCGTCGGCTTCCCGTGCAACCAGTTCATGGGCCAGGAGCCGGGGACCGCCGAGGAGATCGAACAGTTCTGCTCGACCACCTACGGGGTCGATTTCCCGCTGCTCGAGAAGGCCGATGTGAACGGTGACGGCCGCCACCCGCTGTACCGCGAGATTGTCGAGACCCCTGACGCCGAAGGCGCCGCCGGCGATGTGCAGTGGAACTTCGAAAAGTTCCTGATCAGCCGCGACGGGGCCGTGGCGGGCCGATTCCGGCCGACCACCGCACCGGATGCGGACACGCTGATCGCGGCGATCGAGAAAACGCTGTAACCGATGCCGTAACGGCTTATGATCGAGGCCCGTTCACCCCAGTGGTGAGCGGGCCTTTTTCACTTTCTACCTGCATAAATACCGAGTCGCGGCAGAATTCGGGCGCAATCGGCGAAAACCGTACCGGCTGGGTCGAATGGCCCATAACATGCACAACTGTCTGGACGCCAATCCGGTTCAGTTCGGCGCAACGGGGTGCCGAACATCGCAAGGCAGGTGAGTGGTGGTACCCGTACACACCCAGTCCGATCGGCACACGACGACACGGCGCAAGATCTGGAACGCCGTGCAGTACAAGCTCGCGGCGCTGGCCATGATGCTGGTGCTCGTCCTTATCGTGGTGGTCTCGCTGACGATGTTCCTCGGGGGCTTCACCCCGGAAAAACACGTTGCCGTGGTGGTCCCGCGCAGCGGGCTCGTCATGGACCCCGACGCCAAGGTGAAATTCCGCGGTGCGGAAGTGGGCCGGGTGGGCACGGTCGAAAACGAGAACGGGGAGGTCCGCCTCGAACTCGATATGAACCCCGATCTCATGGGCCTGGTCCCCGCCAACGCGCTCGTGGATATCCGATCCACCACGGTGTTCGGTGCCAAATACGTGAACTTCGTCGAACCCGCCGAGCCCGCGGGCCGGCTCCGCCCGGGGCAGGTACTACGCGGTGAATCGGTAACCGTCGAATTCAACACCCTGTTCGAACGGCTCACCGAAGTGCTGGAGATGGTGGAACCGGCGAAACTCAACGCCACCCTCACCGCGCTCGGCACCGCCCTGCAAGGCCGCGGCGAACGACTCGGTGACCTCCTGGTGAACGCCGACCGGCTGCTCCGCGAGCTCAACCCGAGCCTGCCCGCGCTCCGCCACGACTTCCAGGCCGGCGCCCACGTGACCAACCTCTACGCGGATACCGCCCCTGACCTGCTCCGCACCGTCGACAACGCCACCACCCTCAGCAACACCCTCACCGAGAACGAACAGAACTTCGACACTCTGCTGCTGGAAACGATCGGCCTGGCCGATACCACCGGTGCCGTGCTGGCCGAGAACGAACAGAATCTGGGCACCGCACTGGACCTGCTCCTGCCCACCACCGACCTGCTGGACACCTACCGGCCCGCGCTGGACTGCACGATCCGCGGGCTGGCCACGGCGATGCCGCTGGCCGAGGACCTGGTCGGCGGCCGCGTTCCCGGTGCGTCCTTCAACGCCGGCTTCATGTACGGCGCCGAGGCCTACAAGTACCCCGAAGACCTGCCCAAGGTGAACGCGACCGGTGGGCCGCGCTGCGACGGGGTGCTGGACCGGGTACCCGGCAGCCACGCCGACTACGTGGTCACCGACACCTCCGAGGTGCACCCGTACATACCGTCGACCCGCATCTATCAGAACCACCCGACGGTGTTCCAGGTGCTGTTCGGGGGTCTGCCAGGCGTGCGCTGACCGGACTGCCCACCGGTACGGTGCGAGCGACCACGACGGGAAATTATTTGCGAGTCAGGACTGCTCTTCCGGTCGCCCGGGACCCGGCCGGACGCACATCACGCCGCCACACGGCTTATCCGTAAGTGCCGCGGGATTGGGATTGACGGTGGGCCGGCGATGGGCCGGAGCGCGTAGCTCGTCACGCCGGCGACCCCGTGGACCGCGACCGGTGCGATGCCGCCTCACCATGCGGCTCCGGCCCGGTACCCCGGACGACCGGGTGCTGCCGCAGCCCGGTGGCGGATAGCCGGGGTGAGAGAAGAGCCGGAGCGGGCCACCGGATCGAACGGTGTCTCGACGGGCCTATCGGTCGGTGGCCGGTAATGCATAGGTCATAGTGTCGCTCATCGTGCACCCGGTAGGTACGACCGGGTTTGCCCGGAAGGATGCAGATCACGCCGCGCCGGTCCCGTCGACGGCCTCGAACCGGGCGAGGCGTCTCCGGGCACGGCCCGGCGCGGTCGATCGCCGACGCCGCCGGCCGCCGGCGGCGCGGAGGTACGGCATGGCGGCCATGGGTGTGATGCTCGACGGATGGCGCGGAGGCACGCGGGCGGCTGTCTGTGCAGTCCGACGGTGGCGACGGGTCCACGGAGTGGACGGTGCGGACCCGACCTGCTTCGTCCGAGGGCGCAGGACCGTACGCGCGGCGAAACACCGGCCACGGACTCGACACGCGCAGTCGGTCGCTACCCCGTGGGCGGATGCTCCGTTACCCGATGTGCTCGCGGAGATAGGCGAGATCGTCGGCCATACCTTCGGCGGGGGTTTCCAGCACGACGGGTGCGTCGGCGGTGCGGCACACCTCCGCGAGCAGTTCCGGGTCGATGGTGCCGGAGGCGAAATTGGCATGCCGGTCGGCGCCGGAATCGAAGGCATCGCGCGAGGAGTTCAGATGCACCAGATCGATCCGGCCGGTGATCGCGCGGATCCGTTCCACCACGCCCACCAGCTCTTCGCCGCCCGCCCAGGCGTGGCACGTGTCCAGGCAGAACCCGGCGCCGTAGTCGCCGACCGCGTCCCACAGGCGGGCGATCGTATCGAAATGCCGGGCCATGGCATGGTTTCCGCCGGCCGTGTTCTCGATCAGGATCGGCACCGCGAAACCGCCCTTGTCCTGCTGGCGTTCGAACAATTTGCGCCAGTTGACGAACCCGGCCTCCATCTCCTCGCCGGACCGCACATGACCACCGTGCACGACCAGACCGAACGCGCCGATATCGGCGGCGGCCTGCGCCTGTAGAGCCACCGCGTTGCGCGACGGCATCCGCAGCCGGTTGTTGGTACTGGCCACATTGATCTGATATGAGGAGTGCACCACCACATCGATCGGGCTGGCGAGGATCTGTTCGGTGGCGGGATGGGGTACGGGTTTGTCCCAGCTCTGCGGATCCACCACGAACAGTTGTACGACATCGGCCCCGAGTTGCTCGCCGTACCCGATCGGGTCGCTGTCCATCCGGACGTGTGCTCCAATGCGCATACCGTCAGACTATCGGCCGGCACCGACACCACGCCCTCGCCTTGCGCCGGGGCGGTGCGGGAAGATACACCGGTAGAATCGTGCACGACCCGACGAGGGGGAAATTCGGCGATGCTCCAGCCTGGTGAGGACTTCGCGGGCTATCTCATCCGACGGCGCCTGGGGGTCGGCGGAATGGGCATGGTCTTCCTCGCCAGACATCCGCGGCTGCCCCGGCTGGTGGCCCTCAAACTGCTCAACCCGGACCTGTACTCGGACAGGGAGATCCGGCTACGTTTCGAACGCGAATCAGAACTCGCCGGCCGGCTCGAGCACCCCAATATCGTCACCGTCTACGACCGCGGTGCCGAGGGAAAACAGCTGTGGATCTCGATGCAGTACGTGCCCGGATCCGATGCCTCGCTGGTGGACCTGCAGGTCCTGGACCCGCGCCGGGCGGTGCAGATCATCGGCGATACCGGGGTCGCCCTGGACTTCGCCCACGCCAACGGGGTGCTGCACCGGGATGTGAAACCGGGCAATATCCTGCTCGCCAAACCGCCCATCGGGCAGCCGGAACGGGTGCTGCTCACCGATTTCGGGATCGCCGGGGTCCGCGACGCCGAAACCACCATCGCCGCGGCCGATACCATCACCGCGACCCTGGCCTACGCGGCGCCCGAACAACTCACGGGGGCCAAACTGGATCATCGCGGCGACCAGTATTCGCTGGCCTGCACTCTGTTCTGGCTGCTCACCGGATCCGGCCCGTACCCGGGCAGCAACCCGGCCGAACTCATCCAGGCGCATCTCACCGCGCCGGTCCCGCGGCTGAGCCGGATCCGGCCCGGGCTGCCTCCGGCGCTGGACGCGGTCATGGCGCGTGCCCTCGCCAAGAACCCGGGCGAGCGGTTCCTGAGCTGCACCGAATTCGCCGCCGCCGCGCAGCTGGCGCTGCGGCCGCCGGGTCCGCGGGGCGGGCGCCCCCCTGGGCAGGGGGTGCGTTTGCGTCCCGGACCCCGGCACGGCCCCGGCGGCCCCGGCTACGGTTCGGGGGAATTCGGGCAACCGGGCGGGCGGGGTGCGCCGCCGTACCGGTCCACCGAATACCGCCAGGCCGGTGTGGTTCCACCGCGGTACGCGTCCAGCGAATACCGGCATCCGGGTCCGGCGGTACCACCGCACGGATCCAGCGAATTCCGCCACCCGCACGGTGCCGGCCCGCAGCCCGGGGGAGCCGGTAATCGCCCGCCGCCGAATGCCGGAGTGCCCCCGCCCGCCCCGAACGAATTCCGGCCACCCGGCCCCGGAACCCGCGGTCCCGGCGACCTCCCACGGCCGGTCGACCGGCCCCGCGCCGAACCCGCCGACCCGGCGGTCATCGATCTGCCCCGCTTCCGCCGTCGCCCGGGCGCGGACCCGCCCGAGACGGGCAGTCCGCCGCCGCGCCCCGGCGCTACTCCCTGACCCGGTACCAGCGCAGTCCATCGTCCGACGGCGCCCGCCGGAACGTGCCTCGTCGAGGTGGAGTCCGTAGCCGATCCGGCCACGGCCGACGCGGCGGTATGCACGGGCGGGCCCGACCGGGCGGAGCCGATCCCCGCGCCGGGCGCGGCGGGCGTCTCGCGTGCTGGTTTGCCCGTCGGCGAGAGCCGTCGGCGGAGCATCGACTCCTGCTATGGTTTCGATGATTTCGCGTGACCGAACCGCTGCGGTCCGGTCACGCTTTTCGTCTACGCAGGTGCTGCCGGTGGGTCCCGGTGGTGTGGCGGGAATTGGAGCGGACATGCTGGCCAACGGCGATGTTTTCGCCGGCTATGTCATCGACCGGCAACTCGGCCGGGGTGGGATGGGCTCGGTCTACCTGGCGAAACATCCGCGACTGCCGCGGATGACGGCGCTGAAACTACTGAATCGGGAGATGTTCTTCGATAAGGAGGTGCGCGCCAGATTCGAACGGGAGGCCGATCTGGTCGCCCGCCTGGACCATCCCAATATCGTGACGGTGTACGACCGCGGGCTCGAGGACGAGCAGCTGTGGATCTCCATGCAGTACATCGACGGTATCGACGCCGCGTCGGTCGATCCGCAGAAACTGCCGCCGGAACGGGCCGTGCAGATCATCGCCGAAACCGCCTCCGCGCTGGACTATGCGCACGGTATGGGGGTGATGCACCGCGACGTCAAACCGGCCAACATCCTGCTGGCACGGTCCACCGGCGGCCGCGGCGAACGGGTCTACCTCACCGATTTCGGTATCGCGCGGTTGCGCGACGACACCGGGCATCTCACCCAGACCGGCACTTTCACGGCCACGCTGGCCTATGCGTCACCCGAACAGCTCACCGGTGCCGATCTGGACCACCGCTCGGACCAGTACTCGCTGGCGTGTTCGCTGTACTGGCTGCTCACCGGCAACGGTCCGTTCACCTCCACCAACCCGGCCGGGGTGATCCAGGGGCATCTGCAATCGCCGCCGCCGTCGCTGAACGCGGCCCGGCCGGAACTGCCGCCGTCGCTGGACGTGGTGCTGGCCAAGGCGATGGCCAAACGCCCCGACGACCGCTTCGCCTCGTGCAGCGAGTTCGCCGAGGCCGCGAAGCAGGCGCTGACCTCTCCGGGTGCACCCCTTATCGGGTCGGGGCCGCCCACCGCGGTCGCGGCGACATATCAGCCACCGAACGTCCCGTACAGCAGCGGCGCCAATCCATATCCGAGCACCGCCGCGCCGCAGCCCTATGCCAGCGGCACCCAGGCGCAGCCGTACGGCGGTGGTGTCCAGCAGCAACCCCCGCCGTACGTCAGCGGCGCCCAGCAGGGGCAGCAACCGCAGTACGCCGGCGGTTTCCAGCAGCAGCCGGTCGATATGGGACGTCCCGGCGGGGATATGCAGCACCAGCAGCCCTACGGGAGCGGACCGGGATATCCGAACCCCGGCCAGCCGTACGGCGGTGGATCGGGTGCCTACACCCAGCCCACCAGCTATCCGCAGCCGATGGGACAGATGCCGCAGGGCGCGCCGCCGCCGGCCAAATCGAACACCGGACTCATCGCCGCCATCTGCATCGGACTCGTGGTGCTGATCGGAGTAGTCATCGGTGTCGTGGCCCTCGCCACCGGCGGCGACGACGGCGGCAACGGGAACCAAGCCGGCGCCGCCACCAGCACCCAGACCACCGTCGCCCCCGTCCCGGCCAACTCGGATTCGATCAGCAAAGAATTCCCCCGGATGGTGCCCGCGACCAAAGACGAGGAAATCGGCTACGACGGCGCGAAATGCTGGGAAACCGATGACGGCTACACGCCCACCCCGGACGACGGCGAACCCGATTTCGGGAAATGGGCCTGGCAATGGCGCTGCTACGGCGGCGGCAACAACGAAGACCCGTTCTACCGGATCTACGTCTACGACTCCGCCACCGCGGTGGACTCGGTGGTGAAGGGCCTGCCCGCCACGGCCGAGAAATCCAGCGATACCAACGGCAACCGCACGTACACCAACTACAAATGGGACAGCGACGGCCCGAAAATGATCACGGTGTTCACCAACCATCCGGAGCGGGCGCAGTACCTGATGTACACCGACGGCATCGTCGGCACCATCCCCGAGATGGTGACCTGGTGGAAGTCGGCGCCGCTGTAATATTGGCGGCTGTATCTATTGGCGCCGCCTGCGGCGGCGCGGGTTTTGGCCCCCTTGGTCCCTGCTGTCAGCGCTCGATGCTCGCGGCTGCGCCGCATTGCCTCGAGCACTGACAGCAGGGACGGGCCAAAACCTTTCAGGGCCTCGTAAGACTCGGCGCCGCCGTTGGTTGCGTTGGGGTTCTTTCCGGGGGGCTTGCTCGGGTTCGGCGCCGCCGTTGGTTGCGTTGGGGTTCCTCCCGGGGGGCTTGCTGGGTTCGGCGTCGCTGTTGGTTGCGTTGGGGGTCTTTCCGGGGGCTTGCTGGGTTCGGCCTCGCTGCTGATTGCGTTGGGTTCTTCCGTGCCTCGCTGGACTCGGTGACGCCGCTGGGCATGTGGGGATAGGTGGTGGGGGTTGCCATCGAAAACCAGGGCGACGGCGACGATGAGAATGGTGCTGGTCAACACCATCTTCAGGGCACCAAGGAGTGACGCAGGCGCCTGGTGGTTCGGCTCCTCGAAGGCGTCGGGTGATACACCCCGCTACCAGAGGACGACGGTGCGGGGTCCGGGGTCAGGGGTATCCCGGATGGCGCGGCGGCGCGTGGCCCGACAGACTGGACCCATGACTGCTCATGCTGTCGATACGGAGTCGGCCGGTCCCGGGTCCGCTGTCGCTGCCGGTGCCCTCGAACTCACGAAGGTCTACGGGTCCGGGGAAACCCGGGTCACGGCGTTGGACGCGGTATCGGTCGATCTCACCCGCGGGGAATTCACCGCCATCATGGGGCCGTCGGGTTCGGGAAAATCCACCCTCATGCACTGTCTGGCCGGGTTGGATGCGGCGAGTTCGGGGCAGGTGCGGATCGGCGATACCGAGCTCACCGACCTCTCCGACAAGGAGATGACGGCCCTGCGGCGGGACCGGATCGGCTTCGTCTTCCAGGCGTTCAACCTGGTCCCGACGCTGACCGCGCTGGAGAACATCACCCTGCCCCTCGATATCGCCGGTCGCGCGCCCGAAGCGGAATGGCTCGCGACCGTACTGAAGCGGCTCGGCCTGGAGGACCGGCTGGGGCACCGGCCCAGCGAACTGTCCGGTGGGCAGCAGCAACGGGTCGCGTGTGCGCGGGCGCTGGCGGGCAAACCGGAGATCATCTTCGGTGACGAACCGACCGGCAACCTGGATTCCCGGTCCTCCGGTGAGGTGCTCTCGATCCTGCGCGCCGCGGTGGACGAATTCGGCCAGACGGTAGTCATCGTCACCCACGAACCGGCGGCTGCCGCGTACGCGGACCGGGTGATCTTCCTGGCCGACGGTCGTATCGTCGACGAGATGCGCGATCCGACGGCCGAGACCGTGCTGGACCGGATGAAGGCGCTGGAAGCCCGGTGAACCCTCGCACCGCCATGCACCGGACCGACCGGGGTGCGGGGGCTCCCCGCACGACACAGGAGACCCGATAGTGGCCGCACACCCGATGCGCACGGTGGCCCTGCGCAATCTCGCCGCGCACAAGGTCCGGCTGGCGCTCACGCTGCTGTCCGTCGTGCTCGGGACAGCGTTCATCGCGGGCTCTTTTGTCTTCACCGATACTCTGCAACGCACCTTCGACGGGATCTTCGCCAATGAAGCCGCCGGGGTGGACGTCCGGTTGAGTCCCGAGGAACGGCAGTCTCCCGGTATCCCGCAGGAGGTGGCCGACGATGTGGCCGCCATGGACGGGGTCCGGACCGTCGCGCCCGGTATCGAGGGCTCCGTGGTGCTGCTCGACCCGGCCGGCGACAAAGCCGTGCAGACCGGCGGGGCACCGAGCTTCGGTCTGGCCTACCTGCCGCCCGAGCGATCGGTCGCCCAGCCGGACCCGTTCGTCGCAGGCGTACCTCCGGCCGAACCGGGCCAGGTCGCGCTCAACACCGGCGCCGCCGAAACCGCGGGGCTCGCGGTGGGTGATCGCACCAAGGTGCTGGTGCCCTCCCACCCCGGCCCGATCGATGTCACCGTCACCGGGCTCTACGCCCCGGCCGCCGATACCGGCGGTTTCATCGGAGTGCAGTTCACCGAGGCCCAGGCCCGGGAACTGTTCACCGACGGTGCGCATATCGCTTATCTCGATATCGCCGCCGAGGGAATCCCCGGCGATACGCTGCGCGACCGGCTGTCCATGCTCTACCCGGACTACAAGGCGCAGAACGGGGATCAGGTCCGCGCGGAGATGAAGGCCGAGATCTCCGAGGCACTGAACTTCCTGAACTACTTCCTGCTCGCATTCGGCGCCATCGCGCTGATCGTCGGCACCTTCATCATCTACAACACCTTCTCCATGCTGGTGGCGCAGCGACTGCGGGAGCTGGCACTGTTGCGCGCCGTGGGTGCCGGTCGCGGACAGGTCGGCCGCTCGGTGGTGGCCGAAGCATTGATCGTCGGTGTCATCGGCAGCCTGCTCGGGCTGCTCGCGGGTATCGCGCTCGCCTACGGATTGGCCGCGGTGCTGAACGCCTTCGACCTCGGCCTGCCGACGGGAACCATGGCCGTTCTGCCCCGCACAGTGCTGGTGGCCTTCGCGGTCGGGTTGCTGGTGACCGTGGTGAGCGCGTACGCACCGGCCCGGCGTGCCTCCCGGATTCCGCCGGTGCAGGCGATGCGCGAGGAGTTCGCCTCCGCCGGCGACTCGCTGCGGGGCCGCACGATCGCGGGCGCGGTTCTCGCCGTCGCGGGTGTGGTGCTGGTGGTGCTCGGTGCACGCAACACCGGGGGTGGTGCCGCGGCGGTCGTCGGGGTCGGCGCACTGGGGCTGATCCTCGCCGTACTGTTCGCCGCCCCAGCATTGTCGCGGCCGGTGCTGGCCGGGCTCGGCTGGCTGATCCGGCCGTTCGGCCCGATCGGGCAGATGGCGCGTAACAACGCGGTCCGCAATCCGCGGCGCACCGCGGCCACCGCATTCGCGCTGACCCTCGGACTGATGCTGGTCACCGCGATCGGGATGCTGGGCGAATCGGCGAAGGTCAGCATCTCCCGGCTCGTCGATCAAGGCGTGGAAGCCGATTATGTCCTCGCCGGACCGCCGATGATGGGTGTACCGGCCGGCGCGAGCGACGCGGTCCGGGAAAAGGTGCCTGCGGCCGCTGACGTCGTCGGACTACGCGGGGTAGCGCTGAAAATCGGCGACGACGACGAATTCGGCACCTCGCCGGACGGCCCCCTCGAACAGGTCGTGAATATCGAAATACTCAGTGGCGCAGCATCACTGGGGGATTCGGAAATTCTGCTCAGCGAGGACGAGGCGACCGAGCACGGGGTCGGCGCCGGCGAACAGCTGGTGATCAACACCCTGGGCGGTGCCGAAATCCCGCTGACCGTATCCGGTGTGTACGCGGATTCGCAGGTACTGGGGCCGCTGATCGTACCGTCCGCGGTCTACGAGAAAGCGATGCCGGTATCCATGCGGACCGAAGCCGCGGTACTGATCAAAGCGGCACCCGATGCCGATCTGGCGGCCATGCGGACCGACCTGGAACGGGCCACCGAGGAATTCGTGATCGTCCAGGTGCAGGACCGCGAGCAATTCAAGGGCGAGAACGCGAAGCAGATCAACAATATGCTGGCGATCCTGTACGGCCTGCTCGCCCTGGCGGTGGTGATCGCCGTGCTCGGGATCGTCAATACGCTCGCGCTGTCGGTGGTGGAACGGCGACGCGAAATCGGTATGTTGCGCGCGGTCGGTACCCAGCGGTCGCAGGTCCGGCGCACCATCTATCTGGAATCCATGCTCATCGCGGTCTTCGGCGCACTCGTCGGTGCGGTCCTGGGGCTGGGGCTCGGCGTCGGATTCCTGCGCACCCTGCGCGATCTCGGCCTGGACCAGATCGCGGTTCCGTGGGATCAGCTGGTGTACATGCTGATCGGTTCCGCGGTGGTGGGAGTGCTGGCCGCGCTGTGGCCGGCGGTGCGTGCCGCCCGCACACCACCGCTGGCCGCCATCGCCGATATGTGAGCTGTGTCTATGGCGCCGCCCCCGGCGGCGCGGGGTTCGGGGCCCTATGGGTCTCGTTCTTCACTCCTCCGCTCCTCCGCTTCGCTCCCCCGCTCCGTCGCTCCAGAACGAGACGGGCCCCGAACCATGGAGGTTGACCATTCGGGGTGCACGGGGTCGAGGGGCTCCTGAGTGGGGGCGGGGGTGCCTGGTGTTTGTGCCGGCTGGTCGTGCGGTCGAGTTACGTCCGGTCGGTGTCCCAGTGGCGGAGGTCGCCGCGGTTGAGGGCTTCGGCCAGGAGGTCCGGGAAACGGTCCGGGGTGCAGGCGAACGCGGGAACGCCGAGTGCGGCCAGTGCGGCGGCGTTCTCGCGATCGTAGGAGGGGGCGCCGTCGTCGGAGAGCGCCAGCAGCACCACTACCTGCACCCCGGCTTCCTTCATCGCGTTGATCCGGCGCAGCATCTCCTCGCGGACGCCGCCCTCGTAGAGATCCGAGATCAGGAAGAACAAGCTGTCGGTGGGGCGCGTGATGAGTGACTGGCAGTAGGCGATGGCCCGATTGATATAGGTGCCGCCGCCGAGCTGGGTACCGAACAGCACATCGACCGGATCGCTGAGTTTATCGGTGAGATCGACGACCTCGGTATCGAAGACCACCAGCGAGGTGCGCAGCGCACGCATGGAGGCCAGGACCGCGCCGAACACCGAGGAGTACACGACGCTGGAAGCCATCGACCCGGACTGATCGATGGCCAGGATCACGTCCCGGTGCACCGCCTGCGACCGGCGGCCGTATCCGACCAGATGTTCGGCGATGATGGTGCGCTGCTCGGGCAGATAGTTGGCGAGGTTCTTGCGGATGGTGCGATCGAAGTCGATATCGCGGGGTTTGGGCCGGATGGTGCGGGTGGCCCGGTTGAGTGCCCCGCTCACCGCGGCGACGGTACGGGCGGCGATCCGCTCCTCGATTTCCTTGACGACTTTGCCGACCACCATCCGGGCGGTCGATTTGGTGGTCTCCGGGATCGCCCGGTTCAGGCTGAGCAGTGTGCCGACCAGATGAACGTCGGGTTCGACTGCCTCCATGAGTTCGGGCTCCAGCAGCAACTGCGTGAGGCCCAGTCGCTCTACCGCATCCCGCTGCATCACCTCGACCACGGTCGACGGAAAATAGGTGCGGATATCGCCGAGCCAGCGCGCCACCCGCGGTGCCGATCCACCGAGGCCGGCGGATCGGTCACCGCCCGGACGGCCGGCCCCGCGATTCGCGTCGTACACGGCGCCCAGCGCCTTGTCGACGGCCGCATCGTCTGCTCCGGTGAGCTCGCCGAGCGCGGGACCGGCCGCGCCGCCCAAGACGAGGCGCCACCGGCGCAGCCGCTCCTCGTCCGAGGCCGGGTGCGGTGCGGTGCTGTTCATGCCGGTACCCCCAAAATGTCTGCGACAGCGCGCAATACGAGTGCGCCACGTCCGGAATCGATATCGGTGTGCGCCGCCGGTACCTCTTGCCCGGTATCGCGGACGGCCGATCCGATGGCCCGGCGTTCCCCGGACTCGAAGGCACCGAAGGTACGCCGCAGCAGCGGCACCACTTCCATGAACTGCTCGCCGGTGAGCCCGGCGAGCCAGTCGTCGACCAGACGCAGCAGGGCCCGGTCGTGAACCAGCACCAGCCCCCGCCCGCCGACGAAACCGTCCACCCATGCGGCCTTCGCGGCCGCGGTATTGCCGATCGACAGCGCGGCGGCCAGCCTGCGGGAGGCCTCGTCCGATTCGAACCGGCCGGCATCGCAGAGCAGCCGGACCACCCGGCCGGTGAGCATCCCGTGGATATCCGTGCGGTCCGCCATCCGCCCCAGTGCCGCCAGCCAGCGTTCGGTGGACTCGGGGTCGTCGCGGGTGTGTATCGCGGTGTTCAACCCATCGAGCTGTGCGCGCAGGGCGGCGGCGGTATCGTCGCCGAGCCCCGTGACCGCCGCCGGGAGACCGGCACAGATCCGAACGAGCATGCTGTCGGCGACCTGGGCCAGAGCCGAGGTATCGGTGCCGCGCACATCGCCGTAGCGCAGGGTGCGCAGCACACCCGGGAGCGCGGCGAGCAGGTGGGTGATGTCGTGGTCGATCGCGGCCGCGGAACCGAGCCGCCGGATCAGGCCGTCGAGAGCACCCGGTAGCTCGGCCAGCAGCGCGAATTCCAGGGCGTCGGTCAATTCGGCCACAGCGCTGCCGTCCCGGCCCGCCGTATCGAGGATCTTCGCCTCGGCGGCCGCCTGCACCGTGGTACCCCAGCGGGCCGCCTCGATCACCCGGACCGCGAATTCGGGTTCCCAGCGCAGTTCCCAGGATTCCCGGAATGTTCCGGTGGATCCGGCCGTCCCGGCCGCGGGAATACCCCAGTGCACGCCCAGCAGTCGCAGCCGATGCAGCAGCCGTGATTTGGCGATATCGCGGTCCTTGCGCAGATCCAGGTCCAGCGTCCGGGACAGGGCCTCCTGTTTCAGTCGCAGCGTGCGCGCCTGTGCACGGAGATCGGCCGCCAGCGGCACGGTGGGGGTTTCGGCCGGGACGGCGCCGAGCGCCTCACCCACCACGAGCTCGGCACCGACCAGCCGCAACACCGTATCGTCACCCTCGCACAACACCGCCCGGGTCGCCTCGGTGACCTCGGACAGTCCCGCCAGTGGCCGTGAGCGCAGGGCAGCAAGGGTTTCCGCCAGCCGGACGGCCTCGATGATATGGGCACTGGACACCGGCAGATCATGATCGCGCAGCAGCCGTGCGACCTTGGTGAGCCAGGAGACGATCGGATGCTCGGTGACGGTGAACAGATGGTGGTACCAACCGGGGGAAGTGACGCCCGCACCGTAGCCGGAGGCCGCGGCGAGGAGGGAATGCGTCCACGGCACCCAGGTCAACTTCGCCTTCACCTTCGGAAGGCCCTTCAGCAGATGTCGATCGGCGTTCGCCGGGCCGAGTGGATCGCACAGCGCGGGCGCATGCCACGCGCCACAGACGACAGCGATCCGCCGGGCACCGTCCTTACGGGCCTGCCGCAGCACCTGCCGCATATGCGCCTCACGGACAAGCGTGTGCCGATCGAGAACCAGCGGATCCGGGCCTGCCTCGCCGTGGGCGCCGGCGCCGGTCTCTCCCGCGATGTCGCGCGTGGCCTGCGATCGGCTCGGCAGCAAGTCGGCGGATACGTCAGCCGCCTTGCCCGGCCGGTACGAACCGCGAGATCGCGGATCGCCGGGTTCGGTCGATGCGGTGCCCAGGTGCAATTCTGGTGCGCTGCGGCCGGCTGTCGAGTCGGCCGCAGGGACATCGGAAGGCAACTCGGTGCGGGCGTGGTCGCGCAGAGCCGCCATGGCCTCGGTGATGGCGGGGAAAGTTCCGGCGTCGGTGCTCGATTCGACCACAGCATCCCACCAGCGCTCCGCGTCGTCATAGCCGCCCGCGGCGGCCAATTCGGCGAGGGCGTCGCGGCCGCCACCGCTGTCTTCGACGGCCAGCGCCGCCGACGCGGGTAGGTCGCAGAACCGCACCGCTATACCGTTTCCGACGGCGTAGCGCAGTGCCTGCCACTCCGGGGAGAACACCGCGTACGGCCAGAACGCCGCGCGCGCCGGTTCGTCGGCAACGTAACCGAGTAGCGCTACCGGCGGTTCCATCGCATCGGCGGCTATGTGGGGGACCAGTGGGTCCGCATCTGCCGGCCCCTCGATCAGGACCATATCCGGCCGGAACTCTTCGAGCGCCGAGCGCAGCGATCGAGCCGAACCGGGCCCGTGGTGCCGTATTCCGTAGACCCGGGTCTCGCCCGGCTCCTCCGGGCCGGACTCACTCATCCGGTGATCTCCCGGCAGGCACGGTAGAAATCGGACCATTCGTCGCGTTCGCGGACCACGGCCTCGAGGTACTCCGTCCACACCACCGAATCCGCGACCGGATCCTTGATCACCGAACCGATTACCGCGCCCGCGATATCCGCGGCCCGCAGGACGCCGTCACCGAAATGCGCCGACAGCGCCATTCCGTTGGTGATCACCGAGATGGCTTCGGCGGTCGACAGCGTTCCGGACGGTGATTTGAGTTTGGTCCGGCCGTCGGCCGTGATACCGGCGCGCAACTCCCGGAAGATCCGCACCACCCGGCGCACCTCCTCGGCGGCCGCCGGAACCTCGGGCAACTCCAGTGCCGACCCCAATTGCGCGACCCGGCGGGTGACGATATCGATCTCTTCGGCCTCGCTGCCGGGAAGCGGCAGGACCACCGTATTGAAGCGGCGGCGCAGGGCCGAGGACAGTTCGTTCACGCCGCGGTCGCGATCGTTGGCGGTGGCGATGATGTTGAACCCCTTGGCGGCCTGTACTTCTGTCCCGAGTTCCGGGATCGGCAGGGTTTTCTCGGACAGGATGGTGATCAGCGCATCCTGCACATCGGAGGGGATCCGGGTCAGTTCCTCGAGCCGCGCGATGGCACCCGTGCGCATCGCGGTGAGGATCGGTGAGGCCACCAGGGCGGCGTCGGTGGGACCCTCGGCGAGCAGCCTGGCGTAGTTCCAGCCGTACCGGACGGCCTCCTCGGCGGTGCCCGAGGTGCCCTGGACCAGTAGCGTGGACGATCCGCTCACCGCCGCCGAAAGATGTTCGGAAACCCAGGTCTTCGCGGTACCGGGAACGCCGAGCAGCAGGAGGGCGCGATCGGTGGCGAGGGTGGCGACCGCGACCTCCATCAGCCGGCGCGGGCCGACGTATTTGGGGGTGATCACCGTTGCGTCGTCGAGGGTGCCGCCGAGCAGGTAGGTCACCACCGCCCAGGGCGAAAGCTTCCACGACGGTGGGCGGGGCCGGTCGTCGGCGGCGGCGAGTGCGCTCAGTTCGGCGGCGAATGCCTGTTCCGCGTGCGGGCGCAGCAGCGGTGCGGGCGGGGCGGTTTCGGTGGTGGTCAATTCAGCTCCTCGAGCATGACGGATCGTTGGTGGAGTTCATGACCGAGCAGGAGGAGGGCCATCGTCCACTCCTTGTCGGTGCAGCGGTTCGCCATCGTGACGGCTGCCTGTTCGCAGTCGGGTGGCATATGGCGGGCGGCGGTGTGCAGCAGTGAACGGTGCGCGGTCGGCGGGGTTCCCGGTGCACCCGGGCGGCGTTCCGCGGTCCGGGCCCGCTCGGCGAACAGATGCAGCAGATGCCCGGCCACTTCGGGCGGCCACGGCTGGGCCACGGCCGGTAACAGCGATTCGATTTCGGACAGCCATGAGGCATCCAAACGGGCCAGGTGGCGCGCCTGGTCGGCGGCCGGGATCAGGGCGAACAACTCCCGGCGCCGCAGGATCGCCGCATTCGAGGGAGTGCCCGCGGCGAACAGGGCGGCGGCCCATCCGGGATCACGCTGGGTGAGTGCCGCGTCCATCCAGCCGTCGAACAGCGGCTGCCGGAACCGGTCGTCGATGCGGGTCGCTACTGCTCGGTCCGGGGGGCCCAGGGTGGTGGTCCACTGAGCGAGCGGGAGATTGGCTACGAGCCTGCGCAGCCGGGCGGCAGTCAGGTCGGGCTGTCCGTTCCAGCGGTAGCCGGATGCCACGGCGTTATCGGTGAAACCGTCGCGCACCGTGTCGGAGTCCAGGGTTTCCGGGATGTCCACTACCAGCTCCGCGGTCTGCTCCGGCCCACCGGCTCCGTACTTCAGCCAAGTTGCGGCCCGTGCGGACATCCGGCCGGCCAAGGCCGAATCGGGTAGCCGGGCCAGTAGTCCGGCGGCCGTGCGGCGCACATCGCCGCGGCGATCACGCAGGGCACGTTCGAGCAGGGCCTCGTCCGCCGGCCCCAGTCCGTCGGACAGAACAGCCAGCAGTTCGGCCTTCGGTTCGCCCGATTCACGTGGCCAGGCCGCCTCGAGGGCTTCGCGCGCGGCGGCCGGGTCGCGGTGGCGCAGCCCGGCCAGCCACCGGATCCGTTCCGGTGGCAGGCCAAGCCGCCAGGTGTCGGCGTCCGGTTCGGGGTCTGCGGTATCGCGCCGAACGAGACTGTGCCAGCGGGGAATGGATTCCGCGAGCCAGCGGCCCCGGGTGCCGGCGAGCCGCAGGGCAGCTTCCCGGAGGCCGGTATCGCGTGCGGCGAAGTCGAGCAGTTGCCCGGCCAGTCGATCCGGTGCGCGGTAGTCGTGCGGTGCGGCGGCGGCGAACCATTCCGGGAGGAATTCCGGCCGGGATTCGATCAGCACGGCCAGGCGGTCGGCCGCGGCCGGGGGCAGTACCGGCCGCAAATCCTCGGCGGCGGGCTCCGCGGGCAATTCGGCGTGCACCGGTACATATCCGCCACGCAACCAGGCCATTTCCAGCGCTGTGGCGTCCAGTAGCCGGCAGGCCGCGTCCGTACCGGGCAATGCCGCGGCGGCCGCGCCGACCGGGCCGGGAAGCGCCGGGAGTGCGGCGGCGCCCCGGGCGGTGCCGAGTAAGGCGATCGAAGCTGCCTCCGGGCCGGCGGCGAAGGCGGTATGGGCGGTATCGGCAACGGGACCGGCGTCGTGGAACTCCCCACCGGCGAGCACCGATACGGCTTCCAGCGCCCGCCCCGTCCAGAGGCCGAAAACGGCGACCGGCCGCCCTCCGGACAAGGCCAGGAGCCGCCACGGTTCGGCGGGTTCCACCAGGGGTATCGCGGTGCCGTCGGGTTCGGCGAGCAGCCAATCGCCGGCCCGCTCGACCGGGACGACCGTGCGCAGCAGCACCGGCCAGGACTCCAGCCACGGGTCGGCCGCGGCGGCCGTGGCGAATTCACCCAACGCGTCGGCGATCGTGCCGGACCCGGACATGGCCGCGATTGCGCCGGTATCCGGCATGGGCGCGGCCGAATCGGAGCCGGCCACGGCACGCAGCGGTGCGGCCGCCGGATAGAAGTGCAGGCCCGCTTCCGCCACCAGGCCGATCGGTGGGACCTCGGTGTCGAACGCCGGCGAACCGTGGGAATGGTCGATCAGCATTGCCCGGCGGCGGGTGCGCACCCCGTACAACCAGCTGCGACGGGTGTGGAGCCCTTCTTGTTCGCCGGTGCGTATTCCCAGCGTGACCCACCGGTCACGCACTCCCGGTTCGGCGAGAACGGTATCCGTCGTCGTCGGATAGCCGATATGGGTGCGAACGGTCGCGGCCGAGGGCGCCGCCGACGTATCCAGTGTCGCGTGGGCCACCAGCAGTAGCCGCAGCCAGGCGAACCGGCCCAGTACCACTTCGGGCCAGTTGGACCGCCCGACCACCGCCGCCGGTAATCGGCGCAGCGCGGCGGCGATACCGGGTGCCTGCGCATCGACCATGCGTGCGGCCACGGCTTCGAACGCGGCAGGGGAGCGGTCCGTCTGGGCCAGCCCCGTGCGGATCTGGTCGGTCAGCCAGGTTTCGAGTTCGGCCAAGCCCGCCGTGACCCGCTCGTGCCGCTGCTGCGCCGCGGCCGTGCTCGGCACGCGTTTCTTCTTCGGTGCGGCGGCGGCCGCCGCCCGGCGGCCGATCCACTCGGCGGCGAAATCGGCCGTTTCGCCGGTTTCCTCGACCGTCCCGCCGGACCACAGCAGTAGTAACGACAACGCATGTTTGCAGGGAAATTTCCGGCTCGGGCACGAGCACCGGAACGCCGGCCCGGACAGATCGACGATCGTCTGGTAGGGCGTCCGGCCGCTGCCTTTGCACAATCCCCACAGTGTGGTTCCGCACCAGCCGGTGCCCGACCATTTCCCGGCGAGTTTGCGCGCGGCGGTGAGTGAACTCGTATCCGGCGCGAGTGCTGTCACCTGGTTCTCCGACCACTGCGGCGTCATCCGGTGAGTCCGTATCGTTCGATCATCATGCCCCCGTTTCCTCGGTCCGAAGAGTTGTATCGCACCGCACCGACACAAACGTGTCACCGCCGCTGGGATGTGGAAGAGGTTGTCGCCGAGAGGTATTCGCGTACGCCTGCGGTTGCGCAATCCGGATACCTCTGGCATCCTGTCCTGTTCGGCAAGACCGAGCCACCCCTGGTGGGTGACACCAACGAGCTGCCCGACGGGGTTGGCGAGGGGTGGCCATCGGCCGGAGTCGGATCGGCCGATGACCAGATCCCATCCCCGCGGGCAGGTTCGCCTCTCCATCCCTCGCGTATTCGGTCCGGAAACGCCACTGTCGCACCGTCCCGGACGCGTGCCCTCCCTTCCCCACTGCACTATCGGGCCGTTATCCGGTAGCGTTCGGCACAGCTTTCGATCGTTCGATCACGCCCGGGGCCGGGGAGCGCGTGTGGTCCCGAGGGGGTGGAGAAGTCGTGGAATCTGTGTGTGAGCAATCCGAGCGAGTCCCGATCCGGCCGGGGGAGCTGGTCTTTCGGCAGCTCGAGGCGGAACCCGGACTGCCGCCCGAGGTCGCCGAGATCGTCCGGGCCGCTCTCGCCGCCGCGGCGACGGCCGCCGCCCCGCCGCTGCCCGCGGAGGGCAGCGCCTTCGATTTCAGCGGGATGTTCCTGCGCGCCATCCGGGTCGAGGGGTTCCGGGGTATCGGCCGCGAAACCGTGCTGGAATTACCGCCCGGGCCCGGGCTCACCCTGGTCACCGGCCGCAACGGTAGCGGTAAATCCAGTTTCGCCGAGGCCGCCGAATTGGCGCTCACCGGGGCGAATCGACGCTGGGACGGTCGTTCCGCCGCGTGGCGGGAAGGGTGGCGCAACCTGCATCACCCCGGTCCGGTCCGGATCGAATTGGAATTGCGAACCGACGGACCCGCGCCGGCGCTGACCATCGCCCGGGCGTGGCCCGGCGGCGAACCGCTCACCGGAGGCGAGTGGGTGCAGCGCCGGGCCGGCGCACCCGAGACCGCGTTCCCCGCCGGTCGGTGGGCGCCGACGATGGAGTTGTATCGGCCTTTCCTGTCCTACAGCGAACTCGGCGCCTTGGTCGACGGGAAGCCCAGTGAGTTGTTCGACGCGCTGCACCAGTTGCTCGGTATGGACGATCTCATCGCCGCGCACGAACACATCCGGTCCGCACGCTTGGAAATGGAGAGCGCGGCCCGGACCGCCCGCCGGGAACGGCAGCTGTTAATGGCCGAGCTGCCCGCCATCACCGACCGGCGGGCCGCGCGCGCCGAACGGATCCTGCGCCGGCCCGAACCCGACTTCGCCGCGCTGGAAATCCTGCTGTCCGATACCGCCGGCGGACCGGAACCGGCCGCCTTGCGCGCGATTCTGGCCCTCGAACTGCCCCCTCCAGCTCGGATCGAGAATCTGCTCACCCGGCTCCGCGCCGCCCGGACAGCGGTGGCGGCGGTGACCTCCCCCGAATCGGCAGCCGATCTGCGCATTCTCGATCTGCTGCGAATCGCCTATTCCCATGTGGCCGAGCAGACCGCCGGCGCGCACCCGGAACACCGGACCCCGGGCGAGGGCACCGGCGGTCCCGGTGCGGCAACAGCGGGGGCCCAGGACCCGGGACACAGCTCTCTCGGCGGAATATCCGACCCTGTGACCGAGACCGGCAGCACCAGCCCGGACAGCGGGTGCCCCTGCCCCGTATGCGGCCGGGGGAGCCTGGACGCGCGGTGGCTGTCCGAAACCGCCGCTGCCGTCGACGAACTCTCCGACCGAACCGCCGGCCTGGTCCGCGCACGCGCCGAATCGAGCGATGTGCTGGCCGAACTGCGCGCCGCGATCGGGGAGGTACCCACGGAACTCACGACGGCGGGTCCCGCCTACCTCGATACCGCGGTCGTGGCCGCAACCTGGACGCAGTGGCGCACGCTGACCGACTGCCACGACCCGGACCCGGACACGCTCGGCGCCGTCCACGACCGGTTGTCCGGTGAACTCGGTTTCTTGCGGCAGAGTGCAGCGAAGGAGCTGGACCGTCTCGAACAGGCGTGGACACCGTTGGTCCCGCGCCTGCGCAGCTGGCTCGGACTCGCCCGCACCGTGCACGCGCGGGCGGCGGAACTGCAGACCGCGCGGGCCGCCGAGGTCTGGTTGAAATCGGCCACCGCCCACGTGCGCGACGAGCGGCTCGCCCCGCTGGCCGGCACCGCGCGGTGGGTGTGGCAGAGCCTGCGCCAGCAGAGCAATGTCGAACTCGGCGGAATCCGGCTACAGGGCAACGCGAACTCCGCCCGCCGAGTGCAGCTCGATGTCACCGTGGACGAGGTCGACGGGGCAGCCCTCGGGGTGATGAGTCAGGGGGAACTGCATGCCCTCGGCCTGGCCCTGTTCCTGCCCCGGGCCACCGTGGCCGCCAGCCCTTTCCGTTTCGTCGTGATCGACGATCCCGTGCAGGCAATGGATCCGGCGAAGGTGGACGGCCTGGCCCGCGTTCTCGCGACCGTGGCATGGGATCGGCAGGTGGTGGTTTTCACCCACGACGACCGGCTCGCCGAGGCGGTGCGCCGGATGCAGATCGACGCCCGGATCCTGGAAGTGCAGCGCCGGGAACGGTCGGTGGTGGAGATCCGGCTGTCCAGCGATCCGGTGCACCGCTACCTCGACGACGCCCGCGCCCTGCTGCGCACCCCCCAGCTGCCGCAGGCCATATCCGACGAGCTGGTCGCCAGCTGCTGCCGCTCGGCGCTCGAGGCGGCCAGCCTGGCGCGTGCGAAACGGATCCTGCTCGCCGAGGGCATGGATCATCGTGAGGTGCAGCGACGCATCGATACCGCTCAATCCACCCGCGCCATGGTCACTCTCGCGGTCCTGGGACCCGGCCGCCGGATCGAGGACCTGAACAAACGGCTGGCGAAAGAGGGCCGATGGGCGGTCGAGGTCGTCCGCGACGCCACCGCCGGCGCACATATCCCGATCGCACGCGACCTGTCCGAGCTGATCGCCGATACCGAACGTTTCGTGGACTGGCTGGCCCGATGACCCCGGGCGACGCCGACGATCACGGGACCGACCGGATCGCCGCCGGACCGCCGCCCATGGCAGAGCGGGCATTGCCTCCGGCGGGCGGCGGGTCCCCCCAGGCGGGCGGCGGGTTGCTGCCCCCGGCAGATGGAGGGGTGTCCCCGGCGGGTTCAGCAAGCCGGGGGATGTCCTGGTCGGGTCCCGCAGCGCCTACCGCCCCCGATGGGGCGCTCGGTTCCGGCGGCGGGCCGGTGGCGCCGGAGAACGGATCAGAATCAGTGGGACGTGCGTCACGGCGACGGGTCCGGAAGCGGGATCGGCGCGAGGCGACGACGGAGCCCCGCCGATCGGGCCGTTCATCGAGCCGGCGAGCCGCCGGAGCACGCGTCCCGCGGCCCACGGTGGCCGAGCGGCTGGTCGTGGTCGACCGGTTGCTCCACGGTTCGGTGCCCGCCGCCGGGGCGGTGTGGTCCCGGGCGACCGCGTGGATTCTGCGGATCGCGCTCGAACAATCGGTGGACGAGCTGTGGGCCCGAACCGAACCCGACCTCGCGCGCTGTCCGATGCGCGCGCAGCTGCTGGCCCTGCGGGTCGTCGCCGGCCCGCCCGTCGCGGCGCGGACCGCCGCACTGTGGACCGCCCTGTCCCATGCCGCCCATCACCACGACACCGAGCTGGCGCCGGGTGTCTCCGAGCTGCGCCGGTGGCGGGAGGACACCGCGCGTATCGCCGGTGAACTGGCCGCGGTCCGCCGCTGAACCCGCTGAGGCCCGGCCCGGCGACCCCGGCCGTCGCGGACCGCGCAGAATCGTCAGCCGTGGACGATTCGAAACCGTGCCCCTGTCGCCGCGGCGAGGTGTTCGCCGCATGCTGCGGTCCGCTGCTGGCCGGCCGCCCGGCCCCGAGTGCCGAAGCGCTGATGCGTTCCCGGTTCACCGCCTTCGCCCTCGGTGACACTGCCTACCTGCGTCGCTCCTGGCATCCGGGCACCCGGCCCGAGCGGCTGGACCTCGATCCCGACCGGCGCTGGCTGTTCCTGGAGATTCAGGCGGTTACCGGTGGCGGCCCGTTCGAGCAATCCGGAACGGTGGAATTCACCGCCCACTACCGCGATCCCGGCGGTCGCGGCCGGTTGCACGAGATCAGCCGATTCACTCGCGTCGACGGAGCCTGGTGCTATGTCGACGGCGATATCGCGGAATGAGCCGCGACCGCGGAACGCGAACCGCTCCCGCGTTCGGCCGCCGGTAGTGTGCACGCCATGCCGCGTATCGCCATCGAATACTGCACCCAGTGCCGTTGGCTGCTCCGGGCGAGCTGGATGGCGCAGGAACTCCTGACCACCTTCGGCACCGATATCGGCGAGGTTGCCTTGGTCCCCGGCGAGGGCGGGGTCTTCCGGATCACCGTCGACGGCGACCAAGTGTGGGAGCGCAAAACCGACGGTGGTTTTCCCGATATCGCAGTACTCAAGCAGCGCGTCCGTGATCGCATTGACCCGGCGCGCGATCTGGGCCATATCGATCGGGGGCACGGCGGGACTCCGGAAACTCCGGGCGGCTGAACCGGGGCGGCCGGTAGTCGACCGCCGGTTGTCGGGAGTACCCGACGACAGCGACAAGGCCGGCGTGGGCGGCGGTGGCCTTGTCGCCAGGTACGTGTCGCCGGGGGCTGGAGCCCGGGAACCGCGTCGCAGCGGATCGGATCGTCACGGGCGTAGGAGGCTGTGGCGCCCTCGATGATCTGCGGCGCCGCACTGCCGCCGGTGAGTCACGAGCGGCCGGCGGATTTCCGTATCCGCACACAACTCTGAGCTGGGCCCGGAGCGCTCCGATTCCGCATCAGGCGCAACAGCCCCCACCACAGCATCCGCCGCCCGCAGCGGGAGCGGGCGCTGCCACCGCCGGCGCCGCGGCCCGCCCGGTCGTCGCGAAGGTCGTGAGCAGTTTCACGGTGTCGTCGTGGCCACCCGGGCAGACGGCCGGATCCGACGCCTGCGCCATCGGACGGTTCACCTCGAACGTATTGCCGCAGCTGCGGCACCGGAATTCGTAACTCGGCATACCGGAATTCTAGAGATGTCGCGGACCGGTTTTTCCGGCGCAACGCGATAATTCTGGAACCTAGTTGTAACCAGTTCGGTCGTACCCTCGAATGCACAGGTAGAGGAGGTCTGTGATGAATGTCCAGTGCTTCGAGGTAACGCCTGGCGTGGACGGGCCCGCCCCGGTGGCCCGGACCGAGTTCGGCGCGGTCCGCGGGTCTCGCGAGGGTGCGGTATCGGTGTGGCGGGGGATCCCCTACGCTGCCGCGCCCGCCGGTCCGCGCCGGTTCCGGCCGCCGCGGGCGCCGCAACGCTGGGACGGGATCCGCGATTGCGTCGCCTTCGGCCAGGTCGCCCCGCAGGATATGGACAACACCGTCCCGATGGACCGTTCGCTGTCGATGGGCGAGGACTGCCTATGGCTGAACGTCTGGGCGCCCGCCGCGACCGCCGAGGAACCGCGGCCGGTGCTGGTGTGGTTGCACGGCGGTGCCTACTGCCTGGGTTCGGCCGCACAGGCCGTCTACGACGGCGGCAATCTGGCCGCGGCCGGTGATGTCGTGGTCGTCACGGTGAACTACCGAGTCGGCGCTTTCGGCTTCCTGGACCTGTCCTCGCTGCACGACGACTTCGCACCCAACCTGGGATTACTCGACCAACTCGCCGCCCTGGAATGGGTCCGCGACAATATCGCCGGCTTCGGCGGCGACCCCGGCAACGTGACCCTGTTCGGGGAATCCTCCGGCGCCGGCTGTGTCACCGCATTGCTCACCGCGCCCCGGGCCGCGGGCCTGTTCCAGCGCGCCATCGCGCAGAGCCCGCCCGCGACCGCTGTCTACGGCCGGGAACGCGCGGCCGGGGTGGCGCAACGCTTCCTGGAACTGACAGAATTGCCGAGGTCACGCGCGGCGGAACTGCTGACCTGCCCGATCGAACGGATCGTGCAGGCGGCCGCGGTGCTGATCGACGAGGTCCCGCTGCAGGCCCCCGGTACGCTCGCCGCGGCGCCGGTGGTGGACGAGGATCTGCTCCCCGGTTACCCCACCGACCGGTTTCGCGACGGCCGCTCGCATCGGGTACCGCTCATCATCGGCACCAACAAGGACGAGGCCTCGCTGTTCCGGCTGTTCCGCTCGCCGATCATGCCGGTGACCCCGGAGGCAGTGAACACCATGCTCGAGCAGGTCCAGACCGGCCATCCCGACCTGTCCGCGGAACGTATCGCGGAGATCACCCGCGTATACCCCGACCTCGCGAAGCCACGCGGTGCCCTGGCCATGTCCACCGATGCCGCGTTCCGGATGCCCGCGCTCTGGGTGGCCGACGGCCATGCCCAGCATTCCCGCACCTGGATGTACCGCTTCGACCACGCGACCCCCATGCTGCGCGCCGCCCGCGTCGGCGCCGGGCACGCCACGGAACTGCCGTACATCTTCGGCAACTTCGGCACCTTCGACCACGACCCCACCTTCTGGCTGGGCGGCCGCCGGCAGGCCGCCGAGGTCTCGGGCCGCATGATGCGCCGCTGGCTGGCCTTCGCCGCACACGGGGTCCCCGCCGCGCTCGACGGTTCCAAACACTGGCCGCCCTACCATCCGGAAACCCGGGAAACCCTGCTCATCGACACCGTCGACCGGGTGGTCCCGGACCCGGAAGGTGAACTACTCACCGCCTGGGGCGAACGCGCCGTGGGCTTTGCCTGAGCTGTATCTTTGGCGCCGCCTTCGGCGGCGCGGGGTTTCGGCCCTTCAGGTCCATGCTTTCCGCCCGCGATACTCGCGGCTGCGCCGCATTGTCTCGCGGGCGGAAAGCATGGACGGGCCGAAACCCTTCGAGGGCCTCGCTGGACTCGGCGGTGTGCTGGTTGCGGTCGGGAATGTGCTGGTTGCGTTCGGATCGGTGTGTGGCCGGACCGGATATCGCCCACGCATCTCGATGTTCACCTGCCGGGACGTTCCCCGGGAGAGCGCAATGAATCGAGTGCCGCCCGGCCCCGAAAAACCCGCTACACGTCCGTGGAGTACCGGATGCCTCCGTCGGGGATCTCCACTCCCGGCCACACCCGGGCCCCACGTAGCAGTTCGCACCGTGCACCGATACTGGCACCGTCGCCGATCACCCCGTCGCGGATCAGTGCACGTGGCCCGATGCGGGCGCCGAATCCGATGATCGAGCGTTCCACCGTGGCGCCCGCTTCCACTTTGGCGCCGTCGAACAGGATCGCGCCGTCCAAGCGGGCACCGGCACCGACCTCCGCGCCGCGACCGACGACCGTGCCGCCGATCAGCAATGCTCCCGGCGCCACCCCCGCGCCTTCGTGGACGAGCGATTCACCGCGTTGCCCGGGCAGGATCGGCGAGGGGGCGATACCGCGCACCAGGTCGGCCGAGCCGCGGACGAAATCTTCCGGGGTCCCCATATCGCGCCAGTAGGAGGTGTCGACGTGGCCCTGCACCCGGGCGCCCTCGGTGAGCAGCGCCGGGAAAACCTCCCGCTCGACCGAGACCGGACGCCCGGCCGGGATCTTCTCGATGTACTCGCGCCGGAACACGTAGCAACCGGCGTTGATCTGGTCGGTCGGCGGGTCCTGGGTTTTCTCCAGGAACGCGGTGACCCGGCCGTCCGCATCGGTGGGGACGCAGCCGAACGCGCGGGGGTCGCTGACCCGCACCAGGTGCAGGGTGACATCGGCCTGGGTGGTTTCGTGGGTTTCCAGGATGGCCCGCAGATCGGTGCCGCCCAGCACATCACCGTTGAACACCATGATGTTGTCGGCGGTGAGCCGGGGCAGCACATTGCGGATACCGCCGCCGGTGCCCAGCGGTTCGGTTTCGGTGACGTATTCGATCTGCAGGCCGAGATCGGCCCCGTCACCGAAATGCTCCTCGAAGACTTCCGCCTTGTAGGACGTGCCGAGCACCACATGGGTGATTCCGGCCGCGGCGATACGGGACAGCAGATGGGTCAGGAACGGCACCCCCGCGGTCGGCAGCATCGGTTTCGGCGCCGACAGAGTGAGCGGCCGTAACCGCGTACCCTTCCCGCCGACCAGGATGACCGCGTCTGCTTGTGATGCCATGGAGCTCCCTTGTTCCATCAGTTCCTCGCGCCCCGGGCCGGTGGCCGGTCCGGTCAGCCGGCGAGTTCCTGCTGCCGGGTACGCAGTGCGGATCGAACCGCAATGCGGCAGCGGATCGCAAGTCCGGCCCGTAACGCCCAGCGCAGCGGGGCCTGCCACCAGTGTGGATGCCGGTCGGCCTGGAAGCGGTAGGCGCTGGCATGGTGGGCGGGCAGCATCTTCTCGGGGTTGCGGCCGGCGGCGTGCCCCTTGGCGTGGGTGACCTCGGCGTCCGGGACGAAAACGTTGTGCCAGCCGGCCTTGCCCATGCGGTCGCCGAAGTCGACGTCCTCCATGTACATGAAGTAGCGGGAGTCGAATCCGTCGATGGAGTCGAACGCCTCCCGGCGGACCAGTAGGCACGATCCGGACAGCCAGCCCACCGCGCGTTCGGAGATCTCCTCGTTTTCCTGCCGGTAGCGGCGGGTCCACGGGTTGGTTTTCCAGATCGCGCCCAAGATCGCGTGACCGGCGCCGTCGAGCAGGCCGGGAACCGATCGGGCGGAGGGGTAGACGCTGCCGTCCGGCTCCAGGACCCGCGGGCCGATGGCACCCGCGCGGGGCCAGCGCCGGGCGGCTTCGAGCATGCGGTCGATGGAGTCGTTGCCCCAGCGGATATCGGGGTTGGCGATCAGCACGAATTCGAGGTCGGGATCGAGTTCGGCGACGGCCCGGTTGATGGCGCCGCCGTATCCGATGTTCCCGCCGGTCGATAGGAACCGCACATGGGCGTTGGCCTCGGCGACCAGTTCCGGGACACCGTCGGTCGAACCGTTGTCGGCCAGGATGACCTGCGGTTTATCCGCGGTCGCCGTGTTCAGGGTGCTGATGAAATGCTCGAGATGTTCGCCCGGTGAATACGTGACCGTGACCACGGCCAGTCGTGGCCGGTCATGCGGTTGACCCGGGGTATCGGAAGCGCTCACAGCGCCCCACCCTAACGGGCGGTCCTGGTCAATGCCTCGGTGAGCGCGGATTCCCAGGGGCGCAATGGCGTCAGGCCGGCATCGCGCCAGGCGGTGCCGGACAGCACGGAGAAGGCGGGCCGGGGCGCGGGCCGGGGGAATTCGGCGGATGTGCAGGGCCGCACGCGATCGGGGTCGGCGCCGATACCGGCGAAAACGGCGCGCGCCACCTCGAACCAGCTCGCCCGGCCCGCATTCGTGGCGTGCAGCACAGCGGGCGCTGCGGGGCGGCCGGCGAGTTCGAGCAGGCCGGCGGCGAGATCGGCGGCGTAGGTCGGGGAGCCGACCTGGTCGGTTACCACGTTCACCGTGTCGCGTTCCTGTTCGAGCCGTCGCATGGTGGCGACGAAATCGCTGTCGGCGCCGCGGTACACCCAGGCCGTGCGGACGATATGGGCATCCGGGCAGTTCTCGCGCACGGCGCGTTCTCCGGCGAGTTTGGAGCGGCCGTAGACGGTAGCGGGTCCGGTCAGGTCGCCGGGTTCGTACGGTGTGGTCGCGGTGCCGGGGAACACATAGTCGGTGGAGAGGTGAACGATCCGCGCGCCCACCCGGGTACAGGCGGCCGCCAGGACGGCGGGGCCGGTGGCGTTTCCCGCGAAGGCCGCGCCGGGATCCGATTCGGCCCCGTCCACCGCGGTGTACGCGGCACAATTGACGACGATATCGCCCGGGCGCAGTACCGATTCCACGGCCGCCGGGTCGGTGATGTCGAGCCGGGAGCGGGTGTAGGCGCGGGCGGTGGGGGCCAGCCGGAGCAGTTCCCGGCCGACCTGGCCGCCGGCTCCGGTGACCACGAGCCGGTCGCTGAGTTCGGTTCCGGGTGGCACGACATCGTTCACCGGCCCAGTCTGGCACGCCGTCGATGGGCCGAATCGATGTCACCCGGGCTGCCGTTGGTTAGCCTGCGTGGAGCGGAAGGTGTTTCGACGGCGTACGCGAAGTGGATCGGGGTCCTCGACCGGTCCGAACGGGGAGAGGAAGTTCAAAGGTGGCGCAGCGTGGGGAGCCGACGTTGTGGAGTCCGGCGCGGGTGTTCGTCGCGTCGGTTGCTCTGATTGTGCTGGTGGGTACCGGCTTCGCCTGGCGGGGCGTCGATTCGCTGGTGTCCAATATCGAGCGCATCAGTGATCTCGGGCTCGGCGGGCAGCGCGACGGCGCCGTGGACATCCTGTTGGTGGGCGTGGATTCGCGTACCGATGCGAAAGGTAATCCGCTCACCGAGGCCGAACGCGCGATGCTGCACGCGGGTGACGAGATCGGCACGAATACCGACACCATCGTGCTGGTGCGGGTGCCCAACGACGGCAGTTCGGCCACGGCGATCTCGATTCCGCGCGATGCCTATGTCGATATCCCGGGGCTCGGCAAGGGCAAGATCAACTCGGCGTACGGGATCACCAAACAGACGGCGCAGGACGATATGCTCGCCGACGGTGCCACACCGGAAGCCGCCGAGGAGAAATCCACGCAGCGCGGCCGGCAGGCACTGATCGGCTCGGTGGCCGGGCTCACCGGTATCACCGTCGATCACTACGCCGAGGTCAGTCTGCTCGGGTTCGTGCTGCTCACCGATGCGGTAGGCGGTGTGGACGTCTGCCTGCGCCACCCGGTGGACGAACCGCTGTCCGGTGCGTATTTTCCCGCCGGCCGCCAGAAACTGGACGGCCCGCAGGCCCTCAGCTTCGTCCGGCAGCGGCACAATCTCGAACGCGGCGACCTGGACCGGATCGTGCGCCAGCAGGTGTTCATGGCTCAGCTCGTCCACCAGGTGATCAGCACCGATACCCTGAGCAACCCCACCCGGTTACGCGAACTCAGCGACGCGGTGGGCCGCACCATCGTGCTCGACGAAAACTGGGATCTGCTGGCGTTCCTGAACCAGCTCCAGGATCTGTCCGCCGGCAAGGTGACCTTCGAGACCATCCCGGTCGCCGATCTCAACGGCACCACCTCGACCGGGGAGTCGGTGGTGCGGGTCGAACCCGGCGATGTCCAGGATTATGTCGCGGGACTGGTCGGCGAGGAATCCGGCAGCGCCGACCCGGGCACCACCACATCCCCGGCGCCGGCTGCGGACCCGGGAACAGTGCAGGTGGACGTCTTCAACTCGACATCGGTCTCCGGGCTGGCCGGTTCGGTATCGCAGGAACTCACCACACTCGGTTATCTCCCCGGCGAGGTGGGTAACTATTCGGACGGGACGGCTTGGCAAAGCCAGGTGCTCGCCGCCTCCGACACCGATCGTGGGGCGGCAGCCGTGGCCGCGGCGCTCGGCGGTATCCCGGTCGTCGCGGACGCCTCGCTGGCACCGGGGACGGTGAGCGTGGTGCTGGCAAGCGACTACGCTGGCCCCGGATCCGGCAGCGAGGGCGTGATCGATTTCGGCGATACGTCGACATCGGCGACCCCGGTGCCCCCCGCACCGCCGATCGCGGCGGCCGAGGACGGACCCACCTGTGTGAATTGACCGCCGGTGTGAATCGGACGCCGAAGAATTGGACGCAGAAAGCAGACGATGCGTGACGTAGAGCAGGCCACGACCCTCCCCGAAGCGGTACTCGAGCCGATTCTGGAACGCGAACCGGCCGCGCCCCGGATCACCTGGTACGACGATGCGACGGGCGCGCGTATCGAACTGTCCGCGGTCACCCTGGCCAACTGGGCGGCCAAAACCGCCAACCTGATCCGCGACGAGTTCGGCCTCACCCCGGGCGCCCGGGTGGCGGTACTCCTACCCGCGCATTGGCAGACCGCGGCCGTCCTGCTCGGCTGCTGGTGGGCCGGGACCGAGGTGGTGCTGCAACCGGACCCGGATGCGGAACTCGTTTTCGCCGCCGCCGGTCGTCTCGGCGAAACCGAGGACGCCCCCGAGGTCGCGGCGCTGTCGCTCGACCCGATGGGCGCGCCGGTACGTGATCTGCCGCTCGGCGTCACCGACTACGCGACAGCGGTCCGCGTCCACGGTGACCAGTTCCGTCCCGGCGGGACCGGCGCCGCGCTGGACGGTATGCCGGTACCGGAGGTACTCACGCTGGCCCGCAAATCCGCGGCCCGGCAGGGGCTCTCGGAAACCGACCGGGTGCTGTCGACCGGCAGCTGGGATACCGCCGAGGAGCTGATCGACCGGTACCTCGCGGTGCTCGTCGCGGGCGCCTCGCTGGTGCAGGTGGCCAATCCGGATCCGTCGCTGCGGGAACGGCGTATCGAGACCGAACGGGTCACCCAGGTCCTCTGAGCCGGAGTCCTACCACGGTAGGTGCCGGAATCCGACTCCGGCAGGTGCCGCCGGGACTGTGTTCTGCGTAACGTCGGGAGGGGATGCGACGGAGCAGTGACGGAGGGGTTCGGATGAAACCGCAGTACCTGTATCGGTGGGTCAACCATCACGGGCTGGTCCGGGCGGCCAAGAAGGTCAAGCTCCGGCAAGGTGATCTCTTCACCCGGCTCAACGGCGGCCCGGAAGGGATCGAGAACCCGTACGCGCTGATCGAGGAGATGCGCGGTGCGGGCGGATTGCACCGGGTCACCGCTGCGTGGATCACCTTCGACCACGATCTGTGCCGGGAGATACTGCGGGACAATCGTTTCGGCACCGGAATGCCCGAACTCCTCCCCCTTCCGGACCGGGCGCGGGCACTGCTGCAGCGCCGGCCGGTTCCGCCCAACCCCGTGGACCCGCCGTCCATGCTGATGATCGACCAGCCCGAGCACACCCGCATGCGCAAACCCGTCGCCGCCGCCTTCACCCCGCGCGCGGTCACCCGGCTGGGCGACCGGATCGCGAGCGTGACCGAGGAACTGCTCGCCGCCCTGCCCGACGACGGGCCCACCGATCTGGTGACCCGGTTCGCCTCCCAGGTGCCGATCGCCATCATCTCCGAAATGCTCGGATTCCCCGATTCGGATCGCGAGATGTTCCTGGAGTGGGGTGACGATATAAGCCCGCTGCTCGACCTCGGGATCTCCTGGCAGACGCACAGCAGGGCGATGAAGGCCTCCGAACGGGTGCAGGCCTATCTGCTCGACCATATCGAGCGGCTCCGCGCCGAACCCGGCGACGATATCCTCAGCAGCCTGGTCACGGCGGGCGACCTGACTGATCACGAACTGTGCACCTCGGCCACCCTGCTCATGGGCGCGGGTTTCGAGACCACGGTCAACCTCATCGGCAAAGGTATCGTCTGGCTGCTCGAACATCCGGACCAGCTGGACCGGCTCCGCGCCGAACCGGAACTCTGGCCCAACGCGGTCGAGGAGGTCCTGCGGATCGACGCACCGGTGCAGACCACCGCCCGTGTCGCACGTACCGATCTCGAAATCGCCGGCCGCCGGTTGCGCCCGGGCTCGACGGTGGTGCTGTCCCTGGCCGGCGCCAACCGTGACCCCGCCGTCTTCCCCGACCCCGCCCGATTCGATATCACCCGGGAAAACGCCAAGAACCATCTCGGCTTCAGCAGCGGAATCCACGTCTGCCTCGGTGCCGGCCTCGCCCGGATGGAAGCCACCCACGCCCTGCGCGCCCTCACCGAAACCTTCCCCGACCTGCGACTCACCGATCTCCCGACCCGCCGGCCCCTGTACACCCTCCACGGCTACTCTCACCTGCCCGCCCACACCGGCGCCCGAGCCCGCACCCGGGTCTGATCGGTACCGCGACGCAAGCGTGCACGGCGCCACCCCGCCCACGCACCGGCAGCAGCAGTACCGAGCTCAGCGAGCCCCCGAAAGCTCCAACTCCGCGCAGCGGTGGGGCGAGCCCAGCGAGCCCCGGCAAAGGCCCATACGACCCCAGCGCGACCACCAGCGGTGCCGAGTCTTACGAGGCCCTGAAAGGTTTCGGCCCGTCCCTGCTTTCCGCACTCGATGCAATGCGGCGCAGCCGCGAGCATCGAGTGCGGAAAGCAGGGACCAAGGGGGCCGAAACCCGCGGCGCCGCAGGCGCCGCAAAATAAACATAGACTCGGGTCATGGCTGATGTCGTCGTGGTGGGGGCCGGACCCAACGGGCTTGCGGCGGCGGTGATCCTGGCCGGTGCCGGGCTCGGCGTCGAGGTGTACGAGGCGGGGGAGACCGTCGGGGGCGGTTGCCGGACCGCCGAGGTCACCCTGCCCGGCTTCCGGCACGATATCTGCGCCGGCGCGCACCCCATGGCGTATGCGTCGCCGTTCTTCCGGGCCTTCGACCTGGCCGCGCACGGAGTGGAACTGCTCACCCCGGCCGCCTCGTATGCGCATCCGCTCGATTCCGGGGTCGCGGGGGTGGCATGGCGGGATCTGGACCGCACCGTGGACGAACTGGGGCGCGACGGAAAAGCCTGGCAGGGCCTGTTCGGGCCGCTGGTCGAGGACTGGCCGGCCGTGGTGGATACCGCGATGTCGAATATGCGGCGGGTACCGCTGTCTCCGGCGGCGGTCCGGTTCGGTCTGCGCATGTTCGAGCAGGGGTCGCCGTTCTGGAACATCCGATTCGCCGGGGAGATCGCGCCGGCGCTGTTCACCGGGGTCGCCGCGCATGCGGTCCGGCCGCCGCGGGCGCTACCAGCCGTCGGCGCCGGGCTACTCCTGGCGACCCTGGCGCATGTCGGCGGCTGGCCCGTACCGCGCGGCGGCAGCCAGGCGATCGTGGACGCGCTCGCTACGGAACTGCGCCGCCGAGGTGGCCGGGTGATCACCGGCCATCGAGTGGATTCGCTGGCGGAATTCAGTTCGGCCCGGGCAGTCCTGTGCGATACCTCGCCGGCCGAACTCGTGCGTATCGGCGGTGACCGGCTGCCCGCCGGATACCGCCGCCTGCTCGGCAACGTGCGCTACGGCCCGGGCTCCTGCAAGGTCGATTTCGCCCTGTCCGGTCCGGTGCCGTGGCAGGCACCGGAGTGCGCCGAAGCGGGCACCCTGCACCTGGTGGGCAGCCGGGCCGAGGCCATGGCCGCCGAACACGCGGTCGCCGCCGGTATGCACACCGACCGGCCGTACACGCTGGTCATCCAGCCCGGTGTCGTGGACCCCGGGCGGGCCCCGGCGGGACAGCAGACCCTGTACACCTACGCGCACGTCCCGAACGGATCGGATCGCGATATCAGCGAGCAGATCATCGGCCAGATCGAGCGGTTCGCCCCCGGCTTCCGGGACTTGATCCTGGCAAAACACGTCTACACGGCCGCTGAGCTGCCCGTCTACAACGCCAACTATGTGGGCGGCGATATCGGTGCCGGTGCGATGACTCTCATGCAGACGGTGTTCCGCCCGGTACCCCGCTGGAATCCGCACACCACGGGCCTGCCCGGTGTCTACCTGTGCTCGTCGGCCACTCCACCGGGCGGCGGCGTGCACGGAATGGCCGGTACACATGCCGCCGCGCATGCGTTGCGCACCGTTTTCGGTATCCGCACCGACCCGCTGGAGCTGGCCGGCGCGAACGCGGCCACCACCCCGGGCAGTTAGGCCTTACCGGCGGGCTCCCGGTACAGATCGGGCTCCAGGTAGATGATCCGCGCCGTCGGCACCGCGGCCCGGATCCGGCTCTCGGCCTCGTCGATACCCGCCGCGATCTGCGTGATATCCAGTCCGGGCGCCACCGCCACCTTGGCCGCCACCAGCAACTCTTCCGGGCCGATGTATTGGGTCTTCATATGGATGAGCCGATCGATAGTCGTACCGTCGGCGATACTGTCGCGGATCGCGCGGTCCTCGGCGGCCGTCGCACCCTCACCGATCAGCAGGCTGTGCATCTCGATGATCAGGATGACCGCGATAATTCCCAGCAGCGCGCCGATGCACAGGGTTCCGACACCGTCCCAGACCGGATCGCCCGTCAGCATGGTCAGCCCGACACCGCCCAGCGCCAGCACCAGGCCGATCAGCGCGCCGGTATCCTCCAGCAGCACCACCGGCAGTTCCGGGCTGCGCGAATTACGGATGAACTGCCACCAGCTCGCCCGGCCCTTGAGCGGTTTGGATTCCCGGACCGCGGTCGTAAAACTGTAGACCTCCAGCCCGATGGCTATCACCAGGATCACCACGGCCACCATGGGCGAGCTGAGTTCCTCGGGATGCTGGATCTTGTGCACACCCTCGTACAGGGCATACACCGAACCCAGCGTGAACAAGACCAGGGCCACCACGAACGAATAGAAGTAGCGACTGCGCCCGTACCCGAATGGATGCAGCTCGTCGGCCTCCTGCTGCGCCCGGTTCTGCCCGAACAGCAGCAGCCCCTGATTGGCGGTATCGGCCACCGAGTGCACCCCCTCGGCCAGCATCGACGCCGACCCGGTGATCCCCGCACCCACGAACTTCGCCGCCGCGATCCCGGCATTCGCCGTCAACGCGGCAAGAATCGCCTTCTTACTTCCACCAGCCGACATCCGCCACCTGTGATTTCTTGCGGCGCCTGCGGCGCCGCGGGGTTGAGGCCTTCAGGCGTTCTGGGGGTGTGACCCCCCTAGCGCCTCCGTCACCCCCCCCGAAAGGGGGGGACC
>NZ_JBHXMZ010000002.1:617849-680219 GCF_042719915.1 Nocardia sp. NPDC058499 | reverse complement strand
TTTTTTGTGTTTTTTTTTTTCCTCTGTTGGTCTGGTGGTTCTCCGCCGGGGGGTGTGGTGCCCCCCCCCCCGACGCGGCCTCAACCCTATAAGGGCCTCGCTGAACTCGGCACGGGGTGGTGAATATTTCGGGAAGTTTGGTGCGGTAGGCGTGGGCTGGGCACGAGCGTATGACATCGCGGACCTGCTCTTCGGCGGCGGTATACGCCGACGGGGTCCGGCCGTGCCCGCGTCTCATCCCACGCAGGCGCAGAAAAGGGTGGCCGGGCCGTCGGCGGCTCGGGCGCGAATATCGGTATCAGTGGCCGAGATCCACGCCGCGGTACCGCGGTCGAGCCGGACCTCGGAGTTACCGTCGAGCAGATGTGCCGAACCGGCGGTGCACAGGACGATGCCGGGGCCGGCGTCGGTGAGCGGAACCAGCGCCGCGCCCTCGGTGATATCGAAGCGGCGCAACGCGAATTCGGGGGCGGGGGCGCGGTAGCGCACCGAACCGTCACCGGCCGGTTCCGGTAGTACCAGGGGCAGATCGATGGGTTCGAAATCCAGGACCTTCAGCAACTCCGGCACATCGACGTGTTTCGGGGTGAGTCCACCGCGCAGCACATTGTCCGAGTTCGCCATGATCTCGACCGCGACGCCGCGCAGATAGGCGTGCAGATTACCGGCGGCGAGGAACAAACCCTGCCCGGGTTGCAAGGTGATCCGGTTCAGCAACAGCGAAGCCAGCACACCGGCATCACCCGGATAGCTTTCGGCGAGTTCGAGGGTCGTCTGGGCGACCGGTGCGAATTCGCGCTCCGCATTGGTCAGATAGCGCACGCAACCGTCCAGAACGGCGGGCAGCAGCGAGTCCAGCACCGTGTTCGGCAGCGTTATCCAGCTGGTGAACAGGGTGCGCAGGCCATCGGAATCGGGTTGTGCGGCGAGCAGATCGGCGTACTGCCCGAGCTCGGGAACGCCCAGGGCACGGAACAGTTCCACCGTGCGCAGCGGATCCCGGAAACCGGCCAGGGCCTCGAAACGTTCCAGTGCCACGACGAGTTCGGGTTTGTGGCTGTCGTCGCGATAGTTGCGCATGGGCGAATCCAGCGGCACCCCATTACGGTTCTCCCGGGCGAAACCGGCCGCGGCCTGCTGCGCGCTCGGATGCGCCTGCAGCGACAACGGTTCCTCGGCGGCCAGGATCTTCAGCAGGAACGGCAACCGGCCGTCGAAACGGGTCGCGGCGGCGCCGAGTTCCCGGCCGGGCTCGGCCGAGACCACCTCGAGCAGCGAACGTTTACCGCGCTCGGTCCGGATATAGGCGGGGTCGGCGGGGTGGGCGCCGAACCACAGTTCGGCCTCCGGATGCGCGGAAGGGACAGGGCGGCCGCAGAGTTCGGCGAGCGCGGTGCGTGAACCCCAGGCGTACGAGCGCAACGCACCTACGAGTTCGTGCACTAGTACGGTCCCCCGTCGTACCTGTCCGGATCGCCGCCCGCGACCGCCCGGCCGCCGATGAGCCGCAGGTAGGCGGCCGTCATCTCCCAGCGCAGCGCCAGCACCGCGAGGCGTTCCAGCTCCGCGCCGGCATGAGTGGGCGGCTCCGGGGCCGGATCGCCCGATTCGGCGCGGGACGGGTCCGCCGGGACCGTCTCGATATCGGCCGTGACCAGGTCGGCGTCGACCGTTCCACCGCCGGCGCCCCCGAACAGTGCGAGTTTGCGACGCGCGGCCGGGCTATCGGTATCGGTGCTGCACAGGAAGATCCGCTTCTTCTCGACCGGCGGCGGGCCGTCGAGCTGCTCGTCGTGGAACAGCGGATCGTAATCCGGGGCGGCCGCGGTGGCCGCATCCACCAGCTGGGGGAGCGCGGCCACGGCAACGGACAGATCCACGGCGGTGGCGGTACGGCCCGCGGACTGCAGCAGAACCTCCGCGGCATGGGTCGCGAGTTCGGTGGTCGCGGGGCTGTCGCCGGCCAGGATCAGGCCGCGCTGCTGGGTGCGGGCGGCGAGGTTCTTGGCGGGGTTGTGGAACACCTCGTGCTGAGGCCCGTCGCGCAGCGCCTCGGTATCGAGCACATCGGCGAGATCGGTGAGGTCGGGCAGGTCACCGGCCGACCGGGCGGGAGCGATCGCTCGCAGGACCGCGATACCGGTCGCGAGGTAGCGCAGCAGCCGGTTGGCGTCGAGCACCGGTACCCGCGGTTCCAGCACGGCGGCACGTCCGGCCGCAGCGGCCCGCAGCGGCCCTTCGTTCGGTGCCGCCACGACCACCTCGGCGCCCCGGCGCACCGCCCGGTCCACCGCATCGATCAGCCGGGGGTCCCCGGCATCGTCACCGCTGACCAGTACGACATCCAAAGGCCCGGCCCAGGAAGGCACGGTGCTCACCGGAACCAGCGGCAATCCGGCCCGGTCACCGAGCGCGGCCGCCAGCAGCCCCGCCGCCCGCCCGGCCCGGCCGGCGCCGGAAACCAGCAGCAGGCTGCGTGGCTGCAGGCCGGCCAGCCCCGCGAGGGCATTCTCGGCCACGGCTGCGGCGGTGGCCCGTACCTGGGCGCCACCGGATGCGGCCGAACGGAGGGCGCCGCCGGTATCGGCGGCCTCGAGCATTGCGGCATCGTCCAGATCGAGTACCGGGGTATCAGCGATCATCGGGCGTGGCACCTCCCCTCATCGCGCTGTTTTCGGTCTCGGCCGCCGCCACCGCCCGGATCGTGGATACCGGGCCTGGAACGGGCGAATCCACGGTGTGTATTTCCACTATTCCAGTCAGGCGCGGACGATGCGCAGAATCTCGGTCACGAGTGCATCTACTTCCTCCGGACAGCGCGCTTCGACGTTGAGCCGCAGTAGCGGTTCGGTATTGGAGGCGCGCAGGTTGAACCAGGCGTCCTCGGGGAGTTGCACCGTCACGCCGTCGAGGCGGTCCACCGCCACCGCCCGGCCGGCGAACGCGTCGAGCACCGCGCCGGTCCGTTCGGCGGCGTCGGCGACGGTCGAGTTGATCTCACCCGAGGCGGCGTACCCCGTGTAGGAGGCCATCAGATCCGAAACGGGACGTTTGTCCTCACCGAGAGCGGCCAGCACATGCAGCGCGGCCAGCATGCCGGAATCGGCGCCCCAGAAATCGCGGAAGTAGTAGTGCGCGGAATGCTCTCCGCCGAAAACCGCCCCCGTACTCGCCATGAGCTGTTTGATGAACGAATGCCCGACCCGCGATCGCACCGGGGTGCCGCCCAGCTCGGTCACCAGCTCCGGCACCGACCGCGACGTGATCAAGTTGTGGATGATCGTGGCACCGGGCTCCTCGGCGAGTTCGCGCTCGGCGACCAGCGCGGTGATCGCGGAGGGCGACACCGGATCGCCCTGTTCGTCGACGACGAAACAGCGGTCGGCGTCACCGTCGAACGCCAGCCCGATATCGGCGCCCGATTCCCGGACCAGTTTCTGCAGATCCACCAGGTTCGCCGGGTCCAGCGGGTTGGCCTCGTGGTTGGGGAACGATCCGTCCAGTTCGAAGTACAGCGGCACGATCGTCACCTGCGGCAGGGCGCCGAGAACCGCGGGAACGGTATGCCCGCCCATCCCGTTACCGGCGTCCACCGCGACGGTCAGCGGCCGGATACCGTCCAGCTTCACCAGATCACGCAGGAACACCGCATAATCGCTGAGCAGATCGGTTTCCGTGGTGGTACCCGGTGTGCCGTCGTAGCCGGGCACACCGGTGACGAGTTCCTCGGCGATGGTGGCGAGACCGGTGTCCTGACCGACCGGCAGCGCCCGCGCCCGGCACAATTTGATGCCGTTGTAGCGGGCCGGGTTGTGGCTGGCGGTGAACATGGCGCCCGGGCAGTCGAGTGTGCCCGAGGCGAAATACAGCTGGTCGGTGGACGCCAGGCCGATCCGCACCACGTCCAGCCCCTGGGCCAGTACGCCCGCGGCGAACGCATCCACCAGCTCCGGCGACGAGGCGCGCATATCGTGACCGATCACAATGCGCTGCGCGCCTTCGGCCCGCATGAGCCGAGCGAACGCGGAGCCGGTGTCCCGGACGAAATCGGCATCGAGTTGTTCCCCGACGACGCCGCGGATGTCGTAGGCCTTGATCACCGCGTTCACGGACTCGGCAGGGCGGGCGACTGTCATGGGGACCACCCTAGTAGGTGCCACTTCAGCGCTGTATTCATGGCAGCGCCTCCGGCCCCACCCGCTCTCGATCCGAGGACAGTCCCCGGCCTGCCCGAGCTGACCAGTCCGGCCGAGATCCGTTCCCGGAGCCGGGCCGCACGCCTCGGCGCCGCCGCCGGTCGCCTCCAGCCGTTCGCAACTCCTGCCGGCCGAGTAATGATGTTGATCAGTGCCGCCGCCGGTGGAGCCGGTTCGGAGAACGGTGGTTTCGCTGCTGCGCCGGCGACCTCGCGGACCGACTTGCGCCGGTTCGACCAGGTGGCGGGAGAATTACGCAGGTGTCCTACGGAACACGGCGCTGCCGCCGCGCAGGTCCAGTCCAGGATTCATGGGAACGTCGAACGGCTCGACAGTACTTCGGCGCCCTCGCCGGGAGGTCGATGTGACCTGCTGGGTGATAGAGGCACAGCCGAACCGGCAGTCGGGTGCGGCAGGAATTCGGCCCGCCGGGATCAGCTGGGTGGGTCGGGAAGGACCCGGAGATGTCCACGGCGTCCCGTACGGGTCGGGCGCGGGGGAGGTGTGTGCTCGCGGTAGCCGCGCTGCTCCGGTTCGGGCGGACGGCGGCGTAGGCCGGCTTCGCGGACGGCCTCGGCCAGCGCCGTGAGGTCGTCGTCATCGGGGCTGGTGGCGAAACCGCCTTCGTGCCGGACCATATCCCAGCCCTTGGGGGCGGTGATCCGGGAGGCATGTGTTCCGCAGAGGTCCCAGGAATGGGGTTCGGCCACCGTCGCCAGCGGACCCACCACCGCGGTGGAATCCGAATAAACATAGGTCAGCGTCGCGACGGCCGGATTCTTGCAGCCGGGTCGGCAGCAACGACGCATGGAGATCACGTCGATGAGAGTAACCCGCAACACGGACACAGGTGGGGCAGACACGCTGTGACTTCGGCGTCGCCTCCGGTGGCCGCGGGATCGGAGCGCTGTCGGCCCTGGTCTCGGGGCGAACTGGTTGTGAAGAAGGGGTGGGGTGTGATTTCGAAGCGCACTGCGGCGTTGGGATGGGGTGGGGTGTAGTTGGCGTGCTGTTGGGAGGGCCCTCGGTGGAGTCGCCCGGGTGTGGTTCGGAGGGCACCGCGTCGCGGGGGCGGGGCCCTGTTGACCTGTTTCCGGGGTGGACCGTTCGTGAAGGGGCAGGGCTGTGATTCGGAGTGCACCGCGGCGTGGGGTGGGGGACCGTGCTGTTGGGGTAGACCGTTCGTGAAGGGCGGGGGTGCCGATTTCGGAGCGCATTGCGGCGTGGAGGTGGGGCGGTTGGTGTGCTGTTGGGTGGGCCATCGGTGGAGAGGAGGGGTGTGCTTTGGAGCGCACTGCGGCGCGGCGGTGGGGTCTGGTTGGAATGCTGGTGGGTGGACCTTCGATGGAGGTGGTGTGTTCTGGAGTCCACCGCGGCGCGGGTGGGTGTGATTTCGAAGTGCATCGCGGGGCGCCCTGGGTGGGTGTGATGTGGAACTGCACTGCGGGGCGCGGGGCGCGGGGCGCGTGTGGCTACGGTGCTGTCGGGGTCGACCGTCCGTGAAGGGGCGGGCTGTGATTTTGGAGACGCTCCGCGTCTCGAGGGTGGGGCCCTTATAGGCCCGGTTCTTCACTCCTGCGCTCCTCCGCTTCGCTCCCCCGCTCCGTCGCTCCAGAACCGGGCGGGCCCCACCCCGTGGTCCAGGGGTGGGCAGATAACTTGGGGCAATTGCTGTGCGGGCGGTCGGGGCGAGATTGTCCTGTGATCGTGGTGCCCGACGTTCAGGCCGGGGTCTCGGTTCGCTGGTTCCGCGTCTGGCGGGTGTATTCGAGGTTGTAGAACTTTGTGGCGTGGCAGAGCGACGACGGCTATTCCGGTTCGGGGTCGATGACGTCCGGGTCGACGCCGAGGTAGGTGGCGATCTGCTGGACCAGTACTTCGCGCAGCAGGTCCACCAGATCCTCCGGGTCGCCCGCGCGTAATTCGAGGGGTTTGCGGAACAGGACGACGCGTGCGCGGATGGGGGTGCCGTGCCGGTCGACGCCGGCCGGGATGAGCCGCGACAGCGGGACCGGGCCGTCGGCGACCACCTCGTCCGGCCAGGTGACCGAATCCGGGTGCAGCGGGCGTATTTTCGGGACATCGTCGACGGCGATATCCAGTTTGGTGAGCCGGTCGTGCCAGCGGGTGTCCAGTGGCGCGAACGCCTCGAGTACCAGGCGATCGAATTTCTGGCCGCGGGTGCGCCAGGCCGGGACCGTGGGAGGAAGCATGGGTCCGCGCACGCCGCGACCGCGGCGGCTCACCGACCGGGCGGTCGGGGGTCTGCGATTGCGGGATCGTGCCATGACTCGAACGTTAGTCACCGATCGCCGACCGCGACGGCCCGCCCCGGCTACCTGCTCCGGGGCGCACCGACGCGAGCGGTGTCGTCAGCCGATACCGCGCTTGAGGCGCCGGCGCTCCCGCTCCGACAGGCCGCCCCAGATTCCGAACCGTTCATCGTGTGCGAGCGCGTATTCCAGGCATTCGTCGCGAACCTCGCATCCCATGCAGATGCGTTTGGCTTCGCGTGTGGAGCCGCCCTTCTCAGGGAAGAACGCTTCCGGATCGGTTTCCGCGCACAATGCGCGTTCCTGCCACTGTTCCTCGATGGAGTCGAACATCTCGTCGAAACCGGTCACGATAAGGCTGAGCCGGGGCGTCGATTCTCGCTCACTCCGATCGCGATCGGTCCAGCCGTTGTCAGCAGCGACGCCTCGTGCTGCGCCTGCTGTGGAATCGGTTCGCGATACACCCACCGGAATGCCGGCCGGGGCCAGTTCTTCGGCCATCGCTCCGCCTCCTCACTGTGTGTTAGCGCAGAATGATTTCTTTCCGTCGATCCACACGCATATCGACGGCCTAACTCCGCGATGTTGTCTCGCGGACTTCCCCGAGCCCGTCATTCCAATTCGAACATCTGTTCGAGTTTCCGTTCGCGCCTTGAACTTCCAGCGCCATCCGGAATGACATGTCTGTGATTAGACACGCCGCCGGGTGTGATGGTCAAGCCACCGTCACTATTCCGTTACTATCCCGCGCGGCATTCCGAGTCGATCTTGTGACCCGAATAGCAAATGACCGGCAAATATAGCGGAAGACGCACTATTTCCCGAGCCGCATAGGGTGTACAGATGTGACTTCACAACAAGCGGACATCGGGCCCGCCAATGGTCCCCGTATCGTCGTCCTGGTCGGCGGAGTCGGTGGCGCGCGGTTCCTGCTGGGTGTACGGGAGCTGCTGCCCGAAGCGAAGGTTTCGGCCATCGTCAATGTGGGCGATGACGTCTGGATGCACGGGTTGAGAATTTGCCCCGACCTCGATACCTGCATGTATACCCTCGGCGGCGGAATAGACCCCGAGCGCGGCTGGGGCCGGCTGGGGGAAACCTGGCACGCGAAGGAAGAGTTGGCGAAATACCATGCTCAGCCGGACTGGTTCGGGCTGGGGGATCGGGATATCGCCACGCATCTGGTTCGCACCGAAATGTTGCGCGCCGGCTATCCGCTCTCGGCGGTTACCGAGGCGCTGTGTAATCGGTGGCAACCGGGTGTCGAACTCATCCCGGCAACCGACGATCGCTGTGAAACGCATGTTGTTATCAGCGACCCGGAGAGCCCCAGCGAACGCCGCGCGATCCATTTCCAGGAGTGGTGGGTTCGGTACCGGGCCGACGTTCGAACTCATGGATTCGCCACAATCGGGGCCGATGAAGCCAAGCCGGCACCGAATGTGATCGAACTCATAGCCGATGCGGATATCGTATTACTGGCCCCCTCGAACCCTGTTGTGAGCGTGGGCTCCATCCTCTCGGTGCCCGGAATCCGGGGCGCATTGCGCACCACCGCGGCCCCGGTGATCGGCGTATCGCCGGTGATCGATGGGAAGCCGCTGCGCGGTATGGCCGACGAATGCCTGTCGGTGATCGGAGTGGAGACCTCCGCCGAGGCGGTCGGCCGGCACTACGGATCACGTTCGGCCACCGGCATTCTCGACGGCTGGCTGATCCACACCACCGATACCGCCGACGTCCCGGGGGTGCAGGTGCGCAGCGTTCCGCTGTTGATGACCGATCCGCCGGCCACCGCCGAAATGGTGCGTGCGGCTCTCGAGCTGGCAGGAGTGAAACCGTGACCGGTGCCGAGTCTTTCGCCGAGGTAATTGCCGATCATGCCGCCGCGGAATTACGCATTCTCCCGATCACCGGATTACCCGAATTCCGGCCCGGTGACGACCTCGCCGAACATATCGCCACCTGCGCTCCGTGGCTGGCCGACGGCGATGTCCTGGTGGTCACCAGCAAGATCGTCGCCAAGGCGGAGGGGCGGATCGCCGCCGCACCAACCGATCCGGAGGAGCGCGATGCAGCGCGGCGGCGGCTGGTGGAGCAGGAATCGGTGCGGGTCGTGGCCCGCCGCGGTCGCACCCTGATCACCGAGAACCGGCTCGGCATCGTGCAGGCTGCCTCCGGGGTGGACGGGTCCAATGTCGAAAGCGGCGAACTCGTCCTGCTTCCCGCCGACCCCGACGGCAGCGCGAAAGGATTGCGTTCGGCACTGGCGACCCGGCTCGGTGTGAATGTGGCGGTGGTGGTCACCGACACGATGGGTCGCGCCTGGCGCAACGGCCAGACCGATGTCGCGATCGGCTCGGCGGGACTACGTGTACTGCACGACTATTCGGGCACCGTGGACGGCCAGGGCAACGAACTGCAGGTCACCCAGGTCGCGATCGCCGACGAACTCGCCGCGGCCGCCGATCTGGTGAAGGGCAAACTGGGCGCGGTGCCGGTGGCGGTGGTCCGCGGTCTGACGCTCACCGACGACGGTTCCACCGCGACCGACCTCGTTCGTGCGGGAACCGACGATCTGTTCTGGCTCGGGACCGCCGAGGCCCTGCAGCGCGGCCGGGAAGAAGCGGTGCTGCTGCGGCGTTCGGTGCGCAGTTTCACCGCCGACCCGGTGGACCCGGAAAAGATCCGGTCGGCGACCGCGGTCGCGTTGACGGCCCCCGCGCCGCATCACACCCGTCCCGTGCGGTTCGTCTGGGTACGCGACCGGGCCCGCCGTGAGCGGCTGCTCACCGCGATGGCGGAGAAGTGGCGGGCCGATCTCCTGGCCGACGGCCTGGACGCCGAACGGGTCGAGCGCCGGGTGAACCGCGGGCGCATACTTTTCGATGCCCCGGAGGTGATCATCCCGTTCTGCGTGCCCGACGGCGCCCACGACTATCCCGACGATCGCCGCCGCGCCGCGGAACAGACCATGTTCACCGTCGCGGTGGGCGCCGCGGTGCAGGGGATGCTGGTTGCGCTAGCCGCCGAGGGGCTGGGGAGCTGCTGGATCGGTTCGACCATCTTCGCGCCCGAAGTCACCCGCGCGGTCCTGGACCTGGACGACGACTGGAACCCGCTGGGCGCCATCGCCGTCGGCCATCCCACCGAGGAGCTCGCGCCTCGTTCCCCGCGGGATCCGGCGGCGGGGCTGGTGGAACGGTGAGCGCCGAATCGCTGCACATCTCGGCCGTCGAACTGCTGACCGGCTGGAAACCGGGCAGCGGCCCCGAGGCCTCGCTGCGGGAGGCGATATTGGCCTTTCTGGGGTCGGCGCCGCGCGGCTGCCTGCGCGAGCACGCGCCCGGTCATATCACGGCGTCGGCCGTCGTTTTCTCGCACGACGGCCGGGAGGTCCTGCTGACGCTACATCCCCGCGTCGGGCGCTGGATCCAGCTCGGCGGGCACTGCGAGGAGAGCGACGAGACGGTGGCGGCGGCCGCGTTACGCGAGGCCACCGAGGAATCCGGTATCGACGGATTGGGTCTCGAACCGGAACTCTATGCGGCCCAGGCGCATCCGATAACCTGCTCCCTCGGGGTGCCGACGCGGCATCTGGATCTGCTGTTCCGGATCACCGCCCCGGCCGGTGCGGTGCCGGTGCGCAGCGCGGAATCCACCGATCTGCGGTGGTGGCCGGTGGATGCCCTGCCGCCGGACGCCGACGTCGTGCTCTTGCCGTGATCCGAGCGTTCTGCGCGGGCCCGGCACGGCGGTAATCGATCGAACGAACTTGAAACTTTGACTCGAACAGGTCGTTCGTGCCAGTGTCGCTGCCATGCCGAGCACCGGATCCCGGAATTTCATCCAGGGGTCTGCGCGTGAGTTGCTGCGCACAGCCATCCTGGACGCGATGCGTGACCTTCTCGGGCGACGGGACTGGTCCAAGATCACCCTCACCGAGGTGGCGGCCGGCGCCGGGGTCAGCCGGCAGACCCTCTACAACGAATTCGGTTCGCGCCAGGGTCTGGCCGAGGCCTATGCCATCCGCTTGGCCGACGATCTCGTCGACCATGTGGAGTCGGCGCTCGCCGCCAACATCGGTGACGCCGACGCCTCCATCCGCGACGGCATCGCAAGCTATTTCCGCGACGCCGCCCAGGATCCGCTGGTGCAATCGCTGGTGCTCGGCGAGGTCAAACTCGACCTGCTGCGCCTCATCACCCTCGACGCAGGTCCGCTGATCGAGCACGCCACCGAGCGGCTGATCGGTGTTATGCAGCGTAGCTGGGTGGCCTTCACCAGGGGCCAGGCCGAGACCTTCGCCCATGCCCTGGTGCGGCTGGCGATCAGCTATATCCCCACCCCACCCGGGCCGGAACACGACGTACCGGCCGAACTCGGCAGCGTCTTCGGCCCCTATGTGGCCGCGGTGCTCGCCGGGCGGCCGGTAGCGGAAGTCCCCGCGCGGTGAGCCGGGCCGTGAGATACCAGAAGAAGTCGCCGCGACCCGCGGGTTCACCTGTTTCCGGCCGGGTTCGCCGCCGGCCGCCCATCGGGTACGGCGGCAGGGCACGGTTCCGGCGTGTAACGGTCACCACGTTTGGGTCGAACAACGACGCAATGGAGACACCGCGTCTGCGAATATGTAGGCCGCTGCAAGTTCGGTTTTTCAATAGCGGGGCAAACGTGCAATTGGTTGGCAAGTCGGCCGGGTCGGCCGATCCCAAACGCCATCTGTGGATCCTCGGCCTGATCGCTCCGGCCACCGCACTGCTGCCCTCCCAGCTGGTGCTGCACACCGGCCTCGAGGTGTTCTGGTGGACCGGGCCGATCATGGTCCTGGTACTCATCCCGTTGCTCGACCTGCTGGTCGGCGACGACGGTTCCAACCCCCGCGACGAAGACTACGAAACCCTCTCCAACGACCGCTACTACCGGTGGTGCACCTACCTCTTCCTGCCCATTCAGCTGGTCGGCCTCGCCCTGGCCGGGTACCTGTGGTCCGGTAGCGAACTCGATATCGTCGACAAGATAGGTCTGGCCGTCACCCTCGGACTGGTGTCCGGGATCGGTATCAATGCCGCCCACGAACTCGGCCACCGGGTCGAACGCCTGGAACGGTGGCTGGCCAAGATCGCCCTGGCGCAATCCGGGTACGGCCACTTCTTCGTCGAACACAACCGCGGCCACCACGCCCGGGTCGCGACCCCCGAGGACCCCGCAAGTGCCCGGTTCGGCGAGAGTCTGTGGGAATTCCTGCCGCGCAGTGTGGCCGGGGGATTCCGCTCCGCGCTACGGCTGGAGCGCGACCGGTTGCGCCGGACGGGGTCCGGCTGGTGGAGCCCGCGCAACCACATCCTGCAGGCGTGGGCGATGACGGGAGTGCTCTTCGGGGGCCTGATGCTGGTTTTCGGCTGGCAGATCCTGCCCTACCTGCTGCTGCAGGCGGTGCTGGGTGCGGGCCTGCTGGAAACCGTCAACTACATCGAGCACTACGGGTTGCTCCGGGAGCGCCGCCCCAACGGGCGGTACCGGCGCTGCACGGCGCGCGACAGCTGGAACAGCGATCGGCTCGTCACCAATATCTTCCTGTTCCATCTCCAGCGGCACAGCGACCACCACGCCAACCCCGGCCGGCGCTACCAGACGCTGCGCAGTTCCGACGAGGCCCCGCAGCTTCCCGCCGGATACGCGGCCATGGTGGTTCTTGCGATGATCCCGCCGCTGTGGCGCCGGGTGATGGACAAACGGGTGCTCGCGCACTACGACGGCGACCTCACCCGGATCAATCTCGCGCCCCGCAAACGGCCGGCCGCGGCTGCGGTTTCCCCCGGCCCCGGCATGGTCACCGGCTGAGGCCCACGGGTGTGCCGCACGGCCGCGCGCCCGGTACCGGCACCAACCGATCCAGCCGGACCGCGGCCGCGCCGAACCGGCTAGCCTTGCGATCGAGACCGATACCGAGAGAAGGCTGATCCACGCTGATGACGACCTCCGAATTGCCTCGCACATCGCTGAGCACCGATAGCCGCAACGGCGTCGAATACAAGGTCGCGGATCTGTCGCTGGCCGATTTCGGCCGCAAGGAGATCCGGCTGGCCGAACACGAGATGCCCGGGCTGATGGCCCTGCGCCGCGAATACGCCGATGTCGCGCCGCTGAAAGGCGCCCGCATCTCCGGCTCGTTGCATATGACTGTGCAGACCGCCGTGCTGATCGAAACCCTCACCGCACTGGGCGCCGAGGTCCGGTGGGCCTCCTGCAATATCTTCTCCACCCAGGATCACGCCGCGGCGGCCGTGGTGGTCGGTCCGCACGGCACCGTCGAGGAGCCGCAGGGCACTCCGGTGTTCGCCTGGAAGGGCGAAACGCTGGAGGAGTACTGGTGGGCGGCCGAACAGATGCTCACCTGGCCGGGTGAACCGGCCAATATGATCCTCGACGACGGCGGCGACGCCACCATGCTGGTGCTGCGTGGGGCGCAGTTCGAGAAGGCGGGTGTGGTGCCGCCGGCCGACGAGGAGCATTCCGCGGAGTACACGGTCTTCCTGAACCTGCTGCGCGAGCGGTTCGAGACCGATAAGGGCAAGTGGTCCGCCATCGCCGAGAGCGTCAAGGGCGTCACCGAGGAAACCACCACCGGTGTGCTGCGCCTGTACCAGTTCGCCGCCGCCGGTGAACTGTCCTTCCCGGCGATCAATGTCAACGACTCGGTCACCAAATCCAAGTTCGACAACAAGTACGGCACCCGGCATTCGCTGATCGACGGCATCAACCGCGGCACCGATGTCCTCATCGGCGGTAAGAAGGTGCTGATCTGTGGCTACGGCGATGTCGGCAAGGGATGCGCGGAATCGCTGGCCGGGCAGGGCGCTCGGGTCCAGGTCACCGAGATCGACCCGATCAACGCCCTGCAGGGGCTGATGGACGGCTTCGACGTGGTGACGGTGGAACAGGCCATCGGTGAGGCCGATATCGTCATCACCTCGACCGGTAACAAAGACATCATCACCCTCGACCATATGCGGGCGATGAAGGACCAGGCCATTCTCGGAAATATCGGCCATTTCGACAACGAAATCGATATGGCCGGCCTGGAACGGTCCGGCGCGACGAGGTTGAATATCAAACCTCAGGTCGATCTGTGGACGTTCGGTGATTCCGGTAAGTCCATCATCGTGCTGTCCGAGGGGCGGCTGCTCAATCTGGGCAACGCCACCGGCCACCCGTCGTTCGTGATGAGCAACAGCTTCTCCAACCAGGTGATCGCGCAGATCGAACTGTGGACCAAACCGGAGGAGTACGACAACGAGGTCTACCGCCTGCCGAAGGTGCTCGACGAGAAGGTCGCCCGCATCCACGTGGAAGCGCTGGGCGGCACGCTGACCAAGCTCAGCAAGGACCAGGCCGAATACATCAATGTCGATGTCGAAGGCCCGTACAAGCCGGAGCACTACCGCTACTGATCCGGCACCCTTTCCCGGTCTCCACCTGTGCCCGCCTGCCTCGGCAGGCGGGCACAGGCGTCCGAGTACGCTGCTCACCATGGGTGTGCTGGTCTCGGTGGAGGGCCTCGACGGTGCGGGTAAACGGACGCTGATCACCGATCTGGTGGCGGCGCTCGAGCAGCGCGGGCTGCACGTGCAGACCCTGGCCTTCCCGCGCTACGGCCGGTCCGTCCATGCGGATCTGGCCGCCGAGGCGCTGCGTGGCGCGCACGGGGATCTCGCCGCCTCGGTGAACGCCATGGCCACACTGTTCGCGCTGGACCGCGCCGGAGCCGCCGACGAACTGGCGAAACTGCTGGCCGACAACGATTTGGTCGTACTGGACCGCTACGTGGCCTCGAATGCCGCCTACAACGCCGCCCGGCTCGGCCAAAACGCCGACGGGGAAATCGTGCGGTGGGTGGGGGAATTGGAATTCGGCCGGTTCGCCCTGCCGGTACCGCAGGTGCAGTTGCTGCTGGACGTACCGGTCGAGGTCGCGGCCGAACGCGCCCGCCGGCGCGGTGAACTCGACGCAACGCGGGAGCTGGACGCCTACGAACGCGACGGTGGATTACAGGAACGCACCGCCGCGGTGTACCGTGATCTCGCTCGGCGCGATTGGTACGGAACCTGGTGGGTTTTCCGGCCCGGCGAACAAGGTCCCCGCCCACGCTCCGGCGAAATGAATGCATTGGCCGCGCGGCTCGCCGCATTGCCAGCGAATTAGTGTTGGATATCCGGCGGGAACGCGCCATGTATGGCGTGGCGACCCGTTACGAGCCCGGGAGATGACAACATAGTAACTATGAAGCCGAAGATTCTGGTCGTCGACGACGATATGGCCCTCGCGGAGATGCTCACCATCGTCCTGCGGGGTGAGGGTTTCGACCCGCACGTGGTCGGCGACGGCACCCAGGCACTGTCGGCGGTCCGGGAGATCCGGCCCGACCTGGTCCTGCTGGACCTGATGCTGCCGGGAATGAACGGTATCGACGTATGCCGGGTGCTGCGCGCCGACTCGGGTGTGCCGATCGTGATGCTCACCGCCAAGACCGATACCGTCGATGTGGTGCTCGGCCTGGAGTCCGGCGCCGACGACTACATCGTCAAACCCTTCAAGCCGAAGGAACTCGTGGCGCGGGTGCGTGCGCGGTTGCGCCGTACCGAGGAAGAGCCGGCCGAGCTGCTCAATATCGCCGATATCGTGATCGATGTGCCGGCGCACAAGGTCACCCGCGAAGGCGCGCAGATCTCGCTGACCCCGCTGGAATTCGATCTGCTGGTGGCGCTCGCGCGCAAACCGCGGCAGGTCTTCACCCGTGAGGTCCTGCTGGAACAGGTGTGGGGCTACCGGCACGCCGCCGATACCCGCCTGGTGAACGTCCACGTTCAGCGACTACGTGCCAAGGTCGAGAAGGATCCGGAGAATCCGGAGATCGTGCTGACCGTTCGCGGCGTGGGATACAAGGCCGGTCCGCCGTGATCGGTTGCCGTCGGCTCCGGGCCCGGAGGCGGTAACTTGCGCGACCACGAAGGGTCCCGCACAGATCGCGATTCGGGCGGGAGTGGGCGTCGGGACCGGCTGCGGCAAGCGCTGGCTCCGGTGAACGAATGGTTTCAGCACACCGCCAGGTCACTGGGTCTGCTCTGGCGGCGTTCGCTGCAGTTGCGGGTCATCGTTTCGACTCTGACGCTGTCGTTGATCGTCATCACCGTGCTCGGTGTCGTGCTGACCAGCCAGATCACCGACCGGCTGCTGGACGCCAAGATCAACGCCGGTGTCGAGGAGATGGACCGGGTCCGCAATACGGTGGAGGGCCAGCTCGCCGGGGTGCACGATGTCACCACTCAGGAGCAGCGGCTGACCGACGCCCGGGAGTCGCTGTCCAGCCGGCGCGAATCGAGCCGGTCCGGCGGTGCCGCGGGGAGTTTCGATTCGGCACTGAGCGTGATCGGTGGAACGCCGCAGCAGGTGATCGCCGTCGGGCCCATCAAGCAGGTGCCCGATTCGCTACGGCGGTTCGTGCAGCGCAATCAGGTCAGCTACCAGTTCGCCAATGTCTCCGATCCGGACGGCTACCGCGGCCGGGCACTGATCCTCGGCAGTCCCAGCGCCGAGGTGCCCACGCTGGAGATCTATCTGATCTTTCCGCTGGCCAACGAGGAACGCAGCCTGTCGCTGATGCGCGGAACCATGATGGTCGGTGGTGCGGTACTGCTGATCCTGCTGGCCGCGATCACCGCCCTGGTGACCCGCCAGGTCGTCCTGCCCATCCGGTCCGCCGCGCGAATCGCCGGACGGTTCGCCGACGGCAGGCTCAAGGAACGCATGCTGGTGCGCGGCGACGACGATATCGCCCGGCTCGCCAAGGCCTTCAACGAAATGGCCGAAAGCCTGTCCAACCAGATCAACCAGCTCGAGGAATTCGGCAATCTGCAGCGCCGCTTCACTTCCGATGTGAGCCACGAACTACGGACACCGCTGACCACGGTGCGCATGGCCGCTGATCTCATCCACGGCAGCAGCGACGATCTGGATCCCGCGCTGGCGCGCAGCGCCGAACTGCTGGTGACCGAACTGGACCGGTTCGAAGGACTGCTCAACGATCTGCTCGAGATCTCGCGCCACGACGCCGGCGTCGCCGAACTCCAGGTGGAATCGCTCGATGTACGGATGTGTGTGCGGGCCGCGATCTCCACGGTGCGGCATCTGGCCCGCGACGCCGGGGTCGAGGTCGTGATCGACCTCCCCGAGGAACCCGTGGTCGCCGAGGTCGACCCGCGCCGGGTGGAGCGGGTGCTGCGCAACCTGCTGGCCAATGCCATCGACCACAGCGAGGGCAAACCGGTGTTGATCCGGATGCGCGGGGACACCGAGGTCAATGCGCTGGCGGTGGTGGTCCGGGACCAGGGTGTCGGGTTGCGGCCGGGGGAGGAGAAGCTGGTCTTCAGCAGGTTCTGGCGTTCCGACCCGTCGCGGATGCGCCGCTCCGGCGGCACGGGCCTCGGACTGTCGATCAGCGTGGAGGACGCGAATCTGCACGACGGAAAACTCGAGGCCTGGGGACGTCCCAATATCGGTGCGAGTTTCCGGCTGACCCTGCCACTCGTGCGCGGTCAGAAAATGGGCAAGAGCCCGCTGCCGCTGGAACCGGGTATGCGTAAGGCCCCGCGGCGCCCGCAGGCCGAAGGCGAGCAGAACGGGTCCGAGCGAGTCGAGCTGGGCCCCCCGGTGACCGAGACGGAGCCGTGGGCTCCCCGGACCGCGGGCGCGACGGAAGCCGGCCGGGCCGCCGCCGAGGGCGCGTCCACTGAGGGCGCTTCCACTATGGATGCCGCCGGATCCAGCGACGGCAGTCCCGCCGCGGAGGGCCCCGGTGCCGAGGACTCCGGTCCGGCCGAAGCCGCTGGCGGCAGCGTAGGTGCCGCCGGGCTCGGTAGGGGCGGGTCCGACGCAGACAGACCGGGCGCCGAGGCCCCCGGGCCCGATGCGGACAGACCTGGTGAGGACACCGGCCCCGGTGCGGACAGGCCGGATGGCGGTCCCTCCGGTGCGGCTCCAGCCGATGGGGTAAGCGCGGATGCGGCCGGTCGCGGTGACCGGCCCGCGGACAGCCCGGGTAGCGAGTCCACCGGTACCCCCGGAACCGGTGCGGACGGCCCTGGTGTGGGAGGCGGCCCGGGGGCGGCCGAAGTCACCGGCGGCAGCCCAGGCGCCGCCGGGCCCGGCGGAGACAGTCCGGCTGCGGATAGGCCGGGTGCCGCGACCTCGGGTGCGGATAGGCCTGGCGAGGGCAGCGGCCCTGGTGCGGCTGAAGCCGGCGGTAACGCTACTGCGAGCGGTCCGGGCGTCGTAGCCCGCGGCGCGACTGAAATCGCTGGGGACGAAGCAGGTGCCGCCGGATCTGCCGGGGGCGGTCCTGTTGCGGAGAGCCCGGGCGCCGAGGCCTCCGGTGCGGCCGAAGCCGGTGGGGGTGGTGCAGGTGCGGCAGCGCCCGGTGGAGTCGGTCCGGTGGGTGCCGAGGTGCCCGGGGTCGGCGGTCCGGGTACGGCGGAAGCCGGTGCGGGCAGCCGGGGAGCGAACGCCCCGGGTGAGGACAGACCCGGGGCGGTGGAGAGCGACCGCCCCACACGTGGACCCGATTCGCCCGCGACAGATTCCGCCGAATCTGCGCCCCCGATCGTGTTCACCGACAGCGGAGACCAGAAATCATGACCGTGCGACCCCGATGCTCACGCTGGTTCCGGCTGCTGACCGCAGTCGTCGCCGTGGCGGGGCTGGTGGTTGTCGCCGGTTGCGCGAATCTGCCGGACTCCTCGCAGCCGCAGGCGCTGGGCACCATCAATCAGGAGCCGACGGCGGCGGGGCCGCCGCCGCCGATGCAGGGTCGCGACCCGGATCTGCTGTTGCGCGATTTCCTGCAGGCCACCGCCGACCCCGCCGACGGGCATCTCGCGGCCCGGCAGTACATGACGCCGGCCGCCTCCACCCAGTGGAACGACGAGGAATCGCATGTCATCGTCGAGCGCGCCGATACGCTGCGTGAATCCCGTTCCGAGAACGAGGCGACGTATGTCCTGCGCGCCCGGAAGGTGGGTGAGCTCGCCGAGGACGGTTCCTACCATGTGGCCGACGGGATCATCGAGCACAAAATCGAGATGACCCGGGTCGACGGCGAATGGCGGATCGACGAACTGCCCGACGGCGTGGTCATGGAGTACACCGCCTTCACCCAGTCCTACCGGCGGCACGCCCTGTATTTCGTCACCGCCGACGGCCGGCATGTGGCGCCGGACCTGCGCTGGGTTTCGGTGCGGCCGGACGATCTGACCCGGCGGCTGATCGATATGCTGATCGCCGGTCCCCAGCCGTATATCGCCCCCGTGGTGCGTAATTATCTGAGTCCGCCCGCGGCTGTGCGCGGCACGATCACCAAAGCCAACGGTGATCCGGTGGGTGTCGGGGTCGGTCTCGGCGGCGTGCGGATCGACTTCTCCGGTATCGGCCAATTGTCCCAGCGCGACCGTGAACTCTTTGCCGCGCAGGTGGTGCTGACCCTGTCCGCCGCGGACGTTCTCGGTCCCTACATTCTGCTGGCCGACGGCCGCCCCTTGGACGAACGGTTCGCCGAAGGGGGCTGGTCGGTCACCGATCTGGGCCCGGTGGCCGATTCCTTGCGACCGGAGACGCAGGTGGGTCTGCACGCTCTCCGCGACGGAACACTGGTCGAGGTCGAACCGGACGGCGGTCCGCGGCCTGCTCCCGGATACTTCGGCACCGTGCAGAATCTGCAGTCGGTGGGGCTGTCGCCGGACGGTAAACGAGTCGCGGCGGTGGCCGATGCGGGCCGGGAGCCGCCGGAGCCGCAGCGCACACTGATGATGGGTAGTTACGGCGGCGACGCCTTCCCGGTGGAGGAGGGCGGTACTATCACGCGCCCGTCCTGGACCGCGGACGGCAGTGCGGCCTGGGCGGTTGTCGACGGTAATCGGGTGATCCGAGCGGTCACCAACGGGGAAACCGGCACGGTGCTGCCGCAGGGCGTCGACACCACCGAGTTGTTCGCCGGTGGTTCCGGTACCCCGATACAGGGACCGATCACCGAACTGCGGATTTCGCGTAACGGGGTGAGTGCAGCACTGATCGCCGACGGCAATGTGTACCTGGCCATGGTCGTGGTCCGGCCGGACGGTACGTATGCGCTCACCGCACCGCGGCGGATCGCGATCGAGCTCCCCACCACCGCCACCGCGCTGGACTGGTACAGCGACGATACGATCATCATCGCCGGTAGCGGCACGGTGGACCCGGTGCGCACGGTGAAGATCGACGGTTCCGGTATGTCCTCGCTCGGGGGCCGGAATCTGACCCCGCCGGTCCGCCAGGTCACCGCCTCCATCGAACGCCAGTATGTGGCGGATTCGCGAGCGGTCCTGGAACTGACCCGTACCCCGGAGGGCGGGGATCCGTACTGGCGTGAGGTTCCCGGGCTCGGCGCGGACGCGGTGCCCATCCTCCCCGGCTGATATGGGGCCGGACGGCGCCCGGTCTGTCGGTGCCCGGCGGCACACTCGCCGCTATGCGGACACTTCTGGATCTGGTCCTACCGGCCGAATGTGGTGGTTGCCGTCGCCCCGGGACGCTGTGGTGCGGCGACTGCGCGCGCAGCGTGGCCGGGCCGCCGGTGCGTATCCACCCCCGCCGGGATCCGGGTGTGCGGTGCTGGGCGCTGAGCCCGTATCGCGGACCCGCGCGGCAGGCGGTACTGGCGGTGAAGGAACGCGGCCGGCGTGATCTGGCGGAGCCGCTCGGGCTGGCGCTGGCCGCCGGGCTCGCCGAGTTGCGGACCCTCGGTCGGCCGCTGATACTTGTACCTTCGCCGAGCCGGCGGGCCGCGGCCCGGCGTCGCGGCGGTGATCCGGTACTGCGCTGCGCCCGGTCGGCGGCGCGGTCGCTGGATGGTTGCCAGGTGCTGCCGTGTCTGCGAGTCTGGTGGGGAGTCCGCGATTCGGCCGGTCTGTCGGCGCGTGAGCGCGATCGCAATTTACGTGGTCGGATCCGCGCGGTACCGCTACCCGCCGGGGCGGCGAAGGCGCAGGTCGTCTTGGTCGACGATGTGCTGACAACAGGGTCCACGGTCCGGGCGTGCGCCGGGGCTCTGGCTGCCGTCGGTACATACGTCGATGACATCTTGGTGACCTGCGCCGCGTGAATCCCCCGGAATTTGCGTGAACAGTGGCGAACCTGGGATCGGCGTACTAGCGTCGCGTTCACACACCCCGTTCCGGGAGTTTGGAGGTGGGCCTGCGATTCGAATGCCGGCCGACTGATGGGACGCGGCCGGCAACGTTCATCCCGCCGCGCGCATCGGACGTGTGCGGCCAGATCCGGGAGGTACGCGTGACGACATCTTCACGACCTTCAGTTCAGGACACAGTCCAGCCGCAGCTGGAAGACCAGCTCGACCGCCCACGAGAGACCCGCGCCGATATCGTGGTCAAGGGTCGCAACGTCGAGGTCCCCGACCATTACCGAATCTATGTGTCGGACAAGCTGTCCCGGCTGGAACGCTTCGATCCCTCGATCTTCCTGTTCGACGTGGAACTCTTCCACGAACGCAATCGTCGTCAACGCAAGAGCTGCCAGCGGGTGGAGATCACCGCGCGCGGTAAGGGCCCGATCGTGCGGGCCGAGGCCTGCGCGGACAGTTTCTACGCCGCCTTCGAGGCGGTCACGGCCAAGCTCGAGAGCCGGCTGCGTCGCACGAAGGATCGGCGGCGAGTGCACTACGGTGAGAAGACCCCCGTATCGGTGCACGACGCCACCGCGGATCTGGCCGAGGAGAGTCTGCCGGGTGAGCTGCCCGGATCCTCCCACGATCATTCACCGCACAGTACGAAGCGGGCGGATTTCGCCGCCGACTACCCCGAATACGAGGGTCCCGGCCATATTGTGCGCACCAAGGTGCACCCGGCCGTGCCGATGACTGTCGACGACGCGCTCTACCAGATGGAATTGGTAGGTCACGATTTCTTCCTCTTCCAGGACAAGGAATCCGATCGGCCGTCGGTGGTGTACCGCCGGCACGCATTCGACTACGGCCTGATCAGGCTCGCATAAGCCGAGAGCACAGCCGGCCGGTCCCGTACGGGCCGGCCGGCTGGCTCATTGTCCGCGCCCGGCCTCGTAGCCCTCGTAGTGCACGGCGTCGGCCAGTTCCCGCCTGTCCCGCCAGCCGAAACGCTCGAGGTCGGGGAGGCGCTGGAATTCGCTCACCGGGCCGATACAGAGCCAGGCCACCGGCCGGATCCCGGCGGGCAGATCGATGAGTTCGGCGAGGAACGGCGCATCGTAGAACGAGACCCAGCCGACCCCGATCTGTTCCGCGGTCGCGGCCAGCCACAGGTTCTGGATCGCGAGGATCGTCGAGTAGACGCCGGTCTCCGGGACGGACGCGCGGCCGAGGATATGTGGGCCACCGCGGGCGTCGTCGTGGACGACTACGATCCCGGTACCGCTCTCCTCGATCCCCTCGATTTTGATCGGGTCGAAGGTCGCGGCGCGCTCGGCCGGCAGCGACCGGGCGAATTCGAGCCGCTTCTCCGCAACATGGGCCGCGAACTTCCGCAGGGTGGCCCGATTGCGTACGAGCACGAAATCCCATGGCTGGGAGTTTCCGACGCTCGGTGCGCAATGCGCCGCCTCGAGGATGCGCCACAGCACCGCATCGTCTACCAATTCCCCGGTGAACTCGGCGCGGACATCACGCCGCGTCCGGATCGCCTCGTACAAACTCATCTCCACAGCACCCACCACGCCAGTATCGCCGGTGCCCGGGGTCCACCGGGCATGTTCGCGCGCTTCGCGTCTTACCGACCTGCTTCCCGACGTGACAGCAGTAATGGCCCGCACGCCATGCGCGGGCCATTACTGGATGGGGTACGCCCCGGACGTCGATGCGCCTACGAAGCGGCGGTCACCCGAGCCGAGGTACGCCGGGTGAGCCGGCGGCGACCCTCGGCGATCGCGGTACGCAGACCGCGTCGTTTACCCGTCACCGGGTCGATCGTGCCGACGGCCCGGCCGTTGAACCGCCGTTCCGATGCCGTTTCCGGGGCGTCGTCGGCGGTATGACGCAGGTATTTGTTGGGCAGCGACAGCTTCGCAATGGTCCGCCATGCCTTGAAGTACTGGACGGGCAGGGATCCGGTCGTATACGGGAGATCGTATTTATCGCACAGCTCCCGTACCCGGACCGCGACCTCGGCGTACCGGTTGCTGGGCAGATCCGGGAAGAGGTGGTGTTCGATCTGGTGGCTCAGATTGCCGGTCATGAAGTGCATGAGCTTGCCGCCGGAGATATTGGCGCTGCCCAGCATCTGCCGCAGGTACCACTGCGCGTGGGTTTCGTTGTCGATATCGGCCTTCGTGAACTTCTCGGCGCCGTCGGGGAAATGACCGCAGAAGATCACGGCATTGGACCAGATGTTGCGGATCACGTTCGCCGCCAGGTTCGCGGTGAGCGTGTGGAAGAAGGAGGGGCCGGTCAGCAGCGGGAAGACGACGTAATCCTTCAACGCCTGCTTTTTGACCTTGGCCAGTACCTCGTCGACCTTCCGGTCGAATTCGGCCCGCTCCGGTGTTCCGGGCGCGACCTTCCCGGCCGCGACTTTGCCGAGTTCCAGGTGCTGGATCGCGACACCGTATTCGAACAGCGATTGCAGGACCAGGTTGTACACCGGGTTACCGATATTGAACGGTTTCCAGCGCTGATCGCGGGTGACCCGCAGCAGGCCGTAGCCGATATCGTCGTCCATCCCCAGGACATTGGTGTACTTGTGGTGCAGGTAGTTGTGGGTGTGCTTCCAGTGCTTGGACGGGCCGGCGTTATCCCATTCCCAGTGGCTCGAGTGGACCTCCGGATCGTTCATCCAGTCCCACTGCCCGTGCATCACATTATGGCCGATCTCCATGTTCTCGATGATCTTGGAGGTGCCCAGCAGGGCTACGCCGGCCAGCCAGGCCGGGGGCAGGAAACCGGCGAAAAGTACGGTACGGCCGCTGATTTCGAGCGCACGCTGCAAACGGATGACATTGCGGATATAGCGGGCGTCGCGCTCACCGCGGGTGGATTCGATGTCTCGGCGAATCGCGTCGAACTCTGCTCCGAGCGCTTCCACATCCGCCTCGGTGAGATGCGCGTATTCCTTGACATCCGATATAGCCATGCGGGCTACCCTACCGTAAGTTACGACACCGTAGGTTTGGGGATATCGGTAGAAAATGTGGCGTGCGCCCTATTGCAGGTCCCAATACGCGGGTGCTATGCCGAGACGGAACGCCGAGGGCGTGGATCACCGTGGCAGCTCGATCGAATCATCGATCGATTCCGGCCGGACGTTACACCCGAAGCGACCCCGCCGCGCGGCGAAATATCCGGGCCAGGTGGAAAGCTATCCGGCCGGCTGGGCGGTATTCGCCTTGCGCAGCGCATACCGGGTCCGCCGCAGCAGATCCCGCTCGTGCCGGGCCTTGGCCCGCATCGACCGCCGGGCGGCGCGCAGAACTTCTTTTTCGTGCTCGGCCTTTGCCCGCAGGGCGACCTTCGCCTCCGACAGCGCCGATTTCAAACCGCGCCGCTTACCGGTGTCCGGGTCGATACTCCACGGCCGGTGGTCGGTGCCGGAGCGCGCGGTGAGACCGGCGAATTTGCGCTCCGACGAGGTTTCCGGCGCGTCGTCGGCCGTACGCCGCAGGAATCGGTCCGGCAGGGCCAGTTTGTGGATGGTGCGGAAAGCCAGCAGATACTGCTTACCCAGCGACCCGGTCGTATACGGCAGATCGTATTTCTCGCACAGTTCGCGCACCGCCACCGCGACCTGCGGGTACCGGTTGCTCGGCAGATCCGGGAAGAGATGGTGTTCGATCTGGTAGCTGAGATTCCCGCTCATGAACCCCATCACCGGCCCGGCGGAGAAATTGGCGCTGCCCAGCATCTGCCGTAGATACCATTCGCCGCGCGTCTCGCCTTCGAGCTGCTCTTCGGTGAACTTCTCCGCACCGTCCGGGAAATGGCCGCAGAAGATGACCGCGTAGGCCCACAGATTGCGGATCAGGTTCGCGGTGGCGTTTGCCTTCAGGGTGGAGGTGAAGGCGGGGCCGGTGAGTGCCGGATAGATGAGGAAATCTTTGGCGACCTGCCGGGCGATCTTGCTGCCGAACTGTTTGTTCGGTTCGGAATCGAGCTGGAAGCGGGGCACCCCGGCCAGTTGTTTCTCGATCTTCCAGTCGTGTAGCGCGATTCCCCATTCGAAGGCCGCCGCCAGGACGATATTGGCGATCGGCTGTACCAGGTGGATGGGCCGCCACTGTTCGTCGCGGGTCATCCGCAGGATTCCGAAGCCGAGGTCTTCGTCGCGGCCGAGCACATTGGTGTAGGTGTGGTGCGAATAGTTGTGCGCGCGGCGCCACTGTGCCGACGGACCGGTCATATCCCACTCCCAATTCGTGGAGTGGATTTCGGGATCGTTCATCCAATCCCACTGGCCGTGGCTGATGTTGTGCGCCAGCTCCATATTCTCGATGATCTTGGCGACGGACAGCATCGCGGTCCCGGCCAGCCAGGCCCAGCGGTCACGGCTGCCGAACAGTACGGCCCGGGCGGTGAACTCCAGGCCGCGCTGGGCGGCGATGGTGCGCCGGATGTAGCGGGCATCGCGTTCACCCAGGGACTGTTCGACCGACCGCCGGATTCCGTCGAGTTCCTGACCCAGCATCTCGACATCCGCGGCCGTGAGGTGGGCAAAGGCTCTGATGTCGGTGATGGCCACCGGCGTCCCTTCTGTCAGCGCGATATGCGTAGCCGAGGGCGGCATGGTCGAAACGATGATGTGATCGCGTGAACTTCCCGGGTCCGGGAAGCGCCCCTGCGGTACATCCCGAGCGTACCTGTGCGCGGTGAACGCCGGGGGTGTCCGGTTCGGTCAGACGTCGAGGGTGCAGTCCCCGGCCGCCGCCGAAATACACGTCTGCACCTTTTCGCCTTCGAAGCGTTCGGTGCCGTTGCGCAGATCCCGGGCATGCCCCGAGGTCAAGGTGACCACACAGGTCTGGCAGATACCCATCCGGCAGCCGAAGGGCAACTGGACACCGGCGGATTCACCGGCCTCCAGCAGTGTGGTGGCGCCGTCGACAGTTGCCGTGCGACCGGTTTTCCCGAAGGTGACGGTGCCGCCCTCGGTGGTCGCCGACCGTTCCACCTCGAACCGCTCCACATGCAGCGCGCCATCGAGCCCGGCAGTGCGCCAGTGCTTTTCGATTTCGTCGAGCATTCCCAGGGGGCCGCATGCCCAGGTCTGCCGTTCTCGCCAGTCGGGGTACAGCTCGTCGAGCGCGGCGGGCGCGAATTTGCCCTTGTCCGCGGTGAGATGGACATGTGAGACGAATCCCGGATGCCGCCGGTGCAGATCGGCGAGCTCGTCCGCGAACATGACCTCGCGGGCGGACCGGGCCGAATGGATATGCACCACGTCGGTCACCGAGTCACGGCGATCCAGGGCGCGCAGCATGGACATGACCGGGGTGATGCCGGAGCCCGCGGTGAGGAAGAGCACCTTCGGGGGCAGCGGTGACGGCAGGACGAACGCACCCTGCGGGGCCGCCAGCCGGACGACGGTGCCGGGGGTGACGCCGTTGACCAGATGGCTGGACAGGAAGCCCTCCGGCATCGCCTTCACCGCGATGGCGATGACCTTCTTGCCGTAGCGCGGATCGTTCCAGTCGGGCGGGCTGGTGAGCGAATAGGACCGCCAGTGCCAGCGGCCGTCGACGAGGATGCCGATCCCGATGTACTGGCCGGGCTCGTACCGGAAATCGAAACCCCAGCCCGGTTTGATCACCAGTGTCGCCGAATCGGCGGTTTCCTTGCGAACGTCGACCACGCGGCCGCGTAGTTCCCGGGCCGACCACAGCGGATTGGCCAGATGCAGATAGTCGTCGGGTAGCAGCGGGGTGGTCGCCCGGGCCACCGCCCCGCGGAGGACGTTGAGCCGTCCGCCGCGTTCGGCGACCTCGGCCGCCGGAGCTTCCAGCCACTCCCGGACATTCTCGAGAAACATCGGTGCCGTGTTGTCCTTCTGTCGTCGTGGCCACCTGCGGCGACCGCCTGCCCACAGGTTACGGCATCGTAGGTTGTCCGGGGTTCGTGCGCCGTCACAACTATCGGAACGCTCGTGCCGGCCGGTCCGCCGTCGGCGGACCGGCCGATCGTCACAGCAAATCGAGCAGGAAGGGCAGTTCCTGAGTGGCGTACCAGGCCAGCTGGTGGTCCTCGGCGTCACCGAGGACGAATTCCGCGTCCTCGTCGCCGAGATCGGCGGCGTCGATGATGTCCACGGCCTTGGCCACCGCGGCTTCGGCCTCGGCCAGATCCATATGGACCGAGCCGACCCGTTTGTACTCGATCGGGCCGTCCAGCTTCACGACGGCATCGTCGAGGTCGGGCCGCAGGGTCGCGTCCGTGACGTCGACCGCGATCACCGCCCGCCGGTACATCGGTGCTGTCGAACTGTGCACATCGTCGGCCAGCAGCCGCAGCGACGCCCGCGCCGCTTCCGCCATGGCGACCTCCGAGAGTTCCTCGTCGTCGCCCGACGCGTAGGCCTCGCGTAGGGCGGGGGTGAGGGCGAAGGCGGTCCCGCCCACCGCGTGCAGTTCGCGTTTGTCCACGAGGTCTCGCAGCATCGACACCGTGGCCGGTACGTACACGCGCATGGTCTTGCGGTCAGAGGCAGGCACCGAGTAACTCCTCCATCGATTCGGGCACCGACGCGGCCAGCACACCGATATCGGCCATTGCCTCGCGGTCGGCGTTGAGTCCGTAGCAGACCCGTCCGTCGTAGGACGTGATCCCGATACTCGTCGCCTGGTTGCGCAGCAAGGGCGAAACCGGGTACATCTCCAGCATCCGCGCACCGCCGACGAACATGGGCGTCTGCGGGCCCGGCGCGTTGGTGATCACCACATTGAACGTATGGTCTGCGAACGTACTCGCCGCCCGCACACTCATCGCGTGCAGGCTGGCGGGAGCGAAGCCGGCGAGGTGCACCAGGGTGCGGGCCCGCACCGCATGACGCGGCCGGCCCTCCGCCGAGGTCGCATGGGCGATATGTGACAGCCGCATCACCGGGCTCGGTTCACCCACCGGCAGCGAGATGAGCAGGGGAGTGATCGCACTGGGCAGACTGCGCCCGGTGCGGGGTTCACCGCCGTATCCCGACATCGGCACCACCGCGCGCAGCACCGTCGATTCGGTCAGCCCCTTGTTCCGGGACAGCAGCCAGTTGCGCAGCGCACCGGTCACCACGGCGAGCACTACATCGTTGATGGTGCAGCCGGCCTGCTGATGGATCCGCTTGTAATCGGCGAGGTCGGTCACCGCGGTGGCGAACCGGCGTTGCCGGCAGGTGCGGGCGTTCAGGGGGCTGTCCGGGGTGCTGCTGGTCGCCGATCGCACCGCCGACACCACCGTGTCCAGCGTCCGGCCCGCCGTACCGATCAGGCCCGCCGCGTTCGCCCCTGCCTCACGTAAGACCTCGACCGCCGAGGTCGGCTGCGCCACGAGGTGGCCCAGGGCACCCACCAGCAGATCGGTATCGCTGGGTTCGCGGCCGGGTTGCCACTGATCGTCGGCTATCTCGCGCGGGGATTCGGCGGTGTCGGCGACGACATGCCCGATCTCCAGGGCGGCGACACCGTCGACCAAGGCGGCATGGGATTTCGTATAGATCGCGCAACGCCCGCCGGACAGGCCCTCGATCAGGTACATCTCCCACAGCGGCCGGGCCGGGTCCAGCGGTCGCGAGCCGAGCCGGGCTGCCAGTTCGTGCAGCTGGTCGTCGCTGCCCGGTGCGGGCAGTGCCGAACGGCGGATGTGATAGGTGATATCGAACCGGCTGTCCTCGACCCAGACCGGCCGGCCCAGCGACAGCGGGACCTGCCGGACCTTGCGCCGGTATCGGGGAGCCAGGGGCAGGCGCGCTTCGACCAGATCGACCAATGCCGGGTAGTCGAGCGGCCGATCGTCGCCGGTGCTGTTGTCCAGGACGATCAGTGATCCGATGTGTACCGGGTGCGTGGTCGATTCCAGCCGGAAGAAGTCGGCGTCCTGCGGTGTCAGCCTGGCTATCACGCTGGTGTCTGCCCTTCGGAGTCCGGAATCCGGACTCCATTGTGACCAGTCCGCAGTCGTTCCCGCACCATTGTGTGGATTTTCCGATACTCGATTCGCGGGCTTGCGCGGTAGTTCGTGGCGGTATAGCGGTCCTGACCGCTGTCGGCGTAAATGTGACGAAGGCGCGGTGGCCGGGTCCGCGGCGACGCCTACGATGGGAGCCGCATTACCATGAAGCAAGCTGCGGCTACGCACACCGGTAAGGACGGTTTCCACCGCCGGGCGGAGTGCAGCCGTGAACATCGGAGCCGAAACCGACCCAGAGGACTGACGAGACTCGTGCCTGCGCTGACACTGACGAGGTTGCTACGTTTTGGTGAGGGTCGCATGGTCAAGCGTCTCTCCCATCTCGCCGACGAGGTGATCCGGCTCGAGGACGATTACTCCTCGGTCACCGACGCCGAGCTACAGGCGAAAACCGACGAGTTCCGGGAGCGCTACGCCGACGGCGAAACCCTCGACGACCTGCTGCTGGAGGCATTCGCGGTGGCCCGCGAAGCCTCGTGGCGGGTACTGCAGCAGAAGCATTACAAGGTGCAGATGATGGGCGGCGCGGCCCTGCACCTGGGCAATATCGCGGAAATGAAGACCGGTGAGGGTAAAACCCTCACCTCGGTGCTGCCCGCGTATCTGAACGCGATCAGTGGTGACGGCGTGCATATCGTCACCACCAACGACTACCTGGCCAAACGTGACTCCGAATGGATGGGCCGGGTACACCGTTTCCTCGGCCTCGAGGTGGGCGCGATCCTGGCCGGGATGACACCGGCGCAGCGGCGCGACGCCTACAACGCCGATATCACCTACGGCACCAACAACGAATTCGGCTTCGACTATCTGCGCGACAATATGACCCATTCGCTGGACGATCTCGTCCAGCGCGGCCACAATTTCGCCGTGGTCGACGAGGTCGACTCCATTCTGATTGACGAGGCCCGTACCCCGCTCATCATCTCGGGCCCGGCCGATGCCTCCAGTAAGTGGTATGGGGAATTCGCCCGAATTGCGCCGTTGCTGAAAAAGGATCTGCACTACGAGGTCGATATCAAGAAACGCACCATCGGCGTGCACGAGGCCGGGGTCGAGTTCGTCGAGGACCAGCTCGGTATCGACAATCTCTACGAGGCGGCGAACTCGCCGCTGGTGAGCTACCTCAACAACTCCATCAAGGCCAAGGAGCTCTACACCCGCGACAAGGACTACATCGTCCGCGACGGTGAGGTGATCATCGTCGACGAGTTCACCGGACGTATCCTGGTCGGCCGCCGCTACAACGAGGGTATGCACCAGGCGATCGAGGCCAAGGAAGAGGTCGAGATCCAGCCGGAGAACCAGACCCTGGCCACGATCACCCTGCAGAACTACTTCCGTCTCTACGACAAGCTGTCGGGTATGACCGGTACCGCCGAAACCGAGGCGGCCGAGCTGCACCAGATCTACGACCTCGGGGTCATCCCGATCCCGACCAACCGGCCGATGGTGCGCGTCGACCAGGCCGACCTCATCTACAAGACCGAAGAGGCGAAGTTCAACGCCGTGGTCGACGATCTGGTCGAACGGTACGAGGCGGGCCAGCCGGTGCTGATCGGTACCACCAGCGTGGACCGCTCCGAGTACCTGTCCAAGCAGCTCACCAAGCGCGGTGTACCGCACAACGTGCTGAACGCGAAGTTCCACGAGAAGGAAGCGCAGATCATCGCCGAGGCCGGCCGCCCCGGTCAGGTGACGGTCGCGACGAATATGGCCGGTCGCGGTACCGACGTCGTGCTCGGCGGTAACCCGGACATCATCACCGATACCCTGCTGCGTCAGCAGGGGCTGGATCCGGTGAACACGCCCGAGGAATACCAGGCCAACTGGTTCCATGCCCTGGAGAAGGTCAAGAAGCAGGTCGCCGAGGATGCCGAGGCGGTGAAGGAGGCCGGCGGCCTCTACGTGCTGGGCACCGAGCGCCACGATTCCCGGCGTATCGACAACCAGCTGCGCGGCCGGTCCGGCCGTCAGGGCGATCCGGGCGAATCCCGGTTCTACCTGTCGCTCGGCGACGAGCTGATGCGCCGGTTCAACGGCGCGGCGCTGGAGTCGATCATGACCCGGCTCAACCTGCCCGACGATGTGCCGATCGAGGCGAAGATGGTCTCGAAGGCCATCAAGAGCGCGCAGACGCAGGTCGAGCAGCAGAACTTCGAGATCCGCAAGAACGTGCTCAAGTACGACGAGGTGATGAACCAGCAGCGCACCGTCATCTACAGCGAGCGCAACCGTATCCTGCGCGGCGAGGATATGGAGGGCCAGGTCCAGAGCATGATCACCGATGTGATCACCGCCTACGTCAACGGCGCCACCGCCGAGGGCTACGTGGAGGACTGGGACCTGGACAAGCTGTGGGGTGCGCTGAAAACCCTGTACCCGGTGAGCCTGAAACATCAGGACCTCACCGGCGAAACCGAGGTCGGCGAGGCCGGGGAACTCACCCGCGAGGAACTGCTCGAAACCCTGCTCGACGATGCACACGCCGCCTACGCGCAGCGTGAGGCCGAGATCGACGGACTGGCCGGCGAGGGCAGTATGCGCACGCTGGAGCGCCAGGTGCTGCTGTCGGTGCTGGACCGCAAATGGCGCGAACATCTCTACGAGATGGATTACCTGAAAGAGGGCATCGGCCTGCGCGCCATGGCGCAGCGCGATCCGCTGGTGGAATACCAGCGCGAGGGCTTCGATATGTTCGCGAACATGCTGGAAGGGTTGAAGGAGGACGCCGTCGGCATCCTGTTCAACGTCCAGGTCGAGGTTCAGCAGCCGCAGCCCGAAGGCGTACAGGTCGACGGCGGTCTGCGGTCGCCGGTGGGCGGGCTGTCCGGTGCGCAGGCGCCGCCGGAAAGCCAGTACCCGACCGAGAAGCTCCCGATCCTCAACGGTGCCCCGCCCGCGCTGCGGGCCCGCGGTATCGACCAGTCGGGGCCGCGGGGACTGAGCTATTCGGGACCGGCCGAAGGCGGTGCCACGGCGGTACACAGCGACGCCGAGGAATACGGTTCGGGGACCGAGGACCGGACGCAGGGTACCCGTCGCCAGCGCCGTGAGGCGGCTCGCGCGCAAACCAAACAGGGCAAGGGCCCGAAGTCACGCCGCAAGCACTGATTCCGGCTACGGCGGCGCCCCCATCACGGTGATGGGGGCGCCGCCGTTTTCGGCGCGGCCCGGCTGCGGTCGTGCCGCAACGCAATCCGTTCAGTTACCGGCGGAATGTCGTGGGCAGTAGGAACCGACGGCGGCCTGTAGGAAGAGATAGGGATACTCCACGAACGGACGGGACTCCTCGGCGAGATAGGTGCGATTCGCCGCGGTGTTACCGGATTTGTCGAGGTATTCACATTGTGCGCGGGCCAGGGCAATGGCGGCGTCCTGTAGCGGTCGCGGCTCGTCGTCGAAGGCGCTGGCCCGGAGGAATTCTCGATCGGTGAAGGGTAGCTGGGCGACGGAGTCGTCCTTGCCGGCCGGGTTGTGCAGGCCGGTGGTACCCGGGGCGCCGGGCCGGGCGGCGCCGGAGTGGGGATGCGCCCAGGCGGCCGGGAGGCCGCCGAACAGGAGTGCGGACGTTGCCGCGCTGATGATCAATATCCTGAACATCGTTCCTTCTGTGCTAGATGACATGCGGGAGGGGAACAGCTGTCGTACACAGATATCCGGATCGCCTGCCTCCGGACGATCGCACCGATGCCTCGCGGTTCGCAGCGGTGGAACTGCATCGATGCGCGCGCATCGCATACTGCATCGATGCGCGCGCATCGTATCGGGAATCGATAGCTGTCTGCGGCTCTTCGGGAAAGAACCGCCGGGGACCGGCGAAACATGGTGACCTCTATTGTTTCCGGGCGGCCACCTGCGAGTTCACTCCTCGTGCTCGAGATTCCGGTCCAACCGCAGCAGCACCTCGGCCACTTGTTCCTGGACCCATTCGACCATCCCCTTGGTCCCCATCCCGGTCGCCACGGGTACCTCCGCGGAGAGTGAAGTGACATAACGTCCGTCGCCGGGCAGATCACGCCAGCGCAACCCCATATCGACCCGGCCGCGCGGGCCGAACATCGACCTGCCCTGGAAAACCCGCACCAATCCGGTCGCGGTGGCCGGAGTGTTCAGGTACGACTCGCTGCGATAGGCCTCGTCATCCTCGGGCTCGTCGTCATCACTGATCAGCGGGACGAACGGCCGGGCATCGGGTTGGGTCTCCGGATCGATCAGGGCGATCTGGCGCATGCGGCCGGCCTTCGTGGTCGGCAGTAGATCCAGGACGGCCTCGGCGAGGGCATGCGGATCACAGGCGACCACATCGAAACCGCCACTGTGCCAAACCGTTTCGCCGGGACGCTGGGTGATCACGAAACCCCGTGCCCGCTGCCGGACGGCATGGACCCGGGTCCACCCTTCGGGTTTCTCCGGCTCCTGTTCGTCCCAGGCTTGCGCGACGACGGTGACATCCGGCCGGGTGAGGGCATCGGCCAGCACGGCCAGTTCGGCATCGTCGCGGTCCCGCAGCTCCCGCAGGGTTTTCGCGCGCTCCGCCCGGTAATCGGCGGCCAGCCAGGTCCGGCTGGTGAAGGTGAACGGAATCGGTAGCTCGGTGCAGCCGTGTTCCTCGCACAGCAGCACGAATTCGAGATCGGTCAGTGCCCAGGCAGGATTCACTGTTCGATCACCGGCCGTACCTTGGCCGGAGATTCGTCGAATACCTCGTCCAGATTCTCCCGCGACACCAGGAATTCGGCCGGTGCGTGACCGTTGCTCTGCCCGGGGCTACCGGGTGAACCCGCGCCCGCGGCCGGTGCGCCCATCATCGGCATACCGGGCGAACCGCCCGGTGATCCGGCGGCAGCCGAGATACCCGAATAGCCGGCGAGATCCAGACCCGGACCGGCGACCGAGGCCCGCGGGAACGGGCTGGGTTTCGTGCCCGGATACGGTGCCAGCGGTTCGGATTCCGCTACCGGGACACCCACGCCACCGCCGGCGCCGAGGCCCGCGGCCGGTGCGAGAGCTTTCGCGGGGTCCAGAAGTTGCTCCACATGCTGCTGCAACGCGCTGGGGTCGAGCATATGCTGTAACTGATCCAGCCCGGGCAGCGTGCCTCCGGTCTGGGCGAAGGCCTGGATTCCCTGGGTGAGCATATTCGTCAGCCGGTCGAGGATGTTCTGTTCTTGCCCGGGTACCGAACCCGGACCCGTCGTCTCCGGGGTACCGCCGAGCAGTGCCGAGATCGCTTCGTCCGGGTCGGTCGTCCCTTCGGTATCGCCGGCCGGCGTGATGTCTTCACCGAAAGCCCCGAACAGGGTCTCCACAGCGCCGTACGGTGAATCCTGCTGGTAGAGCGATTCCAGCGGAGTGTCGTGCAGTTCGGGCGGCATTTGGTCGACGGGAATACCCGTGATCTTCGACAACGCGTCGGCGAGGGTAGGGGGTTTGCCGTCCTTGCCGGTGATCGGGATGTTCTTCAGTGCCTCGGGTAGCTGCGATTTCGGAATGCCGGTGAGCTTGGCGAGGATATCGGCCGCCGTCGGATTCTTCGGCATGGTCGTGCCGGGCGCCGGTGTGCTCTCGCCGGGCACGCTCTCGCCGGGAGTGTCCGCGGCCGGGATCGAAGGGACGGCCGGTGTGGTTTCCCCGCCGGATCCGCCGGTGGAACCGGGGGTGGGCGATGTTGCGCCGGATCCGTATTCGGCCTGATCGTAGCTGGGCACTTCGGGAGTTTGCCCACCGGCGTTGCCGCCGCCCTTGCTGCCGCCTTGCTCTCCGGAGTCCTGCCCCTGTCCTTCGCCCTGCCCCTGCCCTTCACCCTGTCCTTCGCCTTGCCCCTGCCCATTGCTCTGGCCTCGGCCCTCGTCTTGCCCCTGGTCGCCACCCTGACCGCTACCCGAGCCGCCGCCCTGACCATCGCTCTGACCGGAACCCTGCCCGCCCTGGTCGTCGTCCTGGTTTCGGCCGTCCTCGAGTCCCTGGTCGTAGCCGTCGTCATAGCCCGCCTGGTACGACTTCTCCTCCGGGCTCTGGTTTCCCCCGTTGTCATTGTTGTTCTGGTTGTTGTCTTCGTTCGCGGGCGGCGGTTCCGGTTCGGCGATCGGGCCTTCGATCACCGGCATCTCCCGCAGGGTGTTCCGCATCCCTTCGGCGTAATGCTTGTCCCACTCCGCGCGGTACTGCTGGAGTACCGCGTGTTCGACCGAGGACCCGCTGAGGTCGAAATCCTGCTGCGGCATGGAGATCTGAGTTCGGCGCAACCACTCCGCGGTGTAGAACATGTTCTCACTCATCGAGAACATGGAGTTCCACAGTGGGGCGATGGCGTCCACGTAGTTCCTGGTGGCGGTCCGGGCGCGGTCCGCGGCCCGGCCCTGCCATTTGTCCTGGATCCCCTCGATGGCGGCCTCGAACTTCTCCAGTTCGGATTTCGTATGCGAGGCCAGCTGCCACCACCGCTGCCGCATCGCGGCCAGCACGAAGATGCCCCAGGGCAGGTTGTCCGCCAAGCCGCGGAAATGGTCGAAACCGAGCGCCGAACTGTTCTCCAGTTGGACGACATCCGGCGATATCGACTCCTGGCGGCCGATGTAGCGCTGAAGTTCGTCGGGGACGGCGGAGGCCGGCAGGGAACGGTAGTCGTCCTGTTCGCCGTCCCAGCCGGCATTGGTCGGCGTCCCCTCGGGATGGTCGGCGGCGTCGTAGGCGGGGCCATCCGAGTACAGCATCGGAATTTCGGCGCTCGGTTCGACCGGTACCCGGAAATCCGCGAGTTTGTCGAGTTCGGCCGAGTTCTGGTCCTCTGTCCGGCGGTAGTGGAGCCCGGCCTGCACGAACGCGTTCGCCATCTCGGTGCCGATATTTGCGTGGTCCTGCAGCACGGTCGACAGCCGGTCGGCGCGTTCGTTGTAGATCTCCGCGAGCTTCTGCCCCGAGGTCAGGATCCCCCCGGTGAAGTTGCTCAGTTCGTCCATATAGAAATCGTCGATGGCGGCGCGCATCGCCAGCATCTGATCGACCATCCGGCCGGCGGCTTCCGCACCGGTCACCGCGGCGGCGGGTTCGAAATACAGGAGGTCCTGGGAGGCGTCCTGTTTCAAACCGGCCCAGGTGCCCGGCTCTTGAACCATCGGATCCGCCTTCCATCCACTACCCGGACCGGCCCGCTGATCGCTGCGGAACGCGCCGGTACACGCCTGCTGGATTACATCGCACGACATTGAATTCGTTATGGCGCACAGGGAAATTCGGCGCGATATCTCTGCTGGATCCTTGCCCCCGGCGCAGGTGTCCGACGGCCGGGGCAGCGCAGGGCCGACCCCGAGACCGCCGAGTTGGGCTCGCGCTGACGCAAACGGTTCAGAGTTCGTATCCGCCGCCGCACTATGGCATGCAGCCGAATCACCGACTGAGGAATGAAGCCATGCCAAGACGCCCGAAACCACGAGTGCACCGACGGCTACGCGGCTCGGCGGTAACCGCACTGGTCTCCGCCGCGTTGTTGCTGCTGTGCGCCTGCGGTGCCGGCGGTGAGGCGGCCAGGACCGCCGACGGCAAGGCCATTCTGCGATATCAGGGCTGGTCGGGGAAGGTGGGCTTCCACGAGCTCGCTGCCGACCTCGGCTACTACGAGAACGTGCAGCTGGAGTGGGTCGGGGATACCACCAGCGGCCCGCAGGACATCCAGTCCGTCGCCACGGGGCAGATCGACTTCGGGTCCGCGTTCAATGGTGCGGTCGTGAAACTCGATACCGCCGGCGCGCCGATCACCTCGATCCTCAGCTCCTACGGTGCGGATGCCGCCGAATACACCGGGTACTACGTACTCGAGAACAGCCCGATCCGGTCGGCGCGTGACCTCATCGGCAAGAAGGTCGGGATGAATACGCTCGGCGCCCATCACGAATTCCTCACCCGGGAATGGCTCGCGCAGCAGGGGCTGACGCCCGAGGAGATCGATACCGTCCAGCTGACCGTGGTGCCCCCGGTGAACACCGAGCAGGCACTACGCGAAGGGCAGATCGATGTCGCGACCCTCAACAGCGTCTACCGGGAGACCGCGCTCGAACGCGGCGGCCTGCGCGCGCTGTTCACCGACCGTGACCTGTTCGGTGCCTTCAGCTACGGAACCTATGTCATGCGCGACGATTTCATCGCCGCCGATCCCGAGGTAGTGCGCGATTTCGTGCAGGGTACGGCCCGCGCGGTCCGCTGGACGCAGACGCGGCCCCGGGAGGAGGTGATCGCGCGCTTCGCCGATATCATCGCCGCCCGCGGCCGTGCGGAAAGCGCGGAGACCGTGCAGTTCTGGCGTAGTTCCGGTATCCCGGCGCCGGGCGCGGTCATCGCGGAACGTGAACTACAGGTCTGGATCGACTGGCTGGTCCGCAACGGCGAGCTCGAGGACGATGTGCCGGCCGCTCGCGACCTCTACACCAATGAGTACAACCCGTACGCCAACGGCACCTACCCCGCCGACAGTGGACCCGATGGACAAGTATTGGCCGGTGAGAAATGACCAGCACACCCAAACTCCGCCTGGACGAGGTGAGCAAAACCTTCCCGATCCGGGGCCGTAAGGCCGAGCTGACCGCAGTCCAGGACATCACCCTGGACTTGGCCGCCGGTGAATTCCTGGTCCTCGTCGGTCCCAGCGGTTGCGGAAAATCCACGCTGCTCGACCTGCTCGGTGGACTGAGCGCCCCGACCTCGGGGCGAATCCTGCTCGACGGCACCCCGATCACCGGGCCCGGACTGGATCGCGGAATCGTCTTCCAGCAGTATGCATTACTGCCGTGGCGGTCGGCGCGCCGCAATATCGAATTCGGGCTGGAAGCCAAGGGCATACCGCGTGCCGAACGCCGGGAACGCGCCGAACACTACCTCGAACTGGTCGGGCTGGCCGGGTTCGCCGACCGGTATCCGCACGAACTGTCCGGTGGGATGAAGCAGCGGGTCGCGATCGCCCGCAGTCTCGCCTACGACCCCGAGGTTCTGCTGATGGACGAACCGTTCGCCGCGCTCGACGCGCAGACCCGCGAATCGCTTCAGGACGAACTACTGCGCATCTGGGAGCGCACGGATAAGACGATCCTGTTCATCACCCACGGCATCGACGAGGCGATCTACCTGGGGCAGCGGGTGGCCGTACTCACCTCGCGGCCCGGCCGGGTGAAGACGGTGGTCGATATCGATATCGACCGCACGGCCGACGATATCCGTTCCGGCGCCGAATTCCGGGAACTGCGCCACCGGATCTGGTCGCTGCTCCACGGCGAGGTCGAACGCGCCCGCTCGCTCGAACTCGCCGCTGTCTCGACCACGGAAGAGGTTCAGCATGTCCAGCGCACTCGCCACCGGCACTCTCGACAGTGCGCCACGCGCCGGATCCGAACGCGCCGAAACCCGGCCCGGGGCGGCCGCCCGGCCCCGTGTACCGCGATGGGGGCGGCGCACGGCGGCCGTGGCGTGGCGTGTGGTGAAACCTTCGGTGGCGATCCTGACCTTCCTCGCCGTGTGGGAGATCGCGCCTCGCGCGGGGCTGGTCGACAAGGTGTTCCTGCCACCGTTCACCGAGGTCGCCGCCACCTTTTTCGAGCTGATCGGAAACGGTCAGCTGTGGGAACACATATCGACGAGCCTGACCCGGGCGCTCACCGGTTTCGTGATCGCGGTCGCGTTCGCGGTACCGCTGGGGGTCGCGATCGCCTGGTACCGGCCGGTGGCCGATTTCCTCAACCCGGTTCTGGAGCTGTTTCGCAATACCGCGGCGCTGGCGTTGCTGCCGGTATTCGTCCTGGTCCTGGGTATCGGGGAAACCTCCAAGGTCGCGCTGGTGATCTACGCCTGCGCTTTCCCGGTGCTGCTGAACACCATCTCCGGGGTCCGCACAGTGGAGCCGCTGCTCGTGAAATCGGCTCGTTCGCTGGGGTTCTCCCAATTCGCCATCGTGTACAAGGTGGTGCTGCCCGCCGCGGTCCCGACCATCTTCACCGGCCTGCGGATGGCCGCGGCGTCCTCGATCCTGGTGCTGATCGCGGCGGAGATGGTCGGTGCGAAAGCCGGGCTGGGCTACCTGATCACGGCTGCCCAGCTCAATTTCCAGATCCCCGATATGTATGCCGGGATCATCGCCATCGCGCTGGTCGGGCTGATCTTCAACGCGGTTCTCGTATTCACCGAACGCCGGCTGTCGCGCTGGCGTGTGGCTCTGTAGGGCGGTGCGCCGATGTCCTCACAACTTCACCTCAACGCGTTCCTCATGGGGGTCGGCCACCACGAGGCGGCCTGGCGGCATCCGCGCACCGATGCTCGTAATGTGCTGCGGGCCGGATATTTTCAGGAGCTCGCCCGGATCGCCGAACGCGGCAAACTCGATTCGGTGTTCTTCGCCGATCTGCTTTCGGTGGGTGCCCGAATCGAACGCAACACCCAGACGATTTTCGAACCGATCACCCTGCTGTCGGCGATGGCGGTGGCCACCGAACATATCGGCCTGATCGCCACGGCCTCCACCGGCTACAACGAGCCGTACAACCTGGCCCGGTCCCTCGCCTCGCTGGACCGGATCAGCGGCGGCCGGGCGGGCTGGAACATCGTCACATCCGTGGGCGCCGACGAGGCTGCCAACTTCGGTTACGCCGAGGTCCCCGACCACGCCGGACGCTATCGCCGGGCCGGTGAATTCGTCGAGGTGGCCACGGCCCTGTGGGATTCGTGGGAACCCGACGCCGTCGTCCTCGACACTGCCACCGGTATCTTCGCCGACCCGGACAAGGTGCATACGGTCGACCATCTGGGGGAGCGGTTCACCGTGCGTGGCCCGCTCAATGTGCCCGCATCCGCCCAGGGGCGCCCGTTGCTCGTCCAGGCCGGGTCGTCGGAAAGCGGAAAAGCGTTCGCCGGCCGCTGGGCGGAGGCGGTTTTCACCGCACAACGTTCGATCCCGGAGGGACAAGATTTCTATCGCGATGTGAAGGCCCGCGCCGTCGCGGCCGGGCGCGATCCGGACGAGGTGAAGATCCTGCCGGGGATCGTGCCCTTCATGGCCGAATCCGAAGCGGCCGGCCGGCGGCTGGAAAGGGAATTCACCGAACTGATCTCACCGGAGTACGCGCTGCGTCAACTCTCCCAGATCGTAGGGGTGGACCTCACCGGATATCCACTGGATGCGCCACTGCCCCCGCTGCCACCACTGGAAAAGATCCAAGGCAACAAAAGCCGCTACCAGCTGGTGAAGGATCTGGCGTCCCGCGAATCGCTGACCATCGGTGACCTCGTCGCCGAGCTCGGTGGCGGTCGCGGCCACCGCACCGTGGCGGGTACGCCGGAACAGATCGCCGACGACCTGCAGCGCTGGTTCGAAGCCGGCGCCGCCGACGGATTCAACGTGATGCCGCCGTATCTGCCCGGCGGCCTGACCGATTTCGTCGACCAGGTGGTCCCGATCCTGCAGGCCCGCGGTCTGTTTCGCAGCGACTACACCGAGACCACCTTGCGTGGACACTACGGACTCCGTCCACATATCGGCCGGTACACGCGGGCGGTTGCGGGGGTCGGCGGGTAGCCGCCGCGCACGGCTCCGGTGGAGGCGCGCATCCGGGTGGTTCTCGTATCCACCGAGCGCCGGCTGTCGCGCCGGCGGGTGGCGCTGTCGGTGATGTTCGGCCGCCGGGCCCCGTGTCCTCCGACGGTGACACCCACTACCGGGCAGTGGTGCTGCCGGGAACACCCCGCTACCGGCCGAGGGGTCAGCGAGTGGCCGCGGTCCGGACGAGTTCGATGAGTTCGTTCTCGTCCAGGCCGATATGGCGAGCGGCGGCGACGAGCTGACCGGCGAGGTCAACGACGACAGCCCGGCCGGCCGGGCTCCCGGCCCGGACCGTCGCGCCCCGGCCCCGGCGGAGTTCGATCAGGCCTTCGTCGCGGAGCCGCTGGTATCCGGCGAGCACCGTGTGAATGCTGACATCCAGCGACGCGGCCAGGTCGCGGGCGCCGGGCAGGCGCTCGCCCGCGGTCGCCTCACCGTCCGCGATGGCCCTGCGTACGCAGGCCGCGATCTGGTCGGCCAGGGGGTCCGGGCGCGCCGGATCGACACGGATGAGCACCGTCACGCGGCCTTCTGCACGACACCGGCCAGAACCCCCGCACCCGTTTCGGCGTCATCCACCGAAACCGCGAACTGCCGGCCCGAGCGGCGGGTCACCACGATGCCCGGACCGCCCCGCAACACCACCGCGGTGGCGCCCGGGGTCAGCCGGATTCCGTATCCGCCGTAGTGGGCGGGTGAGATATCGGTGGCGGTGACCTCGGTGATTTCGGCGGGCGACAATCGCCACCGCGGCCAGCCCAGCAGACCGGTTCCCACGGTGAGCCCGCGCTGATCGACGACTACCCTCACGAGCGCGAGTTGGCCCACCAGCAGTCCGGCGAGTACCGCGATCACACCTACACCGGGGTGTACGACGAATCCGACCGCCACGCCGATCACTGCCGACGTCACGCCGGCCAGCAGCATCCATGGTGAGGTCGCCCGGCGTGACCAGCTCACTCGTTCCGTGCGTCCGATGGGAAGGGGTTCGGCGGGTGCGGGCGCATGCTCGGCCACCGGGCTCGCCGGAGCGACGAGCCAGCCCAGGGCGCCGCACAGCAACGCCAGCACCGCCGCCACCGGAAACATCCAGCCGGGCAGGGTCGCCTGTGCGGGATCCGTCAGGCCGAGGTTGGCGCGGGTGCTCGCGAACAGGATGACGCCGAGCAGTGCGCCGACTCCCCAGGAGCTGGAGACGAGCAAACGGTTGGGGTCGAGGGTGGTATCCGGCCGGCGTGCCGGTGCGCCCTTCCGGTTGGCGGCCACCAGCATCGCGGCGAACAGCACACCGAAGCCGATGGCCAGCGCGGCGGCGATACCCATGGTGGCGACCCGCCCGGTGAAACCGTCGGCACCGCCGGAGGAGAAGTGGGTGGCCAGCGGATCGGGAAGATCCTCGGCCGCGGTGGCCAGCAGGACGAGGTTGGGGACGGCGAAGAGGATGGGCGGGAGCCCGGCCAGTATGCAGAGCCGGAGCGAGCTGGGGTTTGTCACGGCAACTCCTTTGTTATGTTTGAATCATAACAAAGGGTTCAGTGATGGCTGGTTCGCGGTGGACCTGTCGGCGGGGACGCGCACACTGACCCCATGGCATACGACGAAGAACTGGCGGAGCGGATCCGGGACGTGGTGGGCCCCGCGGCCGATATCTCCGAACGCAAGATGTTCGGCGGGCTGGCCTTCCTGTTCGGCGGGCATATGGGGGTCGTCGTGCTGGGTGGCGGCGGATTGATGATCCGGATGGCACCCGAGGAGGCGGCCGCGCTGGTCGACGATATCTCCGTGGCGCCGATGGTGATGCAGGGCCGGGAACTGGACGGCTGGCTGCGGGTGAGCTCCGGCGCTGTCGCCGGCGATCCCGCGCTCACGGCATGGGTGGACCGTGGTGCCCGGTTCGCCCGGTTGCTGCCACCCAAGAAACCGAAACCCGCGAAGCCGCAACGCTGATACGCCCACCGCCGGAAGTACTGCGGCAGGACGTTTTCACCAGGCTTCGTTCGAATTCAACGCGACCAGCAACCGGCGGATCGCGACCACCCGGCGCGCTTTGTCCGGGAGCTCGTCGAGGGCACATTCCGGATCCGCGGGCGGCCCGAGATGGGTGCATCCGCGTGGGCAGTCCTCGATCGCGGCGGCGAGATCGGTGAACGCGGCGAGCACGTCGTCGGGGGTGATATGGGCGAGACCGAACGAGCGCACACCCGGGGTATCGATCACCCAGCCGCCGTCCGGCAGTGCCAGCGCGACCGACTGTGTGGACGTGTGCTTACCTTTGCCGACGCCGGAAACCTCCCCGACCGCCCGTGCCGCATCCGGAACCAGCCGGTTCACCAGCGTGGATTTCCCGACACCCGAATGCCCGAGAAAGCAGGTCAGGCGGCCGGTGAGCAACTCCAGGGCGGCGTCGATGGGGTCGTCGACCCCGGCATAGACGATGGTCAGATCGAGGTCGGTGAAATCGCGGGCGAACTGCGAATCCGCGGCCAGATCATGCTTGGTCAGGCACAGCACCGGCGTCAGGCCACCGGCGAAAGCGGCGACCATCGCACGTTCGACGAAACCGGTTCGCGGCGGCGGATCGGCCAGCGCCACCACGATGAACAACTGTTCGGCATTACCGACGACCACCCGTTCGAACGGGTCGGTATCGTCGGCCGTCCGGCGTAATACGGTGCGCCGCTCGGCGACCCGCACGATCCGCGCGAGGGTGTCCGGCCGGCCGGAGAGATCGCCGACCACATCCACCTCGTCGCCCACCACGATCGGTGTCCGGCCCAGTTCCCGGGCGCGCATCGCGACCAGCGGCCGCGCCGGATCGCCGTCCAGTACACAACCCCAGCGCCCCCGGTCCACCGACACCACCATCGCCGACTGTGCGTCACGATGCTGCGGGCGGGTTTTGGTGCGCGGCCGCGAACTGCGCCCCGGACGCACCCGCACATCGGATTCGTCGTAGGAGGCGCTGCTACGGCCGCGGCGGCTCAGTGGGCCGCTCCCGGTGCGGCCGATTGCGGGTCGAGCATGGACTCCCACAGGCTGACGAAATCGGGCAGGGTTTTGGCGGTCGTGCCGATATCCTCGATCTCCACGCCGGGTACGGCGAGGCCGAGAATCGCACCGGCCGTGGCCATCCGGTGATCGGCGTAGGAATGCCAGCGGCCGCCGCGCAGCGGGGCCGGAGTGATCGCCAGCCCGTCCTCGGTTTCGGTGACCTGACCGCCGAGCCGGTTGATCTCGGTGGACAGGGCGGCGAGCCGATCGGTTTCGTGGCCGCGCAGATGCGCGATACCGCGCAGCCGCGATTCCGAATCCGCGAGCGCGGCCAGCGCCGCGACCGTAGGCGTCAGCTCGCCCACATCGTGCAGGTCGATATCGATACCGGCGAGCCGGTCGGGGCCGGTCACGGTGAGGGCTCCGTCGGAGAAACCGGCTTCGGCGCCCATCCGCACGAGGATCTCCCGGATCACATCGCCGGCCTGGGTGGTCAGACGCGGCCAGTGCGGGATACTCACCTGCCCGCCGGTGACCGCCGCGGCCGCCAGGAACGGGGTGGCGTTGGACAGATCGGGTTCGACCTTCCAGTCGACCGCGCGGATCTCGCCCGGCGCCACCGTCCAGACCTGTTCGGCGCGGTTGTCGGCCGGTGCCTCGACCGTCACATCGGCGCGGCGCAGCATCTCCACCGTCATCTCGATATGCGGCATGGAGGGCAGGGCGCCACCGGAGTGCCGGACCGTGACGCCCTCGTCGAACCGGGCGGCCGAGAGCAGCAGCCCGGATACGAACTGTGAGGAACCGGAGGCATCGATGGTGACGGTGCCGCCGCGTAGCGCACCGTCACCGCGCACGGTGAACGGCAGGGCGTCGCCCTCGATGGCTGCGCCGAGCCCACGCAGGGCGTCGAGAATGGTGCGCAGCGGGCGGACGCGGGCGGCGATATCGCCGTCGACGGACGTATCCCCGGTCGCCAGCGTGGCGACCGGCGGCACGAAACGCATCACCGTACCCGCCAGCCCGCAATCGACCCGGCCGCCACGGAGCGGGCCGGGAGTGACGGCAAGGGTATCGGCATCGCCGATGATCTGGGTGCCGAGCGCGCGTAGGGCATCGATCATCAGTCCGGTATCGCGGCTGCGTAGCGCGCCGGTGATGGTGGACGGACCGTCGGCGAGCGCGGCCAGGACCAGCGCTCTGTTCGTGATCGATTTGGAGCCGGGCAGGGTGACGGTCGCCTGCACGGGGGCGTCGACATGGGGCGCTGGCCAGAAACTCACTGCACCATCTTGGCGCATCGGGCCGACAGGCGTGCCGGTGGTGCTCCCGAGTGTGTCGCCGGGCACCACCGGCCGCCTGTTCATCTGTGCCGGACTCTCACTTGTTGCGGCCGTGCAGCAGCGGCACCATCTTGCGCAGCATCTTCATATTCGCCTGGGTGCGGCTGTAGCTCATCAGCGCCATACCCGGGATCGCGAAGCGCTGAACCGCGATCGAATGCGGTCGGACGAACTCGCGCAGGCCCGGTTCGCCGTGGATACGGCCGATACCGGAATCGGCGCTGCCGCCGAACGGCAGGCCGGGGATGGCGGCGAAACCGAGCACCGAGTTCACCGAGGTCGCACCGACTTTCAGGCGGCGGGCGATCTCCAGGCCGTTGTTCTTGGAGTACACGGCCGAGGCCAGGCCGAAGGTGGTGTTGTTCGCCAGCTCGATCGCCTGGTCGATGGTGTCGACCGTGGTGACGGTGACGGTCGGCCCGAAGGTTTCCTCCTTGACCGCGGCGGAGTTCTCGTCCACGTCGACCAGGACGACCGGTTCGATGAACGGGCCCTTCACCGATTCCGGGCCACCCAGCAGCGCCTTGCCGCCACTGGCCAGCGCCGCCTCGATATGCCGCTTGACGATATCGATCTGGCTCGGCATCGTCATCGGGCCGTAGGCGGCACTGTCTTCGGAACCGGGCTTGACGTCCTTCAGGATGCGGGTCAGCTCGGCGAGGAACTGGTCCTTCACCGATTTGTCCACGTAGACGCGTTCCACGCCCGCGCAGGTCTGGCCGCTGTTGGAGGTGGCGCCCCAGGCCACGGCGTCGGCGGCGGCCTTCACGTCGGCGTCCGCGGCGACGATCACCGGGTCTTTACCGCCGCATTCCAGCAGCACCGGGGTGAGGTTCTCGGCGGCCGAGGCCATGATCTTGCGGCCGGTGGCGGCCGAACCGGTGAACGCGATCTTGTCCACATCCGATTTCACCAGGGCGGCGCCGGTGGCCCCGTAACCGTTGATCGCGACGAATACACCCTCGGGCAGCTCCGGGTTGGCCTCGGAAAAGGCCTCGGCCACGAAATTGCCGATACCCGTGGAGAATTCGGACGGCTTGAACACGACGGTGTTACCCGCGGCGAGGGCATAGGCGATCGACCCGTTCGGGGTGTACACCGGATAGTTCCACGGACCGATCACGCCGACGACGCCCAGCGGGCGGTACTCGATCCGGGCTGCGAAATTCGCCATCATCGGGCCCGAGGGGACTTTCTGCGGCGACAGCTCCTTCTTGGCGTTCTTGGCCGCCCATGAGATGTGCTCGAGCGCCAGCATGAGCTCCAGGAAGGCGTCGTCGACCGGTTTGCCGTTCTCGGCATGGATGAGGGCGCAGAACTCGTCGGATTTGGCGACCAGCCGGCTGGACCAGCGCAGCAGCGCTTTCTTACGGCCGTCGAATCCGAGATCGGACCAGACGCCGGTTGCTGCGCGGGCCTTGGCGACGGCGTCGGCGACCGCCGTGTCATCCGCGATCGGATACGTGGCCAGCGTCGCGCCGGTGGCCGGATCGACCGAGGTGAGCACCGATTCTTTCTCGGCGGCTTTTTCTGTGGTTGTCACAGGGTCTCCTCTGCGGGAAGTAGGGCGGTAGCTGCGCGCGCGGACGGTGCAGCCTGTGACCGCCACGTCCCCGTTGAGAGAATGCTAAGACATAACTCTCAACACGTCACCCAGTACTAGCCCCCATTGTCGTCCTCCGGGTCGCAATTGTCTCGATCTGTCGGTATTCGATGCGACCATCGGAGTATGTGCGGACGTTATGCGACGACGACGAACCCCGGGCGCCTCGCCGCGGAGTTGGACGCCCTCGATGAAACCGGTCCCGCCCATTCGGAAATCCGGGCGGGGAGCGCCGGTGGATCGGGTGCGGCCGGATCCGATGCCGGCCCGGACCAGCGGCAGTGGGCGAACTACAACGTCGCCCCCACCACGCAAGTCCTCACCGTGGTCGACCGGCACGATCACGACGACCGTGGCGACGACATCCACCGCCGGATCCGCCGGATGCGCTGGGGCCTGATCCCGCACTGGACCAAAGCGGCCGAACCCGGCGTGCCCGTCAAGGGAAAGCCCCTGTTCAACGCCCGTGCCGATAAGGCGGCGAGCCTGCCGTCGTTCCGGGACGCGGTGAAGTACCGCCGCTGCCTGGTCCCCATGGACGGCTGGTACGAATGGCTGGTCGAACCCGATCCGGCCGGTCCGGGGCGCGGTAAGAAACCGAAGGTGATCAAACACCCGTACTTCATGTCGCGGGCCGACGGTTCGCGGCTCTACATGGCGGGCCTGTGGTCGGTCTGGCGCGACCGTTCCCTCGACGACCCGCGGCCGCTGCTGTCGTGCACCATCCTCACCACCGACGCGATCGGGGATCTCACCCGCATCCACGACCGCATGCCGCTACCCATGCCGCAGGAGCACTGGGCCGCCTGGCTGGACCCCGACCACCCCGCCCCCGCCGAACTCCTCGAATCCCCCGGCGAAGAATTGGTCGCCCAGATCACGGCACGCCCGGTGCCGCCCCTGGTGAACAGTGTGAAGAACAACGGCCCGGAACTCCTGGCTCCGGCCGACGGCACCGCCGAACAGCCGACGTTGCTGTGAAACCGGGTGCTTCCGGGGCGGGTGAACCGCCCCGGAAGCACCCGCCGGTCAGCTACCCAGCGGGCAGCTGATCGCCGGGGTCGCGATACTCAGACCACATTTGAGCAGGTCGGCGCTGAGATCGATGGTTTCGGAGAGAATGCCGCCGCCCGCTTTTTCCGCACGTTCGGCCGGCCCGTTCTCCGATTCACCGTCGTCGGTGGAGCCCTTCTCACCGCCGAGTGGATATTCGCTCGGCGCCGCATATGCGGCCGGTGCCGCGAGCGAGGTCGTCAGCAGGGCGGGGGCAACGGTCAGCGCCGCGGCCGCGGAGACGGCGACGAACACGGTGCGCAGGGGTTTGCGCGGGGACATATCGCATCACATCCTCGGGTCGGTCCAACTCCTCGCCCACAAGTAACGCATACAAGGGTGCGCTACCAGCGGATTCCCGCGCGGTACGCGGGCGAGTTGCCCGGTTTCGACGTGTGCGGCGCAGTCAGGCGCCGGCGCGGCGCAGCGGCCGGCGGCAACGCCGCGCCGCCGGTTGCGCGCACCTTCCCGAGGCCGGGGTGGACCTGTTGTCGCGGATCAGTTCCCCGGGACCCCGGCCAGTTCGCGATCTTCCGTCGTGGGGCGGGCCGCGAACGGGCATTGCCAATCGGCGGCTTTGGGGCGCCCGGAGTACCGCCGCGCTTCGGAAAGCTGTTCGTACTCCAGCAGATTGGGGTTGATATCGCCCTGCAGCGTGATGTCCTGTTTGCGGATCTTCTCCGCCAGCCGATCCCACATACCGGCCGATTTGATCAGCCCGAACTGTTCATGGGAGTTGAACGCCAGCATCGGAAACGGTGGCCGGCGGCCCAGCCGCCGATGCGTCTCGTGCAGCCCGATAACGAAGAACGGGTGGCCTGCCACGCTGTATCCGAATTCGCCGGACTGTGGGTCGGACGAATACCCGGGCGCCCACTGGTACCTGTCCGCTTCCGCCTCGTGCAGCAGCTGCAGGTGCTGCCAAAGCAATTCCTCGAAACGTAACTCGTCCACCCCGCGAGGCTGCTCGAAGGTGGCGATGAAGCTGGTGAACTTCCGCGGGTTCCAGTCCGCATCGCCAACGTATTCGGCAAGATCGAGTGCCATCAACCGAGCCGAATCCTCGCCACCCATCACGTCGTAGTGGCGGTGCGTGATACCGCCTCGGCGCCAGGCGGAGCGGCCCGCCAGACAGGCGAACCGGTCTCCCAGGAGGAACTTCTCCAGTTCAGCTCGCGCGTCCGTCGTCAATCCCGGTGTTCCTTTCAACCACGTATCTTCGTTCGAAGGACAGGTCGGCGATCCACCTGGTGAACCCACCCGCCTCGACCGCACTGCGCTGCCGATCCTGTCAGTCGATCGGCACTGTGCGCGAATCGGGGGAATCCTGCGGATCTGCACCCGGTTGCGGCGGCCCTGCTACGGGGCAGCAAACAGTCATCCGGACATGTCGCGGATCACAGCGGACACGGCTCCGGGCCGGCTGCCGGGGGATCGGTTCGCCTGTGCCGGCCTGCTCGGTTGACCTGCTGGTTCGCCATCGAGAACCTGTTCGCTGCGCTCCGCGCCCACCCGAACCGGTCGATCACCGCCCGCCCCGTCGGCAGGCGTCTCCGGGACATCATCGGCAGCGCGGCCGGATCTGGAGCGTTCAGGCAGTGACCGCGGCGGTAACCGCGCCGGTCAACCGGATCAGATCCGCCGGAGCGACTTCGATCTCCACCCCGCGCTTACCGGCGCTGCAGAACACGGTTTCCCAGTTCAGTGCCGAGGCATCGATCACGGTCGGGTGGCGGCGGCGCTGCCCCAGCGGCGAGATCCCGCCGAGCACGTAGCCGGTGGCGCGTTCGGCCTTCGCCCGGTCCGCCATCGTCGCCTTCGGGGCCCCGAGCGCGGCGGCCGCCGCCTTCAACGACAGGGTCTGCGGGACCGGGAGCACCGCCACCGCGAGGGATCCGGTGGACAGTTCCAGAACCAGCGTCTTGAAGATCTGCCCGGGCGCTGTCCCGAGCCGCTCCCGCAGCGCCTCGACCGCTTCGGTGCCGTAGGAGTCGCTACGCGGGTCGTGATCGTAACTGTGCACGGTATGTCCGGCCCCGTCCGCGAGCAGTGCGCGGATCGCCGGTGTGGCGCCTGCTGCCATGGCCAGCACCTTAACCCGGGAACACTTCGCGACCGGTGCGGGTTGTACGCGGCAGATACAGCGCATCGGGCGGGCCGTGCCCGGCCACCGGTGCCCAACCCGTTAGAGCGAAGGAGCGACGGTGCCCGTTCTTGTCGAACAACGCCCGATCACCGCGGATCCGGCCCCGGCGCGCACGCGGTTCTTCTCCGACTTCACACTCCCGGTAGATTTGGCTGGTGAACCTATCGAAGGGACACGTGTGACGAGCGAGGACGACGTGGCGACCGGAACCGGCGCCGACGAGCGGCCTGCCGAACAGCCGGAAACCGGCGCCGAACTGGACCGGCGGTTCGAGCGGGACGCGCTACCCATGCTGGATCAGCTCTACGGCGCCGCGCTGCGGATGACGCGTAACCCCGCCGACGCCGAGGACTTGGTCCAGGAGACCTATGTCAAGGCCTATGCCGGTTTCAAATCCTTCAAAGAAGGCACCAACCTGCGGGCCTGGCTGTACCGGATCCTCACCAACACCTACATCAACTCCTACCGGAAGAAACAGCGCCAGCCCGCGCAGTATCCGACCGACGAGATCACCGATTGGCAGCTCGCGGCCACCGCGGAGCACAGTTCGACCGGTCTGCGTTCGGCGGAGGTCGAGGCCCTCGACGCACTCCCGGACGACGACATCAAGGCCGCGCTCATCCAGTTGCCGGAGGAATTCCGGATGGCGGTGTACTACGCCGATGTCGAAGGTTTCCCGTACAAGGAAATCGCCGACATCATGGGCACACCTATCGGTACGGTGATGTCCCGGCTGCACCGCGGCCGGAAACAGCTGAAGGGTCTGCTCGGCGATGTTGCGCGCGAACGCGGGTTCAACCGCACCGCCGAGTCCACCGAGGTGCGCCAGGAGGTCAAGCAGTGAGCACCGAGCACGATCCCGATATGGAGCTCGACTGCACGGCGGTACTGGCCGATGTCTGGTTGATGCTCGATGGTGAGTGCGATGACCGCACCCGCGAACGGCTCCAGCACCATATGGACCACTGTGCGCCGTGTATCGAAGCCTACGGTATCGAAGAGAAGATCAAGAGCCTGCTCAGCCGCAAATGCGGCGGCGACAAGGCCCCGGATTCCCTCCGGGAACGCCTTATGGTGGAGATCCGCAGCCGCTCGGTGACGATCACCACCGAGGAGACTCCCGCCGAATAGGCCGTCTCCTTCCCGGGAAAATACGCGGCGGAACCGGTGCCCGCCGAATACCGCCGGCCGGGAATCGGTCACGGACTTGCCGGTCCGTGTGCGGCTGAATACCCGGCGGCCGGCCTCGGACGAGAAAACCCGCACTCCTCAGGAGTGCGGGTTTCAAACGTTCCGTACCTGTGCCGGCGGCTCAGGCGTTGGGACGTTTGCCGTGATTGGCGGCATTGCCCTTACGGCTGCGCTTCTTGCGGCCACGCTTACCCATGGGTAGCTCCCTCCTGGGGACGTTTCCCGCGACTGCGGGGAGTAGATATCGATCTCGGCCATTGTTTCACGTGTGATTGGCTGTACCGACGGCGGTACATCGGGCCGTGTAACCCGATACCGGAACGAAGCGGACGAACGAGGTGTCATGGCCGAAGAAGTGCGGGCGGAAATGGTCTCCACGGTGCTCACAGTCGAGGTCGCGGTGGGCGACCAGGTCGCCACAGACCAGACGCTGGTGCTGCTGGAATCCATGAAAATGGAGATCCCGGTGCTCGCCGAGGTCAGCGGTTCGGTCGCCTCCATCGCCGTCGAACCCGGCCAGGTCCTCCAGGCGGGCGACCTCATCGCCGTGATCGATTGATTTCTGCGGCCGTCGCGCTCGCCGCGTTTGGTCCCGCTGTGGGGGTGTCACCGCCGAGGTACGCGCCTGGGTCCCGGCCCCCGCCCCGGATACTGTCGGCCGGCGCCCGGTGCCGGGGCTGTGCGTCGCGGTAATGCTCGGCGACCGCGTTGAAGGCTTCCTTGGGTTCCCAGGGCATATCCGGGTAGGTCTCGCCGCAGCCGTCCGGTAGGACCTTGACTATGCCGAGGCCGGCGAGGTCGAGGTCGTCGCGCGGGTCGCCGGTCGTGCGGTGGGGGTAGTTGTACAGCGCGAAGAGGAAGACGAAGGTGCTGTCGACGCCTTCGGAATCGAAGATCTCCAAGAGTTCGCGCAGGTAGTCCGCCTGGCCGGCCTCGTCCCGGACGTAGTCGCCCGTCAGGCGGACGGGGTCGCCGTGCGCGTCGTATTCGACGATTTCCATACTTCGCGGCGCCACATCACCGGCGCCACGCCAGGTGGCCGTGCCGAAGCCGGTGACGGCCACCGGTTTTCCCTGTGCGACGAGGCTGCGGACACCTGCTCGGAACTGGTCGGCGACCTCGGCGGAGCGGAGGAGTTCGATGGCGAGGAAGTCGAACGGGGACCAGTCGATGCGTTCGAACGGTATGCAGGCGTAGGTGATCTTGCCGTGGAAGTGTTCGCGGATCGCCGGTAGCGCGCTACCGAAGAAACCGTCGAGCCGGGCGCTCACCTCGGCGAATCGTTCGGCCCGGTGCTCGGGATCGCTCAACAGCAGGTCCAGTCGTTGCTCCACGGTGTCGCCGGGGACGAAGCCGCGGTTCATGATGCTCAGTTCGACCCCGGCCACGAATACCATCTCGGCGCCCGTCCGGCGCAGCCGCTCGGCCCGCTGCGCGCAATCGGTGAGCAGCATCAGTATCTCGCCGGGATTCAGTTCCAGCGGGTAGGGCGAGAACCAGACCTCGAGCCCCAGTTCGGCGGCGCGGCGGGCCGCGAGTTCGAGCCGGTCGGGGTCGCCACCGATGATCTGGACGGCATTGCAGTGCAGATCATCGCGGATGATCGCGAGTTCACGCGCGACCACTGCCGGGTCGAAGTCCGGCCGCGAGATACGGCCGCCCCGGATGAATCCGGTGTCGTAGGTCATTCCTCTGCCGCGCATTTTGCACGCTCCGTTCGTCGATCCGGCCCCATGACGAACCATAGGCGAAAAAGTTGCGTGCACGCAATATTGCGTGCACGTAGGTTATGCGTGCAACCGGTCACAGGGTCCATCGACCGCACGGCGCCGTGCGGCCTCGAAGGACTGGATCGGCGGGGGCCGGAATGCCGCACGCGGCGGGCAGGCCAGAATTGGCTCATGTCCACACTGAGTGATCTGCTGGCCGAACACACCGATCTCCCCGGGGTGGCGGTGGATCATCTGCAGCGCGTCGTCGGGGACTGGCAGTTGCTCGCCGATCTTTCGTTCGCCGATCTGCTGCTGTGGGTCGGGGCGGGGCCGATTCAGGATGGCGCCGATATCGTGTGTGTCGCGCAATGCCGGCCCACCACCGCGCCGACCGTTCATCTGGCCGATCTCGTGGGCTCGGTGGCTCGGCGAGCGGATCATTCGCAGGTATTCGACGCGCTGATCAGCGGGGAGATCGTGCGCACGGATGCCGAGGGCGAGGCGGCGGGGGTGTATCACCCGCACCCGGTGCAGGCGATCCGGGAGGCGATCCCGGTGCGTTGCGGTGACGATGTGATCGCGGTGCTGAGCCGCGATACCGACCGGCAGCGTTCCCGGGTGCGCAGTGGCCTGGAGATCGCCTATGTCGCGTGTGCCGACGATTTGTGCCAGATGATGGCCGACGGGTCCTTTCCGACCACCGAGGACCGTGCCGCCACCCATTCCAGCCCGCGGGCCGGGGACGGGTTCATCCGGCTCGATACCGAGGGTATCGTCACCTACGCCAGCCCGAACGCCCTGTCGGCGTATCACCGCATGGGTTTGCAGGCCGATCTGGAGGGGCAGGATCTGGCGACCACCACGCGATCGCTGATCACCGACCCGTTCGACGCGCAGGAGGTAGTGGGCGATATCCAGGCCGCCCTCGCCGGGCGTACCGGCCGCCGGATGGAGGTCGAGGCGCGTGGGGCGACCGTACTGTTGCGCACACTGGTGCTGCGCCCGCACGGCGAGCTGGCCGGGGCCGCGGTGCTGGTGCGCGATGTCACCGAGGTCAAACGGCGCGACCGCGCACTGCTCAGCAAGGACGCCACCATCCGGGAAATCCATCACCGGGTGAAGAACAACCTGCAGACCGTGGCGGCGCTGCTGCGGTTGCAGGCGCGGCGCACCGAGAACGAGGAGGCGCGGGTGGCGCTCACCGAATCGGTGCGACGGGTCACCTCCATCGCCTCGGTGCACGAGATGTTGTCCATGTCGGTGGACGAGGAGGTCGATCTGGACGAGGTCGTGGACCGGCTGCTGCCGATCATGGCCGATGTCGCGACCGTGCATACCGCCCGGATCACCGTGCGCCGGGCGGGTTCGCTGGGAGTTTTCTCGGCCGAACGCGCCACACCGCTGGTGATGGTGCTGACCGAACTCGTGCAGAACGCCATCGAGCATGCGTTCGACGGCGGCCAGAACGGAACGGTGACCATCCGCGCAGAGCGTTCGGCCCGCTGGCTGGACGTGATCATCAGCGATGACGGGCGGGGGCTACCGGCCGCTTTCAGCCTGGAGTCGTCCGACAGTCTGGGGCTGCAGATCGTGCGCACACTGGTCACCGCGGAACTGGGCGGATCCATCGGATTACACCCCGGTACCGATATCGGGACGGATGCGGTACTGCGGGTGCCGTTGGGGCGTCGGGCGGCACGCTGATACCCGGCGGAAACTCGCCGGTTTCAATTATGCATACCGCTGATCGGCCGTGGCCGGAAACACCGCCTATTTTTCGGGCGACTTTCCGGCAAATTGCGGATTCATCTCCGGTCGGCGGCTCTTTATAAACTACGGCCCGGCACCAGATTCACTGGTGCCGGGCAATCCACGACTCCCCGGGCCGGGCTGAAAATGGTCCGGTAGTCGCTTCCCCGCGTTCTCAGACAGCCGTACGAGTGCGGGTGCGCGCATTGCGACGTTTGAGCGCGCGCCGCTCGTCTTCGCTCATACCGCCCCATACACCGGCGTCCTGCCCGGAACCCAGAGCCCAGGACAGGCATTCGGCGGTAACGGGGCAGCGGGCGCAGACCAGCTTGGCATCGGCAATCTGCGCGAGCGCAGGACCACTGTTGCCCACCGGGAAAAACAGCTCAGGGTCCTCATCGCGACAGATGGCCTTATGGCGCCAGTCCATTCCTTCTGCTCCTTTGTAGGGCGCCACAGGGCGCCGATCGGTTGCTGGATCGTTCACTTGTGCGAACTGAATGTTTCCGCACGGTTGCTTGTGAATGCTTTCACGAACACCGTAGATGTCAATAGGTATCCGACGCACCGTGGGGAAGCTCACGCACTGAAGGCCCCACGAGGAGACCTGCCGCAGTCCTTTTTACTCGCCTACGCCGGTTTCCGCAGCACAAACGGGATTTGTTTCCCGGATGCGCCAGTTCATACCGGTCGTGGAGCGACCACATCGAGGACGTCCGGCACAGCGGTGAAATCCACCACGTCGCGCCTGCCGATGAAGTCGCCGTCGATTTGCAGGCCGATCGGCTCGGCACTCGATATGCGCACCGACGGGACGTCGTCGTCACGAAACAGCTTCCGCGACTTCGGCTCGGAGTGTGGCGACAACAGTTGCGTCGCCAGCCGAAGTGTAGGCAGTAATGCCATGGTTCGCACGGCGAACACACCGAGACCCGATTCGAACCTGGTGCCGGGATTGGTACATACCGGTGTCGCATTCAGATAGGTCCACGGACTGGTGTTGGTGACGAATGCGTAATGCACGCCCGAAACAGGCTCGTGGCCCGGAACGTGCACGGTGACTTCCGGTTGCGCCCGTTTCGCGCGGAAGAACTGCGCCACGGTGGTGCGCACATAGCGCGCCGGTGTCGCCGACCGTCCTTTGGCGCGGGCCGAATCGATGGTGGCGCACACCTCCGCGTCGAGGCCGACCCCGGCGCTGAAACAGAACCACCGGTCATCGGTGATGCCGAGCCCGATACGGCGATCCCCGTCACCGGCTTTGAGAAGGTCGATCAATTGATTGGTCGCCGCCACCGGATCGGGTTTGATATCCAGTGCGCGCGCGAACACATTGGCCGAACCACCGGGAATGATGCCGAGCCGGGGCCGCCACGCCTGGCCGTCGTCGACCTGCGGCAGCGGTACGAAACCGTTGATCGTCTCGTTGACCGTCCCGTCGCCGCCGTGCACCACGATGAGATCCATCTCGTTGGTTGCCGCCCACTGCGCCAATTCGGCGGCATGACCGCGATGCTGGGTATGCGCGACCGTCAACTGCGTTCGGCTCTCCAGGGCGTGCGCGAGCAGGTCACGGGTCGCCGCCGTGGTAGAGGTCGCATTGGGGTTGACGATCAACAACGTCCGCATGGGGTAATTCTGGCCCGCCCGCGATACACCGGTCCAAATGCCTCGGACTCGGCGCCGAACACGCGCCCGCGGGCATCGGGAAAACACAACTTAAGCTGGCGGGGTGGTCGAGCGAAAAGACGTTGGTGTGCCCGGGACCGTGCGTGGCGCCGGTGGGCTGGTGACGCTGGAAGGCGCCGTCGCGGTGACCGTGGCGGTGGTGCTCGTGGTGCGGGCGCTGCTGGGCCACGAAGAGGACGCGATCAGCGGTTACGGCACGGCCATGTGGTTCGGGATCCTCGGCGGCGCGGTACTCGCCTCCGGTATCGGCCTGTTGCTGGGACAGCGCTGGGGGCGGGCCATCGCGGTGATAACCCAGCTGTTGCTGTTGCCGGTGGTGTGGTCGTTGTTGTTCGGCTCGGGACAGCCCCTCTACGGGACCCTGCTCGGCGTGGTGGCGCTGGGGGCGCTGGGCCTGCTGTTCGCCCCGCCCACCTCGCGCTGGGCCGCCCAGGAGTACGGGGTGACGGGCGAGGAATAAGCGCCGCGGCCCGGATATAGCCGAGCGCGAGCCGTTACCGCTGCGAACCGGCGGTCGCGGCCAGCGCGGTCAGAGCCGGACCGCTGAGCCGGTAGCCCACCCAGTCGTCCTGGACCTGCGCACCCAGGGATTCGTAGAAGCCGATCGACGGCGTGTTCCAGGTCAGTACCGACCAGCTGACCCGGCTGTAGCCGTGCGAGTGCGCCTCGTGCGCGAGAGCGGCCAGCAACGCCCGGCCGAGCCCGGTACCGCGCGCCTCCGGAGTGACATACAGGTCTTCGAGATAGATCCCGTGGACGCCGTCCCAGGTGGAGAAGTTCAGAAACCAGATGGCGCATCCCGCGACCGTGCCGTCCACGAGTGCCACATGGGCGAAGACGGCCGGGTGCGGGCCGAACAATGCGGTGTCCAGCTGCTCGGCGGTGAGCGTGCACTCGTGCCGCGCCTCCTCGTATTCGGCCAGCCCGTAGACCAGATCGACCAGTGCGGGAACGTCGCCGGGTTCGGCGCGGCGGATCACCGGGTCGGCAGCGTGGGACACGACATCTCCTTCGGTTGTGTCAGGGCAGGGCGTCGAAGTAGGCGGCACGGGTGGTGGTGACGAAACACGGTGATCAGCGGCATTCGGTCCGGTGACCGTCTCATACGGTGCCCGGTCGCAGATTGTGCGCCCACAATGTGGGTTCGTCGTGCTCGTAGCCCAGTACGCTGACCGCGGCCGTCGCCAGCGCGAACCGCCGGCCCTCCTGGACCGGGAAACGGAGCCAACGGGCGATCAGGGCGCGGGAGAAATGCCCGTGCCCCACCAGGATCACATCGCGCTCGCCGAGCGCGGCCGTCGCGGCGCCGAGTACACGGTCGGCCCGCGCACTCACCTGGGCTGCGGATTCACCGCCGGGCACCGCGCCGGTCCAGATGGTCCAGCCGGGGTCGCCGGTGCGAATCTGCGGTGTGGTGCGGCCCTCGTAATCGCCGTAATCCCATTCGGCGAGGTCCGGTTCGATCCGTGTGCCGGTCAGCCCGGCCAGTTCGGCGGTCCGCTGCGCCCGGGCGCGCGGGCTCACCAGGACCATCGGGTCCCGCAGCCCCAAACCGGCCACCACCGGACCGGCCGCCGTGGCCTGACGTTCACCGGTCGTGGTCAGCGGTAGATCGGTGCGGCCGGTGTGGCGATGCTGTACCGACCAGCTGGTCTCGCCGTGGCGCAGCAGCACCACACGGGCGTTCTCGGAGCCGGGCATACGCACCATGATGCCGGGCGCGGAATCCGGACTGCCCTGCCGAGGTCGTGGTGCCCAGCACATAGGCGGCAATCGCGCCGGGGCCCCGATCGACGTCCCCTGCCGACACAGTCCTTCGGCCGAAGGCGAATTCAGTGGAGTCCGTCGGTCTGGACCGGACCCGATGGAATCGAGCGCCCAGGCGCTGAGGCCGGGCCTCCTGCCGGTCTGGCCGCGACCGGTGTAATCCGCCGCCGCGGTCAAGAACACAAGCGACTCTTGTGGGGCCGGGATACTGCGCAGTCTTCGGCTCGGGCGGGATGCCGGTGCGGTAGCGGCCACAGCGCCCGGCGCCGACGACGGCAGCGTCCCCATTGGGCACACCGGTCGGGAACGTCCGCGCCCACATCCCCGCCGAACACCCCAACCGTCGCCCGCGCCGGTGCAGTCTGTCGGCGCGGCCAGGGGGCGGGGTGGTGGCCTGCTGATCTGGGTCGGAGGCCGGCGGGTCAGCCCTGTCGGGGATCCGGTGGCCTCGTCCCTGGCCGCCGATCCCGGTAACCGGGTGCGGTGATACGCAGCGCGGCGAACCGATCGGGGTGCCGTTGTGCACCGCCGGTGCGGGTCCCCTCGCTTTCCGAGTCGGCGGGAGGGCCGGCCTCTGTATGCTCCGGTCTCGGTGATGTGGCCGCGGGCCATCGACCCCGTCGGTGGCCGGGCCGGCGACCGAGGCCCCTGGACGACCTGCCTCTCGGGCCTCGGTCAGCGCGAACCGGCCAGGGTGAGGATCACCAGGGGGATGGGGCGCTCGGTGGTGGCCTGGAAATCGGCGAGTAGCGGATTGTTCGCCAGTACCCAGGCAGCGAACTCGTCGTAGGCGGCGCCGGTGAGGACCCGGGCCGTGGCGTGGTGCACGTGATCGCCCAGCTCTACGATCACCGCCGGATCCGCCCGCACATTGTGGTACCAGGACGGGTACCCGTCGTCGACGAGCGAACTGATGTAGAGGGTTTCCCCGCGATACAGCGCGGCAAGCGGAACCACATGGCGCTTACCGGTTTTCGCGCCCGTCGTGGTGAGCAGCAGCAGCGTCGCATCGGCATAGGCGCCGCCGACGCGCCCGCCGTTCGCCCGGAATTCGCGGATCACCTCGGTGTTCCATACCGCCGGAACATCTTCGGTGTGCTGGTTCCACGGCGCGTCGGGATCGTCGTAGCGGGAGGTCTCGGCCGTGGGGGCCGCATCGGTGGGCCGGGCTGCTTCTGTCATACCCGCCAGTGTGCCCGCGGGTACCGACAAAAACGTTTCACCGCAGTGGTTTTGCCGGTCGGTCCGCCTCGGCGTCGCCGGTTTCGGGGGCATCCGGATCGGCCAGTGCTACGAGTACTCCGTCGCGATGTTCCAGAACCGTGTTGCCGAGCACTCCGAGCGAGATCGGGCCGCCGCGATAATCCGGCCGGTCCACCGGTATCCGGGCGATTTCGGTGCCGTCGGCGGGATCGAGGGCCGCGATCGCGCCCGGTACCGGAATCAGGAGCCGGTCGGCCATGAGCACCGGAGCGCCCAAGGCGTCGGCCGCGGTCCACATCGGGTCGAAAGTACTGGCCTGCAGTGCGATCACGCTGTTACCGGTGAAGACGAGGAATGCGGAACCGGCCCGGACGGTGGTGGTGGTTTCGTCGAGTGGCGCCGAGAGTTCCTGCACCACCAGCGGATTACCCTTGGCGTCGAATATCGTCAGGCGGGGTGCGGCCGCCTCGGGACCGTCGGCTCCGGGCTGATAGACCGCGATCCGGTTGTCGGAGACCGCGATAACCCGCGCGTCGGGCGAATCCGCACCGGGACCTTCCAGGATCCGGGAACCGTACTCCTCGGGCACATTGTCGTCCTTGGGCGCGGGTGCCAGTACGGTGAGCCGCCCGGCCGGATCGCCCGGGCAGCGTTCCAGCACCACCAGTCGCGACGAACTCGAGGCCGCCGATCGCAGCTCGCAGTCGTGCCGCGGCTGGGTCTTCCAGTTCTCCTTGGCATCCACATAGCCGTATTCCAGGGTGCGGACGAGATCGGAGCGCCACACCTCCAGCCGCCGCGGCCCGTGCGCCACCACGTAGGTGCCGTCGACCGAAAGCCGGACCTGGTCGTCCATATAGCTGCTGCGGGCGGTGCGGCGGCGGCCGTCGGCGCCGGAGAGCATGGTGGTCTCGCTGCAGCCACGCTCACTGCGGTACACCGCGATCACCATGCCGAATTGCGCTTCGACGCCGCACAGCGGCAGATCGCGGCTATAGCGCCACACCTGATCACCGGTGCGCCGATCGTGACCGGTCACCGTACCGCCGTCCGCGGTGACGGCCACTCCCTCGGAAGTGAGTGCGCGGTCGGTCGCGGTATCGGGCGCACGCCACAGTTCGCGCAGTTCATCGGGAAGTTCACGGGCCGCCGAGGGGGTGCGGGCGGGCTCATCGGCGACCACCGATTCGGTTCCGGCGATATCGCTGCTCACCCACGCCACGACCACCGCGATCACCACAACGACGGCGATCGCGGCAGCGGTGATGACATCGGCGCGCGTTCGCCGCTCAGGTGCGAGCACGTACGCGAGCCTAACGGATGCGGGCCGGGCGCCCGGACGGTGCTCGCGGCGCCGCGCGGCCGGCGCCGTGCACGAAATGACTCGGGCCGGCGGTTCGGTAACCGCCGGCCCGAGTCCTCGTCCTGCCGAGCGTCACTCCGGTGCCGAGGCGCCGTTCGACATGCTGGGTGTCGCGTCTGCGGATGCCGGGCCGTCCGAATTCTCCGCTACCCCGGTTTCGCCGCCGGCGCCCTTGTCGGCCGGTTTCCGCCGCCGGCGGCGCCGCGCGGGCTTCTCGGTGTCGGCGGCGGTTTCCCCGGTGCCGGACTGCTCGGCTGCCTCGCCGCCGTTCACGTCCGCCGGCTCCGTGCCCTGGTTCGCATCGTCCGCGGCACCCTCGCCGGTGGTGGAACGCCGACGACGACGCTTGCGGCGTGCCGGGCCGGCTTCCCGATCCGCGTCCGTCTCCGCGCCCGCCGGGCTGTCGCTCACCTCGGAAGGGGCCTCGGCATCCGTCGACTCGACTGTGCCCGTACCGTTTTCGAGCGGCTTTCCGCCGCGGGTGCGCCTGCGGTTGCGTTTACGCGGGGCGCGCTCCGGGCGTTCGACTACCACCGCGTCCGGATCGCGTTCCGGTTTCCGCGCGCCGACCGTACCGGTCACACCCTCCGGGATCCCCAGATCGGAGAACAGATGCGGCGACCGCGAATATGTTTCCACCGGCTCGGGGATTCCCAGCCCGAGCGCGGCATCGATCGCCGCCCAACGGGTGAGTTCGTCCCAGTCGATCAGCGTGACCGCCACACCCGTACGGCCGGCCCGGCCGGTACGGCCGATGCGGTGCACATAAGTTTTCTCGTCCTCGGGGCACTGATAGTTGACGACATGGGTGACATCGTCGATATCGATACCGCGCGCGGCGACATCGGTGGCGACCAGTACGTCGATCGTGCCCCTACGGAATTTCGACAGCGCTTTTTCGCGGGCGATCTGCCCCAGATCGCCGTGCACCGCGCCGACCGCGAAACCACGTTCGCCCAGTTCGTCGGCGACTTTCTGCGCGGTCCGCTTGGTCCGGGTGAAGATCATCGTGGCGCCGCGGCCCTCGGCCTGCAGAATCCGGGCGATCAATTCACCTTTGTCCAGCGCATGCGCCCGGTACACGAATTGCGCCGTGCGATCGTGGACCGCCGAATCGTGCGGTTCCTCGGCCCGGATATGCGTCGGCCGGGTGAGGAAAGTACGGGCCAGCGTGATGATCGGACCCGGCATGGTCGCCGAGAACAGCATGGTCTGCCGTTTATCGGGCACCATGCCGAGAATGCGTTCGATATCGGGCAAGAAGCCCAGATCGAGCATTTCATCGGCCTCGTCCAGCACCAGGACGCCCACTTTTCCGAGAATCAGATGCTGCTGATCCGCGAGATCCAGCAATCGGCCGGGGGTCCCGACGACGACATCCACGCCTTCGCGCAGGGCCGCGATCTGGGAATCATAGGGGCGACCGCCGTAAATGGACGTCACCCGCAGCGGCCCACGTTCGCTGCTGACGTATTTCGCCGCGTTCTCCAGGTCCTTGGTCACCTGCAGGCACAGTTCGCGCGTCGGCACGATGACCAGGGCGCGCGGGGTGCCGTCCAGCGGGGTGGTCCCGGATTCCACAGTGCTGATCCGATGCAGCAGCGGAACGCCGAATCCGAAGGTCTTACCCATCCCCGTACGGGCCTGGCCGATGAGATCCTCACCGGCCAGCGCCAACGGCAGAGTCAGTTCCTGGATTGCGAAAGTACGTTCGATACCCATCTCGCCCAGAGCGCGCACGATTTCCTCGCGCACCCCCAATTCGGCGAAAGACGGTGCGGTATGTCCGGCATCCAGCTCGGCTGTCAGCAGCGTTTCCGCCAGACCCGGTTCCGGTTCTACAGTGATCTTGCTCAGCTTCGTGCCTTCCCTCGTTATCGCGCTACACGCGCACGAGGCGTGGGGCGGACCGGTCGGCCCACGACAACCACGGATCCGCCCTGCGATATTCACCCGGGCCGCCGCCGGATGTCGGCAGGTGCCCGGATGACGGACAGCGAAGCTCGGACATCGGCGCAGCGCATCGGTGACGCGGATCTGGTGCGCGCACATTTTCCGTGGACTCCGTAGAATTCCTCGCTACCGCTCCGCCCACCCGCGGTGCGCGACTTTCGGCGCTGCCGATTCCAACGGATCGACCGAAATTCTTCGGATGTCCGTCCGCGATTGTAGCTGTGTTTTTTTGCGCCGCCTCCGGCGGCGCGGGTTTTGGCCCCTAGAGGTCCCTGCGTTCAGCACTCGATACTCGCGGCTGCGCCGCATCGTATCGAGTGCTGAAC
>NZ_JBHXMZ010000002.1:617415-617839 GCF_042719915.1 Nocardia sp. NPDC058499 | reverse complement strand
AGGTGGGGTTTTTGGCCCTGAGGGTCCCCTGCTTCCAACATTGGGCCTTTGGGGTTGCGCCTCATCGGCGAGAGTGCGAACCGCAGGGACGGGCCAAAACCTTTGGGGGCCTCGCTGGACTCGGCGCCGCCGTTGGTTGCGTTTTCGGGGCGTCGGGTGGTCGTTACGGCGGGGGTGGATGGTGATTCGTGACACACCACGGGGGGCCGGCCTCTGATCCGGGCTGCGTCCGTCCGCGGCATCGGTGGTCTTGTTCACCTATATGCCGCTGGAACCTTTGTACCGCTCGGCGCCGAGTTCAGCGAGGCCCTCGAAGGGTTCGGCCCGGGTTGTTTGTTTTCTCCCCCCCCCCGCCCCGTGCCCCCCCCCCCCCCCCCAAACACCACACAACCCCCAAAAAAGCCCAACCCCCCCCCCCCCAAAC
>NZ_JBHXMZ010000002.1:316518-617405 GCF_042719915.1 Nocardia sp. NPDC058499 | reverse complement strand
AAGGAGGAGGGAGGAGAAAAAAAAAAAAAGGCAGGGGGGGGCAAAACCCCGCGCGCGGAGGGCCCGCCAAACTAGCACAGTGAGTATCGCTGATCGAGGTATTGCTCTGGCGGATCGTGCCGTGCGCGCGGTCGATCCGGAGGGTGAGGTGACGCGGGCCGTCGAGCGGGCCGCGCGGAATGCGTGGGCGCTGACGTTCGGCGACGGTGTGGAGGGGCGGCGTCCTACGCCGGCGACGGTGTTGTGGGACGAACCGCATCGGCAGTTGCGGCGTTTCGAGCCGGCGCCGGTGGCCGGGCGGGGCCGGGCGCGGCCGCCGGTTCTGCTGGTGCCGCCGTTGGCGGCGCCGGCCAGTTGTTTCGATCTCCGGCCGGGGCAGAGTGTGGCGGAGTTCCTGCTGGAGACCGGCCGGGCGCCCTATGTGATCGACTACGGCGAGATCTCCTACGCCGACCGGCGGATGGGGTTCGAGGACTGGGTGCACGACATCATTCCGGAGGCGATCCGGCGCACGGTCGCCGACCGGGACGGTGCGGGCGAGGATCCGCGGGTGGATCTGGTCGGCTGGTCGCTGGGCGGCACGATGGCCCTGCTGGCGGCGGCCGCCGATACCGGGTTGCCGATCCGGTCCATCACCGCGATCGGGTCGCCGCTGGATTACAACGCGATGCCCGGCACCCCGCAGCTGGCGGCGCTGGCCCGGCGTACGGGCACCGGTGCCGCGGTGGGTGCGGCGCTGGGTGCGATGGGGGGTGTGCCGGCGCCGCTGACCCGGCTCGCCTACCGCATCACCGCATGGGATCGGGAGGTCAAGCGGCCTTGGTTCGTGGCCGGGAATTTGGCCCGCACCGAATCGCTGGCCCGGATGGAGGCCGTCGACCGGTTCATGGCCGATATGCCGGGTTATCCGGGGCGGATGTATCAGCAGCTGTGGAACCGGCTGGTGCTGCGGAACGAAATCGGCCGCGGGGTAGTGAATTTCGGTACCGGGCCGATCCGGCTGGCCGATATCACCGCGCCGGTGTTATTGGTGGGCGGGCCCTCGGATGTGATCACCCCGGCGCGCGCGGTGGAACGTGGATTGCGCACCCTGACCGGCGCCGAGAGCGTGCGCTACGAGACGGCACCCGGCGGGCATCTGGCGATCCTGACCGGCGCCACCGCCCGTGACACCACCTGGACCTACCTCGACAAGTTCCTCACAACACCGGCGTGACCACGATCGCCCGGCGCCGGCAGGTACTACGCTGGAGTTCCATGGGAGCACAGTCACCCGCCGCGCTGGGTGTTACGCCGAGCGAGCCGATCGCCTCACCTATTCCCGCCGGGCATCCCGGTGTCACCGATCTGTTCGCGGTCCTGGCCTACGGTGAGATATCCGCCTTCTACCGGCTCACCGAGGAGGCGGCGCTGTCGCCGAGCCTGCCCGGCAAGGTTGCGGTGGCCCGGATGGCGGCGGCCGAACTCGCGCATTTCGAACGGCTCGAGACCGCGCTCACCGAACGTGGTGCCGAGGTGTACACGGCCATGGCGCCGTTCACCCGGGCACTCGACGACTACCACCGCTCCACCGACCCGTCGACCTGGCTGGAATCGATGGTGAAGTTCCACGTCGGCGACGGTATCGCCGCGGACTTCTACCGGGAGATCGCCGGTGCGCTGAGTCCCGATGTGGCGGCCGTGGTACGCGATGTACTGGCCGATACCGGGCATTCGGAATTCGTGATCGACGAGGTCCGCCGGGCAGTGGCGGCCAGCCGTTCGGAACGCGACCGGCTCACCCTGTGGGGTCGCCGCCTGCTCGGCGAGGCGATCACCCAGGCCCAATACGTGATGGCCCAGCGTGACGAGCTGACCGAACTGGTCCTCGCGGCCACCGGCGATCTCAACGGCATCGCCACCCTTTTCGATCGCATGCAGACCGCCCACTCCGAACGCATGGCGGTCCTCGGCCTGTAGTTCGGCTGGGTGCGGCCGGTGAGAAACGGCGTGCTCGATGCTCCGGGACGCGCCGATCGACCCTGTTCGCTGAGGGCGCACCCGGGTATCTGCCACGGTGCGACCGGGCTCAACTAACCTTGCGGGGACAGCACAGGACTCTAAGGTTCGGAGGTTGGCCGTGGAGGTCAAGATCGGTATTTCGGATAGCCCGCGCGAGCTCGTCATCTCCAGCGCACAGACCCCGGACGAGGTCGAGGCACTGGTATCCGAAGCGCTGGGCGCCTCGGGTGGGGTCCTCGCGCTGGCCGACGAGAAGGGCCGGAAGTACCTGATCCAGGCCGGCAAGATCGCCTATGTGGAGATCGGTGCGGCTACCGGTGGCCGGGTGGGTTTCGCCGCGGTCTGAGGCCGGCGACCCCTAGCACGCCGAAGCCCCCGCCCGATCCGGGCGGGGGCTTCGTCTGTCTCAGACCAGCGGATGCAGCGGGACGTGTTTGAGGCCGCCCCACGCCAGCGCGACCGTGGTGTCGACGGCCTCGTCCTTCGGGATCGGCCGGTCGGCTTCCAGCCAGTACCGGGCGGTGAACTGGCTGGCACCCACCAGGCCCACGGCGAGGATGCGCGCGCGGTAGGGGTCCAGACCCGAATCGTGGGCAACCAGGTCGTACACCGCATCCACGCACGCTTCGGTGGCCTGCTCCACCCGGCGCTGTACCTGCGGCTCGTTGGTGAGGTCGGATTCGAAGACGAGGCGGAAACCCTGCATCTCGTTGTCGACGAAATCGAAATAGGCGGCGACGGCCGCCCGGACCCGCTGTTTGTTGTCGGTGGTGGAGCGCAGCGCCTGGCGCACACTCGATACCAGCATGTCGACGTAGTTCTGCAGGACCGCCAGGTACAGCTCGAGTTTGCTGGTGAAATGCTGGTAGAGCACCGGCTTGCTGACTCCCGCGCACTGGGAGATCTCGTCCATTCCGGCGGCGTGGTAGCCGCGGAGTACGAAGACCTCGCTGGCTGCGGCCAGGAGCTGCTGGCGTCGTTCGTCACGTGGAAGCCGGGTGCCACGTTTGGGGGCGGTGCCGGAAGAGGAGCGCGACGTCATCCGGTCCACGAGGTCGGTCATATTCGGATCTCCCAGTCGATTCCCCGGCAAAGGGGTGTGTACCGGGTCTTTTGAGCACCATACTCGCTCACAGTGCTGTTGCCGACCCGGGTGGGCGAACCCGGTATCCCGGCCACCGCAGTTGCCGACGGTCCGGACCGCCTGTGAGAGTGTGGACGCTGTGACCGACCGACCGGGCAGCTCTTCCGGCGGCGGGCGCAGCGCGCACCGCCCCCACGATCCAGACCTCGCCGCCGACGACGCGACGACCGGGGCCGGGACCGCGGTCGAACGGGTGGACGAATCCCGGCAGCCGCTGGTCGCACGCTGGGATCCCACCGCGACCCCGCCGCCTGCCGAATCCGGGCCGGCCGGTGGGAAACGGGCCTGGTTGCGCCGTTTCGCAGCACGCTACGGCTGGCGCGCCTACGCACTCCCGGCGTTGGTGGCCCTCACCGCTTTCGTGGCGGTCGACGCCGTCCGGTCCGGGCCCGGGATCACTGCAGAACCGGCCGATCCGGCGCCGGGCGTGCTCGGCACGCCACCGGCCAGTGCGGGAATTATCGGGGCGCCGCCGGGCGACGGCCGTTTTCCGGAGGATCTGCCCGTCGGAGCCCTGCCGGCCGGTGGACCGTTCACCGAGAACGGTAAGGGCACCTGGCGGGTCGTGGCGGGGACCTCCGAACGGGTGGGCGCGGGGGAGCAGTACACCTTCAGCTACACCGTCGAAATCGAGAACGGGATCGATACCCGGGCGTTCGGCGGGGACGAATCGGTGGCCCGGATGGTCGAATCGACCCTGGGCAACCCGAAGAGCTGGGTGCACGACCGGAAGTTCGCCTTCCGGCGGATCGACCGCGGCGACCCGGACTTCCGTGTTTCGGTCACCGCCCGTAACACCACCCGCGAGGCGTGCGGGTTCGAGATCCCCATCGACTCGTCCTGCTACAACTCCGACCAGGGGCGGGTGGTGCTGTCGGAGGCACGCTGGGTCCGGGGTGCGCCGGCGTTCGACGGGGATATCGGTTCCTACCGGCAGTACCTGGTCAACCACGAGGTGGGTCATGCCATCGGCTATCACGCACATCAGCCGTGTGAAAGCGAGGGCGGGCTGGCGCCGGTGATGATGCAGCAGACCTTCGGTACGGCGAACAACGAGATAGCCGTCCTCGACCCGTCCGGAGTGGTGCCGATGGACGGGAAGGCCTGCCGGTTCAACCCGTGGCCTTATCCACGCGGCTGATCGGGAAGAATGCTCGGTGGGCCCGCGTTGTAACCGGAACCCGGCTATTCGATACGAGGAGTTCGCAGACGTGTCATCACCGAAGTCTCTGCCCCCACTTGTGGCGCCTGCGGCGGAGCTGACCAAGGACGAGGTCGCCCGGTACAGCCGCCACCTGATCATTCCCGATCTGGGGATGGACGGGCAGAAACGGCTGAAGAACGCAAAGGTGCTCGTGATCGGTGCGGGCGGTTTGGGCTCGCCGGCCCTGCTGTATCTGGCCGCCGCCGGGGTGGGCACGATGGGCATCGTCGAGTTCGACGAGGTGGATGCCTCGAACCTGCAGCGGCAGGTCATCCACGGGGAATCCGATATCGGCCGGCCCAAGGCCGACAGTGCCCGCGATTCGATTCTGGAGATCAACTCCACTATCGACGTGCGGCTGCACAAGATCCGGCTGGAGCCGGAGAACGCGGTGGAACTGTTCTCCGAATACGATCTGATCCTCGACGGCACCGATAACTTCGCCACCCGTTACCTCGTCAACGATGCTGCCGTCCTGGCCGGTAAGCCCTATGTCTGGGGTTCGATCTACCGGTTCGAGGGCCAGGTATCGGTGTTCTGGGAGGACGCACCCGACGGCCGCGGGATCAACTACCGCGACCTCTACCCGGAGGCGCCGCCGCCCGGGATGGTGCCGTCCTGCGCCGAGGGTGGTGTGCTCGGCGTACTGTGCGCATCCATCGGTTCGATCATGGTGACCGAGGCGATCAAGCTCATCACCGGTATCGGTGAACCGCTGCTGGGCCGGCTCATGGTGTACGACGCCCTCGATATGAGCTACCGGACGATCAAACTGCGCCGGGACCCCGCGCGCGAGCCGATCACCGAACTGATCGACTACGACGCGTTCTGCGGTGTGGTGTCGGAGGAAGGCCAGGCCGCGGCGGCCGGGTCGACCGTGACCGCCCGCGAGCTCAAGGACATGCTCGACTCCGGCGATGTGGAACTGATCGATGTCCGCGAACCGGTGGAGTGGGACATCGTGCATATCGAGGGCGCGACGCTGATCCCGAAGGATCGCATCCTTTCCGGTGAGGCGCTATCGGAGCTGCCGCAGAACCGGAAGATCGTGCTGCACTGCAAGACCGGCGTGCGTTCGGCCGAGGCGCTGGCCGCGCTCAAACGCGCCGGTTTCGCCGACGCGACCCATCTGCAAGGCGGCGTGATCGCCTGGGCACACCAGGTGGATCCTTCGCTGCCGGTGTACTGACAGCCGGATACCCGATGTCCCCGGCGGCGGCTGTGCACAAGCGATGCGGTGCGAGACGTTGCGATGCGCGGGCTGTAGTGATGATCTCCACGCCCGCACCGCGACCGGGGGTTCCGGTGTTGTGACCGGCGTGTCGCGGCACGGCTACGACCCGGTGTGGCGCACTCGACGTAATGGGCGCCGGGAGTACGGTACGGCGCGTGACCACCACAGTCGAACCCCCCGAACATGTGCGGGCCACATTCGGTCTGCGTGAAGTGAACCCGGTCGCTCTCGGCGATTGGGAGGGCGGCTGGCGCCTCGGTGATGTGGTGCTCAGCCCGGTCGCCGATCACGCCCGGGCCGCGTGGTCGGCCAAAACGCGGGAGAACCTGCGGGTGGACGGGTTACGGCTGGCCCGCCCGGTGCGGGCGACCGACGGGCGGTACGTGGTGTCGGGGTGGCGTTGCGATACCTATATGCCCGGATCCCCGGAGCCGCGGCACGACGAGGTGGTCTCGGTATCGCTGCGGCTGCACAAGGCGACCGCCACCCTGGACCGGCCCCGGTTCCTGTCTCAGCCGCCGGTGACACCGTGGCTGGATGTGGATGTTTTCGTGGCCGCGGACCGGGCGGCGTGGGAGACCGTGCCGTTGCGTACGTTGCGCGCGGCCGGTGCGGTGATCGAGAATTCGCCGGACGGCCGGCACAGTCTGGACCTGATCGGCCAGCTGTCCACGTTGCGCAAACCGGTTCGCACTCCGGCCCAGTTGGTGCACGGCGACCTGTTCGGCACCGTACTGTTCGCCGGCGCGCAGACCCCCGCGCTCACCGATATCACCCCGTACTGGCGGCCGGCCGCGTGGGCGGCGGGCGTGATCGTGGTGGATGCGCTGTCGTGGGGCGGTGCCGACGAGGGATTGCTCGAACGGTGGGCCGATCTGCCCGAGTGGCCGCAGATGTTGTTGCGGGCGGTGATGTTCCGGCTGGCGGTGCATGTGCTGCATCCGCGGTCGACGCCGGAGGCGCTCCCGGGATTGGTGCGTACCGCCGATATGGTCCGGTTCCTGCTGTAACCGAGGGGGTCGTGCCGGAACCTGCTCAGCGCTCGGGGTAATCGGCGAGCAGAGTGTCCAGGAAGCAGCGGGTGGTCTTGGCCGCGCGTTCGCCGTCGCCGTCGGCGATGGCCTGCACCAGTTCGCTGTGCTCGTCGTTGTACCAGCCGTCGATCCGGTCGGTGCGCGAGCGGGTGGAGGATTCGATCCGGCCGAGCAGCGAATCGTAGAACTCCAGATACACCGCGTTGTGGCTGGCGGCCACGATCGCGCGGTGCAGTTGTACATCGGCGGCGATGGCGGCGGAGCGATCGGCCGGCCACAGCCGGTTTCGTTCCTCGAGCAGGCGCTGCATCCTGGCGATATCGGATTCGTCGCGGCGGTGGGCGGCCAGGGCGGCCGCGGTGGCTTCCAGGCCGTGGCGTAGTTCGAGGACATCGCGTTCGGCGGCCTCGGCGAAATACTTCTCGAGGGTGCTGCCGACCTCGGAGGTCGCGATGACATAGGTACCCGATCCCTGCCGCCGTTCCAGCATGCCGGCATGGACCAGCGCCTGAACGGCCTCGCGTAGGGTATTGCGGCCGGTTCCGGTCAGCTCGGCGAGTTCGGGTTCGGTGGGTATCCGCGTCCCGACCGGCCAGCGTCCCGAGCGGATATCCTCTTTGAGTTGCTCGGTGACCTGGGCGATGAGACTGGTGCGGCGAACGCTTTGCACGCTGACAGAGTACCGCCCGTCACAACTGCCTTGTCCTGGTCATATGGTCATCCTATGATTTCTCGGTGACTGCAGCGTTGCCCGAGACCTCCCGTCCGGCCGGCCCGCCCACCGCGGGCCGGCGACGCTCACTCATCGAAGGGCGCCTGCTGGTCCTGGCGGCCATCGTCATGTCGGCTCTCACGCTGCGGGTCGCGGTCACCGCCTTCACCCCGCTCGCCGAGGAGATCGGCGAACATATCGGCTATTCCACGGCCGTCGTCGGCGTCTTCGGGATGATCCCGACCCTGATGTTCTCGGTGACCGGACTGCTGACCCCGTTGCTGGTGCGCCGGCTCGGGCTGGAGTGGACCGTGCTGGCGGCCATGGCCGCCGCCGGTATCGGCATGCTCGCCCGCGTCCTCGTCTCCGAAACGGTGGGCCTGCTGCTGTTCTCCGCGCTGGCGCTCGGCGGTATGGGTATCGGAAATATTGTGGTCCCGCCGCTGGTCAAGCGCTATTTTCCCGATCGCCTGGCCACGGTGAGCGCGCTCTACATCACCATGGTCCAGATCGGTACCGTCATTCCCGCTCTGGTGGCGGTGCCGCTCGCCGAAGCGCACGGCTGGCGGATCTCACTGGGCGTGTGGGCGCTGCTCGGGTTCGCCGCGGCCCTGCCCTGGATCGGTGTCCTGTGGAATCGGCGCGGCCGGGCCGTGGCCGATACGACCGGACTACCCGGCGCGACGGGCCCCGCCCCGAAGGTGTGGCGTTCGCCACTGGCCTGGGGTATGTCGGCCATGTTCGGGATGACCTCGCTGACCACGTATTCCGTATTCACCTGGTTGCCCACGATCCTGTCCGACGCCGGTGCCGACGCGGCGTTCGGCGGTTCGATGGTCGCCCTGTTCGCGCTCATGGGCCTGATCGCGGCGTTGACCGCGCCGACGGTGGCGGCCCGCATGACCAATCCCTTCCCGGTCGCGGTCGGTTGCGCGGTCTGTTTCCTGGTGGCGTTCGCCGGCCTGCTCATCGCGCCGATGAGCGCGCCGGTGCTGTGGGTGGTCATCCTCGGCCTCGGCCCCAGCACCTTCCCGATGGCGCTCACTCTGATCAACCTGCGGACGCGCACCCCGGCGGGGTCGGCGGCGCTGTCCGGGTTCACCCAGGGCGTCGGTTACGCGCTGGCCTGTATCGGACCGTTGGTGTTCGGGATGCTGCACACTGTGACCGGCGGCTGGGCGGCGCCGTTCGCGCTGCTCGGGGTCTCGGTGGTGGTGCTGCTGATCGGTGCCTGGCAGGCCTGTAAACCCCGGCTGCTCGAGGACGGCCCGGCGGGCAGTTGATCGTCCCGCCTGGACGGTGGGGCGCCGCGAGCGCTCGTCCGGTGGCCTTCCCGGGGTGTGCCGGGACGTGACGCAGGTCATCCTTTGAACAGGTCCTCACCGCCCTTCTCGGTGAAAATGGGCCGTTCGTGATGCCCGGAAACCCTTCTGTGACACCGCGTTAACAAGCGCCGGTTTCTCACCCGTGCCGCACCGACCACGTGAGAAACCGTTGATTCCGCGGTCATTTTGGGCAGCATTACGGCAATACCCGTTTCCTAACGTGGGGTCGAACCACGTTGGGAGGCCCCTTGAACACGCAGACAGAAAGCCGCCGCGGCGCCGTGCAGGCGTTGTTCCGGCGGCCGAAGCTGGAGCGCTGGGACGCAGAGGACACCGCGGCCTGGGAGGCCGGCGGTAAGAAGATCGCCACGCGCAACCTGATCTGGTCGGTTGTCGCCGAGCACATCGGATTCTCCATCTGGTCCATCTGGTCGGTCATGGTGCTGTTCATGCCGGCCGAGACCTACGGTATCGACGCGGCCGGAAAGTTCTTCCTGGTCGCGGTGCCGACCCTGGTCGGCGCGATCCTGCGAATCCCGTACACGGTGGCGACGGCCCGTTTCGGCGGCCGCAACTGGACGGTGTTCAGCGCGGTGGCTCTGCTGATCCCGACCCTGCTCACGCTGTACTTCGTGAACCAGCCGGGAACGTCCTATACGACCTTCCTGATCGTCGCGGCGTTCGCCGGTCTGGGTGGGGGCAACTTCGCCTCGTCGATGACCAATATCAACGCCTTCTACCCGCAGCGCCTCAAGGGCTGGGCCCTGGGCATGAACGCGGGCGGCGGCAATATCGGTGTTCCGGTGATCCAGCTGTTCGGGCTGCTGATCATCGCGACCCTCGGCAACGAATACGCCTCGGTGATCTGCGCGGCGTACCTGGTGCTGGTCGTGCTGGCCGGGCTCGGCGCGGCATTGTTCATGGACAATCTGCCGAATCAGAAGGCCGATCTGTCCTATATGCTCACCGCGCTGAAAGTGCCGCAGTCCTGGGCGGTTTCGTTCCTCTACATCGGCACCTTCGGCTCGTTCATCGGTTACAGCTTCGCCTTCGGGCAGGTTCTGCAGATCAGTTTCGTCGCCGGTGGGGAAACCGCGGCCCAGGCCACCCTGCACGCCGCGCAGATCGCGTTCATCGGGCCGCTGCTCGGCTCGCTGGCGCGGCCCTACGGTGGCAAGCTGGCCGACCGGATCGGCGGTAGCAAGGTCACTGTGGTCACCTTCGTGGCGATGATGGCCGCTGCCGTGGTGGTGGCCGTGGCGTCGACGATCGCGGACGGTTCGGCGAACGGTTTCTCCGGTCCGGTGCTCGCGGTGCTGGTCGCCGGTTTCGTGGCGCTGTTCGTGCTGTCCGGCCTCGGGAACGGCTCGGTCACCAAGATCATCCCGTCGGTTTTCGACGCTAAATCGCGCAGCCTCGACGGAACTCCCGCCGAACGCGCCGCCTGGGCGCAGAACACCTCCGGGGCGCTCATCGGTTTCGTCGGCGCCATCGGCGCACTCGGCGGCGTGGGGATCAACCTGGTACTGCGCTCGTCCTACGCCTCGACACAGTCGGCGACCACCGCCTTCTGGGTGTTCATGGCGTTCTATATCGCCTGCGCCCTCGTCACCTGGGCGGTGTTCCTGCGCCGCCCCGCCGCTGTGGCATCCGGCCGGGAAATCGTCGCCGGCGCCGAGGCCCTGGTGCGCCGGGCCGAATCCGGCACCCCGTCCACCCAGACCACCGAAACCCGGTCCGCCCGGCCGTCGGCCTGATCCCGGATCCCCACGGAGGACACCATGAACGCACAGCGCAAAACAGTCGTCGTCGCCGGTCACGGCATGGTCGGGCACCGCTTCGTCGAGGCGCTCCGCTCGCGGGACGAAGCCGGGCAGTGGCAGGTCGTCGTCCTCGGTGAGGAACAGCTGCCCGCCTACGACCGGGTGGGGTTGTCCTCCTACGTCGGCAACTGGGATCCGGCCGCGCTGGCGCTGCCGGGTAACGAGTACGCCGGTGACGACCTGGTGGATCTGCGTATCGGACAGCGTGCGGAGGCCATCGACAAGGACGCCCGGAAGGTGACCACCGCCGCCGGTGAAGTGCTCGACTACGACGCGCTCGTCCTGGCCACCGGTTCCTATCCGTTCGTGCCGCCCGTGCCGGGGCACGAACACCCGGAATGCTTCGTCTACCGCACCCTCGACGATCTCGACAGCATCAAGGCCACGGCCGAGGCAGCGGGTCCGGGGGCGCGCGGCGTGGTTGTCGGTGGCGGCCTGCTCGGCCTGGAGGCCGCCAACGCGCTGCGCATGCTCGGCCTGACCCCACATGTGATCGAGTACAACGACCGGTTGATGCCCGCGCAGGTCGACGAGGGCGGCGGTGCGATCCTGGAGAAACTGGTCACCGATCTGGGACTGCGGGTGCACACCGGTGTCGGCACCCAGGGGATCGAACGCGACGAGGCGGCGGCCCCGGCCGAGCGGTTGAAGATCAGCCTCTCCGACGACACCGTGATCGACGCCGCGCTACTGGTCTTCTCCGCGGGCATCCGCCCGCGTGACCAGATCGCCCGCGACGCCGGCCTCGAGGTGGGCGCGCGCGGCGGTATCGTCACCGACCTGGGCCTGGCCACCTCCGATCCGAATATCTACGCCATCGGTGAATGCGCCGCGGTCGAAGGTGTCTGCTACGGCCTGGTCGCACCCGGTTACACCACCGCCGAGATCGTTGTCGACCGGTTGCTCGGGGGTGCCGGTGAATTCCCCGGCGCCGATATGTCCACCAAGCTCAAACTGCTGGGCGTGGATGTGGCCAGCTTCGGTGATGCACACGGTAAGACCGAAGGCGCGCTGTCGGTAGTGCTGCACGATGCGGCGGGCGGCACCTACGCGAAACTCGTGATCTCCGACGATGCGCAGACCCTGCTCGGCGGCATCCTCGTGGGCGACGCCACCCAGTACGCGGCCCTGCGTCCACTGGTCGGGCGGCCGCTACCGGCCGAACCCGCCGCGCTGATCTCCCCGGCCGGCGCGGAACTCGGTGCCGACGCGCTACCCGACGAAGCCCAGATCTGCTCCTGCAACGATGTGAGCAAGGGCGCCATCTGCGGTGCCATCGCCGACGGTGCCTGCGATATCCCCGCGATCAAATCGTGCACCAAGGCCGGTACCTCCTGCGGCGGCTGTGTGCCGATGATCAAGAAGGTGCTCGAACAGTCCGGCGTCGAAATGTCCAAGGCGCTGTGCGAGCATTTCGGACAGTCGCGTGCCGAACTGTTCCAGATCGTGCAGGCCACCGGTATCCGCACCTTCTCCGAGCTGATCGCCCGGCACGGTAAGGGCATCGGCTGCGATATCTGCAAACCGACGGTCGCCTCGATCCTGGCCTCCACCTCCAGCGAGCACATCCTGGAGGGCGAACAGGCCGCGCTCCAGGACACCAACGACCATTTCCTGGCCAATATGCAGAAGAACGGCACCTATTCGGTGGTGCCGCGGATGCCGGGCGGGGAGGTCACGCCCGAGCAGTTGATCGTGATCGGTGAGGTCGCCAAGGAGTTCGGTCTCTACACCAAGATCACCGGTGGCCAGCGGATCGATCTCTTCGGTGCCCGCGTCGAACAGTTGCCGCTCATCTGGAAGCGGCTCGTGGACGCCGGGATGGAATCCGGCCACGCCTACGGTAAATCACTGCGCACCGTCAAGAGCTGCGTCGGGTCCACCTGGTGCCGGTACGGCCAGCAGGATTCGGTCGGGATGGCGGTACTGCTGGAGAAGCGCTACCGCGGTTTGCGGTCACCGCACAAACTGAAGCTCGCCGTCTCCGGCTGTGCCCGGGAATGCGCCGAGGCCCGGGGTAAGGACGTCGGTGTGATCGCCACCGAGAACGGCTGGAACCTCTACGTCGGCGGCAACGGCGGTCTCACCCCGAAGCACGCGGTGCTGCTGGCCGGCGATCTGGACGACGCGACCCTGATCTCCTATATCGACCGCTACCTGATGTTCTACATCCGCACCGCGGACCGGTTGCAGCGCACCGCGCCGTGGCAGGAAGACCTGGGTATCGACTACGTGCGCGAGGTGGTCTGCGCGGACAGTCTCGGTATCGCGGCCGATCTGGAAACGGCGATGGAATCGCATGTGGCCGGGTATCGCGACGAATGGGCCGCGGTGCTCGAGGACGAACAGAAGCTTTCGCGGTTCGTATCCTTCGTCAACGCCCCGGCCGAAGCGGATCCGACGATTTCGTTCGACGACAGCGGGGAACGCAAGGTCCCGGTGCTGCTCGGCCTGCCCGCAATGCCCGGAGGCGGCAGTGGAATGTAACCACGTAGGGCGTTGCGGGCAGGCCGCAAGGAAACAGCCTGCCCGCAATGCCGCAACCAGCCGCTACGAGTGGGAAATGACGGCTTAACCGAGTGGAAACAGTGCGCCGGTACCAATGGTTAAGGCGTGTGGAGGAGAACACCATGACCGTGATCGATACCCCTGGCGTCGCCCCGGCCACCACAGGGTGGACGCAGGCCTGCCGACTCGACTATCTGATTCCCGGCCGCGGCGTAGCGGTGCTGCTGCCCGGCGGGGTCCAGGCCGCGCTGTTCCTGCTGCCCGAGGGCACGCTGTACGCGGTCGGCAATATCGACCCCTTCGGCCGGGCGGCGGTGATGTCGCGCGGGATCGTCGGTGACCGCGGCGGCGAGCCTGTCGTCGCGTCACCCCTGCTGAAGCAGGCATTCTCGCTGCTCGACGGGCGTTGCCTGGACGATGCGACCGAATCGTTGCCGGTTTACGCCGTGCGTGTGGACGGCGGCCTCGTCTCGATTTCCGACGAACCCGTCGTTATGGCCGCGGACGGCGTCCCCGCATGACGGTTCCGGATACCAGCAGCTCGCTGGCCGGGTTCACCATCGGTATCACCGCGGCCCGGCGCGCCGAGGAATTCGCCACTCTGCTCACCCGGCGGGGCGCGACGATCGTGTCCGCGCCGGCCATCCGGATCATTCCACTGGCCGATGACACCGAACTCGAACGGGTGACCCGCGAACTCGTCGCCGACCCACCACAGATCGCCGTCGCCACCACCGGGATCGGTTTCCGCGGCTGGATGGAGGCGGCGGAGGGCTGGGGGCTGGCCGAACAGTTGCGCACCACCTTCGGCGGCACCCGGATGCTGGCCCGCGGACCCAAGGCGAAGGGGGCGATCCGGGCGGCCGAACTCCGGGAGGAATGGTCGCCCGCGTCCGAATCGTCGGCGGAGGTGCTGGACCATCTGCTCGCGGAAGGGGTCGAGGGGGTGCGGATCGCGGTGCAGTTGCACGGCGCGACCACCGAATGGGAACCGATCCCCGATTTCTGTGAGGTCCTGCGCTGCGCCGGCGCCGATGTGGTGCCGGTGCCGGTGTACCGGTGGGAGCCGCCCGCCGATCGCGGTCCGATGGACAACCTCATCGAGGCCATCATGACCTCGGCCATCGACTGTGTGACCTTCACCAGCGCGCCCGCGGTGGCGTCGATGCTGATGCGCGCCAAGGAAACCGGTGTGCTCGATGGCGTCCTGCATGCCTTGCGCAGCCGGGTACCGGCGGCCTGCGTCGGACCCATCACCGCGGCGCCACTGGAAGAACTGGGTGTTCCCGCCACGATGCCGGGCCGTGCGCGGCTGGGTGCCCTGGCCCGCCATGTGGCCGAGGAACTACCGCGCCGCGCCGGCCGGATCAACGCCGCCGGGCACACCATCAGCGTGCGCGGGGCATGCGTGGTGGTGGATGGCACGGTGAAACAACTGGCACCCGCACCGATGGCATTGATGCGTTCACTGGCCCGATATCCCGGTCGGGTCGTATCGCGTGAGGATCTGCTGGCCGCCCTGCCAGGCGGGGGTGACGACACCCACGCGGTGGAAACCGCCATCGCCCGGCTGCGGGCGGGGCTGGGAACGCCGAAGGCGATCCAGACCGTGGTCAAACGCGGTTACCGGCTGGCCATGGACCCGGCCGAATGCACCGATAACAACGTTGCCGCCGCGCTGCCCGCGGCACCGGCACGGAACACCCGCTATGTGCGCACGGTGGTCCCCGGGTGAACGCGCCGGATTCGCCCGCGCCGGTTGCCTCGCCACCGCTGGTCTTGGTGGCGCACGGAACCCGCAGCGGTAAGGGTGTGGAGATGATCGCCGCGCTGGCCGAGGCGGTGGGTCGCGAACTGGGGCACCGGCCGGTGCCGGTCGCAACCCATTGCGCGCACAACGCGGCTGCCGGGCCGGGCACAGGCACCGGGCGGCCCGCGCGGGCTCACCGCACAGCGATGCTTCCCGCTGCGCACGGAACCGCCCTGTGCGAATGCGCCGTCGACCCCCTCGCGGAACTCGGCGCGGCCTCCGGCCGGCCCACGACGAGCACGCCGGTGCGCACCGCCTTCGTCGATGTTCTCGGCCCCTCACCGTCGGAAGTGCTGCACGATCTGGTGACGCAGTCTCCGAATAGCGCGAACCCGGCGCCGGCCGTGGTGGTTCCGGCGTTCCTGGCTTCGGGCTATCACGTCTATCAGGATGTGCCGCGTGAAGTGAGCGGCAGCGCCCATCCCGCTGTGACGGTGACGCCCGCAATGGGCCCGGATCCCGCCCTGGCGCGGATCATGGCTGTGCGGTTGCGCGCGGCCGGCTGGTGCCCTGGCGACGCCGTGGTGTTCGCGGCCGCGGGGTCTTCCGATCCGCGAGCTCGCGCGGATGTGAACCGGGCCGCCGCCATGCTCGCCGCACAACTCGCCACACCGGTGCGCACGGCATATGTCGCCACGGGCGCACCGCGCGTTCCGGAGGTCGTGGCGACGTTGCGCGAGGAGGGGCAGGACCGCGTGTTCGTCGCCTCCTACCTGCTGGCGCACGGACTTTTCCACGAGCGTCTGCACCAGGCCGGCGCGACGGGGGTGGCCGCCCCGATCGGCGTACACCCCGCCGTGGTCCGGTTGATCGCCGACCGCTACCGCGCTGCGCTACGCGAGCGGTCCGGCAGCCCCACCCCGCCTCCGGCGGGAACCGCTATCCCGCGATCGTGACAACCTGGATCGACGGATACCGTGCCGCTAGTTTTCGATCGAGCGTTGCCAACTCCGCACCGCTGGTCTGGGCGAATGCGGCGAGATAAGCGTCGGTCCACAGCTTGTGGCTCGTCTCATCACGTGCAGACAGAGCCCGGAATACAGGCTCCAGGTCCGCCGGTTCATCGGCCCAGGCCACTCGCTCATCGGCCAGAAGTTGATCGATCACCCGCCATGCTGCGCTGCGGGTGAGGACATCACCCTGCATGACCGAGGGATTGGAAAGCAATCGTAGTAGCGAGGTTTGGGTAATCCGGCACATCACAAGGTCGCCCGGGTGTCTGTCGAACCACCTCGCGGCTGCGGAATGGTGCATATGGCGGCCCCATACCGCAGCCAGCCACACGCCCACGTCGACGAGCGCTGTCATGCGTACTTGGCGGCGTCGTCGTTTCCGAGTGCCTCTTCGAGGTCCGCGTTGCCCAGATCCACCTTGTGCGTCGCATCCGCTGCGCCGACCAATGGAAACCGGACACGTCCGGATTTCGGCGGATGGACACCTGCGCCTACCTCATGTGCCAGGGCCTTTGTGAAGAGGTCCTTGAGGCTGAGGCCGCGCTCGGTGGCGGCGATCTTGGCGGCGCGCATGAGTTCCGGCGGTAGGTCGATCGTTGTGCGCATAAAAACATATTAGCGCTGCATCCTGATTCGGCAGAGAGATTGCGCTGGAGAACGGAGCCGGTGCATTACCTTGCTGGGCAGGCGTAGTGTTCGCCGCAGGTGATTCCGCAGGTAGTCGTAGCGGCCGGCCGGGTACCGGACGCGCGTGGATCGGCGTCGCGCGCTGTTCCGCATTTCCGGGCCGACCGGACAATGCAGGAGGCGCGGTCCAGGTGAGGCACCAGGAAAGTACGGGATCGGATCATCCGCTGTCGGCCGCTCAACTGCGGTGGTGGGTGGCGCAGCAGCTGTATCCCGAGATTCCGAACACCGTGGCCATGTACCTGGATCTGCGGGGTCCCGTCGAGGTGGAGCTGATGCGCGAATGTGGGCGCCGCGCGGCCCGGGAGCTGGAATCGCCGTGTGTCCGGGTGCGGGAAGTGGACGGCCGGCCGCGGCAGGTGCTCGCGGAGACGGATCTCCCGTTCTCCGTCTGTAATCTCGCCGATCACACCGAGCCGGTCACCGCGGCGCTCGGCCGGATGGCGGACGACCACTGCGCCCCGCTCGATCCCCGCACCGACGACCTCACCGTCGCGACGCTGTACCGGGTGGCGCCGGACCGGCATCTGCTGTATCTGCGCAGCCACCACCTGGTTCTCGACGGTGCCGGTGCCGTCGCGCTGTTGCGGCGTACCGGTGAGCTGTACCGGGCCGCGCTCACCGGTACCGAGGCGGGCGAGGCCGGCGCGCTGGACACCGCCGGGCTGCTCGCCGCCGAGGAGACCTATCGGCGGTCTGCGCGGGCAGCGGCCGATAAGGAGTACTGGCTTTCCGCGCTGTCGGGCCTGGCCGAGCCGGTGGGCCTGGCCGGGCACCCCGCGGCGCCGCGGCCACGCCCGCACCGGGTTTCTGCGGTGGTCGAACCGGCGACCGCGGGTGCGGTCGCCGCCGTCCGCGAGCGGTACGGTGCCTCGTTCGGCGAACTGCTGATCGCCGCTTTCGCCTGCTACTTCGCCGAGCTGACCGGGAACGGCGACCCCGTGATCACGCTCCCGGTTCCGGCACGCACCACGGCCGTATTGCGCCGGTCGGCCGGGTCGGTATCGAATGTCGTACCCCTGCGGCTCACCGGTATCACCCGTGGAGCCGTCGGTGCCGCGGCGGCCGGGGTACGTACGAAGATCGTTGCGGCGCTGCGTCATCAGCGATACCCATATGAGGAGATCCAGCACGACCGCGGTCGCGGCCGGGTGGAGCGCGGCGGATTCGGGCCGGTGGTCAATGTGCTGGGTTTCGTCGAACCGATGCGGTTGGGACCGCTCACCGGGCAGGCGCAGCTGCTGTCGCTGGGGCCGGTGGAAGATCTGCTGGTCAACGGATATCAGCTGGGTCCGGACGAGAGCAGTATCAGTATCGATTTCCAGGGCAACCCCGCCCGCTATTCGGCTGCGGCACTCGCCTGGTATCACCGCGGATTCCTCACCTACCTGCACCGTTTCCTCGCCGCCGCGCCCGGTGAGCCGGTGGCGGGGCTGAAGGAATCCGAAAAGTATTCGGATGCTCCGGGTTTCGTTCCACGAAAAACAGAGACTTCGTGGGAATCCCCGACGCCTGCCACAAAGGTGCGGCTCCTGCCCGAGCTCCTGCGTACGGGAATGCGCCGCCCGGATGCGGTGGCCGTGAGCGAAGGCGCCCGGTCCCTGACGTATCGCCGGCTGGACGATCTCTCCCGCGGCTGGGCGCAGGAACTGATCGACTGTGGGGCGGGCCCAGGGACGCCGGTCGCGGTGGTCGTCCCGCGGTCGCTCGAATCGGTGCTCGCACTCTGGGCGGTCGCGACCGCGGGCTCTTGTTTCGTACCGATCGACCCCGCCGATCCGCCGCACCGGATCGCGGCGGTGCTCATGGCCACCGAAATCCGGTTCGGTCTCACGGTGGCGGCGCTGCGGCCGGGTTTGTCCGCAGCGGATGCGACCCGTGCGGTGACCGCCGGCCCGGACAGCGGTGAATCGGTGCGCTGGCTGGTGTTGGACGGTCCGCCCGCAAGGGCAGCGTGGTCGCGGCTGCTTGCACGCGATTCGAAAGACGCCGATACCTCGGAGCGCCTACCGGCCGAGGGTCGGCGGGATACTGTCGCTCCCGGTGCCGTACCGAGCGAACCGGATACCAGGCCGGCGCCGGATAGACGATGTGCGGTGAACCAGGACGATACGTGGGCGGAGGTTGCCGCACATCGAGCCGGGTACGACGGCGACGCCGTCGGGCCGTGTTCAGGGCGGAAACCGGATGGTTCGCCCGACGGCCGCCAACCCGGAACGGCACACGGAGGAAGGGGCACGTCCGCGAAAACAGGACCCGTGCACGCCGAGGCACGACCTGGGCGGGGTGCGGGTAGGTGCAGTGGGTCCTCTGGTTCCGTGCAGGCGTGGGAGGCCAGTGAGGACACCGGTGCGCAGCGGGTAGGCGTCCGAAGTGGCGAGGGTCGCGCGCCGGAGAGGCATTCGGCGGCGGGCAGCGGTGATCGGGAACCCTGGGCGGAGCTGCGTCCGGACCATCCCGCCTATCTGATCCATACCTCGGGCACCACTGGAACGCCGAAAGGGGTGCTCGTCGGTCACCGTGGGTTGGGACCGCTCACCGACTACCTTGTCGACCGGTATCGGGTCGAAACGGAGCCCATTGTGCTGCACGCACATTCGCCCGCGTTCGACGCGCACCTGCTGGAGTTGCTCGCGGCGTTTGCGGTGGGTGCGCGGCTCGTGGTCGCCCCCGCGGCTCCGGTGGCCGGGGCACAGCTCACCGAATTGATCCGTACCGCGGAGGTCACGCACCTGCTGAGTACTCCCGCGGTACTGGGCACCCTGGATCCGGCCCGACTGCCGAGCCTGCGGGTTGTGGTGACCGGTGGTGAGTCCCCGGGAAGCGAACTCGTCCGCAGCTGGGCGCCGCGGGTGCGGTTGTACAACGGCTACGGTCCCACTGAGACGACCGTGATGACGATGCAGAGCGAGCCGTTGTCCCCGGCCGACCCGGTTCTGATCGGGCCCGCATTGCCGGATGTGCGAGCGGTGCCACTGGATACCCGGCTGCGGCCGGTACCGGTGGGCGGGCGGGGCGAACTGTATCTGGGCGGACCGGGTGTCGCGCTGGGGTATCTGCACGATCCCGCGACCACGGCTGCCCGGTTCGTGGCCGATCCGGCGGGCACCGGGCAACGCCTGTATCGCACCGGGGATCTGGTGCGCGCCGACCCCGGCGGCTTCGAATACCTCGGCCGGGGCGATCGTCAGCTCGGCCTGCACGGCCGCCGGATCGAACCGGGCGAGATCGAATCGGCGCTCACCGCGGGTCCGGATATCGCGCAGGCGGTGGTGACGGTGACGGGCGAACCCGGACCGGCCGCTCGCCTGGCCGCCTACGTGGTGGTTGCCGCGGGGCACCGGTTCGATTCGGCCGCCACGCTGAGCCGGCTCCGCACCGTACTGCCTGCTGCTCTGGTGCCGGCGGTGGTCGTCGAGATCGATCGGATCCCGTTGACCCCCAATGGGAAGCTGGACCGGAATCGGCTGCCGGAACCGGTGCTTTCCCGTGCCTATCGCGCCCCGGAGACGGATGTGCAGCGGTTGGTCGCGCAGCGCGTGGGCGGTGTGGTCGGCCGTCCGGACATCGGCCTGGACGATGATTTCTTCGCTCTGGGCGGTAATTCACTACTGGGTGTTGGACTTTCGGCCGAACTCGCCGACGCGACAGGCGTTCCGGTGACTGTGCGCTGGTTGTACACCGCGCCGACGGTGGCGGAGCTGGCCGACCGTATCGCGGGGTACCGGCATCCAGGTGTCGTGGCGGAAGAAGGGACGGGCGGGAGCGGGGGGACGGCGAATTCGGTAGCGCTGCGCCGGGGGAGCAGCACGGGCGACGGTAACTGCGGCGACGAAACGGAGGGCCTGCAGATCTTGCTTCCACTGCGACGCAACGGTTCCCGGTCGCCGCTGTTCTGTTTCCATTCCGCGGTACCGCTGGCGTGGTGTTATGCGGGACTGTCGCACCGGATCGCCGACCGCCCGGTCTACGGAGTCCAGTCGCCGGTGCTGACTTCCCCGGACCCGGAGGTCACCACGGCCGATACCCTCGCCGATCGCTATCTGCGCGAGATCCTGCGGGTGCAGCCGGAAGGCCCTTACCATCTGCTGGGCTGGTCGCTCGGTGGTCAACTCGCCCATGCCGTCGGGGTGCGGTTACGCGATCTCGGCCATGAGGTCGCGTTGCTGGCCATGCTCGACAGTGTCGTCTTTCCGCCGGATTCCCCACCACCGCCGCGGCCGCGGATGCGGGATCTGCTCACCCACCTGCTCGGCGACGAACCCGATGCCGATACGGTGGCGCACGCCCCGGAACCGACCGCCGCCGAAGCGGCCGCGGCACTGGCGGCCGCGGGGGCGTCGCTGGGTGCGGGGCTGACCGCCGGCCAACTCGATCGCCTGCACCGGGCCTACATTGCGGGAGTCGAGATCTCGGCCCGATACCGTCCCGGCGTCTTCGACGGTGACCTGCTGTACTTCTCGGCGACCCGCGGCATGACCGAAATGCTCGATGTGCAGATGTGGCGGCCGTTCGTCACCGGGGAGCTGCGCGAGTATCCGGTCGATACCGAGCACGGCCGGTTGATGAATCCCGAATCCGTCGCGTTGATCGCGCCGATCCTGGACCGGTATCCCGCCGGGCGCGCCGCGCGGGCGGGTAGCCGATGAACAGGCCGGTGAATCCCGAGGTCCCCGCACCCGCGACCGCGTATCGCGGGCCGCGGACCGGCCGGAGCTGGCGTGATGTCTACGACGACGCCGAGCTGTGGGCCGCAGAACACCCCGACGCCGCAGTACTCACCCGCTGGATCGCCGAGCATCTCGTGCATCCACATCCGGACTTGGGCCGGGACGGCCCGGTATGCCCGTTCATCCGGCAGACCACGAACCACCACGCCCTGTGGGCCGCGGTGGTTCGCGGGGGCGACGAACTGTCCGTCGAGGACCTCTCGGCGGCCGTCCAGGACGGCCGCGAGCTGTACGACCGGTTGCGGGCCGGGGAGCCCGACGATCGCCGGCTGACCGCGGTGACGATCTTCCCCGGAATCACCCGCACCGACCGTATCGACGCCGTGCACCGCCGCCACAAGACCGAAGTGGTGCGCGACGGCCTGATGCTCGGCCAGTTCTACCCCGGATGCCGGGTCCCGGGCCTGTGGAACGCCGCCTTCCACCCGCTGGACGCGCCCCTGCCGATGCTGGTGATCCGCCCGATGATGACCACCGACTACCCGTTCCTGGTTGCGCGCACCGACTGGCTGTACGCGTATTTCGGCAAGGTCGCGCCGCAGTTGCCCCGTGCCCTGCGCTGGTCGATCGCCGAACGGATGCGGGTGCCGGAAGCCGACGCCGGCGCGATCACCGCGCTGCGGGTGCACGCCCGCGACGAACACGCCAGGTGATAACGCCGGGGCGGGTATCGCGCCGTGGTAGAAACCTCGGCATGTACCGGCTGCCGCGTTGCCTGGTGTACCTGTTCACGCTGTGCTTCGCGCTGGTGGCGACCGGGATCGCGGCGGGTCCGGCCGCGGCCGAGGGGCCGGCCCGGATCGTGGATGTGCGCCCGCTCGGCGGCCGGCAGTCCGAGGTGGTGGTGCATTCCGCCGCGATGGACAAACCGGTCACGCTGTGGATCTCGCATCCGGGGCCGGGGGCGCCGGCGCTGTATCTGCTGAACGCCGTCGACGGTGGTGAGGACGGCGGCCCGTGGATGCGGCGCACCGATGTGGCCCAGTTCTTCGCCGATAAACCGGTCAACGTGATCGTGCCCATGGGCGGGCGGGCCAGTTACTACACCGATTGGATCGCCGACGACCCGGTGCTGGGCCGCAACAAATGGGAAACCTTCCTCACCCGCGAACTGCCGCCGCTGCTCGACGCCCGGTTCGGGATGACCGGCCGCAATGCGGTGGCGGGGCTGTCGATGTCGGCGACCTCGGCGTTGAATCTGGCCATCCACGCCCCCGGCCTCTACCAGGCGGTCGGCGCGTACAGCGGTTGTCCCCGCACCAGCGACCCGGCGGCGCGCGCCATCGTGTACTCGCAGTTGGCGCTGTTCGGGGCGAATGCCACCAATATGTGGGGCGGCCCCGGTCATCCCGCGTGGCTCGAACACGACCCGATGCTGCACCTGGACCGGTTGCGGGGGACGGCGCTCTACCTCTCCTCCGGCAACGGGGCGCCCGGCCCGCACGAGGTACTGAATTCCCGCGGTATCGACGGCGACCCGCTGCGGTTGGCCGACCGGGTGCTGGTCGGCGGCACGATGGAATCCATCGTCAACAACTGCACCGGCCCGCTGGCGGCCGCGCTGGCCGCCCGGCACATCCCGGCGACCGTGCATTTCCATCCGGGCACGCATGCCTGGGCCTACTGGCAGGACGATCTGCACCGGTCCTGGCCGGTTTTCGCGGCCGCGCTGGGCGTCTGAACCGGGTCAGACCCGGTACCAGACGAACGGATTGTCGCGGGTCGGGCCGTACTTGTCGATCTGATCGAAAAGCCATTCCGCGGGCTCCACCACCGCGCTGTGGCCGGCGTCCTGGTCGAAGGCCACCAGGAGGCCGACGAAGGCGGCGTGCCCGTCGGAGGTCTGCCGGTAGACCACCGCACCGGAATCGCCGCCCTCCGCGCCCAGGGTGTTGGTCGTATAGAGGTAGCGCTCCGTGATTTCGGTGATCGTTCCGCAGCTCCAGCCGGTGGTCGCGCCGAGTTTGCAGACCTGCTGGTTCCGCTGCGGCTTCATATCCACCGACGACAGGCCGAAGCTGCCCATACTGGCCGCGACCCCGACACCGTCGTACAGCCGGATCAGCGCGAATCCGAAGGTGAGGCCCTCGTCGGGCCGGTGGAATTCGTACCAGCCGATCGGGTTGCTGTCCTTGTCGGTGACCACTCCGTCGCGGTAGCAGTGTCCCGCGGTGACCGCGTACCGTGCCGTGCCGATCATGCCGGTGAGCCCCACGGTGCAGCGGCTGATATCGACCTTGCCGCCGACGATCGCGCTACGCCTGACCTCCATACCGGGATACACGGTCACCGCTGGGGTGGCGGCCGACGGGGCCGCGGACGCCCGGCCGGCGACGGAGACCGTACCGACGGCGGCCACCGCGCCGGCGGCCAGCATTATCGCCGCGACAGCGGCCAGGAGGCGAGCGGTAGTTCTCTGCCTCCGCGACACCGGCACAGGCCTGACCATGGTGCACCTCGAAGCTGATCGGGCGACCGCCGGCGGCAGTCGGATCGGGCAGCAATCGTAGGCGAACCGTGTCCCGGGCACGAAGCGGGCGGCTTCCCGCTGTGTAGAAGGGTCCCCGCCCGGCCGCGTGTTCCGGTCCGATGTGACCGCCGCGATATGTAAACAAATGTAAACCACTGGAGAAGCGGTCATTTCCGAAGTTTCACCGGTCCGGCCGGCGGGTGCGGCCGAAACGTCCGATCTTTCGACTCGCGGCCCGTTTCCCCAGGTGGTCTTTCCCGGCCGTCGTATCCCCCGGACCCGCGCAGTGACCACCACATTGCGGTGCCCTCACAGCTCACCGACCTGCGATTTTCGTTGTGAGAAAGCCGTTTGGCCTGGTCCGGCACCGTCCTTACAGTCGAGGCGTCAGCCCGATTTCACCGCTTGCAGAGAAGGGGGCGTCGTGGTTGCTTCACGTACTCCGGAATCACTTACCGCTTCGGATATCGCTGCCGGGGAATCGGGCGCGGGCGATGCGCTGCTGCGGCTGGGGAAATATTTCCAGCGCGGCGAGGTCTCGGCCGATCACCGCACCGTGCACAAGGTCGGCGGGCGCAGCGCCGACGAGTTCTATCGCGACCGCTGGTCGCACGACAAGGTGGTGCGCTCCACCCACGGAGTGAACTGCACCGGCTCGTGTTCCTGGAAGATCTACGTGAAAGACGGTGTGATCACCTGGGAATCGCAGCAGACCGACTATCCCTCGGTGGGGTCGGACAAACCCGAGTACGAACCCCGCGGCTGCCCGCGCGGCGCGTCCTTTTCCTGGTACACCTATTCACCGGCGCGGGTCCGGTACCCATATGTGCGGTCGACCCTGCTGGAGCTGTACCGGGAAGCCAAACAGCGGTTGAAGGATCCGGTGCTCGCCTGGGGCGATATCGTCACCGACCCCGAACGGTCCCGTCAGTACAAGGCCGCGCGGGGTAAGGGCGGATTCGTCCGCGCCGAATGGTGGGAGGCCGCCGAGATCGCGGCTGCCGCGCATGTGCACACCATCAAGGAGTTCGGTCCCGACCGGGTCGCCGGATTCTCGCCGATCCCGGCGATGTCCATGGTCAGCCATGCGGTCGGCGCCCGGTTCATCTCCCTGCTCGGCGGGTCGATGCTGTCGTTCTACGACTGGTACGCCGATCTCCCCGTCGCCTCACCGCAGGTGTTCGGCGATCAGACCGATGTGCCGGAATCCGCAGACTGGTTCGATGCCGGCTACCTCATCATGTGGGGCTCGAACGTCCCCGTGACCCGCACCCCGGACGCCCACTACATGACCGAGGCCCGATACCGCGGTCAGAAAGTTGTGGTGGTGTCGCCGGATTACGCCGACAACACCAAATTCGCCGACGAATGGGTCGCCGCCCGGCCGGGAACCGATGCCGCGCTGGCCATGGCGATGGGTCATGTGGTGTTGCGGGAGTTCTTCGTGGACCGCAGTACGCCGCGCTTCCTGGACTATGTCCGCAAATACACCGATCTGCCGTTCCTGATCACCGTGGACGAGGGCGCGGACGGGGTCGCGGTACCGGGAAAATTCCTCACCGCCGCCGATCTCGGCAACACCGACGAGGGTGCCGAGTTCCGGACCGTGGTGCTGGACTCGGACGGGACTCCGGTGGTGCCGAACGGGTCGCTGGGGGATCGGTTCGGTGCGAACGGCACCGGGCGCTGGAATCTGGACCTCGACGGTGTCGAACCGCTCCTGACGCTGTACGGCCGCACCGACGACGCTGCGGCCGTACAGTTCCCCCGGTTCGACAGCGATGTGCCCGGGGTCCTGACCCGCGGGGTGCCGACGAAAGTCGTTGCCGGTAAAAGGGTCACGACGGTGTTCGATCTCCTGCTCGCGCAGTACGGTGTGGGCCGCCCGGACCTCCCCGGTACCTGGCCCACCGGCTACGACGACGCCACCGAGCCCTACACCCCGGCCTGGCAGGAAGCCATCACCGGTGTCCCGGCCGTGCAGGCTCGGCGGATCGCCCGCGAATTCGCCGATAACGCCGACCGTTCCGGCGGCCGGTCGATGATCCTGATGGGCGCCGGCACCAACCACTGGTTCCATTCCGATCAGATCTACCGGTCCTTCTTCACCCTGACCTTGCTCACCGGCTGCCAGGGCGTCAACGGCGGCGGGTGGGCGCACTATGTGGGCCAGGAGAAATGCCGTCCGGTGACCGGCTGGTCCACGCTGGCCTTCGGCCTGGACTGGCAGCGCCCGCCGCGGCAGATGCAGGGCACGGTGTTCTGGTATCTGGCCAACGACCAGTGGCGCTACGATCCGTTCACCGCCGAAACCTTCGCCTCACCCCTCGGTAAAGGAAAGTTCGCCGGCCGCACGGCCGCGGACAATATCGCCCTGGCGACGCGCCTGGGCTGGATGCCTTCCTATCCGACCTTCGACCGCAACCCGCTCGACCTCGCCGACGAAGCCGATGCCGCCGGACGCACGCCGGCCGAGCACGTGGTCGACGGCCTGAAATCCGGTGAGCTGCGCTTCGCCTGCGAAGACCCGGACGCTCCGGAGAATTTCCCGCGCGTGCTCACGGTTTGGCGGGCCAATCTGCTGGGTTCCTCCGGTAAAGGCAACGAATACTTCCACCGGCATCTGCTCGGCGCGGATTCCAATCTGCAGACCACCGACACCGCCGGTGTCCGCCCCGAAGAGCTGGTCTGGCGCGACGAGGCCGCCACCGGCAAACTCGACCTGCTGCTGTCCCTGGACTTCCGGATGACCAGCACCACGCTGTTCTCCGATATCGTGCTCCCGGCCGCCACCTGGTACGAGAAACACGATCTGTCCTCGACGGATATGCATCCGTTCGTGCACGCCTTCACACCGGCCATCTCGCCGCCGTGGGAGGCGAAAACCGATTTCGAGGCGTTCCACCGGATCGCCCGCGGGTTCTCCTGGCTGGCCGAGAAACATCTCGGGGTGCGCAAGGATATCGTCGCGGTGCCGCTGCAGCACGATTCACCCGATGCCATGGCGCAGGCCGGGGGCACGGTGCTGGACTGGAAGGCCGGAGAATGCGAGCCGATTCCCGGCAAAACCATGCCGAAAATTGTGGTGGTCGAACGGGATTATTCGAAGATCGCGGAGAAGATGGCCGCGCTCGGGCCGCTGATCGATACCCTCGGGGTCACCACCAAGGGAATCACCACGCACCCCGACGCCGAGGTCGAATACCTCGCCGGGATGAACGGCACCGTGGTGTCCGGGGTGGCGCAGGGGCGGCCGTCGCTGGCCAAGGACAGCCACGCCGCCGAGGCGATCCTGGCGCTGTCCGGTACCACCAACGGCCGGCTCGCGGTGGAGGGCTTCCAGGCCCTCGAACGGCGCACCGGCACCGAACTGGCCGATCTGGCCGCCGAACACGAGGGTAAACGGATCACCTTCGCCGATACCCAGGCGCGCCCGGTACCGGTGATCACCTCGCCGGAATGGTCGGGATCGGAAACCGGTGGCCGCCGGTATTCGCCGTTCACCATCAACACCGAACGGCTCAAACCGTGGCACACCCTCACCGGGCGCCAGCATTTCTACCTCGATCACGACTGGATGATCGAACTCGGCGAACAACTGCCCACCTTCCGGCCGCCGCTTGATATGACGGCCTTGTTCGCCGAACCCGGGGTCGGTGAGGTGAGCGAACGCGGTATCACCGTGCGCTATCTGACCCCGCACTCCAAATGGTCCATCCATTCCGCATACCAGGACAACCTGCATATGCTCACGCTGTCGCGCGGCGGGCAGACCATCTGGATGTCGGACAAGGATGCCGCGAAAATCGGTGTCGCCGACAACGACTGGATCGAGGCGATCAACCGCAACGGTGTGGTGGTGGCCCGCGCCATCGTCTCGCACCGGATGCCCGAGGGCACCGTGTTCATGTACCACGCGCAGGACCGCGCGGTGGACGTCCCGCGGATCGAGGGAACCGCGGAACCCGGCGAAACCTTCAAAGGCAAGGGCAAACGCGGCGGCATCCACAACGCGCTCACCCGGATCATGATCAAACCCACGCATCTCATCGGTGGCTACGCCCAGCAGTCGTTCGCGCTGAACTACCACGGTCCCACCGGCAACCAGCGCGACGAGGTCACCACCATCCGCCGCCGCAGTCAGGAAGTCAGGTACTGATATGGCGCAGCCGGCTCATCCACACATTCCCGGAGAGGGGGACCAGCTATGCGTGTGATGGCGCAAATGGCCATGGTCATGAATCTGGACAAATGCATCGGCTGCCACACCTGTTCGGTCACCTGCAAACAGGCCTGGACCAACCGCGGTGGCACCGAATACGTCTGGTTCAACAATGTGGAAACCCGGCCCGGCCAGGGGTATCCGCGGCAATATCAAGACCAGGAGAAGTGGAAGGGCGGCTGGACTCTCGACAAGCGGGGCAAGCTCACCCTGAAATCGGGGTCCCGTTTCAAACGGCTGCTGAATATCTTCGCCAACCCCGATCTGCCGACCATCGAGGACTATTACGAGCCCTGGAGCTACGAATACGACAATCTGCTGTCCTCCCCGGCCATCGACACCACACCGGTTGCCCGGCCGAAATCGCTGATCACCGGCGAGGATACGAAGGTCACCTGGGGCGCGAACTGGGACGACGACCTCGGGTCCGGGCCGCAACAGGTCGGTAAGGATCCGCTGCTGGCACGGGTCTCCGAGCAGGTGAAGCTCGAATTCGAAGAAACCTTCATGTTCTACCTGCCGCGGATCTGCGAACACTGCCTGAACCCGTCGTGCGCGGCATCGTGCCCCTCCGGTGCGATCTACAAACGCTCCGAAGACGGCATCGTCCTGGTGGACCAGGACAAATGCCGCGGCTGGCGGCAATGCATGACCGCCTGCCCGTACAAGAAGATCTACTTCAACCACAAAACCGGTAAAGCCGAGAAATGCACATTCTGCTATCCGCGGGTGGAGGTCGGTATCCCGACCGTATGCTCGGAAACCTGCGTCGGCCGGCTGCGCTATATCGGCGTCATGCTCTACGACGCCGACGCGGTCCTCGAGGCGGCCTCGGTCACCGAGGACGAGGATCTGTATCCGAGCCAGCTCGGGGTGTTCCTCAATCCACATGATCCGCGCGTCGTCGCCGAGGCCGAACGTGCCGGGATATCCCCGGAATGGATTCAGGCCGCGCAGGATTCACCGGTCTACAAACTCATCGTCGACTACCAGATCGCGCTACCGCTGCATCCGGAATACCGCACCATGCCGATGGTCTGGTACGTGCCACCGCTCTCACCGGTGGTGGATGTGCTGACCGAAACCGGGCACGACGGCGAGGACCACGCCAACCTGTTCGGCGCCATCGATGCCCTCCGCATCCCAGTGGAATATCTGGCCGAATTGTTCACCGCCGGTGATGTCGGCCCGGTACGCGCGGCGTTGCAGCGGCTCGCCGGGATGCGTGCGTTCATGCGGTCGATCAACCTCGGGCAGGAACCCGATCCTGCCATCGCACCTTCGGTCCGGCTGGAACCGGAAGAGATCGAGGCCATGTACCGGCTGCTCGCCATCGCCAAATACGAGCACCGCTACGTGATCCCGACCGGCGCGGGCGCGCAGGCACACGAACTGGACTCCCTCGCCACCGGCTGCAGCCTGGACAACGACGGAGGTCCGGGAATGACCGCCTTCGACCAGATGGTGGAGAAGTTCCAGCTCACCGACTCGAACGACGCGGCACCGGAAGAGAAGTCGGGACGGATCAACCTGCTCAACTGGGACGGGAAGAGCACCGAGGGGTTGATCCCCGTCAGCACGAACGGTGCGGCCGCAAAAGAACCGGATCGGGAGCTCGCCGCGGTCGCGAATGGCGTGGGCGCACGCGTGGGTAACGGCTCGAACGGCCACGGATCCGAGTCGGCGTCGACCGGGCCCGATGAGATCGGCGCGAATGGATACACGAGCGACGACGGCGCTGTCGGCAGTGCTCCGCACGCCGTTGCCGGGGCACCGGCCGGTGAAGGAAAGGGGCCGGCGTCCACGGGAACCGGGAACCCGGACAGCGGTTCACCCGGCTACGATGCCGCCGCGAACGCGGCAGGCGCTGCCCAACCCGAACCCTCGGAGGTCGGCCGGTGACCTACACGATGAGCTGCGAGCGGAGTGCTCGATGGCGCTGCTGAAACTACGCCGCCGGCCCGAACCCACGGTCGCGATGAGCGAACGGGACCGCCGGCTCGTCTGGCGTACCGCCGCCCTGCTGCTCGACTATCCCGCCACCGCCACCATCACCATGCTCGACCAGGTGAGCGCGGCCGTCGGCGAGCTACCGGAACCGGTGCGCACCCACCTCGCGGAGTTCTGCGACCACTTGCGCACCACCCCGCAACTCGACCTGGCCGCGCACTATGTCGAAACCTTCGATATGCGGCGCCGCGCCAGCCTGCACCTCACCTTCTACGCATACGGTGACACCCGCAAACGCGGTATGGCGCTGCTGCGGTTCAAACACGCCTACCGGCACGCCGGGGTCGAACTCGACGACACCGAACTCCCCGACCACCTGCCGGTACTGCTCGAATTCGCCGCGACCGTGGACCCCGTCGGCGGCGAACGTCTCCTCGGCGAACACGTCCCGGTGATGGAGCTGCTGCGACTGTCGCTGTCCGACGCCGGTTCGCCCTATACCGGGGTATTGGCCGCCGTACTGGCGACCCTCGCCCCGCCGACCACCGCGGACCGGCGCAAGATCGCCGAACTCGCCGCGCAGGGCCCACCCGAAGAAGAGGTCGGGCTGGAGCCCTTCGCCATGGACCCGACGATGCCGGACCGATCGGAAGGCCGCCGATGAGGCGGTCCCGCTGCCCCGGTCTCCGCGGATCGCAGGCACCTGCTCCGATGGGGCTTCCGGTGAGGTGCTCCCTCCTCCGCACTCGCTCCGGCCTCGGCGGACCACATATCCCTGTTCAGAGGAGGACCTGGTGACCACCTTCTTGTGGATGACCCTTCCCTACGTGGCCTTCACATCGTTCGTGCTCGGCCATATCTGGCGCTACCGCAACGACCAGTTCGGCTGGACGACCCGCTCCTCACAGATCTACGAATCCCGCCTGCTGCGCATGGGCAGCCCACTGTTCCATTTCGGCATGCTGGGTGTGTTCTTCGGTCATGTGATCGGAGTGCTCATCCCGGAATCGTGGACAGCTGCCATCGGGATAAGCGAACACACCTACCACCTGTTCTCGGTATCGGCGGGCAGCGTGGCGGGTCTCGCGGTGATCACCGGTATCGGGATCCTGATGTACCGCCGTCTCACCGTGCCCGCGGTGCGCAAGGCCACCACGGCCAACGACAAGTTCATGTACTTGCTGTTGGCCGGGGCTTTGATCACCGGACTGCTCAACACGATGGGCAGCAACCTGCTGTGGGGGACCTACAACTACCGCGAAACGGTCTCCCCATGGTTTCGCAGCCTGTTCACCCTGAGCCCCCAGCCGGAACTGATGGTCGGCACCCCGTGGACCTTCCAAGCCCACGGCCTGTTCGTCCTGGCCCTGGTCGCCGTCTGGCCCTACACCCGCCTCGTCCACATGTTCTCCGCCCCCGTCGGCTATCTGGTCCGCCCCTACGTCGTCTACCGCAGCAAGGAGATCGCCGGCCCCGACAAACGCCGCTACTCCCGCGCCTGGGAAGCCCCGGTAACCCCGGAACGCTGGAATTGAACGGGCTGGTTTCTCCGATACGCCGCTCAGCTTGGCCCGCCAGGCAGTCTGCTGGGGACCTCGAAGAGGCGGCGGTTTTCGAAAGTCGAGGGCATGTGGATCACTGCTCAGCCGACTCGGCCCTGCCCAGGATCACAGCGACCCCTTCGGAGCGACCCATTCAGTGGCTTGGCTGGTGATCGTCGCAATTCGATCGTAGTCGGCGTCGTAGTGCAGCACAGTAGCCCCGGCGCATTCGGCGGTGGCGGCGATGATGAGATCCGGCAACCTGAAGTGACGGTGCTGACTCGCCGCGGCCAGTTGTCGGTGCACGTCCAGTGCCCTGTCCATCGCTTCGTTGGTGACATCAATCCACCGCATTCCGTGTAGCGCAGACCAGAGTCGCTCGTACCCTGCGGGGTCTGGTGCGTTGTTCAGGTACTCCAGTGATGTCATCTGGCACGCTGCCAGCCGGCCTTGGGAAAGGAGGTCGGCGAACCGGTCGCGAACCCGGTCGTGTTTCGATTGCAGGACGAATACTGAGGTATCGGCGAGATAGATCGAGCCTGCCATCTACGCGACTCGGTCTCGCCGCGCCTCCTCGGCGAATGCCGATAGATCGCGTCCGCCGCTTTCCCGCCAGGCATCTTTCGATCCGGAGTAGTCCATCTGCACACTGTCGAATGCTTCGAGGATGTCGGCTGCTTTCCTGCGTACAGCGAACGAGCGCAGCGCCTCGTTGATTGTCGCGACTTTGGTGTCTGTGCCCAAGACTTCGCGGGCTGCCTCCAGCCACTCGTCGTTGATGTCAACGGAAATGCGCGTCATGGTGTCCAATATACACCAATATCAAGGCCGTAAACGCACCAATATTTCTCAGACATGGTGCCTTGTACGCCGCAATCGGCGTGCATCCGAGGCCTGATGTGAACGGCCGGTGCGATGTGGGCGTGTAGATGTAGCGGATTTCTTCGGGTCAGTCGGTGGTCGTGAGTAGGCGGTTCACGCGGAGGAGGACGTCGAACTGAGCCTCGTTGTAGAGGTCTTTGAGGGCCAGCGCGAGAGCTTGGGCCGCGCGTTCGGGGCCGACCGGTGAATCGTGCACCGTGTTGAGGTCCGGGTAGGTGGTATGCAGTTTCCGGGCATACGGTGCGACCTGTTCGGCAACTTTCTCCCGGGTCTGTTCGTCGGCGTCGGCGGGGAGGTTGTCGAAGTCGGTCATGGCGAGATCGGCCGCGTCGCTGGTGCTGAGCATTTCGCGCAGCGAACCCAGGGCGGTCGGGCCGAGAACCCGGTTCAGGATGACGGTGTAGGCGCGATCGGCCTCGGTGAATTCCGCGGCGGTCGGCGCCAGGTCGGGTGGGAGGTCGGAGTGGGTGCCTTGGCGGAGGATGAGGGCGAGTTCCATGCGGATACGCTGCAGGCGCTCGATGGTCGCGGCCAGTTCGGCGTCCAGCGTGTGTAGCGATTCGCGCGGATATCCGTCCTCACCCATCTCGGCGATCCGGGACAGCGGTATGCCGAGGTCGGACAAGCGTTTGATCCGCAGCACCCGTAGCAGGTGCGCGACGCCGTAGCGCTTGTAGCCGTTGCTGCCGCGTTCGGGCTGCTCGAGGAGGCCGACATCGTGATAGTGCCGCACCGTCCGCACGCTGGTGCCGGCGAGTTCGGCGAGCTCACGAGTACTCCAGGTCATGATCGGCTCCTCGAATCGGATCTGCCGGCGTGTGCTCGCCGACCTGTACTACAGGATGAACCCTGCCGTAACGGCATAGTCAAACGGCTACGGTGGCGCCGACCTCGTTGGCCTCCCGGCCCTGCATGACGGTGTCTTCCCGGTGCAGCTACCGGCACTCGAGAGTGCTGCCGAATGCGGCGGGGTCAGCGGGGGACCGGGATGAACTCGACAGGGCTGCCGTTTTGGGCGCCTGCGGGGACTATGACCACACCGTCGCGGTCTACGAGACCGCCGAGGTGGGCGGTTCGGATGGTCGGGTCGCCGATCCAGCCGCCCGGGTCGGTCGCGTTGCGGGCGGGGACGATGCGGGTTACCGAGCCGGAGATTTCGGTGGCGTTGTGCAGTGGGCCGATCAATGGCCGGGGTGGGTGGGCGCCGGTGCGGCCCGCGACTACGGCGGGGGACAGGGCGAGCAGGGTGGCGACTGCGGCGAACGGGTTGCCGGGAAGTCCGAGGACCGTTGTGGTCGAGAAGAGTTCGGCTGCCACGGTGGAACCGCCAGGGCGTAGCGCGAGGCGGGGGACCAGGATTCGGGCTCGGGCGCGGTCGAGGGCGCCACGGAGTTGGTCGGCGGCGCCGCCGCCGGTCGCGCCGACCACGACGAGGAGATCGCAATCGGTGGCGGTGGCCAATACCTCGTCGAAACCGTGGGCGGTATCGCGGAGATGTACCTGGTCGAGGGTCTGTACCCCGTGCGCGGCGAGTAGGACGGGCAGGATGGGGCCGATGGAATCCCGGGTCTGCCCGGCTTGTAGCGGGCCGGTACTGCGGATCTCGTCGCCGGTCATGACGATGCGGGCGCGGACCGGTCCGCGGACGGCAGCGGTGGTGACCTCGACCGCGGCGGCCGCGGAAACGAGTGCGGTGGTGACCACGGAACCGGCCGGTGCGACGACATCACCGGGTGTGCGGTCCTCGCCGCGCCGGCGGATATCGGAACGCTCCGGAGTATCGGGAAGCCGGTGCAGCCGCCCGTCGTACCGGGCGAACTCGTCGCGCAGGACACGGGTGGTGCCCTCGGGAACCTGGGCGCCGGTGGCGATCCGAACCGCCTCACCGGGGTGTAAACCGTCCGGCCGCTGCCCGCCGGCGAAACCGATATCGGCGCGAAGCTCCCACGGCCCCTCCCCGCGGACCGCGTAGCCGTCCATCGCGGAGACATCGAATCGCGGCAGGGCGCCGAGCGCGGTGATCGGGGTGGCGAGCGCCGCGCCTCGGGCAGCGGTCAGCTCGCAGTGACGTCCGGGAAGCCGGGACAGGCTCTCGCGCAGGGCTTCGCGCGCCTGATCCAGCGGTAGCGGCGAGTCGGCGGCGGGTTCCCGGATTCCAGCGTGATGCGGGGGGCGAGTGCCGGTGACAGGTTGTGCAGTGGTTACGGAAATCGGTGCGCCGATATCCCGCGTCGCCGAGTCACCGGCGGTGGCCGGCCCGGCGCTGCCGGCAGCGAACGCGGTAGGAAGGTCGACTACCTCGGAACTGCCGCTGTGCCCGGGCGCGCCGCGACCGCTGTCGGGTATCTCGATGGTGCCCGTGCCGAACGTCGCGTCACCGCCGGCGCCGTGTGCTGAACCGTCGGCGGTGTTGTGGGGATCGTCGTGGCCGACGCGGTACGTCCAATCCCGGCTCGTTCCGAGCGCGGCACGGGCGGCATCGATATCCCCCGGAGTATCGCAATCCTCGACCCCCGCCAGCGTCACCATCTTCGTGTGCGGTGGCACCAGAGCTTTCATCGGCTGATTGACCACCGTGCCGAGTTCGCGCAGCCCGGCGGCCAGGGCCTCGTACCGCCACACGCCGATCAGGTATTGCGGCCGGCCGTTGCCGTCGGCCGCGAACACGGCGTCGAAATCCGCAGACTGCTGCAGTAATTCACCGATCACGGCGGGGGTCAGGAACGGCATATCGGCGGCCAGGACGATCACCTGGGTGGTGGCCTCGGCGCCGAGCGCGGCCACACCGGCCGCAATGGCCGCCACCGGGCCGGACCCGGGTTCTGGTTCGCGGGTTTGCAGGATCGACGCGGCGAGTTCCGGTCGCGGTGGGCCGACGACCACAGTGCGACCCGATCCCGCCGCGACCAGCGCGGTTTCCAGCATGGACCGTCCGCCCACCACGAGCCCCGGTTTGTCGACGCCACCCATACGACTGGCCCGGCCCCCGGCGAGCACGATCACGTCCGGGGCGGGCGCGGAATTCGGCATACCCCTCATGCTATGCGCCGTCTGGGACGATATCCCGGCTCGGTGACCACTGCACCGGATCAGCCGAACCGGTGCCGCGCGGTCCGGAGGTCGACCCGGCCGTCGGAGATGGGTACGCCCTCGGCCGCGAGTAATCGCAGCTGCCGTTCGGCCAGATGAGCGGCGGGTTTCCCGGAGGCGCCGAGCACCCGGTGCCAGGGCAGGTCGCCGGAGTCGGTGCGCATGATCCAGCCGACTGTGCGCGGCGTCGACAAACCCACCGCGGCGGCGATATCGCCGTAGGTGGCGACCCGGCCCGGGGGGATCGAGGCGACCAATTCCCGGACGTGCTCGACTTGTGCGTCACTGGTGACCATTGCGGCCCTACACTGCCGCGCGGATCAACGCCGCGGCCCGCTCCGGCAGGATCTGCGCGACCATATGTTCGCAGTCCCACTCCTCGACGGTGAGGTTCGTGCCCAGCCGTTCGGCGAGCACCGCTTCCACCGGCGCGGCGAGGAAAGGCGGGTCCACTTTCGTGGCGCGCACCAGCACTGTCGGCATATCGGGCGGCGGTAGCGCGGGTTCGCGCGCGAGCTGACTCCAGTACGCGATCAGCGCCGGCAGGCTCACTCGCCACCCGACCCGCCCGTCGCGTGCCGGGACGAGATGGTCGTCGAGTTCGGCCTGGAGCAGGCTCGGGTCGGCCGCGCCCCAGCCGGTGGCGAGTTTGTCCATCCGGGCTTCCTCCGCATCGGTGTAGTCGGGGGAGTCGAGGGTGGCCCGGGCGATCTCGTGCAGCCAGGCGGGGTCGAGCGCGACCGCCGGATCGAGCAGTACCAGGCCGCGGACGAGGTCGGGCCGGCGTTCGGCCAGCTGCAGCGCGCACGCACCGCCGAAGGAATGCGCGACCACCACCACCGGTTCCTCGGTTTCCGCGGTGAGCAGCGCCACCAGATCCGCCACGATCGTCTCGAGATCCCAGGGCGGAAGCGCGGTGGAATGCCCGTGTCCACGCAGGTCGGGTGCGATGACGCGGATATCGGGCAGCAACCGGGTGGCCAGGTCGGCCCAGCGCCTGCCGTGGCCGGTGAGACCGTGCAGGGCCAGCAGCGGCGGGCCGGTGACCGGGCCGAATCGGTGAACATGCAGTGTGGACACGATGACATTCTTATCGCCGTGCCGCGGACCCGCAGCGCCCGCGGGTGCGACGGGGTATCGGCGGTGTCGGCCCCGTCTGTTGCAATAGCGGTTGTGGTGCGTTCGGATAGGCCGGTGCGGCTGGTGCGCCGGAGAACATCGGCTCCCCGGGCTCGGACCTGGGGCGCCGGGATTCGCGCGCTCTTCGCCCCTACCCCGGCAACTCCTGCGCAATCCGCTTCCGGGCGGTTGTGGCGTGTGCTGGGCGGGCCCGGGACAGGGAAATCGGCGCTGCTGGTCGATGTGGCGGCTGCCCGGATCGCCGGCGGTGCCGATCCGGAATCGGTGCTGCTGCTCACCCACTCGAAACAGGCCGCGGCCGCTGCCCGGGATGCTCTCACGGAGCGGTTGGCGCACTGGGATACCTGCGCGCCCGTGTTCGACAACGGTCCGGACGGATACGGCGTCGCCGACCTCGCGCTGTTCCCGCTCGCCGACCCGGCACCCGACGACGGGCTTTTCCCGGGCGTCGGCTCGCCGACTGCGGCCGGGACCGATCAGACACCCACCACGACGGCGGCCGGCGATTCGGCCACCGTCGCCGGGCCCGGTAGCCCGTCCACCCCCGCGGGGGTCGGTCGTTCGCCCACCTTCGCCGGAACCGATCACCCGCTCGCTACCGGCGCGTCCGCTGCCGAGGCTGATCACCTGGCCGGCAAGGCGAGCGACCCCTCCCTATCCCTCCCGGGTACCGCTTCCGGACTGCCGATCTCCGGAGCAACCCGTGAACCGCTGGCCCGCACGATCCACTCCTATGCTTTCGGGATTCTGCGCCGCCAGGCCGCCCGGCACGGGAACCCGCCGCCGCGGCTGCTCACCGGCGCCGAACAGGACGCCGTCCTGCGTGAAATGCTGCGCGGCGACCTCACCGATATCGCCGCCGGTGCCCGCGACCTGTGGCCGCGGCGACTGCAGCCAGCCCTGAGCCTGGACGGTTTCGCCGACGAACTCCGCGACCTCATGCTGCGCGCCACCGAACGCGGGCTCGGCCCGGAGGATCTGATGGAGCTGGGCCGGCGGCAGGACCGGCCGGATTGGGTGGCGGCGGGCCGGTTCGCGCTGCGCTACGAACAGGCGATGCTGTTGCGCTGGTCGGTCGGGGTGGCGGCGCCGGAGGCGTCGGCGCCGGCCTTGAACGCGGCGGAGTTGGTGGGCGCCGCGCTCGATGCGCTGGCCGGTGACGCCGATCTGCTCGCCGCCGAACGCGCCCGGTTGCGCTGCCTGCTGGTCGACGACGCGCAGCACCTGGACCCACAGGCCGCGCTGCTGGTGCGGATCCTCGCCGAAGGCGCCGGAACCACGGTGATCGCCGGCGACCCGGACCAGGCCGTCTACACCTTCCGCGGCGCCGATGCCCGATCCCTGACCGACCTCGAAGTTCCGGCGTCGCGACGGATCGTTCTGCACACCAACCACCGTTCGGGCCCGGCCATCCACACCGCGACCGCGCGTATCGCCTCCCGCCTGCCGGGCAGCGCCGCACATCGCACCACCTTTGCCGACCTGGGTCCCGCGGAACGCGGCGAACCGGAAGCGGGGGAAACCGCGCCCGCCGCGCAGGTCCGGGTCCGGGTGCTCGGCAGCCCGGCCAAGGAGGCCTCGCTCATCGCGGACCAGTTGCGCCGCGCCCATCTCACCGACGGGGTCCCGTGGTCGCAGATGGCGGTGATCGTGCGATCGGTCCCGCTGCTGCTACCGCCGTTGCGCCGGGCGTTGCTGGCCGCCGGGGTCCCGGTCCGGCAGCCGGCGATCGATACGCCGCTGGCCCGCCGCCGCGGGGCCGCCTGGATGTTGCTTTCGCTGCGCGCCGTGCTCGCCGGGGAAGCCGCCCGCCGGGGTACGGGATCCACGGATTCGCTGTTCGCCCCGGACAATGCCCTCGACCTGCTGGGCGGCCCGCTCGGCGGCGCCGACCAGATCGCCCTGCGCCGTCTGCGCCGCGGAATCCGGCGCACCACCCTCGAACTCGCCCGATCGACGCCGGCAGTCGGAGATGCTGCGGGCGATCCGCGCGAGCCCGGAGATGTTGCGGTCGAACTGCCCGAGCCCGGGGATTCGCTGCCCGAACCTGGAGCCGGTCTGTCCGAACCCGGATACGCGCTATCCGACCCCGAATACGCGCCAACCGAACCGGAGTACGAGCCGCCGATCCCCGACCCGGAATCACCACAGGCGCAACGCCCCGACGACTTCCCGCGCCAGGAATTCTTCCGTGACGCGGACCGTCTGGCCGACGACACGGTCCGCTATGCCGACGACGCGGACTGGTTCGGCCTCGACGGGGACCACCGCTACGACGACCCGTGGGACGGGCTACCACCGGAGCGCCCGGACGAAGACGACGAATTCGATCCCCCACCGGATTTTCCCGACGAAGATACGGCACCCACGGCGGTGAGCCACCTGGTGGCGGCGGGCCGGGAGCGCGACGAGTTCGGGGCGCAGCCGGTTTCCGCCGATACAGACGACGGGTTCGGGTCACCACAGGAGCACTCGGGCGGCGGCGATGGATTCGGATCGCCGTCGGAGGGCCCGGACAACGACAACCTCTCGGGCTCCCTGTCGATTGCCCACGACATGCAGCGGACTCCGGTGGACAAGACCGAGGTCCCGGCCCGGTCCGGAGGGCACGGACCGCACCATGTCGGCGCGCCCGGGGACGACCGCGCCGGTCACCCCGGTCCGGATCGTCGGTGGCCGACCGGCTCTCATCCGGCTGCGCAGCGTGCTGTGGGCCTTCGAGACTCCACACGTGGCGACGGCGCGGTTGCCGGTCGGACCGAGACCGTACAAGCGCACCGGTCGCCCGGCGCAGCTCCGGATCCGACGGGGCAGTTGGTGAACGAGGAAACCGGCGCACCGCCTGGGCGGGAAATCCGGCCGGCGGAGGGAGCCGGCAGCGAGATCGGTCTCCAGGACGCCGAACGTGTGTCGGCCGGGTACCCGGCCGCGGACAGCGCCGGGCCGGCGGGTCGTCGCGCCGCACCAGGAAGCCGTGCCGGTGGCAGTACCACCGGTTCGCCTCGGGGCGCTCGTCCGGCGGCCGGTGGCGACGCCCGAGACAGCAATGCCTCCACGGGTTCGCCTTCGGGTTCCGGCCGAATGGCCGTCGGCGATGCCCGTACCGTCAACGGCCCGGGGCTCGTTGCCGATCGCCCTTCGGTGGATACCCTGCGCGACATACTCCTGGGTTCAGGGGACGAGCGGATCCTCGCGGGTCTCACCGAGGTCGAGCTCGCACCGCTGAACCGAGCGTTGCGCGCGCTGGACCGGGCACGCCGGGTCCGGCGCGACGGGGGCAGCCTCGAGGATGTGCTGTGGGCGCTGTGGACCGGGTCGCGGCTGGAGAAGCGCTGGCAGGCGCAGTCGGAGCGCGGCGGGGCGGCGGGAATGCAGGCCGATCGCGACCTCGACGCGGCGGTGGCGCTGTTCGATGCGGCGGCCACCTACACCGACCGCTTACCGGGCGCGACCATCGAAGGGTTCGTGGAATACCTGTCCCAGCAGCAGATCGCGCAGGACCGGGCGGCGCGGTCGCGGCAGGACGAGGCCGTCGATCTGCTGAGTGCGCATGCCGCGGCCGGGCGGGAATGGGAGGTTGTCGCGGTCGCCGGGGTCCAGGAGGGGATCTGGCCGGATCCACGCCCCCGTGGCACCTTGTTGCATACCGAGGACTTGGTGGATCAGGTTGCCGGTATCACCGAGCGGGTGAGCCGGTCCGCGCCGATTCTGGCGGAGGAACGCCGGCTGCTGTTCCTCGCCTGTAGCCGGGCCCGGCGTTCACTGCTGGTGACGGCGGTGGAATCGGTGACCGGTGAACGCGATCTGGTGCCTTCGCGATTCCTGGCCGAACTGATCGGCGGCGAATCCGACGGTGAGCCGGGCGCACTGCCGATCGCGGAGCCGGGCCGGGTGCTGGCGCTGCATGCCTTGGTGGCCGAACTGCGCGCGGTCGTCTGTGATCCGGATGCCGGTGCCGAGCGGCGTCGCCGCGCCGCATCGCAGCTTGCCCGGCTGGCGCTGGCCGGGATACCCGGTACGGCGCCCGGCGACTGGTACGGCGTCCCCGGTCTCAGTTCCACCGAGACGCTGTGGGACGACGACGGGCCGATCGCGCTGTCCCCGTCGACGGTCGAGCTGCTGCGCACCTGCCCGCTGCGCTGGGCGCTGGAACGGCACGGCGGGTCGGACGGTGAGAACCCGCACGCCGTGAAGGGGACCCTGGTGCACACCCTGGTGCAGGCGCTGGCGGGCCGGGTCCCGCTCGACCGGGTGCGTGCCGAACTCGCCCGCAGCTGGACGAGTATCGATCCCGAAAACAGCTGGCACTCCCGGCAGGAACTGCGCCGTACCGAGGCCATGCTGGACGCATTCGTGGCCTGGGTGCGCAGTACCCGGGACGAACTGACACAGGCCGGTGTCGAAGTACCCGTCGACTGTGAACTGCCCGGTCGCGGCGCGGAGGCGCCCGCGGTCCGGATCCGCGGCCGGATCGACCGTCTGGAACGCGACGACCGGGGCCGGTTCGTGATCGTGGACGTGAAAACGGGCAAGAACCCGGTCAGCGAGGCCGATGCCGCCCAGCACACCCAGTTGGCGACCTACCAGGTCGCGGCGGCTGCGGGCGCGCTCGACGAAACCACGGAAGACCCCGAACCCGGCGGCGCGCGGCTGGTATATGTCGGACTGCCGGCTTCCAGCGGGGTCGCGAAGGAACGTGTCCAACCGGCATTCGACGCCGAAGCCCTCGACGCCTGGCGGGAGACGATCCACACGGCCGCCGCCACCACCGAGGGCCCCGGCTTCCTGGCGATCCGTAACGACGGGTGCCGCCACTGCGCCGTGAAGAACAGCTGCCCGGTTCAGGATGCCGGACGTCAGGTGACCGACGAGTGAGCGCCCGGGTCACACCGGGGCAGCTGGCCGACGCGCTCGGCCTACCTCCGCCGACCGCGGAACAGGCCGCGGTGATCGCCGCGCCACCGGGCCCGGCGCTGGTGGTGGCGGGTGCGGGCGCGGGTAAAACGGAGACCATGGCGGCGCGGGTCGTATGGATGGTGGCCAACCGCCTCGTCACCCCGGAGGAAGTGCTGGGCCTGACCTTCACCCGGAAGGCCGCCCAGCAGCTCACCGCCCGGATCCGGACCCGGCTGGCCCGGCTGGCCGGATCCCGTCTGCTCCGCGACCTGGATCCCACCGGCGAGCTGCGTACCACCCTGACCGCCGCGGAACCGGAGATCAGCACCTATCACTCCTACGCCGGCCGGTTGCTGCGCGAACACGGGTTGCTGCTGCCGGTGGAACCGTCGGCGGCGCTGCTCACCGAAACCCAGCTGTGGCAGGTCGCGCATCAGGTGGTGCGCGGCTGGGACGGCGATCTGGAGACCGATCGCGCACCGCTGACCGTCACCGAGGCAGTTCTCGCGTTGTCCGGTCAGCTCGCCGAACATCTCGTGGAACCCGAACAGCTGTCCGAAGCGCATACCGAGCTGGAGAAACTGGTCCATACCCTGCCGCCCGGCCCGCGCCAGCGGGGCGGGCCGAACAAGGAGCTGCTGTCGATTCTGCGGGCGCAGCGGGAACGGGTCGCGCTGCTGCCGCTGGTCCGGCAACTCCGCGAAACCCTCCATCAGCGCGGCGCACTCGACTTCGGCGCCCAGATGTCGCTGGCGGCGCGGCTCGCGGCCGAACATCGCGAGGTCGCCGATGCCGAGCGGGCGCGGTTCCGGCTGGTTCTGCTCGACGAATACCAGGACACCGGGCACGCGCAGCGCATCCTGCTCTCGTCCCTGTTCGGCGCCGGGTACGCGGCCGAACGCAGCGGCCCCCGGCGCAGTGAACCGCGGGCGCCGGCGGTGACCGCCGTCGGCGATCCCATGCAGTCGATCTACGGGTGGCGTGGTGCGTCGGCGGCCAACCTGCCCAGGTTCACCACCGATTTCCCGCGCGGCCCAGGTGATCCGGCGCCGGTCCTGCCGCTGCTCACCAGCTGGCGCAACCCGCCGGAGGCGCTGAACCTGGCGAATACGGTCGTCGAGCCGTTGCGTGCCGCGGCCCGTGCGAGCGGTGGGGTCACGGTGGATCCCCTGCGGGCCAAACCGGAGGCGACTCCAGGTGATCTCGCTGTCGCGCTGTGCGCCACTGTGACCGATGAACGCCGCTGGATCGCCGAGCGGATCGCCGCCGAATGGTCGCGCGCCCGCGAAGCGCAGCGCCCACCGCCCACCTCGGCGGTGCTGATTCGCCGTAACGCCGATGCCGCCGAACTCGCCGAACAGCTACGTGCGCAGGGGTTGCCGGTGGAGATCGTCGGTCTCGGCGGGCTGCTGGCGACACCGGAGGTCGCCGATATCGTCGCGACCCTGCGACTCGTCGCCGATCCGGCGGCCGGCAGCGCGGCGGTACGAATCCTCACCGGCGCCCGCTGGCGGCTGGGCGTGGCCGATCTGGCTGCGCTGGCACGGCGGGCCCGGGAACTGTCGATCGGGCACGACCCCGGCGGCGAAATCACCGATGCGACCACGCTGGCCGCGGCGCTACGCGAGGTGGCGCCGGAACCTGCCGAACGTGCCGGCCTGGCGGATGCGATCGCCGACCCGGGTCCGCCGCAACGCTATTCGGCCGCCGGATATCGGCGGATCACCACACTGGGTGCGGAACTTTCGACGCTGCGGGAACGGGCCGGGCAGCCGCTGACCGAACTGGTCGCCGATGTGGAGCGCACCATCGGGGTCGGTGTGGAGGCGCAGGCGCGTCGTGCCCTGACCGGTTCCGGTGCGGGACGTGAACATCTGGATGCCTTCGCCGAGGTCGTCGCCGGTTACGCGGCCGATACCGGGGCGAGTCTCGGCGGGTTGCTGGCGTTCCTCGCGGCCGCGGAATCGGTGGAGAACGGCCTGGAACCCGGGGAGGTGGAGGTCGCCCCGGACCGCGTCCAGGTGCTCACCGTGCACGCGGCCAAGGGCCTGGAATGGGAGGTGGTCGCGGTACCCCATGTGTGCAAGGAGGTGTTCCCGTCCACCCGCGGGGTGAACACCTGGCTGGGCGCGCTGGCCGAGCTGCCCACCTCGCTGCGTGGTGACCGTGCCACCGCGGATTCGCCGGACGGGGTGCCGGTACTGGATCTCGCCGACTGCGCCGACCGTGCCGATCTGCAGCATTGCCTGACCGCGCACAAGAAGTCGCTCCAGCGCCGCCGGTTGGACGAGGACCGTCGGCTCTTCTATGTCGCGCTGACCAGAACCGAACGTGTACTGCTGGTCTCGGCCCATCACTGGCCCGAATCCGGTGACAAACCGAAGGGTCCCTCGGACTTCCTGCTCGAGGTGAAGGCAGCCGCCGAGTTACCGGACAGCGGTATGGAGATCGCGTATTGGGCGCCGGAACCCGAAGAGGGCGAAACGAACCCGCTGGCCGCGACCCCCGACACCGCGCCCTGGCCCGGCGACCCGCTGGGCGCCCGCCGCACCGATATCGAGGAGGGCGCCGCCCTCGTGAACGCCGCGCTGGCCGACCTCGCCGCCGGCGCAGCCGAACCGGAACCGGGCGACGATCCGGACGGCTGGGCCGCCGATGTCGATGCGCTGCTCGCCGAATTCCGGTCGACGGCGGCCACGGTCACCGATGTGGAACTGCCCAGCCAGCTTCCCGCCACCGCGCTGGTCGAAATGCGCGCCGACCCGGGCAGACTCGCCGCCCGGCTGCGCCGCCCGCTGCCGTACCCGCCGAATCCGCTGGCTCGCCGCGGTACTGCCTTCCACGCCTGGGTGCAGCGCTGGTTCGCCACCGACCAGCTACCCGGCCTCGACGATCTGCCCGGCTCCGCGGACGCCGGCGCCGCGGCCGATGTGGAACTGGCCCGGATGCAGGAAGCGTTCCTGTCCTCGCGCTGGTCGGCACGCCGTCCGGTGGAAGTCGAGGTGCCGTTCGAAACCACCCTCGCCGGGATCGTGATCCGCGGCCGGATGGACGCCGTTTTCGCCGAACCGGGAGACGGCTGGACCGTCGTCGACTGGAAAACCGGCGCCGAACCCGGTCCCGCCGACGAACCTGCGGTCGCCGTGCAGTTGGCCGTCTACCGCCTGGCCTGGGCGCGCCTGCTGGCGGCACGAACCGGGGAAACCGAAGAGCAGGTGCTGAAACGGGTGGGCGCGGCCTTCCACTATGTGCACACGGGCCGGACCGTCTCCCCGGACCGGTTGCCCGGACCTGCGGAACTGACCGAGCTACTCATGAACACCCCCGGGGCCGAACGTGCCGGTTACCCGGACGAGGAATCCCGGCAGTAACGACCGGGCCGGTGCCGTGCCGGACAGTGTCCGCGTCCCGGCGAGTGCCTCGAGCCCCCGGGCCGACCGAGCGTCCGGTCGAGGTCGGGACGCAGGCCGTAGCCGTGGGCGACGCTCTGCCTCCGATCCGGCCCCAGTGGCGGAAGCCTGTCCGATCACGCGCCCCCATACGCGCGCGTGTCCGTTCAGGGACGTGGTGTCCGGCGGCTCACCGCCAAGGCCTGGGTGATCAACGGCACCTGTAGGGGCAGCCGGAGCAGCGAGATCGCCTTGAGTGCGAACGGTGCCTTCGGGTTGCCCACCGAATCGGTCGTGAACTGGATATTGGCGGGGAACACCGCGATGAACAGCAGCGCCGCCAGCCGGCCACCCAGCCGCCGGGTCCGCGGGATCAACAATGCGGTCCCGACACCGATTTCGGCCACACCGGACCAATATGTGTAGGAGCGTGCTTTCCCCGGCAACTGTTTCGGGACGATGGAATCGAACGGTGCTGGAGCCACGAAATGCATGACCCCCGCACCCAGGAGGATCGCGGCCAGGTGCAGGGCGGGGGTGCGGGTGATATCCGGAGATGTGTCGTCTGCCATGGGCTCCACCGTAATCCGGGGACACGGGCGAAGGTGGCCCGCGGACCAGCGGGCGCGCAGCGGGCCCGGCGGTCTGCGAGCGGGTAGGCTCCCGAGCTGTGTCGGAGGGACTGAGGGTGTCGAATTCCCGGGGTAGCGGATGGTAGCCCCGGTCAGTGCCCGGTTCGCCCAGCTGGGCGGCCGGGGGCGGCTCGGCGGTGAGCGCCCGGATTTCGCACTGGTCGGGTTGCTGCGTATCCCGGAGGCACAGAGCAGTCCGTGGATTTCGCTGACCCGCCGGGTACTGTTCGCGATCGGCTTGCTGTGCACCGCCGCGATCGTCGTCTACCTCGGCCGCGACGGCTACAACGACAATTCCGACGGTTCGGTGGACCTGCTCGACGCGTTCTATTACGCGACCGTATCGCTGTCCACCACCGGATACGGTGATATCGCACCGGTCACCGATTCAGCGCGGTTGGTGAACATCTTCGTCATCACACCGCTGCGGGTGCTGTTCCTCATCGTCCTGGTCGGCACCACCCTGGCGGTGCTCACCGAACGTTCCCGCCAGGCCTTGAAGATCCAGCGTTGGAGGCGCACCGTGCGTAATCACACCGTCGTCGTCGGGTACGGCACCAAAGGCCGCACCGCCATCGACGCCATGATCGGGGACGGGGTGCAGCCCGCCGAAATCGTCGTGGTCGATACCGACGCGGTGGCCCTCGAAGCCGCCGCCACCGCGGGTCTGGTCACCGTGCACGGGACGGCCACGCAATCCGATGTCCTGCGGCTGGCGGGCGTGCAGAACGCCGCATCGGTCATCGTGGCCGCCAACCGCGACGACACCGCGGTGCTGGTCACCCTGAGCGCCCGGGAGCTCACCAAGAAAGCGAAGATCGTCGCCTCGATCCGGGAATCGGAGAACACCCATCTGCTGCGCCAGTCCGGCGCCGATTCGGTGGTGGTGTCCTCGGAGACCACCGGCCGGCTGCTCGGTATCGCGACCACCACACCCAGCGTCGTGGAAATGATGGAGGATCTGCTCACCCCGGAACACGGTTTCGCGGTCGCCGAACGCGAGGTCGAGCCGGGTGAGGTCGGGGGATCGCCGCGCCACCTCAGCGATATCGTGCTCGGTGTGGTGCGCGACGGCGAGCTGGTCCGGGTGGGCGAACCGTCTGTCGACGCGCTGGAAACCGGGGACAAACTGCTCTACATCCGTCGCGCTCGCTGACCCGGATACCCCGCGGTTCGCGTCGCGATACCCTCGGGACGTGGCGGTATTCGAGCTCAACCAGATCCCTCTGTTGTCCCGTTCGGCGCTCGACCGCGCCGACCATCTGCGCGGCGACGCGCATGTGCTGAAGGAAGGCTGGGCCACCGCCCGGCTGTTGCGGATCGGGCGGCGCGGTGCGGTGCGTTACGAATCCGGGGCTCTGGTCTGGGAAGCCGCTACCGAACTATCGGCCGAGCCGAGCCCGGACGCGGTGTTTCTCGGTGTCCGCGACGGTGTGCATCTGTGGGCTGTCCGTGATCGCGACCTCGCCGGCGAACTACGTGACCTGCGCCAGCTCGCCGACAGCCGGGTCGACGATTTCACCGCCGGGGTGCTGTCGGCCGCGCTCGCCTTGATCAACTGGCATGCCGGCGCGGCATTCCACGGCGCCGACGGCAGTCCGATGATCCCCGCCAAGGCCGGGTGGTCGCGGGTGACCGAGGACGGTCGCGAGGATTTTCCGCGCACCGATCCGGCGGTGATCTGCCTGATCCACGACGGGGGCGACCGGGTCCTGCTGGCTCGTCAGCACAGCTGGCCGGCGACGATGTTCTCCCTGCTGGCCGGGTTCGTCGAGGCCGGGGAATCGCTCGAACGCTGCGTCGAACGCGAGATGCTCGAGGAGGTCGGGCTCGAGGTCGGCGATATCCGCTATCTCGGCAGCCAGCCGTGGCCCTTCCCGCGGTCGCTGATGCTCGGCTTCTGCGCGCTCGCCGATCCGGAGCAGCCGTTGGCGTTCACCGACGGTGAGATCGCCGAGGCCCGCTGGTTCACCCGCGACGAGGTGCGCGCGGCACTGGCGTCCGGCGGCTGGCCGGCCCGGCCGGGTGCGGGAATCGACCCCGGCCCGGAGGCGCCGCCGAAGCTGCTGCTGCCGGGTGCGGTCTCCATCGCCCGCACCATCGTGGAATCGTGGGTCGCCACCGGCGCCGATTCGCCCGCGGAATAAGTGGTCACCGGGCAAGGCCGGGCGATGCGCCCGGCCTTCACCGGATCGGCCGGATGTTCACCGAGCGCGAAGCTGCCCCGCCGTGGCGGACCGGCCGGTTCGTCACGCCTACTATGGAGAACATGCAGCTTCACGAAGCGCCGGCCGGTTCGCTCGGTGCGCGCGCGCTCCCCGGACACCACCCGGACGTCGTACCGGCGGGTGAGGCGTAATGAGCGATTTCGGATTCGGATTCTCCCAGGGCGGTGACGACGACGACCGTCGCCGCGGCGATAAGCCGGGGGGCGGTAACGACCCGTTCGGTCTGGGCGGTGGCGCGGCCGGTTTCGATCCGGCGGCCCTGGGCCAGATGCTCACCTCGCTCGGGCAGATGCTCAGCGGTATGGGACAGGGCGTGGCCGGTGGTGCTGGCTCCGGCCCGGTGAACTACGACGTGGCCAAACAGCTCGCCCGCCAGCAGCTCGGTAAGACCGTTGAGCCGGTGTCGAGTGGGACGGCCGCGGCCGTTGCCGATGCCGCCCACCTTGCCGAGCTGTGGCTCGACGATGCGACGACCTTCCCCGCCGGGGCGACGACCACGGTGGCCTGGACCGCCAACGACTGGATCGAGAAAACGCTGCCCACCTGGCAGCGACTCTGCGATCCGGTGGCGCAGCAGATCTCCGGTATGTGGACCGCCGGGCTGCCCGAGGAAGCGCGCGAAATGGCCGGGCCCATGATGGGCATGCTCGGCCAGATGGGTGGGCTCGCCTTCGGTTCGCAGCTCGGGCAGGCGCTGGGCCAGCTTGCCAAGGAAGTACTGACCGGAACCGATATCGGTCTGCCGCTGGGGCCGGCCGGTACGGCCGCGCTGCTGCCCACGGCGATCTCGGAGTTCAGCGAGGGCCTCGAGCAGCCGGAGAGCGAGATCATGGTGTTCCTCGCCGCCCGCGAGGTCGCCCATCAGCGCCTGTTCGTGCATGTCCCGTGGCTGCGCCAGCAACTCCTCGGCGCCGTCGAGGACTACGCGCGCGGGATCACCATGGATTTCTCCGCACTCGAGGAGGCGGCCCGCGATCTCGATCCCTCGGCGCTGACCGATCCGAGCAAACTCGAGGAGATCCTGTCCCAGGGCAGTTTCGAACCGCAGACGACGCCCGAGCAGAAGCAGGCCCTGGACCGGCTGGAGACCTTGCTCGCGCTGATCGAGGGCTGGGTGCAGGTCGTGGTCGGCGCGGCGGTCGGCGAGCGGCTGCCCGGTGCGGGCGCACTGGCCGAGACACTGCGGCGGCGCCGCGCGACCGGTGGTCCGGCCGAACAAACCTTCGCCACCTTGGTCGGCCTCGAGCTGCGACCCCGCAAACTGCGCGAGGCGGCCACGCTGTGGCAACGCTTGACCGACGATGCCGGTCTCGCGGCCCGCGACGGTGTCTGGGCGCACCCGGATCTGCTGCCCGACGCCGCGGATCTCGACGCGCCCGCCGGGTTCATCGATTCGGTGATCGGCGGCGGTGCCGGCGCGTTCGACGATCCCATGGCCCAGCTGGCTGCCACCGAGGCAGCGGAGCGGGAACAGGCCGGTAAGGCCGAAAAAGGCGAGAAGCAGGATCCGCCCGCCGAAGGCGGGGACGAATCCGGTCCGGAGAATCCCGAATCCGGTAACGGCAAGGACTGAGTCCGAACGAAGCGCTGTGGAGTCGTGCTCGGCGGGCTGGGTTTCGCACGAATTTCCTGCGCGGCCGTACGCAGTGCCGCGAACCGCCCGCCAGCTGCGATAATCGGAGTTATCCACAGGCCGTGCGCCTGTGGATAACTCCCTTCCGGGAACCTGTTGCGGCACAACGGCCGTCGCATACTTCGGGCATGACGACGCTTCGGCCGCGCGGCCCGCTCCTGCATCCCCGGGTACCGATCCTGGTGCGCTCGACCGGCCAGGTCCAGCTGGGCTGGGATCCCGAGACCGCCGTACTGTGTGAGGCTCCGGGGCTGGAGACTCAGCAGGTTCTGGGATTCCTCCGCCTCCTCGACGGACTGAACAGCCGGCCGGCGATCGTCTGGCGAGCGCGTTCGTTCGGTCTCGAGCCTCGGCACGCGACAGCGTTGTTCGAGGTGATCGACGCGGCAGGCCTGGTGGTCCATCCCTCCTGCCCCGCAGGTTGTGTCCGAACCATCCGTGTCCACGGGACAGGCCCGCTCGCCGACGCGATCGGTTCCGGCCTGTGTGCGCTCGGTATCCGGCCGTCCCGCTCCCGCGACCGGAGCGGCCGGCTGCCCGGCCCGGTCGCGCCGGCGGATCTGGTGGTACTGGCCGATGCGCTGATTCCCGATCCGTTTCTGGTCCGGGAGCTGTCCCGTGCCCGCATCGCGCATTTGGTGGTCCGGTTGCGCGACGGTAAAGGACTCGTCGGCCCGCTGGTTCTGCCCGGGCTCACCAGCTGCCTGCGCTGCGCTGATCTCGCCCGAGTCGATCGCGATGCCGAATGGCCGCGATTGGCCGCTCAGTTGCTCGGCCGGACGGGGCATGCGAGTCCCGCCGGAATCGCCGCCGTGGCCGCGCTGGCGCTCGGCGAACTCGAGACGATTCTCGCTTGTGACCCGGCTTCCCCACCGGAGACGCTGAACCGCACATTGGAGCTCGATCTCGGCGCCCGCCGGCTGCACCGTCGTCCGTGGACACCGCACGAACGATGTGGCTGCCTGGTAACGCAAAACAGCGGTGCGCTGTGATGACACTCACACTTGTGGTCGCTGTGGTAATTCTCTTCGGTTTTCCGTGGCAGATCCGCCGGTCCGTCGGCCATGATGGGGGAGTGTCTGAGATCGTGCGCCGGCCCATGTCCCGCAATGCGAAGTTAGCCAAGATTCCGCTCGGTGTGGCGGGTCGTGCCGCGGTCGGTTTCGGCCGCAAGCTTGCGGGTGGCGATCGCAAGGAGATCAACACCGAGATGAACCAGAAGGCGGCCGAACAGCTGTTCGCCGTGCTCGGTGAGCTCAAGGGCGGCGCGATGAAATTCGGTCAGGCGCTGAGTGTGATGGAGGCCGCGGTTCCCGAGGAGTTCGGTGAGCACTATCGCGAGGCCCTCACCAAACTGCAGGCCGCGGCCCCGCCGATGCCCGCGGCCACCGTGCACCGCGTCCTCGATCAGCAACTCGGCACCGACTGGCGGAAACGTTTCGAATCGTTCGACGACACCCCGGCCGCTTCGGCCAGTATCGGCCAGGTGCACAAGGCGGTGTGGTCGGACGGCCGCCAGGTCGCGGTGAAGGTCCAGTACCCCGGCGCGGACGAGGCGCTGCGCGCGGATCTGCGGACGCTGAACCGGATGACGGGCCTGTTCGCGAAGGTCATCCCCGGTGCCGATGTGAAACCGCTGCTCGCCGAGATCAACGAACGTACCGAGGAAGAGCTGGACTACCGCAACGAGGCCGCGAATCAGCGAGCCTTCAGCAAGGCCTACGACGGACATCCGGAATTCGTGGTGCCGAAGGTGGTCGCGAGCGCGCCGAAGGTCATCGTCAGCGAATGGCTCGACGGCACATCGGTTTCCGCCATCATCGCCGCGGGCGAAGCCGATCCCGAGGGTACTCGCGTCCTGCGTAACCGGGTCGCCGGACTGATGGGCCGATTCCACTTCTCCTCGCCCGAAATCGTCGGGCTGCTGCACGCGGACCCGCATCCGGGCAATTTCATGATCACCCCCGAGGGCAAGCTCGCGGTGATCGACTACGGCGCCTGCGCCCCGCTGCCGGGTGGTTTCCCCGAGCTCCTGGGGCGGATACTCGCGCTGGCGGTGGCCGAGGAGTACGGCCGGCTCACCGAGCTACTGCACGCCAACGGCTGGGTGCTGCCCGGTAGAACCCTCACCGAGCAGGAGATCGAGGAGTATCTGCGCCCGTTCACCGATCCGATCCGCTCCGAATCGTTCCATTTCACCCGCCGCTGGATGCAGCGGGTGGCGGGTAAGGCCACCGACTATTCCTCGCCGGAGATGAAAACCGCGCGGGCCATGGTGCTGCCCGCCGAATACGTGATGATCTTCCGGGTGCTGGGTGGATCGATCGGTATCTGTGCCCAGCTCGATGCCGAGGTGCCCTTCATGCAGCTGGCCTCCCGCTGGCTTCCCGGGTTCCGCGAGGAACGCGACAGCGCCTGAAAACCTTTGGAGGCCAACGTGTGCCCGCCTCCGGGAAGTGCACCCAGAACGCGAACGAGCCGCTCATCGGCGAAGCGATGAGCGGCTCGTTTCCGGTATCGGCGCGAATCCGCGGGCGGGTGTCCGCCGTCGCGGTCAGACACAGCCGGCGACCTTACGCGGCCGGCCCCGCGGGCGCTTGCGGGCGATGACGACCCCCTGATCGAAGATCTCCCCGCCCCAGACACCCCACGGCTCCCGCCGATCCATTGCGGCATTCAGGCAGCCCTTACGGATCGGGCAGGACGCGCACAGCGCCTTGGCCTGCTCCAACTGGACCGGGCTCTCGGCGAACCACAGATCCGGATCACCCGCTCGGCAAGGCAGGGTGGTCAGCGGCTGAGTTTCGGGATCGGCTGCCACGGTGCGACACGCCACATCAGTAGCGGCCTGCGGCCAACTCTGGGTGGTGGTGACCACGTCGTTCTCCTTCAGCTTGTTGTGCAGCGGTTCGGTGTTTCTGCTGCGAAACCGCTGCCTTGTGGGCTGAAGGCCAGATAAAAATGGCCACGGTTTCGCATATGCGACCCGTGGCCAGGAGGTTCGGGGTGTTACCCCGGACCTGGTCGGCGGTGGGGCCGCCTGTTCACGGTCGCGTGGTGTCCTTTGCGGAGGCTTTCCGCTCCCTTATCGGCCACGGCGGGTGCTGCGGCACGATCGATAGCGAGCGAGCCGGCGGCTGCGAAGGCAGCTGCCGGGTGCCAGATCGCGACGGACTGGTCCTGCTGTTCGACGAAGTTCGGCTCATGCGAATAGCGCATACGCGGCTGCGCACCGAAACGATCGATGCAGGACGGGCCGGTCCCCTGCAGAGCGAGGACCCCCCGGGAAGCAGCCGACAAGCGCGTATTCGGGATTACGGTGACGAATCCGAAATTCGTAACGCCGTTCATCTGTCTGCCTCCCTCCTGTACTCGTGATCCGAAAATTCCAATGATGCGCGTGGATGTACCCTCCCGAGCGCGATTCCCACCTTAAGCCAATCGCGCCGGGCTCGACAACCTATTTTCTACCTGCGGTTTTGCGCTCGCCTTCGCTACGGCTGCGACAGGGAACGCCGCCGGGACCTGATGATCGCAAGGACCTCGGCGCCGTACCGGCGCACCTTCGCGGCGCCGACCCCGAGCGCCGCCAGTCCCGCCTCGTCCTCGGGGAGCTGTTCGGCAATTGCGGTGAGCGTGTTCACCCCGAGGATCCCGCGCGGGTCGATCGCGAGTTCCGCCGCCTTCTCGCGGCGCCAATCCTGTAGTGCCCCCAGCAGTTCCAGATCCGGTTGGCCCGCGCAGCCTTTGCAGCGGCGCAGCAGCACGGTCTCCGAATCGAGCAGCGCCCGCCCGCAGACCCGGCAGACCGGCCGGGCGGCTTCCGCACCGGGGCGCGCAGGTGCGGCGATGCGGGATGCCGGCGATTCCTCGGGTATCAGGCCGGTGAGGAACCGGGAGCGCCGACGGCTGCGGCGATCTCCGTCACCCCGCGACAACGCCCAGGACAAACGCAGATGGCTCCGTGCCCGGGTGACCCCGACGTAGAGCAGTCGGCGTTCTTCCTCGAGCGCGGCGGGGTCGGCGACCGAACCGTCGCCGTTGAGGACATAACTGATCGGCAGTGTGCCGTCGGTCAGGCCGACGAGGAATACCGCATCCCATTCCAGCCCCTTGGCCGCGTGCAGGGAGGCCAGGGTGACGCCTTGCACAGTCGGTGGGTGGCGCGCCTCGGCGCGCGCGGCGAGTTCGCGCAGCAGCCCGGCCGGATCCAGTTCGGGCTCCTGTTCGGTGAGTTCCTCGGTGAGCCGCACCAGCGCGACCAGCGATTCCCAGCGTTGCCGGGCCTGCGCGCCGGCCGGCGCCGCGGCGGTGAGCCCGATCGGGGCCAGTGTCGCCCGGACCAGGGTGACCAGTTTCTCGCCGGTGCGCGATGCGGCGGGCAGATCGTCGCGGGCCGCGGTTTTGCGTAGTTCCTCGACCGCTTGGCGGACCTCGGGCCGCTGGAAGAATCCCTCGCCGCCGCGAACCTGGTAGGCGATGCCCTGTTCGGTCAGTGCCTGTTCGTAGGCCTCGGATTGGGCGTTGATCCGATACAGCACGGCGATCTCCGCGGCCGGGGTACCGGCGGCCAGCAGATCGGTGATCCGGTGCGCCACCGCGACGGCCTCTTCGCGCAGATCGGCGTATTCCGCGAAGGCGGGCTCCGGTCCGTCGTCGCGCTGGCCGATCAACTGCAGCCGGGTTCCGGCTATCCGGCCCTTCGCCATCCCGATCACCCGGTTGGCCAGATCGACCACCTGGGGTGTGGAGCGGTAGTCACGTTCCAGCCGGACCACTGTCGCGTCCGGATAGCGGCGGGAGAAGTCCAGGAGATACGCGGGGCTGGCGCCGGTGAACGAATAGATGGTCTGGTTGGCGTCGCCGACGACGGTGAGATCGTCCCGGTCACCCAGCCAGGCATCCAGTACGCGTTGCTGGAGGGGAGTGACGTCCTGGTATTCGTCGACGACGAAGCAGCGGTAGCGTTCCCGGAACACGTCGGCGACCGCCGGATAGTCCTCGAGCGCGGCGGCAGTGTGCAGCAGCAGATCGTCGAAATCGAGAAGCATGCCTTCCGGTGTGGTCTTCAGCGTTTCGTAGGCCGCGTAGACCTCGCCGATACGCGCCGCCGGGAAGGGGATATCGCGCTGCCGGGCGGCGGCCGCGGCCGCGTAGTCCTCGGGCGCCACCAGCGCGGATTTCGCCCATTCGATTTCGCTCAGCAGATCCTTCACGCTGTCGGTGCCCGATGCGACTCCCACCCGGTTCGCGGCCTGGGCGACCACCGGGAACTTGCGGTCGAGCAGACGCCACGGGACCTCACCCACGATCTGCGGCCAGAAGTACCGCAGCTGCCGGAGCGCCGCCGCGTGAAACGTCCGAGCCTGGACGGTATTCGCCGCCGCTCCCAGCCCCAGGCCGCGCAACCGCCCGCGGAGTTCGCCCGCGGCGCGCGCGGTGAAGGTGACTGCCAGCACCTGGTCGGCGCGGACCTGCCCGGCTGCCACGAGGTGTGCGATGCGATAGATGATGGTGCGCGTCTTACCCGTCCCGGCGCCCGCGAGTACACAGACCGGCCCCCGCGGTGCTCGGACAGCGGCGGCCTGCTCCGGATCCAGTGCGGAAAGATCGACTGCGGCCACGCACCCATTGTGCACAGGCGGCCCGGCGGGCCCCGACCCGCACGCCTCGGCCCGCACGCCCGGACTCGCCTCGACCCGCACGCCCTGGCTCAGATCGGTTCGCCCCGACTGGCTCGCCCCGACTGGCTCGCTGGGACCGGCTCGCTGGGACTGGCTCGCTGCGATCGGCTCGCCCCGACCGGCTCGGCTCGGGAATGTGAGCAGCGGTCTGCGCTGTGCAACCGTTCGGCCCGGGCGAACGTAACGGCACGACGCATATTGCGTGACGCCCGCCGTCCTCGTGTCCGGCCGGGGCGGCTGAACTTGCGTGGTGGTCGGTGATCTCGGGATGAGTACCGGCCGGTCGGCGTGCAGCCCGTCGAGTTCGCCAGGCCCAGCGCCCAGCGCTCGGGGGCGAGCGCCCGGCCAGGGATCCGACCTTCCCATCCGCCGAAGCGGACAACGCGATCTCCGGAGCGCTGTCGAGCAGTACCCGGCCACGGCGATGTGATCGACCGAGCGCGTCGGCGCTGTGGAGATTCGAGACAGCCGGGCCCTTGCGAGCCAGGGCGGGAAATCAACGGGCCCGAGCTGGAACACCGGCACCGGTGGCGGCGTTGCTCTCTGCGTGAGTGATTCGACACCCGATCTGACCATGTACTCCACCACCTGGTGCGGCTACTGCCGCCGGCTGAAGACCCAGCTGAAAGAGGCCGGGATCACCTATGTGGAGGTAGATATCGAGCAGGATCCGGCCTCGGCGGAGTTCGTGGGCAGTGTGAACAACGGCAACCATGTGGTTCCGACCGTGAAGTTCGCCGACGGCTCCACGGCCACGAACCCGTCGCTGGCCGATGTGAAGCAGGCACTCGCCCGTCAGGCGTGACCAGCTGGGTGCCGCCCACCTGAGACAGCGCGAGCGCGGTCGGCTCGCGCGTGCCTGCGGGCGCCGGGCGGGGTCGGATCGCTAGTGTTGACCGGGTGAATCGTCGGATCATCACGCTCCTCGTCGCCCTGGTCCCCATTCTGTTGCTCGGTGTGATCGGCACTGTCTACACCGTGCCGTTCGTCGCGCTCGGACCCGGGCCCACCCATGACACGCTGGGGAAATTCGAGGGCCGCGAGGTCGTGGGGGTGACCGGCGCCGAGGTGGACCGGACCTCCGGCCAGCTGAATATGACCACGATCGCCATGCGCGACGGCCTGACCCTGTTCGAGGCGCTCGGGTTCTGGGTCAGCGGCCGGCACGGCATCGTGCCGCGGGCCGAGGTGTACCCGCCGGGGCTGACGCGCGAGGAAGTGGACAAGTCCAACGAACAGGAGTTCACGAACTCGGAGAGCAATGCCGAGGTCGCGGCGATGCGTCAGTTGAACCTCCCCACCGCGGTGCTGGTGCACCAGGTGTCCGAGGACGGTCCGTCCCGGGATGCGCTGCGCCCGGGTGACCAGATCGTGAGCGTGAACGGCACCCCCGTCTCCACCCCGCAGGATGTCGTCACCGCGGTCTCGAACAGTGCGCCGGGGACGGTGCTGTCGCTGGTCATCCGCCGCGACGGTGCCGAGCAGACGGTGAACGTCACCCTCGGTGCGCGCCCCGACGACGAGACCAAGGGATATCTGGGCCTCACTCCGACCGAGGCCGCGGCGCCGCCGATGCAGGTCGATTTCTACCTGCCCGATATCGGCGGGCCCTCCGCCGGACTGATGTTCAGCCTGGCGCTGGTCGAGAAGTTGAGCCCGGGTGATCTGGACGGTGGCACGTTCATCGCCGGCACCGGCACCATCGACGGGGACGGCAATGTCGGCCCGATCGGCGGAATCCAGTACAAGATGATGGCGGCCAGTGAAGCGGGCGCCGAAACCTTCCTGGTGCCGTCGGACAACTGCAGCGAGGCGATCCAGCGGGTGCCGGACGGGCTGCGGCTGGTCCGGGTGGAAACGCTGGCGGGCGCGGTACAGGCGCTGGAAGATCTCTCGGCGGGCGAGCAGGCCCCGAGCTGCGCCTGATCCCTGGCCCCGGCGGCGGTCAGTCGCCGGAGTCCTCCAGCGTATGGCGCAGCGCCTCGACCAGATTCGGCGCGAGGTCCGGATAGGTCCGCAGATCCAGGTCGCCGTCGTCGTCGGATTCGTCCTCGGGCCGTAATTGCAGCAGGCACAGGCTGTTTCCGGCCCGCAGCGCGGCGGCGAACAGACGGGCGTCGCGGCGTCCCGGATGGGCGTGGGCGGCGGCCCGGCCGGCCGCATCGGCGGCGTCGGCATCGGCCAGCAGCGGAGTGAGTGCGTCGTCGAGATCCGCTTCGGCGTCCGGTGGCAGGACGACGATTTCCTGGACCAGGACACACCCGGCGACCGCGGGCGGCCAACTCGTGGTGGCCAGGAATTCGTCCAGCGGCATCGTTCCGGCGGTGACCTCGTCGGGCAGCGGGTCCTGCGCCACCGGAGTCAGTTCGTTCGCGGTGTCGATCTGATCGATGAGGGTGGGCTCGGCGACCACCAGATCCGCGGTCCGCACCAGGGCGAACATCTGTGGTGCGGCGCCCCAGCCCTCGGCGTCCACGAATTCGGCGACCTCGTGGACGGAACGGGCAAGGACTATTTCGGCATGCAGGTCGTCGCTCACCGGACCATCCTCGCATCCTGCGCGGCGACACCGGCCGAACCCTGCGCTCGCCAAGATGTCCGTTTTCCGTAAAGTGGGCGCTGAAGGTCCGCACGGACCCGACCGCAACAATTCGGACTGCGGTGCAGCGGCCGGTGGCGCTACCGGTTCGCCCGCCGCCGGACCCTGGAGAGTGGCATCGTGGGCATGCGCCCCCAAGCCGGTTTACCCTCGCTGTCCCGGCGCAGCCGTCTGCTGCTGGTGGCGGCGGTAGTGCTGGCCGCACTGCTGTTGGTAGGGCCACGGCTCGTCGACACGTACACGAACTGGTTGTGGTTCGGGGAGGTCGATTTCCGTGGTGTCTACCTGACCGTTCTACTGACCAGGGTCGCGGTCTTCCTCGCGGTCGCGATCGTCGTCGGCGCGATCGTCTGGCTGGCGCTGCTGCTGGCCTACCGATCCCGGCCGGTATTCGTGCCGACCTCCGGGGCCGGTGATCCGATCGCGCGCTACCGCACGACCGTGCTGAGCAAGCTGAAGCTGTTCGGTCTCGGTATCCCGGCGCTACTGGGTGTTCTCTCGGGCCTGGTGGCGCAGTCGAACTGGGTTACCGTCCAATTGTTCCTGCACGGCGGCTCGTTCGGCCGTACCGATCCCCAGTTCGGGTTGGACGTCGGTTTCTACGCCTTCGATCTGCCGTTCTACACCATGGTGCTGAATTGGCTGTTCGTCGCCGTGGTGATCGCTTTCTTCGCAAATCTGGTGACGCACTACATCTTCGGCGGTCTGCGCCTGACCGGGCGTGAGGGCGTGCTCACCACGCCGGCGCGGGTCCAGCTCGCGGCCCTGGCCGGGACCTTCGTGTTGCTCAAGGCCGTCGCCTACTGGTTCGACCGGTATCAGCTGTTGATGAGCAGCCGTAAGGAACCCACCTTCAACGGCGGCTCGTTCACCGATATCAACGCGGTGTTGCCGGCCAAGCTGATCCTGTTGTCCATCGCGGTCATCTGTGCGATCGCGTTCTTCGCCGGGATCGTGCTGCGTGACCTGCGGGTGCCCGCGATGGCGGCGGCGCTGCTGGTGCTCTCGTCGGTGCTGGTCGGTGCGGTGTGGCCGCTGATGGTCGAGCAGTTCTCGGTGCGCCCGAACGCGGCGGAGAAGGAACGCGAGTACATCGAACGCAATATCGCCGCCACCCGGGACGCGTACGGCATTACCGACGACAAGATCGAATACGTCCCCTACAAGGGCGAGAGCAGCAAGAACCCGGTGGATGTGCCGGTCGACCATGCCACCATCGCCAACGCCCGGCTGCTCGACCCGAATATCCTGTCGCCGACATTCACCCAGTTGCGCCAGCTGAAGAACTTCTACGGGTTCCCCGAGGCACTCGATATCGACCGGTACGAGATCAACGGGCAGGTTCAGGACTACATCGTCGCGGCTCGTGAACTCTCGCCGTCCACCCTCAGCGGTAACCAGACCGACTGGATCAACAAGCACACGGTCTACACCCACGGCAACGGGTTCGTCGCCGCTCCGGCCAACCGGGTCAACCGGCCGCAGTCCGAAGATCCCAACTCGGGCGGCAGCAGCGACTCCGGATACCCGATCTTCCTGGTCAGCGATCTGTTCACACCGAAGGATCAGCAGCGGATCAAGGTCGATCAACCGCGGATCTACTACGGCGAACTGATCTCGCAGTCGGACCCGGATTACGCCATCGTGGGTTCCGAGGAGGGCCAGGAGCCCCGCGAGTACGACACCGACCGGGAACGGTTCACCTACGACGGTGCCGGTGGTGTGCCGATCGGCAACTGGTTCAACCGGGTGGCGTTCGCCGCCAAGTACGCCGAGCGCAATATCTTGTTCTCCTCGGCGATCGGCAGCGATTCGAAGATCATCTACAACCGCTCCCCCCGGGAGCGGGTACAGAAGGTCGCGCCATGGCTCACCCCGGATGGCAACGCCTATCCCGCGGTCGTGGACGGCCGGATCAAGTGGATCGTCGACGCCTACACCACGCTCGACAACTATCCCTACGCGCAGACCACATCGTTGGAGGGCGCGCTCGAGGACAGTATCGACCAGCGCACCGGCCGGTTGCTGCCCCGTAAAGAGGTCAGCTACATCCGTAATTCGGTGAAGGCGACCGTCGACGCCTATGACGGCACCGTCGAGCTCTACGAGACCGACCCCTCCGATCCGGTCCTGCAGGCCTGGCGCGGGGTGTTCCCCGACGCGGTGAACCCGGAGAGCGAGATCAGCCCCGAGCTGCGCGCGCATTTCCGTTATCCGGAGGATCTGTTCAAGGTCCAGCGCGAGATGCTCACCAAGTACCACGTGGACGATCCGCGCGAGTTCTTCACCAACAACGCGTTCTGGTCGGTGCCTGCCGATCCGACGGTGGAGGGTGTCTCGGCGAGCCAGCCGCCCTACTACGTGCTGCTGGGCGATCCGGAGACCGGTAAGCCGACGTTCAACCTGACCAGCGCGATGGTCGGCTACAACCGGCAGTTCCTGTCGTCCTATATCTCGGTGCGCTCCGATCCGGAGGGGTACGGCCAGTTCAGAATCTTGCAACTGCCGACCGATACCCAGACCCAGGGTCCGCAGCAGACGCAGAACACGATGACCACAGCGCCGCAGGTCTCGCAGGAGAAAACCCTGCTGTCCAACTCGAACAAGATCAGATACGGCAATCTGCTCACCCTGCCGATCGCCGACGGCGGGATCCTGTACGTCGAGCCGTTCTACAACGAACGCAATACCGGCCAGAACACGGCGACCTTCCCGCAGCTGCTGCGCGTGCTGGTCAGCTATCGCGACCAGGCCGGCAGTGTGAAGGTCGGGTACGGGTCGACACTTGCCGACGCGCTGAACCAGGTGCTGCCGGGTGCCGGTGCGCTGGCGACGCCGTCGGGTGGCGATCCGGCCACCCGGCCGAGTCCCGGCGACGCGCCGCCGACGGAGGAAACGGATCCGCAACCCGAGGACCAGGGCGCCGGTACCGCCGAGGGGACTGCCCCGCCGCCGGCGGCCACGGGTTCGGCAGCCCAGAGTGCCGCCGCGGCCGAACTGAACCGCAAGATCGAAGCGGTGCGCACTGCGATGCGTACCGGGAACTTCGAGGACTTCGGCCGGGCACTGGACGAGCTGGATGCCGCGGTCAAGGCATATCAGGACGCCGGGAGGTAACAACCGGCCCGGGCCCCGGGCCGGCAGATAACGCAAGAGGCGCTGCCATCCGTCAAGGATGGCAGCGCCTCTTGTTTACGCGGTGACCGGCGCTCGATCAGGCGCCGTGCGGTGTCACAGGTTCGAACCGCACACCGGCCAGGCGCCGGGGCCCTGGGTGGCGAGGACGTTCTCGGCGACGCGGATCTGCTCCTCGCGGCTGGCGTTGTGCGCCGAGCCGCTACCACCGTTGGCCTCCCAGGTGCTCTGGGAGAACTGCAGGCCGCCGTAGTAGCCGTTGCCGGTGTTGGTGGACCAGTCGCCGCCGCTCTCGCACTGGGCGACAGCGTCCCAGTTGCCCGAGTAGGCCGAAGCGGTGGCAGTGGAAAGACCGAACGGTACGGCAACGAGTGCCCCGGCGATAGCGGTCATGCCGAGGGCGCGAGTGCTGAACTTTCGGGTCTTGGTCATATGCGAATCCCTCCCTGTGCCCACCGGCAGCGCGTTGGAAGCTGCGTGCCCCTGTCCCCAGGTGTTGTGTCGGGGTTTGTTCCGAACCGTGGGACAGGGTTTCCGGTGTTCTCCGGTTCGGCCGGCCCGTCCCGGTCTGGTCGGGGCCTGGGAACGACCGTAACGAAGAAATCTCCGCAGATCACGTATCGATAACTATCAATATGTGTATTGGCGAGATCTGGGAATATATGGAAAACTGCTGGTCATAATCCGAATTTCCGCTACCCATCCGGTCGTGTGATAACACGGAAATGTGACGGGGATCACCAAAAAATCGTAATCCGTGTCACGCGTATTGCGTTCGAGACCCTGGGCAATCGATCCGCTAACACTCATTGCGGTCGGTGTGCACGAAACGGCAACGGTTCGATCGACGACTTTCGCTCTCGGGCCTGTTTCGAGGTGTCGATCGGTTCGTTGGTGAAGTCCGAAAATGCCGTTGACCTGGCGATTTGTCATTCCCGAGAAGTCGTGTGTAATGTTGTGTTCACCCAACGCGGGGTGGAGCAGCTCGGTAGCTCGCTGGGCTCATAACCCAGAGGTCGCAGGTTCAAATCCTGTCCCCGCTACTACCGGGAAGGGCCCCGGAGAGGATCTCCTCTCCGGGGCCTTCTCTTGTCTTCAGGGCGTGTCGCCCGGATGTTCCGGCCTGACAGTGCGCCGCTACGGCGGTTTCGGCGGGAGGGATGCCGTCCTTTCCCGGCCTAGGTGGGCGGTCTGGCGAACGGTCGGAAAGCCGGGAGTTGCGGCGCGCGCCGATGCTGGACCGGCTGTATATCGGGGCTTCGGCCGGCCGGGACCGTCCTCGCCACCGCTCGGTGGGTGCGGTGCAATGTGCCGCGCTTTCGGTCGGCGAGTTACGGCAAATAGCTAGCTAATCAAGTGGTGTGTGGTCTTTTCCAGTGTTGTGCGGGCTCGGTGATTCCGAATAGAGGCATCGAGAACTCGGTGAGATAAGGCATTTTCGGGTCCTCGGTAAATCGCTCCGGCGAATTGCATTCGTGTAATTCACCGCTTCGCTCCCTGGTAGGTCACGTAGCGGCAACGAACCGTAAAATGAGGCGATGGTGAACATCGCGCGGACGCAACGAGTTCGGGCGCAACGTGCGGGGCGGTCGTTGGGCAGTTGTCCTCGGGGACGCTGCGCGCGTACGTCTACACCGGCGCATGCGTTGCCGGACCGCGACCCGAACTGGTTTGCTGGTACGCGCTGCCGCCGACCGGAGGATGATCTGCCATGCCGTCGAATTTCACGCTCAGAGCCGTCAATACGGCGCACCGCGCACTGCTGCGCTTCAGCTTCGGCCGGATGGGGACCGAGTACTTCGGGATGCCGGCTCTCGAACTGATCACCATCGGCCGTAAATCCGGTCGTCCTCGTTCCGTCATGCTGACGGCGCCGGTCGTGGACGGCACCGACTACATCATCGTCGCCTCCCGCGCCGGCGACCCGACGAATCCCGCGTGGTATCACAATCTCCGGGACAACCCCGCGGTCGAGGTCGCGTTCCGCAACGGGCCCCGTAAGCCGATGACCGCTCGCGTTCTACCGCCGGAGGAGCGGGCGCCGCTGTGGCCCCGGATCGTCGCCGACTACCCGGTCTACGGTGACTATCAGAAACGGACCACACGTGAGATCCCGCTGGTGCGGCTCACCCCTCGGCTGGACGGATAGTCGACGCGCCCCCGGGGTCAGTGGCCCCGTGTGGCGCCCCGCTGACCGGACTCGGAGGTCGCGACGCCACGGCAGGGGCAGCGGCGCGAAGTCACTGGCAGGTACAGCCCTGTGCCGTCGGCCGACCGGCCGCCGGATCAGGCATTGCGAGTGAGGGACGGCGGGAACGGTTCGGGTTCGCCGGCCGGGCCCGGTGCGCCCGGATCGGCCATGATGTCACGCCACCAGGCCTCCAGCCTGCTGGGCTCGGGCCAGATCACCGGGGTGTGGTCGGTGCTGGTTTCCACGTCGTTCTCCTCGGGGCCGGTGTTGTCGGGCATCCTTGCCTCCTGTACGCGTGGTGCGCCGGCGGGTCGCCACGTGTGGGTACGCAGCTTCGATTTTCGCCGCCCCCGAAACCGGTTCGCCGGAAACTCCCGCGACCGAGCAACGTTGTGACAGCAGATCGCCGGACCCGCCCGGTACCAATGTGCCGCAATTCTAGCCTTTTTCGATGGGGCCGCGCTCAGATTTGTGCCGCTCCGATTTTCCGGATTCGAAGCGTGGCCGTGGTTCTCGATCGACCGGTAATGTGGATAAGTCTGTGCGGGAACGGGTTCGGGGATACCCGCAGGTGGTGGACAAGATCATGATCGACAAAACGACCGGTTCGTAGAAATATGGCGGGAGCATTAAGTGATCCGCGTGGGAAATATCGCATTAATGTATGTGTAAATGTTCTTTCATTTGCCGGTGCAGGATCCGGGCGCAGGTGAAATCGTCGTGAAGAACCGGCCCCGGCATGCGTGCGCCCGCGTCCGCGATGCTGAGTACACTGCCAGGCATGTCGGTGGCTTCACCGCGGTCGCGGATCCCGGGGGCGGTCAATGGGTACGAGGCGCGGTGGCAGCAGCACAACACCGAACGGCAGCGCTCGATCCTGCAGGCCGCGGTGGAACTGCTCGAGGAGAAACCGGCCGGCGCGGAGATCCCGGTACTCCAGATCGCCAAGCGGGCCGGGGTTGCCAAATCGGTCGTGTACCGGCAGTTCAGCGGGCGCGAAGATCTGGACCGGCGGATCCGGTCGTATCTGATCGACGATCTCGGCGCTGTTCTGGACGCGCAGCTGGACGTGTCCAGCGGTTCGGTGCGGGAGATCATCACCCGCACGGTGCGGGCGGTGGCCGATTGGATGGGCGATCACCCCAACCTCACTGCGTTCGCGCGTTCCGGGCCACCGGCGGGCGGGCCGGACAATGTCGATGCGATCAGCAGCCTCAAAACCCGTATCGCGGCACGGTCGCGCGAACTCATCGAGGCGATCGGCGCGATCGTGGGGGTCGATTCGGCAGCTTTGGAACCGGTGCCCTTCGCCGTGGTGACGATGGTCGAGGGAGTACTCGCCGCTTGGGTCGCCGATCCGGGGCCGGCGCGGACCCGTGCCGAAGTGGTGGCCGATCTGGCCGGCTACGCGTGGTTCGTTCTCGACGGCGCCGCTCGTGCGGTCGGTGTGGTGGTGGACCCGGACCGGGAACTGGCCGAGGTGATCGCCGGGCTCAGCGTCACCCCGTGAGTATCCGGGCCCGGACCGGAGGTGACCGGTCCGGGCCGGAGGTATCGGTCAGGCGACCGCGGGCCGGATCCGGCGTTCCGGTTCGCTGCGGTAGCGCGAACGGTCGCCGTCGATCCCCAGGGCCCGCCACAGCCGGGTGGTGACCGGGTTCATCAGCCCCAGTTCGTCGGCGAGGGTGCGCATATCGCCGAAGTAGCCGGACAGGATTCCACGGGAGTGCGGGCTACGCCAGAAGGCCTCTTTGATCACCGAGCGCGGTATATCGAATCGGCGGGCGAACTCGGGCGGGGGCGCCATGATCTCGCCGGCCAGCCAGCGCAGCGCCAGCGGGAAGGAGATCCCGCACAGTGCGGTCGAGGCCGGGCCGAGTTTCTCGATATGCGCGCGCAGAAATTCACCCGCGAACGAGATATGCCGGGCTTCCTCGGCGATATGGATCTCCATCGTCCGTACCACCAGCGGCGGCAGATCGGCGCCGTTGCGGATCATCGCCTTCTGATAGTGGTCGATCGGTTCCTCGCCGCCCAGGATGCCGAGGAAAAGGACGACATGGGCGTACCCGCCGGCCACTCCGATGAACGGGGACAGTGCCTTGAAGATCGGCCGCATCCCGGGGACATCGTCGCCGATCCGGTTCACCAGCTCCTGGAACATCTGGATGTGATTGCACTCTTCGGTCATCTCGTGCAGGCAGTAGCGGAACTCCGGCGAGCCGTTGGGCAGTTTCGCGATGTACTGCATCATGCCGCGGATCAGCACGGTTTCGAAGGCCGCACCCACCTTGATGGCGTTGGCGATACGCCAGCGCCCGATCTCGATCTGCTTCTCGACCGGCAACTGCCGATACCAGTCGGTGGCGCCGAGTGGATCGTATTCGGGGGAGAGGATCCAGCGGGGATCGTCGCGGTCGAGGGCCAGCTCGGGTGCGTCCCAATCGATATCGAGATAAGGGTCGAAGCGGCGGCGCACCGAGCCTTCCGACAGCGTTTCCAGCATCTCGCGGTACCGGGCGCCCAGCTTCGGGGCCCGGGGCAGAGTCGACGGCGTCATCGGTGCCTCCTCGTGCGTTATGGCGTACATCTCTCTATCGAAATTTACCGGGACTTGGAGTCTCAGTAAATAGCCGAGGGGGTTGTCGCAACAGAATCGTGCTCTGAGCTGGGCGGGTGATGTGACACCCGCTCCGGGGCCGTCGTCTCGCCACTGTCCGGCGGCAGGGGTCCGGGGCGGTGATCGTGGTTGCCGCGAGGCCCGGGCGCTCACGGATCGGGTGTCTGCAGATGCCGGGGAGGTGCCGGAGAGGCGCGGATCAGGGCTCGACACGTGTGGCCGGGCGCACCGGATATCCGGTGGATGGACTGCTCTGCGTCAGGCGACCCGGTGCGTGTGGACGCGAAGGGTGTCCAGGCGTGGGGTGGCCCGGTGGAAGTCGAAGATCAAGAGCACCGGACCGTCGGGGGTTTCACCGCTGACGGTCACCGAGCGACCTGCCGCGAGCGTTTTCCCGCAGCGCAGGCCGCGGGCCCGCGCGACCAGTTCCGCAGGAGTGATCGACTCACCCGACCACAACCGCACCGTCTCGCGGCCACCCGCCAACTCGGTGACGGTCGCCGTATCTCCCGCGGCCGCGGCCGCGCACAGCCGGTGCGCGATCTCTTTGCCGGTCCGGCCGATACCGGTACAGGCCTGGGCCATACCCATGAGCCCGGATACGCCCTGATTGCGTAGCAGCAGGCCGCCGAGGCGGGTGCCCGCCCGCAGGCCGGCGATCCCGGTTCCCATGAGCTGTCCGATCATCGGCAGCAGTTCCCAGTAGGCCGCGAGATGGGAGATGCGCAGGTCGCCGTCTTCCGCGGTGATCTCGTAACGCAGATGCATCGGAACCCGCACCCGGGCGCCGGTCGACATGGTGATCGTGATGGCGAGGTCGCGGACGACGGTTGCCGGGCCCGCGAAATCGTGGGCCACGTCGAAAACGATGTCGTTGGGGGCGATGAAGGTGTCGTAGAAGCGGGCGATCGCCGCGTGCCCGCGGTGCGGGGCGGAGCCGACGGGGTCGTTGACCACCGCGTCACGGGTGAACAGGCCCACCCAGGCGGCCCGGTCGTGTACGGCCACCGCGCGCGGCGAGGCCAGTACGGCGTCCCGTAGCTCGATGGCGGTCGGGTCGAGCGGCACGATGCCTCCTTCGGTCTCCGTTTCGCGGCCATAGTAGAACAGGTTCTACCAGGCTCGGAAGGTCTCGCCATGCCTGCGTGTGAAGATGTCGGTGCGGTGCGGCATCATCTGTGCACGCAGCTATTCGACGAAACAGTGAGATTGCCGGAGTACCCCATGCCGTCGCGAACGCCCTCGAGCGCGAAGCCGAAACCTCTGTCCGACAACGACCTCGAGCAGATCTCCACGGAGATCGAAGCGGGCCGCCCGCCGATGGTGTGGTTCACCGCCGCGGCGGTGGGGGTCACCGAAGGGCGTTCGGGCAAGGTCGTCTCGCTCGGCGACCCGGCCGACGGTGATTTCCTGCAGGTCCGCCCCACCGGGTCGAAGGATGTACTGTCCTTCGGGCCCACCGAGGTGACACTCACCAAACCACCGCGTGACCGGCCGGCGCCCGCGGCGTCGAAAGCCGCACCCGAACCGAAATCCGCACCCGAACCGAAATCCGCGCCCCAGCCGAAAACCGCCCCCGAGCCGAAGGAAGCGCCCGTGCCCTCCGCCGCGTCCCAGACCACCTCCGAGAAACGGGCCGCCGAATCCGCTGCCGCCACCGCGAGCAAACCCGCGGCCGAAGCGAAACCGGCTGCCGCGTCGCGCACTCCGGCTCCGGCCAAGGCGGCCAAAGCGCCCGCCGCGCGCAAGGCCAAGACACCGGAGGTCGTGGTCACCATCAACGGCACCGCGGACGGTGAGTGGACCGTCGATGTGACCAGCGGTAAGAAACGCACCGCGCGCGCCGCGCCGGTCGCCGGTCCGGCGGTCGCCCAGGCGGCGAAACTGCTGCACCCCGAGGTCGCCGAGGTGGTCGAAGGCCTGCTCGAAACGGTGCGTGGTGCGCAGGAAGCCAAAGTCCAGCAACTGCAGGCCGAACTGGAACAGGCCCGCAAACTGCTCGAGGAACTGACGGACTGAGCCTGCTCGCGCCCGAATCGGATTCGGACTGTACGGCGCGGTTCCCGCTGCGGTCCGAATACGGTTGTCAGACCGCTGTCTCCCGCTGCCAGCCGTGCTGGATCGGCTCGGCCGGAGTATGCCGCATGGCGTCGTGGAACATGTAGCCGAAACCCCGGCGCTTCGCCAGATACATGGCCGCATCCGCGTCGCGGATGAGATCGTAGACGGTGGCGTCGATCGTGCGCGGGCCGCCGCAGGCCAGTCCGATACTGGCGGTGAGCGGTACCTCGCCGATACTGAGCCGGAACGGTTTCATGAAGGTGCCCAGCAGACGTTCGGCCATTTTTGTCGCCTCGTCGCGATCCAGCGGTGCCAGCACGACGAATTCGTCGCCGCCGTACCGGGCCACCACATCGTCGCGGCGTACAGCGGTGCGAATCCGGTTCGCGGCCTCGGCGATCAATTCGTCGCCGACCGTATGCCCGTAACTGTCGTTGATCGCCTTGAACTCGTCCAGATCGACGAACAGCAAGCACAGCGACCGCTCGGCCCAATCCCGATGTTCGCGGTGCAGAACGCGCAGCAGCGCCGAACGGTTCAGCAGTCCGGTGAGCGGATCGTGATCGGCCTGGTACTGCGCCTGGCGTTCACTGCGGGCGCTGCGCCCGATGGCGCGTTCACTGCGGATCAGCAACCCGATCAGCAACAGTGCCAGCACCACCGACACGATGACCTGATCGAGCGGGCTGAGCGGGGCCCGGGCCACCGGTACGAGTGAGGAAACCACCAGGGCCACCGCGATAACGCTGGCGCGCTGCCGGGAATGGTGCGGGCGGGTCGGCCGCGGTGCGCTCAACGTCGTCATCGTCGGGTGCAGCGCCGCCGCGCCCACCGCCGCATAGGTACCCAGCAGCGGGAGCAGCAGCACGTCCGGATCCACCGTCAGCGTGCCCGCCGCCGCCAAGCGGTAGCCGATATCGGTGAGCAAGGCGCCCGCCACGCCGAGATGCAGTAGCCGTAGCGAGGTTTCCGACCGGCTCGAGGTGGCCAGCGAATGCGCGAGCAGGGTGAGCAGTAGCGCATCGAAAACGGGAAAGACCACCGCGGTCGGCGTATTCATGGCCGCCTCGTCGGAGTGCAGGACGGGGGCGATGAGGAAGATCCAGGACGCCAGCAGGGCACCGAGCCCGATCAGGCCCGAATCCAGTAACACATCGGGATGCGCGCGGGCCTGGCGCGGCCGCAGCCACAGCAGCCCTGCCAGCGAGGTTCCGATATATCCGGCGAGCGTGCAGATCTCGTCGAGAGGGGTGGACGCCGCCGGCGGCATTTCGCGGACAACGATACCGACGGCGAACGGGACCGCCGCGACCGCCAGCAGGTACCAGGGCAGGGCCGGAACCGACCGGTGCCGGCGTACCCCGATCACGATCGCCGCCACGGTGCCCAGCGCGGCCGAGACCGCCACCAGCAAGGACAGCACGCGGGAGTCGACAACCAGGTGAACCGTGATCGCGGCACCCGCGATCGCAGAAACTACCGCCCAGCAACGTAACCCGTGGAAACCGTACCGTCCTGCACGCTGTGGATCGCTGATGATCATCAGCCCCCCTTGTTGTCGCTCCATTCCCGGTGAAATCGAGCCGCGTCTCAGGTCGGAAATCCTTGTCTGTCGTGCTCTACCTGCCCAGCGAGCGGCGGCTGACGAAACCGAGTCTTCCTGTACGAGGGGATGTCCGAGCCGGGCGCTGTGCGTCCGGCCCCAAAACTGGACTATTGGTCCGATGATGACATGCAGTGCCGAATTTGTCGCTGTCTTGGCGCAACAACGTCGTAACGGGTGTCCCGAGTACCGGCGGCGTACCGACCGGCCGCCCGGCGCAGCTCGTACGGTGGTCCGGTGACTGAGAGCGAGGAGAGGACCGGCATACACCGCGCCTGGTCGGCGCCCGGCCGAGTCAACCTGATCGGGGAGCACACCGACTACAACGACGGGTTCGTCCTGCCGATCGCGATACCGCTGGCGGTCACCTGCCGCGGCGTACGGCACACCGACGAGCCGGTGCGGGTACGGTCCCGCCAGCGCCCGGGCGAACCGGTGCGCCTACCGGCCGCGGACCTGGCCGCCGAACGCGACCGGGTACCCGGCTGGGCGCGGTATCCCCTCGGGGTGCTGGCCGAATTCGGGCGCCGTGGGCATCGGGTCGAGGGACTGGACCTCGAATTCGACGGCGAAGTACCGGCCGGCGCCGGATTGTCGTCCTCGGCCGCCTTGTGCTGTGCCACCGCGGTGGCCGTGCGAGATCTCTGCGCGCCGGAGACCGGCGACCGGGAACTGATCGACATCGCCCGCGCCGCCGAGAACGACTACGTGGGCGCGCCCACCGGGATCCTCGACCACGCCGCCTCGATCCTGTGTACCGCAGGACATGCGCTGTTCCTGGATGTGCGTGCCTTCCAGAGCTCGGAAACCGGCGGTTTCGAACAGCTTCCGTTCGATCTGGCGGCGACCGGTCTGCGGCTGCTGGTCATCGATACCGGTCAGGCCCACGAGCACGCCGGCGGCGGATATGCCACCCGCCGGGCCGAATGCGCCGAGGCGGCGGCGGCGCTCGGGGTGGGTTCGCTGCGCGATATCGGCGGTATCGAGCAGCTCGCCGGTCTCACCGACCCCGTGCTGTACCGGCGCGCACACCATGTGGTGAGTGAGAACGAGCGGGTACGCCGGGTGGCCGCACTGCTCCGCGAAGGGGTGGACCCCCGGGCGATCGGCCCTCTGCTGAGCGAAGGACATGCCTCGCTGCGCGACGATTTCGCCGTATCCACCGAGGTCCTGGACACCGCGGTCGATACGGCGCAGGAGGCCGGGGCGCACGGATCCCGCATGGTGGGCGGTGGATTCGGCGGCAGCATCATCGCCCTGGTCGATACCGCCGACGCCGAACGGGTAGGGGAGGCGGTACGGCAGCGCCTGGCCGAAATCGGCTACGACCGTTCGAGAACCTTCGAGGCCATCGCCGGACCGGGCGCCGGACCACTCGGATGACTCCGCACAGCGGAGCCTGGCCGGGGCCCGCGGGACGCCGGCTATCCGATCCAGGACCGCTACTCCGGGCGCAGCAGTGCTCCGGTCGGGGCGCGGGCTCCGGATCGCGGTAGCCCGCCGACCCCGGGATTCAGCTTGCCGGAACCCCGCAAACCGCCGAGGCCGGCGCGGGGCCATAAGACGTGTTGGCAATCGGGGTGACAGCCGAGTTCTGCGGCCGGACCCCGAGGGAGAGTGCCGTGACCGCCCCGTATCGGCCTTGCCGGGACGCTGGGTACGAAGGCACGCGCGGGGGCCGGCCGGACGAGGCCCCGGGCCGGCCCCGGCGTGGGCGTGGGTGTCGGGTTGCTCAGTCGGCCGTACGTGGCCTCCGTACCCGGCCGACGATGATGTCGGCCACCAGGAAGCCCAGCAGGCTCACGCCGAAAACCGGCGCGAACCAGCCGATCAGCGCGGCTACGGCAAGAACCGGGACCGCGAGCCGCACGGAACGGCGAAACGCACCGCGCTGTGGCGGTTTACCCGCGGCGCGCCAGGTACCGGCGGTGGCGGGGCGGCGCTGCCACCACATGCGGTAGCCGCGCACGATCACGGTGATCAGGCCGATCACCGCCGCCAACAGCAGTAGCTGGTTGAGCAGGCCGAACATCAGGCCCATATGGAGCTGGATACCCCAGTTGGCCAGTTTGGCCATGAGATTCCACTCGGAATAGGGCAGCCGGTCGGTGATCGCGCCGGTGGCACCGTCGACCGCGACCGCGTCCACCGTGAGGGTGCCCGACCGGCGCAGTTCCTTCACGGCGAAGGCCCCCGCGTCGTCGCCGGGGACGCTGATCTCGGCGGCCTGGGTTACTCCGGCCGCGCGGGCGGAGGACAGTACGGTGTCCAGTTGTTCGATCCGCTCGGCGGGGACGGTATGCGTCATTGCGGGCCCGCTGTGATGGCCGGTATGGCCGGAGTGATCCGGGACCGGTGTATTCGGTAGCGCGGTGTCGACCGCGGGGGTGGTCCAGCTGAGGTTTTCCCGTAGCTGCTCGATATTGGCGCCCGCGTAGGTCGACCAGGTGAGTCCTGTTGCCGACAACAGGAGCAGGATCGGCAGGATCCATATGCCGACCGCGCCGTGCCAGTTCAGCCGCCGTCCGCGCGTATTCGGTGTCAGATCGGGGGCGAACAGCCAGGCGGCGGAGTTGCGCCGGCGGCGCGCCCGCACCCGCCGCACCCACAACACCAGTCCGGCCAGGGCGATCAGCCACAGCCACGAGGCCGCCAGCTCGGAGTACAGCCGGCCCGGTTCACCCAGGTGCAGGTGGCGGTGTGCCTGCGATATCCAGGCCCGGACCGGCAGCGCGCCGGAGCTGCCGTAGACCACGGATTCACCCACCGGTTGCGCGGTGACGGGGTCGACGAAGACCGCGTGACGGTCGGATTCCCCGAGAGCGGGATCGCTGAACAGCACCCGGGTTGTTTCACCTGAGGCCGGCGCGGGCGCGACCGCGACCAGGGTGAGGTCGGGGCGAGTCGCAACACCCGCGGTCACCTGCTCGGACAGTGGTCGATGCGGGCCCTCGGAATCCGTGTACAGCACGTCTCGGCCGGTAAAGGATTCGATGGTCGGGGAGATCGCGTACAGGGCTCCGGTCACCGCCGCGATCAGGAGGAACGGCCCCACGAAGAGGCCGGCGTAGAAATGCAGCCGGAGTGCGAGCGCGCGGAATGCGCCTCTGCCCGGCCTGTTCGTATTCGTCGCGGGAGCGGCGCTATCGCGCGCCGCGGCGACGTCGGTGGTACTCAAGGTTGCTACCTGCCTGTGCTGGTTCGGGCGCACCACCGGACGGTGCCGGGCGTGCGCACAGACCCCGGCGGCCGGCTACGGCACGACCGGGATGGGGAATCCGGCGCGGACAAAGGCGCAACCGTGCGGCAAGGCATGGGCGCGGCCCGCAGGCCGGAACGAGAGATCAGACCAGGGCGGTTGCGGGCGGGGCGCGGGTACCGCCGGCACCGGTGACGAGGATGCGGGGAATCAGGCGGTCGCGGTGCGTCGTACGCAGCGGCGCCGGTCCGGCGATCGCCGGGACTCGCGGAAAGAACGGGATGATCCGGGCAAGCGCCGCCGCACCGGTGCGGTAGGCGGTCTCGGCGCCCCGGACGAGCAGCGCGGCTGCCCACGCGGCCAGTACATGCGCCGCGATCATGGCGGGTGTCAGTTGCAGGTCACCGTGATGCAGATGTCCGCTGCCCCAGCCGAGACAGAAATGGCCCAGCAGCTGACCGGCCGCCAAGGCCGCGGTGAGCCCGGCCGGCCCGGTGCGGAACCCGGATACCAGCGCACCCAGTACCGCGGCGGTGGCACCGAGCAGCATGATCGCCGTACTGTCCGGGACAGCCGTCGGTGCGGCCCATCCGTGAGCGGCTACCGCCACGCTGCCCGAGATCAGTCCGGCCACCGCACCGCGGACCCGGGCGGCACCACGGCGGTCCACCGGAAGGGTGGCACCGAACCTGATCTGCACCGGCCGATGATAGCTGTGTTTTCGGCACGCCGGCGCGCACGGGGTCCGGTCCCTCGACGGGCCGACTCCTCTCAGGCCTCGCTGAACTCCGCGCCGACCTCGCATCGGTTCAGCGGGCGCCGAGGTCGGAGCCTCGGACCGGCGTCGGTGCTGCTGTTCGTCGGCTGAGCGCCGACGGGGTCCACGTCCTCGCTGCTTCGGTGCTCTGTCGGCCGCGAGGTCGGACGAGCGGCGCTACCGATCACCACCCACCCGTCGCCGGTCGGTGGAGGCCGGCGCAGGTGTATTCGCCCGGCGTGGTCGTGCTGAGCCGGAACCTGCGGCAAGGTGAGTCAGGTCCACCGGTGAGCCGGTCCGCGACCGGAATGTTGGTCGCGGAGGTCGGCGAACCGACACTGCTCGGGGCGGGGGAGCGCCGCGCCGCCGTTCGAGGAGTTCAGTGGTGGTGCGGAACCGTGCCGAGGCACGGCAAGTGGCCGGCCGTCCGGTACGGGCTCGTAGCCGCGGTCGGCCCGGCTTTACTGGTTCGATTCCAGCTCCGTCAGGGGTTTGCGGAGCAACTTACCGGTGGCATTGCGGGGGAGTTCGTCGAGGAAGATCACTTCGCGGGGGACTTTGTAGCGGGCGAGGTTCGCCTTGACGTAGTCCTTGATCTCCTGCGGGTCGCGTGCCGAATCCGGTCCGGGGACCACCACGGCCCGTAGGCGTTTACCGAATTCGTGGTCGTCCACGCCGACCACCGCGGCCTCCATGACATCGGGACGGTTGGCGATGAGATGCTCGACCTCCTGCGGGAAGACGTTCTCGCCGCCGGAGACGATCATGTCGTCGTCGCGGCCGTCGATGAACAGCAGGCCGTTACGGTCCAGATGCCCGACATCGCCGGACGACATCATCCCGTCCACCTGTTCCTTGGTGCGGCCGTCGGTATAGGCCTTGAACGCGTGCGGGTTGTCGATGAAGATCGTGCCGGTCACGCCGGGTTCGGTGATCCGCTTGCGACTCTCGTCGTACAGCGCGATCCGCACCCCGACCGGTGGCCGACCCGCGGTGGTCGGCTCGGCCCGTAGTTCTTCCGGGGTGGCGACGGTGATCACCGCGCATTCGGTGGAGCCGTACAGGTTGTACAGCACATCGCCGAAGTATTCGCCGGTGCGCACCACCACATCCGGTGGGATGGCCGAACCGGCCGCGAAGATGACCCGCAGCGAGGACACGTCGTAGCGGTCCAGGATTTCGCGCGGCTGGTCGAGCAGGCGCTGCAGCATGGTCGGTACCACGACGAGCGAATCCGCCCGGTAGCGCTCGATATTGGCGAGGGTGAGTTCGGGGTCGAAACGCCGCTGCTGGAAGATCACCCGGTTGCCCAGGCCGAGGCCGAGGCTGAACTGAGACAGTCCGGTGCCGTGGAAGATCGGGGCCGCCATCACCATGGTGCCGTTGCTGGGCAGCGGTACCCGGTCGATGAACTGGGCGGAGATGAAGGGGCTGACCTTGTCGCGCGGGGCGCCTTTCGGGGTGCCGGTGGTGCCGCTGGTCAGGATGACCGTGCCACCGGGTTTAGCGGGCGCGGTGAGCGGCGCGGTGGATTGTCCGGCGGATACCGATTCGACCGTGGGGATCGCCGGATCCGCCTGGTCGGATTCGTCGACCCAGGTCAGGATGCGCGGGATCGAGTCCGGGATCGCGCTCATCAGCTCGAAGAATTCGCTGTCGTGCAGTACGGCTTTGACCTTCTCGCGTTCGGCCACATCGGCGAACTGCGGTTTGGCGAAGCCGGTGTTCATCAGGACCGCGCGCAGCCCCAGCTTGCCGGAGGTCAGCATGCTCAGCACCATGCCGCGATGGTCGCGGGCCAGGATGGCCACGACATCACCGGCGCGCAGGCCGCGTTCGACGAGTCCGCGCGCGAAGGCGTTCGACTGCTCGTCCAGCTCGCGGAAGGTGAGTTCGCCTTTTTCGTCGGCGATCGCGGGGGAATGGGGCCGGTCCTGCACGGCATGCATCACGACTGCCGCGAACGGACCGTATTTGCCCGCATTGACCATCGACTTGACGGCGTGGTCGAGCCGCAGCGGATCGAACAGGCCGCGTTTACGCATCACGTTCACGGCCAGCGCGATATCGCCGGCCTTGCGAGCGGGGCCGGGCAGCGACAATGTCATCGGCGACAACCTTCCGGGGCGCAACCGCCGGACCGGCGGCCTACCTGTTCGAGCTCCAGTGCTGTGCCAACCCTAGCAATCCGGTCGACATGTGCGACGACATTGTCTCGGACAGTAAAGAAACCGGGACATCATTGTGGAATGCCCCGGTTTCGTGGTGCGAGAGGCGGCGTCAGACCTCGTATTCCACCAGGACCCGGCGCAACAGTTTCCCGGTCGGGTTGCGCGGCAGATCCTCGAGGAAGACGACCTCCCGCGGAACCTTGTACCGGGCGAGGTTCTCCTTCACGTGGGCCTTGATCTCGTCCTCGGTCGGAGTGTGGCCGGGTTCGGGCACCACGAACGCGCGCAACCGCTTACCGAACTCCACATCGTCGACACCGACCACGGCGGCATCGAAGATGTCTTCACGTTCAAGCAGCAGGTTCTCCACCTCCTGCGGGAAGACGTTCTCGCCGCCGGAGACGATCATGTCGTCGTCGCGGCCGTCGACCATCAGCAGGCCGTCCTCGGTGAAATGGCCGACATCCCCGCTGGACATGTAGCCGTCGATGATCTGCTTGTGCCGGCCGTCGGTGTATCCCTCGAAGGGGGCACCGCTGCGGACGAAGATCCGGCCGGTGACGTTCCTGGCCGTGACCTGCTTGTCGTTGTCGTCGTACAACCGCACATCACAGGTCAGCGGGGGGCGGCCCACGGTGCCGGGGGCCTTGGCGAGTTCGTCCGGCTTGGCCACCGTCGCGATGGCGACCTCGGTGGACCCGTAGAGGTTGTGCACCACGGGCCCGAACACCTCGGCCGCGCGGACGCTCAGTTCCGGCGAGAGGGCCGATCCGGCCAGCACGATGCCTTTCAGCGAGGACGTATCGTACTTCGCCCGGACCTCTTCGGGCAGTTCCACCATCCGGTGCAGCATGGTCGGTACCGCGACGAGCATTTCCGCCTTGTGGTCGGACACCATCTTCAAGGTCGCCTCGGCGTCGAAACGGCGCCGCATGACGATCTTGTTGGTCAGTCCGGTGGCCACCAGCCAGGTGCCCAGGCCCGTGCTGTGGAAGATCGGTGACACGATCACCATCGTGGCGCGTTTGCGGAACGGCATCCGGTCCAGGAACTGGGCGGTGGCCACCGGTGACGCCTTCTCGCGCGGTGCGCCCTTCGGCAGGCCGGTGGTGCCGCTGGTCAGAATGATGAAACCGCCCGGCTTACTCGGGACGGGCAGTGCCTCGAGGCCGTTCTCGGCGATCAGATCGTCGAGGCTCTTCGCGCCTTCGGGGAGTTCGGTGCCCTCGTCCACCCAGGTGAGGAAACGCGGCATATCGGCCGGCAGGGCGTCGAGCAGACCGAGGAATTCGCTGTCGTGCAGGACCGCCGCGACCTTCTCGCGTTCACACACCTCGGCGAACTGCGGTTTGGCGAACCCGGTGTTCATCAGGGCGATCTTCACACCCAGTTTGCCGGCGGCGGCCATCGACAGGATCAGGCCGCGATGGTCGCGGGCCAGGATCCCGATCACGGTGCCCTCGGTGAGGCCGGCCTTGCGCAGGCCGTTCGCGATCTTCGTGGACTGCTCGTCGAGTTCGCGGTAGCTCAGCTCGCCGCGCTCGTCGACCAGGCCCGGCGCATCCGGGGCGATCCGCGCCGAATGCATGATCAGCGTCGCCTGCGGGATATAGGTTTTGGAATCCTTCAGCGTCCGCAGGGTTTCCCCCGGATTCTTCAGATCGATGAATCCACTGGACTGCAGCAGCCCATATGCCTTGACAGTCTCCAGCGTATGCGCCAGGTTCACCCTCGAACACCTCCACAGATCCTCGCGTCGGCACTCGACCTAGCGATTCCGAACGGCATATCGGGGCTCACGGTAGCAGTGAAAGTGCGTCCGCTCACAACGTACGCACCGGACAAAAGCGACACCGCCGTTATGGCCGCAACATCCCATGAAATGGGCACGCGCCGGATATCCGGCGCGTGCCCGAGCTGTGCTTATCTGCCGGAGGCTCAGTTGTAGATCGAGCCCAGTGACGGGAAGGTGATTTCCCCGCGCGCGTACTGGAAGCCATCCGGGTGTTCCGGGCTCACCGGCACCGGCCACCGATGCCACAGGCTGCCGTAGACGGCGGCCACAACCATGCCGGGACCCGGATCGATCACCCGCGTGCGGATGGTGGTGTCGGCGATGATGTCGATATGCTCGGTCAGCGGTTCGATCCCGCTGCGGCCGTTCGACAGGTTGAGCCAGACCACCTCCAGCCGGGCTCCGGCCTGATTCGGGGCGATGGTGCCGGGGCCGCCGAAGAACGCGAACCGGAACCCGTCGATATTCAAGGCCACACCCGACCCGTACATACCCGGCCCGCCCCCGCGGCCGATATTCGATTCGGCCGGGATCTGGAACGGCTGGGCCGGCAACGCGGCCTCGCGCGCCGCATCGGTGACCCGCGGATCGCCGATGAGCATATCGACGGCACGTTCGGCGCCGGGGTCGCCCGCGGCGGCCGTCCGCAGCTGCTGGGTCGCCGAAACCCAATCGACCTGGGCCGGCTCGGCGGTGGCGTGTCCGGTGAAGAGCATGGTGGCCGCGGCCGTGGCGGCGAGCGAGGTGACGAGCCGACGGGCGAAGCCCTTTGTGCGCATAACCAGTCTCCTTGCAGATACGTTGTCCGGGGAACTGCACCCGGTGGTGGGTTCAGCAGGGTGGAGAGGGGCAACACGTACCGGCGGATCCGGGCGTCGAGCGGATATGAACCCGCCGGGTCGAACCAATCGCAAAACGTTGACACCAACATGTCACCCGGTCGGCGCACTGTCCAGACCGCCGCGCGGGCGTCGCGGGCGCAATTTCGGTTCGCCGGCATGGAGTCCCGGGCGAGGGGTGAGGCGCGTACGGCCGGGTGATTCCCGATCGGGGGCCGGACAGGAAGCCGCCGGAATAATCCGTTGGCGAACGACCGCGGCCACTGCTACCTTTCCGGGGCCGTGCCAGAGGACGAGGAGGTGGTATCCGTGAACGCAGTATCGACATGGGTGCTCCCCTCCGGGGTCACGGTCGGGCGATAGGTCGTCCGGGAGCGCCGTAGCACTCCCGAAAGGCACGACCGTGCACTTCATTACCGAACAGCACCTCGACCACGACATCCTCGAACGCACATTCACCCTCGGCGAGATCCCCGGCATTCTGTGGACGCCGGAATCGGCATCCACCCCGGTGCCGTTGATCCTGCTCGGCCATCCTCCGCTCGGCCTGCAGAAGATGTACCCGCGACTGCTGGACAGGGCCCGGCAGGTCGCGGCGGAGGGCTTCGCCGCGGCCACTATCGAGCTCCCCGGCGGCGGTGACCGGCCCGGCTCCGCTGCCACCGATCGGGCCCGCGCCGATCTGCACCGGGCGTTGCAGACCGGCGGGCCGGTCACCGCCGATATCGTCGACCGGCTCATCCTGCCGCTGGTCGACCAGGCAGTCCCGGAATGGCAGGCAGCCCTGGACGCCCTCCTCCTGCTGCCCGAGATCGACGGCCCGGTCGGCTACTCGGGTGGGGTGATCTCCATCGGCATCCGGCTGGCGGTGGTCGAACCGCGCCTGGCGGCCGCCGTCCTGTTCGCCGGTAGTTTCGTGCCCCGCGCGATACTCGCCGAGGCTCGGCAGGTCACCATTCCGCTGCACGTCCTGCTGCAATGGGACGACGAAGGAAACGACCGGCAAGCGGCCTTGGACCTGTTCGACGCCGTCGGCTCCGAGGAGAAGACGCTGCACGCCAACATGGGCGGACATACCGGCGTCCCGCAGTACGCGGGGGAGGAGGCGGGCCGGTTCTTCGGCCGGCACTTGAAATGAGGCCGAACCGTCAGGCCGGCTGTGGACAGGCGGCCAGACGTCATACCGCCATCGCTCGGGTCCCGTCCGGCCCCGGCCGGGCATGCCAGGCCGTCGCCGATGCCGTCGGCACCGCGGAGCGTCCCGCCGATGACGGCCCGCAGGCGGCCGGCGAGCTGAAGTAGGGGCGTCGAGCGCTCCAGCAGGAAACAGGACACCGGCCCGGGCCGCTTGCGGCGGCCCGGACCGGTTTTCCGCGTCCGGCCTGCTTACTTGAGTTCGGCGCTGGACTTGTTCAGCACCCGGCGGGCGACGATGAGCTGCTGGATCTGCTGGGTGCCCTCGAAGATGTCCAGGATCTTGGAGTCGCGACCCCACTTCTCCAGCAGCAGGCGCTGCGAATAACCCACGGCGCCGGCCAGTTCGACCGATTTCAGCGTCACATCGGTGCCCGTACGGCCTGCCTTCGCCTTCGACATCGAGGCCTGGAGCGAGTTGGGCTGCTTGTTGTCGGCCATCCAGGCCGCCCGCATCGCGAGCAGGTACGCGGATTCGTAGTCCGCCTCCATTCGCAGGAATTCGGCGGCCGCGGCGTGCTGGTTGTTCGCCGGGGTGTCGTAGGAGATCTCGATACCCGCGTCGGTGAGGATGGTGCGCAGTTCCTCGAGCGCGGCCCGCGTGACGCCGATGGCCATCGCCGCGACCATGGGGCGGGTGTTGTCGAAGGTCTGCATGACCCCCGCGAAACCCTTCTCGACGTTCACTTCCGGGCTGCCGAGGATATTGTCCTTCGGGATCCGGCAGTCCTGTAGCAGCAGGACCGCGGTATCGGAGGCCTTGATACCGAGCTTGTGCTCGAGCCGGGCCACCGACAGGCCGGGGGCGTCGCGCGGGACCACGAACGATTTGATGGCGGCGCGGCCGAGGCTGCGGTCCACCGAGGCCCACACCACGATATGGGTGGAGCGCTCACCGGCGGTCACGAAGATCTTTTCGCCGTTCAGCACCCACTCGTCGCCGTCGAGGACGGCAGTGGTGGTGACGGCGGCCGAATCGGAGCCGAAGCTCGGCTCGGTGATGGCCATGGAAGCCCATACCTTGCCGAACCGTTCCAGCTGCTCATCGGTGGCGACCGCGGCGATCGCGGCATTACCCAGGCCCTGATACGGGATCGACAGCATCAGCCCGACATCGCCCCAGGAGGTTTCCAGGGCATTGAGCAGGGCCGACATATTGCCGCCGTTGGCGTTGACCGGCATGGTGGCGGGGCCTTCGTCCTCGTCGGACCGGCCGCCGGCCGCACCACTGATCTTCTGGGTGCCCGAATCGCTGAGCCCGTCGACCATGGCGGCCATCGTGTCGAGCTCCACCGGGTACTCGTGCTCGGCGAGGTCGTATTTGCGCGAGATCGGCCGGAAGATCTGCGCAGCCACCTGATGCGCCTGATTCGCGCTGGCCCGCAGCTTCTTCGGCAGTTCGAGATTGATCATGGAAAGTCTCCTGAGAAGGTCTGAATCCGCAGCGGCCGGGAACTACACCAACACGATTCCCTCGGCGACACCGATACCGCGCAGGTCGCGATACCAGCGTTCGACCGGGTGTTCCTTGGTGAAACCGTGCCCACCGAGTAGCTGCACACCGTCGAGACCGATCCGCATCCCCTTGTCGGTCGCCAGTTTCTTGGCCAGCGCGGCCTCGCGGGCGAAGGTGAGCCCCTGTTCGGCGCGGGCGGCGCCGCGCAGGGTCACCAGCCGCAGGCCGTCGAGTTCGATCGCGATATCGGCGACCATGAAGGCCACCGCCTGCCGGTGGCTGATCGGTTCGCCGAACGCTTCACGCTCGTTGACGTACGGGATCACGTAGTCGAGCACGGCCTGACCGGTGCCGGCGGCCAGCGAGGCCCAGCCCAGCCGGGCCAGCTGTACCGCGTCCCGGTAGTCGGCGGCGTGCTGTTTGGCATCGCCCTCGCCGAGGATCGCGTCGGTACCGACGGCAACGTTGTCCAGGACGAGCCGGCCGAGACCGGCCGCGCGCAGACCCATACTGGGATCGGCCTCCACCGACAGGCCCTGGGCGTCGGATTCCACGATGAACAGTGCCGGGCGGCCGTCGAGTTCCGCGCCGACCACGAAGATCTCGGCGTCGGCGGCGGCCGGGACCAGGCTTTTCACACCGTTGAGCCGGTAACCGCTGGGGGAACGCACGGCCTTGGTCTGCAGGGTGAACGGATCGAACAGCGCGCGCGGTTCACTGATGACGACCGACGCCTGCGGCACGTTCTCGCCGGTGAACGCGGGCAGGTAGGTCTGCTGCTGGGCGTCGGTGCCCCACTGGGACAGCGCGACGGCGACGCCGCTGGGCGCCAGCAGCGGCAGGGCCAGACCCATATCACCGTGTGCGAGCGCCTCGGCCACCATCGCGTTGGTGACGGCGCCGCGTTCGGTGGCCGCGCCCTCGAGTTCTTCGGGCACATTGATCAGGGTGATACCGAGCTCCGCGGCGCGACCCAGCAGGTCTTTCGGCGCGGCGGCGGCCTCGTCGGCGTCGTGCGCGGCCGGGCGCAGGATCTCGGCCGCGAATTCCCGGACCGTCTCGACGATCATCTGCTGTTCGTCGGTCGGGGTGAGATCGAAGTAGTCCTTGGTCTTCGACTCGTTGTCCGGGAGCCGCTTGGGTGCGCCACCACCGGCGACCTTGTTGAAGGCGCGGGTCGCGGCACCCAGAGTCCGGAAACCGGTTCTGGTGCTCTCGTAGGTGACCCGGTCGATCGGTTTGCGCAGGTTGTACTTCTCGGCGAGTTCCGAGCCGGTGATCGTCGACATGACCCGCATGGCGGCGCCCATCCAATCCCGTTTGGGTTGGTGCAGGCCCACCCCGTTCTCCTGGCGGACGCCGTTGTCCGGACGCCGCTTGGTAGCGCTGTCTCGAATGCTCATCATCACCTGTTTTCTCGCGCGGGGTGAGGGTCTGGCCCCAGCTATCTTACTGCGGAGTAAGGCTATCTTACTGAAGAGTAAGAACGGCGTCGAGTGCCAGTCCTGTCCTGGTGAGCGGACATACCCGAGGCACCGGCCCGCCACAAGCGGCGCCGCCCGTCCGATAGGGACGGGCGGCGCCGGAAGCGTCTACGGGCGGACAGCGGAACGGGGCCGTGATCGTCGGCGACGAAGCGGCGCGAAACAGTCGGGCCGAGACCGGAGGGGGCGGCAATGCGCCGGCCCTGTTACCGCTCCTCGCGCACGTACCAGCGCAACGTGGCGTACGCGGTGAGCCCGGCGAACACCACACCGACCGGTACAACCATCAGCGCCGTGGTGAAAATATCGTCGAAGGTGATCGCCGGGAAGACATTGCTCGCGAACAGATCGCCCAAGGCCCGGTCGATTACCAGCGGGCGGGCCGCGAACAGGCCCGCTGTCGCGAGCAGCCCGCCCGCCAGCGCGGCCACCACAGCCTCCAGCAGGAACGGCAGCTGGGTGTACCAGCGGGTGGCACCGACCAGGCGCATGATGTGCACCTCGGTCCGCCGGGTGAACGCGGCGATCTGCACCATGTTCGCGATCAGCAACAGCGCCGCCACCGCCTGCAGCACGGCCATCCCGAACGCCGCGTTGCGCAACCCGTCGAACAGGCTCACCAGCCGGTCCACGATGTCCTTGTCGTTGCGCACCATGCCCACCCCGGGACTGTCGGAGAACTGCTCGTAGATCGTGGGATACAGCGATGCGTCGCTCATCTTGACCCGCAGCGAGGCCGGTAGGGGCGTTTCGCTCACGTACTCGGCGAGTTCCGGCTGGTCCTTGAAGGTTTTCTCCTTGGCTTCGCGGACCGCGGCGTCGCGGTTGAGGTACTGCACCGTCTCCACGCCGTCGACAGTTTTCAGATCGGCCATCAAGGTCTGGCAGAGATCGTTCGCGCAGTCCGGATCGTTCGCCGAGATGTCCTCGGTCAGATACAGCCGCACTTCGAGCCGGTCCAGGAAGTACTGCTCGGTCTTGTCGGCGATCCGGATCGCCAGGATGCCGCCACCGAGCATGGTCAGCGAGACCGCTGTCGTCAGGATCATCGCGATCGTCATGGTGAGGTTGCGGCGCAGGCCCTCGGAGACCTCACCGAACAGGAAACCCGCGCGCATTACCGGCCCACCTCGTAACCGCCGGTCGCCTGATCGCGAACCAGCCGGCCCTCGTAGAGCTCCACCACCCGGCGCTGCATACCGTCCACGATCAATGGGTCGTGGGTGGCCATGAGCACGGTGGTGCCCATCCGGTTGATGTGCTCGAGCAGCAGCATGATCTCGTAACTCGTCTCGGGGTCGAGGTTGCCGGTGGGTTCGTCGGCCAGCATCACCAGCGGGCGGTTCACGAAGGCCCGCGCGATCGCGACCCGCTGCTGTTCACCGCCGGACAGTTCGCTGGGCAGCCGGTCGGCTTTACCGCCCAGCCCCACCAGCTCCAGTACCTCGGGCACGGTCCGGTCGATGAACTGGCGGCGTTTACCGATCACCTCCAGCGCGAACGCCACATTCTGGGCGACGGTCCGCTGTTGCAGCAGCCGGAAGTCCTGGAACACGCAGCCCACCCGCTGCCGCAGCCGGGGGACGCGCCGGCCGGGCAGCCGGTCCACCCGGAAATCCGCGACATGGATCTCGCCCCCGGTCGGGATCTCCTCCTTGATGAGCATCCGCATGAAGGTCGATTTACCGGAGCCGGAGGGACCGATGAGGAAGACGAACTCACCCTTGTCGATATGGACGGTGACGTTCTCCAGTGCGGCTCGCGTCGCGGTCGGATACGACTTGCTGACGTCGCGCAGGGTGATCACGAGGAGTCAGTGTAACCATTCGATAACGAACCCGTCGGCGGGCGGTATCGGCGGTCCTATTCCACCCGGACAGCCACCGCCGGTGAAGGCAGTTCGAAGCCGGCAGGGGCAGCGGGGGCCACGGCGGGCGCCGGCACCGGTTGCTGCCGGGCGATATCGTCCGGTTTGACGAACAGGTACAGCACGAAGGCCGCGAGCCAGCTCCCGGCCAGCACCACTGTCGATCTACGCGCGCGCATTCAAACCCTCCCGGCGCATCGCCGCGGCCACCCGCACCCGCAACTCCCGGCTGACTTCGAACTGTTTGCCCGGCAATGTCCGGGCCACCATCCGGATGTTCATCTGGTCCACGGTCAGGTCCTCCACGCCCATCACCGTCGGCTCGTCCAGCAGTAGCGGTTCGAGGCGGGGGTCGCGGTAGGCCTGTCCGCCCACCTCGTGCAGTACTTCGTTGATCCGCAGGATATCGGCGCTCGCCGCGACGGGTACATCGATCGCCGCCCGCGCCCAATCCTTCGACAGATTCGTCACTTTCACGATCTGGCCGTTCGGGACCGTGATCACCTCACCGTCCGGGTTACGCAGTTTGGTGACCCGCAGTGTCACATCCTCCACCGTGCCCTCGGCCGGATCCGCGACACCGGTCACCGCGATCCGCACCACATCACCGAAACCGTATTGGCGTTCGGTGATGAGAAAGAACCCGGCCAGGATGTCCTGCACGATGCGCTGCGCGCCGAAACCGAGTGCGGCGCCGAGGACCGCGGCGGGCGCGACCAGCCCCGACATGGAGAACCCCAGTCGCTGCAGCACCTCCATCGCGACCAGCACATAGGCGACGGTCAGGACGACCCAGGTCAGCACCTGGGCCAGGGCGTGCCGGTGTTTGGCCGCCTCGGACCGCACGAGCGCATCGCCCCCACGGAAACCGGAATCGATGCGCTGGGTCACCCGGTCGCGCACATAGGTGGCGAAACGGGCGAACAACATGGCCCCGAGGATCAACAGGACGATCTCGAGCCCGGACGAACGCAGCCAGCCAGTCACATCGGACGATAATGCCAGGGACAGCGCCAGGGTGTCGGAACCCTGCGCACGCATCAGACCACCCGCTCCCGCATCCACTCCGGATCCCTTGCGCTTCCCCGGGATCGGGGAGGGCTAGCTCTCCTGCAGAACTGTACTCATCCGCCAGCGGATCCCGGATTCGATGAAACCGTCGATATCGCCGTCGAGTACCGCGGAGGGGTTGTTCACCTCGTAGTTGGTGCGCAGATCCTTGACCATCTGATACGGGTGCAGCACATAGGACCGCATCTGGTTGCCCCAGGACGCGCCCTCGTTGGTCTTGAGCGCATCCATCTGTGCGCGCTCTTCCTGCCGTTTACGTTCCAGCAGTTTGGCCTGCAGCACTCGCATGGCCGAAACCTTGTTCTGCAGCTGGGATTTCTCGTTCTGGCAGGTGACTACGATTCCGGTGGGGATATGGGTGATCCGGACAGCCGAATCCGTGGTGTTGACGCTCTGCCCGCCCGGCCCCGACGACCGGTACACATCGACCCGGATATCGGTTTCCGGGACATCGATATGGTCGGTGGTCTCGACCACCGGCAGCACCTCGACCTCGGCGAACGAGGTCTGGCGGCGGCCCTGGTTGTCGAACGGGCTGATCCGCACCAGCCGGTGGGTACCCATCTCCACCGAGAGGGTGCCGTAGGCGTACGGGGTCTTCACCACGAACGTGGCGCTCTTGATACCGGCTTCTTCGGCATAGGAGGTGTCGTACACCTCGACCGAGTACTTGTGCCGGTCGGCCCAGCGGATGTACATGCGCATCAGCATCTCGGCCCAGTCGGCCGCGTCCACACCGCCGGCACCCGAACGGATATTGACCAGCGCGTCACGTTTGTCGTATTCACCGGACAGCAGCGTGCGCACCTCGAGGGCCTCGACATCGGTGTGCAACGTGGCGCGTTCGGCATCGGCATCGGCGAGGGCGCTCGTCCGCGCCTCGCCCTCTTCCTCCTCGGCCAGCTCGTAGAGCACTGGCACGTCCTCCAGACGCTGCCGTAACTCCTCGACCCGGCGCAGCTCACCCTGCGCATGCGAGAGCTCACTGGTCACCCGCTGCGCATGATCCTGGTCGTTCCACAACTCGGGATCGGCCGCCTGATGCTCCAGCTCATCGATACGACGGCGCAGCTCCTCGATATCGAGGACCGACTCGACGGTCTTCAGGGTCGCGTCGAGTTCGGCGAGGTCGGCGGTAACGTCAGGATGCACGGTTTCCAAGGCTACTAGCAGCGTCGGGCGCGATGAAACCGCACAGGCGCGGAGGTCGTCGGCCGCTTCCTCGAGCGGTCAGCCGGAGACTGCGCGGAGACCGCCGTGGTGCCGGCCGGCGAGACCGTCCAGGGCCTCGGCGGTCGCGGAATCGGCCGGTAAGTGAACGATCAGCTGCTGATCGTCGTCGGCGGACAGGGTCAGGGTTTCGTAGGCGAGGCGTAGCGGCCCGGCCTCCGGATGCTCCAGCCGGGTGATGCCGGTGGGGGCGGGCAGGTTGGGGACCGTGGTCAGGCGTTCGGTGAAGGACGCACCCGCGGCGATCGTCAGCTGATCGGCCAGCGCCGCGATATGGGGGTCGGCGCGGAACGGGCCCTGTTTGAGGGTGGCGACGATATGGTCGGCCTGGTGCTCCCAATCGGGGTACACGGTGCGGGCCCGAGGATCGGTGAAGGTGAAGCGGGCGAGATTGGCGCCGTGGCCGGCATCCAGTGCGCCGGCGGGTTCCATCAACCGCCGATAGCCGGCGGTACAGGCCAGCACTTCGGTCCGGCTGTCGACCACCACCGCCGCGGCGGGTTCGAGCCGGTCGAGCAATGCCCGCACCGTCGGGCGGATCTCCCGGACCGGCTGACCCGGGCCGGTGCAGCTGAAACCGGTATCGGCCTTGGTCAGCCGGTACAGGTGGACCCGCTCGTTGGTGGACAGGCCGAGCGCGTCCGCCAGCGCCGACAGCACCTGCGGTGACGGGTTGCGATCGCGACCCTGTTCGAGCCGGATGATGTACTCCACACTCACCCCGGCCAGCGTGGCCAACTCGGCCCGGCGCAACCCGGGGGTCCGGCGCCGCGGCCCGGTGGGCAGCCCGACCTGGGCGGGGCCGACCGCCTCCCGCCGGCTGCGCAGGAACAACCCCATCTCGTTCTCGCTCACCTGATCACGGTATCCGGGCGGGCCGCGCCGAGGGTGTCCCTGTCACTACCACTCTCCGCGCGGTCTCCCTGCGGGAGCGGCGTAGCGGCAGATTCGAGATCGGACGGCGGCCGCCGGGTCGCCCGATAGGAGGGAGCACACCATGTCCGTCAGCCCCTTACGTCTCGCGGTGATCATCGGAAGTGTCCGGGAGGGCCGGTTCGGCACCGTCGTGGCCGCGTGGTTCGCCGCACAGGCCGCCACTCACGGGCGGTTCGAGATCGACGTGATCGATCTCGCCGAGGCCGATATTCCGCTGGTACTGCCCGCGGTATCGCCCGCACTGGAGCCGAACCCCGAACGTCCCGCCGGTATGCGCGACCTCACCGAACGGCTGACGGCCGCCGACGCGTTCGTCATCGTGACCCCCGACTACAACCACAGCTACCCGGCCTCGCTGAAAGCCGTCATCGACTGGCATTTCACCCAGTGGCAGCGCAAACCGGTCGCCTTCGTCGGGTACAGCGGCGCCACCGGCGGGCTCACCGCGATCGAACATCTGCGGCAGGTGTTCAGCGAACTGGATGCGCACACCGTCCGCGAATACGTATCGTTCCCGCGCTACTACCTGCTGTTCGGTGACGACGGACAGTTGCTCGCGCCCGCCGAACCCGCGGCGGCAGCGCAGCAAATGCTGGACCGGGTGCACTGGTGGGCGGAGGCGCTGGTCGCGGCGCGGGCGGTCGCGGTGTGAGACTCGCGCTAGGGTTTCGGTGTGGCTGCTCACTCCTCTGACCTCGAACTCGCGTTGCGCCTGGCCGACGAGGCGGACACGATCACCCGCGAACGGTTCGGTGCGCTGGACCTGAAGGTCGACGCCAAACCCGATCTCACGCCCGTCTCCGACGCCGATCTGGCGGTGGAGGAGGCGATCCGCCGGATGCTGCGGCACGGTCGCCCGGACGATTCGGTGCTGGGGGAGGAGTTCGGTGGCAGTGCCGAGTTCACCGGCCGGCAATGGGTTATCGATCCGATCGACGGCACCAAGAACTTCGTCCGCGGGGTGCCCGTGTGGGCCACCCTGATCGCGTTGCTCGAGGACGGGGTGCCGGTGGTGGGTGTGGTGAGCGCGCCCGCGCTGGCCCGGCGCTGGTGGGCCGCCGCGGGGCAGGGCGCGTGGTCGACCTTCCATCCCGGGGCGCCCCGGCCGATCACGGTTTCGGCCGTCGCCGAGCTGGATTCGGCCAGCCTCGCGTTCTCCAGCCTGTCGGGTTGGCGTGCCCGCGGGCTCCGCGAGAAGTTCATCGATCTCACCGACGAGGTCTGGCGGGTGCGCGGCTACGGCGATTTCCTCAGCTACTGCCTGGTCGCGGAGGGGGCGGTGGATATCGCCACCGAACCGGAAGTGTCGCTGTGGGATCTGGCCGCGCTGGACATCCTGGTCAGGGAGGCCGGTGGCACCTTCACCGCCCTCGACGGCCGGCCCGGTCCGCACGGCGGGGACGCGGTCGCGACCAACGGACGCCTGCATCGGCCGATTCTGGACTATTTCGCCCGATAGACCCGGCCCAGGAATCGGTGAACCGGAGGCAAGGCGGGGCCGGTCGCCCATATCCCGGGCGTCGGCGCCGCGATATCCGGTGCAATGAGGCCCGCCCCAGGACCGGGGCGGGCCGAAATCACGGCATCAGCCCATGGTTTTCGCTCCGTCGATGGCTTCGCGAATGATATCGGCGTGACCGGCGTGCTGCGCGGTCTCGGCGATGATGTGCAGCAGCACCTGGCGGGCCGACCACGAATCCTCCTGGAACCACGGTGCCTTGGGCAGCGGCCACGCGCGGTCGAGGTCGGCGGTGGCGATCATGGCATCGGTCCGGGCCGCCACTTCGGCGTAGGCATCGAGGACTCCGGCGAGTGTCTCGTCGGGCAGCAGCCGGAACTCGGTATCGCGCGCGGCGAAATCCTCGGCAGTCATATCGTCGAAGTCCTTCATGGCCCCGGTGCCCTCCACGATGAAGTCCGCCCAGCCCCGTTCCACACCGGTGACGTGTTTGATCAGGCCGCCGAGGCACAGTTCGCTGTCTGCCGGACTGCTCGCCGCCTGCTCGTCGGTCAGGTCGCGGGTGGTGAATCGCAGGAAAAAGCGTGTCTTGCTCAGGACGGCCAGTAGATCGGCGCGTTCGCCGGTCAGCGCGGTGGTGGTGTCGAGGGCGGCGGTCTCGGCCATGGTCTTCGCCTTTCGTCAGGGGCTGCTTCGGGTTGTTTCCGTGTTCGATTGCCACGTTATTTCCCATAGCGGCCACTTTTTGACCTCAATTACGCGCGCATCGAAAATTTCTCGGATGTCCGGTCACCGCCGGGTGGCATCGGCGGGAGTCAGGTCCACATCGGGTGGTGGCCGCAGCCGGCGCAGGGTGCCGTCCATGCTGGTGACATACAACGCCCACGAATCACCGTCGCGGGCTATACGTACCGAGGTCGCACCGTCGGGCGGCATCCGGATCGGGTCGGGGCGTTTGATCAACCCGGTGATGACAGAGCAGCCGGTCCCGGTATCCGGGTCCACCCGGTACACCGCGCCGGCCAGATGGTCGGCGACGAAGAGGTCACCGTCGCGAGTGGCTTCCATATCGTCGGGCAGGGCGACGAAATCCGGGAGCCCGGCGATCACCGACGTCTCCGCGGGTGCGTCCAGCGGGACCTGGAACAGGCTCAGGGACATATTGCCCGTATAGATCGACTTCCCGTCCGGGGCCAGCGCCAGGCCGTTGGACAACGGTACGGGCGACCAGGAAGGCGTGTACTCACCGGTCGACGGCCGATAACGGGAGATGCCGGTCGGTGCCCCGCGTACACCGATAGTTGTGAACAGCAGATCGCCGTCCGGAAGCAACAGCAACCCGTTGGGGCCGTTGAGGCCGGTGAGCAGGACTGTCACCGCGCCCGTGTCGATGTCGTAGCGCTGCAGGGTGCCGGGTGCCTCCGCGAACCCGTCGCCGGTGAGGAAATACACCGAACCTTCCGCCACTCGTACACCGGCCGGATGATCGAGCCCGGTGACCAGCTTTTCGAATGTGCCGTCGGCGGAGACGTGGCCCAGGTACCCGTCGAGGATGCCGGTGACGTAGAAGCCACCGGCGCCGTCGGAATCCAGGTTCTCCAGGTTGCCGGCGCCCTCGAGTACGGTGTCCGACTGCCATCCGTCCGCGCACGCTATCGGCAGTATCTGGGCATGCGCTGCAGGTGCGGTGGTGACCAGGCCCGCAGTGGCCAACGCCATTACGCACAGTGCGGCCCGGGCCCGACTGATCGGGGAAATCATGGACCGGAACCTACGCGACGCGGTTGTCCGGTGCCCGTTTTCGCGTGGCGACCGTGCGACGAGCTGTGTACGGCTGGGTTGTCCCCATGTGGACAACTCGGCCGATCCGGCCCGTCGGGCCGTTCTTCGCGAGGTGCGGGAATCGACGTCGCTCGTAGGATGGCCGCGTGGATACCGCCGAAGACACCGCAGTGGCAGCTCCCGCACACTCCGACGACGCCGCCCACGAGGTGTTACGCCGGGTCTTCGGGTACGACAGTTTCCGTGGTGAACAGCACGCCATCGTCGAGCAGGTGATCGATGGCGGCGATGCGCTGGTGCTCATGCCCACCGGCGGGGGCAAATCGCTGTGCTATCAGATCCCCGCGCTGGTCCGCGACGGCGTGGGGGTGGTGATATCGCCGCTCATCGCGCTCATGCAGGACCAGGTGGATGCGCTGAGCGCGCTGGGCGTGCGGGCCGGGTTCCTCAATTCCACCCTGTTCCCGGACGAACGCCGTGCCGTCGAGGCGCAGTTCGCGGCCGGGGAGCTCGACCTGCTGTACCTGGCGCCGGAACGGTTGCGGATGGAATCCACGGTGGCGTTGCTCGGGCGCGGCCGGATCGCGCTGTTCGCGATCGACGAGGCGCATTGTGTTTCGCAGTGGGGTCACGATTTCCGGCCGGACTACCTGGCGTTGTCGGTACTGCACCAGCACTGGCCGGATATCCCCCGGATCGCGTTGACCGCCACCGCCACCGAGAAGACCCGCGACGAGATCATCACCCGGCTCGATCTCGGCGGGGCGCGCCGGTTCGTCGCCAGTTTCGACCGGCCTAATATCCAGTACCGGATCGAACCGAAGAACCGGCCCGATCGCCAGTTGCTCGATTTCCTGCGCACCGAGCATCCCGGCGACGCCGGAATCGTCTACTGCCTATCACGGAATTCGGTGGAAAAGACCGCGGCATTCCTCACCGAGAACGGTATCCGCGCACTGCCGTATCACGCGGGCCTCGATCATCGCACCCGCGCCGAGAACCAGGCCCGGTTCCTGCGCGAGGAAGGGCTCGTCATCGTCGCGACCATCGCGTTCGGAATGGGTATCGATAAGCCGGACGTCCGTTTCGTCGCCCATCTCGATCTGCCCAAATCCGTGGAAGGCTACTACCAGGAGACCGGCCGCGCCGGCCGCGACGGTCTGCCGTCGACGGCCTGGATGGTGTACGGGCTGCAGGATGTGGTGCAGCAGCGCCGGTTGATCGATTCCTCGGAGGGCGACGCGGCGCACCGCAGGCAGTTGCAACTGCACCTCGACGCGATGCTGGCCCTGTGCGAGACGATCGAATGCCGGCGGGCGCGGCTGCTCGCGTATTTCGGTCAGCCCGCCCAGTCGTGCGGGAACTGCGATACCTGCCTGAGCCCGCCCGAATCGTGGGACGGCACCGTCGCCGCGCAGAAGCTGCTGTCGGCCGTTCTGCGCCTGAAACGTGAACGCGGCCAGAGCTTCGGTGCGGGCCACCTCATCGATATCCTGCTCGGCAAGAAGAACCAGAAGGTCCAGCAGTACGACCACCACGAGCTGAGCGTGTTCGGTGTCGGCGCGGATCTGCGCGATACCGAATGGCGCGGGGTCGTGCGCCAGCTCCTGGCGCAGGGCTTGCTCGCGGTGCACGGCGATTACGGTGTCCTCACCCTGACCGAGGCCAGCGAGAGCGTGCTCTTCGACGGCCGCACGGTGCGTTTCCGCCGGGAACCCGAACGCCCGACTCCCTCGCGCGCGGCGCGCAGCGCCAAGACCGCGAAATCGGCGCCGGTCGAACTCACCGATGGCGATGCCGCCCTGTTCGACAGGCTCCGCCAGTGGCGTGCCGATACCGCCAAGGAACAGGGGGTCCCGGCCTATGTGGTGTTCCACGACGCGACCTTGCGTGAAATCGCGGCTCGCAAACCGGGGGGCCTGGCGGCGCTGGGTGAGGTGAGCGGTGTGGGTGAGAGCAAGCTCGCCCGCTACGGCGAGCAGGTGCTGGAGGTGGTGACCGCCGTGGAGTGACCGGGCGGCGAGAGGTCCTGCCTGCGGGGAGCTTTCATCCGATGACTTGTCCCCGTCAGTGACGATAGGGGGCTGAACAGACCGCCTAACCTGGCACTATGCCCAGCAAGCACACTCCGTGGTCCGGCTCACGCCGCGGAGTCGACTTGCCTGCCGAGCGGTTCGGGCTCTTGGATCCGCGAATAGTCGGCGGGGCGCGCCGCTCGGCCGATGGCTGGGGGAGCGAGTCCGAAGCCTCCGGGTCCGCTACCGATATCGGCTCACCCGGTTCGAATCCGGCCGCCGCCGAAGCCACTCTCGACGAACAGCCGCGGTGTGCCGGGCGCACGGCATCGTCCGGGACAGGGGAACTGGATCCGGTCGGCTCTCCGAACCGGGCCGGCGGCGGGTATCCGGCGTACTGGGGTGGTCACGCCCTGCTGGGACTCGTGCTCGGGATCGCGGTTCTGCTGGCTGTCGGTGGTTTCTACGTCGGTCGTGTCACCGACCCCCATGCGGCCGGGGAGCCGGCGGTGACCACTTTCGTCGCGGCAACACCGCAGGTGGGCGCCACCGGGCCGGCCCCCGCCGTCGCGTCCCCGCAGCCCGAGCCGGTCGGGCCCGCCTCGCCGGAGGTCGGGGCCGGGTTCGTCTTCGGCAAGGTCCGGGCCAACGACGGCGGGGTCCTTACCGTGCGTAGCGAGATCACCCGGGCGGAGGTGGTCGTGTACCCCGACAGTTCGACCAAGCTCTACGTGCTGATCGCGAGCGATCCGGCCGGTATCGATATCGGCGCGCCCGTGTGGATATGGGGCCGCAAGCACGCGGACGGGTCGCTCACCGCCACCACCATCGCAGGTATCTCCATGCACGGTAATACCAACTAGTCGTATCCAGCGGTCAGGAACCGGCCGCAATTCGACCACAATCGAGGTATGGCGAATACGAGCACGCGGACCCTGCGCCTGCTGTCGCTGCTGCAGACCCACAAGTACTGGCCGGGTACCGAGCTGGCAGACCGTCTCGGCGTATCACCGCGGACCTTGCGGCGTGATGTCGATCGGTTGCGCGACCTCGGCTACCCGGTCGAGGCGCAACGCGGCGTCGACGGTGGCTATCAGCTGGCGGCGGGCGCGGCGCTGCCTCCGCTGATGGTCGACGACGACGAGGCGGTCGCGCTGGTCATCGGCCTGCAGGTCGCGATGCAAGGCATGGTCGAGGGAGTCGCCGAATCCTCGGTGCGGGCGCTGGCCAAGGTGGTGCAGGTGATGCCGCCGCGGCTGCGCCGCCGGGTCGAGGCGATCCGGGCGATGACTGTTCCGGCCGATTGGGGTGGCCGCTCCGATCCGGGACCGGATCCGGCCGCGCTCACCACTGTCGCCCTGGCCTGCCGCGACAGCGAGCGCCTGCGCTTCACCTACACGGCGGCCGACAGCCGGCACAGTGAGCGCCATGTCGAACCACACCGCCTGGTCGCCCTGGGGCGTCGCTGGTATCTGGTGGCCTTCGACCTGACCCGGCACGATTGGCGCAGTTTCCGGATCGACCGGCTCACCGCGCCCGTCGGCGACGGTTCCCGTTTCCGTCCACGTGAACTGCCCACCACCGACGCCGCGGAGTTCGTCCGCGCCGGGGTCGACCGGATTTCGCGCCCGTACCGCATCGAAGTCCTGGTAGAAGCCCCGGCCGAGGCGGTCCGGGAACGGATCGGGCGCTGGGCCACGGTCGAGGCCGTAGCGCCCGGCCGCTGCCGGGTTTCGATGACCACCGATTCACTGGACTGGCCCACTATGGCGCTGGGTTCACTCGAGGCCGAGTTCCGGGTCCTCGAACCGCCGGAGCTGATCGCGCAGATCCGCGACTGGAGCGAGCGTTTCGGCCGCGCGCTGGCCGGCCCGGCCGACGGTTCGGCGGGATTGCCGGCGTGACACGACCAGGAGCACCCGCCCCGTCCTGGGCCCGCCAGCGGCCCGCCGAGTTCGCAACGTAAGGCTGCACCGGAGTTTCGCTGCGGATAGGCAGCCTGCCTGTGTCGATGTCACGGCCGGCCGCACCGGGGACCAGTTCTCCCGAGACCCTGCACCGCCGGAGATGCGGGCGCGACCGCCGTCTCCAGCTGCCCGACTGCGTCGACCGGTTCCAGCTCAGCGCGTGCCGTTCTCTCGGGCCGGCTCGCGCGTGACGGGCAGCTGTCGAACTCGACCGGGCGTTTCACCGGCGGCGACTGCTTCTCCCGCGGGCAATTCGCCTGTCTCCACCGCGTCCACCAGTTCGGTGGTCGCGGTCGCGAGGAGATCGGGATGCGAGAACGGCATCCAGTGCCCGGCCGGAACATCGCGGCGCCAGAGTCGCGAAACCCACTGCGCCGAATCGTCGTATCCGGCCGGCCGGACCGCGATATCGCGCCCGGCGACGATCAGCTGGACCGGTACATCGGTGGTCCGCTCACGCGGTTTCATCAGATGCGCGACGATATTGGCCCGATAGATGAGCAGGCCGTTGACCATGTCCTGTTTCAAGGTGGGCCCGAAGAAAATGGTCGACGGCGCGGTGTTGTTCATGAGCTGGATGAACCGCCGCCAGCGCTGTTCGGTGGCGAGCGCACCGAACGCCAGCCGCGGCAGACCTGGAGTCATGAAGAACCCGGTATAGGCCGACGACAGGAGCTGAGTGAACGGCTGCCAGATATTTCGTGCGCTCGGCCGGCGCAACCGGGCCCGCACCCAGGCGGCCAGATGGTCGAGGTTGGGGCCGGATACCGAGGTGAACGAGGCGATCCGGGCGCTTGCTCCCGGTTCGCAGACCGCCTCCCATACCTGTACCGACCCCCAATCGTGGGCGAGCACGTGTACCGGCCGGTCCGGGCTCACCGCCTCGGTGACCGCGAAGAAATCGGCGGCCAGTTCGGCGAGCCGGAAATCGGCGACCCGTGCGGTGCGGGTGGAGGCGCCGTGGCCGCGCGTATCGTAGGCGACGACGTGAAAGCGCTGGGCCAGCAGCGGGATCACGCCGTTCCACAGATGGTGGGTATCGGGCCAGCCGTGGACCAGGACGACGGTTTCGGCGTCCGGGTCGCCGTATTCGTAGACGGCGAGGTCGAATCCACGGTGGTGCACCGTCCGTTCGGTCGCCGGGTAGTCCGATATCGATACCGTCACGCTGATCTCCTGGTGCTGGGGTGGGGTCAGAGGTCGAGAACGAGTCGTCCGCCTGCACAGCGTGATACACACAGCAGCAGGTCGCCGTGGTCGCGTTCGGCGGGGGTCAGGACGCGGTCGCGGTGGTCGGGAACGCCTGCCGATACCCGTACCTTGCAGGTCCGGCAGAAGCCCTGCCGGCACGAATACGGCTGGTCGGGACGGTGCTCGAGCAGAACGTCGAGTGCGGATCGGTCGGCGGGCACGTCGATCACCTCGCCGCCGGCGCCGAGCTGGATCCGGAAAGGCACGCCGTTCACGACCGGTGGCGCCGAGAAACGCTCCGAATGCAGTTCTACCGCGGGCATAGTCCGCACTGTCTCGGCCATGGACGCGATCATGGGGGCGGGTCCGCAGCAGTACACGGCGGTTCCGGCGCCTGCTCCGCCGAGAAGTTCCGCGGCTGTGGGCAGCCCGTATCGGTCGTCGGTGCGGATCGTCACGCGGTCGCCGAATCGGCGCACCTCGTCCAGGAACGGCAGCGTGTCCAGGGCTCGCCCGGTGTACACCATCGACCAATCGACGCCGAGGGTTTCGGCCAGCCGCATCATCGGCAGGATCGGCGTGATCCCGATACCTCCGGCCACGAACCGCACCCGCCGCGCGGGCGACCCGTGACCCGGCGCGGCGAACGGAAACGCGTTGCGCGGCCCCCGAACCATCAGCGCCGAGCCGACGGACAGCGCGTCGTGTACTTCGTTCGAACCCGCACCGCCCGGAATACGGCGGACCGCGATCCGGTAGTCGCGGGTCGCGGTGGGGTCGCCGCAGAGCGAATACTGCCGCAGGCGTCCGGACGGTAGTTCGATATCGAGGTGCGCTCCAGGCCGCCACCGCGGCAGGCCGCGCCGGTCCGGTGCGGACAGGCGCAGGCTCACCACGTCTTCGTCGGAGGCTTCCACCCGGCGTCCGGTCACCACCAGGGGGATGCGGCGGTCGTCGGCGCGTGGTGTCAGATCGCGCCGGTTGGTCAGTGCCGTCCAGTTCAGCCGGGCGTTCACCACGGCGTCGAGGACGCGCAGGGTGCGGTCGTGCCGGCGCCGCCCGTACAGGTCGGCGGGCAGCGGTAGTACGGGCCCGGTCACGAAGCCGCCCGGGCCGCCGGTGATTGCGCCAGGTACGCGACGGCCTGTGCGGTCGAGCCGACCGACTCCGGACTGTATCCGGGTTTGAAGGTCGACAGCGCGCTGACCAGCAGGGCCGGGATGCCGGGGAGCGCACCGCGCCACATGGATCGCAGAATCTGCTGCAGCAACCGCGGATATCCGAGAACGGGCAAGTCGGGATCGTGGTGCACCAGGTACTTGGTCCCGCGCACCAGCAGCACCAGGAACGACGGGAAGACCAGCAGCATCACCGCGCCCCGCCGCAGGTAACCGACGCCGAAATACTCGGCTACATCGTGGGCGACATTGCGGTGCTCGACCTCTTCGGCGCCGTGCCAGCGATACAGATCCAGCATGCGCGGGTCGGCATCAAACTTCTCCAGTTCGCTGTTGAGCACCCAATCGCCCAGGAAGGCGAAGAAATGTTCCAGCGCGGCGATCACCGCGAGCCGATCCACCAGCTGCTGCCGACCGGCGCGGGTGGCGGTGGACCGCCGCGGGCCGATGGTCTTGCGGAACACGTACTCGGCCTGCTTCAGGTAAGGCCGCGGGTCGATTCCATTGGCGGTGAGCAGCAGCTCGTGCGATCCGGCATGGGTTTCGGCGTGCATCGATTCCTGCCCGATGAAGCCGAGCATGTCCGCACGCAGCTTCTCGTCCCGCACGAAGGGCAGGGCCTCCCCGAAGGTCGTCAGGAAGCTGCGTTCGCCTTCGGGGAGCAGCAGGTTGAGGGCGTTGAGGACATGCGAGGCGATCGGATCGGATTTCATCCAGTGCAGTGGGATGCCGGTCCACTCGAAATGCACGTTACGGGCGTTGAGCGCGACCTCTCCCGGGTCGGTCAGCCGTTCGGAGGCGTGGTTGCGGAACAGCCTCATCGATCCTCCTCGATCGTCACCGGCACCGGTGCGCTGTCACGCGGACGCCGGTACTTGTGACGATACACGTTAGTAGGACGACGAGTAACAGACAATGCGGTGAAAAATCCGCCCGAGGTCAGTCCGGTGGCTCCCACTTCGCCACCAGGTTCAGCAAGCCGGGAAAGCGGTCGTCGAGATCGGCCACGCGCACCACGTTGCGTCGCTCCAAGCCGTGCTGCCACTGCCGGATCAGCCCGGCCTCCCGTAGTACCCGCCAGTGGTGCGTCCGGGTCGATTTCGGGCGATCGATCGGAAACCAGCCGCACGGCTGCGGGATGCCGCCCGATTCCAGGTAGTAGGCGCGGACGATGCTGAGTCGCAATGGGTCGCTCAGGGCGGCCAGGACGGTTTCCAGGCGCAGTTCTTCGCGCGTGGGCTCGGGCAGTGGTTCGCCTGTCTTGCTGAATTCGGGCGTGGCGGTGAGGTCCGGCACGGCTCTCCTCCGATCGGTCGGTACGAGAATTATCGTACTAGGTGCTACAGTTCGACTTCGTTCGTATCGGTTCGAGAAAACTCGTACTTGAGGCAGGAGTTCGATATGGCCGCACCCGCAGTTCTCGACGTGGACGCCCCGGGCGCTCGAATGGTGAGCCTTCGAATCTGGTCCGCCGCCTGGCCCGTTGCCGCCGTATTCGTTCTGGCGAACGCGGCCACCCCGCTCTATGTGCTCTGGCAAGCCGAATTCGGTTTCAGCAAGAGCACACTCACTGCCGTCTTCTGCTGCTATATGGCCGGAATGGCGGTCGCCCTGCTGGTTTCCGGTGTCGTCTCCGACCGGCTCGGTCGCAAAACGGTACTCGTGCCTGCCCTCGTACTGGCGATCGTGGCCGCGCTGATCTTCGCCGTCGCGCCGAGCACCCTCGCATTATTCGTCGCACGCACACTCACCGGCGTCGCCAGCGGTGCCATGGTGTCCGCGGGAGTCGCCGCGGTCACCGACCTCGCCGGTCCGGCGCGCGCTCGTACAGGTGCGCTCGCCGGTGCTGTCGGAATCGCGGTCGGTACCGGACTCGGCCCTTTGCTGGGTGGGATCCTCTCGGAAATCGCGCCGGGCCCCACCGTCACCGTTTTCCTGGTCGAAACCGTATTCCTGCTGATCGCGCTACTACTCGTCGCCATACTGCCGATGCCGCGGCCGGCCGAGAGCCGGGCGCAAGGCTGGGTCCGCCTACCGCGGGTGCCCCGCCCGAACCGCCGGCACCTGGTCATCGGCGTAGCGGTCGCCGGCCCGGCACTGAGCACCACCGCGTTCACACTGTCGCTCGCGCCCTCACTGCTGTCCGAACTCCTCGGCACTACCAACCGGATCATCGCCGGAGCCGTGGCTTGCCTGACGTTCACTGTCGCCACCGGCGTCCAGTTCGCGCTGCGCGGCCTGCGCGTGCGACGTCTCCTGCTCATCTCGACGGTCAGCACCGTCGCCTGCGTCGCGACCCTGGTATTCGCGGTCGGCACCTCCTCGGTACCCGGCCTCGCAGCGGCCGCCGCATTGGCCGGTCTCGCCTACGGTCCCGCCATGCTCGGCGGCCTCTCCCTGCTCAACGGCGATATCCCGGCGGACCGGCTGGCCGAGGCCAATGCCGCGCTCAATATCGGTGCCTATACCGTCGCCGGCCTCGTGATCTTGGGCTTGGGCGCCCTGAGCGATCACCTCGGATTCGCGCTCGGTGTCACGGCCTTCGCTGTCGTGGTCGCGGCGGTATCGGTGGCGGCAGCGGCTCTCGTGCTGTCCGGTGTGCGGGTGCCGCGATGAGCCGTGCCGAACACCCGGCGCCGGACCCGACCGACGGAAAGGCCTTTGCTGTCAGTGGAGAGCCCAGGCAGCCGGGGCCGCGGGCGTCGACGTTTTCCCGTAGGAGTGGGATTCGCCGCCCTCCTCAACGGTCTCGACATCGCAGTTGTCGGACGAGTAGCCCCGCCGGTGGTGGCTCGTCGGCGTGACGGCCGGATCCGAGAGCCTGTGTGGGTGCCCTCTGGACCGACTGGGGCTCAGTTCCCTACGACCGCCCCGAGCCATTCCACGATGGGGCGCAGCGTTTCCCACGACTTGCGGATCTCTGTCGCGGCCCGCGGTGTCTCCAACCAGTCGGGGGCCCCGAACTCACGGCTCATCACCAGCGACTTGTGCCGCAGCAGGTCGATGCGGGGGTGGTCGATGGGATAACCCTTGGGGCGGGTCTTCAGTTTGCCGCCGCCGAGGGTGTAGCCGGCCGCTACGAGCTTGCCGGCGATCGACTCGAGCTCGGCGCCGCGAACGTCGTCGTCGAGGGTGGTGCGCAGGCGGGACAGCTGTTCCGGTGTGGCGGCGTAGAGACCTCCGGCCACGAACAGTCCCGGTGCGCCGATCTGGACGTACCAGCCGACCCCCGGCGCGGTGTGCACGACCGCGCCCTGATGGGTCTTGTACGGTGACTTGTCCTTGGCGAACCGCACGTCGCGGTAGGGGCGGAAGATTTTGGCAGGACCGAATCCGGGTTCGAGATCGGTGATCAGCGCGGTCATCGGCCGCTTCACCGCTTCCTCGTAGATGTGCTTGTTGGCGGTCCAGAATGTCCTCGAGTTATCGGCCTCGAGATCCTCGTAGAAGTCCGGCCCCGCGATCGGAAACCCCGCGAACTCGCTCATGACATCGAACCTATCGCCCACCGCGCGAGCGGACGACAGGAAGCCGGCCGGTCAATCCCTGGGTTCGTCGTGAATCTCCATGGCCGCTGCCTCTGCGGGGCGCCGGTCCTCGGCGCGCAGTTCGTCGCGATGCCGGCGGCGGGTCCATTCCTGGTCGAGTTCGCCGGCGATTCCCAATCGGCCGGTGTCGTCGTTCTCGTGATAGCGGATGACCAGCTCTTTCGGGGGATCGGCGATATAACGCTCGTATTCGCGGACCTCGTCGGCCTGATCGTCGTCGCCCAGGTCGTAGTCCAGATCTTCGCGGTCCTCGTCGCCGATATCGAGTACCTCGTCCATCAACCGGTAGCCGGAGCTCGCTCCGTCGTGCTCCGGACCGGGATCGCGCATATCGGGCATGGCGCCCACCTCTTTCGCGGACCGGCTCACCAATCGCAACCACTGTGAGCTGTGGTTCCTACGCTACCGCCGACTGCGGCGGCGTGGAACCCGGCGCCCTCGCCGATCGCGCCGCCGGGGCTCCGGGCCGGGATACGACGAAGGCCCGGTCCGTGTGGACCGGGCCTTCGGAAGTGGAGCTGCCGGGAATCGAACCCGGGTCCTCCGCCGCTTCTCCAGGGCTTCTCCGTGTGCAGTTCGCTGAGCCTCTACTCGGATCTCCCGGTCTCGCGAACAAGCCGGGATGACGATCCCAGTCGCTGTTGGATGTCCCGCGTTACTCCGCGACCGAGTCGCGCGGTGAGCCCTCTAGCTGATGCCGGCACCGAAGCCGAGGGCGAACCTCGGGCCGACAGAGACGCTATCGCTTAGGCAGCGAGAGCGTACTCGCGCTGATGAGAATCGGCGCTTAATTGGTTGCAACGACGCTTACGGTGGTCTCTTGCCTGCACCGACACGCTTCCCCTGAATCTACGTACGCAGTCGAAACCGTTCAGCCCCGTACGTCCCGGCACTTTGCCGGGCCAGTCATATTAACACTTCGGGCACCGTCGTTCATTCCCGTTTTCCCGGTGCTGTTCGCGCCGGTCAGCGCATCCCTTTGATACGCCGGCCGAGTTCGCGGGTGACCTCGCGCTCGGCGGTGCGCCGGGCCAGATCCTGCCGTTTGTCGTAGTCCTGCTTGCCTTTGGCGAGGGCCAGTTCGACCTTCACTTTGCCGTCGGAGAAATACATCGACAGCGGGACCAGTGTCTGGTTGCCCTCGCGGGATTTGCCGACGAGGCGTTCGATCTCCCGCTTGTGCAGTAACAGCTTCCGGACCCGGCGCGGCGAGTGGTTGGTCCAGGTTCCGTGACTGAACTCCGGGATGTGCAGGCCACGCAGCCAGACTTCCCCGTTGTCTACGGTCGCGAAGGCGTCCACCAGTGAGGCTTTGCCCTCACGCAGACTCTTGACCTCGGTACCGACCAACGCGATCCCGGCCTCGTAGGTGTCCAGGATCGTGTAGTTGTGCCGTGCCCGGCGGTTGGTCGCGATGACCTTGCGCCCCTTCTCCTTCATGACGACAACCTTAAAGCGCCGCGGCAACCGGATTATTCCCGGCCGCTGCTCAGCCCGGTTGCAGTAGCAGGTAGAGGATCAGAACGGCGGAAAACGCGGTGACGAGTAGCACGGTGGAAAGCCGCGGCAGATGTGTGCCGCGCGGGCGGGAGCGGCGGTTCAGCCAGCTGTGGTCTACTGCAGGGTCCGTGCCGGGGTTGCGGTGCGGCGCATCGACCGGTTCGGCCGGTGGGCCTGGACCCCCGCTGTTGCCCTCGATACTTTCCTCGGACCCGTCCCCGGATGCCATGCTCGCAGGCTAGTCCTGCGGACAGGTATTCGGGAACGGGGCGCGATCAGCGAGGGGTTCTCAGGATGCGCAGGGTGATGCCCAGGCCGACGAGGATGCTGGCCGTGGCAATCAGTGCGGTGGAAAACGATTGGGTGATGGCGGCGATTCCGGTACTGAAAATGAGGCAGGTGGCGAGCGCCAGCAGTGCGGTGCCCCATTCCATACCGGCGATCCGGGTTGGTCGGTTACGCAGTGCTGTCATGTTTTTCGAGTACCCCGCCGTCTCGGTTATCAAACCGTTATTGCCGTAGTTCCGGGCCGGGATGTGCTGGATCCGCAGTTCTGCCGTACGGGGTGCGCGGTGGCGAGCCATGGCGGGACCTCCGTCTCGGTTGGATGTGGCAACTGTCTTCACCGTAACGGACAAATCTCTACTTGGATACCGCGTGGCAAATCTCGAGACAACCATCACACAGAGTGGGAAAAGCTGGTGATCGGCTGTGCTCCTGACGTGATCTTTCCGGGAAAACCCCTGATCAGAAGGAGTGGGTATGCCCGACACGCCCAAACCGTACTCGAGGAATGTTTCCTGGCGATTCGCGGGGATCGGACACCAATTCGCGTTTGCTGAAAAGTAGCTGTCGGGCCTCGGGGAGGCTGCGGGGAGATGAGCACGGCCCGGCTTGCCTAAGCTGGTGATATGCGGATTCAGTACCGGCGCGTATCCCGGTCGAGTGCCCCTCCCCGCGGAACAACGCCGGTCCCGGGGGCACTTCGGTGACCCGGTGGCACCAGCGGGCGGGCCGTATCGCCGTACTGACGGGCGCGGGAATTTCCACCGACAGCGGGATCCCCGATTTCCGTGGTCCGCGGGGGGTGTGGACCGAAGATCCGGTGGCGGAACTGTTGTCCACCTACGACAATTACGTTTCCGACCCCGCCCTGCGTGAACGGTCCTGGCAGGCCCGCCGCGACAACCCCGCGTGGGGTGCCGAACCGAACCCAGCGCATCTCGCACTGGTGGAGTTGGAACGGGCCGGGCGTGCGCTCACGATCGTCACCCAGAATGTCGACCGCTTGCACCAGCGCGCCGGTTCGAACTCGCAGCGGGTGATCGAGATCCACGGCAACATGTTCGATGTGGTATGCGTGGATTGCGCATATTCCGCGACCATGGCCGAGACGCTGGACCGGGTCGGCGCCGGGGAACCCGATCCGCCGTGCCCGGAATGCGGCGGCATCCTCAAGGCCGCCGTGATCATGTTCGGCCAGGCGCTGGACCACCGCACACTGCTCAAGGCCTCGCTGGCGGCCGAGACGGCGGATATCTTCCTCGCCGTCGGCACATCACTCCAGGTGGAACCCGCGGCCTCGTTGTGCGGCCGGGCGGTGGCCGCGGGTGCTTCGCTGATCATCGTGAATGCCGAACCCACACCGTACGATTCGATGGCCACCGAGGTCGTGCGTGAACCCATCGGGGAGGCACTGCCCCGGCTGGTCGACCTGATCCTGGGGCAGTGAGACCGCCGACGGGCGTGCATCGCATGTCCGGCGAATCGGAATCGGTCTACACGGGACCGAGCACTCGGTCGAGGTAATCGTTGGCGAAACGGCCCGCCGGGTCGTAGTGCCGGCGCACCGCGGCGAAACGATCCCAGTCCGGGTAGCGGGCACGAAGTGTCTCCGCGGTCTGGTAGTGACGTTTGCCCCAGTGCGGGCGGCCCTCGTAACGGTCGAAAATCGTTTCGCAGGCGCGGAAGAACGGCTCGTGTTCCATACCTTCGTACTGGTGCACCGCGATATAGCAGGTTGCGCGGCCGCCGGCGGGGGAGAGGAAGGCGTCGTCGCCCGCGACCCACCGCACCTCGATGGGCATCGGCGAATCGAAACGGCGCGCGGTTTCCTTGATCTCCCGGATCGCCTCGACCGAATATTCGCGGGGGATCGCATATTCCATCTCGGTGAACCGGAACAGCCGCGGACTGGTGAACACCCTGTAGGAGCGGTCCACCTGACGCCGGTAGCTGAAGGCGTAGGCGGCGGCGCGCTGAAGTGGCGGGATGATGGCCGGCCGCCGGCGGGCCAGCCGGCACAGGGCGTCGCTGACGTAATTGGATACGGCGATATCGGCGAACCAGTCGACCGCCTTGTGCCGTGGTGCGGGCGGCAGGTCGACCCGGTTGTTGCGTTTGGTCATCGCGATCGGGCTGTGGGCGAACATATAGAACTCGAAATGTTCGTTGCCGTCGACATAGGAGTCCAGATCGTCCAGGATCTCCGCCACCGGCACCGGTCGCTCCACGCCCTCGAGCACGAAAGAAGGGACGAGTTGCAGGGTGAAGGCGGTGATCACGCCCAGAGCGCCCACGCTCACCCGTGCCGCCCGCCACGCCTCGGCGCCGGACTGTTCGGTCAGTTCCACCGTTCTGCCGTCGGCGGTCATCAGCTCCACCCCGTGCAGTTGCGCGGAGAGGTTGGGTAGCCGGGCGCCGGTGCCGTGGGTGCCGGTGGCGGTGGCGCCGGCGATGGTCTGGGCGTCGATATCCCCGAGGTTCGGGAAGGCGAGGCCGTACTCGTCGAGCCGGTCGTTGAGCGCGGCGAGGGTCATCCCCGCCTGGACCTTGGCCAGGCCGGTCTCGCGATCCACCTCGAGTACCCGGTTCATCCGGGACAGGTCGAGTAGCAGACCGTCGGTGAGGCAGGTGTCGGTGAAGGAATGTCCCGATCCCGCGACGCGGATCCGGTGCCCGTCCGCGGCGGCCCGGCCCAGCTCATCGGCCAGTTCGGCGTGATCGCGCGGCGCGGCCAGCCGGGCCGGTGCGCATCGCTGGTCGCCGGCCCAGTTCACCCATAACTTGGTCACATGTCCAACACTAGGGGATGGCGTCTCCGGCTGCCGGGTAAACGTCCTGACACGGAGAAAACCGGGACCCGTTCAGCGACGGCGGGCCACGCACGGTTTGGCCGCTTTGGCCCGCTCCACCTCCGCAAGACTGAGCGCATTCACCGCCAACGGTTGCGGGGGCATGTCCTGGGCGCGAATGCCGTTGAGGGTGATCGCCATATATCGGCGCCAGATATCGGAATCCACCGGGCGGGCGAACTCGGCGAGCGAATCGACCATATAGATCAACGCGAACAGATCGGTGTCCGCGATCCCCGGCTGCAGTACGCCCGCGTTCCGGGCCCGCTCCATTACGGCCGCCACCGCCGGCCCGAGCTGTTCGCGCGGATGGGCGAGGCGATCGGGGTCGTCATGCATTTCGAGCATGACTTCGCTGAAACCGCGGTTGGTCGCCATATGCCGGCACGCGTAATCGAAGAGCCGTACGACACCCTCCCATGGATCCGCGGTCGCGAGTGCGTCCTGTGCGGCTTGCGCGAATTCCCGGACGTGCACGGCGAAGACCTCGGAAATCAGTTCCCGCTTATTGGCGAACCGGCGATACACGGTGCCCACTCCGACCCCCGCGCGGTCGGCCACATCGTCGAGCGTGATCTCCAGTCCACGGTCGGCGAACAGCTCCCGGGCCGCATCGATGATCCGCTGTTGATTGCGCGCCGCATCCACCCGGAGACGGCGCGTCCGGGGCGCAGTGGTGGCGAGGTTCACATCCGGAATGGTAGCAAGCTACGAATTAACGCAAACCGTTTCGATCCGGCCGAATGTAAACCCCCTCCCGCCTGCGGATACCGTTGCGGGGCACGATCCACGCGCACGTCGCCGTGGAACGCAGGAGGTCCCGCAGCATGAGCGAACCAGTGCAGCCCGCACCGATCGATGCCGCCGTCCTGGCGGCCGTCGCCTGCGGTGGTGGGCTCGGTGCCGGACTGCGCTACTGGCTCACGCTCCGGATCCCGGTCCGGCCCGCCGGTTTTCCGTGGGCCACCTTCCTCGCCAACACCCTCGGCTGCCTCGCGATCGGCATCCTGATGGTGATCGTCACCGAGGTGTTCGCGCCGCCGCGTCTGCTGCGTCCGTTCCTCGGAGTCGGGGTACTCGGTGGATTCACCACCTTTTCCAGTTACAGCGCCGAGGTTCGTACACTGCTCGAATCGGGTGCCACCGGTGTGGCGCTCGGATACCTCGGGGGAACCGTGGTGACCTGCCTGATCGCGGTCGTCGCAGGAATGACGGCCACCCGGTGGATCGCGGGGAGACGCGGCGGGACAACGCAGTACGGCACGAGCTGAACGTAAGACGGCACGAGCGAGAGGGGTCGGGTGATGGCGGTATCGGTGGGTCCGGAACATCGGCGGCGGCTGGGCACCGGCTGGAGTGGCCGGTGACCGCGGTCTGGGTGGTGCTGGGCGGAATGCTGGGTGCGCCCGCGCGTTATCTGCTCGATCGCCTCGTCACCGCGCATACCGATTCCCGGCTTCCGCTCGGCACGCTGGCGGTTAATATTGTGGGCTCGGCGCTGCTGGGTGCGTTGATCGGGTCGGGTGTGAGCGGCGCGGTGGCCGCGGCCGCGGGAATCGGATTCTGCGGTGCGTTCACCACCTTCAGCACGTTCGGCTACGAGACGGTCGGGCTCGCCACCGGTGGTGCCGCCGGGTACGCGTTCGGCAATATCGTGCTCAACACCGGGATCTGCCTCGGCGCGGTCTATCTCGGCGCTGCCGCCGTGGGACTGTTCGGATGATCACGATGACCAGCCGGGTACGGCCGACCACGAAGGGAGCTCCGAACATGGCGCACAACCGAGCCGGGCGGCCCGCCCGCCCCGGCGATCTGGTGGACGTGCCGGGGCTGGTGACCGCGTACTACAGTCGCGTTCCCGACCCCGCCGAACCCACTCAGCGGGTCGTCTTCGGAACCTCCGGGCACCGCGGTTCCAGCCTGGACGCCACGTTCAACGAGGCGCATATCCTGGCGATCACCCAGGCCGTCGTCGAATACCGTGCCACCCGCGGAATCACGGGGCCGGTGTATCTGGCCCGCGATACCCACGCCCTGTCCGAACCGGCGTGGACCACAGTGCTCGAAGTTCTCGCGGGCAACGATATCGGCGCCGTGGTGGATTCCCGTGGCCGCTACACCCCGACGCCCGCACTCAGCCACGCGGTGGTCCGGCACAACCGCGACAGTTCCCGTCCACAAGCCGACGGCATCGTCGTGACCCCGTCCCACAACCCCCCGCGCGACGGCGGTATCAAATACAACCCACCCCACGGCGGCCCGGCCGATACCGGCGCCACCGACGCCATCGCCGAACGCGCCAACGAACTGCTGCGTGGCGGCCTGGCCGGGGTGAAACGGGCCGCGCTGACGCAGGCGATGGCCGCCGCGGGCCGCTACGACTTCCTCGACCACTACGTCGCCGATCTGCCCGCGGTACTCAACCTCGACGCCATCCGCGGCGCCGGAATCCGGCTCGGCGCCGACCCGATGGGCGGTGCCAGCGTGGACTACTGGGAAGAGATCGGGCAGCGCTACGACCTCGAGCTCGAGGTCGTGAACCCGACGGTCGACCCCACCTGGCGGTTCATGACGCTCGACGGCGACGGCCAGATCCGGATGGACCCCTCGTCCCCGCATGCGATGGCGTCGCTGGTGTCGATCCGCGACGACTACGACATCTCCACCGGTAACGACGCCGACGCCGACCGGCACGGGATCGTCACACCCGACGGTGGCCTGATGAACCCGAACCATTTCCTCGCCGTCGCGATCGACTACCTGGTGGCGAACCGGCACCGTTGGGATGCGCTCACCAAGATCGGCAAGACCGCGGTGACCTCGGCGATGATCGACCGGGTCGTGCGGGTGCTGGGACGTGACGTCTACGAGGTGCCGGTCGGGTTCAAATGGTTCGTACCCGGCCTGTTCAGCGGCAGTCTCGCCTTCGGCGGTGAGGAGAGCGCCGGCGCCTCCTTCCTGCGGATGGACGGATCCGTGTGGACCACGGAAAAAGACGGCATCCTGCTTGCGCTGCTGGCCGCCGAGATCGCCGCCGTCACCGGACAGAGCCCCTCGGCCCGCTACCTCGAACTGGAACGCAACCACGGCAGTCCCGCCTACGCCCGCATCGACGCCCCCGCCGACGCCGAACAGAAGAAGCTGCTGTCCGCTCTCGACCCCGGTCAAGTGACCGCCACCGAGATCGCGGGCGAACCGATCACCGAGGTCGCCACCAAGGCCCGCGGTAACGGTGCCGCGCTCGGCGGCCTCAAGGTGAGCACGGAAAACGCCTGGTTCGCGGCCCGCCCGTCGGGCACGGAGAGCAAATACAAGATCTATGCGGAGTCCTTCCACGGACCTGACCACCTGGGACAGGTCCAGGAGGCGGCGCGGGAGCTTGTCGGGCGAGTGCTGGCGGCAGACTGAAAGACGAAGATCCGGCCCGGTTCCTCCCTCTCATGCGGCGTCGAGGGCTGCGGTGATCTTGCGGGTCATATCGGCCACAACCGGGCTCGGCCCGCCCTTCTGCGGCCGGGTAGCTGTCTCGACAGCTACGAGAACCGTGCTTCGAAAATTGTCCGCCTCCGCTGCGTCCTGCTGCTTCAACAGCAGCATGGCCGCCGTAAGGGCAGGCAACACCTGGTCCGCGAGTTCGGCGACGTTCTTGCTCTTCAGCGCGATCTCCTTCGCTGTGACTGCGGCCAGTACGTGTCCGACCTGGCCGGTTGCCGAGCCCAGCGCGATCGAGCCACTGGTGGCGGCCTGTGCGGTGAGCTCATGCCGGGGCAGCGAATTCACTTGCCGGCTGCGGCCGGGGAATTGTGACGGCTACCTCGGTGTTGGTTGCCTGGGTGAGTGGTGAGGCCGTAGCGAACGATCGATCCGGTTCCCAGAGTGCGAAGGAGCCGGTTGGGTCGAACGCCGTGGGGCGACCCTCTATTCTGGGGCGCTTCCGCCGGCGCGGCCATCGGGTTGGAAAGGCGGACAGGCCGCCGCTGCCCAGCGAGATCTGGGTCCTCATCGCCGCCGCGTTCTGTGTGGCGATCGGGTTCGGCCTGGTCTCGCCGGTGCTGCCGCAGTTCGCGCTGAGCTTCGGGGTCGGGGTGGCCGCCGCGTCCGCGATCGTCAGCGCGTTCGCCGCTATGCGGCTGCTGTTCGCGCCGGTCAGCGGGCGGCTGGTGCAGATGCTGGGGGAGCGGCGGATCTATCTGGTGGGGCTGCTCATCGTCGCGCTCTCGACCGGCGCGAGTGCCTTCGCCCAGACCTACTGGCAGCTGATGGTGCTGCGTTCGCTGGGCGGAATCGGATCGACCATGTTCACCGTCTCCTCGATGGCGCTGGTGATCCGGCTGTCCCCGCCCACCGAACGCGGCCGGGTCACCGGGCTGTGGTCGACGTGTTTCCTGATCGGCGGACTGTCCGGCCCGCTGGTCGGTGGGGCGCTGGCCGGGTTCGGCCTGCGCGCGCCGTTCCTGATCTACGCGGTCGCGCTGCTGGCCGCCGTGGCGGTGGTGTACTTCAACCTGCGGGACTCGCGGATCACCGAAACCGAATCGGCCGCCGACGCCGCCACCGTGAGTTTCGTGCAAGGTCTGGCCCGGCCCGAATATCGTGCGGCGCTGTGGTCCAACTTCGCCAACGGCGCCGCGGTGTTCGGTGTCCGGATGGCACTCGTCCCCTTGCTGGTGGTGGAAGTCCTCGGCCAACCGTCCGGTATGGCCGGGGTGGCGCTGACCGTTTTCGCCGCCGGTAACGCGACCGTCCTGTTCTTCTCGGGCCGGCTCTCCGACACCTACGGCCGGCGCCCCCTGCTGATCTCCGGGGCCCTGGTGTGCGCGATCGGCACCACCGGTCTCGGTCTGTCCCCGAACCTGGTGTGGCTGCTGGTCACCTCGTTCGTCGCCGGTGTCGGGTCAGGCCTGTTCACCCCCGCCCAGCAGGCCGCCGTCGGCGATATCATCGGCTCCCGGGCGCGCGGCGGCACCATGCTCGCCGGATTCCAGATGTCCCAGGACCTGGGTACCGTCCTCGGCCCCATCGTGGTCGGCGCCATCGCCCAGCAGCTGGGCTACGGTGCCGGGCTCGCAGCCACCGGTTCACTGCTGGCCGTGGCCGCTATTGCCTGGTTCATGGTTCCGGAGCCGATGAAACGTGCGAGCCTCGAGCCCGAACCGGAGTCGGCCGGGACGGCCGAAGGTCCGGAGCCGACAGTGGTGAAGCCTGCCGGAGACGCACACAACGCCACCTCCGCCCGGATGGGAGACGCCGACTACACCGGACACGATGCCGCGAACTCGAAGCACTGAGCCCCCGCACCACCGGGTGCGCGTGACCGATTCGCCCGGATACGGCAGAGTGGTCGCGTGAGCAAACCGCCGTCCGATTACACCCCCCGGCCGATGTCCAACGGAACCACCTACGCCCTGGGTGGGGTGGCCCTGGCGCTGATCGCGCTGATCGTCTTCTTCGCCTTCCGCTGGGGGACCGGCGACGCCGAGGTGCGCAACGACGGCTACGGATCGGTCCGCAACACCGCGGTCACGGCCGCGGTGCAGAGCGACGGCGGCGTGCGCCTCGGCCTACCCGAAGCTCCGAAAACACTCGAAATCTACGAAGACCCCATGTGCCCCGGCTGCGGCAGCCTCGAACGTCTCTACGGCCAGGAAATCGCCCAGAAAATCGACGACGGCAAACTCGCTGTCCGCTATCGCTTCGTGAACTTCCTCGACCCCAAATCCGACAGCGGCGACTACTCCACCCGCGCCACCGCCGCCCTGCAATGCGTCGCGGAGACCGGCTCCGGCGTCACCTACTCGAAGTTCCACGACGCCCTCCTCACCACCCGGCAGCCGGAGGAAGGATCCGGCCTCACCGACGACGAGCTCGCGACCATCGCCACCGAATCCGGCGCGCCCCAGCCCGCTCGCGACTGCATCACCACCGGCGCCCGCACCGACCAGGCGCGACAGCAGGCCACCGCGGCCGTCGAAGACCTGAAGACCGCCCTCGACGGCGACGCCGCCACCCCCAGTGTGTTCGACGTCGCAACCAAGCTCGACACCCAGAACCAGGAATGGGTCCAGCAGGTCGCCCCCTGACCTCGCCGTTCACCCGGAATCCAGCCGATTTGGTGCCTGACGTGGAGGTGGTGTAACTTCGTTCAGGCAGCCGGGGAACCGGCGGCAACCATCCGGGGCTATGGCGCAGCTGGTAGCGCACCACACTGGCAGTGTGGGGGTCAGGGGTTCGAGTCCCCTTAGCTCCACTTGAATCCCCAGGTCAGGCTCGGTTTAGAACCGGGCCTGACCTGTTTTATTTTGACCACCCCCGGTTTGGCCCCGAGACGGTGTGACTATGGTTCTGCCGTCGTCCTGCCAGTGAGACAGTGTGATCCGATCCGGGGTATGGCCGGGATCGGGGGGTCGTTGTAGCAACTCGGACTGAGTTGTTGTCGTGAATCGGCCGCGCACGTTCGGGGCCATCGCGCTACATCGCAGTAGTTGGTGCACCATAGGACCCTATGGGAGCCCCTGACACTGCCGCCGAGTGCGACGCCGCCGAAGGAACCCTGGTCAGCATCGGCTACGAGGGGAAAACCATCGACGATCTCGTCGCCCAGCTCGTCGAACGAGGCGTCCAGGTGCTCGTCGATGTACGTCTGACTCCGCTGAGCCGCAAACCTGGGTTGTCGAAGACGAAGCTTGCCGAGGCTCTTGCCGCGGTGGGCATCGGTTACGTCCACCATCGGGCGCTCGGCAATCCGAAGAGCAATCGGGACGGTTTCCGAGCCGGTGAGGCGGAATCCCGCGCCCGCTATCACGACGTACTCGATAGTGCCGCTGCGACTGACGCTCTTGCGCACGTGTGCGAGCTTCTCGATGGTGGTGTGGTGGCGCTGCTGTGCTTCGAGCACGACCATGCCGAGTGCCATCGAGACATGGTGGTGCGTCGACTCCTTGAAGCCCGGCCCAAGGCCGCAGTGGTACATGTCTAGAACAAGGCGAGTTCGGTCTTGGGGTACCAGACCCCGAGGACGGAGAAGGACCGGCGGTGCTGGTTCTGGTTGCCGACGTAGAAGTGGACATCGCGGTCAGGTGAGAGCATTGTGTCGCGCCACTTCCCGAGAAGCATCTCCTGCGCCCGGCGGGCACCATGGGACTTCAGCCAGCGTCGGCCGGCCTGCCCCGCCTCCCAGTCGAGCACTTTCTGGTCGTGGCCGCGGCACTTCGACGACTCGCAGCGGTATTTATATCGCACAGCGAATGGTGCGGGTTCCAGCGGTCTGAGTGAGGTGTCGAATAGGTCCGGAGCCGACGACTTGTCGATCTTCGCCTGCTCCGCTGCGGACCAGGGTTCTCCGGTGACGACGCTGACGTCGATGTCGGTCGGTTTGATGAGTCCGAGCGACGGTGACGGGGTGCCCATACCGCCGATAGGGTTTTGTGCGAGGAGCCCGCACATGGTGGCGGCGCCGATTAGACCGTCGAGGTTCATCCTGCGTCGCTGCCAATTGCTGCTCGTGTCCAGCAGCTCTACGTGTTCCAGCTCATTCTGGCGTGGGCGGAACGACTCGGGCCGGTGGTCGTTGGGTTGTCTGTATGTGCCGTTGAGGCGCAGGATCTCGTACTTTTTGAACTGTTTGTCGAAGTCCTCGTTGCGGAACTTCACCGGGTAGAGACGGATCCACTCGGGACGCTCCCGATCGAGCCTGACGCCCGCCACGCAGACGGTCTCACCGTATGTGTCGCTCGGGTTCGGGTAGGTCTTGACGGTGATCATGACCTTTACGGTCTCATCCCCGGCGCGAGGTTGCCCGAGGCCCATCGAGCCTGTGGCGCTTGGTAATTCGCTGGCCCCCATTAATCAAGCGTAACCGGGAACTCGACTCGAAACGGCCGAAACCGATGGCCTCCGTCGTGGTATCCGGACCGCGGATCTGGCCAAGGCCAACCCTCCACCGATTCCGGTCCTGGTGAACAGGATCATTGCACTCACCCCGCGGTTACCAGCGGTTCCGCCGCTGCCCTCCTGTCCCCTGTTCGGCGTCGAAGTGCCAGGCCCTGCCCGGTGTGGGAAGTTCGCGTCTACTGCGCCGGTCGCGAGGTGTATTCGGCCCAACGATCGACGGCTTGTTCGAGCCCGAGGGCTGCCACCTCGGCCGGAGCCATACCCACCGTATGGATCAGACGCTGCGCGAGCCAATCGGGGACGGGTTCACGCACTGGTTCCGATGGGATGCCGAATGGCTCGAGGTGGTGGCCGAGCCTGGCGACCACCTCGCCGAGCTTGCTGAACTCTGGTAGCCGGGCGGCCGACGCGACGATGCGAGCCGTCGCTTCCGCATAGACCTCGGAGTCGGCACGGGCACCGATTGCCCAGATCTCACAGATCTCGACGGTTTGGTCGTCGATGCTCCGGTACACGATCCGCCAGGTGTTGCGACCGACGACGAGCTTGCGGAACCCGGTCAGATCACCGCCGAGTGGATAGCCGGCATGTGGTGAATCCAATAGTAGGAGAACTTTTTTCAGGACCTTGGGTACGGCGTCAGGGCCGAGCTTGCGGAGGTCGTCGATCGCCGCGTCGGTGAAGTAGATGTCGACCATCGACCTACTCGTCGTCCTCGATTTCGGCGAGCGATTCCCGGGTATGACCGAACGCGCCGAGCACCTCGTCGAGAGAGGTCCGGCTCCCGGTGTCGGTCGCGGCCCTGGCCAGAACCAGGGCGAGGTCACGCAGGTCGGATTCCGCGCGGTCCAGTTCGGCGAGCCGATCCATGCTCACCATGGCGGCAACCGGCTTGCGATGGCGAGTTACCACCAGATCGGTGCCGCTCTCGGCGTCCGCCACCATCCCGGCGACGCCCCGTTGCGCGGCATCGGAAACGCTGAGTTCATGGGGGTTATGTAGCAGCGACATACTGTAACTGTACAGAAATCTAGATATATTTTCCGTACGACGACGATCTCCAGCCCTGGAAACGGTTGGGTAGTTCCCAGATGCCGCCCATGAAGTCGTTGCCGCCGGCGGCGCAGCAGGAGGACGCGTCCGTCGTGAGTTCACCCTCTCAGGTGGTTTCATCGCGTCCTGCAGCGCCGCCGGCGGCACATGACGAACCGAGCTGATCGAGAGCACGTCATCGCAGCGACTTTGCGCAGCAGCGAGGTTTCGCCCGCCTGGCGGCCTTCCTTCCTGGAATCAGGTGCGAGGGGACGTCGCCGTGACGACCGAGGTCAGACCAGCAAAGCGAAGCGGTCCGCGTCAGCGCTGGATGCGGGATGCGATTCAGTGGGTGCGGCCAGTCGAACCGGCAGGCTGGTCAGGCCATGAATCAGGAGGCTTTTCCGCCACGTCAGATCACTGAATTCCCCGTCGAGCGATATCTCCGGGAACTTGGCCAGCAGTCGCGAGATCGCGGTGGTGGCCTCCAGGCGGGCCAGGGCGGCACCGAGACAGTGATGGATGCCGTGCCCGAAGGCGATATGCCGGGTCTCGGGTCGTTCGAGGTCGATCCGGTCCGGGTCGGCGAAGCGCGCCGGGTCGCGGTTGGCGGCGGCGAGCGAGATCAGGATGAATTCGCCCGCGTCGATATCCTTACCGCCCAACGTGATCGGGGCGGTGGTGTAGCGAGCCGTTGCCACGTGCAACGACCCGTGGCAGCGCAGGATCTCCTCGAGGTAGGCGGGTATCGCTTCGTGGTCGGTGCGCAACCGCTCGGCCAGTGCCGGATCGCGTAGCAGCTCCAGTACCGAGTTGCCGATGAGGTTGACGGTGGTCTCATGCCCGGCTATCAGCAGGAGTAGCAGCATGGCGATGAGTTCGTGATCGTCGAGGCGGTCTTCGTGGTCTTTCGCGATGATCAGTTGGGAGAGCAGGTCGTCGCGGGGGTCGTCGGTGCGTTCGGCGATCAAGTTGGTCAGGTAGGTGAAGAAGCTGACCCCGGCGGTGGCGCGTTCCTCGAGGGTGGCCGAGTCGTTGACGACGACGGCGGTCCACGAGCGGAAATCTTCCTTGTCCTCGTCGGGGACTCCGAGCAGTTCACAGATCACCGCCGTCGGCAGCTGGAACGCGTAGCTGTCGATGAGGTCGACGGTCGTTCGCGCGCTGATCTCCTCGAGCAGGGTGTCGGCGATCGAGGTGATTCTCGGCTGGAGATCGCGGATGGCGGGACCGGCGAATGCCTTGGCGACGAGGCGGCGTAGCCGGGTGTGCTGGGGCGGGTCGGCGAACAGCATGTTGTCGCTGATGGCGGTGTTGAACATCTCGGCTGCACCGTTTTTGGCCAGCACAGCCTGCCCCTCGGGCGACCCGATGCGTTTGCTGATGGTCGGCTCCGCGAAGGCCTGTTTGGCTACGTCGTGATCGACGATCAGCCAGCCGAGCACACCGTCCAATCGAATTCGGTGCAGGGGACCGCGTTCACGCAGCGCCCGGTAGGTCGCATGCGGATCCTGGTAGAAGTCGTCTGTCAGCTCGAGGATTTCCATCGCGCCGGTCACCGCCGGCCCTCGGGCGAAAAGGTGGCATAGCTCGAATCCATGTAGTGCACAGTCCCTCAGTCCTTTCGGCGAACGATCTGACTTGCGCGCGATGCCGTCCGGAACGAGTAGTCGATCAGAAGTGCATCAGCGAGAGGTCGAGCAGTTTCGATCGGGTGAACAAGTGAGGCCCGCTAACGGATTAGCCGTGGTCGCTGTCCAGTAAACCTGCAACTACGTGACGCGGTCAGGTGCGAGTTCGCGGTGCGAGACGGCGTATGGCCGTGGATGGAGCGGAACCCGCTGACCAGATCCACAGCATTCGTCTCGCACCTGCGGAGACGGACATGATGAGGCTCGAGGGGCCGCCGGCCGCCCCGATACCGGCGCCCGCCGGTCCGGGTTTCTGGGGGCGGGCATATTCTGGCGAGCGCAGCTGGTCCGCCGTGCGCTGTTGCGATGGTGTGCGGCGTCGAAGCCCGCCGGTCGGCGTCGTGCGATGTCGAGTGGCCGGGTGAGAGGGAACCCGGTGGGAATCCGGGACTGTCCCGCAGCGGTGAGCGGGAACGACCGCCGTTATAGAGCACTGGGTTGTGTGCCCTGGGAAGCGACGGCGTAGTACAGCTCGGGGTCGATCCCGAGTCGGCCGAACGAGGTCGATGCCCGTGAGTCCGAAGACCTGCCGGTTGCGCCGGGTACGCCGTGCCCGGCGGCCGTCGCCTCGCGGATCGGGCGCTACGCCGATACCGGCGCATCCGGGAGAGTTCCTGGACGCGTAGTCGTCGTGCGCGCATGAACGGGCGAGGGCCGTTCATTGCGGACGACAGGTGTGCATCATGTCATCACTTTCGGGGTTCCCGGGGCCGCCGGGCTGCGGTCGCCGTGGGCGATCGGCACGGTCTCGCCGCTCGGCCGCCCGCCGCCCGGTGCGCTGCCGGGCTGGGTTCGGTGCCGGTCGGAGTAGTGCCCACGGCCCATCGCATCGGGTGCGATCCCAGCAGGTTCGGTCGGTGTGCCCGATTGCCGGCTCGAATATTGTGGGAAGGGGGTCGGCCGGTGGAGAAGATGTATGCGGGTGCTCGGTTGCGGGTGTTGCGTGATCAGCGGGGGCTTTCGCAGTCCGGGCTGGCCAAGGCACTCGGGTTGTCGCTGAGTTATGTCAATCAACTGGAGAATGATCAGCGGCCGCTGACGGTGCCGGTGTTGATGCGGTTGTCATCGACCTTTGATCTGGAGGTGGGCTTCTTCGCGCCGGAGACCGATGCGCGGCTGCTGGCGGATCTGCAGGAAGCGTTTACCGAGGACCCGGAAGCCGGCTCGGTGAGCGGTGGTGAACTCGACGACCTTGTTTCGCGGGCGCCGGCGGCGGCGCGGTTGCTGATCAGTCAGCATCGTCGGTTGCGTGTTGCCAACGGCCAGCTCGAGCAGCTGACCGCCGGGCTCGAATCGCCGGTGGCCGACCCACGGACAGCGATGCCCTACGAGGATGTTCGTGATTTCTTCTATGACCGCCGTAATCACATCCCGGCCTTGGACGCTGCCGCCGAGAGCCTGTTCGCGCGGCGCGGGTTCACACTCGGTGGACTGGATCTGCAACTGGCCCACCTTCTGCACGACGAACACGATGTGAAGGTCCTGATCCGCTCGGAAGACCCGGTCAGGCCCGGACCCAAACGCCTCTACGATCCGGAGAAACGCACACTTACCCTCGCACGTCGCCTGACCGCCGGGCAGCGTGCGTTCCAATTGGCCACGCAGCTTGCGTTTCTCACCCAGCCCGGGGTGATCGAGGATCTGCTTGCCGAGACCGCTGCATTGCCGGCGGAATCGCGTCGGTTGCTGCGGATCGGGCTGGCCAATTACTTCGCGGGTGCGTTGATCTTGCCCTACGGATTGTTCCTGAGTGCGGCCGAGGCGTTGCACTACGACATCGATCTGCTCGCTGCGCAGTTCGAGGTCGGTTTCGAAACGGTATGTCACCGGTTGTCGACGTTGCAGCGGCGTGGGCAGCGTGGTGTGCCGTTCTTCTTCGTCCGCACCGATCGGGCGGGCAATATCTCGAAACGGCAGTCCGCTACCGCGTTCCATTTCTCCCGGGCCGGAGGCAGCTGCCCGCTGTGGGTGGTACACGATGCGTTCGCGACGCCGGGCCGGATACGCACGCAGATCGCGGAGATGCCGGACGGGCGCACCTATCTGTGGTTGGCGCGGACCACAGGCGAGAGCAGCCCGGGCTATCTGGCGCCGTCGCGAGACTTCGCTGTCGGACTCGGATGTGACCTCGCCTACGCCGACAAACTCGTGTATTCGCACGGGCTCCCGCTCCACGATACGGCCGCCGCTGTTCCGATCGGAGCCGGCTGCCGGGTATGCGAACGTACGGCGTGCCCGCAACGCGCGTTCCCGCAAATCGGACGACCGCTCGCCGCCGACGAGAACCGACCGGCGACCACCCCGTACGCGCCCGCGGCGGCGGATAGCTGAAGTTGCCCGCATCGGGGCGGTCGGGTCGGCCCCCGGCGGCTTCCACCGGGCCGCCGGGTTCTTCACAAACTCCACAACTTTGCAGGTCGGGCTCCACAAAATACGCTTTTGCGACGGATTCCCGCAGCTCGGTCGTGTCAGTAGCGTGCGAATCGAAGCGAATCGCATCGATCCCTGGAGGCCGAAGACTGTGAAGAATCATCTCGTCCGTACCCATCGTTCCGCGGAGCATTTCCCCCGCGAGCAGCATCTGGCATGGCAGATCGCGGAGGTTGCGACGGATCCGGTGGCAGTTGCCCCGGAAACCGAGGAGATGATCGTCAACCGGATCATCGACAACGCGGCGGTTGCGGCGGCGTCGGTGACGCGGCGCCCGGTCGCCAACGCGCGCGCCCAGGCGCTCGCACATCCGTACGGTCCCGGCGCGACGGTGTTCGGCGTGGACGGCCGGTTCTCTCCCGAGTGGGCGGCCTGGGCCAACGGTGTCGCCGTCCGTGAACTCGATTTTCACGACACCTTTCTGGCTGCCGAATACTCGCATCCGGGCGATAACATCCCGTCGATTCTCGCGGTCGCCCAGCACGCCGGCCGCTCCGGCCGCGAGCTGATCCGCGGCCTGGCCACCGGCTACGAAATCCAGGTCGATCTGGTCCGGTCCGTCTGCCTGCACGAGCACAAGATCGACCATGTCGCTCATCTCGGGCCGTCCGCGGCCGCCGGTATCGGCACCCTGCTGGCCCTGGACACCGAGACCATCTACCAGGCCATCGGTCAGGCTCTGCACACCACCACCGCGACCCGGCAGTCCCGCAAGGGCGAGATCTCGAGCTGGAAGGCCTACGCACCGGCGTTCGCCGGGAAGATGGCCGTGGAGGCCGTCGACCGGGCGCTGCGTGGCGAGGGCGCACCGTCGCCGATCTGGGAAGGTGAGGACGGGGTGATCGCCTGGTTGCTGGGCGGTCCGCAGGCCGAGTACTCGGTGCCGCTGCCCGGTCCGGGGGAGGCCAAGCGCGCGATCCTCGACACCTACACCAAGGAGCATTCGGCCGAATACCAGAGCCAGGCGCCGATCGACCTGGCCCGGCGGCTGCGCGGCCGGATCGGCGATCTGGAACAGATCGCGTCGATCGTGCTGCACACCAGCCACCACACCCACGTGGTCATCGGTACCGGTTCGAACGATCCGCAGAAGTTCGACCCCACGGCCTCACGCGAAACCCTCGACCACTCGGTGATGTACATCTTCGCCGTTGCCTTGCAGGACGGCACCTGGCATCACGAACACTCCTACGCTCCGGAGCGCGCGCAGCGTCCGGACACCGTGGAATTGTGGCGCAAGATCTCCACCGCCGAGGATCCGGAGTGGACCCGCCGCTACCACTCGACCGACCCGGCGGAGAAGGCATTCGGCGCCCGCGCCGAGGTCACCTTGAAGAGCGGTGAGGTGATCGTGGACGAACTCGCCGTCGCCGACGCCCACCCGCTGGGCGCCCGTCCCTTCGCCCGCGACCAGTACATCGCCAAGTTCCGCACCCTCGCCGAGGGAGTCGTCGAGCCCGCCGAGCAGGACCGCTTTCTCGAGGTGGTCCAGCGCGCGGGTGAGCTGTCCGCGGGTGAGTTGCCGGAGCTCACCTTCACCGTCTCGCCGGATGTGCTCGCCCGCGCGCCCCGTTCCCCGAAGGGACTGTTCTGATGACCGGTCTGCTCGCCGCGTCCACCGCGGCCGCCGATAAACGCGCGGCCTTCCGCGCCGGCCTCGAATCCGGTCGTATTCAGCGGTTCCCCGGCGCGTTCAACCCGCTGGTCGCCACATTGATCCAGGAGATCGGTTTCGAAGGGGTCTACGTCTCCGGCGCGGTGCTCGCCGCCGACCTGGGGCTGCCCGATATCGGGCTGACCACGCTCTCGGAGGTGTCCGGGCGTGGGCACCAGATTGCCCGGGTCACCGACCTGCCGGTGCTGATCGATGCCGACACCGGATTCGGTGAGCCGATGAGCGCCGCACGTACGGTGACGGTGCTCGAGGACGCCGGGATCGCCGGCTGCCACCTCGAGGACCAGGTCAACCCCAAGCGGTGCGGTCACCTCGACGGCAAAGCCGTGGTGCCGGTCGACGAGATGGTGCGGCGGCTGCGGGCGGCGGTCTCGGCCCGTCGCGATCCGAACTTCGTGATCTGCGCGCGGACCGATGCGGCGGGTATCGAAGGTATCGATGCGGCCATCGATCGGGCCGAGGCCTATGCCGGCGCGGGCGCGGACCTCATTTTCACCGAAGCGCTGCACACGGCCGGTGATTTCGAGAAGTTCCGTGCCGCGGTCTCCACGCCGCTGCTGGCGAATATGACCGAATTCGGCAAATCTGAGCTTCTTTCGGCGGCGACGCTGGAAAAGATCGGCTACAACGCCGTTATCTACCCGGTCTCGACCCTGCGCCTGGCGATGTACGCGGCGGAGACGGGGCTGCGCGAAATATACGCGGAGGGCACGCAATCCGGTCTGCTGGATCGGATGCAGCACCGCAGCCGCCTCTACGAGTTGCTGCAGTACGAGCGCTACAACGAATTCGATTCGGATATCTTCAATTTCACTCTGGGGAGGAACCAGTGACGAATCCGGCTGTGGTGATAGATCCGTCGAAGAGTGCAGGTCCGTCATCCGCGATCCCGACCATCTATAAAGGTTTGGCAGGCGTAGTCGTCGACACCACGGCGATCTCGAAAGTGGTGCCGGAAACCAATTCGCTGACCTACCGTGGTTACGCTGTCCAGGATCTGGCTGCCAATTGCAGTTTCGAACAGGTCGCCTACCTGTTGTGGTACGGCGAGCTTCCCGGCGACGCCGAACTCGAGCGGTTCCAGCAGCAGGAGCGGGCCTCGCGGCGGGTCGACCGTTCGCTGCTGTCGCTGGTGGCGAAGATGCCCGATACCTGCCACCCGATGGATGTGGTGCGCACCGCGATCAGCTATCTCGGCGCGGAAGACGCTACCGAGGAAGACAACTCGGTCGAGGCGAACCGTGCCAAGGCGCTGCGGATGTTCGCGGTGCTGCCGACCATTGTCGCGGCGGATCACCGCCGCCGCCGCGATCTGGACCCGATCGCCCCGCATTCCCATATGGGCTACGCGGAGAACTTCCTGAACATGTGCTTCGGCAAGGTGCCGGCACCGGAGCTGGTGAAGGCGTTCGAGGTATCGCTGATCCTCTACGCCGAGCACAGCTTCAATGCCTCCACCTTCGCCGCGCGAGTGGTCACCTCGACGCTGTCGGATATCTACAGCGCCGTCACCGCCGCCATCGGGGCACTCAAGGGCCCGCTGCACGGCGGTGCCAACGAGGCCGTGATGCATCACATGCTGGAGATCGGCGAGCCCGGCCTGGCCGAAGAGTGGCTGCGCAGCAAGCTGGCCGCGAGGGAAAAGGTTATGGGCTTCGGCCACCGGGTCTACAAGCGCGGTGACTCCCGGGTCCCCACTATGAAGCAGGCCTTCCTGGACATCGCCGCTGTCACCGACGGGCAGCAGTGGGTACGGATGTACGAGATCCTGGAAAAGACGATGGACGACGCCACCGGGATCAAGCCGAATCTCGATTTCCCCACGGGTCCGGCCTATTACCTGCTCGGTTTCGATATCGAGGTATTCACGCCGATCTTCGTGATGAGCCGGATCACCGGCTGGACCGCCCACATCATCGAGCAGAGTGAAGCGAACGCGTTGATCCGGCCGCTGAGCGAATACGTCGGCGTACCGCAGCGCCCGGTCGTGGCCTGACGCTTCGGCATCCCGCTCATCGACGGCTCGCACTCCGAGTGCGGGCCGTCGATTCCGTTCCCCCGGCGCGCCCACCTCTGCGCCCTGATCCGACGAGGTCGACCGATATGTTCTCCAAGATCCTGGTTGCCAACCGCGGTGAGATCGCGATCCGCGCGTTCCGCGCCGCCTACGAACTCGGGACCGGTACGGTCGCGGTATTTCCCTATGAGGACCGCAATTCCCCGCATCGGCACAAGGCCGACGAGTCCTATCAGATCGGAGAACAGGGGCATCCGGTCCGCGCGTACCTGTCGGTGGACGAGGTCGTCGGCACCGCGATCGCCGCCGGTGCCGATGCGATCTATCCCGGATACGGCTTTCTCTCGGAGAACCCCCGGCTGGCGGCGGCGTGCGCCGACGCCGGGATCACCTTCATCGGCCCCTCCGCCGAGGTGCTCGAGCTGACGGGTAACAAGGCGCGGGCAGTGGCGGCCGCGCGTGCCGCCGGGTTACCGGTTTTGCAGTCCAGCCCGCCGTCGGCCGACGTCGAGGAGCTGCTCGCGGCCGCCGGGCACTTGGAGTTCCCGGTCTTCGTCAAGGCGGTCGCCGGTGGTGGCGGCCGCGGTATGCGCCGAGTACAGGCCCGCGAACAGTTGCGGGAGTCGATCGAGGCGGCCTCGCGGGAAGCCGAATCCGCGTTCGGCGACCCCACGGTCTTCCTGGAGCAGGCGGTGGTGAACCCACGCCATATCGAGGTACAGATCCTGGCCGATACCCAGGGCAATGTGATGCACCTGTTCGAGCGCGACTGTTCGGTGCAGCGGCGACACCAGAAGGTGATCGAACTCGCGCCCGCCCCGAACCTGCCCGCCGGACTACGCGAACGGATCTGCGCCGATGCCGTCGCCCTCGCCCGCGCGATCGGATACAGCTGCGCCGGAACCGTGGAGTTCCTGCTGGATGAACGCGGTAACCACGTTTTCATCGAGATGAATCCGCGCATCCAGGTCGAGCACACGGTGACCGAGGAGATCACCGATGTCGATCTGGTGCAGTCGCAGTTGCGGATCGCGGCCGGTGAATCGCTCGCCGATCTCGGGCTGAGTCAGGAGACGGTCCGGATCCGCGGTGCGGCGTTGCAATGCCGGATCACCACCGAGGATCCGGCCAATGGATTTCGCCCGGATACCGGTCGTATCACCGCGTACCGGAGTCCAGGTGGTGCGGGCGTCCGCCTGGACGGTGGTGCGCACGTCGGTGCCGAGATCGGCGCGTACTTCGACTCGATGCTGGTGAAACTGACGTGCCGCGGAGGCGATTTCGATACCGCTGTGGCCCGCGCCCGCCGGGCGGTCGCAGAGTTCCGGATCCGCGGGCTGGCGACGAATATCCCTTTCCTGCAGGCGGTTCTCGACGATCCGGCGTTCCGCGCCGGGCTGGTGACGACGAGATTCATCGAAGAGCGCCCGCACCTGCTCACCACCCGAGCCTCCGCCGACCGCGCCACTCGCATCCTCGAGTACCTGGCCGATGTGACGGTCAACAAACCGTACGGGGCGCGGCCCACGGCGGTGTATCCGCACGACAAACTGCCGGCGATCGACCTGGCGGTGGCGCCGCCGGCGGGATCGCGGCAGAAGCTGCTGCGCCTGGGGCCCGGCGGGTTCGCCGCGGCGCTGCGGGAACAGAAAGCCGTCGGCGTCACCGACACCACCTTCCGTGACGCGCACCAGTCCCTGCTCGCCACCCGCGTCCGCACCGACGGACTGGTGACGGCGGCCGGGCATATCGCCCGGATGACTCCGGAACTGCTGTCGGTGGAATGCTGGGGTGGCGCGACCTACGATGTGGCGCTGCGCTTCCTCTACGAGGATCCGTGGGAACGGCTGGCGGCGCTGCGCGAAGCGATCCCCAATATCTGCCTGCAGATGCTGCTGCGTGGCCGCAACACCGTCGGCTACACGCCGTACCCGGAGAAGGTGACCCGGGCCTTCGTCGCCGAAGCCACCGAGACCGGCATCGATATCTTCCGTATCTTCGACGCGCTCAACAATATCGACCAGATGCGCCCGGCCATCGACGCCGTCCGCGAAACCGGCACGGCCGTGGCCGAGGTCGCACTGTCCTACACCGGCGATCTGACGAGCCCGGGTGAGGATCTCTACACTCTCGACTACTACCTGCGCCTCGCCGAGCAGATCGTCGAGGCCGGGGCCCATGTGCTGGCCGTCAAGGATATGGCCGGTCTGCTCCGCGCCCCGGCCGCGGTGAAACTGGTGACCGCCCTGCGCTCGAATTTCGATCTGCCGGTCCACGTCCACACCCATGACACTCCCGGCGGTCAGCTGGCAACCTACCTCGCCGCGTGGCAGGCCGGCGCGGACGCCGTCGACGGTGCCTCGGCGGCACTGGCCGGTACCACCAGCCAGCCCGCCCTCTCGGCCATCGTGGCCGCCGCCGCGCGCACCGAATTCGACACCGGCCTCGACCTGCGGGCCGTCTGCGAACTCGAACCGTACTGGGAAGCGCTGCGCAAGGTTTACGCCCCGTTCGAATCCGGGCTCCCGGCGCCGACCGGCCGCGTCTACACCCACGAAATCCCCGGCGGTCAGCTGTCGAATCTGCGGCAGCAGGCCATCGCCCTCGGACTGGGTGACAGGTTCGAAGAGGTCGAGGCCACCTATGCCGCCGCCGATCGGATGCTGGGCCGGCTGATCAAGGTGACCCCTTCGTCGAAGGTCGTGGGGGATCTGGCGCTCGCTCTGGTGGGTTCGGGTGTGAACGCCGAATCGTTCGCCGCCGATCCAGCACGTTACGACATCCCGGATTCGGTGATCGGTTTCCTGCGCGGTGAACTCGGCACACCGGCCGGTGGCTGGCCCGAACCGTTCCGGTCCCGCGCGCTGGAAGGCCGCAGTGCCGCGAAACCGGAGGTCGCGCTCACCGAAGCAGATGAGAAAGCGCTCGACGGTGATTCGGCCGAACGCCGCGCCCGCCTGAGCCGGCTGCTGTTCCCCGGTCCCACCGGCGAATTCCTGGCACACCGGGACACCTACGGCGATACGTCGGGCCTTTCGGCCAACCAGTTCTTCTACGGCCTTCGCTACGGTGAGGAACACCGAGTCCAGCTGGAGAAAGGCGTCACCCTGCTCATCGGGCTCGAGGCCGTTTCCGAACCCGACGAACGCGGTATGCGCACGGTCATGTGCATTCTCAATGGACAGTTGCGCCCGATTGCGGTGCGCGACCGTTCCGTAGCCGGTGCGGTGAAGGCCGCGGCGAAGGCCGACCGCAACGACCCGGGGCACGTGGCGGCTCCCTTCGCCGGTGTCGTCACCCTGTCGGTGGACGAAGGCGATACCGTCACCGCCGGTGACACGCTCGGGACCATCGAGGCCATGAAAATGGAAGCGGCAATCACCGCGCCGCGGGCCGGAACGATAGCCCGGGTCGCGATCGGAACCGTCGCCCAGGTCGACGGGGGAGACCTGCTCGTCGAACTCCGATCGCCGGAAGCAGCCGCGCAATGACCTCTCGGTCAGCCCTGTCGCTCCTGTTTCCGGTGCTCGAGCCAGTCGGCCAGGAAGTGCCCGGCGGCCAGGACATGTCGCTCGGCGATGGCCCGGGCCGCGCCGGTATCCCGTGCTTCGAGTGCGTCGAGTAGTTCGTCGTGCTCGTGCAGCGAGTGCTTCTCGTGCTCAGGGAACAGGCGCAGGAAGTTCGACGGCACCACCCGCGCCGCCTGTTTGATCTGAGTGAGCAGCCGGGGCGAGTGGGCGGCGTGGTGGATGGCCTGGTGAAATCTCCAGTTCGCCTCACCGATTCCGTCGCCGCCGGCATGGTCGGCCACCGCCTGAGCCAGTTCGCGTAGCCGCACCAGTTCCTCGCCGGCGATACGCTCGGCCGCCCATGCCGCGGCCTGGCCGGTGAGTACGCCGAGCAGGACGAAACTGTCGCGCACATCGTCGCCGCTGATCCCGATCACCGTGATACCGCTCCGGGGCGCCACTCGCACGAGACCTTCGAAGGACAGCTCGAGCAGCGCCTCGCGTACCGGCGTGCGGCTGGTGGCGAACTCCTCGGTGATGGCGTCCAGGTCGACCCGCGAACCGGCGGGCAGCGCACCCGTGAGAATGCGGTCGCGCAGTTCACGTGCGGCACGTTCGCGCACGGTGCCGGAAATGTCGACAGCTGTCATCCGCCGAGCTTATCAGCACCTGGAATACCGCATCTGACCGTTGATACCTGATATATCAGATGTTACATTCGGTGCATGGCGGCGAAACGAGACGACCGGATGTCACTGGTCGCGTTCATGCAGGCGGGCAGTACATCGGTGTACTCGGGTTCCTGGCGGCATCCGAACACCGAACACGGCTACCTGGACGCGTCCTACTACGCGAAGGTCGGCAGGCAGTTGGAAGAAGGCTGTTTCGACCTGATGTTCTTCGATGACCGGCTGGCGATGCCCGGGATCTACGGTGGTTCGGTCGCCGAAGCGGTGCGCACCGGCGCCCGTCCGGTGAAGCTGGATCTCAGTGTGGTGCTCGGGGTGCTGGCGCAGGCCACATCCAAGATCGGTCTCGGCGCCACCTACTCCACCACCTACTACGCGCCGTTCCATGTGGCGCGCACCTTCGCCACGCTGGACCACCTGTCCGGCGGCCGGGCGGCCTGGAATGTGGTCACCTCGGTCAACGACAGCGAAGCGCAGAACTTCGGCCTCGAAGCGCATCTCGGCCACGAAGAGCGCTACGACCGTGCCGACGAATTCCTGGATGTGGTGGCAGGACTGTGGGATACCTGGGAACACGGCGCGCTGCAGCACGACCGGGTGGCCGGGTATTTCGCCGATCCCGCGAAAGTGCACGAACTCGGGCACACGGGCCGCTGGTTCTCCGCGCGCGGACCGCTGACAGTACCGCGGCCACCCCAGGGCCGGCCGGTGGTCATGCAGGCCGGGTCCTCCGGCCGGGGTCGCGAGTTCGCCTCGCGCTGGGCCGAGTTGATCTTCACCGGGGATCCCGGCCTGGAGGTGGCGCGCGGCCACTACGCCGACCAGAAGGCCCGCATCGATGCGGCGGGCCGGGACCCGAGGTCGGTGAAGATATGCCCGATGGCCTACGCGGTGGTCGGCGAGTCGGAGCAGCACGCCAAGGAACGCGAGGCCATGCTGCTCGACGATCTCGTGGACCCCATGGCCTCGCTGACGCTGCTCTCCGAGCTGACCAACTACGATTTCGCCCGGCACGGCCTCGACGACCAGGTGACCGACGAGGTGATCGCCTCGATCTCCGGTATCCGCGGGCTCGTGGAGAACATGCGCGCCCACCTCGGCCGCCCGGTCACGGTGCGGGATCTGGCCGGGCACCGGGCCACGCTCCTGCAGGGGCCGCGTTTCGTCGGCACCGGACCGCAGGTGGCCGAGCAGATGGCGGAATGGTTCCACGGCGAGGCGTGTGACGGCTTCGTACTGGCCGCTACCCATATGCCGGGCGCGTTCGAGGACGTGGTCCGGATGGTGGTGCCGCATCTGCAGCGGGCCGGCCTGTTCCGCACCGCTTACGAGGGGAACACGCTGCGCGAACACCTGGGTTTGGCCGTTCCCGCGTCCACGCGCGCTGCCGCCGGATCGAGCGTGTAGATGAGCGGCACCGCAAGCGGTTCCCTGCTACAGGGGATCCGCGTCCTGGACATGGCCACACTGGCGGCCGCACCGCTGGCGGCCACCTATCTCGGCGAATTCGGCGCCGAGGTGATCAAGGTCGAGCAGCCGGATTCGGGCGACCCGATCCGCGCATGGGGTAATCAGCGCGACGGAATCGGCCTCATGTGGAAATCGGTATCCCGCAACAAGAAATCGGTCACGCTGAACCTGAGAGCGCCCGAGGGGCAGGAACTGTTGCGCCGGCTCGCGGCGCAGGCCGATGTGGTGATCGCCAATACCCGGGCGCACACCCTGCGCCGCTGGGGGTTGGACTACGCGAGTCTGTCCGCGGTGAACGATCGCCTGATCATGCTGCATATCACCGGGTTCGGGCTCAGCGGGCCGAAGAGTGAACGTCCCGGGTTCGGGACGCTGGGTGAGGCGATGAGCGGTTTCGCGCATCTCACCGGGGAGGCGGACGGCCCGCCGACCCTGCCGCCGTTCATGCTTGCCGACGGTGTGGCCTCGCTGAACGCCGCCTACGCCGTGGTCATGGCGCTCTACCATCGCGATGTACACGGCGGCCCGGGACAGCTGATCGATATCAACCTGGTCGACCCGCTGGCCCGGCTGCTGGAACAAACCCTGCTCGGCTACGACCAGCTCGGTCTCGTGCCCGCACGGGCCGGAAATCGCTGGGATATCTCGGCACCCCGCAACACCTACCGCACCAGCGACGGCCGCTGGCTGGCCATGTCCGGCAGCTCACCCGCGCTCGCGCTGCGGGTATTCCGTGCCATCGGCCGTGACGACCTGGTCACCGACGCCGATTTCGCCGATCCGCAACGGCGGCTGTCCCGTGCGGCGGAGGTGGACGAGGTGGTGGCGGCGTGGGTCTCGGAACACACTCTCGCCGAGGCGATGTCGGTATTCGATGCCGCCGAGGTGGCCGCCGCCCCGGTCTACGATATCGCCGACCTGGTCGGCGACGAACAGATGCGGCATCGCGGTGTCTTCGTACCCGTCGGCGACGACGAACTGGGCACGATGACCGTCCAGGCGCCGGTGCCCCGGTTCTCCGGCGCGACAGGCCGGCTGGACCACCTGGGGCCGCGCCTCGGTCAGCACAACAGTGAGGTCTACCGCGACATCCTCGGCCTGACCGACCCCGAACTGGACGATCTGCGCGCCCGCGGCGTGCTGTGAACCACCCCGGAAAGAAGGATTTTCGATGACCTCTGTGCTGCGCCGCTCCGAACTGGCGCTCCCGGCCTGCAACGACCATATGTTCGGCAAAGCGCTCGCCAGCGGCGCCGACCTCGTATTCCTGGACCTCGAGGATGCCACACCGGAAAGCCTCAAGGAGGAATCCCGGGAGAAGGCGATCGGCGCCCTGAACGACCTCGATTGGGGCCGCACGGTCCGGGCCGTACGGATCAACGGACTCGACACCCAGTGGTGCCACGACGACATCATCGAGGTGGTGACTCGCGCCGGTAACCGGTTGGACACCATCGTCGTCCCCAAAGCCTGCACCGCCCGGGATGTGTGGTGGGTCGATCTGCTGCTCACCCAGCTGGAAACCAAACTCGGCCTCGACCGCAGAATCCGCCTCGAGGTGCTGATCGAAGAGGTCGAAGGCCTGGCCAATGCCGAGGAGATCGCGAAGGCGAGTTCGCGAGTGGACGCGCTGATCTTCGGTGTGGGCGATTTCTCGCTTTCCCAGGGAGCCCGGGTGGACACGAACTTCGAACCGCTCGGCGACTACCCCGGCGATTTCTGGCACTACGCCCGCGCGAAGGTCATCGTCGCGGCCCGGATCGCGGGCATCGTCGCGATCGACGCGCCGTTCCCGGACTACGGCAACACCGAGGGTTACGAACGCGACGCCCGCCGCGCATCACTGCTCGGCTACACCGGGAAGTGGGCGATCCACCCGGTACAGGTGCCGATCGCGAACACCGTCTATTCACCGACCGCCGGGGAAATCGCGCTGGCCGAACGCAATATCGCCGCATACCGCGACGCCGAGGCGGCGGGACGCGGTGCGGTGGGGGTCGACGGAGTGCTGGTCGATGCGGCGCATGTGAAGATGGCGCAGGCCACGCTGGCCCGCGCAGCGCTGATCGAGGGTTCGCCCGCGAGATGACGAGGGCGGGGGCCGCGCACCGTTCTCGCTGCCCGGATCCGCCGAGTAGAACGCATTCCCGGTAACGTCCTCCGTGGAGCAGGGAACACCGGTGCGAATCCGGGGCTGTCCCGCAACTGTCACCGAGGAGCGATCCGCCATCAGTAGCCACGACCTACCCGGGTCGGAAGGCAGGCGGGGATGCGTCGATCCGGGAGCCAGGACACCTGCGCCACGGTATCGGGTGACACCCCACGAGGATGGCGATGAACAACTCCACAACCGGTCGGACAGTGCTCGGCCGCCGACGACTGCTGGCAACCGGCGCGGGTCTGCTCGGACTGACCGCTCTGGGCGGCGCCGGGCTGCTCACGGGCTGTGGTACAGCGGACGGGCCGTCCGGGCCGCCGTCCGGCCCACCGCAATCGGGCGGCCGGCTGCGGTCGTTGATCGCGGGGCGGTCCGCGACCTCCGATGTGCTGGACCCGCACGAGGCGGGGAGTTCGGCCGGCGGGGCGGTATCGAAAAATGTCTGGGACAAGCTGGTCGCCTACAACAACGATCTCACCCTGCGGTACCGCCTGGCCCGGTCCTTGGAACCGAACGCCGACGGCAGCGTCTGGCGGATCAGTCTGCGACCCGGGGTGGTGTTCAGCGACGGAAGTCCGCTGACCTCCCGCGATGTGCTGTGGAGTTTCGAGCGGATGCTCGACCCGGCGCGGGCCTCGTCCGGTGACCTGGCAATGGTCGATATGGCGCGGACCAAGGCGGACGGCGAACTCGACGTGCTGGTCGCCATGAAAACACCGATCGCCGACTTCGGATCGGTGCTCGCGGGGTGGTACTGCTATGTCGTCAAGGACGGCACCACGGAGTTCGACCAGCGCACCCTGCCCGTGGGTACCGGGCCGTTCGCGCTGGTCGCCTGGTCGCCGGGCGACCGCACGCTACTGCGCCGCAACGACCGCCACTGGGACGGCCCGGCGCTGCTGGACGAGGTCGAGATCGTCCAGATCGCCGAAACCGAAGCCCGGATGAACGCCTTTCTCTCCGGTGAGGGCGACGTGGTGCACGAGATGAGCTACCTGCAGGCTCGCAACCTGGAGAACGACCCGGCCGCGACGGTATACGTACCGCCCGAGGGGCTGATGGGGTGTTTCCAGATGCGCACCGATCTGGCGCCGTTCGACGATGTGCGGGTGCGGCAGGCGATGCGGCTGGCCGTGGACCGGCAGGCGATGGTCGATGCCGTCTACTACGGGTACGGCGAGGTCGGCAACGATATCTATGGCAAGGGAGCGCCGTACTACAACGACACCCTGCCGCAGCGCAGCTACGACCCGCAGCGTGCCCGGGACCTGCTGCGGGCCGCGGGGAAGGAAAACCTCGAGGTCGCGCTGGTGACCGCCGACGGTATGCCGGGCATGGTGGAATCGGCCACCCTCTACGCCGAACAGGCGAAGGCCGCGGGCATCACCATCCGGCTCGAATCCGCGCCCGCCGATACCTACTTCTCCCAGGTCTCCGGTAAACGCGCGCTCACGCATGTGGGGTGGTGGAACTACAGCCTGGACTATTTCTACGGCCAGACCGGAACCAGTACCTCACCGAGCAACGGCACCGCATGGCGGCGGCCCGCCTGGGATGCGAAATTCGCCCGGGCCCGGGCCGCCATGAATCCCGAGCGGCGCCGCGAACTGTACTTCGAACTCCAGGACGAGCTGTGGCGGGAAGGCGGGCTCATCCTGCACAGCTTCGCCAAACGGCCCGACGCCGCCCGCAACACCGTCGGAGGGATGCGCGCCGGCGTTCCGGGTACCGACGACTGGGCGAACTACGCCACCACCTGGATGACTCCGCAGGCCTGAGGCGTGCTGCGATATATTCTCGGCCGCGCCGGCGCCGGGGCGGGTGTGCTCGCCGCGGTCACCGTGCTGGTTTTCCTGCTGTTCGAACTGCTGGATTCGGATGCGGCGGTGGTGGTGCTGTCCCGGCGTGGCGCGGGTGATCCCCCGCCCGAGCAGTTGGCGGCACTGCGTGCGGAAATGGGCCTGGACCGGCCGGCGCCGGTCCGGTTCGCCGAATGGGTCGCCGGATTCCTGCGGGGTGACCTCGGTGATTCGCTGATCTCCGGCCGCCCGGTCGCCGAGGTGCTGTTCGACCGTTTGGCCAACAGTGCCGCGCTGGGACTGCTCACGATCGTGCTGCTGATCCCGCTGGCGCTGGGGCTGGGGCTGCTGGCCGGCGCCCGCCCGGGGTCGCGCACCGACCGGGTGGTCAGCGCCGGTGCGCTGGCCGTCGAATCGGTGCCGCCGTTCATCACCGGTGTCCTGCTGGTGGCGATCACCGCGCTGTCGCTGCGGCTGCTGCCCGCGGTATCGCTGGTTCCCACCGGCACGAGCGTCTGGGATAGGCCCGCGGTGCTGGTGCTGCCCGTGATCTGTCTCCTGGCGGGCCTGTCACCGCATCCCGCGCGGATCGTGCGCGCCCAGACTGCCGAGGTCATGGCGACCGAATACATCCGCACCGCACGGCTCAACGGTGTCGGCGGGTTCCGGCTGGCGTGGCGGCATATCGCGCCCAACGCCGTGTCCGCCTCCATCCATCCGCTCGCCGGGTCGGTGGTGGGTTTGATCGGTGGCATTGCGGTCGTGGAAACCCTCTTCTCCTATCCCGGCGTATCCAAGGAACTGTTGATCGCGATCGCGGCGCGGGATTACCCGTTCGTCCAGTCCGCAGCTGTGCTGCTGGCGGCATTCGGGATCGCTGTCTACCTGCTGGCGGATCTGCTCGCCCTGCTGATCAGCCCGCGAGCCCGCACACTCTTGGGGGCAGGACGATGGTGAGGAAATCGGGCTGGGCGCTGGTCGTCGCGGGGATTCTGGGTCTGGTGGCGCTCGGACCGTTGCTCGCCCCGTATCCGCCCACGGCCTCGGTCGCGGCACCGTTCCGGCCGCCCGGCGCGGAGCATCTGCTCGGCACCGATGTCGTGGGCCGGGATGTGCTGTCCCGTCTGCTGCACGGCGGTTGGTCGCTGATCAGCGTCTCGGCGGCGTCGCTGTTCATCGCCTACACGCTCGGGCTGACACTGGGTCTGCTGGCCGGACTGCGGCCACGGGCGGATCCGTGGATCATGCGGCCGGTGGACGCGATCGTCGTCATCCCGTGGTTCTTGGTGCTGGCGGTGACGGCCACCGCGCTCGGCCCGGGAGCGGCGGCCGTACTGCTGACTTCCTCCTTGGCTGCCGCGCCGTGGATCGCGCGGATCGTCCGCACCGCGGTGCACGATATCGCCGGTGCGGGTTATGTGGAATCGGCCCGCGCCCGGGGCGAACCGCTGTGGCGGATTGCCGTGGTCGAGATCCTGCCCAATCTGCGTGGTGTGGTGCTGGCCGACGCCGGTGTGCGCTTGTCGGGGGTTATCTCGATCGTGGCGGTCGGTGGTTTCCTCGGACTCGGCCTGCGCCCGCCGGCACCGGACTGGGCACTGATGATCACCGAGAACCGGCCGGGATTCGGTATGCAACCGTGGTCCGTGCTCGCCCCGGCGTTGCTGATCATGGTTCTGGTGGTCTCGGTCAATATGCTCAGTGACCGGGTGATCGTCCCACCTCGCCGCCGCAACAGCACGGCGGCACCGGAAGCGGATGCCGGCGAAGGATTGCGCGCCGAGCAACTCACTGTCCGGACCGACGCCGGACGTGTGCTCCTCGAGGACGTCTCCGTGCAGTTGGCCCCGGGACGAGGGCTGGCTGTCATCGGGCCCTCCGGTGCCGGGAAAACGACCTTCGTCTCGGCCGTGCTCGGTGCGCTGCCGCGCGGGCTGTCGGCCTCGGGCACGGCCACCGTCGGCCGGGGCGTGCGGCACCGCCGGGCCGTCGGGTTCGTACCGCAGGATCCGGCCACCGGTCTGAACCCGGCGCTGCGGATCGGCACCTCGATCACCGAGATCATCCGGGCGAGCGGACTCGAACGAACCGGTGACGATGTGGCGGCCGCCCTGCGCCGCGTGGGCCTGCCCGCCGATCGTGCGTTCCGCCGCAGGTTCCCGCACGAGTTGTCCGGCGGCCAGCAGCAGCGAGTCCTGGTGGCCATGGCCATGATCGGCGATCCCGCAGTGATCGTCCTCGATGAACCCACGACCGGACTTGACCTGCGGGCCCGCGTCGATCTCGTCGAGATGCTGGGCGAGGTACGCCGGGATGCGGCCACCACCTTCGTGATCATCACGCACGATCTCCCCGGCATCGCACCGCTCGTCGACGATGTGCTCGAACTCGACGCCGGCCGGGTTGTTTCCCATCGGCCGATACGCGGCTCCGACAGCCGAGCAGCGGCGGTGACGATGCGGAAACCACAGCTCTCCGGCCAGGAGCCGATTCTGCAGGTGGCAGCGCTGACGGTCGGGTACCGCTCACGGCGGGTTGTCGACGGTCTCTCCTTCGACCTGCTCCCCGGCTCCTGTCTCGCGCTCACCGGGGTCTCCGGAGCGGGGAAGACCACCGTGGCCCGGGCGCTGACCGGTCTGCACCCGGCGGCGAGCGGCACCATCCGGCTGGCCGGGACAATCCTGCCGCCCGGTACCGACGAACGCACGACACCGCAGCGTCGCGCACTGCAACTGATCCCGCAGAACCCCGCCACCGCGCTGAACCCGGCGCACCGCGTCGGCACCCAGATCCGCCGGCCACTGACCCTGCTGCGCGGAATGGATACCGCCACAGCCGACCTCGAGGTGACCCGCCTGCTGACCGAGGTCGGCCTCGACCCGGACCTGGCCACCCGCCACCCCGGAGAACTCTCCGGCGGGCAACAGCAGCGGATAGCCCTCGCCCGTGCCCTGGCCGCCGACCCGCAGATCCTGATCTGTGACGAGATCACCGCCTCACTCGACGCGAAGTCCCAGCAGACAGTGATCGACCTGCTCGACCGGCTACGCCGCGACGGGCCCGCGCTCCTGATCATCAGTCACCAGAGCGCGGTGCTGGACCAGTTGGCCGACACCGTCCTGGATCTGGACGATCCGGACCCCACTGTGCGGGAGTCCGAAGATCCGCCGCACGGATGAGGTCGTCGCCTCGCTGCGTAATCTCGTCGCGGCGGCCCAGGCGCTGCGCTGACCTGTTACCGGGGCGTCCGCGCGGCGGGGGCCCGCCCGCGCACCCATTCCGCGACGCGGGTTCCGTTCTCCGTCGAGCCCTCGATTACGCCGAGGCCACCACGCAGGTGCTCACCCATCTCGGCTACGAAGTGACAGCAGCGCCGCAGCCGGCGATGGACGGCTGATCGGGATCGGCTCCACCGGAGACCCTCAGGGTTCTCCGCATTGCTGGAGGGGTGGATGTTGGATCATATTTCGCGGCTCACTCGGATCAGCTCAATCGGCGGATATCGCCCCGCACCCGGTAGAACCCGCCGCGAGCGGATTCGGTCACCCCGTCCACCACATAGCGGGTCCCGGCCTGCCGGATATCGCGGGGGAACTGCACGTTCCATTCTCGTTGAAAGCCGGGGGAGACGACGTGCACGCGCAGCCGTCCGTCCAGGTCGACGCATTCGACGACGACTCCACCGGAACTGTCGGTAGCAACTTCCAAGGTGCTGCTGGGTACCACCGCGGCCATCGGCGGCGCTTTCACGGAAACTGTCTGTGGCAGTAGGCCCTGTTCGGCGTCGTGGACGGCGGTCTCGCTCACATCGAGGCAGGCCAGGGTGCCGCTGGTGGTGACGAGGTACAGCCGTGCGTCGTGGTACTGCATCGAATAGGCCGAACCGCAGCCGGTGCCGAGTTTCCAGCGGCGCCGCCCGTCGGCATCGAAGCAGTAGACCGACGAGAAGTTGTCGCCGGCGAAGACGTACCGCCCGTCCGGTGAGGCCGCGCACGAGTACACCGCCGCATCGCATTGGAATGCACGATCGGAGCGGCCGGCTTTGTCCACCATCCTGACCTGATTACGCGCGGTCCCCGCGTACACGGCTTCGGCTTCCTGCCAGCCGAAGAGTACGGGTCCGCCGGTGTCCCGGTTCCATCGGTGGTTGCCGTCGACCAGGTCGTATTTCGTGACCCCGGCCGAGTGGCCGTGGTAGACGCCGTCGTCGTCGATTCGTACCATCCAACCGGAATCGCCGTGGCTGCGGCGGTTCCACAGCGACTCTTCCTCGTGATCGATAACGGTGAGCCCACCCTCCACATCGGAGACACCGAGGATGCCGTCGTGGATATCGAGCCAGTAGATATCGACATTTGCGGCGATATCGTAGGCCGCCCGGGGGACCTTGCCCGACAGATCGTAGACGCGACCGTCGTCGCAGCCGGCGTAGATCCAGAAGTCGTCGGCGACGATGCATTTCACGGAGTCCGGCAACCGGAATCGGCCGACCACGTCACCGCCGGGTGTCAGCGTGAACACATCCCCGTTCTCGTTGCCTATCCAGCAGCGTTCGTTGTCGACGAATATCCCGAATGCCGCGGCACCGGAATCGAAGCTCCACAGCACCGGCGCGGTACGAGCGGTCGAGCGGCGGCTGGCTATGGCGCGTCGCGTCACCGGGCGGGCCGCCCGCGCACCCGGTACGGCCGGTGCGTAACCCTTCCGCTTCTTCTCGTTGATCTTCTTCTGTGCCGCCGCGTGCGCCTTCTGTGCGTCGGCGAAAGAACTGACCTTGCTTTGGCCTTGCTCTCCGATGCGTCCGTACCGGATGGTGACCCGGTTGCCGTCCGCGACGACCTCGTAGAACTTGTGCGCCGACCCTCCCTCTTCCGACAGCTCGAGATATGTCGTGGTTGCCGCAGTCATACCGTTCCCGCTCTTCGTTGTTGTGTTGCGAGCGAAAGTTAGCAACGGGCACCGACATACGAGCGCGCACCCGCCTCGCGCGGGCTACGCCGCCCGGGGCCCTCAGAGCCGGAGATGTGATGCTCCGTTCATATCGAGGATGGCTCCGGCGGCCCAGGTGGCTTCGGGCGATGCCAGATAGACGACCGCGGACGCGATTTCCTCCGGCTGAGCGACCCTTCCGAAGGGGCTCTGCGCGCGGATGCCGGGACCTTCGGGACCGTGCAATCGTTCCGCCACCCGTTCGGTCTCCACGAATCCGGGGGCTACAGCGCCGACCACGATGCCGTGGGGTGCCAGCGCGACGGCCAGCGACTGACTCATCGCCAGCAGAGCCGCTTTACTGGCACCGTAGGCAGGGTGGTCCGGTTCACCGCGGAAAGCGCCTCGCGAACCTACGTTCACGATATGCCCGCCCCGGCCTGCCGCCATCATGGCCTGGGCGGCGCAGTAGCAGACATTCGACGCGGCGACGAGGTTGACGTTCAGGGTATCGGTCCAGGCGCGTTGCCATTCGGAGTAGGACACCGTCGCCGGGGGATGCGGTGTCATCACTGCCGCATTGTTGACGACGACGTCGAGCCCGTTGTGGAGTCCGGCGGCCCGGTCGACCACGCTTCGTACGGTTTCGGGATCGGTCAGCGAACCGTGCACGAGCAAGTGGCCGCTGCCCTCGAGTGACTCCAGTGTGGCCATCGCGTCGTCCCTGCGATTCGCGTAGTGGACCACGACGCTGTCTCCGCGGGCGGCGAACGCTCGGCAGACCGCTCGCCCGATTCCCCGCGACGTGCCCGTGACGAGGACGGTTCGGCTCATAGGCGACCTTTCGTCTCGCCGGATCGGCTCTTGCGGTGGACCAGACTGTCCGGTGCGAGGATACGGCCGATCTCGTCCGGGGTGAGCAGGCCCGCGCCGACGGCGAGCTCGGGGATCGTCGAATCCGAGGTGAGCGCGCGTGCCGCGAGGGCGGTTGCGGCCTCGTATCCGATATGCGGATTCAGGGCGGTGACCAGTCCGATCGAGCGCTCGACGGTCGACCGCATATGGTCGATATCCGCGGTGATCCCCCGGACACAGCGAACCGTGAGGGTATCGGCCGCTGCGGTGAGATGCGTGATCGATTCCAGGAGCTTGTGCGCGATCACGGGTTCGAAGGCATTGAGCTGGAGCTGTCCCGCCTCCCCGGCCATCGTGATCGCGATATCGTTGCCCACGATCTCGTAGGCCACCTGGTTCACCACTTCCGGGATGACCGGGTTGACCTTGCCCGGCATGATCGACGATCCGGCTTGTACCGCGGGCAGGCGGATCTCGCCGAATCCCGAGCGGGGGCCGGAGGAGAGCAGCCGCAGATCGTTGCAGACCTTCGACAGTTTGACCGCGGTCCGTTTGACGATGCCCGAGATCTGGATGAAAACACCGGTGTCCTGTGTCGATTCGACGAGATCTGCTGCGGTCACCAGGTCGAGGCCGGTGACCGATCTCAGATGCGCGCAGGCCAGCGCGGGATAGTCGGACGGAGCGTTGAGACCGGTACCGATCGCATAGCGCATCAACCGCTTCGCGATTAGGGCTCGAGGGTTTCTGTCGGTGGTCGTTGTTACCGTGCGCGGGTGCAGCTTCGGTACAACTTCCGCGTCTACCCGACGCCCGTTCAGCGCATTGCGCTGGCGCAAGCGTTCGGGTGTGCGCGGGTGGTGTACAACGACAACCTCCACGCTCGCGAAGCTGCGCACGCAGCCGGGTTGAAACTATCCGATACCGAACTGCAGCGGCGGGTGGTCACCGAAGCCAAACGCACCCCCGAACGGGCATGGCTGGCCGGGGTGTCGTCGGTGGTGCTGGTGCAAGCCTGCCAGGACGCCCGCGCCGCCTATCGGAACTGGTTCGACTCCCTGTCTGGGAAACGTAAAGGCCCGAAACTCGGCAAACCGCGGTTCCGTTCCCGGAAAGACCATCGCCAAGCGATCCGGCTCACCCGCAACGGATTCACCGTGCGAGCGAACCGGAAACTGTACGTCGCCAAGATCGGCGAACTGAAAGTTGCCTGGTCACGGGAGTTGCCATCGGAGCCGTCGTCGGTCACGATCGTCAAGGATTCGGCGGGCCGGTACTTCGCGTCGTTCGTGGTCACGGTCGGCGACCATCCGTTGCCGGAGGTCGAGTCCGAGGTGGGTATCGATCTGGGGCTTACGACGTTCGCGGTCCTGTCGAACGGACACAAAATCGACAGCCCCAGGTTTCTGCGGCAGGCCGAACGCCGGTTGAAGAAGGCACAACAGTGCCTTTCTCGTAAGGAGAAAGGTTCGCAGAATCGGGTGAAGGCCCGGGTCAGGGTCGCGAAGGCGCACGCCCGGGTGGCTGATACGCGACGGGACTGGTCGCATAAGCATTCCACGAGGATTGTTCGCGAGAACCAAGCGATATTCGTGGAGGACTTGTGCGTGCGAGGGCTGGCGCGGACGCGGCTGGCGAAGTCGGTGCACGATGCGGGGTGGGCGATGTTCACCCGGATGTTGGAGGAGAAAGCCGCCCGGTTCGGCCGTAGGTTCGGCAGGGTGGATCGCTGGTTTCCTTCGACTCGATTGTGTTCGGTGTGTGGGGTGGTCGGGGAGTCCAAGCCGTTGCATGTGCGGGAGTGGACGTGCACCTGTGGTGTTGTGCACGATCGGGATCTGAATGCTGCTCGGAATGTTCTCGCCGCAGGGCTTGCGGAGAGTCGAAACGCTTGTGGAGAGGCGGTAAGTCCGGCCGCGTAGCGGACGGCTCGCCTCGGTGAAGCAGGAACCTGAGGACCGCGAGGTTCGGGAGGAATCCCGGTCGTTCACGGCCGGGAGGAAGTCAAATGCTCGAGCGGATGGAGCCGGCGGAGTCGAGCAGATGCCGGATTCGGGTCGCCACGTGGTCCATATCTGTGGAATCGTTCGCGCAGAACAGGATCGAGCGTGAGGCCGGGATGATGTCCTGTACCAGGGACGACCAGTCCTGAACGCGCGCGGACCGCACCACGGAGGCGACGAGCTCCGGCTCCAGATCCACCATCCAGCCCCGGTCGCCGGCACGCAGCAATGCCGGGCCGGTCATCGCGCCGGTCCGATCGGGGCCGGCGTGGAACCATTGCGTTCGAGCACCTTCCGGGTTTCGCGGGCGATCTCCACGGCGCCGGGAGTGTCGCTGTGCACGCAGAGCGCCACCGCCGGGGGCTGTTCAGGTAGCACCGTCGTCCGGACGCCGCCGACCGAGACCACGCTTGCGGTGCTGACGATCTCCCAGGCCCGCGCCGCGGCCAGGCCCGGCTCGGCGAGCAGGGCATCGGGGTGGCTCCGCGCGACGAGCAGACCCTCATCGGTGTACCCGCGATCCACGAATATCTCTGCGTGCGACAGTAATCCGGCGGATATCGCGAGTTCCCACACTCGGGTCCGGTATTGGCACAGCACCGGTAATGCCCGGTCGACCAGTCCGACCGCCTCGACGATCGCCCACGCGTGTCCCTCGTGGCGGGCCGCGGCGTTGTAGAGCGCACCGTGCGCTTTGACGTAGGTGACTTCCGTGCCGGAAATCCGCGCGAACGCCTGGAGGGCGCCGATCTGGTAGACGATATCGTTCACGAGGGTGGTCGGCGGTACATCGATGAACCTGCGTCCGAAGCCGGCCAGGTCTCGGTAGGACACCTGGGCCCCGATGGAGACACCCAGCTCGGCGGCGGTATCGCAGGTGCGGCGCAGGATATCCGGATCGCCCGCGTGGAACCCGCAGGCGATATTCGCGGCCGTGACCTCCGCCAACAAGGCCGACTCGTCCGCGACGCCCCAGACACCGAAGCCCTCACCGACATCGGTGTTGATCGACAGCACGGTCATCAGGCGCGCTCCGCCCAGTAGGAACGCATCTCGTCGCGCGAGTTCTCCCAGGCCCGGTGCAGGCCGGTCTGGCCGCCCTCGATATGGGCGAGGATCTGCGTGGCCAATGTCTCGGCGTCGCCGTCCACAAGCGCCTGCACCATGGCCTTGTGCTCGTGCTGCACCCGGTCGTACGCGCAGGTCCGGTGCACATAGAACCGGGAGTACGGCTCGAGGCGGTGATACATCTGGGCGATGGTCTCGTACCGCAACGGCAGCCGCGACAGTCGGTACATATCCAGGTGGAACGCCAGGTTGGTACGGGACCACGAGTCGGCCCCGGTCTCGGCCACCTTGTCCATCTGCTCGGCCATCGCCGCGAAACGGGAAATATCCCGGCGCGATACCCGTTCGGTGACGTGCTCCGCGAAGCTCGGCTCGATCAGCCGGCGCAGATCGTAGATCTCGTCGATCTCCTCGATATCGAGTGCGGTGACGAAAGTGCCGCGGCCGGGGAGCGACCGGAGCAGCCCTTCCCCGGCCAGGGTGCGAATGGCCTCGCGCAGCGGGATACGGGACACCCCGAAGCGGTCTGCCAGTTCTTCCTGCACCAGGCGGTGACCTGGAGGGTAGATGCCCTCGACGATCGACATCCGCAGGCGGGACGTCAGATCCTCGCCCTCGGCTTCGAAGTCATGTGACGTAGGCGACATATCCACTGTATACACTGAATGCGGCTGCAGAATCCAGCCCATCCGGCGAATCCACGAGATCGTTTACACGAACGACCCCGGGCGTAACACCACGTCCCACTCCGGTGCCGGCCGGCAGGCGCCGGGCCGGCCTCTTGCCTCTTGCTGGTCGATCTCAGCTCGTCGCCGTGACCAGCACCGTGCTGAAGGCGGCCGCGATCGAGACGCGGATAAAGAATTTCACAGGAAAGTACGAGCGCTGAATTTCGGAGCGCCTCGGATTATCGCTCGAACTTATGTAAGGCTTCGTAAAGTATTTCAGGGTTTCGAGTAGGGGTCCACGTCCCGCAGCCGTTCCCGGTGGATTCGTTGCAGTTCACCCGCGCGGGTGAGAAAGTCGGCGATTATGTCGAGCTCGGCGGAATCGTACGAGCTCAGCAACATCTTGTAGCTCTCCACGATCATGGGCACGACGAGTTCCTGTATGCGATGGGCCGCGAGTTCGGTGGCCATCACAATCACGCGACGACGATCGGTCGGGTGCAGTGATCGGGCGATGTAGCCCTGCTTCTCCAGCCGATTGAGCATGATCGTGACGCCGGCCGCGGTGAGGCCGAGCCGTTCGGCCAGTATTCCCGGCGTCGTGGCCTTCTTGTCCTCGAGCAGGACGATCTCCAGTGCGCGCCGATCGGTCTCGTTCACGCCCAATACTCTGATCAATTCGCGGATCAGATCCTCGACGGTTCCGTGATAGAACTCCAGGGCCCTCTTGAGCTCGACCGAGATCCGGGCGGGCTCGGTGGTTCTCAGGCACATAGGACTTCCCTTTGATCACTTGAAACACGGGACCGCTCAGCGGAATTCACCGAGCACGACGCGCCGGTACTTCAGCGCCCTATTCTGCCCGGGGAGTCAGGGGGATCGGTGGAATCGATGAATGCCACAGGGGGCGGTAGCGAATCGGGGATCGTGGGGAGCCGGGTGATCACTGGTGAATGCCATTGTTTTCGCTGAGTGCGGTAGGGATCGCCGCTGGGGGTGCGAACCGGACATGTGGGCTCCTGTCAATCGATTGGCCGGCAGCCCGAACCGGGCTGACGACCATCACGAAATCGGGCACTGCTCCGGCCGTCGAAGCGACCGTGGCTGTGTGGGATATGCACTGTACGACACAGCGGCCGATGCCGTGTTGTGCTTCTCGCATTTCGGCCGAAGTGGTTGCCACTACACCGAATTCGAAGCGCGATCACCAGCGGGAACGGGGCGCACCCGGTCCGGCCGGGAGGCCTGGACCGGGCTGCCGGGGCACAGCCCGGTCCAGGCATGTTCACCACCGGCCGCCGGCGCAGGCGCCGGTCATTACGCCGTGGTGCCTGTCCGCAGGCTCAGCTGACAGTTGTGGTGGTGAGGGTCGGGGACGGGTCCGGGAAGCACGAGGTCGCGACATTGCCGACCAAGGCGACGTTGGTCGTCATGGTCATGCCGGGATCGGTGTAGCTGGTGCCCGCGTACTTGCTGGTGATCGGAGTTCCGGCAGCGCCGGCGGTGACGTTGATGGTCACCGCCGGCGGGGTGAAGCTGGTACCGCCGTCGATCGGACCCGGTACGGTCAGAACGACATTCCCACCCGAGGTGGAGACGGTGCCGTCCACGGTGCCCCCGGAGACGTCAGCCGAGACCAATGTCGAATTCGCCGGAGTCGGAATGGTCATCTTCAGGTTGCTGATGTTGTTCACGGTGAAACCGGAAGCCGAACCGGGAACCGACGAGACACCCGGTGTGACGGTGATCGCCACCGCGGAACCCGATGCCGCCGAGCTCGGCGCGGTGCCGGTAACCGATGTGGTCATGGTCGACGTTTGGCCGATACCGAGGATCGTGCCCTGGCAGCTCCAGTTCACGCTGACGGGGGCGGCGTTCGCCGGTGCGGTCGAACAAAAGACGGTAGCGATGGCCACCGGAGCAAGAATGCCGGCGCGAAGCAGGGATGAGGTCGATCTCATGGCTATCTCCAGGAAATGTTGAGCAACGGTGCGACCGGATGTCGGACCCTCTGAAATGGGTTTTTAAAATATAGCCTGTTCGAATCTGTCCGTGGTCGAAACCATAGAATTCGACGCGCCGGAAAATATCATTATCCGCTATTAACTATTCAATCGGAATAGTTAATAGCGGCAAGATTATCTGCAGGATCAGATGTTGTCGTTCCTGCATATCTGCGGATCCAACTCGGGGGTGATATGCCTGCAATTCGCTGGAATATGGGCTCGACCTAAGGTTCTATACACTTCCGTCGGGCGTCAGCTTTCATATAGTTACCGTTCACGATATTCACTCACCCACCTCTCCAGATGCTACGGAACCCGGACCCGACCGGTCATCCGTTCGGTTGGCTCCCGAGGCGCGGCGTTCGGACCTGGTCGCCACGTGTGGCATCGGCGATGCGACAGCGTACGTTGTACTCCTAAACTGTGCTCAGCTGCCCATGTGCTCAGCTGCCCACAGGGGTGGTGGTGCTTTCGACGTCGAGGAGGGTCCGCGCATGATGTTCGTCGAGGCGTTCGTGCCGAAGGCCCGCTGCGAATGCGGCCTGTCATGACGGCCCCGGTTACGTGGGTGGGCGTGCTCGGACCGCTCGAGATCGTGGTGGGTGGCACGCTTGTTCGGCTCGGTGGCGGGCGGTTGCGTGCGCTGGTGTGCCGGCTCGCGGTGGACGCGGGCCGGGTGGTGCCGACGGGCAGTCTCGTGGACGCGGTGTGGCCGGACGGCGGCGTAACCGACTCGAAGCACGCCTTGCACTCGTTGATGACCCGGCTCCGGGGTGCGCTGCCGAACCCGTCGGTCCTGAGGTCGGAAGGCACCGGCTACTGCTGGAGTGCGCCGACCGAAGCGGTGGACGTCCGGCATTTCGAATGTCTGGCCCACGACGGCCGACGTGCACTCGCCCGGGGCGAGCCGGCGTTGGCGGTCCGGCTGCTGAGCGAGGGGCTCGGGCTGTGGCGGGGCGAGGCGCTGGCCGACGCCGGTGCGGCGCCGTACGTGACCGCAGCCGTGGTTCGGCTGGCCGAGCTGCGGGTAACGGCGATCGAAGACAGGGTGACGGCCCAGTTGGTGATCGGGCTGGTGCCCGACGAGACCGTGGCCGAGTTGGAGGAGCTGATCTCGCAGTACCCCTTGCGGGAGCGACTGTGGATGCTGCTCGTCCGGACCCTGCATGCGGGTGGTCGGTCGGCCGAGGCGCTGAGCCGTTATGCGGAGGTTCGCCGGTCTTTGGTCGAGGAGTTGGGCGCCGAGCCCGGTCCCGAGCTGGCGGCGGCGCACCTGGCGGTCCTGCGTGGCCGGCCCCCGATACGCCGCCGGGGAAATCTCCGGGCCGGGATGACCAGCCTGATCGGCCGGTCCCGCGAGGTGGCGCAGATTCGGAACGAGCTCGCCGCCGGCCGGCTGGTGACGCTCGTCGGCCCGGGCGGCTCCGGCAAGACCCGCCTCGCCACCGGCGTCGCTGCCGAACTGGCCGACGAGGTGCCCGGCGGCGCGTGGCTGGTGGAGTTGGCGCAGGTCACCGATCCGGCGGACCTGCCGTCGGCGGTCATCGGCGCGCTCGGTTTGCACGACTCACCGCTGCCGGATCTCGCTGCCGTACCCCGGGATGTGGTGGACCGGCTGGTCGAGGCGTTCTCGGCCACCGAAACCCTGCTGGTGCTGGACAATTGCGAGCACCTGGTGGAGTGGGTGGCGGGCTGTGTGGCCGAGCTACTGGGGCGTTGCCCCGGCCTGCGTGTGCTGGCCACCGCTCGGGAGCCGCTCGGCGTGCTGGGCGAGATGCTGATCGACGTGCCGCCGCTGGCCCTGCCGGCCGCCGGCGCCTCGCCTGCCGAGGCGATGACGGCCCCGTCCGTGCGGCTGTTCGTCGACCGGTCGCGTTCGGGGCGGCGGGACTTCGCGGTCACCGAGGACAACGTCCGCGCCGTCGTCGAGGTCTGCCGCCGGCTCGACGGGTTACCGCTGGCGATCGAGCTGGCCGCGGCCCGGATGCGGTCGCTGTCGCCCGCGCAGTTGGTCGCGCGGCTCGACGACCGGTTCCGAGTGCTGACCGGCGGCAGTCGCGCGGCCTTGCCACGGCACCGCACGCTGCGTGCCGCGGTGGACGCCAGCTGGGAGTCGCTGTCGAACGAGGAACGCCGGTGTGCGCGGTGGTCGGCCACTCTCAGCGGCGGATTCACCCTCGACGCCGTCGAGGCGATATGCGGCAGTGCCGGGGTCGAGCTGCTGGGGGCACTGGTCGACAAGTCGTTCGTGCGGCCGGTGCACGGATCCGAGCAACGCTACCGAATGCTCGAGACGATCCGGGAGTACTGCCTGGCACGCCTGGCCGAGGCCGGCGAGACCGCCACCGCGAGGGTCGCTCTCACCCAGCACCTCCTGCGGCTGCTCGACTCGGCAGGACCGCACCTGCGCGGCGGTGGACAGGTGCCGTGGCTGCGCAGGCTCACCGCGGAACACACCAACCTGCTCGATGCGTTGCGGTTCGCCCGCGACGCCGGAGAGCAGGACACAGCAGTCCGGCTCGCCGCCCATATGGGTCAACTGTGGACGATCCGGGGCGAGCATGCCGAGGCCGCGGCGCACCTGCGATTCGTGCTGGACCTGCCGGCGCAGGCTGCATCGCCGGCACATTCCGCCGCGACCGTCTGGTACCTGCTCAATACCGTGCTGTCCGGCGGCATCTCACGCAGTGAGCTTTCACCGGCCGAGATCTCGGCCCGCTTGCCCGAACCCGACCCGGACGATTCGGTCGGCGTGTTGTTGGAGCCGGCCCTGACACTGGCCGTCGACGACCTCGTCGCCGGGCAGGACGTGGTCGACCGGCTGCTGCGGACCACCGACGGCTGGCCCCGGGCGATGCTGTACCTGCTGCGCGCATTGCTGGAGGCCAACCACGACGCGGCCGGCCAGATGCGCGCGGACCTGTCCACCGCGGCCGAGCTGTTCCGCGGCTGCGGTGAGCGCTGGGGCCTGGCCCTGTCGCTGTCGTTCCTTGCCTATACGGAGCTGACGAACGGTGGCTTCGACTGTGCCATCGACGCGCTACACGAATCGATCCGGCTGCAGCGGGAGATCGCTTCCGGCGACGGCGCCGTACTGGAGCGGGTGTGGCTGGCGCAGGCCTACCACCGGAAAGGCGCTGTCGCGCAAGCCCGCGCACAGTTCGACGAGCTGGCCGAATCAGGTTCGGCGACCCGGTACCGGTCCTATATCGGGATCTCGCTCGGTGACCTGGCGCGGCAGGCAGGCGACCTCGACGCGGCGGAACGGCACTATCGCGCCGCCGGCCGAACCGACGACGGTCCCGTCCACCGCGCCATGCTCGGATGCGCCCTCGGCCACCTCGCCCTGGACCGGGATGCGCCGGCCACGGCGCTCCGGCACCTCGCGGCGAGCCTGTCCGCGGCGTCGGAAACGCTGGACATGCCACTGGTCGCGACGGTCGCAGTCGCGGTGGCCCGGCTGCGTGAGCGCGGGACCACCGCCCAGGACGCCGCCGAGGTGCTGGGCGCGGCCGAGTCGCTGCGTGGAACCGCCGATCGGTTCCATCCCGATGTGGTGCCGCTCACCGACCGACTACAGACCACGCTCGGCGAGCGCACCTATCTGGCCGCCTACGACCGTGGACGCGCGCTCGACCGCCCCGCAGCCCTTGCTCTCCTCGACGAAAGCCTGCTCATAACCTGCCGGGCCACGTCGCCGACACCAACCAGGCGGCCGTGACGGCGGTGACCGCACCGTCTTTCTCCAGGGCCCGCAGCGCCGTCGTTACGGCCTCGCGGGCGCGGCCGACGGCCGCCTCGTCGGCATCGCGCAGCCAGAACCGCACCGGACCCCAGCCGAAGATGAACTCGGCGGCCTCGGTCGCGTCCCTGCCGTACACGGCCTCGGCGTCGCCCGGGCGTAGCGCGACATCGTGGAAACCCGCCTGGGTCAGTACCTTGCGGATGTGCTCCTCGGTGGTGAACGTGGCCGGTCCCGGCGCGGTGTCCTCGGCCGGATCCGGCAGGGCGATATGCTTACCCATCGCCGCCCACACCGTGCCGAACTGGTCCTCGTCGGCTTCCCGGCCACACCAGAACGTCAACCGGCCACCAGGCCGCAATGCCGAGCCGATATTCGCGAACGCCGCCACCGGATCAGCGAAGTACATGATCCCGCCGCGGCTGATGGCCGCATCGAACCGCGCCTGTGGGAACTCGAACACCTGCGCGTCCCCCTGCTGGAAGGTCACGTTGGCAATACCCTCATCGCCGGCTGTGCTGCGGGCGCGGTCCAGCATCGGCCCGGACAGATCGACGCCGAACGCGTGCCCGCCCGCCGCCTTGCGGGCGGCGATCCTGGTCGTCTGACCGGTGCCACAACCGATATCGAGCACCTGGTGGCCCCGCTCGATGCCGGCCGCCTCGAACAGCAGGACATTGCTCGCGGCGAGCATCCGATCGTAGCGATCCTGGTTCCGGGCCCAGTGCCGACCCTCGTAGTCGTTCCATGCCTCGGCCTGGTGGGTGTTCACAATCGTCATACCAGCCAGGTTGCTCCGAGGTGCGCACAGATCACACACATCTCACACTCACCACCAGAAGAGCGCGACGAAATCCGAGCGGTTGGGTCGCTTGCCCAGGCGGGCGGCGACCGCAGCCCAGCACGGCTCGCCGGAGAGCAGGGTCGCAGCACCGGAGAGGTAATCGGCGTCCGGGAACGACTGAGGATTCTCCGGATCCGGCCATTTCATCGCTTCCGAGCCTGTTCGGAAGGCTGCGCGAGGACCCGGTAGCCCGGCGAGTACCTCCGCACGCTGGACGACGATCGCCGCGATCAGGTCCCGGAGCAGGGTCGTCTTACCGGTTCCCGGTGGGCCGTTGACCGCGTACAGGCCGCGAGCATGCGGTGCGGAGAGCTTGTGCATGATGTTGTTGACGGCGAACTGCTGGCTCGACACCAGCGGCTGATCGGGCCGCCCCGGCCAACGCCCATCCGGTGTGACGGCCGGGTGCAGGTCTCGGAGCACCCGGACCGGATCTTTTCGTACATCCAGCCGTTGAAGGTTTGCTGCGGTCTCCTCGGAAGCCAAGTCCAGATAGCGCCCACGGTAGCTGTTGCCCTGCAGAGGCTTTCACCGTGTCCTTGCCGTACCCGGGACGGTCGATCCCGGATGGCGGGCTGAAGTACTCCACCGACCGCCAGTACCGGAGGATCCGAGCCTGCCGACGAGATTCCTCATTGCCGCGAACCAGCAGTTGGTGGTCAGGTCAAGTGGTCGAATTCACCACTGGCCCAGCGGATATGGCTGTTCGCCGAGCGGTGTACAACCTGCCGTGCGTCCTGCTCGATGGTATCGCCGCCGAGTGTGTAGATCCGGTCGTATTCGTAGGCGTCGAGCCGGTCGACGATGCGGCGCACCACCGTGGGAGACAGCGGGACGAGTTTGGGATAGTTGCGGGTGAACGATACCCAGGCGGGGTGTGTCGGAACCCCGGTGAGCGTGTCCCCGACGAGCAGGGTTCCGTCGCTCGTGCGCGCGACCGAACTGCCCCGCATATGCCCGCCGAGCTGGATGAGCTCGATACCGGGCAGCGGCTCGACCTGGCCTTTCCAGTAGCGGATGACGGGGTCCGTCCTCGGTATCCACTCCTGATCGTCCTCGTTGACCAGCACGCTGACGTGGCCGAAAGCGTGGCTCCAACTGATCTGGGCAGCGAACATGTGTGGGTGGCTCGTCGCGATCGCGGCAACCCCACCGAGTTCGCGGACCATGCCGACGACCTGGTCGTCGAGGTAGGCCGGCGGGTCCCACAGCAGGTTACCGTGCGCAGTTTGCACCAGGAACGACCGATGTCCGATGGCGAATCTCGGTACCCTGTGCAGGCTGTGCACGCCGCGCCCGTGGTCTCGGTGCTGCGTCTCGTGTGGCTGTGCCGCCAGCTCCGAATGGGTGGTCCAGCCTTGCCCGTGCGTTCCCAGGTCGCCACGTTCTTCGATGCCGATCTCGCCTCGATCGAACACACAGCCGTCGGCGGGCGGAGGTTCGGTCGAATCGGGATGTTCCAGTCCACATCCGTCGCAGATCCATGTATTCATACAGCAATCGTCTTACCTCGAGTGGACTCGAGGTCAAGACGGAGTGGAACTGCGCGGGGGTGACTCCGGTTGACACGCATGGGGGTACGTGTCGGTCCGCGTCGCCGAACCCGGCGCCGCGTCTGCTCGGCGCGGGCTATGCGGCCGCTAGTCCGGGCTGTCCGCCAGACCCGGATCGCCGGCCGGCCACAACCCGCGCCGCGGCGTCACCGCGACGGCGCGCCAGCCAGGCCTCGAGCGCGTTGGCTGACGCGACCGGGCACCAGACGTTGTAGTCGATCGTGCCGTCCCGTGTCTGTGGTGGCTCCGTGTTCACAGTGGCAACCCGATGGTAGTTGCGGTGAGGTAGCCCGGTATCACGCCGGGCGGGCGCTAGGCTGTGAACCGGGCTCCACACGCCGACCATGCATCTTCTCGCGGGAGGAACCGGTATGCCGGACGTCGCCATCGATATCGATCTCGCAGTGCGGCGATTCGCCACCTTGCTGCAGATTCCCACGGTGAGCACGCCGGACGGGAACGATACCGATTGGACCCGGTTCGCCACCTTTCGCGATGCCCTGGACGAGCTGTATCCCCTGGTAGCCGCCAAATTGCAGAAGCAGATATTCGCCGGCCACACCCTGCTCTACCGCTGGGCGACCGGATCCGCCGACGATCCGATCGTGCTCATGGCTCATCAAGATGTCGTTTCGCCGGGGGATCCCGACGGCTGGACCCATCCGCCGTTCTCGGGGACCGTCGCCGACGGTGAGATCTGGGGCCGGGGCGCCATCGATGACAAAGGCCCGCTGGTGTGCATTCTCGAGGCCGTCGAAAATCTGCTGGCACAGGGTTTCACGCCCGACCGTGATGTCTATCTGTTGTTCGGTCACAACGAGGAAGTCGCGGGTGACGGCGTCCCGGCTGTTGTCGACTATTTCCGGCAGGAAAAGATCGTGCCCGGCCTGGTCGTCGACGAGGGCGGCGGGGTGGCCGGCGATATCTTCCCGATCCGGGAGAAGGTCGCCGTGATCGGTACCGCTGAGAAGGGCATGCTCGACCTGCAGTTGACCGCGGCCGATCCGGGCGGCCACGCCTCGATGCCGGGGAAACATCCGGCCACCACCCGTATCGCGCGTGCTCTGGTGCAGATCGGCGACGGCGGTTTTCCGGCCACTATCACCCCGCCGATCGTGGATATGCTGACGACCATCGGTGCGCACGTGGGTGGTCCGCTCGGTGCGGTTCTTTCCCGCGCCGGTAGTCTGCAATGGCTGATCACGACCCTTATGCGCCGTTCCGGGCCACTGCTGAACGCGATGATCCGCACGACCGCGGTGCCCACCGTGCTCGAAGGCAGCAAGGGCAGCAATGTCATGGCCGAATCCGCGCGTGCGGTCGTCAATATCCGCATCCTGACCGGCGAAACGGTCGCCGGAACCGTCGAGCGGATCCGCAGGGCCATCGACGATCCCGAGGTCCGGCTCGAAATTCTCAATTCCTCCGAACCGACCCCCGTATCGCCCGCGGCCGGGCCTGCGTTCGCCCGAGTCGAAAAGGCCGTCGCCGAAACCTTTCCCGGATCGATCACCGCGCCTTATCTCGTCGTCGGCGGCAGCGACGCCCGCCACCTCGCGCAAATCAGTGACCACGTCTACCGCTTCTACCCGTTCGAGATGAACGCCGAGGCGCGCGGTCTCCTGCATTCCACCGACGAGCGGCTCGGCATCGACGATCTCGAACGCGGAATCCGCTTCTATACTTCTGTATTACGCGGATAGCACCGCCCCGATACGGCACCGCACCCAGCGTTGTCCCTTATACGACATTCGACGAGGTCTGCCGATTTGCATGCCGCTATCGCCCGGCATTGTTCGCAGTTTGAGCGATGTGGACACCGGCCTCTCTGCGACGACCGCCCGCCGCTCGGTTGACCCCTCGGTTGCCGAGCCATACGGTCGGTCTCGGCTGGTTTTAGAGTAAACAAATACTCCAAATCAGCTCGACATCATCGATGCTCTGCCGAGTATCGACCGTAGGAACGCGTGAGCCGGCCGCGCTACCTCCACAATTCCGCACAGGAGAATCAGTGAGCAGAAGAATCATGTCCCTCGTCGGCGCGGCCGCCGGAATCGCGCCGATCCTGATCGCGGTGCTACCGGCCGCTTCGGCAAGCGCGCACGGCTATATTTCCTCGCCACTCAGCCGGCAGGCTCAATGCGCCCAGGGGCTGGTGTCCTGCGGTGAGATCAGCTATGAACCGCAAAGTGTGGAAGGCCCGAAAGGCCTGAAGAGCTGCGGTGCGGACAAGTATCCCGAGCTCGACGACGACAGTTTGGGCTGGAAGGCCGAAGAGGTCGGCAGCACGGTCGATTTCACCTGGACCAACACGGCCGAGCACCGCACCGAAGGATGGCAATATTTCATCGGGGACACGCTGGTCGCCGAGGTCGACGGCAAGAACGAATTACCGGGTAAGTCCGTTACGCACACTGTCGACCTGAGTGGATTCACAGGGCCGCAGAAACTCGTCGGCGTGTGGAATATCGGCGATACCGCCAACGCCTTCTATTCCTGTGTCGACCTGAATATCGGCGGCGACGGGGCAGCGACGACGACACCGGCTACCACGACCCCCGCCCCGACCACGACGCCCACATCCACCCAGCCCAGTCCGACTGCACCGCCGGCCACGTCGACGCTGCCGACAACCACAACTTCCGCGCCGCCGGCTCCGGCGGATCGGGCTTGGGAGCAGGGCGCCGACTACGAGGTCGGCGATGTGGTGACCTATCAGGGCGCCGACTACAGGTGCCTGCAGACGCACATAGCCGACGATCCGGGCTGGACGCCTGCGGCCACACCCGCACTCTGGCAGAAGATCTAGGTTCCGCGCCGGTACCGGGTGGCGCCGCCCTATGGCGCCACCCTCGGTCGGCTGGTTCGAGCCGCCGGCGCCTGCCATACTTCCTCTCGCGGGTTCGAATGTGCTGCTGCCGGGGGGATTGCGCATCTGAAGGCGGCCCGGCCGTACCTCGGTGACCGGGCGGCTCGATCAATTCCGGCGGTACCGCCGCGACGGCCGCCGGACCTGCGCCCCGCGAGTTTGCCTGTGGGCTCGGCATGCGGTGTGATCATCGGACCGGCGTGTATGGGAGGTATCGGACGTTGGCTGCATTGGCGCCCGGATCGGTGTTCGCCGGTTACATCATCGAACGTCTGCTCGGCGCCGGTGGTATGGGGGAGGTGTATGCGGCCCGGCATCCGCGGCTGCCCAGGTCGGATGCGGTGAAAGTGCTTGCCGCGCCGCTCACGTATGACGATTCGTACCGGCGTCGTTTCGAGCGGGAGGCCGACCTTGCCGCCTCGTTATCGCACCCCGGGGTCGTCAGCGTTCACGATCGTGGGGAATTCGACGGGCGATTGTGGATCGCGTTGCAGCTGATCGACGGTGTCGACGCGTCGGCGTTGCTGCGGGCCGCGCCGGAGGGGATGGCTGTTGCCGATGTTGTACGGGCAGTCGCGGAGGTGGCGGATGCGCTCGATTACGCGGGTGCGCGCGGGCTGGTTCACCGGGATGTGAAACCCGCCAATATCCTGCTCGCGGGAACGGGGCACTACCTGCTGACCGATTTCGGGATTGCCCGGATGGGGCCGGAGGCCTCGGATCTCACCGGCACCGGCCTGACCGTCGGTACCGTCGCGTACGCGTCGCCGGAGCAGATGCAGGGGCTGCCGGTCGGTCCGCAATCGGATCAGTATGCATTGGCCGCCACCGCGTTTCACCTGCTCACCGGGGTACAGCCGTTCACCGGAACCAATCCGGTCGCGGTGATCATGGCTCATGCGCAGCAGCCGGTACCGAGTGTGCGGCAGCGGCGGCCCGATCTCTCGCCGTACGTCGATCCGGTGCTGGCGCGGGCCATGGCCAAGACCCCGGAACAACGCTTTCCGAGCAGCAGGGATTTTGCCGCCGCCCTGGCCCATACCCTCGCGTTGCGGCCGCCGCAATCTCCGACCGCGGCGACCGGCCACTACGCGGACACAGCCGTCAACCCGTCCGCGGCCGGCGGCGAACCGCAGTACCGAAACCCGCCGTTGCCGGTGAGCACGGAACAACGTCCGACTCGCCGGCGAAGCGTCCTGCTCATCGGAGCGCTGGCTGCTGTGGCGGTACTGGTCGGTGCCGGTGTCCTCGGGACGTGGGCACTTCGGCAGAACGCCGGCGCAGAGGAAGCCGCGCAAATCCCTCGCCGTCCCGTGACGGCGATGCTCCCGGCACTGGATTCGCGGCCGGACAGCCCGGTGTGGACGTTGCAGGTAACGCCCGGCCCGCCGGGCTCCGAGACCCTGGACACGCAAGTGCTCGGCGGCGACTCCGAGATCGTTCTGGTCAACCGCGAAGTCCGCACGGCCGAGGGAAGCACCATCGATTACCTCGATATCGTCGATGCGAACACCGGCCGGCTCCGGCATGGCACCGCGCCGATCCCGGTGGACACGGCGGTGCGGAACCTGGACCGCTGCGTGGTCAACCGCAGCCGTTCGAGTGCCGCCTGCGGCCTGCAGGGTGCGTCGGTACCGGACGATGCGGTCGTGATCATCGATCTCGCCGCCGGCCGGATCATCACCACGATCAGCTCGAGAGAACATGTTTTCAACCTGACCGCCGCTGGCGAGCGTTTCGTGTTCGTGGACAGCACCGATGACGGCTGGCCCCCGGCGCTGCGGTCGATCGGTGCCGACGGCGGAGAACTTCCGGCGCTCAGCTGGCCCGATTCCCGGCCCTCGCCCGAAACCCATCACTGGATCGATATTTTCGGCGCGGCCCGGTTGGCGGTGATCAAATCCGCGCCGGCCCCGGCCCAACCGCTTTCGAAATGGGAATTCCGGGTGATCCGGCTCGAAGACGGAATAGAAGTGTTCCGACGCGATTCGGTCGAGGAGATCCGTAACGATCACTGGAATGTCTTCGTCGACGGATTCGTCGTCGCCGAGCGCGGATCCGCGCCCGAAATCTACGACCGCAACGGCACCGAGACCGCCGAAATCGCCGGCGGGTGGCTTCCGAGCCGGCATCCGCCGACCGCGTTCGAGACGACCGCGGCCGAGACATCGGTACCGACCGTCGTGAAAACGGACGGGGACAAGACGACCTACGCGGGAATTGCGCCGCGGACAGGGACAGTGCTGTGGGAGAACGAATCCTACGGTGCCGACGACAGTGCCGAGCTGATGTTGCGCGGTATCGGCACATTGATCGCCACTTCGGATTCCGGCCGGGTGATAGACGCCTACACCGGCGAATACGTGATTCCCGGTTATGTACCGCAAGGCACCCCACTCGGTACCGACGGCGAGAACATCGCGGTCGCCACCGAAACTTCCGGTGCGGGCCACTCACTGGAGGTGTGGAACGCTACGGATCAGGTATGGGAGATCACCAGCGAGTACACGCCGGTTTCGGTGGGCGGGAAGGTCTACATCGGGAACCTGCGAATCTTCTGACCGTCCACGCCTGCGGCACCGGTGGGCGGGCCGGGTACCCCTTCCGGCGCCAAGCTGTGCGCAACCGCCTGGGGGGTTGCGCACACTGCTTCGGGACTGACCGGCAGCCGCCGGGAGCCGTACTCGTTCGGCTACAGATCGGCGCGACGCCGGCCTCGGACAAGCAAAAGCGCGGTAGCCCGCCTGCAAGCGGAGCTACCGCACAATGCCGGCAGCGGGGAGGACCCGACAGGCGTCCCGCGGGAAGTCTCGGGTCAGTCGGTTTCGACCGGGGTGAGTGTGAATCCGTCGTTGGGTTTGCCGCCGAGGAAGGCGGCGAGCCCGCCGCTGAGTGCGTAGGTCGTCCCGCCGGGTCCTTCGGTCACGTCGCTGGTGACGGGATCGGCCACAGTGTCGGTGACCTTCACGGTGGCGTTCTGCCAGCCGTCGCTCGGCTGCACCCGCTGGATCTGGGCTGGTTCGCCGGACAGCAGACCACTACTGACCGCGGAGATCGAGCCGTCGGGCAGCAGTCGCATGCCGGCAGTGGGGGACACCAGCGGCGCGGAGAGCTGCACCGGCTGCGCCTGCTCGGGATGTTGGACCGGCACGCGGATCAAGGAACCTTCGGCCATGGCGATGATCAACTGGTCACCGTCGACCCATTCCACCGCGGCCATTCCCACACCATCGAGGAAGTCGGGGATATCTAGCTTTCCGCGCAGCAGGTCGTTCTGCAGGAAGACCGAGGCGCTGCCTTGCTGGTCGATGCGGAATATCGTCGGGGTCAGTTCGTCGACGGCGTAGGCGGTGCCGTCGGGTGCCACTGTCACGTCCGAGATCAGGTGCTTGCGACCGTCCTGGAGGATCGCGGCCAGATCGACGCACCAGTGCTGACGTCCGGTGGCCAGGTCGTAGCTACCGACACCGGCGATGCGGAAGGGGTCCTCTTTGTTGGAGCGGTCGGCGAGGCCGTAGTCGGTATTACTGACCAGAACGCGGTTGCGTTCCCGGTCGACGTTGACGGCCTGGGCCGACACGATGGCGGGATCCTGGATGAAGGGACTCACCTTTCCGTCCGGCCCCACCGTAGATACCGCGCCGCTCTTCAGCGAACCGGCATAGAACGTTTTCGACTGGATATCGAAGTCCGCCGAGTGTGGGAACACATTCGGGCCGTCGGCCTCGATCGCCCCGGGTGGCTGGGGCTGGTTCTGTTCGAGCCGGGGCTGGCCGGGGCTCAGCGGAGAGCCCTGTGCGGTCGCCATCGTCGCGGTGGCTGCGAAAGCGATGAGTGCCGTGCCGGCGATGGCGGTCTTCAACTTCGTGTTCGTCATGGTTCTTGCTCCTCGAAACAGATGGTGCCGGTTGTGCTGTGCGGTGTTTGCCGGAAAGAAGCTCGCTGGTATCGCGTCTCAGCGGGCGGCCGGGCGGGTCGTTGCCGGAGGCATGTTCCGCGGCGGACGGATAAAGGCGCGCGTGATGGAGCCCCAATCGGCCTCGGGCCGGGCGGCTATGAGTGATTGTTCGGATAGATTTTCGGTGTGGGCGGCGGTTTCGGTTCGGCCCGTGAGTGATTCAGACGAGCCGCGGTGGCACGCCGCCTGCTGCGGAGCGGGCGATGGGTGGTTTGTCCACGGCGGGGACCAGGGCCTGACCGAGCAACTGCAGGGCCGCCTGACCGGCGGAGCCCGGCGCGGCCGTGGTCACTACCAGCTTCATCCCCTGCTCGCGGGGTACCGCAAGCGTATGTTGCAGTACGTCCAGCTCACCGATCAGGGGATGCCGCATCCGATACTCGGCCGTATCCCAGGCCCGTACCCGGTGCTCGGCCCACAAGGTGGCGAATTCGACGCTGTGCACGGTCAATTCACCGATGAGAGCGGCGAGCTGAGGATCGTCCGGGTATACGCCGACCGCCTGCCGCAGTTTGCCTACCACATCTCGCGCCTTTCGGGGCCAGTCCACGTACAGCTCCCGCGTATGGGCGTCCAGGAACACCATCCGTGCCGTATTGGGCCGGGCGGCTGCTCGATCGGGGCTGTCCGGGGCCAGATGACCGGCGAACAACGCATGCCCACAACGGTTCCACGCCAGGACATCCGAGCGGCGGCCGACGACTACCACGGGCGAGTCGCCGAAGGCATCCATCAACTGGCGCACTGCCGCGGTGACCCGCTCGCCGGGCAGCCGGCGCCGTCGCGGCCGGGCCTCACCGGACAGGGAGTGCAGGTGGCGCCGCTCCGCATCGTCCAACCGTAGCGCTGTGGCCAGCGCGTCGAGGACCTGCGGAGAAGCATTGAGTGACAACCCCTGTTCCAGCCGGATGTAGTAGGCCGTGCTCACGCCGGCCAGCTGTGCCAGTTCTTCACGCCGCAGCCCCGGAACCCGGCGGCGGTCACCGTAATCCGGCAACCCCACATGTTCCGGTTTCAGCTGTGCGCGGCGCGTGGACAGGAACTCCCCGAGCAGCGACTTGCCCTGCGTTGTGTCGTTCATGGGATCGAGTATGGCCAGATCCTCCGCCGTCAGCCTGCCCCTGCCAGTAGTAGTCACGCGGCCGTGGGCGCCGGGCGGTCGCGGTGCCGGGCCGGGCGGCCTATACGTGTTCCCGGCATATGCAGCGCCGAACGGAAGAGCGGGCCGACAATTGCGGGCAGGTGCTCGGGGCCGGGGACGGTGACGTACGCGGCGCTGCCGAAGACTCTGGCCAGGTCGGCATCGCCCGTGTCGGCTCCGATGGTCAGGCATAGGCAACCTATGCCGTCCCGCCGGGTTTCGGCGAGGGCGCGGTGAGCGTCGGCCGCACCGTAGGCCCGGTCGTACCCGTGGTCGTAGGCGAGTCCGTCCGACAATACGAGCAGTAGTCGCCGGGCCGTGCCGCCGTCGGCCCGCAGCACCGCGGTGCCGTGCCGGATCGCCGCGCCGAGGCGTGAATACGCGCCGGGCCGCAGACTGTGCAGGCGTTGCAGGACCGGCGTCGCCAGCAGTTCGTCGAAACGTTTGACGGGGAGGATGTGTACTGCGGAACGCCCTTGGGAGCGGAACGCGTACAGCGCTACCCGGTCGCCGAGTCCGTGCAGCGCCGAGACCAGGGACGCGGCGGCGGTCCGCTGCTGATCGTGGATCGGCACACCATTGCCACCGGCTTGCGCAACCGACCCTGAGATATCGAGCAGGACCAGTACGGACAGATCGCGCCGGTGGCGCAGGGTGTCGAGGTATACGGCCTCGTCCGGTGCGGACCCGGACAGGATCCGTGTCCTCGCTTCGACGACCGCGTCGAGATCGAGATCGTCGCCTTGGGGCCGGCGCCGGGCGGTTCCGGGAGCCGAACCGAGCCGCGCCAGCGGTCGTTGCAGACCGTGCCTGTCGGGGTGGGGCAGCCATGGTTGCGGATCGGCGTCCGGCGGGGTTTCGAGCACGGTGCACCAGTGCGGTCGGTACCGGCTCCGGTGCGCATCCCATTCCGGGTAGAGGCAGGCGCCCGGACTGTTGTCGCTGAGACCGGGGGAGTCGGCGCCGACCGCCGAGCCGGAGGTGACCGCGCCGGCCCCGCGCGTACCGGGCCGGCCGCGGTATCCGGCCGAGTCGGCACCGGGCGGACCGTTTCCGCCGGGTTTCCGTACCGCATCGAGCATCGCGCGGAACAGTCTGCCGATCGCGCCGCCGCCCCCTATGGGATTGGTGAACACATCGGGGAGGTCGTCGTCGGTCGCCTCGTCGTCGTCCGACAGTTCGGACTCCCCCTGTCGATCTGATCGCGGGCGATATGCGCCGGCTGCACTCGCCTGCGGTTCCGCGGCGTGGGTGAGCAGCACGGTCCGGGCGCGTACGACGCCGAAATATGCCGGCGCATCCGGTAGCGGCATTCTGCTTCGGGCGATCATGAGGGCGGCGTCGGCGCTGTCGGCGAGGGCGGCGATCTCGCGGTCGATCATTGTCCGGGCGTAGTGGGGGAGTGTGTCTGCGTTGGCCAGCAGCGCCCGATGGCCTTCCACGGTGAGATATCGGGCGGCGAGAGAGGCCTTGCGGCCGAGTGTGCGCAGGATCGCCGGTGCGAGGCTACCGCCGGAGATCAGCGAGGCGTGCAATGCCAGCGACTGCCGCTGGTAGGTCGGTGTCCGGCTCGGATCGAGGTATATGCAATTCCCGTCCGTCCAAGTCGGTTCTCCCGCCGGCACGTAGGCGATGCGGACCGTACGGCCCGCGATCGCCGAGGCCAGCGTGGCGAGACCACCCGATTCCGGCTCGGCGCTCTGCTCGGCGATCATCGTGCCCTCCTTCGGCCGGTTTGCGCCCGGCGTCACGGAACGCGTTGACCAAATATCTGTTCCACGATATTGTTCCGATTTGTCCGAGTCAATGTTCGCCGGATGGAGAACCATGGACTTCTCGTACCCACCCGAGACCGAGCGTTTCCGGACGGAACTACGGACCTGGCTCGCAGCCAATCTCTCCGGCAAAGTGATCGAGAGCAGTGCCCGGCGCGGCACCGACGATGCGGCCTTCGAAACGTTGCGAACCTGGGACGCGACGATGGCCGATGCCGGTTGGGCCGCGATGGCGTTACCCGCCGAATACGGCGGGCGCGGGGCGGGCGTCCTCGAACAGCTGGTCTATGTGGAAGAGACCACTCGGACGCGAGTACCACTGCCGCTCAACATCATAGGATTGAACAATATCGCCCCCGCGATCCTGCACTACGGCACGGAAGAGCAGAAATCTGGTCTGCTGCGCCGGATGATCCGGGCCGACGATATCTGGTGCCAGGGTATGTCCGAACCCGACGCGGGATCGGATCTGGCCTCGTTGCGGACGAAGGCGGTGCGGGCCGGCGACGACTACATCATCAGTGGACAGAAAATCTGGACCTCGCTGGGGCATCGAGCGGACTGGTGCCAGCTCTACGCCCGCACGGACCCGCAAGCCCCGAAACATTGCGGCATCACTTGTTTTCTCGTCGATATGTCCTCACCGGGTATCGAGACAAAGCCGCTGGTGACGCTGAACGGCGACGCGGATTTCGCGGAGATCTTCTTCGATGAAGCACGGGTCCCCGCCGCCGCGATACTGGGCCCGCTCGACGGGGGATGGCAGGTGGCCACCACCACCTTGAGTCATGAGCGGGCCGGTGCGGCGCGCCTCTACGTCGAACAGCAGATACTGCTCGAAGAGTTGATCGCCGATCTGGCTGCGGTCGAGGAAAACGGCCGGCGAGCCCTGGACGACCCGGTTGTCCTCGGCAGACTGGGAAAACTCTCCGTTCGCATCACCTACCTAGAAATACTGTGTCGCCGCGCGGTTTCCGCGGCAGCGCACGGGGGCGATGAATTACGTACCGCCAGTCTCGCGAAAACGGTATGGGGGGAGGTCGGGCAGGAGCTCGCGGATACGGCCTACGACCTGCTGGGCGACGGAGGCGGTAACGGGCGATGGGCCCGGCACCGCCTCGCCGCCCGGTCCTTGACGATCGCCGGGGGAACTACACAGATCAACAAGAACGTCACTGCCGGTCGAATGCTAGGACTGCCACGCTCATGAATCTCGAACTCGACGAGCACCATTTCGCCCTGCGGTCCTCGGTCCGGGCATTCCTGGAACGTAGCGCCGGTGTATCCGGACATACGCGTGCGTTGCTGAGTGATGCGCGCGGGACCACCGGTTCGGTATGGCAGGGCCTTGCGACGCTCGGCGTCACCGGTCTGCTCGTGCCCGAGGAACACGGCGGGAGCGGGGCCGCGCTGGTCGATGCGCTGGTGGTACTCGAGGAGCTGGGCGCCGCTCTGTACTCGGGTCCCTGGTTGTCGGCGGCGGTCGCGGCGCCACGTGCGCTGTACCGGTTCGGAGCCGGCTCCGCGGATGCCCTGTCGACGGCATTCGCCGCTGGTTCGACAATTGCCACGGTCGGTCCGCTCGATCCCGGATCCCGGCGGCCGCAGGTGTCGTGGCTCTCCGGGAACACTGTCCTGAACGGCCGGTTGCACGCTGTTCCGGACGCCGCGGCCGCACAAATTCTACTGGTCTTCGCGGACAGCCCGGACGGTATCGGGCTCTTCTCGGTGCCGACGGCCGATCCGACCGTCGGCATCGTCAGGCGTTCGACGGTGGATCTCACCCGGCGAGTATTCGATATAACCCTCGATGACACTCCTGCCACCGAACTGGCGACCGGCGGCATGGCCGAACTGGTGGCAGTGCGTGACGACGTGTTCGCGGCGTATGCCGCCGACGCGGTCGGCGCCGCACGTGCGGTCACGGACCTGGTCATCGCATATGCGAAAGTTCGCCATCAGTTCGGCCGGCCGATCGGGTCCTTCCAAGCGGTACAGCACCTGTGTGTCGATATGTACGAAACAGTCGAACTGGCCTACGGCGGCGCCGTGCACGCACTGTGGGCGGCCGATCATCCCGACGACGAGCAGCGGACCCGGGCTGCGCTGCATGCCAAGGCGTATTCGCGCAACCTCGCCACCGTGGGAGACAACGCGATCCAGGTGCTCGGCGGGCTCGGGTACACCGACGCGCACGATGCACACCTCTACCTGCGGCGCCTGCTCGGCTGGAGTACGTTCCTCGGCGGTGGGGATCGCTATCTCGAACAGGTGGGCCGGCACGTCGTGGGCGCGTGCCGGTCGATGTGACCGACGGGCACGCGCCCGGTAGCCGCTGTCATTTCCCGGTATCGAATTCCACATGCAATTCCGACAGGCCGCGCATGACGAACGTCGGTTCGTATCGGTAGGTCCGTGCGCCCGGTTCGCCGTGCCGGGACTCGTCGATACGCAGATCGGTGAACCGATCGAGTATCCGGTTGATCGAAATACGCGCTTCCGCCCGCGCGAGTGGCGCCCCGGGGCACGAATGGGCGCCCCGGCCGAACGCAATGTGCTCGCGCGCATTGCGGCGGTCCACCTCGAACCGGTCGGGGTCGGGGAATTTACGCGGGTCACGATTGCTCGCGCCTGGTAACAGCATCACCGTCGCGCCTGCCGCGATCGGGCATCCGCCGATTTCGGTGCTGGTCCGTGCCATCCGGAAGTGGCTCTTCACCGGGCTCTCCAGCCGCAGGGTTTCCTCCAGGAAGCCGGGCACCAACTGCCGGTCGTTGCGGATCCGGTCCTGGATTCCGGGGTTCTCGGCCACATTCCGCACGGCCGCGCTCAGCAGCTTGGTGGTGGTGTCCTGACCGGCCGCGAAGAGGAATGTCGCGAGTTTCACGACCTCCTCGATCGTGGGGACGGAGCCGTCGGGATAGGTCGCCCGTGCCAGTGCGGTCAGCACATCGGCACGCGGGCTCTCCCGCCGCGAGGAGATATAACCGCGGAACTTGTCATCGAGCCATTCCAGCGGGTTGTGGGCGAGTTCGCCGCCGAGACTTCCCACGATCTGCCCGCCCAGTACGGCCCGGAACTCGGTGTGATCGGTGGCAGGTACACCGAGTAGGTCCGCAATCACCAGGGTGGAGAACGGTTTCGCGTAGCCGGACAAGAATTCGACCCGGCCGGTAGCGGCGAAGGTGTCGAGTTGCTCGTCGGCGAGCTTCCACATGAACTCTTCGTTCTCGCTCAGCCGTTTCGGTGTCAGCAATTTGCTCAGCAGGCCCCTGGTCCGTTGATGCCGGTCGGCGTCCATGGTCACCACGTGCTCGGCCATCGGAATGGCGTCACGGTGCAGTTCGAGCAGTTCGGTGATGTCATCGCCTTCCGCGGTGAACGGCAGCGGTGCGAACGGGCCCACCACGGCATTACAGGAGGAGAACGCCGCGTCCCGGTACGCGGCGACGGCTTCCGCGTATCCGGTGACCGTGACCACGCCCGCCGGTCCATCGGTGAGAATCGGTGATTTGCCGCGTAGGTGGTCGAAATAGGGGTAGGGGTCGGGAATCAGGGATTCGTCGGTGAAATAGTCGACCGATTCGAATTCGGGCACGAGTCCTCCTGGGGACGGGGCGGGACAGCTCAGTCCGTACCGGCCGTGAACAAGACGGGAAGCGCTGCGGGAGACCGGAAGACCTGTCCCCGGATATGGGGGTCTGCTGCTGCCGGATCGAGCCGCAGATCCGGCAGCCGGTCGAGGAGCAGTTCCACAGCCACGCGCATTTCCAGCCGTGCGAGATGCATACCGAGGCAGATATGCGCACCGTGACCCCACGAGATGGCGGGCCGGGCCGGGCGGAAGATATCGAAGGAGTCGGGATCGTCGTATCGGTCCTCCTGCCGGTTGGCGGCGCCCAGCATCGGCATCACCGATGAGCCCGCGGGGATCGGTACTCCGCCCAGTTCGGTATCGGTGGTCGCGACGCGGGTGATGGTGAGTAGCGGCGCCTCCCAGCGCACGGCTTCTTCGATCGCCTGCGGGATCAGGCTCCGATCCGCGCGCACGGCCGCGAGTTGTGGCGGATGGGTGAACAATCCGAACAGGAGGTTGCCCAGCGACCGATAGGTTGTCTCGACCCCGGCGGGGAGCAGTAGTCGCAGGAAGGAGAAGATCTCCGGGTCGGTGAGGTGTTCTCCGTCGATCTCGGCGGCCGCGAGCCGGCTGATGAGGTCGTCGCGCGGCTGGGCGCGGCGGGCCGCCAGAATCGGGGCGAAATACTCCTCGAGCGCAACCGATGCCGCTTTCCCGCGTTCCGGGTTGATCGTGAAACTCAGCAGCGAGATGGACCATTTCTGGAATTGCGCGAAGTCTTCGCGGGGCAGCCCCAGCAGCCCGGCGATGATCTGCGTCGGGAACGGAAACGTGAATTCCTTCACCAGATCGGCGCTACCCCGCGCCACGAATCGGTCGATCAGCTCGTTGCCGACCGTCCGGACCAGGCTGTCCTCCCATTTGGCCAGTGCCTTCTGCGCGAAGGCTTTCGAGACCAGTGCGCGATGCCGCCCGTGCTCGGGTTCGTCCATACCGAGCATGACGTGGCGGCCCAGGGAATCGCCGAAGGCCTGGATGATGATCGCGGAGGAGAACGTTTCGTTATCGCGGAGAATATGGCGGATATCGTCGTAGCGGTAGGCGATGAACAGTGGTTTGGTGTCGTCTCCCGGCATCGTGGACATATCGATGCGCTGCACCGGCTCCGCCCGCCGCTGCCGCGCCAATTCGGTGTAGGGATCGCGGATATTGCCGGAGACCACCTCGTCGAAGGTGCCGAAGTCGTCCAGATCGTCGAACAACTGCATCAGAGTTTCTCCTGGGTGGCGGGATAGGCGATGGATTTGATCTCGGTGTACTGGTCGAAACCCACGCTGCCGTTCTGGCGGCCGATACCGCTGGCCTTGTAACCGCCGAACGGGACGTCGGCGCTGTAGCCCGCGGCGCCGTTGAGCCCGATGAACCCCGCGCGCAGCCGGCGCCCCAGCGCGAGAGCACGATCGATGGATCCGGACATCACATTTCCGGCCAATCCGTACATGCTGTCGTTGGCGATCCGCACCGCGTCGTCGTCATCGTCGTACGGGATGACGGACAGAACCGGGCCGAAGATCTCCTCCTGCGCGATCGTCATCGAATTATCGACGTCGGCGAACAGGGTGGGCTGCACCCAGAACCCTTTGTCCCGGCCGGCCGGAGCCTCGGTACCACCGGCGAGCAGAGTGGCGCCTTCGTCGATACCTTTCCGGATGTAGCCGAGTACACGATCGCGCTGCTTGGCGGAGACGACCGGTCCGCACAGTGTCGCGGGATCCTGGGGGTCGCCGGGGGCGATGTTGTCGTACATCGCCTTCAACAGCGCGACCCCCTCGTCGTAGCGGGACCGGGGCAGCAACATCCGGGTCGGGTTCGCACAGCCCTGCCCGGCATGCATACAGGGTGCGATACCGATGGCGCAGGCGAACCCGAGATCGGCGTCATCGCAGACGATCGTGGCCGATTTCCCACCGAGTTCCAGGAACAGCCGTTTCATGGTCGCGGCGCCCTTCGCCATGATGCGCCGCCCGACGGTGGTCGAACCGGTGAACGAGATGAGATCGACCTTCGGCGAGAGGGTGAGCTCCTCGGCCACCAGATGGTCCGAGGCGGTGACGATATTGACCACACCGGCCGGGATATCGGTCTGCTCCGCGATCAGGCGTCCGATCCGGGTAGCGTTGAACGGGGTATCCGGGGCCGGTTTGAGGACGACGGTGTTCCCGGTGGCCAAAGCCTGACCGAGTTTGTGGACCGCGACCTCGAACGGAAAATTCCACGGCACGATGGCGCCGACGACACCCACCGGCTCCCGCACGACCTTGCGGGTTGTCAGCACCCCGGTCAGCGGGACGAAGGCGTCACCGAGGTCCACTTCCCACGGATAGGTGCCGATGAGGTCCGCGGGATAGGTCAGCGCGTCCGCGAGCGGGGCGTCGAGCTGGGGCCCGTAGGTGATCGCCCGCGGGCATCCCGCTTCCCTGATGAGTTCCTCACGCAGCTGCTCCTGTTCGCCCACCAGCGCGGTATGCAGTTGCCGGAGGCAGTGTGCGCGAAAGGCGCGACCGGTCGCCCAGGTGGTGTCGTCGAATGCGCGACGGGCCGCGTCGATCGCCCGGTGCATATCGTTGTTCGACGCATCGGCCACCTCGCCCAGGACTTCTTCCGTGGCCGGGTCGATATCGGTGAACGTGCCGGCCTCGCCGTCGACGAGCCGGCCGTCGACGAGCATTCTCGACTCGAATTGCGGTACGAAGGAATCAGCCATGATCCGGGCTCGTTTCTGTGGGGGTCATTCGGCCGGCGCGCATCGTCCACCGTCGGCGGGTGCCGCGACATGGGGACGGCCGTCGGGTTGTGCGCTCATCCACGTCGACCAGATCCCGGCCGAATACGGGCCCGGCTGACCGTTCTGTTCGTAGAAACCCTGCGGGTCGTACACCTTGGCCTCCGGGTAGGGCCACGGGCAGGCGACCGAGGTCGCGACCCGGGTCCATTTGATGACCGCGAACCACCCGCCGTAGACGAAATACGAGACGTTCATGATCACGAACATCACCAGCACCATCCCCACCAGCGGCCGGCCGGCGAAAATCTTGGCCCGCGCGGCGAGCTTCTCGGCGACCGTGCGCCCGGTGTCGTCCCGATAGATCAGCACCCCCGCCGGGATCATCACGAACGTCACCGCCAGCGACTCCCAGAGCAGCGGGAACTGATGGGGCGTGCCGGCGAACACCGAGCCGAACGGAATGACCTGCGAATAGATGTACATCCCGGTGCGGACCAGCGAGACCTCGAGGATCATGTCGAAGACGAATCCGATGGGCAGGATCAGCAGCGCCAGACTGATCAGCGGATGCCGCCAGACGAACGACTCCGGGGACCGCCGCGCCTGGAGTTTGCGCAGGAGCCAGATCGCCGGGAAATAGGGTCCGAGGTAGAACAGCACGTACCCGAAGACGACGAAGGGTTCGACCGTCGGCGACAGCGATACCAGGGGCCAATCCTCGGGCCAGTGCCAGAGTTCGGGGTTGTAGACCGCGAACGGCGCCCAGTTCATGATCGGGTCCTGCCAGACGATCGCCGTCGTCATGAAACCCATGATCAGAACGGGGTCGCGGGGATTGCGGCGGAACATCCGGACCCAGATGCCGATCACCAGCAGTACCGCGGCGAGCGTGCCGATATGGATCACATCGATCCAGTGATCGAAGCCGAAGAGCGGCTCCACCGGGCGCGGTGCCCCTTCGATTTCCGGGTTGCGGATCCGGTCCGACACCGCGCCGCGCCGGGCGTACGCCGCGGCCACCCCGATGGCCAGAAGTGCCACGGCCAGCAGGCCCCAGCGCAGGTAGTTCGGTGTGGTCGCGGCACCCGCGGACCCGGCGGAATCGCGCGCCGGGACCGTTTCGTGCGCCTTCATGAGATGTCCGATCCGAATCGGTCGACGAGATAGGAGGTGACTCCGTCCGGATCGAGCCGGCGGGCCACGAGGTAGCCCGCGCCCATCCACGCCCGCCGGGTCCACTTGCCTAGGGATACGCGAGTACCGGGAGCGCCCGAGGCGGCGGGCAGCATCTTGACCCGTTCGAGTGCTTCTTTGATCCCGCGCGGGCTCAGCGGGTGTGCGTCGGTGAGCGCGCGCAGCAGTGTCTGCGCGATATCGTGATTGACCACCGGCACGCAGTATTGCGGCCGTCGGCCGTACCGCTTCTCGAAGCGATCGAGATAGGCCTGCCCGACCGGATTGGTCTCGTCGTACTGGTCGACGCCGATCCAGCCGGTGAACGCCTTCCACATGATCGGATTGACCCAGGCGTTCTGGAACGCCGTGCTGGTATAGCGGGGCGGATCCCAGCCGAGCGCTTCCAGTGCGGGATTGATGAATACGATGCCGAAGCCGAAGCCGCAGTGCACGATCGCGTCGGGTGCCGCACTGTGCAGTGTCTGCACCGCTGCGGAGATGTCCTGTCCTGTCTGGGCTATCGCGGCTTCGGCGACGATACGAATCCCTTTGCCGGCGGCCGCGCGCCGGAAGTTGCGGAGATAGGTTTCGCCGATCAGGGAATCCTCGACGAGCATCCCCACGGTCGAATGTCCCGCTTTCGCCAGCAGATCGGCCCAAAAGATCGGTTCGTCGGTCATCGAGCCCTGCGGGAAGGAGAACGTCCATTCACCGAGCCAGTCGTCGGTGCCGGTAACCGATATGGCGGGGATACGGAACCGGTTTTCGATGGCCTCCTTGGTGGCGACGCAGTTATCGGTGATGTTGGGCCCGAAGACCAGTACACAACCTTCGTCGACGAGTTCACCGAATCCATCGATCACAGCTTTGACCGTGCCCTTGGGCAGACCCTCGACCTCTTTGTAGACGATCTGCACCGGGCGATCGATGACGCCTGCCGCGAGTGCCTCCTCGAAAACGAGCTCGAACGGTAGCGACAGATCGTCGTACATATCCTCGGGGAAGGACTCGGGGAGCCGGAAGTCCATGAGATAACCGATTTTGATCGGTTCCGCCGTGCTCTCGTAGGCCATGGTGGCTTCCTCCTGATTGCCCGCAACCTCCGCGGTTGCGAGATGGGCTGGTATTCGTTGGCTGGGCCGGGACGCCGGGGCTCGGCTACGACTGCGGGCTGGACACGTAGGCCTCGATCAGTTCGCACAGTCCGCGGGCTGCTACGGGATCGTCGGTCAACGGCCCGGCCACAGCCGCCCGGGCCGCGGCACGGGCGGGTAATCCTTCGGTGATCAGCCGCGCCGTGGAGATCAGGACACGAGTGGAGGCGACCTCGCGCAGAGTGCCGGTCTCCAGCCGCCGGATGGCATGACCCAGCCGCACCAGTTCGGACGCCGTCTCCGCGCCGACCCCCGATTCCGCGACAATGATCGACTGTTCCAGTTCGGGGTCGGGATAGTCGAAGGTGATCGCCACCATGCGCTGCCGGGTGGAATCCTTGAGGTCCTTCAGCACACTTTGATATCCGGGGTTGTAGGACACGACCAATCCGAACCGGGGATCCGCGACGATATCTGTCCCCAGCCGTTCGAGCGGTAGCCGGCGCCGGTGATCGGCGAGCGGATGCAGTACCACCGTGGTGTCCTGACGAGCTTCGACGACCTCGTCGAGATAGCAGATCGCGCCGGTGCGCACGGCCCTGGTCAGTGGTCCGTCGACCCACTCCGTCTCGCCACCACGCAACAGATACCGGCCGACCAGATCGGCCGCCGTGAGATCGTCGTGGCACGACACCGTCACCAAGGGTCTGCCCAGTTGGTGCGCCATCGCTTCGACGAAACGTGTCTTGCCGCAACCGGTCGGCCCCTTCAGCAGGATCGGCATGCGCTGCCGATATGCCGCTGTGAAGGTCGCGACCTCGTCGCCGACCGGTTCGTAGTAGGGCCGCGCCGTCTCTCGTTCCAATGTCGTACTCACTGTCGACACCTCGTTCCGCCTGCGAGTTCCCGGTGCCGGTGCACTACGTGGATTCGCGGTGAAATGCCGCTCGGGGGATACCGAAGCCGAGCCGCAAACCTAACTTTTGTTCTGAGAATAGCCACGCTTGATCGGCGCGGTCAATGATCGGGTGGCTTTTCCTTTTTCCCGGCGCCGCTGCCGGTTTCGTGTGATCATGGGCCGTTTGCCCCGGATGGCGTCGCCCCTGTGCCCCGCCGGAACTAACCGGATCATCATTGACCAAATATCTGTTCCTTGGCTACAGTTGGGGCACTCGAAATCCGGTAGAGCGAGGTCGATCGATGACCGTGCACACCTGTGGGCGCGAGCCGTTCGAGCGCCGGCCGCCCCGACGCGGAGCGGGGTTCGATCCGGAAACCCCGCGCCCTTCCGGCCACGCGCCGCCGGAGTGCCCCGATAAGCCCTGGAGGCCACCGACAACGCCGTGCGATACGGCGACGCCAAGGAGTGCGGTATGGATATGAACGATTTCGTCCTCGTATCGGTCGACGATCACCTCGTCGAGCCGCCGGATATGTTCGATGACCACATACCCGCGAAGTACAGGGACGATGTGCCCGAACTGATTCAGCGGGCCGATGGTACGGACGCCTGGGTCTTCGAAGGGCAGGAAGCCACCAATGTCGGCCTGAACGCAGTTGCGGGGCGCCCGCCCGACGAGTACGGCGCCGAACCCACCAAGTTGAGCGAGATCCGCGAGGGGTGTTACGACATCCACGAACGTATCCGCGATATGAACGTCAACGGCGTGGCCGCGGCGCTGAACTTCCCCTCGTATCCGCAGTTCTGCGGACAGTACTTCGCGCGCGCCAAGGACAAGGATCTCGGCCTGGCGGTGCTGCGGGCCTACAACGACTGGCATATCGACGAATGGTGCGGGACGTACCCGGGGCGCATGATTCCGCAAGCCCTACCGCCGATCTGGGACCCGGAGCTGATGGCCGAGGAAGTGCGGCGGGTGGCGAAAAAGGGTTGTCACGCGGTCTCGTTCTCGGAGAATCCCACCAAACTGCAATACCCCTCGCTGCACGATCCGCACTGGGATCCCTTCTGGCGGGCGTGCAGCGACGAGAACACCGTGGTGAACCTGCATATCGGTTCCTCGTCCAGCGTGGTCATCACTTCGATCGACGCACCGGTGGACACCATGATGACCCTCCAGCCGATGAGTATCGTCGAGGCGGCCGCCGATCTGATCTGGTCGCCCACACTGCGGCGGTTCCCGGACCTCACCTTCGCGCTGTCCGAGGGTGGTATCGGCTGGGTGCCGTATTTCCTCGAACGAGTCGATCGGGTGTACAAGATGCACCGGGCGTGGACGCACCAGAACTTCGGCGACAAACTGCCCAGCGAAGTCTTCCTCGAACGTATTGCGTTGTGCTTCATCGACGATGGTTTCGGTGTGGAGAGCCGTCATAAGCTGAACCTCGATATGGTCGCGTGGGAATGCGATTACCCGCATTCCGATTCGACCTGGCCGCTGGCGCCGGAATCGCTGGCCGGGAATCTCGGCGGCGTGCCCGATGACGAGGTGGACAAGATCACCCACCAGAACGCCCTCCGGCTGTACTCCTTCGATATGTTCGGGCACTTGAACAGGGAGGACGTCACGGTCGGAGCGCTGCGTGCCCAGGCGCACGATGTCGACCTGGGCTTCCGTTCCTCCGAGCGGCTGAAGAAGACCGGCACCGATACAGTGACCGTCCTCGATCTGGCGCAGAGACTGCCCACGTCCACTTCCTAGTCCGGGCCCGGAGCGGCGCTCGGCGTAGTAGCCGTACCGGGGCCACGGTACGGCTACTACGGGTAGGTGCCCGCGGCAGGCCGCAACGCCCTGTGATACCGGGCTTCTGGTACCTTCGAACAAATATTGGGTATCGGCGAATCGGGTGGCCACGGTCGTTCGACGGCCCGGACTGTGCCGGCTCGGTCACGGCCGGGAGATGCGCTGTGGAGGAGTTGTGGGGCGTGGACAGGTGACGGTGCAGCAGGGTGATGGCGGCCGTGCCTACGACGACGGCACCCGGCGCACCGAGATACTCCAGACCGCGGCCGGTTTGATCGCCCGCTCGGGTTTGCGCACCTCGTTGCAGGAAATCGCCGATGCGTGCGGGATTCTGCCCGGCAGCCTGTATCACCACTTCGAATCCAAGGAAGCAATTCTCGTCGAACTGCTCCGGCGCTATCACGCCGATCTGGACGAAGTTGCCGTCGATGCGCAAGAGAGGTTGAACGGTCCGGATTCGCGCTCGGCGTTCGATCGGATCGCCGAGCTCGGATCGGCGATCGCGCGCTGTGCGGTGGCTCACCGCGCGGCACTGCAGATGTCGTTCTATGAGGGACCCAGCGCCAATCCGGAACTCATTTCGATGATCCGCCGCCAGCCCACGGCGATCCTCGAGGCGATGCTGCAGACTCTGCGGGCAGCTAAATGGGGCGGGTATCTCAGGGCAGACGTCGATCTGCCGGTCCTCGCCGATCGGATCTGCCAGTCGATGTTGCAGGTGGGGCTGGATGTTATCCGGCACAATGCGCCGGTGGAACGAGTCGCCACTCTGCTGTGCCGGATCCTGCTGGAGGGGCTGGCGACGGACCCGCCGGCCGATGACGAGCTCGACGGGTCCGCCGCATTCCGTGCGGCCGACGGTGTGGTGCGGACCTGGTCCGATGCGGAGGATGATCCCGACGACAAAGCGGCACGTGTCCGCGCGGTCGCGCGCGCCGAATTCGGCCGGCGCGGCTATGAGAGTACGACGGTGCGCGATATCGCCGCGGCGGCCGGTCTCGGCACCGGAACCGTGTACCGGCTCATCGGGTCGAAAGAGGAATTGCTGATCACGATCATGCGCTCGTTCGGCGAGAAGATCGCCGTCGGCTGGACCGATGTACTGCGGTCGGAATCCTCGGCGGTCGAGAAGCTGGACGCGCTGAGCTGGCTCAATACCAATGCGCTGGATCGTTTCGGTGACGAGTTCCGCATTCAGCTCGCCTGGATGCGGCAGTGCCCGCCCGATACCCCGAACCCCGGCTGGATGTTCGCCAAACGGGTCCGTCAGATGAAAACCCTCCTCGCCGAGGGTATTCGATCCGGTGAGATCGGTATCGACAGTCCGTCCAACGAAATGCTCGCCCGGTGTGTGATCGGGCTCGGCTGGTTCCCGGAGAACATCGTACGTGACCTGGGCACGCGGGCCTCTCAGATCCATGTGCGGGATACCGTGCTGCGGGGAGTCGTCCAGCGCACTGCATGAGCGCTCCGGCGCGAACGTGGCGGGATCGATGGAAAGCGTGAACAGAACAGATCTTTGGTTGAGTGCCCGCTGAGCGGTGCCCTCGGGCAGATCGGCGGTATCCCCGGTATGGGTTGTGGTCTATCGGATATCGCCGGGCATCGCGTTTCTTGGCGTGGTAGGGAAACGGTTTCCACCAGCGCGATCATATCGGCCAGCGCAGTTCGCTGAGCGTTCGTCGTAATCCCCCGGGGTCGAAGTGTTCGAAAAGTGGGGCGGGACGGTGTCGAGTTGGCTATCGTAGCGATGGAACAATTATTAGGTTCGCGGTGCGAGTTGATTGCAAGTGAGGGGTTCGAGGTATGGGGCAACTCATCATGGTGGGGTCGATGGTGGTCATCTTCGTTCTCGTCGTCGGTCTCGTGTACCGGTTCGATCCGGAGGCGCGACGCCGGCCGTCGAAGGAGAGCGATCGGTGAACACCGAGTTGACCCCATTACTGACGGTCTCGATCGCGTTCGCGTATACCGGTGGCATCACCTTCGTCGCCCTCGGCACGTATCTGTCGATCCGCCGGCGCCGGCTACATCCGCTGCTGCTGGTTTGTATTGCGGCGATCTCGATCTCGTGGATCGAGGCACCGTACGACTGGGCGGTGTACGCACAGTTTCCGCCGGCCATCCCGCGGATGCCCTCGTGGTGGCCGCTGAACATGACCTGGGGCGGATTGCCCGCATCGGTTCCCCCGGGCTACATCGCCTACTTCGTCCTACCCGCCTTTATCGGCGTCGGCCTCGGACGACTGCTGATCTCGAGATTCGGGTGGCGCCGGCCCACCGTGTTCCTGACAGTGGGGTTCGTCGTCGGGTTCGTATGGGCGTTCCTGTTCAATGCCATCGTCGGGGCCCAGCTCGGCCTGTTCTACTACGGGCGGGTGCTCCCGGGGATGGCGATCTTCGAAGGCACGAAACACCAGTATCCGATCTACGACACCGTCGCCATGGCTCTCCAGATGATGGTGTTCACCTACATTCTCGGCCGGACGGATACCGAGGGGCGCACCATCATCGACATATGGGCCGATGCGAAGGCAAAGACCCGCATCGGTTCGTCGGCGTTGTCGGTGGTGGCTGTTGTCGCGATCGGAACCGCCATGTACAGCGCTGTTTTCGCGCCGCATCTGGTCACCAAACTCGGCGGATGGGTGACGTCCGGGTCCACCGAGCAACTGTTCCCGGGCGTGGAGAACCAACCCCTATGAGAAGAGCCGAAAAAGCGTCCGGTCGAGAGGATTCGAGCATGGCGACCACCGGTCCGGCCACTGTGTATTACGACCCGTTCGATTTCGATATCGACGACGACCCGTACCCGATATGGAAGCGCATGCGGGCCGAAGCGCCGCTGTACCACAACGACAGATTCGGCTTCTATGCGTTGAGCCGGTACGACGATGTCGCCGAGGCACTGCCCGACTGGGAGACCTTCCGGTCCGGGCGTGGGACAACGGCCGATATTCTGTTCAACAACATGGAAGTGCCGCCGGGCATTCTCCTGTTCGAAGACCCTCCGCTGCACGACCTGCATCGCAAACTGCTGTCCAAGGTGTTCACGCCGCGACGCATGCTGGCGGTGGAGGATCTCGTCCGTGGATTCTGCCGGCGGGCACTCGATCCGCTCGTCGGTGCAGGTGGGTTCGATTTCATCGCGCACCTCGGGGCGATGATGCCGATGCAAACCATCGGGTACCTGCTGGGAATTCCGGAACAGGACCAGGCGGACATCCGCGACAGGGCCGGTATCAGGATCGAGCTCGCGGCCGGCTTCACACCGGGGGAGATCAATCCGAAGCTGTTCGAAGAATCGATCATCATGTTCGCCGAGTACATCGAATGGCGCGCCGCCCACCCCTCCGACGATCTGATGACCGATCTGCTGAACGCGGAAATCGAGGAAGCGGACGGCACCGTCCGGCAACTCACCCGCACGGAGGTCCTGGCCTATACGGCGATGATCGCCGGCGCGGGTAACGAGACCACCGCCCGGCTCATCGGGTTCATGGGCCAATTGCTGTCGGACCATCCCGAACAGCGACGTGAGCTTGCTGCGGACCCCTTGTTGCTTCCGGGAGCGATCGAGGAGACATTGCGATTCGAGCCGCCGTCGCCGGTGCAGGCCCGGTACGTAGCACGCGATACCACGTACTACGGCCATACCGTGCCCGCAGGGTCGTACATGCTGTTGCTCAACGGATCGGCGAACCGGGACGAATCGCGGTTCACGGATCCGGATACCTACGACATCCATCGCACGACCGGCCACCTGAGCTTCGGGCACGGCGTGCATTTCTGTCTCGGATCGGCACTCGCCCGCCTCGAGGCCAGAGTCGCCTTCGAGGAGGTGCTCCAGCGATGGCCCGACTGGCAGGTCGACTACGCGAACGCCGAGCGTGCGCACACCTCGAGCGTCCGGGGCTGGGCACGACTTCCGGTGCTGACGCGATGAGCCCGGCCCGATCCGGCGCGCAAAGCCGAAGTGCCGTTATCACCGGCGCCGCGCGTGGCCTCGGACTCGCCTCGGCAGCGCGGCTGTACCGCGACGGTTGGACCGTCGTGGCTGCGATGCGTTCGGTGGAGGCGGGTATGGCGAACCTACGCCACGTCACCGGGGCTGCCGAACGCGATCCGCGCATCATCGGCGTAGCGCTCGATCTGACCGATCCGGTATCGATCGAACGAGCCGCCGCCGCGATCCAGGAATCGGTGGGTGCACCGGACGCGCTGATCCACAACGCCGGAATCTCGGCTGCCGGAATGGCGGAAGAGACGCCGGCCGATGTGTGGGATCGGATGTTCGCCACCTCGGTGACAGGTCCGGTCGCCTTGACCTCCGCGCTGTTGCCGTCGATGCGCGCTGCCGGCGGGGGGCGGATCGTGCTGGTGTCGAGCCAAGCCGCCGTTCGCGGGATGCCCGCTACCGCACCCTATGCCGCCGTCAAAGCCGCGATGGAGCGCTGGGGGGAGGCCCTGGCCGGTGAAACAGCCCCGTTCGGTATCGGTGTGACGATCCTCGTCACCGGAACCTATGAAACCGACATCATCACCGATGCCGGGACCATCGACTGCCGCGATCTGCACGGGCCCTACGCGCCGCATCACCGGACGATGGATGCACGTGGCCGCAAGGCCATGAAATCGGCTGCTCGGTCCCCGGGGAAATTCGCCGACGGATTGGCCGCGGCCCTCGAGACCGGCCGGCCGTTCACCCGCCGGGCTATCGGCCCCGACGCCCGAATGCTGTTGATCGCCAACAGGTTGTTACCGGCCGCCGGGATGCACCACCTCACCCGCATGATGCTCGGAATACCGCGTTTCGGTGCGCTGCGCCACGGTTCGAACCGGTGAGGTGCTCTGTTCGAGAGAAGGAGAACAGCACATGTCAGGCAAACTGGAGGGCAAAGTCGCTCTCATCACCGGGGCCGCGCGCGGGCAGGGTCGCGCGCATGCCGTCGCGATGGCGAAGGAGGGCGCGGATATCATCGCGCTGGACATCTGCCGCGATATCCCGTCCAACCCCTACCCCCTGGCCGGCCCCGAAGATCTTGCCGAGACGGAGCGTGCTGTCGAAGGCTGCGGCCGGCGAGTGGTGGCCCGAGTAGCCGATGTACGCGAACGCAGCGAGCTGCGCGAGGCAGTCGAAGCAGGTGTGCGCGGTCTGGGCGGACTCGATATCGTCGTCGCGAACGCCGGGATCCTGCCGATGGCGATGGGCGAGCCCGACCCGATGCACTTCGTCGACGCCTCCGATGTCGATCTGCTGGGCGTGATGAATACCGTGGCGGTCGCCATCCCGCAGCTGCCCGACGGAGCGTCGATCATCGTCACCGGATCGACCGCCGGCATGATCCGCGGCACCACCGACAACCCGGATATGGGTCCCGGTGGCGCGGGGTACGGCTGGAGCAAACGCATCGTCATGGAGTACGTGGACGAGATGTGTCTCGTGCTCGCACCGAGAATGATCCGGATCAACGCGATCCATCCGACGAACTGCAATACCCATCTATTGCAGAACGAGGGCATGTACGGCGTGTTCCGGCCCGACCTCCGGGCGGCAGGAAAGACGGCGACCCGTGCAGACGCCGAACCGTTGTTCACCCTCTTCCAGGCGATGCCGATCCCGTATATCGAACCGGAGGATTCGGCGAACCTGGGCGTTTTCCTGGCGAGCGACGAGAGCCGCTACATCACCGGCCAGCACATTCGGATCGACGCCGGATCGCTGCTGAAATGGCCCAACGGCCCCGGAAAATGAGTTCGCGCCCGTTACCCGGCTGCCGGCGGCGTCCCGGGCGATCCAGCCGGCCGGCGGCCTGGCAACCGGCTCGCCGGTCGAACAGCAGAACCGGATGCCATCGGGGTCCGCTCAGTGTGGCTCTGTGACGTAGCGGGTGGCTGTCCGGTGCGCGGGGTCGACGTCCAGAAGTTCGCGGTCCCAGCCGACGCCGGCGGCTGCCTCATAGGTTGATTGCAGGAACTCCAGCACGGTCGCTTCGGGCTCGTCGGCGCAGCGCACGGTCTCATAGGGAAGCAGGAATTCGTGGATCGCGGCGTCGTAGTAGCCCGCCGGTGGACGGATAGGTGTGTCCGCGTAGCCGCTGGGTTCAGGGTAGGCGTAGGCGTAGAAACTGCCCTCGGCCGTGCCGCCGGGCCAGAATCCGGCACTGGCCAGCTCGCGTGAATAGCCTTCGACCATGACCCAGTCGGCGCAGTTCGGCGCACCGCCTGGATGGGGCGGAGCAGTGCGCCCGGAGAATCGGCTGTAGGCCAGGTCCATCGCCCCCCAGAAGAAGTGCACGGGGCTGGCCTTGCCGGTGAACTGCCCGCGGAACCGGTTCAGGACACGGTCGGCAGCCACCAGCTGGCGCCAGAAGGTGTGCGCGTGATCCCGGTCGTAGGCCGCGTGCGTGATGTCCTCCGCGAACGGGATCGCTGTTTCGACCTCGACCGGTCTGGCCAGAATCGTTATCTCGATATCCAGTGCGTGCAGCGCGGCCATGACCTCGGCGTAGAAGGCGGCCACGGACTTGGGCTCCAGATTGATCCGGTGTCGCGCGCCGGTGCCGGCGCGGATGTGTAGCTGATGGTCGATGAAATCGAACTCGATATCGAATATGCCCTGGTCGTAGGGGATGGCCGAGGTCGTCAAACCGCGGGCGGAGACATAGAGGGGGACATGCCACCAGTGATTGACCTCAGGCGCCTGGGCCAGGCGCAGTTTGCCGATGATCTGTGTCCACATATGCAAGGTGTCACGGGTGGCGGTCCACTCGTCCACCCGTAGCGCCGGCCAGAGTTCGTTTCGCGATGTGCCCGGCATACCGCTCCCTTCAGCCGTGGTACTCGGCCGGCGACGGTCGCCCGCAGGGCACCCGGGGATGGTCGATTCGATTGTTGACGGCCTCCGGCGTGGTTCAGGCTCCGGCCAGCGACTCCTGACCCCGGAGCACGCTGGTCAACCGGTCCGGGAACACGGCGAATACGTGGTTCAGCTGGCCGGGCGACATCATCCGGTCCAGCGCGGAGGTTACGCAGCCCGCCGTGAACGCGACATCGCCCACGGAGATACCTGCCCGTTGCGCGAACTCCTCGACGAAATCCGCGATGCCGTGTCCGCCCGGCACTCGGCTCGGTACCCATCCCTCGTACCAGATACCGCGCAGGAAATCCGGTAGCTGAGCGGTGAGATGTGCGGAATTCGCGACGCTTATCCTGTCACGGACAGTGTGCATCCAGGCGCGCAGTGCCCGCAGGGCGAACGTGAGATCTTCGGTGCCCAGGTCGTCGGCGACGGCACGCAGCCAGATATGGGCGGTGTGGGTGCCGGCGGCGAGGGGATCATGGTGATGCGTCATTGGTTTGCCTACCTTCCAGGTGGCCGGTCCGATGCGCTGGTCTATGCCACAATTCTACGGCGGGACCCGGATACGATGTTTCCGGCCATGGAGTAGCTCAGTCGGTAGGTTCCCAATTCGGCACGTGGGGAGTCGCGGGTTCGATTCCTGCCTCCATGACGCTCAGAAGTCGAATCCGCCGGCGTCGAACCCGCCCCAGTCGCCCCCGCTGTCGCCGCCTCCGGCGTCTGCGCCCTGGTCACCGGCCGAGAGCCCGTCCTGGAATCCCTCGCCGTAGCCGTTCTCGAAACCCTGCGCGCCGTAGCCGACGCCCGCCATACCGGTGAAAAGCGACGTGAACAGCAGTGTCGAGCCGATACCCCAGGCACCCGCGATCATGGCGGGCCGCCACCACGGTTCGGAATACCAACCGGCCGGGACCGGCCGACCGGCCACTCGTCCGCCGGGATAGTAGTTCGGTGTCGTGGACGAGGGGCGGGGTGAGGCGGCTATTCGGCGGTTCTCGAAGTCGATCTCGCGGTCTTCGCTGACCTCGCCCGCGGTCGCCCGGCCCTCCAGTTCGGGCACCGCGGGCCCGGGATCCATCTCCATGGCGATACGGGCGGCACGGATGTAGTACAGGCCTTCGACAGCGGTTTGCTTCGCCAGCTGCGCCTGCGCAGCGGACGCGGCCTGGTCGAGCTGGCCGCCGGCGGCGTTATGGCGTTCCGCGGCGTCGGCGAGTGCCTGTTTTGCGGCGGTGTTGGTGCCGGCCAGGTTGTAGATCTGCCCACCCAGGCGTTCGTTGGTGCGGCGGGCGTCGGCGAGTGCGTCGGTCAGCTCGATCGCGCGTTGTTCACGCTGCCGGGACCGCCACACCAGAATCAACGCCACCGCGACGATCGCCGCGGCAATCAGCAGCCACTCCATCGTTTTCGCACTCCCTCGGTCGCCGGAGCACACTGCTCACCAGCCTACCCGTGCCCGCATCTGCCTGTTGGCGCCGCAAAACAGGTGGTGACCGAGCCGCGCCCGGTCTCCCGGAGGGCCTCGCCGACCGCGCGGGTCTCCGCGGCACCGGAAATCGGTCGACCCCGGACCGTCCCGATGGCAGGCTCTTCCCCCATGGATCGGACTTTCCAGGACCTCGTCGAGGAAGCCGCGTCGGTATCCGTCGCGGGCTGGGATTTCTCCTGGCTCGACGGCCGGGCCACCGAAGCGCGCCCGTCCTGGGGGTACCAGCGGCTCATGAGCGCCCGGCTGGAAACTGCCACCGCGGCGCTGGATATCCAGACCGGTGGCGGTGAGGTCCTCGCCGGTGCCGAGACGTTCCCGCCGACCATGGTGGCCACCGAATCGTGGCCGCCGAATATCGCGAAGGCCACCGCGCGGTTGCATCCGCGAGGTGTGGTCGTCGTCGCCACCCCCGACGAGGCTCCGCTGCCGTTCGCCGACGCGGCGTTCGACCTGGTCACCTGCCGGCATCCGGCGACCATCCGGTGGGACGAGATCGCCCGGGTGCTGCAATCGGGCGGAACCTACTTCGCGCAGCACGTCGGGCCGGCGAGCGTATTCGAACTGGTCGAATATTTCCTCGGCCCGCAACCGGAAGCGCGGCGGGCCCGGGACCCGGCCGACGAGGCCGCCGCTGCCGGCGCTGCCGGGCTCACGATCACCGACCAGCGCACCGAACGGTTGCGGATGGAATTCCACGATATCGGCGCCGTGGTGTATTTCCTGCGGAAGGTCGTCTGGATGGTTCCCGGGTTCACCGTCGAAACCTACGATGACCGGCTGCGCCGGCTACACGACCGGATTCAGCAGCAGGGGCCCTTTGTCGCGTATTCCGCCCGGACCCTTGTCGAGGCCACCAAACCCTGATTACGCCGGACGGTTCGGGAATCGCGGCCCCATGGCCATGACCCGCTACGGTGTCGATCCCGTGGATCGTGTCGCCGGTGCGGCGGGCTCGGCCGAGTAGTGTCCTCTGCTGCGATATGGATGCCGAGTCGTGAGGAGCTGCGGACGGGTATGGCAACGGAACGCGAAATCACCGAATCCGTCGACCTGTGCCGCCCGGACGGCCGGCTCGACCCCGCCGCTGTCGGATGGACGCGGCGGCCCCTGCACCGGGGGAATCTCCGCGGGTGGGGTCGCCGGAAACGGTGGGAGTACTGGGGCGTCGTCACCCCGGAACATATCGTGGGGATCGTCGCGTCCACGCTCGATTACGCCGGGGTGCACGGCATCTATGTGCTGGACCGGGAAACAGGTGAAGAGACCACGCGGGACGCGGTGGTGCCGTTCGGGCGAGGAGCGGTGCTGGGGGAGCGCAGCGGGGAAGGGGTGAACTCGGTGCGTGGCGGGGGCGTCGATATCGAATTGTCGAACGACGCGTCGGGGACCGTGATCGAGGCCCGCGCGACCGGTGTGCGGGTATCGGTCCGGGCGGAGCTGCCGCCGGGCCACGAATCCCTGGGGGTGGTCGTGCCGTGGAGTCCGCGGCGTTTCCAGTACACGGTCAAGGATGTGGGCCGGCCGGCTTCCGGGACTCTGACACTGGGGGCGCGGGAGTACGTATTCGACGACGCTTTCGCGGTGCTGGACCACGGCCGCGGGAAATGGCCGTATGCCATCAGCTGGAACTGGGCCGCCGGTTACCAGCCGGGTCTCGGGATCCAGTTCGGTGGTAAATGGACCGAAGGTACCGGCAGCACCGAGAACGCTCTCCTCGTGGACGGCCGGGTCCACAAGATCAGTGACGAATTGCGCTGGGACTACGACCGCGAGAATTGGTTGCGGCCCTGGCGTATCAGCGGCGAACGGGTCGAAGCCGAATTCCGGCCGTTCCATACGCGCACGGCGAAAACCGATCTGCTGGTGCTGGCCAACGACGTCCACCAGTGCTTCGGGACTTTCCACGGCCGCGCCCGCACCGACGAGGGCCGCTGGCTGGACCTCGACGGTGCGGTCGGCTGGGCGGAGGAGACACGTAACCGCTGGTGAGCGCCGCCTCGGGTTCATACTGCCGGCGCATGGTGTCGGGCGGGCCACCGGGGGTGTTCGGCGTCGATGACGTAAACGTGCGTGTGCCGGTAGAGACGGTCGTTCAGGCGGACGGCGTCGGTCAGGCGGGCGGGATCGATGGTTCCGATCTCGTGGAGGTGGGTCAGTTCGGCGGGGTCGTGACGGGGCCACAGGCGGACCGCGACGGCGGCCGCGCCGGTGGCGAGGACGGCGAGAACAACCCAGGTCGTGGTGAGCCCGGCGGTGGTGGTGAGCCAACCGGTGAGCGGGTAGGTGGCCAGCCAGGCGACGTGGGACAGCGAGAACTGGGCGGCGAAGAGGGCCGGGCGATCCGCGGGATGCGACGAGCGTCGCAGAACTTGCCCGGTCGGGGTGAGCACGGCCGCGGTGCCCGCTCCGATGATCGCCCAGACGGCCGGCGCGGCGATCCGGTGCCACTCCCCGGTCTCGGTCGCAGCGAGCGCGACGGCGGCCGCGAGTCCGGTGACCAGGACGGCGGCGCCGGTGAGCATGACCGGACGGGCACCGGCCCGGTCGAGAATCCGGGGTAGTGCGAGCGCGATGACCATGGTGCCGAAACCGTTGGCCGCCAGAAGTTTCGCCACATCGGCCTGATCGCCGCCCAGGGTGTCACGGGCGTAGTTGACGGTGTTGACCATGACGATCGACCCCGCGGCCGCGATGACGAGGTTGAGCGCGAGCAACCCGCGCAGCCGGGGTGTGGCCAGGAAAATCCGCATGCCCAGCGCGATGCGTTCGCGGAAAGACCCCTCCGCCGCGGCGCCGGCGTCCGGGATACGGGTAGTCACCACGAGTACGGCAGAGACGACGAAACCGATCGCGGTGCCCACGAACAGCCAGTGGAAACTGATGAGGGCCAGCGCGGCCGCTGCCAGCATCGGACTGAGCAGAGTCTCCATGGTCGCGGCCAGTTGCGCGGCCGACAGTGCCCTCGTGTAGTCGCGTTCGTCGGGGAGGATATCGGGGATAACGGCCTGATAGGTGGGGGTGAAGGCGGCCGAGGCGGTTTGCAGGACCGCGATCAGCACGTAGATCTGCCAGATCTGGTCGGCGAACGGCAGCACCGCCACCACGCCCGCTCGAATGATGTTGAGACCCACCAGGAATGTCCGGCGTGGAATACGATCCGCGTAGGCGCCGACGACAGGTGCCACCGTGACGTAGACGACCATCTTGATGGTGAGTGCGAGGCCGAGGACGGCAGCCGCATCGGCGCCGGCGAGCTCATAGGCGAGCAGTCCCAGGGCCACGGTGGTCAATCCGGTGCCGAACAATGCCGAGATCTGGGCGATGAAGAGTCGTAGGTAATCGCGGTGGGCGAACAGTGAGGTGATCATCGGACCCTCCGGGAGGCTCGCGCCGCTCACCACGATACCTCTGTGTTCGAGGCCGGCGGTTCGGGCGGACCCTCCGTGGAGGGCCCGCCCGGTGTGGTGTCGTCGCGGCGGGTGTTATTCGGTGACGGTGTACCCGGCCCGTCCGATCGCGCTCGCGATCAGGCCGGGGTCGATAGGGGTGGTGCTCTCGATGCTGACTGCCCCGGTGCCGAGGTCGACGGCCACGGCGATGACGCCGGAGACTCGCTCGACCTCTTTGCGCACCGAGGTAACGCAGCATCCGCAGGTCATTCCGGTGACGGTGACGACATGGTGGCGGCGGTCAGGCCTGCGCCCACGAGCGCGATGGCGCCCGCGCCGAGGAACGCGGCCGAATAGCCGTCGGTGAGTTGTGGCAGATCGGTGAGCTGGCCGGCGCCGAACGCGGCGGCCAGTGCGGTCATCGCCGCCAGGCCGATTGCCGAACCGATCTGGTAGCTGACATTGACGATGCCGGAGGCGAGTCCGCCTTCTTCGGGCCGGGCCGCGCCGATAGCGGTACCCAGCGAGGGGATGAACGCCGGCGACATCCCACCGGCTGGTCGTGGGACGTGTCTGCGTTGTCATGACGATTCCTATTTACTCTACCCGGGTAGGGTATTGAGAGAGAGGTCGGCCGTAACTCCGGGCGATCACCAAGGGGGTCGGTCAGTGGGTGGCCGGTGTTGCGTTCAAGGTGAACGCCGCGGTCCGCACGAGCCCGCGGTGGCGGAAATCGAGGAAAAGCCGGTACGTACCCGGCCCGGGCGCCACGGTGTGGAAGTCGATTCCGGGCCCGGCCGGGGTGAACCCGTCCCCGGGTTCGCCGCTGGGGTGGACGTGGACATAGGCGAGGTCGCCGGCGCGCAGAACGACAAGGTGCCCGTATGCGCCGAGGTAGGGGGCGAGGTCGGTGACCGGTGCGCCGTCCTTGTGGATGGTGAAGTTCAAGGTGCGGCCTGCGCCGGGAATCAGGTCGCCCTCGACGGTGACCTGGTAGTCGTCGACCGTGATCGTGCGCTCTGTGGTGGGGGTGTGGCGGGGTTCGTAATTCCCCGCGACGGCGAGATCGGCGCCGAGGGTGAGCGTGCGCCCGAGTGCCCGGGGCGCTATATCGGTGAATACGCGGTAAGCGCCGGGCTCGGTCAGGTCGAGGCGAATCGACCAGATGCCGTGCTCGTCGCGTACCGGGTGTACGTGCTGAAAGCCGGTCAGTTCGCGGCGCGCCACGATCAGATGTAGTTCGCGTTCGTGGATGGGGGTGAAATCGGTGACCACCGCGCCGTCCGGGCCGAGGATCCGGAACCGGAAGTCGATCTCACCGGCAGCGGCGATCGGGGTCTCGAGCGCCAGAGTGTAACCCGCTTCGGTGATCTGCAAGCCGCCCGGAGTCGTGCCGGTGTGCCCGCCGTGGGGGTCCGGGGTGTGGTGTGCGTGCCCGCGGGGAGTGCCCGGGGTGTGGTGTTCGTCGGCGGTGTGGTGTGTGTGGGCGGTGGCGTTCATGTCGGGCCTCCTGGGTCCTTTTCGGTTCGACATTGGGAACATTAATACCCCCATGGGGTATAAGCAAGTGCTGATTTTCTCCTGTTCGATACGAGCGTCGCGCCGCTGTCTTCGAGGTGATCGGCACGGCGTCAGGCGGCCGGATGGCTGCTGGGCCGGTCCGGCGGAATGGTCGCCGATGTGGTTCCGTCGCGGGTCCCGTGGCCGGCCGCAGCGCCGGTGGTGTGCGAGGTGCCGGATCGGTCGCGCCTGGGCGTCTCTCCTGATGTGGTCGAGACATGGGGGCAGTTGTGGTGCCCCGGCTCCAGGGTGGGGAATCCCGCGGCCCCCGGGGCGGGCGACCGGCCGGCTCTCGACGGGGGCTGACCGGATCCCGGCGCGTGGCCGACCGGATTTCGGCTGCGTGGCCGAACCGGATCGGAGCAGGTATAGCCGGGGCCGGCTCCGAACGTTATGATCAACTCCGTGATGACTCGTTCCGAGCAAAGATTGGGGGTCCCCTTCGTGCCAGGTGAGTGCTGATGCGCACTCCGAACACGAATGGGAACGATTCCCGCCTTTCCTTCTGGCTGCGCGTGCGTGAGTTCGCCGTGCCGCCTTCCATGATCGAAACCGCGACTGCCCGCCGGACCGTCGGCGATTGGGCGGGGGCATGTGCCGCAGCGGGTTTCGATACCGATATCGATTTACGTACGCTGGCGCGAATACGCGGCCGTGAGGTCGCGGACCGGGTGCGTGCGGATCTGCGCCATCTGGCTCCAGACCTGTTGCGCTGGCACCTGCCCCGGGTTGCTCCGGACGGTTTGCTCCGGCCGGGCACCACCGTCGCGCTGGCCCGATACGATCCGCCGGATTATCGAAGCCCTTGTGGTGGTATCGGTTCGGTCCATCTCGTCGCCCGGACCGCCCCGGCTTGGGCGGAGGCCGGTCAACGGATCGGTCTCGCACTGTGGGACGGGTCCCGTGCCGGTCCCTATCCGCATCCGCGGCCCGACCGGCGTTTCCGGCTCGACCTCCACCGTCATCTGTGGGACGCCCGAAGGTCGCGCGAGCTTCGAATACGTTCGGAGAACGCCGATTTCGCAGACAGCGGTCGTGCCGATCCCAACCTGGCGGATACCGTGCCCGAAGGTTGTGCCGTGGACAGATGGGCGGCCGAGGCGGCGATACTGTTGCGCGCCGAAGGCCGGTCGGCCGGACCGCTGCGGGTGCGGACCGGGTCGCGGCGCCCACTGGTCGTCGAGCTTTCCCCGGATCCCGGCCCGCCCGCCTTGCGGATCGCGGAGTCCTACCCGCGTGGCGCGGTGTCCGCGCTGCCGGTGCTGCCCGATGCGGCGACATGGACGCTGCCCGATCTGGCACTGCTCCGGGCCGGCGCGATAACAGCGGACCGGCTGCATCCGCTGGTTGCCGCCGCCCTGGTACCGCAGTGGACCCCGGCCGCACCACAGCGGTCCGCCGACCCGGCCGACCGGCCGTTCTCGGTGGAGTGTCGCGGCGAGCAGCATCGCATCGGGTTGCTCGACGGTGTGCTGGCGGCGCTCGATCACGATCCCGCGGAGATCCGGCGGGAGGAACTGCTGGTCGCGCTGACCGGTACTCCGCTGCCCTGCCTGCGGGCCATCGATCGGGCCCACCGGCAACCGGATTGTCTTGCCGGTGTCCGGGAACGTCTGGATCACGGCGATACCGCCGGTGCGCTGGCCGTTGTCGAAGGTCTGCTCGGCACCGGCGCCGTATTGCGCGACGGCCCGCTCCGCGACGCACTGGCGGCGTCCGCGCAACGGCGGATCACCTACGGGTTGTTCCGGGCCGGGTTGACCGGATACGGGCCGCCACGCGGCCGGTCCGATCGCCGGGCCGGTCATCGCCGCGCCCACCCCCGTAACGCAAACCTGCGCTGACCCAACAGCGTCCGATCGGCTCTATTCCAGCCAGCCGCGAACCCGGACACCGCCGGTCCCAACGTCCGTCCGCTGCGCACTGGTGATGAACCAGCGACGACCCCGAAACAACGGCCCGCCCTCGAACAACCGCGAAAGCCGCGAAACACCGGTACACCCCAACTGCCACCGGAGACAGGGACGGCGTGCCGGTCCGTGTGGGTCCGGCTCGGTCTCCGTCAGCCGCAGGTCCCTATCGAGCAGATGACTCCGACCCGTCCACTGCTCTGTGCCCTACCCGCCCAGTCCTGCACATCCTCGCTCCACTGTGAATATGACCACAACACAAGGTGATTCGAATATGACTGCATTTCTTCGCGCGCCGAGCTCCGACCGCGCCCGCCCCACCGAACTCGATATTGCCGGTGAACTACTGGCCATGCTCGGCGACGTCACGACCGAACCGCGCCCCGACACCCAATTGGAGGCCTTGACTCTGGCCGTCGCCGCCGACCTGCCGGTGCTGCTGTGGGGTGAACCGGGAATCGGCAAAACCGCGGCCCTGACGCAGCTCGCCGAATCGCTGGATCTCCCGCTGACCACGGTGATCGCGAGCGTGCACGAACCGTCGGATTTCTCGGGTCTGCCCATCATCGGCGAGGATCCGGCCGAGCACGGTGTGCCGATGGCTCCGCCCGATTGGGCGGTCCGGCTCGTGCAGTCGGGCCGCGGGCTGTTGTTCCTGGACGAACTGTCGACAGCACCACCGGCCGTGCAGGCCGCCTTGCTGCGCCTGGTTCTGGAACGCCGGATCGGTGCCCTGCAACTGCCACCCGGTGTTCGTATCGTGGCCGCCGCCAACCCGCGCTCGTCGGCGGCCGACGGCTGGGAGTTGAGCCCACCGCTGGCCAACCGCTTCGTGCATCTGCAGTGGACCCACGACCATGATGTGGTCGTGCGCGGGCTCGGCGGAACCTGGCCGCGGGCGACCCTGCCTCGGCTCGAGCCGGAAAAATTCACGGAAGCAGTGACTTTCGCCCGCCGTGCCGTATGCGGGCTGCTCGCGGCCCGCCCCGCGCTCGTCCATCAGCTGCCCGGTAGTGAGACCCGCCGCGGCGGCGCCTGGCCCTCACCGCGGAGCTGGGATATGACAGTGCGGCTGATCGCCTTCGCCACCGCGGCCGGGTCTTCGAAAGATGTGCTCTCCCTGCTGGTCCGGGGCGCTGTGGGCGACGGGCCCGGTTTCGAACTGCTGGCGAGTATGGACCGGATGGACCTCCCCGATCCCGAGATGCTGCTCGCCGATCCGGTCGCCGCCGAACTACCCGAGCGCGGTGATCTGCGGCAGGCTGTGCTCGACGCAGTGGTGGCGGCGGTGCGCCGGCAACCGTCGGAGGTCCGCTGGGATGCGGCCTGGTCGCTGCTGGTGCGGGCGGTGGAAACGGGGGCGCCGGACCTGGTGGTCGTTCCCGCGACCACTCTGGCCACCTTGCGCCGCGATGAGTGGGTCGTGCCGGCGGCTATCGAGGAGCTCGCCGGAATGGTGTCGGTTTCCCAGGGAGCTGAGCGCGCCGCGGCCCGGGTCGCCACGAAGGTGGGCCGATGACCGACGTCGCGAAACTCGATTCCGGCAAACTGTTCGCCGCCCGCCTGCAAGCTGCCCGCGCCCGGCCGTACCTGGCGACCGCCCTGTACGCGCTGCATATCGTGGAGTCACGCGAAGCGCGGACGATGGGCGTGGACCGGTACTGGCGGTGCTACATCTCGCCCGCATTCGTGGATTACACGCCCGTGGAAGAACTGGCGTCGGTACTCGTCCACGAGGTCTCCCATCTGCTCCGCGACCACCACCGGCGCAGCGACCGGTTCGCCCGCACACATGAGCTCACCGGGCCGGCGGAACGGTTGCGGATGAATATCGCCGCGGACGCCGAGATCAACGACGACGCGTTCGGCGACGGGTTGGTTCAACCTGCGGGCGCGGTCCTGCCGGAGACTCTGGGTTTGTCCCGCGGCGAACTCATGGAGGACTACCTCCGGCAATTCCGCCTCGGCCCGCGCACCCAGGTGCTGGCCTGGCTGGACTGCGGTAGCGGCGCCGACGGATCGGACCGCGAATGGGAGCTGGGCCCCGACGGTGCGGACGGTCTCAGCGAACAGGAACGCGAACTGGTGCGGTTCCGAGTGGCCCACGGTATTACCGGCCGTCCGGGCACTGCTTCCCGAGCGTGGCGCCGCTGGGCTGATGAGGCGTTGCATCCGCCGCAACCGTGGCGGGACCTGCTGGGAGCGGCCATCCGTTCGGCGGCTTCGGCCCCCGGTATCGGCGCGGACTACACCTACGGCAGACCTGCCCGGCGCTCGGCCGGTGTGCCCGGGGCGGTACTGCCGAGCCTGCGGCGCACACCTCCCCGGGTCAGCGTGATCATCGATACGTCGGGGTCGGTCAGCGATGCGGAATTGGGTAGTGCGCTGCTCGAGGTTGCCGCCATCAGTCGCGCCGTCGGTGGGCGGCGCGATCTGGTGACCGTATTGTCGTGTGATGCGGCGGCACGAGTCGCGCACCCGCTGTGCCGCGCGGAGGGAATACCGTTGGTGGGCGGTGGTGGTACGGATCTGCGTACGGGGTTCGCCAAGGCGTTGCGCGCGAGGCCGCGCCCCGATGTGCTGGTCGTACTGACCGACGGACAGACTCCGTGGCCGAGCAGCCGGCCGCAGTGCCGGACGGTGGTCGGGCTGTTCCGCCGGAACCGGGGCTGGAGCGAACACAGCCCGGATTACGTCCCGGACCGGCCACCGGCCTGGGCGCGGGTGGTGGAGATCGCAACGGCGGCCTGACACAGCGGCCGGCCATCTCACACCGGAGAGCTACTCCGTTCCGGTACCGCAGGATTACCCGCAACGAGAATCCGGCCGATAAGTTCGGGGTATCGAATTCGTCACCTGTCCCGACGCACCGAGCAGTACCCTCTGGTTCGAACTCCGATCATCGATTGCGGTCGTTCGTCACCGGAACGGGCGGAGCTGGGTTCGGTGTCCCGACTCTCAGGAAGATCTATGACGACACCTGCCCTGGTTCGAAATCCCGCTCCACGATCATCGCGGCGTGGTGCCGACGGTGATTACGGCCGCTTGTTGCGCCGGATCTCCGCCGCCGGACTGATGGAGCGGCGACCCGGCTACTACGTCGTCCGGCTCGCCGCCGTCGGGCTCGCCTTCGTGGCAGGCTGGGTGGCGTTCGTCCTCGTCGGTGATTCGTGGTGGACGCTACTGATCGCGGTGTTCATGGCCGTGACCTTCGCTCAGGTCGCGCTCGTCATGCACGATGTCGCGCACCGTCAGGTCTTCCGGTTGCGGCGGCCGACGGAGATCGTGGGCCGGGTCGTCGGCAATGCCGGTATCGGCCTGGGCTACGGCTGGTGGCAGGACAAGCACACCCGCCATCACGCCAATCCCAACCATGAGGAACTCGACCCCGATGTCGCGCCCGATATTCTCGTGTGGTCGCAGCGGCAGGCCCGGGCGAGCCGCGGGCCTGCTCGCCTCATCGGCCGGGCACAGGCGTTCCTGTTCTTCCCGCTGCTCATGCTGGAAGGTCTGAACCTCCATCTGGCGGGCGTGCGGGCGCTGCGGAATCGGTCGATCAAGAACCGCGTGCTCGAGGGCACACTGCTGTTCGCCCATTTCGCCGGCTACCTGGGGGCGCTGTTCGCGGTCCTGCCCGCCGACAAGGCCCTGGTGTTCTTCGCCGTCCACCAGGCGCTGTTCGGGGTGTACATGGGCTGCATATTCGCCCCGAACCACAAGGGCATGCCGACCCTGACCGGTGACGACCGCCCCGACTACCTGCGCCGCCAGGTGCTCACCTCACGCAACGTCCGGGGTGGTGTGCTGACCGATATCGCCCTCGGCGGGCTCAACTATCAGATCGAGCACCATTTGTTCCCGAGTATGCCGTCGCCGAATCTCCGTCGCGCCCAGGTGATCGTCCGCGACTACTGCGCCGAAATCGGGGTGCCCTATCACGAGACCGGGCTGATCGCCTCGTACGGTGAGGCGTTGCGGCATCTGCACCGTGTCGGTGTACCCCTGCGTACCGGTGACCGGATACCCGCATGAGCGCACGGCCGCGGGGGTAGCGGCCATTCGCGGTCGAGGGCTGTGACCTATTGCCGGCCGGCCCGCCCGAGTAGTTCGCGGGCGGCCGCGCTGCCGTCGAGTACCCGGGCGGTGCGACGTTCGATGAGCCATCTGCCGTCGACACGGACGAGGTCGAAACGGTTGGCGGTGACCCGCCACACCCGGAACGAGTCCGCATCGGGGTTGCGGCGCAGCAGCAGCGAATGGCAAGTGGCCACAGCGGTATCGCCGTCGACGCGGATGTGGACGGGATCGAGCAGATGTCCGCAGCCCTCGGCGATGTAGTCCTGGTGCGGTGCCGTGCGCACCATCTCGGTGATCGCGTCGCGGCCTTCCAGCACCCGGATATCGATGTCGTATACGGCGTTCTCGGCCCACAGTCGGCCGACTGCGTCGGCATCACCGGCATCGACCGCCGGGCCGTAGGCGGACAGGACCTCCTGGATGGCGGCCTTGTCCTCGAGCGCCCGCACTCGATCGAGCAGGGAAGCCACCAAGGCCCCGGTGTCGGTCATATCCACCTTTCCCCAGGTTCGGGCATGTGTATGCCGGTGCCGTCGCCACTGTTCTACCGGTTCCGGGTGGTCCGGAACCCGCACGGTTCCGCTGAACGAGACCCCGGATGTATCGGCATCTCGACACTGGGAATGTTGGCCACACCACCCGCGTGCGGAGGAGTTCCGCGACGCGGCTGCCGAAGGGCGTTTCGAGGGAGACAGCAATGACAGAACTACGTAGTCTCGGCTATCTGCGAGTCCAGACCCAAGACGTCGCGCGCTGGCGCGAGCTGCTCATCGACGGTCTCGGAATGGCCGTCGGTTCCGGCCCCGAACCGGATGCGCTCTATGCGCGGGTGGACGAACGCCGCGCCCGTCTCGCGATACTTCCCGGTGATTCCGACAGGGCGCTGGCCGTGGGCTGGGAGGTACGCGACGAGTTCGCGCTCCGGCGGGTACGTGAGGCGGTGGAGAAATCCGGGCGGACCGTAGAGGTGCTGTCGCGGAAGGAAAGTGCCTATCTCGATGTGGAGCAGGCCATCGCATTCGACGATCCGGCCGGCACCCGCCTGGAGGTGTTCCACGGCCCGGTTCTCGATCACAGCCCGCTGGTGACACCGTTCGCCGGGCGCTGGGTGACCGGTGCGCACGGACTCGGCCATGTGGTGCTGCCGAGCGCGAAGTTCGCCGAATCGTACGAGTTCTATACCGAGGTGCTGGGTTTCCTGCCGCGCGGTTCGATCCGGCTCGACGAGGAGGGGGTGAACCGGGTGCGTTTCCTCGGTATCAACCAGCGCCATCACAGCCTCGCCCTGTGTCCGGCGCCGCCGACGGAGGAGCCCGGCCTGGTGCATCTGATGACCGAGGTGGACACCCTCGATGCGGTGGGCCAGGCCTTGGATCGTGTCAACCGGCAGGAGTTCTCGATCTCCTCCACGCTGGGCCGGCACACCAACGACAAGATGATCTCGTTCTACGTCCGCGCACCCGGCGGCTGGGACCTCGAGTTCGGTACCGAGGGCATGCTCGTCGACGAGCGGTATTACACATCCGAGGAGATCACCGCGGACGCCTACTGGGGCCATGACCAGTCGGGATCCGAGCCGTTGAAGGCATTCATTCCCCCGGCCGGCTGACCCGCGAATCACAAGGGCAGCAGATGATGCTTCCGCGGGTAGCGGATGACCTTCTTGTCGCGGAGCAGATGCAGCGCCCGCCGGAGCTCCAGCCGCGTGGCCGACGGTTCGATCACGGCGTCGATATAGCCGCGCTCGGCCGCGATCCACGGAGTCGCGACGGTGGCGTTGTAGAAGTCGATCATCTGCTGCCGGAGCGCGGTGCGCTGATCCTCCGGGGTGGCGTCGAGGATTTTGCGCTGGGTCAGGCCGACGGCGCTTTCCGCACCCATGACCGCGATCCGGGCGGTGGGCCACGCCAGATACACATCGCAACCGAGTGCCTTGGCCCCCATCACGGCCCATCCGCCGCCGTAGGCCTTCCGCACCACCACGGTCACCTTGGGCACCGTGGCTTCCACGTAGGCGAACAGGAATCGGCCGCCGCGTTTGATGACGCCCTGCTTCTCCTGTTCCACCCCGGGCAGGAACCCGGGGGTGTCGACCACCAGCACCAGCGGGATCTCGAAGGCATTGCAGATGTGGATGAAATGCGCAGCCTTATCGCCGGCCTTGGCATCGAGTGCACCCGCCAGCACGGTCGGCTGATTGGCGACCACACCCACCGGGCGGCCGTCGACACGTGCGAAACCGGTGATCAGGTTCGTGGTGGCGGCCGCGCCGATCTCGTGGAATTCACCGTCGTCGAAGATCCGCAACAGCACGTCGTGCATATCGTAGACAGCGTTGTCCGAGTCGGGGACCAGCGTGTTCAGCGTCAGATCCGATTCGGTGACCGTCGGTTCCAGACCGGGATTCACGACCGGCGGTAGCTCGGAGAAGCTCGACGGCAGATAGCTCAGATAGTTGCGGACCCATGCGAACGCGGACGCTTCGTCCTCGGCGATGTGGTGGATATTGCCGTAGGCGGCCTGATTGTAGGCCCCGCCCAGCTCCTCCATATCCACCTTTTCGCCGAGGGCGTCCTCGAGAATCTTGGGGCCGGTGACGAACATATGCGCGCTCTTCGTGGCGACCACGACATCGGTGCAGATCGGCTGATACACCGCACCCGCCGCGCAGTTGCCCAGGATCAGCGAAACCATCGGCACCGCACCGGAAAGCGGTTCCATCATGGTCGCCAATTCGCCGTACCAGCGTAGCGAGGTCACGGCCTCCTGGACGCGCGCGCCGCCGGAATCGTTGATACCGATCAGCGGGCAGCCCATCTTCCCCGCCAGGTCCATGATCGCGGCGACCTTGCGGCCGAACATCTCACCGATGGTGCCGCCGTACACGGTCTGGTCATGGGAGAACACGGCGACCGGCCGCCCGTCCACCAGGCCGCGCCCGGTGACCACACCGTCACCGTACAGAGCGTCGGGATCGGTGGGATTGCGTACGAGAGCGCCGATTTCGACGAAGGTACCCGGATCCAGCAGCATCTCGATCCGGTCGCGGGCGGACGGTATGCCCTTACGCGCTCGTTTGGCCGCCCCCGCCTCGCCGGCCGGCTCCTGCGCGATCTCCAGCTTCTTACGCAGGTCGGCAAGTTTTTCGGCGGTTGAATTCATCGATGACATCCAGAGTGTTCAGCAGGAGAACCACACCGTGATCGGGGGCGATAGCTACCGTACCCGGACTCGCGGAGGTCCGGGGTTGTGAGCTTTCACCGAGCTCGCCACGGCGACCTTGACCCTGCCCCGAGGGCACGGTGTGCAGTGGTGGTCGGCAAGGCAGTTCTTGTCACACCACATTCGGGGAGGTTTGGTTATGGTCCGCAAACGGAAGGTTGCCCGCGGGGCGACCCTGATGGCTGTGCTCGGTCTGACCGGCGCGTTGGCGGGGGCGCCGCCGGTGGCGGCCGAACCCGCGGCGCAGGTGCAATGGGCCGCCTGCCCCCCGGACGTGCAGGCCGCCCCACCGCAGTTGCAGTGCGCCACCGTGCCGGTGCCCTTGAACTACGGCGAGCCCGAAGGTACGCAGATCGAGATCATGATCTCCCGGCTGGCGAGTACGAAACCGGATAAGCGTCGCGGTGTGCTGTTGCTGAACCCGGGCGGTCCCGGTGGAACCGGTCTCGACCAGCCCGGTTTTCTGGTAGCCCAGGGGCTGCCGGCCGATGTGCAGGACAGCTACGACCTGATCGGAATGGATACTCGTGGAGTCGGCCATTCGGCGCCGGTGAGCTGTGGATTCACCGATGACCAGGCGTACTTCGGCAATATTCCGCCCTATGCGGTGGACGATGCGGCGGTCACCGCGCAGGCCGCAGTTGCCCAGGGAGTTGCCGAGCAGTGCGCGGCCAACGACCACGAAGGCAGACTGAGGCAGCTGTCGACGGCCAATATGGCCCGGGACCTGGACCGGATCCGTGCCGCGCTGGGGGAGGACAAGGCCAGCTTCCTGGGCTACTCCTACGGCACCGCACTGGGTGCCGCGTACGCTTCGATGTTTCCTGAACGTGCCGATCGGATCGTGCTCGACAGCAATATCGGCGACACCTTCCTCGACCACGACGGGATGCGCAGGTACGGCCGCGGTATGGAGGAGACCTTCCCGGACTTCGCGAAATGGGCTGCCGCGCGGCACGATACCTACGGCTTGGGCCGCACCCCCCAGGAGGTGCGCGAGACCTACTTCACCCTCGCCGAACGACTCGACAAGAACCCCGTGGACGGGATGGACGGCGGCCTCTTCCGGTTCGGCAACTTCTTCACGCTCTACCGCGAGGCCTTGTACGAGTCCGCGGCGGAGAGTTGGCGGACGCTGCTCGACACCGGGACTGCGGGGCCCGCGGCCGGCCGCCCGCCGGGTACCGGTGCGCCTTCGCCCAGCGATAACGCCTGGTCGGTCTTTCTCGGGGTGACCTGCAACGACGTCGAATGGCCCCACGACGTCCAGGCCTACAGCCGCGCCGTCGCCGAGGACCGCGAGAAGTATCCGCTCTACGGGGCTGCTGCCGCGAACATCACGCCCTGCGCCTACTGGCAGCTCGGGCCGTCGGAACCACCGGTGCGGATCGATGCGGAGGGCCCGGCCGACGTCCTCATCCTGCAGAACCGGCGCGACCCGGTCACACCGCTACGCGGCGGCGAGTTGCTCGACGAGAAGTTCGGTGAGCGGTCGCGGCTGGTGACCGTCGACGGTAGCGGGCACGGGGTCTACGTCCTCGGCACCAACCCTTGTGCATCGGAGGCGGCCACTGCCTACCTGGTCGACGGCACCATGCCCGAGCAGGACGTAACCTGCGAGAAAGCGGGCTGAGCACTACGAGAAGAGTTCCGGGCAGCATACGCACGAGGAGGTAGCAATGGCGTGGAGTACCCGCCGGCTCGCCGAACTGGCGGGTTCGACCGTCAAAGCCATCCGCTATTACCACGAGATCGGGTTGCTCGACGAGCCGGAACGCAGGTCGAACGGGTACAAACAGTACGAGGTCCCGCACCTGATCCGGCTGCTGCAGATCAAGCGATTGAGCGAACTCGGGGTCCCGTTATCGCAGATCCCGGCGGCGGGGCAGGCGGACGACGAGTCGGACCAGGCACTTCGCGTGCTGGACGCGGAACTGGAAGCGACGGTCGACCGGCTGAACCGCATCAGAGCGGAGCTGGCAGTGCTCATGCGCCACCGCACCCCCGCCCATACTCCGCCGGCATTCGCACCCACGATCGCTCAGGGCGTGCCCGAGGCACACCAGTCGATGCTCATGGTCTATTCGACCGTTCTCAGCGACCGCGCCCTGGAGGTGCTGCAGCAGATGCTCGCCGAACGAGACTCGGTCGACGTCGATTTCGAGAATCTGCCCGCCGACGCCGACGCCACCGCCATCGAATCCCTCGCCGAGCGGATGGTGTCCGCGGTTCTGCGGAGCCGGGAGAAGTACCCGCAGTGGAAGGACCTGGCAGCGGACGCGCCGGGTGGCGCGAAGAACGCCGAGGACACCATCGCCCAGGCGATGTTCTCGCTGTACAACATGGCGCAGCTGCGGGTGCTGCACGAGCTGAATATCCGGCTCGTGCAGCTCGGTCGCGATCGACTGGAGGAATAGGCCTCGTTGGGGGCCGGGTGACCCGCTGCGCGGGCGGATCCGAGGCCGGTCCGAGGACCCCGGAAGGCCCCGGCCGCCCTCATCCGGCCGGGACCCGGCCGAGCGCCGCGAGGGTCTCGGGCCGTGGCGATGCGCAGCGGTGCCGGTGCGCCTGTCAGTCCGCCCGGACAGCCACGGTGGCGTCGAGTTCGACGAGCGCACCCTGGGGCAGTACATGTGCCGGTAGGGCGGTGCGCGCATGCCGGCCGGCGTCGCCCAGAACGTTTCGCAGCAGCCGGGAGGCCCCGTCGGCCACGGTCGGTTGATCAACGAATTCGCGCGAACTCGCGATATGGATATCGAGTTTCAGGATCTGGCGGATATTCGCCAGGCCGACGGCATCGTTCATCCGGGCCAGCAAGTTCAGCGCGGCGGTTTCGGCCGCGGCGATACCTTCCTCGACGGTTGCGGTATCACCGAGGTGGCCGCGCAGTATGTCTCCCTTGGCAGTTCGTGAGATCTGTCCCGAAATCCACAACATCTCGCCCCATCGGGTGGTCGCCTCGTACGCGTAACGAGGCGGGCCCAGGACGGGCAGCTCGAGGGAGAGCGCCGCCAGGCGTTCGTTCGTATCAGTCATGGTGTTTCCGATTCGACGAGCGGGCGCGTTGTGCCACGCGCGAGTGGGTAGAGGTGCAGCGTAAGTCGCTCCGGCGCGGTCATCGTTTGCTCACGATGTAGGTGCGGTCGCGCCCGATGTACCACAGATCCTCGGTGCCGATTGCCGCATTCTCGTAGCGCCAAGGGATTTCGGCGGCGCCGTAGGAGCCGATATCGAGGACATGCTTGTAACCGGGACGCAGCTCGTTCGCGAACGACTCCTGCTTGCCCATGAGATGTCCGACATTGCGTTTGCGGTATTCGGTATCGAAGTCGATATCCGTTCCCAGCATGCCGATCTCCACCATGCGGTCCAGATGCGGAGCCAGGTAACGCAGCGTCCCTTCGTGGACGTCCTCGCAGATCACGCCCGGGGCCAGTTGCCCGATGATGCCTTCGCGGACCACATCGAAGAAGAAGGCGTAGGCCTCCTTTGCCGCCGGAGTACGCGGGAGCGAACGTGCCATATCGGAGGTGGCCACCGTTACCCCGTCGCAGACGATACGCACCCCGGCGTCGAGCTGGATGCAGGTCGTCTCCGCATTGATCGGGTAGTCGACGGGCGGGCCGGGGAAGAGCATCCGGTTGGACGAGTGCAGATTGGTGAAATACGGTTCCACACCGACCGGGATCTCGTTCGCCGTGCGGAATTCGGCGATCTTGTCCAGGTAGACGGAGTAGATATCGAGTTCGGAGCACGAACGTCCCGCGTCCAGGCCCGCTTCCGCCCAGGCCAGCGCCTCCTCGATCGCGAAGACGCTCGCCCGCGCGGCGATCACCTGGAACGCGAGATCTTCGTGATCGCGGATATCGCGCCAATGCCCCAGATCACGCGATACCGGTACCAGCTCCGCATGTTCACGTTCCAGTTCGCGGGCCAGGCCGATACCGATCCACTCGTCTTCCACACCGGTGCGCGGGCCGCGGGCGAGTTCGCGTACCGCCGCACCGACGGAGGGGAATCGTCCGATCGGTGCACCGGGCGCGGCGGCACCGCCTTCGGGAACCAGCACCAGCAGTTTCCCGGAGCCGGCCAGCCATACCGCGACCGCACCGTCCGGCTGTGCGAAACCGGTCGCTTCGGTGAAGTTCGGGGGCGCGGCGAGCAGTAGCGCGTCCAGCGAGCGGTCGTCGGCCAGGGAGCGTAGCGCCGAATACCTGCTGTCCTCGGTGGTGGTGAACTCTTTTTCCAGGCCCGCGAGATGCTCGACGCCGTCGATGAGCCGCCGCGCGGTCTCGACTCCGGTCGCGCGCCACGCCGCGAACCGGCCGAGTACTTCGTCGGTATCGATCTCGTAAGCGGTTACCGGGGTGGGGTCCTGGTGGGCAACGGTGAGGTCCACCGCCCCGGACAGCGCGAGGTAGTGGCTGTAGACGACATCCGCCGCCAGCTGCACGCCCGAACCGTCGGCCAGCTCCCGGACCAGATCGGTGAGCGAGGTCGCGGCGGGAGTGTCGGCGATGATCCGGGGGTCGATCGTCACCCACGGTGCGTAGAACTTGATCCGGTCCTTCGGGACCCCGGCCGACAGTGCGTTGCCCTGCTCCTGCTGGCGTACGAGCAGAAACTCTTCGTCGTCGGTGCGTGCGATCAGGGGGGCCACGAGCGGATAGGAATCGAGGCGGATCGCGGAGAAGAGCAGGCTTTTACGTGCCTCGAGCCCGTAGGTTCGCACGACCTGTCCGGCGTCGGCGGTGATACTCAGCATTGCTTCCCTCATTCTCTCGGGATTCGGTATGGGAGAAAGGTTTCGGAGCGCGGGTCAGCTGATACCGGTGGTGACCCCGATATGGGATTCGATCTCCGTGACGTAATCGGAGAAAACCGGGGAGAACCGGTGCTCTTTGCCGCGCGGCCGCGGCAGGTCGATCGCGATATCGGCGACGATCCGGCCCGGCCGCCCGCCGACGACGACCACCCGGTCGCCGAGCCAGACCGCTTCGGAGATGCTGTGCGTCACGAACAGGACGCTGCATCCGGCAGCCTGCCAGATACGCTGGATCTCGAAGTTCATCGAATCGCGGGTCATGGCGTCGAGCGCGCCGAACGGCTCGTCCATCAGCAGTAGTTGGGGCCGCGAGACCAACGCGCGGCAGATCGCGACCCGTTGCTGCATACCGCCGCTGAGCTCGTAGGAGTACCGGGTGGCGCGATCACCGAGACCGACCATCTCGAGGAGTTCCTGGGCATAGCGGCGCGATTCGTCGGTGCGGGTGCCGCGGAATTCCAGTGGTAGCAGCACATTGTCGATGTTGTTGCGCCACGGCAGCAGCACCGGGCTCTGGAACACCATCGCGATATCTTCCAGACCGTCGTTGATCGGCCGGCCTTTGACCAGGATCTCGCCCGCGGTGGGCTGCTGCAGTCCGGAGATCGTTTTCAGCAGGGTGGTCTTCCCGCTGCCCGACTGTCCGACGATCGAGACGAATTGTCCCGGCTCGACATGGAAGTCGAGTCCTTCGAGAACGGTGTTGTCGTGTCCGTCCCGGGAGCGGTAGGTCATACCGATGTTGTTGACCGAGATGGCGTATTCGTTGTTCATAAGGCCCTCTGTCCGGCTGTTACGGCGCTTGAACGGTCTCGTCGCGGTGGAGCGGCGCGAGAAACTCGTTGGTGTAGATATCGGCTGGGGAGAGATCGCTGTCGGCCGGCAGGCCGAGGAACTTCCGGGCGATATCGATCATTTTCGTGACACCCGCGTCGTCCATGACCCCGAAGTTGTTCGCGGCCTCACCGGTACCCCAGTTCAGGGAGCATTGTTCGCGGATGGCCAGGGTGACGGTTTCGGTTTCGAAACCGCTGACCTCGTTCCGGAAATCCTGTGCGGCCTCTTCCGGATGCGCGCACGACCACAGAAAACCCTGCTGCATCGCCCGGTTGAATTTGCGCACCTGTTCGGGGTTGCCGGCAAGTTTGTCGTCGGATACGACGATGCCGTTGCCGTAGAGGTCGATGCCGATATCCGCCCACTTCAGCACGACCGCTTCGCGGCCGAGTGCGTCGATGGCCGGTTCGTCGGAGACATACAGGGCGAGGTTGGCATCCCACTGCCCGGCCAGCAGCCCGGGTATCTTCGACCCGCTCGAGGCGTGTACGACGTTCACATCGCCTTCGGCGAATCCCAGCTTGCTCATCGCGTACGGCCACATCGCGGTCATCGCGCCCGCGCCCTCGGTGGCGAGGGTTTTGCCCCGCAGATCGTCCCAGCTTTCGATGCCGGTACCGCCCAGCGCGACAACCGCGTAAGCCGACTTGGCTTGCAGCAGGTTGACGTGTTTCACCGAGGCTCCCCGGCCCTGGCTGATGATGGTGCTGCCGAAATCGGCGAAGCCCACATCGACCTTGCCTGTCTCGACCGAGGTGACCGTATTGGTCGAACCCGACCCCGGCATGATGGTGATATCGAGCCCTTCCGCCGCGAAGAAGCCACGCTCGACCGCCGCGAAGAACGGTGCGTGCTTCGGCAGATAGCCGACGTCCATCATGAGAGTCATCGAGTTCTCGCCGCCACCGCTTGTACACGCCGGCAGGGTGGCGACCATGATCGCCCCGGCGATCGCGGCAAGTATTCGCCTCGAGTTCCGCATCAGAATCTCCGATCCCCTGGTCACTTCGCGTGGTTCTTCCACGGGACGAGCTTTCGTCCCGCGAGATCGACGATGAAGAACAGCGCCAGTGCGATCGCGGCGAGAACGATGAATGCCGCGAACATCGAGGGCAGATCGACCTGGCTGTTGGCCAGCAGGATCACATACCCCAGGCCCTTCGATCCGGCGATGAACTCACCGACCACCGCGCCACCCACGGCGAGCGAGATGGAGATCTTGGCGCCGGAGAAGATCGAGGGTAGCGCGTAGATCATTTCGATCTTCGTCATCTTCTTCCACGACGACGCCTTGTTGATCCGGGCCAGTTCCTGCAGTTCGTTGGGTACCGAACCGAGACCGTCGTAGGTATTGATCACCAGGGGAAAGAACGCGATCGCCATCGCGACGAAGGCCTTCGATTCGAAACCGAATCCGAACCACACGATGAACAGCGGGGCCAACGCCACCTTGGGAATCGTGTCGATCGCGACGAGTGCCGGGTAGAGGAAACTGCGAATCGTCGCGGAATAGTGCAGCGCCGCGCCGCACAGAACACCCAGCGCCGTACCGAGCGCGAAACCGGCCAGTGCTTCTTGCAGGGTGACGAAGGTGTTCGTCGCGAAGTACTCGGGGCGTTCGATCAGCTCGGCGAATGCCGAGACCGGGCCGACCAGCAGGAACTCCGGTGGGTCGAAAACGACCACCAGCAGTTCCCAGACGACGAAAAGCCCGGCGATACCCGCGACCGCTTTGGCCGCGGTCACCAGCGAATCCCGCCCGAACATTCTCGATTTGGACCGGGCTACCTGCGCGGGGCGGGACGCCTGCTCGGCGGCGGGCGGGCGCACGGTATCCGTATCGACCTCAGGAACGGTCATCGCGGGAACTCCCCTCGAGAGATGTGCAGGGTGCGGAGATCGCCGCGGACCGATTACCGGCCGGTCCAGGACGGGACAGCGAACATCGCGGTGGTGCAGTGGCGGGACGAGGCGATCGGCGATGGCGGGGGCCGGTGACAACAATCGAGATTTCATGTGGATCCTCACAACATTGGAAGGGTGCGATAGCCGCCGGCGGCGGTGTACCGGCGGATCGGTTCGTCAGCCGGTGGCCGGCTTGCCCTGTTCGACTTCGCCGTCGACGCGTCGCCATACGCCGAGCGGATTGTCGTCGCACACCTCGGCCGGCAACAGCGCCGCCGGCACGTCTTGATACGCGACCGGACGCAGGAAACGTTCGATCGCCAGCGTCCCGACCGATGTGCTGCGCGGAGCGGTCGTGGCGGGGAAGGGCCCGCCGTGCACCATCGCGTGCCCGACCTGCACTCCGGTGGGCCAGCCGTCGAACAGGATACGGCCCGCCCGTTCCTCCAGTAGCGGCAGCAACGTGGCAGCCAAGGGCCGGTCGGCGGGATCGGCGTGCACGGTCGCGGTGAGCTGGCCTTCCAGCGCCCGGACGGCCGCGGTCAGTTCGGTTGTATCCGCGCAGCGGACCAGCAGTGATGTCGCGCCGAAAACCTCGGTTTGCAGCTGCGGGTCCGCGAGGAATGCGGCGCCGTCGACCGTCAGCAACCGGGCGCCGGCGCCCGCCGCGCCGTCGGGTCGCGCACCGTGAGCCAGCTCCGTGACACCGTCACGTGCGGCCAGGACCGTACCCGCGGCGGTGTAGTGGCCGGCGATATCGCCGGTGAGCATGACGGCTCCGGCGTTCGCGGTGACGGCCTCGGCCGCCGCCGTGGTGAAGGCGTCGAGTCCGGCGCCGTCGACCGCGAAGATCAGCCCGGGATTGGTGCAGAACTGTCCGGCGCCGAGTGTCAGCGACGCTACGAACGCGGCGCCCAGAGCGGCACCACCCTCGGCCAGGGCGGCCGGTAGCAACAGGACCGGGTTGATACTGCTCATCTCCGCGTACACCGGGATCGGTACGGGTCGCGCCGCGGCCGCGGCCGCGATCGCCAGCCCGCCGGTGCGCGACCCGGTGAACCCTACGGCCCGGATCCGCGGATCGCTCACCAACCGGGTGCCGATCTCGTGTCCGGGACCGACGAGCTGGGAAAACGTCCCTTCCGGCATATCCGTCGCGGCGGCCGCGTCGGCGACCGCCCGGGCCACCAGCTCAGCGGTGCCCAGGTGCGCGGGGTGTGCCTTGACCACCACGGGGCAGCCCGCGGCCAGCGCGGATGCCGTATCGCCACCGGCGGTGGAGAAAGCCAAGGGGAAGTTGCTCGCGCCGAACACCACGACGGGGCCCAGCGCGATCCGGCGTTGGCGGATATCGGGGCGGGCATTGTCGCCGGTCCGCCCGGGATCGATCCGGGCGCCCTGCCAGGTTCCCGCCCGCAGCTCGGCCGCGAACAACCGCAACTGACCACTGGTGCGACCGACTTCGCCGGTGAGCCGCGGCCGGGGGAGTGCGGTCTCGGTATGTGCGCGCTCGACCAGTGCGTCGCTGCGCTCGTCGAGCAGGTCGGCGATGTGTTCCAGGAACCGTGCCCGCCGCTCGGCGGGCAGCGCCCGGAACTGCGGGAACGCCCGGTCCGCGAGGGCGCACGCCCGATCGATCTGCTCCTCCGAGGCCGCGCGGTAGACCGGTTCGACAACCTCGCCGCTGCGCGGATCGCGGGCCTGCACCTGTGCTCCAGTGCCCAGGACGAGTTCGGTTCCGATGACCATGGCGCCGGTGGGGTGGGGCTGGGGGTGGTCGGGCACAGGGGCCTCCTTCGAATTCATCACTGATCGCTCGCGGAAAATCAGACGGTGACGGAGCGCGAGGCCTCGACGACCTCGGTCAACATCGCCATCTCGGTATCGTCCAGGTCGGTCAGCGGTGGCCGCACCGGGCCCGCATCGTGCCCGGTGAGTTTCATTCCGGCTTTGACCACGCTGACCGCGTATCCCGCCTTCCGGTCCCGGATCGCGGTATAGGGGAGCACGACCTCGTCGAGCAGGCGGCGGACGGTAGCCCGATCTCCCGCGCGTACCGCGCCGTAGAAGTTCAACGCGAATTCGGGCAGGAAGTTGAAGATGGCCGAACTGTAGGTGGTCACACCCAGTTCCAGGTAGGGCAGCGCGAACGTCTCCGCTGTGGGCAGGCCGCCGATATAGACGAGCCGGTCGCCGAGCCGGGAGTGGATGCGGGTGATCGCCTCCAGGTCACCGATACCGTCCTTGTATCCGATCAGGTTCGGATGGGAATCGGCGAGTTCGGCGAGTGTTTCCGGTGTGTAGACCGCGTTCGCCCGGCCGTAGACGACCACGCTGAGCGAGGTGGCTTCGCAGACCGCGCGCACATGGTTGCGCAGGCCGTGTGCGGAGGATTCGGTGAGATAAGGCGGGAACAACAGCAGTCCGTCGGCTCCGGCTGCTTCCGCGTCGCGAGCCATTTCGATGGCCTGGGCGGTGCCGTATCCGGCCGGGGCGAGTATTGGGGTGGATTCCGGAGCGCTCTCGGTGGCCGCTCGTACTACCCGCCCGACCTCCTTCGGCGTCAGGGAGAAAAACTCGCCGGTGCCGCCGGCGGCGAACAGGCCGGCCACCTCGTACTTGCCGAGGCGGACGATGTTCTCCCGGTAGGCGGGCTCGTCGAACGCCAGATCCCCGGTGAAATGGGTGACCGGGAACGACAACAGACCGGAGCCGAGCTGTTGGGCCAGTTCGGTCGGTGTGAGGGCGGACATCAGGGGTTCCTCCTGCGCATAACGGCTGTTCGTCAGTGAATGCGACCACAGTAAGAAACCCGAGTGATGCATGTCCAACACTCTTTCCGCATGCATCAATACCTATTATGGATCGGTGTTTACGCTGAATCAGCTGGAAAGCTTTGTCGCCGTGGCCGAAACCCTGCACTACGGACGTGCGGCGGAACGACTGTCGATCAGCCAGCCGCCGTTATCGCGCCGGATCCAGTTGCTCGAACGCGAGCTGGGAGTCGAACTGTTCGACCGAGCCGGCCGCGCTGTCCGGCTCACCACCGCGGGTCAGTCCTTCCTCGGCGACGCCCGGCGCATCCTCGGGCTTTCGGAACAAGCGACGCTGACGGTGCGCCGGGTCCCCACAGGCGAGACCGGAACAGTGGCGATGGGGTTCACCGCCTCCTCGGCGCATTCGGTGCTGGACGCCTTCGTGGCGGCCGCCCGCACCCGGCTACCGGGCGTAGACCTGATACTCCGGGAACGGGTCTCCGGAACTCAGCTCGAGGAATTGCGTTCCGGTGAACTCGACCTGGTCCTGGTACGGCCGCCGGTCCGCGGCACCGAACTGGTGCATCGCCGGCTTTACCGGGAACCCCTGCTGGCCGCGATACCCGCCGAGCACCCACTCGCCGCACCGGGTCACACGCTGCATGTGCACGACCTCGACGGCGAACCTTTCGTCATGTACTCGCCGGCGGAGGCCCGCTACTTTTACGAGGTACTCGTCGGTGTTTTCCGCAGTGCCGGAATCGCGCCACGGTATGTCCAGCACCTCAGCCAGGTGCACACAATCCTGGCCCTGGTGCGCGCCGGGCTCGGGCTGGCGCTGGTCCCTCGGGCAGCCGAGGCATTCGGGCTCGACGGTGTCGTCCTGCGCCCGGTGCACGGGATCGACGGCGAACCGGTCGAACTCGTTACCGCCTGGCGCGCCGACGACGACAACCCCGCGTTGCGCGCCATCCGGGAACTGCTGCTGGAGGTGGCCGATCACGGATTCTCGCGCAGGTGAACCTCGGTGCGGTCGTTCAGGTGGCAAAGGCCGTCTCGGTGAGCTGTTCGGAGATCTCCCAGATTCGTGCGGCGTCCGCGGTACTGCGCAGCGGCGGATACAGTTCGTGTTCGGCGGGCGGGCCGCCGAGGTGGCCGGGGCCGCTGGGGCCGTAGAGCCGGCCGGCTTCGGCGGCGGGGTCGGTGGCGGCCATGAGGGCGGGCAGTGGGGCGGTGTCGACGGTGCCGAAAAGGATGCCGCGGGCGGAGAGCGCGCGAATCAGGCGGACCCGGGGAGTGTCGCGGTCGCGGCCGAGTTCGGGGCGGGCGGCCAGCAGGTTGGTGGGGGCGACCCCGGGATGGGAGAGGTTGCTCGTGATACCCCAGCCGTGGGTCTTGCTGCGGCGGTCCAGTTCGAGACCGAACAGCCCGAACGCGATCTTCGACTGGCTGTAGGCGCGCTCCCCGTCGTAGCTGTGCGCCCAGTTCAGGTCGTCCCAGTTGATCGTGCCCCGCCGCGCGGCGACACTGATCTGCGAGGTCACGCGGGCGTGGCCGGCACTCAGCAGCGGAAGGATATGTCCGACGAGGGCGAAATGGCCGAGGTGGTTGGTGCCGAACTGGAGCTCGAACCCGTCGGCGGTCGTCTGCCGCTGCGGCGGGGTCATCACGCCGGCGTTGTTGACGAGGAGATGGATCGGTTCACCTTCCTGGCCGAGGGTGTGGCCGAGGGCCGCCACCGATGCCAGCGAAGAAAGGTCGAGACTGCGTAGCGAGACCTTCGCCTCCGGGTGACCCTGCCGGATCCGTGCTACCGCCGCCTCGCCTTTACGGGGGTTACGGACAGGCATGATCACCTCCGCGCCGGCCGCGGCCAGTCGCGCGGCGACAACCGCCCCCATCCCGTCGCTGGCGCCGGTGACGAGCGCGCGTTTCCCGGACAGGTCGGGCACGGTGATGTCGACGGGTCGGCGTGGCATTGTTCTGCTCCTCGTGGTGGGGGTGGCGCGTCGGTAACGCCCGGAGAATTCGTCGGTCCCGTGTCCGGGGTACGTCATAAGCGTGAGCCGAGGGAAACGAGATATCCAGGACCTCCCGATCACAGGCTCGGCGAGTCGCCTCTCGGTCCGGTCATCGGCGGGCCGGCAACGCTGGTGCATCCGGCCCGTATCGGCCTGGGCCGGACGTACCGGGGGATCGGTGATCCGTGGATACCGGTGCTCGCCGACGGTAGAAACATGGCAGGAACCGAGAAAGAAGGAGCGCCGTGATCGATCGCACCGGGCTGGCGGAATTCCTCCGCAATCGGCGTGCGGCACTGCAACCCGAAGACGTCGGTCTTCCCCGCGGCGCGCGTCGCCGGACCGCGGGGCTGCGGCGCGAGGAAGTCGCGGCACTGTGTCATATGTCGGCCGACTACTACTCCCGGCTCGAACGGGAACGCGGGCCGCAGCCGTCACCGCAGATGCTCGTATCGATCGCCCAGGGCCTGCACCTGTCGCTCGACGAACGTGATCACCTGTTCCGCCTCGCCGGACACACCCCACCCACGCGGGGTGTGATCAGCGAGCACATCAGCCCCGGCCTGCTGCGCGTTCTCGACCGCCTGAACGACACACCCGCGGAGATCGTCACCGAACTCGGCGAAACCCTGCGGCAGTCACCGATGGGTATCGCGCTCACCGGCGACCTGACCCGATACACCGGGCCTGCCCGCAGTATCGGCTACCGATGGTTCACCGATCCCACCACCCGGCAGCTCTACGCGCCGGAAGAACACGCGTTCCTCACCCGGATGTACGCCGCGGGACTGCGCGAGATCGTGACCCTCCGCGGCCCCGGCTCCCGCGCCGCGGAACTCGCCGACCTGCTGCTGGCCCGCAGCGAGGAGTTCCGGCGGGTATGGGAGGACCACGAGATCGGGATACGCCCGCGCGATATCAAGCATTTCATCCATCCCGAGGTCGGCGCTCTGGAACTGAACTGCCAGCGGCTGGTAGACCCGGGCCAGGCGCACGCACTACTCGTCTACACCGCCATCCCCGGCAGCGAAAGCCATGACAAACTGCACCTCCTGTCTGTGATCGGTGCGCAGCCGCTCGGCTGAAACCGCGGATCTTCGCCGGGTATCGTGACCGCCCCGGGTCAGGACCCGCCGATCGGCCGGGGGCGGCTACCGCCGGACTGGCTTTTTATTTTTTCTGACGTATGGTCGAAGTCAGTCGGATGGAACTTCGGGAAAACAGGAGCGACAGTGGCTGACAAATCGCGCGGAAAATCGCTGAAGAAACCTTCGTCGACCATGAAGGAACGGCGGGCCGAGAAGCGCGAACGGCAGGAGAACTCGACGGCCATCGTGCGAAAGAGGAAGCGTTGAGGGGTATCTCGAAGGATCGACGGACCCGCATTCGTCGCCGGTACTGAGCGGCTTCGGGACGGAACTACGGTGAGACCCCCTTCCTGGGGGTGGTAGCGCGGGACATTTCCGCGGCTTATTCCGGGTAACCGCGTTTTCATTACAGGTCGTGTGTTCCATTGCGCAACACGGCACAGTTCGCGGTGATCGGCCGTGCAATTTTTATTTCGGGAGTAAAGCATGAATGCATCAGGAATTGTGGACCGAAGAAACGGCCGGGAATCCGGATTCAGCACGGCCGAGATCAAGTCTCGAATCGAGGCGATGTTCGATGACCCGACCTACCCCATACCGGCAGATAGGTGCGACAGTCGTGATCGCGACGAAGAAGAGCCCTGAGGAACGGACCGCACTCCGGCCGTGGCGCCGCGTATTCGACGTTCCGGCGGCGCCGGAGTCCGGCCGGTCGCTGGTCACCGAACGCCCGGCGGCACTGGCCGAGACGATCCTCACCGAGGTCAATCGCCGCGGCATTCCGGCGAGTTTCGCAGCGGCGCCGCATATTCCGCGGCCTCCGCTCGGGTCACCCGCGGTCCCGCAGCCCATCACCGTCGGGAGGCGGTCCGGTGCGGAGGCGATCGTCGTCGTGATCGATCGGTCGCTGGTCGACTTCCTGTTCGGCAGGTCCGGGGATGGCCGGCCGAACAGGTGGTCGCCGCTGCGGTCGGCGCGAGCACGATCGTACGAGAACCGGTTGTGCGAGCGGGTGATCGCGACCGCGACCGTTGTCGATGCCTGCCGCCTTCTCATCCTGTGCGATACCGAGCAGACCTCCGTGCCCGAGCGAACGCGCGCGATCCGCTGGGTCCGCGAAGTGGCATACCGCATGGGCTATGAATGTTCGATCAACGGCCTGCTCGACCTCGGCGCCTCGTATCTCGTTCTGGTCGCCGATGTGGAGGCCGGCGCGGCCGCACGGTCGGTTGTCGATTGGTATCGGACCGGAGCGGTGCGGTGTGCCCGCCTCGGTGACAGAAGGGATTCCGGTGCCGCCGTCGTCGACCTGCGGGCGGACGAAGTAGCCACGGCCGCAGTCGGCCGGCGGGTGGTGTAGGTTGTGGCCTATGCTTTTGTTCTTCGTGCGCCTGCGCCCCGAATAGTCGGCGCACTCCTCCGGCCCCTCCGGGCCGGACTCTATTCCGAACCGCCGAGAGTTGCGGGTAGACGTGTCGCCGACTGGTAGTGAACTTCTCCACGAAGGACTTCACCATGTCTGCGTATTCCTCTGTAACTTCTTCCGCGGCCCCTACTTTCGTTCTCGTGCACGGATCCGGCACGAGTTCGTTCATGTGGGCTCCCCTGCAACGTGAACTGGCGCTGCTCGGGCACCGCTCCTACGCCGTGGACCTCCCCGGTCACGGTCTCGAAGCCCAATACTCGGTGGCGTATCAAGCACCACAGGACCTGGACGTGCTCGCCGATACGGCGTCGACACTGGCCGGGGTGACCCTCGACGACAATGTGGACCGCGTCGCCGAGGTGGTCACCCGGTTGCATGAGCACGGCCCGGTGATCCTGGTGGGCGCCAGCCTGGGCGGGGTCACGATCACCGCCACGGCCGACCGTGTGCCGGAACTCGTCGACGGGCTGGCGTACATCTCGGCGTGGGCGTGCACGACCCGGCCCAGTCCGGTCGCCTACATGTCCGAACCGGAGTTCGCGGATAGCCTCTTACCCGGCCTGGCCCCGCTGAACGTCGGTGATCCCGCCGTTCTCGGCGCCGGTCGTGCGAACTACCGGACGGCGGACCCAGTAATGCTGCGCGCTTTGAAGGAAGCCACCATGGCCGACCGATCGGACGCGGAATTCATGGCCTTCCTGAACATCCTGCAACCCGACGAGTCGATCGAAGTGATGGTCGCGCATGCCCCCGCGAACCCGGCGACCTGGGGCCGCATTCCGCGGATGTTCGTGCGGCTCACCGTAGATAGATCTCTGCCGATCGCGATGCAGGACCGCATCATCGCCGATGCGGACGCCCTGACACCGGATAACAAGTTCGCGGTGCACACCCTGGACACCAGCCACGCCGGGTTCATCCACCACGGCGCGGAGGTCGCGCGGATGCTGACCCAGGCACACTGACGGGTGATTGTGCGGTGCGGCCCCGGACCGCACCGCACACGCTTGTTACCCGATAGCCGGGCGGTGGTTCGGGAAACTACCGGACGTCAGAGCGCCCGGCCCGGATGCCGGGCGTAGGACTGCGCCATGGCGTGGTGCGCATGGTCGGGCAACCGGTTGTGCCTGCCCGGATCGGCGCCTTCGATCGGACGGGTGTGGTCTACGCGCGGCCACTGTCCTCCCGTGGGTTTGCGATGTACCATTTGGTACATAGGTGTGGGGTGGTGATCGAAACCCCGCTGCCGGTCCGGTCATGACGCGAGTACGGCACCGATCCGGCCACGCGAGGGAGTGCCGCCTGTGGCCCCCGCACGCGCTACGAGACAGGAAGTGTCAGGTTATGGGTGTTCTTATCGCCGGCGCCGGTCCGACAGGGATGGTCGCCGGGCTCGTCCTCGCCGCGAACGGGGTGGCGTGCCGCGTGCTGGAGCGGCGCGCGCAGCCCGGCACCAGTTCTCGGGCGCTCGGATTACAGGCGCGTTCGATGGAGCTGCTGGCAGGTCTCGGGCTTGCCGGCGAGATCGAGCGCGTCGCCTACCGCCTCTCGGGTGCCTCGATGATGCGCGGTGATACCGAACTTTCCCGGTTCATCTGGGTCCCACCGCAGAGCCCGTACCCCTACACCTACGTGCTTCCGCAGTCGGGGTTGGAGGATATTCTGCGCGACCGCTTACGCGCGGCGGGCGTCGAGATCGAGACCGGCGCCCAGGTGCAGACGGTGACCCAGCATGAAACCGGTGTAGAGGTCACGCTCGCCGATGGCCGCGAGATGACGGCCGAATGGCTGATCGGTGCCGACGGGTCACGCAGCCGGGTGCGCGCGGAACTCGGCATCGAACTGGCCGGCCGGGAAACCGGCGAAACCTACTATCTGGCCGATATCGTTCTCGACAAGCGGCCGCCCTTCCAGGACAGTGCCATGTGGCTGGGGCCGGCCGGCCCCTTCATGCTGATGCGCCTTCCGGGTACGGACGAGCTCTGGCGGATATTCGCCGATATGACCGATACGGACTCCCTGGCCGAGCGGCCCGGACCGGGTATTGCCGAGCTGCAAGCACTTCTCGACGAACGCGGTCCGAGCCGGATGCGGATCACCGAAGTGCAGTGGACGTCGATCTATCGCACCCGGGTGGGTCTCGCTACCGGATACCGCCGGGAGCGGGTGTTTCTGGCGGGCGATGCCGCCCACGTGTTCCCGCCCTTCGGGGGCCAAGGGATGAATCTCGGTATCCAGGACGCCGTCGATCTGGCGTGGCGGCTGGCGGGTGTCGAACACGGTGCGCCCGCGGATCTGCTGGCCGCGTACGAAACCGAACGGCGCCCGGTTGCCGCGGCAACCATCCGCGATGTCGAGAGCCGGCGGCGGCTGTACGCACTGCGCAACCCGCTTGCCCGGAAACTTCGTGATGCACTGCTCCGGTACGGGTCTCGCGTCCCGGGCGCCGCGCGCAAGGCGAGCCTGCAGAATTCGCAGCTGGACGTCGGCTATGGCCGCGGCGGGGGATGGCCGCTCGCGCGCGGCCCGCGGAGCGGGGAGCGGGCGCCGGACGCTCCGCTGGCCGAGGGAACGGTGCACGACCGGCTCGGTGTCGACCATTTCACCTTGCTCGTTTTCGGCGCCGCGTCTGCGGCCGGAAAACGGCACGGGGTAACGGGCACCGCGTGTTCGGCAATGGGGACAGTCGAGGTGCGGGTCGACGACGATACGGACCCGACCGGGTCGGCACGCGACAGATACGGTCTGCGGCGCGGATATGTGCTGATCAGGCCGGACGGATACGTGGCGTACCGGGGCAGTGACGGCGCCGCGGCGCGTCGGGCGGCCGCCGCCGGTACCGGCGCCGGGCAGAACGCGTGAGCACCGCCCGCGAAGCTCTGCTGGAACGGGTGGTCGCCTGGTTCACGGCCAACGGTGTCGGAGATACGAGTATGCGTACCGTGGCCGAGGGCATCGGTACGAGTCACCGAATGCTGAACTACCACTTCGGTTCTCGTGACGGACTCTTGGAGGCTGTGGTCGCTGCCACCTGGGGCCGGCGGAACCTGGTGCTGGCCGAACTGCTCGACGCCGACCCCGACCCTTACACGGCGGCGTACGCGTTCTGGGACCGGATCGCCGGCGAGGCAACATTGGTGGCGCCGCTGTTCTTCGAGGTGGCGGCGGCCGCGATGCAGGGAAAACCGTGGGCGGTGCCGCTGCGGCAGTGGGTCGAGCAGTGGCGGGAAGTGCTGACCACACTGTTCATCCGGGCCGGGCACGAACCGCGCGAGGCGGCGTTGCAGGCGCAGATGGCGCTGGCCATGGCGCGCGGACTGCTGTTCGAGCTCGCGATCACCGGTGACGAGGGTCGGGCGGCGGCGGATACCGCGATCCGGACCTTTCTCGAGTCGACCAGAACTGCCGGGCAGGGAGCGTGAGTGGCTCCCGTGGGGGAGTCGCCCGGCGGCCCGATTCGGCCGTCCGGCGTATGGCGCCGCGTGGGCGCCCGCGGCTGCGAGGGTTCGGCTTCGACGGTGAGTGACCTCCGTCGCTGCGAGCCCAAAAAGATTGACCTGAATAATTGTTGAGGTTTCAGGATGATCTCACCCGAACTTCACAGCTCCAGGAGGTCATCATGAGCACCACGACCACTACCGCCCGCTCCGCCGTCCGCATCCCCGCGCTGAACCGTCCCGTCGCCCTCTTCGGCGCGATCGGTGCGGCACTGCTGGCCAATATCGTCGTCTGGCTGATCGGCGCGGCCGCCGGCGGCACATTCGAGGCGACCAACGCGGGGCAGGTACAGAGCGTGGCCCCGGGGGGCATCATCATGCTGACCGTGATTCCGATGCTGATCGGTCTCGGCGCGGCAGTGCTGCTGTCCTACAAATGGATCGGTGTGCTGCGCCTCGCCGCGGCGATCGGCTCGGTGATCGCCGTTGCCACCATCGCCATGACCGTGAGTGCCGATTTCGACACCGCCTCCACGGTCGCGCTGTCGGTCACGCACCTGACGCTGGTCCCCGCCCTGGTCGTCGCCGCCGAGGGGTTGCGCCGCAAGCTGATCGAAGCGTGATCTGCACGAACCGGAAGGGCCCGCATCCGTGAGGTGCGGGCCCTTCCGGTCGCCGAAGGCCGGACCGAGATGATCCGACGCTCAGGGAATAGAGGTCGCCGCGGTGCCGGTCATCCGTCTGCGCTGCGCATCTGAGCCCAGGGAAGTGATCACCACGATTACGCCGGCGACCCCGATGGCAGCCGCGGCAAACGAAGCCGTTGCGGCCCAGCCGAACCAATCGACAGCCGCCGCTCCGGCGGCCGAACCGAGGGTTCCGCCGACGAAATACACGAGCATGTACGCGCTGTTGAACCGCGCCGGCGCGGCAGGATCGATCGAGAGCACCGTGCTCTGGTTCGCCACCTGTGCAGCGAAGAGTCCCGCGTCGAAAAGAGCCAGACAGACCAGCGTCACCACGGTGTCGGTGAGCGTGAATGCCATGATGGCTGTGGCGACTCCGGCCAGCGAAAGTCCCACCAGAATCACCCGGCCGGCGCCCACCCGGTCGGTCCAGGATCCGGCTACCCGGGTCGCAAGGATGCCCGAGAGTCCGGCCGCCGCATACAGGCCGATCTGCTCCGCGGTGTACGAGAACGGCGGTTTCGAGAGCGCGACCGCGAGCCCCGCCCATACCGCGCAGAACGCGAAAAACCATATCGCGCCGCGTATCGCGGCAACCCTGAGCTGGGTGTACCGCACGAACAGCCCAGGCAGGGAGCGCAGGGTTTCGACATAGCCACGCCCGCCCACACCCTGCGCCGCCGGCAGTACCAGCGCGCAGGCCGCAGCGAGTACGGCACAACCCACGGCGAATACGAGAAGCACGCCACGCCAGCCGATCTGCTCGGCGAGCCAACCGCCGGCGATCCGGCCGGCCAATATTCCCGCCGATATTCCGGCGGTCACGATGCCCAGGATCGTCGCCCGCCGTCGCGGCGGAGCGAATCGGCCGGCCACGGAGCTGAGGCCCGCGCCCACCGCCGAGCATGTTCCGACCACACCCGTCAGCAATCCCAGCGCCCAGACCTCACCCACCGCGGCGCACGCCGTCAGCGCGCCCGACATGACCGCGAACTGGATCGCGAGAACCCGCCCGGGCGGGAAGCGGTCCACCAACGGCACGAGCAGGCCGAGCCCTGCCATGTATCCGGCGGGTCCGCACGCGAGCGCAAGACCGACAGTGGCGATCTGTGTGCCCAGAGAGTGCGCAACATCTGCTATCGCGGGCTGCAGCAGATAGATCGTGGAGGTGCCGAGCGCGGCGGCGAGCGAAAGGAAGAGTACGACGGAGCCCGGCAGTCGATCGCCGGCGTGTGGTCCTGTGGTGGGTTCGGTTCTCACATCGACCGACGGTATGAAGTCGCAGGTCCCGGAGCTGGCGGGATTGCGACATCACCGTCGCGGCGACAAATCGGCAACTGGCCGCGGGCCGAGTAGCGCCTCGGCAGTCACGTCAGCGGGCCCCTCCCAGAAGGATCGCGTCTCTCGATCAGAGGCCGAACGTTGCACTCCTCCCCGGCCGGCACGGACCGTCCGGGGGCCGGTCCGTCCCGGCCGGGGAGGAGAGGGGCAGCCCCGGATTCTCCTGCCCGGGCAGGAGAATCCGGAGTCGCCCGCGAGTCCGGTCTCGAGTGTCGGCGCATGGGCCACAACCTCTTTCTCTTGTTGCGCATCGTCAGGCGGCGATCAGGCGCGGACCCGGCCGAGGAACGCGGTCACGTTCTGCCGGATCTGGTGGATACGGTCGGCGGGGTCGTAGTCGTCGCGGTAGGCGCGACCCAGCGCCGGCGTCATCACATGCCGCGCGTACAGCGAACAACAGAGGTCACCGCACATATAGGTGCCGGTCGAATTACCGCGCCGACCCGCCTCACCGGCCTTACGGGCGGTCATCAATACGACGCCCCCGTTGGTGTGGGTGGTCGAACAGACGGTGCACATCTGGCTCCGCCGCGGCCCGCCCGTCTCATAGCGCAGCGCGATACCGGCGAGACCGTCCGCCTCGGGCAGCACCAGATACGCGCGACCCGGCAACCCCGGATCGGTCCAGCCCAGGAAGTCCAGATCGTCCCACGGGCGGGTCGCCAGGTCGGGCGGGATCGTCAGGCGTTTGGCATCTCCTTTCGAACAGTTGACGAACGACGCTCTGATCTCTCGTTCGGTGACAGGTTCCATCGGTTGTCCGGCTCCTTCGAATCGGATGGGCAAACCGCGACACCCTATCGACCGTCCCGAAACCCCGGCAACGCAATTTCCGCAGCCGGTGGGCCCGGGTCAATGCACGCAGAATTCGTTGCCCTCGATATCGGTCATGGTCACGAAGTACTGGCCGCGCTCGCGGCCCGTCCGCTGCGCAGTGCCACCGAGGCCGCGCAGTTCGGCCACCAGCGTGTCGACCCGCTCGATCCTACGAGCGGGCGAGTCATCCGGAAACGTCGCCTGAATGTCGAGGTGCAAGCGGTTCTTGACGGTTTTGGATTCCGGCACCCCGAGGAAACACAGCCGCTCCGGCCCTTCCGGGTTGTGTATCGCGGCAAAGCGGACCCTTTCGTTCGCGGCGAACCCCTGACCGATCTGGTAGTCCATCCAATTGTCGTAGTCGTCCGGAACCGGGTCGACCCGGTAGCCCAGGGCAGCAGACCAGAAGGCGGCCATTCGATCCGGAGCGTGGCAGTCGATGACAACCTGAAACTGTCGAGACATGATCGAGAGAGTGCCTGCCCCGCCACCGTCGGTAAACCCCGGCTTCCCAGAGCAGATCGTTCCCGTGCCGCCGCGTTCCCGTGCCGCCGCGCCTGTCTCGGCTACCCGGCCCTTCGCCGCAGCAGCCCCGCAGCGACGCCTACATCATTTGTCTGCCGGCACCATGCGTTGGTGGTGGCACGTGCCCGTTCGCCCGGACCGTTGTACGGAACTGCCCCGGCGCCTGCGAACGTGTCCGGCGGAAAGCTCGACTGAACGCATAGACCGAGGTATAGCCGACCGAGCGGGCGATGGTTTCGAGGGTGTCGTCGGTGTCCCGCAAGCGGACCGCGGCCAGATCCATCCGCCACTGCGTCAGGTAGTCGGCCGGCGCGGCACCGGTCACGGCGCGGAATCGCCGCGTCAGCGTGCTGCGGGAGATCGTCAGCTCCGCGGCGAGTGAGTCGATGGTCCAACCCCGGGCGGGCTCCTGATGGAGCTTGGTGAGCGCGTCGCTGACCACAGGGTCGGCCAGCACGCCGAGCCAGGATCCGCGCGCCTCGTCCGGACGTTTCGCCGACCAGACCCGCAGCAACTGCACCAACAGGATGTCGACCAAGTGGTTGAGTACGAATGCGGTCGCGAACTGCGGGTAGGCCAACTCCCGTGACAGCAGCCGGACCGTGTCGTCGAGGCAGGTGCCGCCGTTGTCCGCTCTGATGTGCAGAACCTGCGGCAACGAGGTCATCACCTGCGTCGACACCGTGGGGTCGTATTCGTAACCCGCGCCGAGGATATGGGTCTGCACCGCACCGGCACCCAGACGCAACACGCTGCCGTCCGCCATGGCCGCATCGCCGCCGCAGTCCCCGCACGGGGCGAGCGGCACCCCGGGAGCGCTGCTCAGCCCGTGCTCGACACCGCTCGGCAACAGCACCACATCGCCGGGCATCAGCTGTTGTGCGTCTCTACCGGGCAGGCACAACCATGCGGTGCCCGAGGTGACGGCATAAAAGGCTGCGGTGCAGCGTGCGCCCCAGGAGATCCCCCACGTGCCGCCCGCCTCGAGGCGCGCACCGGCGCTGCCACGGACACCGCCGATCGCGAGGATGTCCGCAAGAATGTCCATGCGATCGATGATAGTGCGACAAACAGATATGTTTCTGGCCGATTCGGCTATCGAATCATTCAGTATATGCCGCATATGGTCGAACCATGGCAGACGTGAACGACATCATCGAGATGAACAGCCAGGTCATCACCGAGTTCCGGGAGAAGGGTGGCACCGTCGGCGGCACCTTCGAAGGGTTTCCGCTCATCCTCGTGCATCACCTCGGCGCCAAATCGGGTATCGAACGCATCGCGCCGCTGGTTCCCTATGTCGAGGGCGAGCGGATCTTCGTCTTCGCCAGCCTGGGTGGCAGCCCAAAGCACCCCGCCTGGTACCACAACCTGGCGGCCAACCCGAACACCACCGTCGAGTACGGCACGGAGACGTTCTCGGTTGTCGCCCGTGTGCTGCCCAGGGCCGAGCGCGATGAAATCTATGCCAAGCAGGTCGCCGTGCAGCCCCAGTTCGGCGAATACCAGCGCAAGACCGACCGGGTCATCCCCGTTGTCGAATTGCAGCGGATCGGCCTCTGACGCGGGCGATCGCGGCTGCCTCGTTTCACTGGGTGGATCGAGTTGGGCCGGTGACCGGCGGCGATGTCGACGACGTTCTGTTGTAGGTGCGTGACACGGCCCAGGATCAGTGGCCAGGACCTTCGCGCGATGGCTGAGGAGAACGTCGACGCTTTCCGGTAAGTTACCGGTGCCGTGGAAAGCAATCGGCGCACTCCTGCGCACTCTCCCGACGCGGCGATATCCCAGGACATGTCGCGCCTGCCCCGCCTGCACGCCTACAGTGCTGTGTCCACAGCCCTGGCGCTGTACAGCGATCACGCGTTGCGCGAGCTCGTGGATACGGCCACGCCGCTCGACCCCGGTATCGGCGGGAAGTCGGCGCTTTTGGAGGTCGCCGGAATTCCGGTCTTCGTGAAGCGAGTACCTCTCACCGATCTGGAACGGCAGCCGGAGCACGCCCGGTCCACGGCGAACCTGTTCGATCTGCCGCTCTTCTGCCAGTACGGCGTCGGTCTCATCGGCAGTTCGGGGTTCGGGGCCTGGCGTGAGCTGGCGGTGCACTGCATGACGACGAATTGGGTGCTCGCCGCCGAATACGACGGCTTCCCACTGATGTATCACTGGCGGGTGCTGCCGGACACGACGCCGCTGCCGGAGGAGCTCGCCGATATCGATCGTGCTGTCGCCTACTGGGATGGTCGACGTCAGGTGCGTCACCGGATCGAAGCCCTGCGGGACTCTTCGGCGAGTATCGCGCTGTTCCTGGAGTACATCCCGCAGAACCTGCACGAGTGGTTGAAGGACCGGATCGCGGAGGGTGACGAGGCCACCGACCAGGCCTGCGTCATGGTGGATCAGGGACTGTCCGCCGGCATCGCGTTCATGAACAGCCGTGGGTTGCTGCACCTCGACGCGCATTTCGAGAACATCCTGACCGACGGTCGACGCCTCTTCTTCGGCGACTACGGTCTCGCGCTCTTCTCGGGGTTCGATCTCTCGCGGGAAGAATCCGCGTTCTTCGACCGGAACTCGAGTTACGACCGTGGCTACACTGCCTTCTACCTGGTGAACTGGCTGGTCACAACCCTGTACGGGCTTCCGCGGGAGGATCGGGAAGCGCGCGCCGCCATGGTGCGCGAATTCGCTGAAGGCAAGCTGCCGGAGGGCATCCCGGAGGAGGCCGCCGCAACCCTCACCCGGCACGCACCGGCCGCCGCAGCGATGTCGGACTTCATGCGCGCGTTCCAGCAAACCAGCCGGAGCACACCGTTTCCGGATGAGGAGATCCGCCGCCGCTCGAGCGGGCCGTCCCATTGTTCCGGCGAAGTTCGGAACGGGCTCCCGGATCAGCGTGAGTGGCTGTCCGCCGAGTAGCCGCCGGCAAATCCGGCATGTGTGCAGGCCGGCATCAGGTTTCGCCGATCGGCGACGTCGACGTTCACCGGCGTGGCGACGCCGCGTACGTTCAGTACCGATAGATCTTGACGTAGGCGTTCGTGCTGGTTCCGATCGTGATGGGCGTCAAGCATGAGGCCGAGCCGTGACCGGACGGGCTGAAAGAACCGCTCCACGAACCCTGGTAGTGGCCGAAGGCCGGTAACGGGAAGGCGAACGGCTGGGTGTGCAGGCCGTAGCACTCGACTATGAGCGAGTATTCCCGGCCCGCGGGTTCGTCGAAGTCGTGGCAGGTTGCCGTCGCGCCGATCAGATCCCGCGTGACGGTACAGTCCTCGGGCGCGGCGTGGGCCGCACCGGCGCCGATTACTGTGGTGAAAACCGGAACCGAGGCGGCGGCAAGGACGATCCGGGCCGCAGCGATTGCTGTTCTTCTCATGGTGAAGTCCTCCAGGTTTCTCAGCGGTTCTCCGCCGATTCTGCGCCGTGTGCCTCGCGCCCGGACGACGACCGCGCCGAATGGATCTCGAGAGTCTGATCGGTCGGGCGGAGGAAACACTCATTCAGTTCCACGAGAGGCGGCAGCGCCATAGTAAGGCGGCCGATGGCTGCTTGTCGCGTACGTCTGGTGGCGGCGCAAGATCGGGCTTCGACCCGCGGGCTCGCCACGGCCGGGTCTCTCGCGTGGCGTCGCGATGAGTTTTGCCTTCCGGTGCAGTCTGATCTCCATGGGCACACTCATCTATGGCTTCAATGTCTCGGTGGACGGGTACATCGCCGATGCACAGGGCTCCATCGACTGGAGCGATCCGAGCGAAGAACTGCACCAGTACTGGAACGACTTCGAGCGAGAGACCGCCCTGGCGTTCTACGGGCGGCGGCTCTACGAACTCATGTCCGCGTACTGGCCGACGGCCGACCAGGACCCGGACGCCACCCCCATGATCGTCGACTTCGCCCAGATCTGGCGCGATATGCCCAAGGTCGTGTTCTCACGCACCCTGGAGTCGGTCGACTGGAACTCCCGCCTGGAACGCGGCGACCCGGTGGAGGTGGTGCGGAAACTGAAAGCCGAAACCGACGGCAGGCTGGAGGTGGCCGGCGCGACGCTGGCCGCACCGATCGTGCAGGCCGGTCTGGTGGACGAGTACCGGCTCGTGATCGCGCCGACCGCCGTGGGCGGCGGCACCCCGTTCTTCCCGGCGCTGCCGTCGTGGATATCGCTGCGACTGTTGGAGAACCGCACCTTTCCCTGCGGTACGGTCCTGCTGCGTTACGAGGCGCAACGCGACTGACGCAGCCGGTCGCGCCCTGCGGACGCACTATGCGCCGTATCCACCGTCGATCCTCAGCACTGCGCCGGTGACGTAGGAGGCCTGCGGACTGGCGAGGAAGACGACGCCTGCGGCGATCTCCTCCGGCCGGCCGTAGCGTCCCATCGCGGTTGTCGGGAGGAACATGGATGCGGCCGGGCTGTCGGCGGGGTTCATCTCGGTGTCGATGAACCCGGGCTGGATGATGTTGACCGTGATGCCCCGGTGGGCCAGATCGCGGGCTGCGCCGCGGCTGTAGCCCTCGAGGGCGGACTTGGTGGCCGTGTAGTCGGTCATCCCCGGAAAACCGACCCGTGTTCCCACACCCGAGCTGATACTGACGATCCGCCCGCCATCGGGCAGTAGCGGGATCGCGGCCCGGATTGCGGCCACCACGCTGGTGTAGTTGATGGCGAGCTGGCGGTCCAGGGCCGACTCGTCGAGCTCGCTGTCGATCGGGCCGGCAACGGTGACGCCCGCGTTGTTGACCAGAATGTCCAGCTTTCCGAACTGCTGGATCACGCTGTGGATGAGGCTCGCCGCTTGCGTGGCGTCCGACTGGTCTGCCTGGAAGGCCGCCGCGCGGACCCCCTTTGCTTCCAGGTCGGCGACCACGGCCTCGGCCCGGTCCGCCGAGGCCGAGTAGCTGATCGCGACGTCGGCTCCTTCGTCGGCCAGCGCCAGCGCCGACGCCGCCCCCATGCCCCGCGATCCGCCGGTCACGATCGCGACCTTGTTGTCCAGCTTTCCCATGTGCTTCCTGCTTCCCGGTAGGCCTGATCATCGGCGGAGTTCTTTACCGTGCGGTCCACAATAGCCATACTGGACCGAGCGGTCAAAAATACGTACCCTGGGCTGCATGGCACGACCGCGATCGTTCGACGAGAAGCAGGTGCTGACCGCCGTCCGTGATCAGTTCTGGGACGCCGGTTATGCCGCGACCTCGCTGGAAGACCTGATGCAGGTCAGCGGGCTCGGCAAAGGCAGCCTCTACGCAGCGTTCGGTGACAAGCATCAGCTCTTCCTCCAGGTGCTGCGCGGGTACACCGACGCCCGCCATGATCAGCTTCGGAAAACACTCACCGAGACTCCGCGGGCCCTGGACGCACTGCGCATGCTCCTCGAGGCGCCGGCCGAGGCCGATGCGCGGCGTGGCTGCCTGATGGCCAACAGCACCTACGAACTCGGTCATGCCGATCCGGAAGTTCTCGCCCACGCCCACCGCACCTACGAGGCATCCACGGCACTGATCGGTGACTGTGTCGCCCGCGCGCAACACGAGGGCGACGTGCCCGCCGAGGCAGATCCCATCGCGCTGGCACGGGCCCTGCTGGCCGCGCAACAAGGGCTCGTGTTCATGGGCCGGACGGGGTTGGACACGGGCACACTCGCCGCCACGGCACGCTCGCTCACGGCTCAACTCCTGCCCTGAACCGATAGGCGCGAATTCAATTGTTCGCCCTGCCCGGGTTTCTCCTCACCCCACGGCGCGGCCGATGATTTTATGGCTCCCGGCCGGTCCAAGCTCGTGACACCGTAGAAAGGACACAGCTATGCCGGAGCTTCTCGTCGACTTCATCACCTCTCTCGACGGCTACGCATCGGGAGAAGGATGGCCCGGGTTCTGGGGCCTCGAGGGCCCGGAGTACCTCGCCTGGCTCGGCGAGCAGCCCGAGGTCACCCACCTGATGGGAGCGAACACCTACCGCCTGATGTCGGGCTTCGCCGCCGGCCAGGTCCCGAGTGGTCAAGACGAGTTCAGGCCCGAAGAAGAGGCGTCCGTCGATGAGCTCACGCAAGCGACCAAGGTGGTGTTCTCCTCCTCGCTCGACGAGCCACTGACATGGGCCAACTCCACGCTGGTCCGCGACGACGCCGTCGAGACAGTTCGCGCAATGAAGTCGAGCGGTTCGGGGATCCTCAGCACGATCGGGAGCCTCAGTCTGAGCCGGTCGCTGCTGCGAGCCGGACTCGTCGACCGCTTCCGGGTCGTGATGTTCCCGGTGATCACCGGGGCCACGGGCGCAGAACGCATCTACGACGGCTATCCGGACGTCGCCCTCGAAATGATCGAGCACCGCACCTTCGACGGCAGCATCCAACTGGTCGAGTACAAGCCCCGAGTGCTCGAGCACCCGCCGCTCGGCTCCCCTGCGTGAGGTCGCCCTGTCCGCGGGTCCGGACCGCCACCCGGCGATCGTGGGAGCCGGCCTGCGTAGTGGTGCGGGCTGTGCCGACCTACCGAGGCGTACGACGCTGTGCTTCGGGATCGGCCGGCTGACCGAGGTGTGAGTCGCCCGGGCCGATGTCACCGGTGGGTGGTGCAGCTCGCTCGCCACCGCGATCACCAGCCGTGGTAGTCCGATCACGATTCCGGCTGCTACCGGGATGCTCGTGGTGTTACCTGTCGGACCGCACTGCGGGAGTTCAGCCGTCGAGGAAACGCAGTAGTTCCGCCGTGACGAAGCGGGGATTCTCCTCGACGAGCCAGTGCCCGGCGTCCGGTACGTCCGTTGCCCGCACGATATCGGCTATCCGCGGTGCCACGGTGGCGCGGACCGGGTCGAGCTGTCCTTGGGCGGTCAGCAGCAGAGTAGGGGCTTGGACAGGTTTCGCCGCGACGGTAGTGCGGACGTCCAGGTCGAGGCTGCGGTACAGCTCGAAGCCGCCGGTCAGCGCCTCGGGGCGGGCGTATGTCCGGGCGTACTCGTCGATCTCGGCATCGGTGAACGGCGAGCGGGTCGACGTACCGCCGAAAGCTGTTCCGCCGAAGGCGACCTGAGGGTAGAACAGGGCAAGGTATTCGCGGACGTCGTCGCCCACCACCGCCTCGGGAACCCGCCGTTGGGAATGGAAGGCGATATGCCAGCTCATCGTCCGGTAGGTGCCGGCATCGATCGCGGGGCCGGGTAACGGGAGATCGAAGTAGCCGAGTCGTGCGGTATCGCCCGGGAACTGGGCGGCGTACTGGAATGCCACCGCGGCACCGAAATCGTGTCCCACGACGCGCGCGTCGCGCACGCCGAGCCGCTCGGCGATCAAGGTGTGGATATACCGGGCGAGAGTGGCCTTGTCATAGCCGGTCGGCGATCCGGTGCTGTCACCCAACCCGGGAAGGTCGACGGCGTAGACGGTGTGGTGTTCGGCGAGTTCGGGCATGATCGGCCACCAGCCGTACCAGGTCTGCGGCCAACCGTGGATCAGCACCACCGGTGTACCGCTGCCGCCGGTCACGTAATGCATGCGGACGCCGTCGATATCGGCGAATTCGTGGCGGAAGGTGCCTTCGAAGTCGGGGTCTTGGTGGGTGGCCGCGGCGTAGGGGGCGATCTCGGCGGCGGTCGGCGCGCCGCATGCCGCGGCACAGATCGTGAGCAGGCAGGCGAGCATGGCGGCCGCCGCCATGCGCAGAGCCTGACGCGCCGGTGGCCTGGTTGCGGTGGTCATCGTGATCCGTTCTGTGGAGGTGAACCCGTCTGTGGCCGGGCCGGTTCAGTCTCACCGGCCACACCCTCACCTGGCACGAAGTCTTGCGGTTCCGGCAAGATGCCCGGATGGACCGGGAAACGGAAGAAGTACTCGATGTGGTGGGTCCGCGGTTACGCGCGCTCCGCCGTGACCGCGGAATCACCCTCGCGGACCTGACGGAAAAGACGGGAATCTCCGAGAGCACGCTGTCCCGGCTGGAGAGCGGGCAACGCCGCGCCAGTCTGGAATTGCTGCTACCGCTGGCGCGTACCTACGACGTTCCACTCGACGATCTCGTAGGCGCCCCGCGCACCGGCGATCCCCGGATCCACCTGAAGCCGATCCGGCGATCCGGCATGGTGTACATCCCGCTCACCCGGCGTCCGGGTGGAGTGCAGGCGTTCAAGATGATGATTCCGGCCCGGCAGCAACCGCTGGAACCCACACCGCAAACGCACGACGGCTTCGAATGGCTGTACGTCCTCAACGGCCGCCTACGGCTGATCCTGGGCGACCGTGACCTGACGCTGCCGGCCGGTGAGGCCGCCGAATTCGATACGTCCCTGCCGCACTGGCTGGGCAGCGCCGACGGCAGTGCGGTCGAGTTGCTGATCCTGTTCGGCCCGCACGGAACCCGCGCGCATGTGCGCCCCGGCTCGCAGCGGTCCCCGGACGACGCGCAATAGGACTCCGGTCTCGTAGTCCGGGCCCAGACCATAAGGTGGCCAACCGATCTGGAGCCGGCGCTCATCCGATCAATCCGAGTCCTTGCAGGGCTTCCGGACCGGGCACATCGGGCAGCGCGCCGAAGCGGAAGCCGAGATAGCCGCCGCTCTCGATGTTCGCCGACCGGCGCACGTGGCGCAGGTACGTCTCAGGTCATTCCGGTCTGGGGATGTCGATGCCGGCGGCGCGGAGCTTCGTTTCGACGAGCAACGCCAAACGGCCCGAGGCGGAGTTCTGTTTTTCGCCGTGGTGGGCGATCAGCCGGTACCGGGTCGCGGTCTCGGTGTGGGCTTGCAGACCGGTGACGATCCTCAGCTGGGCAGGGTTGGCGAGGTAGTGCTCGGCCATATCGGTGGCCAGTTCGGCAACACGCGGGTCGTCCGATTCCCAGCCGATGACTTCGGCGCTCCGCTTGGCCAGTTCGACGAAGCGGGGGTCGCGCAGCGCATGCTCGATATCGGCGAGGTAGTCGTCGAAACCTTCAGGGACCAGGGCCTTGGCCAGCACGAAGGATTCTCGGGCGGTCTGCACGTCATCCGGTGTGAAGCCGAGTGCCGGCATTCCCTCCAGCATCGCCACCGCGCGGTCGGGCAACAAGGTCCGGTCACCGGAGGTGAGCCGGTCGAGCGTGTCTCGCTGCGCGGTCAACTCCGCGATCCGTGCGGTGAGGCGCCGGCCGACATCGGCGAGTGCGTCGGCGAACTGCGCGGCGTCGGAGTCGATCAGCGGGCCGAGGTCGGCCAACGGCACCCCGGCGGCGGCCAATGTCCTGACCTGTACCAACCTCAACAGCTCGGGTGAGCCGTATCGGCGGTAACCTGAGCTGTCGCGCGCTGGTTCGTCGAGCAGGCCGAGCTTGTGGTAATGCCGCACCGTTTTGATCGTGATGTCGGCGAACGCGGCCGCCTGGCCGATGGTAACCCCGTCGGTCATCGACTCAGCGATCCTGTTCATCGTGTTCTGCGGTGGTCTCCCGTATTGCGGCGGCGACAGCCCGGAAATCCCTACGCAGGATCTGCGTGTGATTGCTCGCGACCTTCGTGCTGACCCGCAGATTCGGATTCCGGTGGAGCACCGGATCGAGAGAGGCGCGCATCTGCTCCATCTCCTGCGCGCCTCCACCCAGGTTCGCACCCGTGGCGAGGATGTAGCGTACCGGGCAGGCCAATCGCTCCAAGACCGGTTCGAGCGCGGCGCAGACCTCGTTGATCTCGATGTTGACCTCGGCATGCTGAGCAGCGCTCATCGACGCCGACATGCCGAACGGACGCACGAGCGGCAGGAACAACCGCATCCGGCGCCACAGACGCCGAATCGTTTCCCGCCCTTCCGCACCGGTGTATCCCCACGGAACCGCGCCGTCGACCGAGACCACGCCGGCGACCCGGTGCGGGTTGCGGTCGGCCCAGTGCACCGCGAGCGCCGCACCGTAGGACCAGCCGACCAGCAGCGGCCGGTCCAACCCCGTCGCCTCGACCACCGCGTCGATGTCACGAAGACAGCCCTCGAAGGAATAGTCCGCCGACCGCTTCGACTCGCCGCGAGCCCGCTCGTCGTAGGTGATATGCCGCCACCGAGGGCCGAGTTCGGCGATCACACGCCGCCAGGACCGCTGACTGGCGTAGGAGCCGTTGAGATACACAACGGGACGACCCGGGCCACGGGTATCGGTGACCGACAGGGCCGTGTCGTCGACAGGCACCATGCCGGTCCACGGTGAGGTCATTGAACGAGTCATGCGGTCAGCCTCCACCTTGACCTCGGGTCAAGGTCAAGGTGGAGCTCGACGAGACGTCGGAATTCGCCGTTGGACTGCTGGACAGGCCCTCTGCCGCGCTGCCGTACCCACAGGAACGACGGTGTCCAATGTGCCGACCATGGTCAGCAGGTCCAGCTTGTCCGCGCTGTCGGTGCCGATGGCCGAGTGCACCAGAGCAGCCGTGGTCGGCCGTCTTCGCTGAACAGATCGAGGCAGTTGACTTCGATCAGGCCGAGAGCCGCATCTCGCGCTCGGGCACCACAGTGGAACCGCGCTTTTCAGCGGCACGGTGGGAGGGTGGTGGTCAGTAGTCGGTGTAGGGCGGTGGGGGTGTGGCCCAGGTGTTCGCGGACGGTGCGGGTCAGGTGGGCCTGGTCGGCGAAGCCGAGGTGTGCGGCGAGGTCGGCGAGACCGGTTTCTCCGTCGGTGATCCGGTCGAGCGCCTGCCCGACTCGTATCCGGTTGCGGTAGCGGGTCAGCGACACTCCCATGTGCTGGGAGAACACCCGGCTGAGCCGATACGGCGAAACCTTCAGTAGTGCGGCCAGAGCCCTCAGCCCGGCCGACTCCGGTGCCCCGTTGATGATCGCGTCGCGGGCCGCGGTGACCAGCAGGCGGTCGGCGGGCCGCGGCCGTGGGATCGGTTGTTCGGCGGCGAGTGCGACGAGCCGGACCAGTTCCTCGGTCGCCGCGTAGTCGATATCGCCGCCCGCGGCGGCGGTGAGCATGCGGCGGTGCGCGAGTTCGATGCGCGCATCGACGTAGACAGTCCGCGGGTGCACCGCGCCTTCCAGTAGGCCGGGCTCGATCGTTACCGCGGTGCAGACGTCACCGCCGGCGGGGTGGGAGAAGCCTTCCTCCTCACCCGGTGTGCCGAGGTAGCCGACAGTGCGGTCCAGGTCGGCGAGTTCACCGTCGGCCTGTCGCCGGAACCGGCCTCGGCGCACGAGCACGAGCCGATGGTCGTCGCGGGCTTCCGGAGCCGAGAAGTGGGTGTGGTCGGAGCGGCAGTTCACGGTGGTGACGGTGAACTCCGGCCGGGCGGCGAGGGTCGTGGCGGACAGCACTCACCGACCGTATGGCCGGGGTACGACAAGAAACCGCCCGCAAAAACCTTCAAGACCTGCGCGGGCTCGGGCATGGATGCTGAGACGGCAACACCGACTACATCGAGGAGACAAACGACATATGACCGTCCACGCGAACCTGGCCGCGATCACCCTCGACTGTGCCTCACCGACGGTGATGGCGGAGTTCTACCGCGAGGTCACCGGCTGGAAGATCACCCATGCCGACGACGATTCGGCCTACCTGGGGGAGGGACCGATCCAGCTCGCCTTCCAACGAGTCGAGGGATACCAGGGTCCTGGCTGGCCCGATGCCGGCAAGCAAGCCCACCTCGACTTCACAGTCGCCGAGGTGAAAACCGCCACCGAGCGGCTGTGCACGCTGGGCGCGACCGTTCCCGAGTTCCAGCCGGGGCAGGGTCAGTGGACGGTTCTCGTCGATCCCGAAGGTCATCTGTTCTGTCTCGCCGCGGCCTGATCAGGAGGATTCCATGGCATCCATTCACAAAGAATTCGTTGTCGACGCCACCCCCGAGCAGGTCTGGGATGTGCTCGCCGATTTCGGCGCGGTGCATGAGCGTCTCGCCCCGGGTTTCGTCACCGATACTCGCCTCGACGCCGACACTCGCACAGTAACCTTCGCCGACGGCACCATCGTCGCCGAACGACTCGTCGACCTCGACCCGGCAAGCAAGCGCGTGGCCTACTCGATCGTCGGTGGGCACCTACACCCCGCCCACCACCACGCCTCGATGCAGGCCCTGCCCGCCGAGAACGGCAAAACCCTGTTCGTCTGGCACACCGATGTCCTGCCCGAGGCCCTCGCCACACCGATAGCCGAATCCGTCGAGCAAGGATCAACAGTCATACATCGGGCACTGGAAACGGCAGCAACCGCAGTCAAGCGGTAGCGGCCTAGCCACAGAGCGAGACGCGCCGTGTCACCGACGGCACCGGGGCATTCCTCGACTTTGTCAGCTCGGCATTCGACGTCGAGGAACTCGGACGGGTGGCAACCGACGACGGTTGATCGGCCACGGTGAGATCCGGGTAGGCGACACCGTGGTACCGGCGTTCGACCGGCACGCGGACTGGGCCGCGATACCGAGCCTGCTGCGAGTATTCCGAGAGAGAATGCAGGTTGCCCAGGCGACACTCGATGCCGAGCTCAGCGGCCGACCAGTGGGCCGGAGCAGCGCGCCGGTTCGCAACGGTTCCAACTGACCAGTCCGGGCTGGGCGTCGACGCGGGTGCCGCCGCACTCGCGACTACCGACCGGCGAGTTCGGCGACGACCGGAGCAAGACGGCCGGCGGAGTCGGCGCCGAAAACGAAGTAGGAGAAGCCGCTCTCCTCCCGGCGTCGCTCGATTTCCTCGGCGGCGGCTGCCGGATCGGCCGAGAGGACGGTCATCGCGTCTGCCGCGCGAAGCGCAGCAGGGTCGGTATCGGGGGGCGCCATATGCGGAGCGACAGAGTCACCGATCACCGGCACGGCCAGCGCGAGCTCGACGTCGGCGCGGAACTCGCGCGCCATATGCGCGACTTCGCGCCGAGGCTGAGCCCCCAGCACGAAGGTGACCGTATCCGCCACCTCGGCCGCCAACGCCTGGGCCTTCGGCCCCAATACCGCCATTGCCACGGGCGTATGACGATCCGGGCCGTCGAGGTCTCGCAACGTTTCGACCGTCTCCCGCACCTGTGCCAACCGTCGGTGCGGCGGCGGTACGGCAGGCATTCCCTTGTCGCGCAGCTCGTCCTCGATCCCGGGTCTGCCGGTGCCGATTCCCATCTCGAAACGGCCCTCGGTCAGCAGCGACAGCGAGTGCGCTTCCCACGCCGTCAACCACGCCGGGCGGAACGGAGAGGCGTACACCCAGGTGCCCACGCGCAGGTCGGTCAGGGCCGCGGCGGTGGCCAGCATGGGGCCGGGCGCCGGTTGCGTCTGAGGGAAGTCGGGCACGAGCAGCGTCGAGTAACCGCTGTCGGCGATGCGGCGCACACGATCACGCCACGCCGGCACGCCGGTGGTGAGCGGAGCAACGACCCCGAATCGGAACGGTCTCGTCATGTCCGGACTCCTATCTTCCGGTCGGTCCAGAAGACAAGACGACGGAGCCGCCCGATACTCATCGCCGCAGCCCAGTTTATGTACGGCGCGCTATTCCAGTGCTGCGGCAAAGGCCGCGAGTGCTCGCTCGTCGAACAGCACGAACCGCACGTACTCGACGGCCGTTTCGGTGGCACGCACCGTCTCGACGGCAATTCGGGCACCATCGTCCATCGGCCAGCCGAAGATGCCGGTGGAGATCGCGGGGAAGGCCAGGGTCTCGGCGCCCAGTTTGTATGCCACGCGCAGGGATTCGCGGTAGCAGGAGGCGAGCAACGCCGAGTGGTCCTCGTTGGCCGACCATACTGGGCCCACGGTGTGGATCACCCAGCGTGCGGGCAGTCGTCCCGCGGTCGTCGCCACCGCCCGTCCGGTCGGCAACCCTTTGCCGAGGTGCGCGGCGCGCAGGTCACGGCACTCCGACAGGATCTCGGGACCGCCCTTGCGGTGAATGGCGCCATCGACGCCACCGCCACCGAGCAACGAGGAATTCGCGGCGTTGACCACCGCGTCGACCTGCTGTTCGGTGATATCACCGCGCACTGCCTCCATTCGCGTCATCGGGTCCATTGTGCTGGCATGACCGACGACGATGCCATCGGATATGCGTACCGAGCACCGAGCCGAAGTGAGGTCGAAGTTCGCCGTCACACCAACGCGGCAGTTACGGCGGCCGACGCCCCGAATGCGCCGATGAACGACGCCCGGATTTACTGGGCGGACACACCAGATCTCAACGAGGGAACATGCAGAATCTCTACGTGGTGAGCCACCCGCACGCCGACCACACCGAAGCCGGCCTCGTCGGCGGCTGGCACGACTCGCACCTGACACCGCCCGGCCGGCGCGACGCACACCTGATCGCCGAGGAACTCCACCGCCGCCGCGACCCACTGCGACCGGTCCGCATCACAACATCCGACCTGTCCCGTTGCGCCGCAACCGCCGGGATTCTCGGCACAGTCCTCGACGCCCCGGTTTCGGCGGATCCGCGCCTGCGTGAGATCAGCTTCGGTGAAGCAGAAGGCCGGCCGAACGAGTGGCTGGCTCAGCGGCAGATCCCCGCACCGGACCATGACCGGCTCGACCACCGCGGCCCCATCGGTGGTACCGAGACACGGCGTGAGGTCGCGACCCGGGTCGGTGCCTGCATCAGTACGTTGATGACCGATATCGGCCACGACCACATCGTGGTCACCCACGGATTCGCCCTGACGTTCGTAGTGACCACCTGGATGCAGATCCCCGTCGATGCGGTCGGTTTCGCCTCCTTCGCGACAACGCCCGGCGCGATCACCCACCTACGCCTCGACGACTACTGGCGCAACCGCACACTGGTCGCCCTCGCCGACACCACTCACCTGAAAACCGATAAGTACTGACCGACCACGATCGCCGACCATTCCCGTGGCCAGGCCTCCATACCGCCTCAGTACAGTGACTTCGCATGACCGGCACCGAGCTGGAGATCAGCGAAGACATGGTCCGCGACCTGCTGCGCGAGCAACATCCCGACCTTGCGGGCCTGACCATCCGCGAGGTGGCGGGTGGCTGGGGCAACCAGATGTGGCGTCTCGGGGACGAGCTGGCCGTACGCATGCAGCGCATGGACCCCACCCCGGACTTGCAGCTGAAGGAGCGGCGGTGGCTGCCCGTGCTGGCCCCGCGCCTGCCGCTGCCGGTGCCGACCCCGGTGCGATTCGGTGAACCGTCCGAGCGTTTCCCCAAGCATTGGACCGTGATGACGTGGGTTCCCGGCGAACCGCTCGACCGCGCCACGATCAGCCGAGGCGCCCATGCGGCCGATACGTTGGCGGCATTCCTGCAGGCGCTGCACGTTGCCGCACCCGCCGAGGCGCCGATCGCTACCGACCGCGGCGCCCATCCGAAGGACTGCGCGGACGGCTTCGAGGCCTTCTTCCAGGCCGTCGCCCCCGCCGACCTCGCCGCCGATATCCGGCAGGTCTGGGACGATGCCGTCGCCGCCGGCGCGTGGGAGGGCCCACCGGTGTGGGTGCACGGCGATCTCCATCCCGCGAACGTCGTCGTCTCGGACGGAACACTCTCGGGCATCGTCGACTTCGGTGACCTGTTCGCCGGTGACCCGGCGTGGGACCTCGCCGCGGCCTGGGTGCTGCTGCCCGCAGGCACAGCCGCAAGGTTCTTCGACAGGTACGCGCACGCGGACGACGCGGCGATCCGGCGGGCCCGCGGACTGGCGGCCATGAAGGGCCTGTTCCTGATGCTCATGGGGCAGAACGGAGATCGGGGTCTTCCGGGCGGAAAACCGCACTGGGGACCTGCAGGCCGGGCGGCACTCGAGCGTGTTCTGAAGGGCATGTGACAAACCGGTCGACGGCTGGTAATTGAACGACACTTGCCTGGTGCGAGATCGGAAGTTGCCTGGCTGTGCGGCCGAAGCTTCGTGCACGATACTGGCGTGGAACACCTTCCTATCGATGTGCGTGCGGCTATCCGCTTCTTCGCGTTCTATATTGCCAACGGCACGGTTGATCTCGAACTGCTCGACGGCATCGACTACAAGCCGCAACTGATGGCTTCGGGGTCAGCGCTGGAGATGGTCTTCGCGATTTTCACCAATGTTCTCCGTATCGACGAGGCCGGAAAAGTGGTCAACGAGGACGAAGCTCAGGAGCGGGCAGCGCAATGGATCCGCGCCTACTGTGATCGGGAATACCGGGTCGACCCTCCTTTCGAAGCTTGGGAAACCGAGTTGCACCTGTGACGAGGGTGATCGCCATGCTGACCCGCGCCCTTGACGCTGGGTGCCGTTCGCGTGGTTCACCGCTGACGGAGCCGACGGCCAAGCCGGTTACCAGCGGGGGCATGGCCTCCAACCTATGCTCCCGAGACGCCTGTTGCCGGGACGTGGGTTGGTGACGCCGGTGCGAAGGGGAAGCGCGTGCCGGTGAAGTGTTCGGAGACGCCCCAGAGTCGTGCGGCGGAGTCCGGATCCTCGGCCACGGGGGATATCTCGCCCACCGTCGCCGGACCGCGAATACCGCCGAAGCGGCTCGGGCCGACGAAACTGCCGCCGGGGATATCGCCGACGGCCGCCAGCAGGGTGGGCAGCGCACCGCCGTCGGGTCCCTGGGCGAGCATGGGTGTGAAGAGGGCCGACAGGGTATCGAGGAGCCGGTTGCCGCTGGTGATCCGGAAGCCTGTGGAGGCCCATCCGGGATGCGCCGTGGTCGCGATGACCGGCGAGCCGACTGCGTTCAGGCGGCGTTGTAGTTCGGCAGTGAACAGCAGGACCGACAACTTCGACGCTCCGTAGGCGCCGAACGGCTTGTAGGGGCGTTGTGCCCATTGCATGTCGTCGAAGTCGAGTTGCGCGGTGCGGTACGCGGTCGACGAGGTGGACACGATGCGGTCGGTGATTCGGTCCACCAGCAGGTTCGTCAACGCGAAGGGCGCCAGATGGTTGACGCCGAACTGGAGTTCGAAACCGTCCGCGGTGTGCTGCAGCGAGTCGGTCATCGTGCCGGCGTTGTTGATGAGCACGTCCACTGTGCTGTCGATGCTGTCCGCGAACTGCCGGACCGATGCCAGGGAGCTGAGGTCGAGCGGGCGGACTTCGACCGTGCCGCTCATCTCGGCGGCGGCTGCACGGCCCTTGTCCTGGTCTCGGACAGCGAGGATGAGCCGCGCGCCCTTGGCGGCCAGGGCGGCCGCCGCGGCACGGCCGATTCCGCTGCCGGCGCCGGTGACGATGACGGTGCGGCCGGTCTGGTCCGGTATCTGCGAAGGAGAGGCAAGTGTGAGCATGAGGCCAATGTACCCACTGGAAACAATCTGGTCAACGGAAACATCCTTGATAAACTGCCCGCATGACGCCTGACCGCCCTTACCACCACGGCAACCTGCGCCAGGCTGTGCTGGAGCAGGCCACGCCGGTGGTGCGTGACAGAGGGGCCTCGGAGCTGTCACTGCGCGAGCTGGCCGCCGCTATCGGCGTGACGCACTCCGCTGTGCGCCGCTACTTTCCCGACCGCCAGCAGCTTCTCGACGCACTGGCCGTAGAAGGTTTCGCTCTGCTCGGGGCCCGGCTACGTGACGCCGTCGAATCCGCCCCCGGCTACCGCGCGCAGATTCACTCGATCGCCCGGACCTACCTCGACTTCGCGACTACCGAGGCAAACTTGGCCGAGCTGATGTTCGCTCACAAACACGGAGCAGGTGGCGACGCCGTGAGCGAGAGTGCCGACGCGGCCTTTGCGCCGATGTTGCTGGTGTTCCAACGCGGCCTGGCCGGCGACCCGCGGAGTACGAGCCCGGAGCGGACCGCACTGATCTTCTTTGCCACCCTTCAAGGGCTGGCCGGGCTCGTGAACTGCGGCATGATCACCGCCGGCCAACTCGGCGGGTTCATCGATGAGGCTGTCGCGCAATTCCCGCAGTAGTCGTTGTGACAACGGGGTCAACGGCACCGCGGGCGAACGACGACTCCCGCGCGTAGCCGGTACCGCGGTGGGTCAGGCTCGCAACGCCTGGGTTCTCAATATGTCGATCTCGCAGCCCGGTGAGTTCGGTTCGAAGCCGTGCTCGACCAGCCAGCGGGCGCCCCGCAGGCTGCGCAACGACCACCATGCGCGGATTACGTCGAGGTCGGCGGCGGTGCCGTAGCCGGTGAGCACGTCTCCGAGGTGTTCCGGGTGTCCGAGCGTCAGGGTGGCGAGGTCGTACAGGGCGTCGCCTTGGGCTGCTTCGGACCAGTCGAGCACGCCGGTGATCTCGTCGCCGTCGATGAACACATGGGCGACCTGTAGGTCGCCGTGTGTGAACACCGGTGTCCAGGGCCGGAGTGCGGCCTCCGCAATCCGGCGGTTGCGAGTGATCACGTCGGTGGAAAGAACGCCGTTCGCGGCGAGCCACTCGCATTCGGTGTCGAGTTCCGTGGCCAGCTCGTCGATGCCGGAACCAGGCCGCGGCGGCAGCGGCGCGTCGTGCAGCCTCCGCACGGCGGCACCCACCGCAGCCCACGCCGCCGACGATGCGGTCGACGGCTCGCCGAGGCGGCCGAGCGCAGTACCCGAGAGGGCGGCGAGTGCGAGTACGGGCGGTCGGCGCCACAAGATCTCCGGAGTCGGGATCGGCGCCCGCTCCATCGCGTCGATTTCGATCTCGGCGCGTGCCTGATCGGTATCGATCTTCAGGAACATATTGCCGGCCCGCAGCGTCGCACGCTCGTGATGGGCGACGACAACCTCCACCCCTTGCTTTTCCACGCCGGCCATTATCGCGGCGCCGACCGGCCGACGTCACCGTGTTTACCGGTGCACGGTTGGTCGGCTCTCCGTGCTCGGTTTCGTTATCGCGGTGTGAGCTGGTCTCGCTGTGCGAGGGTATCGAGGACCTCGTGGGCTACGCGGATGCCGGATTCGATGGCACCGTCGAGGTAACCGGGATGATCGATCGCGGTTTCGGCACCGGCCCAATGAATGTCACCCACCGGTGTGAACGGCAGCGGTGGCAGTGCGTCGGTGGCGCCGGGTTCCGGGAGTGCTGTGTAGCCGCCGCCGACGTTGTCGTCGAGATGCCAGGCCTTCTCGTGCCAGCCCACCGGTTCGAGGACCTCGGCGCCGAGCCTGGAAACCAGGGGGCCGAGGATGGTTTCGCGCCTGGAAGCGGCATCGAGCCCGTCGAGTGCACGTGCGTGCGGGCCGCCTACCAGCATGCACAGGTGGCCGGGACCATCGGGCGGGCTGGTGTCGAACACGGCTGTTCCGAAGGCGCCGAGGACCATCATCTCCGCGTTCGTGCCGCGGTCTCGCCAGAACGGCCGGTCGAAAACCGCGATCGCTTTGTAGACCGACCCCATGTAGGAGCGGGCGGCGATGGCGATCCGATCGGGCGGCAGCGGCGGCTCGAAGCTGATGCGGTCCAGCAGCGGCGGTGGAACTGTCACCACGACTTTCGTGGCGGCGACCGTACCCGCGCTCGTAGCGAGGGTGACACCGTCGGCGCCCTCGCCGATCGAGGTCACTCGATGCCCGAGTCGAACACGGGCGCCGAGTTCGCCGGCAAGGCCTTCGACGAGGGTGCCGACACCTTCGACCAGCAGATCCTGCTGCGCGCCGCCGGTGGTCGACAGCATGGTCCGCAGTCCGCCCTGCAGGCGGATCATCCTCATCATCGCCTGCACCGACAGTCGGTCGAGATCGGCGGTCCACGAGGTCGAGGCGGCCAGTTCCAGAAGTCGTCGTGGTGTGCGCCCGGGCACCCTGGCCAACCAATTCGCGACAGTCGTGGTGTTCCACCGCCGGGGCGGAGGGATATGGGACAACGCTTCCAGGCCGAGAAGGAGACCCGCGGTCGCCAGCATCGACGGCGCGCCCGGCCGTACCCGTCGAGCGCCGTCGAGGATGGTAGGCAGGGGCGTGGTGTGCATGCGGAATCGGGTGGCGCCGAGTTCGGTGGCCAGCGCGGCGATGCGGTGATGGTCGTGGCCTATCCACTGCCCGCCCAGGTCTACGCGTGACCCCAGCGCGGTGGTCTCGCTCATCGCGCGCCCGCCCAACCGGTCGGCGGCCTCGAGTACGAGCACATCGACGCCCGCCCGGTGCAGGGCGCGGGCGGCTGTCAGCCCCGCCAATCCTGCTCCGACTACGGCCACTGTTGTAGTGGTCGGGACGGGACCCGAGGAGGTCTCGGTCTGCGTAGAGTCACCGCTGCTCATATCTGCCTTTCCGGGCGGACGGGACCGCCCTGTCCTGAACCGGTCGATCGCCGTTGCTGCGCCGGCATATCTGCGAGCGGATCGGCGGTGGCTGTTATTTGTCCGGCGCCGCGGCAGCCGGGGCCCTGATGATCTCCCCGGCGACGCGGTGGCCGGACTCGGCGGCGCCGTCGATATAGCCCGGCCAGCGCGTGGCGGTTTCGGTGCCCGCCCAGTGCAGCGGGCCGACCGGGCGGCGCAGCGCGGGCCCGAACCGGGTCAGGGTGCCGGGCGTGGCGAACGCGCCGTAACAGCCTCGGCTGTATTCCTCTTCGGCCCAGTCCTTTTCGATGTAGTCGATGGGTGCACGAGCCCCCGGTCCGAAGTATCCGGCCAGATCCTCCAGCACCAGCGCGCGCCGATCGGTCGGGCTCAGACGGGCGCCGGCGTCGGCGTGGCGGCCCTCGAGAAACCCGACCAGCACGCCGGGACCACCCGCGAACGGGGTGTTGTCGAAGACAGTGCCCAGAGCTCGCCGGTCGCTGTTGGCCTGTCCGCTCCAGCCTTCGGCCCGCCAGAACGGTTCGTCGTAGGCGACATTGACCTTGATCACTCTGCCCATCGGCATCCGCTGTACGAGCTGGTCGCGGTCGCCGGGCAGACCCGGGGTGAATCGGAGGCGAGCGGCCAGCGGTGGCGGTATCGCGATCACGGCGTGGCGCGCACGCACGGTCGCACCGCCGGCGCGGACACGCACACCGGTGTCATCCCACTCGATATCGGTCACAGGACTGTCGAGGACGATGCGTTCCCCCAGTTCTCTTGCCATGGCCAGCGCGATGGCCTGAGTGCCGCCCACGACCCGGTCCTGCTGGGCGCCGTTACCAACGTTGATCAGCGCGTCGAGCCCGCCCGCGGCGCCGATGTAGAAGTTCGCCCACAGTGCCGACATATCCTCCGGCCCGGCTGCGAACACGGCTTCGGTGATCATTCGGAAGAATGCGCGCCCTTCGGCGGTGTGGGCGTGGTTGCGCAGCCAGGTGTCGAAGGTCTGCGCGTCCAGGGAGCCGGCCCGGTCGTACTCCCACGGCTCGGTCCGGACGACCTTGCGCGCCGACCGGTCCAACCGCAGCTGCGTCTGGACGATATCGAGCAGCGCCGCCGGGTTCACGCGGGGAATGCGGCCGGTGTACTCGGAACGGGAGCGCCCCAGTTCGGCGATATGCCGCCCAGCGGTGTGGGTGGGGTAGGTCTGCAGGCCCAGTTCCTCGATCAACGTCAGCACCTGATGCTGGGTGGGGCCCACCCACTGCCCACCGACCTCGATCGGCGAGCCACCGGGAAGTTCGGCGTTGAGCAGGCGGCCGCCCACCCTGTCCCGTGCCTCGAGTACCAGCACGTCGGATCCGGCGCGTACCAGGTCACGAGCGGCGACGAGGCCCGCGGTACCGGCGCCCACAACCACCACGTCCACCGACTTGTCCATACCCACAGCTCCGATCCGTGCACTGTGCATCTGACATACATGCTGTATGTGATAAACATAGCGTATGGAGTCTTTGCGTGACAAGCACGTCGAGAACACCCGGCGGGCTCTGCTCGAGACCGGGGCTCGTCTCTTCGCCGAACGGGAATACGCCGATCTGTCGGCAGAGGAGCTGGTGCGGGCCGCCGGCCTGACCCGCGGCGCGCTCTATCACCACTTCGACGGCAAGAAGGGTCTGTTCGAGGCGGTCGTCGACGACCTGGAACAGCAAGCGGCACAACGTGTCCGAGCCGCGATCGACTCCTCGGCGGATCCGGTGGAACGCGTCGGACACGCGATGGACGCTTTCCTCGACATCTGCACCGAACCCGCGTACCGCCACATCGTGCTGCTCCAGGGCCCCATCGCGCTGGGCTGGCGGCGCTGGCGTGAAGTCGATCAGCGCCACCTCAGCGGGCTCGTCGTCGAAGGCGCCCAGCACCTGCTCGATGCCGGCCGTATCCAGCCGTACCCGCCGGAACTACTCGCCGGCGCCATCTACGGCGCCCTCACCGAAATGTCGCTCACCATCGCCGAATCCGACGATCTCACCCTCAGTCGCGCTCGAGCCGGAGAGCTGGCCCGCGCTCTGCTCGGCGGGCTGGTCACCGGCACCGCACACCACTGAACCGGCACGATAATCGGGCCCGTCGCACTGCCTCGGTGATCCGTCGCCGGCAGCGGACGGCACCGCCGCCGCGCGGCGTCCGGACGTGGCCCGTCTCGGTATCGGCCGGTGAAGCGGCCGGCCGGCTCGATACCTGCTCCGCGCGACTCTTTTCGGGCGGCTGCCGGCGTGGTACCGCACAGCGTGGCCATCGCCTGCGCGGAGAATCAGACAGACTCCGTCGCCTCCGGCTGCTTGGCTGGTCCTGCAGTACGGCTCCGTGTAGCCGGCAGCATGATCACAAGCGCAAGGAACGCTAGACCCGCGGCGGCGGCCGGGACGAGACCCACACCGACCGAGAAGACTCCGCCGCCGACCATGCCTCCGAGTGCTGCGCCGATGTAGACGGAACTGCTGTGCACGGCCATAGCTTGGGATGCTGCCTCCGAGCCTGCGCGGGCGAGCATCATCGATTGGATGCTCGGAGGTACTGCCCATGCGGCTGCCGACCAGATGGTGAGCAGTACAGCGGTCAGCACCACTGGGATCGGCCTGACGGTCCAGAGCACCGCAAAGGCCACCATGACGGCACAGAACACCAGGCTCACGAAAGCGAAGACCAGACCGGGGGCGTACTTGTCGATCAGGCGACCTGATGCCTGCGTGCCGAACAGGCCGCCGATTCCGCAGCACACCAGTAGCGCGGCCAGCACTGTGGGCGACACATCGGAGAGCCCGGAGAGGAAGGGGGCGATGTAGGTCTGGAACGAGAGGTTGCCTGCGACGGCCAGGGTCGTGACGACCAGGATTGCCGTGACAGTACCGTTGAGCAGCGGCCGGACCATGTCGGCGAGCGTTTTGCGCTCGTCGATCGCGTGTGCTTCCGCCTGCGGAAGGGTGCGCACCAGTACGAGGAGTGCGGCGATGCCGAGGAGGCCGGCGAATACGAATGTGGCCCGCCAATCGAGGAGTGCTCCGATCCATGTACCGGTCGGGATGCCGATCAGTACCGCGCCGGTCAATCCGGTCATCACCGTGGCCAGGTAACGGCCCTGGTGCTGCGGCGGGGCTTCGGCGCTTGCTGCGGCCAGCGCGGTGGGGAGAACGAGGGCAGCTGCCAGCGCGGCGATGACGCGCAGCGCCAAGAGGGCGCCGTAGCTGTCGACCAGCAGGACTGCGAAGTTCGCGGCACCGAAGACGATCAGGGCCCCGCACAGTGCGCGCCGTCGTGGAATGTGGAGTGGCAGAAGCGCCCACATCGGGGCGGCGAGCGCATAGGTCAGTGAATACACCGTGACCAGTTGACCGGTGGTGGTCTCGGGTAGCTGGACCGTCTCCGAGATCGCCGGCAGGACACCGATGATGATGTAGTCGTCTGTCTGCACTGCGAACGCCGCAAGAGCCAAGGCGAGCAGCCACACGGGCTGGGATCTGGGCGAGAACCTCATGTCGTAAGGGTAACGTTTGTTTCCTTTATGAGGCTAAGGGTATTCTCCTGACGAGACGAGGAGGTGCGAGCATGCCCAGACCGGCCAGCCCGCAACGCCGACGCGAGGTGACCGATGCCGTCATCGAGCAGCTCGCCGCCACCGGTATCGGGAACTTCTCCCTGCGGACGCTGGCCGAGGGAATCGGCCAGAGCACCCGCGTACTGACCCATCATTTCGCCGACAAAACCGCCCTCATCACGGCCGTACTCATTCGACTCGACGAACGGCAGCACCAGGCGCTTCGGTCGACACCCGGCTGGGACGACCCCGCCATCGAGGTCGGTTCTCTCGTCCGGTCGGCCTGGGAGCGCAACCTCGGCCCGGACGAGCTGGCCATGACCCGCCTCATCCGGGAGATCGAGGGACTCGCCGCCGCGGGACGCCTACCGTTGCCGGCCCCGGGGTTCATCCGGGGCCGGGCCGAGTTCGTCGCCTCGTGCCTGGTCCGCCGAGGCCTGCCCGAGAGCAACGCACTCACCTTGGCGACCCTGCTCAACAGTGCCTACTCGAGTCTCCAGAGCGACTACCTCATCACCGGAGACACGCAACGGGTCGAGGTCGCTCTGCACGAGCTGTGCGCCTGGATCGACGGCTGCGTGCGACAGTCCAACTGAGCGAAGCCGGCAATCCCGGCGCACTCGTCAGCGGCGAGTGAAGTCGCACAAGTAAGTCGGCCGGAAACTCCTTCGAGCCGACGCTGTGGAGAAAAACGGAAACCTGGGTCAACCTGCGCAGGAGGGCAGGCGGGGTAGGCCGGATCATCGGCGAGCACGGTTTCCGGCTAACTCCGACCGAGATACCGAAGGTGAGCATTACTCCGGCCGATACGACATTATGGTCGCAGATCTGACTACTCAGGTCGCACACTGCGTTTTCGACTGATCAGGGATCTACACGTGCATAGTTCAAAGATATCGACCCGCACCGTGCTCGGCAGCGTCATTGCCCCGCTGCTCATCGTCGGTTCAGGGGGCGTCGCCGCGGCCGAGCCCGCACCGGCGCCCGCGCCGGTGCAAGCCCCCGATGCTCCGGGGTCCGGGGAGGTGGCGCCCATCGCGGCGTGCATGGCGCCCGGTGACTCCATCGAACTCCGGGCCGGTCTGGGCGCCCTGCTCGGGACCGGAAGCGGCGCGGCCGCGGGCCTGCCCGTCTTCTTTGTCGGGGCCATCCCGTTCGGGATCATCGGCGGCGTGATCGGCGCCATGATCGGCTCGACCACCTACGCGCAGGACGCCTGGCGGGCTCCGCAGAACTGCTGATCGGACGGGGCCGCGGGGTCAGCCCTTTGACGGGGTAGGTGGCGTCGAGCCATTCGGCGAACGAAGGCCGGCTGATTCGGGCGTGCGGCCGGCCACCACCCGCGGTCCTCCAGCAGCGCCCGATACACACCGACCACGGTCGCGGCGCCGACGATCTCGCCGCGGTCGACCATCCGCATTCCTTCGTCGAGTGGTAGCCACCAAATCATTTCGGCCTCGTTGATCCGGCCGGGTGTCGGTGAGCTCGGCGCTGAGGCTCTCGCCGCGTATGTTTCCGTGTTGATTGGGAAGCTGGAGCTGTCCGAAGTGTGGCTCCTCGGTTGCGTCCAAGGGCGATGACGCGGGCTGGGTAGGGGGCACAATCACGGCTCTCGATGATCATGCCGCGTTGGTGCCGGTGAAGCAGAGCCTTTGCCCACAACGCGGTTGCGTGGATGGCCCCGCTGACGTGAGGCCCTGCCCGTGCCGCGGTCCCAGCCAGGCAGTTCTACAAGCGGATCGGGTCGTTCGCCTGAATAACCGGCTCCGGGTTGACCTGTTGTGTCCGCGAGAACTATCCGATAGCTCTGCGTAGCGCGCCGGTGGCGAAATCGACCAAAGGGCGCTGTTCCAGCAGTCGCACGACTGCCGACCCGAGCCGTCCGGTGCTGATGTGGGCCGGTCGTGTTGCAGCGAATTCGTCGAGGATGTCGGCGAAGTGGGTGTCGTCGTAATCGAGGTCCGCGAATTGCACCCACTGCCGTTGTCCGTCGCGGATGAGTGGGGCCCCTTGGGTTATCGCGGTTGCCGTGCCGGCGCGAACCTCTGCCAGGTGCAGGCTCGTGCAGTTGTTCGTGCCGATCAGCAGCACTCGTGCATCGCGGTCGTACAAACGCGCCAGTGGTGAACCCTCACCGAGTGAGATGCTCAGCTCGTGGCCGCCGACGATCGCCGCCGCTTCGGCGCCCCATGCGGCGAACGACACGTGCGGATGGTGACTTCGCTGCACATCCGGCCAGGTGCGAAATGTCTCGGCAACCGCTCCCATCCACTCGCTGGGGGTTCGTTCGGGATCGAAGGCGGGCAAACTGGCCTGCACCTCCGGTACCCATTCCGGCGGTACGGGAGGGTTCTGCCATCGCGCGGGATCGGTCAGGCCCGACGTATGTGCAGGGAAAACGAGTGTGCCCGAGGTGGTGAGCGTGTCCTGTAGTGCCTGGAGGACGGCGACGGCACCACCGGACACCCACCCCAGCGACTTCAGGCTCGCGTGTACCAGGACGAGGTCGCCGCGACGCAGCCCCAGTGTTCTCATATCCTGCGCAAGCGAATCTCGGGTGTGGGGCCGGGTTTGGCCGGTCGGTGCTTGTGGTGGCCGCGACGAGGACATGGAGGAATCGCTGTGGACCATGGCCGGCAAACTATCAGGGCCACCAGTCGTCGCCCCTATCACCGACAGGGGTAGTCCAATCACGAAGCCGGTGATTACCCAGTGGCTCATGATGTCAACTGCCCGGATATCCAGCGGGCGAACCTCAGGCGGGTAGTACGGTCTCGACGTTCGCGATGGCTCTGACCGCGCCTACTCGGACATCTGGAGCAGCGAGGGGTAGCCGGCCGTCCGTCGTGGTCGATTACAAGTGTTACGTCTTCGACCGCTACACCTGGGACAGTTCCGGACCCAGCCCGAAAGGCCGATGCGCGAGTTCTGCCGGGCGACGACCTCGTCGTCGCTCAGTGATAGACCGGGCCGATTGAATCGGCGAAATTCGACGTCACCGAAGGTCAGCCGGGTACGCGATCGACTGTGATCCCGCATCGAAATCTCGGTGTGACGCCTGCTGCCTCGAGCAGCAGGGTGCGGCTCGAATCTTCGGAGCTCGAGATCGGGAGGTTTACGCTGCCTGCCGAGTTCGACTTCGATGGGGTCAGGTTCGTCTACGAAGCCACAGGTAGCCGACGATCAAGGCGGCGAGAACGACGAAGTGGAAAACGACGTCGTCGGTCCGTCCACCGTTGGCGACGAGGAAGAGACCGAACAGCCACAAGGCCAGCACGGCGCCGATACAGCTGTTGAGTTGATGCCGTCGACTCCAGCCCGGTCGCGCCACCCACCGACGCAGGATCGTGGCGAGGGCCGCGGCGAATACCAGTGCGGCGAGTGTCCACACCATGAACGGTGCCGGGGTGCCGATGTAGGCGACCAGATACAGCATCAGCCACGCCAGTCCCGCACCGAATCCGACAAAGCCGACGGTCGCGGGCCCGGGGCACCGCTTCGTCGACGTGGTGGCCCATGGTTGCCGGCACCTGCCGGCCGACAACACCAGGATGATCACCGCCGCGACACCGCCGATGATCTGGGCGGCGGACAGGCGGAAATCGGACCGAACGAACGAGATGAACACGAACACGGCGAACCCGAGGGCGAACACACCCGCGAAGACGGTCAGCATCGAACGCGACAGCCAGGCGGTGTGTCGCTGGGCGGGAAAGATCAAGTGCGTCAGCACGATCGGTATGGCGATGCTCCACACCGCGTGGTATCCGGTGACCACGACCGCCCACAGCCAGTTCACCTCGAAGGCCCGCCCGTAGACGGTTTCGCCGTCCATGCCTTGCGGATTGAAGATCGTCTGTAGCCCGAGCCCTTCCTCGAGTACGGCGAAGGCGACGGCGAGCATCAACAGCCCCCACCCGTTGAGGCCCCGGCGTTGCACTACCTCCCGGACCAGCAGCACGCCCGCGCCGTAGAAGCAGAGGATCGCGATGGCCCGCAGCGGCTGGGCGAGATAGCTGAATCGAAATGCCGCCCCGACGACTTCACCGATCAGCGGTGAGAGCACGAACAGCACCAAGACCGGCAACGACGCCCTCACTGTCGCGGAAGGGAGCCGTGGCCGACCGTGCGCGCCCGCACCCAGCTCCGCGGAGCGGCCGCCCCTACCCGTCACCATGATCGCTTCCCCGCTCTCGTGTCACAGCGATGCCGTCGACGAACAGCATCGGCCAGTCGCGTTCGAACACCGCCCGGTCGGTGGTGCCGCGGTCGCGGATCTCCCGTGGCAGGTCCGTCATCGCGTTCATCAGTACCGAGGCGACGAGCCGGGCATCTGTCGACCGGAATTGGCCGCAGCGTTGTCCTTCGATGATGAACGAGCGCAGTTCCGCCAAGCCCTCGACCCGCTCGGCGTCCTCGGTCTGCCCACCTGTCTGCTGGTGGCGCGTGAACTGGGTCAACACGAGCATCGCCGGCAGGTTGTCGAGGCAGTACGTGGCGAACCGCCGCAGCATGCCTTCCAGCGCTGAGGCATAGCTGTCGTCCGCTTCGACGGGCTGCATCGCTTCGTCGACTCGCTGCTGGATCGTCGCGCGCATCTGATCGATCAGTCCCTGCCGGGAACCGAAGTGGTAGTTGATCAGTCCTGGGCTCACCTGCGCGCGCGCCGCGATCGCGGCGTTCGACGCTCTCGTCAGCCCCACCTCCGCGATCGTCTCGATCGCGGCGTCCACGAGCTGGCGTCGGCGCGCCAACTCGATGAAGCTCGGCTCAGCACGTACTGATTTCACGCTCAGAATTTTAATCGATCCATCAGAAATTTGTACTCAGGCGACAGACCAGACATGCGCGAGTGTTCGGAAAACGACAGCCGCGCCTCGAGCCCTACCTCACCGAGGGATCTTGACCTGTATATAGGTTGAGGTTCTAGCGTGGGCCTCAGTTGATCACCACGCGAGAGGGCATGCTCATGATTCTGGTCACGGGAGCCACCGGGAACATCGGACGCTCGTTGCTGAAGGAGTTGCGCGCGTTCGGCGCCGAGCCGATCAGAGCGCTCACCCGTGACACCGGTGGAGCTGCTTTCCCGGCCGGGGTCGAGGCAGTCGAGGGCGATCTGGCCGATGTTTCCTCGCTGACGGCCGCGCTGGACGGGGTGCGGTCGATGTTTCTCGTGCCGCGGCTCGGGCCGGATGCCGAGATCATCGAAATTGCTCGGCGGGCCGGTGTCGAGCATGTGGTGCTGGTGTCGTCGATTACCGTGGAGACCCATCCCCACCTCGGTCCCGCTGCCGACAACGCGGCGGTCGAGAAGCTTCTGGAGGCCAGTGGAATGGACTGGACGATCCTGCGGCCGACGCAGTTCGCGTCCAATGCCCTGATGTGGGCGTCGACTATTCAAGCGCGCCAGCCCGTTCAAGTGCCTTATGCCGACATCGGGCTCCCCACGATTCACCCCGCTGACATTGCGGCGGTGGTTCGGGTCGCGCTGACCGAGCCCGGCCACCTGGGGCAGCGGTATGCACTGACCGGTCCCGCACCGGTCAGTGCGCGTCAGCAGGTCGCAACCCTCGCCGGGCTGCTGGACCGGGACATCGAGTTCACCGAGATCACCCGGGAGGATGCCCGGCCCGGCATTGTCGAGGTTTTCGGCGAAGACGCCGCCGACGCCGTCCTGGACGTGACCGGCGGCGACGTCAACGACGCTCTGCTGCGGGTGCGCGACACGGTCGCGCGGGTGACGGGTTCAGTGGCCAGGACCTTCGCGCAATGGGCTGAGGAGAACGTAGACGCTTTCCGGTGATGTGTGCCGGGGGCGTGCTGAACGATCGGCGCACTCCTGTGCTGGTCCGGTGGTGTCGTGGTATCAGTTCTGTTCGGCGCGGGTGCCGGCGAGTCGGTAGGAGTCGGTGCCGGTTTCGATGATGTGGCCGCCGAAGGTGAGTGGGTCGACGATCGCGGCGCAGAGCCGCGGGTCGGTGAAGGTTTTCGTCCCGCCCGGTATTTCCCAGTTGGGTTTGTAGGTGGGCTCCACCAGAAGCACCCGGCCCCGCCCGTCGCGAAACAACACTCCCGCAGCCATTCGCTTGCGCGCCAGCCCGGCCACGTACTGCTCCACCGGCAGTACGCCGGTAGCCGAGGCCGAACTCGATGGTGTGCTCACCCGCGACACCCTAGCCTCGGCCCGCAATTCTGCACTGAACAGCTCGTCGTACGGCTCAGGACTCAGGTTGCCGCCTTCTTGATTCGTGCGCCGAGTGCGTCCAGTTCGTCGAGGACGAGACCGGCGCCCCATACCTGTTCCCTCTTCCGATTCGTCAGGGGGCGCAGCACTCCGGCCTCGTTCAGCCGATCGATAGCGGCGTACGCACTACTCGTGCTGAGCCGTAGCCGGTCCGAGACGTCTTCCGCAGTGATGACCGGCATGGCGATCAACGACGCCATGATTTTGGCGGCTGCACTGTGGCTGCGTACCGGACCTGTCAACTCACGCCACTGCTCCGGAATGGCGGCCAGATAGCGTGCGGTCCTGCGGGATTGAGAGGCAGCGATGCGTGAACCGGCTGTGAACGAGTGCATCAGTGGTTCCGGGTCGCCGCTTCGGTAGGCAGAGAGATCGTCGAAGTAGCGGTCCCGGTGGGCTACGAGCGCCGAGGCCAACGGGACCACAACGGTGTTCGTCACAGCTCGCCGCCGGAGCACACTGTTGATGAGCGCTCGACCGATACGGCCGTTGCCATCGGTGAACGGGTGGATGGATTCGAACTGGGCATGAGCGATCGCAGCTTGGGCCAGTGCGGGGATGTCGTCCCGGTTGGCGTACCGGATGAGGTCTTGTAGGTATTCGTCGACGGTTTCCGGCGGCGGAGGAACGTAGAGGGCCTCGCGTGGTGAGTACTTGCTGCCTCCGATCCAGTTCTGCATGTCGCGGACGCGTCCGGCGTAGTCGCCGTCCGTCGGGTCGTCCCGCATGAGTTCGCGGTGGGCGGCCGTCAGGCGGCCAGTTCGATTCTCCGGGTGGTGGTGACCTGGGTCAGAAGTACGTCGGTGGCCGTAGTCGCGGCGACCATCAACGTGGCTGATGGGTTGGCTTTCACGCCGTGTAGCGCTCGCGCATAGTCGTCGACCGCGGCGTCGATCTCCTCGATCCGAGAGGAGGCAACGCACTCGGTGCGCAGCAGTAGAGTCCCGAGAGCGCCGAGTATGGCTGGGTGCTCGGCGTCGAGTGCGGTGATTTCCTGTAACGCTGCTTCCATGTCGGCGGAGAGGCGCGAGGGCAGTCGAACGTCGGAGTCTGCGATGAATGGGGGGAGGCTGACCTCGACTTCTCGCATTGTCCGGTCGTCACGGGTCCCGCCCCTGAACTGCTGGTGCCACGGGACCACCCGGCGCTCGTGCGGGGGCCGGCCTGCGTCTTCCATAGCTCCTCCGAAACTCGGAATGTAACCGCTCTTATTCCTAGTTTTATGCTAAACCTGGAATAGTAGGCAGCCTAATCCGACTTCCCGGGGGATACGACGCTGGACTTCGGTCGAAGTTTTCGCCGCGTATATTTCTGCGTTGGGCGGGAAGCTGGAGCTGCTGGCGGATATCGGGGGCCATCTGCTGAAGATGCCGACCGACCCCGCGGCGTGAGGTGACTGTTTCCGACAGCGGGCCGCACGGTTACACCCGAGTGCTACTGCCGGTGGCTCATTCACGATGCGCCGATCAGGGCGACGTCTGTCGGGGCGGCCGGTTCGATATGAAGTGACGGCCCGACCGATCCCCGGGCCTGCGGGTGGGCTGTTCGCCTTGTCGGAGATGCGCTCCCCGGTCGCCGCCTGTCTCGGTACCCGTGAGCGCGCCGCGACACGTATGTTCGTAGCGGCTGATTTTGACGCCGTGATCTTGGCTGCGGTGATCAACGGCGTCACCAACGTCACGGTCTCATGCAGGCGTTTCAGCCCCAGGTGGCCTGGTCGGGCACGGTCGAGGTGAACACCTCATAGAAGAAGTGGCCGGGCCTCAGTTCGTTCATTCTGTGCCAGCCGCCCCATGGATCGCGCTGATAGAAGCTGAACCCTCCCATGTCGGCGTCGAAGCAGACGATGTCGGCGGTGCCGAACGGGCTCCAATAGACGTCGGTGCCGGGGCGCGGTGCCTCGAGTGGTGTGCGGAACAGGTGGCTGCACGGCGTGATCACCGGGTTGTACATGGAGGGCTGGGCGGCGGCGGACGGGGTGAGCGCGGTGAGTCCCGCAGCGGTGATCGCGGCGGCGACGAGCCCGTTGCGGACCGTGGAACGCATCTATTCGGCTCCATCTACTGGGTGGAAAAGGGTTCGCTCCCTGGTATCGGCAAATGTTCAGCTAGTAAGCGGATCCTACCAATTATCGTGGCAGTACTCCTCGATGGGGTCGGTGGCTTCCCAGCTCTTGTGGGGTCGGCGCGTGACGCTCACCGGGAAAAGCTCGCCACCCGACTTCGTGAAGAGTCGGCCACGGTGGAGTACGGGTCGAAATTGCCGATGCTCGCCGACCGGGTGGTCCGGAAGCATCCGGCCGCAAGTGAGCTCGGCCATCATCGCGGGCTACAGGTTGTTTCGTAGGGCAGATCGGGGATGTAGATCTTCCACTGTTCTCGGGACAAACCTTCGTCGAGCAGTCGACACGCGCGTTCTGGACCGTGCAGCTGGAGATCCTTGATCCTGGCGGTATCCCACAACCGCATGACGTCGTCGTCGTTGCGAGCTATGAGGAGCTTATTTCCATGCAGGACCAGCACCGAAGGGGCGGCATTTTCTTCTTCCTCCGACGGAACACTGTTGGCAGCCTTGCTGGTGCGCATTTCAATCAGTTTGCGCGGCTTCTGAATATCCGCCGCATCCCAGAACTGAATGGTGCCGTCTGCGAGACCAGCGACAAGCACGTGCCCTGCCAAATAACTCAATGAAGACACCCCCACCTGTGCGCTACCGGAAGCGATGGTGCTCTTCGGCAGCAGACGAGGTGCCGACTCGTCGGATGTGTTCCACAAACGAATCGTGCCGTCGCTGAATGCCGCGGCGAGAGTGGATCCGTCCTGTGCGAAACTCAACGAAGTTACGTCGATTGCGGCGTCTGCCTGAAGTTCGTTGAGTAGCCGCGGTGATGACGGATCCCGCACATCCCACTGCCGGACTACACCATCTCCTGCTTCGCCACTAACTCCAATACTGGTGGCAGCAACCAAGATATCCCCACTCGGGGAGAGTGCCGACGAGGTCACCGGCGTGAATTCCATGAAGGGAGGCTCATCGTCGGCAGGAATATCGACATGGACAGTGGGAACTGACGCGAGATGCGGTGCCGTCCGATCGGTGATGTCCCAGATGCGAACCGTGCCGTTGGCGAGGCCCGCAACCAGTGTGTTGCCGTCTCGGGAGACCGAGATGGAGCGCACGACAGCACCCGCCTGATCAGCGGCGACCGTGCTCACCCTGACACTCCCGGCGCCATTGAAAGGCGGAAAAATCAGCTTGCCGTCGGGTGTCATGTCGAAGGTTTCCTTGCCGGCGCCCACTTCGGGAGTGGGGGCGCGCAGCGGGTGTCCCAGTGGGCGCGGTGTAGCAGGGTCGGCGAGATCCCACAGGAAGACATTGCCGGTCGTGCTGCCGAGCGCCAATATCGGCTCGTCGCCGGGCAAGAACGACAGTGAGGAAGCAGTACCCGAGTCGCCGACCTGAATGGCCGCACCGATAGGGCGTGGCGACTCGGGATCTTCGATATCCCACAACCTGGCCCCGTCGGGGTCGAGCACACCGACGATCGCCGCGTCCGGTGTCGCCGCTGTCTGCCAGCGGCCGATACCGGTGGTCAGCGAACCGAGTGGGGCCGGGGTGATCTGGTCGGCAATATCCCACAACCGCACTGTGCCATCGCTGTACCCCGCTACCGTATATTTCCCGGCTCCGGTGAATTCTACCGCCGACACATCGGTGCGATAGCTCGGGCCGCCGAGCGGGAGCGGCGCGGCGGGATCCGAGGTATCCCACAGTCGCGTCGAACCGTCGTCGCACCCGATAGCAAGAAGTTCTTCATCGGGTGAAAAGCTCAGCGCGCCGATTTGTCCACATCCGGAAAGAGTGGCGGGATTTCCGAGCCGGCGGGGTGCGGACGGGTCCGCCAGGTCCCACAGCTGGACAGTGCTGTCGTAGGTACTTACAGCCAGGATCCCGTGCTCGGATATGGTCAGCGCCGCGACCCCACGCTCGCTGGCAACCGACAGCGGAGCGCCGAGGTGATGCGGCGCGGCGGGGTCCGAGACATCCCAGAGGACCACCGTATTTCCGGTATTCGTGGCGAGCGTATTTCCATCGGGGGAGAAGGCCGCCGTCGACGCGTCGTTCCACTTGACCGATAGAGGAGGGCCGAATCGACGAGGCGCCCGCAGATCCGTGATATTCCACAGTTCCACCGCACCGCGGCCGCTGGTCGCCAACATTCGCCCGTTCGGGGAGAACTGCACCTGCCGCCCGCTCTCGTCGCTGCCGTTGCCGTCTAATTCCAGGCGTTGACCGAGTTGATGTGGATTTTCGCGATCAGTGATATCCCACAACCATACGGTGCCGTCGAAACTGCTGGCGGCGAGGGTATTTTCGTCCGGAGAAAGAGCCATCGAGAAGATATTCGACCGCTCGCCGCTGAGCGGGTCTGCGAGCGGACGCGGTTTGGTGACGTCGGTCATATCCCACAGCTGAATGGTTCCGTCACCCAGCCCGATCGCGACTGTTCGACCGTCCGTGGAAGACACCAGCGAATTCACACCATTGTGTTGCGGAAATGTCAATGGCGCGCCGCTGTATCCGGAGGTGATGGTGGAAATGATCCCGCTGGTCGAATCGACAGAGTGGTGCAAACGGTCGGCAACGACGCCCAGTTGCAGCGCGGTGTACGGGTCGCTATTCCGCATCGAATCGGACTGTGCGACAAGTTCTCTGGCGATCGCACGTCGTTTCTGGTCGTTGGCGCTGTTGTACTGGATGAAGGCAACACCTGCGGCGGTGATCGCCCCGACGGACACAACGATCAGCCCGGTGATGAAAGCAGACCGTACGCGGCGACGGCGCGATACCGCGCGGCGCGAAGCGGACAGGAACGCCGCTACGGTGGGATCGCTGGGGCGGCGTCCGGCGAGCCGATCGTCGACGCCGGCGAGCCGCCGGTCGGAGTAGAGCAGATGCGCTCCAGGCGGATTCGTGAACCAGCGTAGCGGCCGTCGACGTGGTCGTTCGGTGCGTGCGCTGTCGTCCCAGCGCAACGCGTCGGGTTCGGCTTCTTGAACGACCTGTTCGAACTGCTCGTCCTGCTCGACCCATCGAGCCAAACGCGGCCACCCGTCGATCAATGCTTCGTGGGTGATGGTGACCGTGTCCCGCGAACCATGACCGGGGTGGTCGAGAGTGAGCAGACGGTGCGCGGCGAGCCGATCCAGCACCGACTGCGTCTGCTCGGATTCGGGCAGACTCGCACGGGCGAGAGTGCGGCGGGTCCGATCGGCCGGATTGATCAGCCGGACGAAAACACTGCGGCAGATCGTTTTTTCGTCAGTAGAGAGTGTCGTGTAGACCGCGTCCGCAGTGTCGGCGAGCGCACCACGAATACTACCCGCCGCACGATAATCGGCTACCGCCAAGACCCTGTTGCTTCGACGACGCCACGTTTCGTAGAGGACATGGCCCAGTAGCGGTAGCGCGCCCGGGTCGTAGCCTCCATTGCGGTCGGCCCCCAGATCAGCGCGGATCACATCTGTCAACCCGTCACCGAGGGCCAGCCCTGCGAGCCGGGCCGGTTTCTCGATCGCTGCCCGAATCTGGGAACGCTTCATCGCGCCTACGACCATCTGGTCCCGGCCGAGCGCTTCGGCCAGGGCGGGGAAGGCGGTGGCACGACTGACGAAATCTGCGCGCATCACCGCGATCACCACCGCCGTGGGAGCGGTCTCGCCGGCAGCTGTGGTGAGTGCGGTGATGAAGGCTTGCTGCGCGACGGGATCCTGTTCGGCGGCGAACAACTCTTCGAGCTGGTCGACAACCAGGACCAGCCGGGTTGCGTTCTGCTTCATGTGCTGCTGCGGAAGGATTTCACGCAGTAGTGGAGCCAGTTCTTCCGGCGCCGTGGTCAGCCGATCGCGCAGCTGCGCCACGTCGGTGAGCGCTGGGCCCGCGAGCACGTCGGCAAGGGCGCCGATCGGATCGTCGCCCGGTGTGAGGGTCAGCACCGGCCAGTACGCCGATGCGCCGTCAGCGGCCCGGCCGTGGGCGAGTTCAGGCAGCAGCCCGGCATGGATCAGTGACGATTTGCCCGACCCGGAACAGCCGACCACGAACAGTGGCCCGCCTCCTCCTTCAGCGCGTGAGTGCACCCGTTCGAGCAGGGTGGTGATCAGGTTTTCACGACCGTTGAAGAACCGGGCGTCGTCTCGGGTGAACGCCCGCAAACCGGGATACGGGCATACTGTTTCGCCGTCCTCGAATAACTCTTCACCGTCCGGCAGCGTCGGCACGGCAAGGGCCGGCGGCCGATAGGCGGGGTTGCCGGCCAGGACGAGACCATCGATGCGATCCACCGCGATGGTGTGCGGAGCAGGGATACCGCGAGCGGGAAGTTGCCGTGCGAGAACCTGGATAACTCCGGCCAGCGTCAGTTGTGGGCCGACCGTCGGGTCACCGTGCTCGAGCAGGTCGATCAGTAATCCGCTGAATACCGTGTGACGCTCACCGATCGGCGCCAAGGCACGCTGATCACGAGAGACCGCTGCCAACAGGCAACTACCCTGCCCGACTCGGTCGAACCCGGAGTACATTCCGGTCGACGGCGCCGAGGCTCGCCCGGCATAGCAGGCGTCGACGACAGCGACGATCCTGCGCGCAGGGCAGCTGTCTCGAAGCAGTGCACTGATATCGGCGAAGGCCAGCGCCTGGTGTCCCAGCAGGACCTGGCTCTCGTCGACCGTCGCACCGGTCGCCAGGTGCAATGCCGCATCGCTGTCGAGCACCCCGTGACCGGCGTAGTAGAGCAGAAACAGATCCCCGGCCCGCTCGGCCTCGCGCGCAATCACGGCAGCGAGCTCGGCCGGGTTACCCGGATCCTTGACAACGGTGATCTGTTCGTCGGGCACACCGCAACGCCGGACAAGAACCCGGGAGAGGTCGTCCACGGTGCTAGCGACCGCCTCCAGATCCGGCAGCGTGGAATCGGGGGCATATCGGGATGCGCCGATCAGCACGATCCGGCACTCGGGTCCCGCGAGATCCGACACCTCAGCATCCGTCCGGATTTTCGGGCTCGCGTAGGTCCTGCCGCGCACGCTGCTCGTCGTTCACCGGCTCGGATCTCGCTGCCAGACCTGCCACCCGATCGACCAGAGCGTCGAGATCTGCCGCACTCAAACCCTTTACGTTGCTCGCGCTCACACTCCCGGACGTGCCGCCAGGTCCTTTGACCGTCACGCTCACATCACCACGACGGGCCTTCAGCCAAGCGATCAGAACGTTGGCGGCAACTCGGGCCGTCACCAGCGCAGCGCTGCCACTACCCAGCCATATCAGCAGGCCTCCGACCAGCTCACCGGACATCGTGCCCGGATCCGCCGGTTGGCGTTGCAACGTGACGCGCCCCCGCAACTCCGGCTCGTCCAACAGCCAGCGTCGTGCGCCGGACACGACATCGGCTGATGCCGCACCGGACACTTCCACGAGCAATTCCATAACATCCCCGGGTAATCATTCACCGTCGGGTCGATACCGATCGACGTGTGGCGAGCACGATATCCGATCCGGGGAGTCCGCGCAGCGGAACCGGGAGCGGAGCTGTCTGAGATCGTTTGGGCGGGAGGGTGATTGTAGAGGCTGAGGCCATTCCGACGACACTCCTGCGGTGCTGATGGTCCGCAAAGCGACGGCGGCTACGGCTACGACAGCACCGATCTGGCCACCATCCGCTATCGCATCACCACCTTGCACGCCGACCGGCTGCTGTACGTCACCGATTCCCGTCAGGCCCTGCACTTCCAGCTCGTTTTCGAAGCCGCCCGCCGCGCCGGCTGGCTCACCGACGCCGTCACCGTCGACCACGTCGCCTACGGCACCGTCCTCGGTCCCGACGGCAAACCCTTCAAAACCCGCGCAGGCGGCACTGTCCGCCTGATGGACCTGCTCGACGACGCCGTCACCGCCGCCCGCACCGTGGTCACCGAGAAGAACCCCGACCTGCCCGCCGCCGAACTCGACGCCATCGCCGAACAGGCCGGCATCGGCGCGGTGAAATACGCCGACCTGTCCACCAGCCGGATCAAGGACTACACCTTCGACCCCGCCCGCATGACCGCGTTCAACGGCAACACCGGCGTCTACCTACAATACGCGCACGCGCGAATCTGCTCGATTCTGCGCAAAGCGGAAGAGCTGGACGGTATTTCGGTGGACGCGAGTATCGCCCTCGAGCCCGCCGAACGGGAACTCGGTCTCACCCTGGACGGGTACGGAACGGTCATCGACGAGGTCGCAACCACGCTCGAACCCCATCGTCTGGCCGGCTACCTCTACGAACTCGCCCGCGCCTTCACCGGCTTCTACGACGCCTGCCCGGTCCTGACAGCCCCCGAACCCGTCCGCGGCAACCGCCTCGCCCTGTCCCAGCTGACCGCCCGAACCCTCGGCCACTGCCTCGGACTACTGGGGATCGCCGCGCCGGAGCGGCTCTGACCGAGAGCGAGGGCATACCAACGCTTCGGTTTGCCGTCACTACCGTGGGCGACGTCTGGCGCTAATTTTGGCGCCGTGACCTTGGCTGCGGTGATCAACGCCGTACGTTGGGAAAATCCCAACGTGTAGGTAGCATGGATGTATGGACGAGACGCTTGTAGCAGTGGGGGATCGCATTCGTTCACTGATGCCGTCCGGAATGAGTCAGCGACGACTCGCAGGTCAGGCCGGTATGAAGCCTGATGCATTGTCTCGTGCATTGAACGGGCAGCGAGGGTTTTCCTCGACTGAGCTGGCCAGGATCGCGGAGGAACTCGGTGCTGACCTCTACTGGCTTGCTACCGGAAACGAGGACCCGCGCCGAGTCCAGATCGCTGCCCGGCACAGTTGGGATCCGGAACGACGTGTGTCCAGCAACCCGGGCCGCTCCCACGACGACGCGATCCTCGCGCAGGTAATCGAGGTATACAACGCGGCCTTTCCCGAGGGGCCTCCCGCAAGCGAACCGTTACCGGATGAACCAGCCCGAATGCGTGGCGTGCTGGGCGATGATTTTGTGCAAACGTTCGGTGCGGTTGTCGAGGCGCGGTTGGGCGTCGACGTGGTGCGTCTTCCGGGACTCACCACCGATTACTCCCTCAGCATCGGCTCTCGGGCGGTTGTGCTGCTTGCCACCACGCCGAGTTGGTTCCGGAGCAACTGGTCGCTGGCCCACGAGCTGGCGCATCTCGCGCTCGGGCACCACAGTGGAATCGCGGAACCTGCTGAGCAAGACGAGGCGCCTGCCAACAGTTTCGCGGCTGAACTGCTCCTACCGAGGGAACTGGTCGAACGAGAAGACTGGCAGCGGATGGATGAGCGTCGATTGGCCGGATTTCTGTGGCGAACCGGTGTCTCGGCCCTCGCCCTGAAGACTCGTCTCGACTGGCTCCGCATCACGCCGGCGCCGAGTATCACCGCTGCCATGAAGGAGACGACACCGAAGCTGATCCGTGCCCACGCTGAGGTAGCCGGAGGAACGGAAAAGGTCGCTGTGCGACAGCAGGGCTCTTCGTCGCGCGTCTTTCCTTCCGCCGTGCTCGATGCACTGCAACGTCGCGTCGACGCAGGCAGGGTATCTCCTGAGTATCTCGCTTGGGCGCTCGATGTTCCTGTCGACGAGATAGATTTTCCTGTCCCGGATGACGAGCAGGTCGCCGATGCGTACGCCCGCAGGTTGGAGGACCGGCCGAGCGCCGCCGATCTGGGGAAGTGGGTCGCGGCGAATAACAGGTTGGCTGGGTGACCGCTCCGATACTGCGCTGGGAAAAGATCACAAAACGCCGGGATGCAATACCGCTGCAGACATTTTCGTGCACGTTGCCACTGCCTCGAAGCCCCGGGGGTCGGAGGCTCCCTCACGAGAAGCCATGGGAATACGAGGTCCAAAGCCACTTCCGCGAATGCTCGAAGCGCTTGAAGGACGGCAGTTTGCTCCTCGTCGGCCGCGACGTACCCGGTGCGGAGATCGTTGCCGCTGTGCACCTGATGCTCGACTGCTCCGTACCTGGACTATTCGTCGCCCATATCGCAGCAATCGGCGTCAGCAATGCCGTTCGCGGCCGGGGCGGCGACGTGGCCGACATGACTCTCGGCGAAGTGCGCCGTTGCATCGTTGAACGCGCGGTATCCCTCGGCCGCGGCGTCGCCGTAGCGAGTGCGTCGATTCACCGACAGAACCGCCCGAGCGAGTTGCTCTTCGAAAGAGCAGGCTTCGAGCCGCGCTCCGCTCCCGTCGGCGACTACCAGGAGTGGGCCTGTCGCATCCTGTAATCGGTTGCACCCTATCGTCGACCGCGCTTCCGAAGCCCAACAGCGTCGCCGCCTGCGGCAGGACACGGGTGGTTCGCGTCGATGAACTCGGCGTGCCCCTCCAGTCCGAGGCGGGCGCACAGCCGCTCGAACTCCTCCAGGCCCGTCATCATCTCCGCGCGCTGCTCGGGGCTCGCGCCGTCGAAGCCCCAGAGGACGCCTGCCGGGAGCTCATGGACGGCGCCGTGAGCCAGGCCAGACCACGAAAATACCGATCTCGGTCGGTAGTGGGCTCGGTGTCCATTCACGCCTCCGACGTATCGACCTACGCTCGACCCGAATCATCGGCCGCGGAATGCCGGGCGCCGACAGGGGCACTGCTACGCCGCATCATTTTCGGAGGTTGTCCAGGATCTTCCCGATCTGATACCGGCAGATCCGGTCGGCCTCGGCCTGGTCGAAAGCCTTGTCCGAGATGACTTTCACGTCGACGTCGACCAGGACATTGCTGTCCTTGATCGCCATTGTGTAGCCCAGATACCGGTCCGAGTCCGGAGGATTCCGGACTCCGTAGTACCCGCCCTCCCCAAGCCCGGTCACCGAACCGAACACGTAGTCATCGGGCAGTATTTCGGTATCCGACCTCTTGGCGCGATCGAGCTCCAACCCATACAGATCGGTCTCGAACGCCACATCGATCTTGAAGGTGACGTAGGCACCGTTCGGTCCGGAGTTCGTTGTACGACAGTCGATCGACGGACCGCCGTATTGCCCGGCGATATCTTCGTGGTGCACGAGTTCCGTCTGGTCCGGCGCCCATGGATCGAAGACCGTGGTATCGACCAGATGACAAGTATTCGTGACCCCTTCCGGCGAGTAGTCCCCGGCCCACGGGTCGGCTTCGTCATCGCCACCCGATCTCGATGCGACGACCCCGATGCCGACCACCGTGAGCACCAGAACCACCACCATGGCCACCACGAGCCCGATGATCAGGCCGACATTGCTACGGGAGCCCGGCGGACCGGGCATACCTGGATAGGGCGCAGGCGCGAATCCCATTGGCGACGACGGTCCTCCGTGTTGCCACAGCTGCGGCGGCGCTCCTCCCATCGGGTGTGGCTGTGGTTGCCCCGTCATGCCTGGACCGGGCGCCTGCATGTTCGGGTGGAACTGCGGACCGCCGGGAAACGGCTGCTGCCCACCGGGATACTGCTGCTGGACAGCGGGGCCATTCGGAGGCGTGGCCGCTCCGTGCGCTCCCCATGCGAAACCCTCGGCGCGGTTCTGCCCCCGCTGTCTTTCGTCGACCATCAGTACATCCTCTTTTACAGCGCGGGGCTCCCCCGACCCAGGATGGATAGTACCCATGCCGACCGGCGTTCGTGCTCGTTGGTTCCGGAGGCCGACGTGCGGAATCACCGGTATCCGGCAGGCTCGGTGATCCATCAGTCCGAAGTCTTGATCATGCCGGCGCGCCAACGACGGTCGGGAAGGTACGTCCGTGCTCACGGTAGTTCAGAACGTCGCCACTGGCGGCGAGGAGGCCGGTTCGACCCGGTCGTTGCGCGATGAGATCGTCCGCGACGGCGCCAGGCAGATGCTGACCGCAGCGTTGAAAGGTCGGTCGCCGTCTGTTCGCTGTGACGGCCGAACTCACGAAACTTGCGGGCTGGGCTGCCTACGATCTCGAGGAACATGGTCTGGCGCAGCGGTATCTGATCCAAGCACTTCGGATGGCGTGAGCAGCCGGTGACGCCGCACTGGGCGCGGAGATCCTGGCGGCGATGAGTCACCAGGCGACCTACGTGGGTCGGCCCGGCGATGCGGTGGACCTCGCACGCGCAGCGCAGATCGCGGCGCGCTCGGCCGGCCTTCCCGCGCTGGAAGCCGGATGCCACATGGTAGAAGCCCACGGCCACGCCGCTCGCTCCGATGCACGATCCTGCGGGGGCTCGTTGAACGCGGCCGAGGGCGCATTCCACCGGGACAGTCCCGTGTCTATGCAGGAGGCTTTCTGGTCGAGTCGCTGGACTTCGTGAACGTCGTCCGCGCCAAGGCGGGTGCTGGTGTACAGGTTCGGATCCTGCTGGGCGAAAGTGACGCACCGGAGGCCGTAGCACGGGGGCGTGAAGAAGGCTTGCCCTCGCTGGCGAAGCGGTGTGAGTCGACGCTGGAGTATCTTCGGGAAACGATGGACCTGCCGATGGTAGATATCCGGATGCATCGGACCACGCTGTACAACAGCATCTACCGATTCGGCGACTCGCTGCTGGTCAACACCCACAGCTACGGTGCGTACGCGTCGAAATCTCCAGTTCAGCACCTCCAGAATGTTCCTGGCGGACGACTCTTCGCCTACTACATGAATTCGTTCGAGGCTGTCTGGAAGACAGGCCGCACCGTAACCTGACCTCATGGGACGGCGAATCGACTACCACCAAGACCCCCACGCACCGGCCGCGAACAGTGTCCGCCCAAGCGCAGCCGCATTCGTCCAGAAGGGCGGGGAAGTCCTGCTGATTTGCCGGTCTGACAACGGCAACTGGTCCATGCCGGGAGGCGCGCACGACCCGGGTGAATCCCTCAGCCGCACCGCTGTTCGCGAGACTCGAGAAGAGACGGGAGTGGACATCCAACTAGTCGGCATTGTCGGCATCTTCACCGATCCGACCCACGTCATCCACTACACGAGCAACGACGAGGTTCGTCAGAATTCACCGTTGTATACCGCGGCGAGCCGATCGGTGGCCAACCCATGACGAGCAGCGAGAGCACGCGCGTCGAGTGGGTACCGGTCGAGCAGATACCCGACTTACCGATGGACCGCAGCCAGCGCAAGCGCATCGACTGGGCGCTGAACGAGAGCGGACCTCATATCGACCCCGATACGCGCTGAACGGCTGCACGCAGTCGCGGTTCCGCCTTGATAATCGCGGTGTGAACGGCACTGCCCGGTTCGTAGCGCCGCAAGATTTCAGCGAGCCGCTCACCCACCGTGAAATCCTCTCCGTTCGGACCCGTCGACAGGTCGGACCACCACAGAAAATCCGCGGCCTTGTCGAGCCCGGCCACATTCGGGAGCCGGAACTCATCGAATATGTCCGCGCCAAGGCCTCTCACTCCAGCCTCGACCTCCGCTGCAGTGTGAAATGCGACCATATGGCACACGACCGGCGAGTACCCGAGTGACCGCAGCAACCGGGCACCGTCTATCGGGTGAAACCTGAGGTCAGGATGCCCGTAGCCGACGTCATGCAGGTTGGCAGCTTCCACCGCGTCCCCACGAAGATCGGCCGGCAGTAACTTCGCTATGGACTCCATCCGCTGTCCCACCGCGACCGAGTGAGCCCGACGCGATTCGCTCAGCAGAGCCAGCAGTTCAGCCACAGCCAGATTCACGGCCGCTATGGTACGCCCGGCATCACGGAAGCAAGCTGTGGCTTCTTCTCCCCGTGCTCGGTGCCCTATTCGGACATCTCGAGCAGCGCAGGGTATCCATCAGCGGTGATTCGAACGCTGCTGGAGTACTCACCGGGCGGAAGGAGATCGGGGATGACGTAGGTTGCCCGAGCGATCTCGCCGTTCTCTAGGAAGACGAGGATATTTCCCTGTTGCATGAACGTCTCGTCCATGTCGATCTTCCCCCCGACCTGGCGCTCGACGTAGTCGCGGGAGACCGGCTGGTGCGACACATAAACCGAGTCCCAGTCGCCGCCGGTCAGCTCGCGCAGGCTGACCGACCCACCGTTCTGGCGGAGGTCGGCCAGTTGGGTCGACAGTGTCCGGTCTTCTTCCAAAGCAACCCCTTCATCATCGGAACAGGCAGTCAGCGTCAGCGCAGCGCATACGAATAACGTGAGCAGTACCGTCTTAGCTGTCATACGTGCCGTAACTTTCGCCGTCGCTTCCCGGGTTGTATCCGCCCGAGGTGAACTCCGTGTCGGTGGGGGGAGGTTTGGTGCCACCTGTCGCCGGCGGCCCTTCGGCGCGGCCCGTCTCACCGATGGCGACCTGGTCGCTCGGCGTCAGCATACCGTCCGGTCCGACGACTACCATGTCCCCACGGAGCACCGCTTCTTTGACGTATGTGGCCAGTTCCTCGGGGCTGGCGTCGGGGTGTTCGGCGGCGATTCTGCGCCCCACCGCGTTGTTGTGGAGGTCCATCGCTTCGGCGGAAGCCGCATTGGTGTCCACCCCCTCGTGGGCGTTGGTGTACTCCTGTGCGAACTCGGGTCCGAACCGGTTGGCCAGCATCGCGTTCCAGTACGCGTGCCGGAACGCGTCCGAGTGTCCATCGGTGATTCCCGCGCTTTCGAACACGTTCTCCGACTCGTGAATCGCGGTCTTGTAGATGCCGTAGGCATCGCGAGCACCCATGAGCCCGAGATCGTCGAGTAGACGCGCTTCCTCGGCCGTCATCTTCTGGCTGCCGAATGGCCAGCTGAGTGGTGGTTTCGGCCAGGTCGTCATGCCATCAGGGTCGACGGGGACGTTGAAACGAGCGAGGAGATCGTCGTGGAACAGCTTCGCGAGCGTTTGCCGCCGATTGTTGGTCGACTGCTCGTCGATGAAGTTTCCTGATCCGAGCAGGTCACCCGCCGCACGTATCAGCCCGGCCTGGTTCAGGATGTCGATCTGAAGCCGGGAGACCTCCTGGACCAGCGCATCGTATGCGATCCGAATCGCATCTTGATGGGTCTTGACCTGTGCCTCGTCGGTTCCGTGCACGGTCCAGTCGTCGTCGACGCGGAGACCCGCTTCTACTGCGTCGTCGGCTTTGCCGCGGAGTACGCCGCGAAGAGAAGTCAGGTCGGTTGCCGCGTTCTTGATGATCCCTGGCACGTCGGAGATTTCGTAGTAGGCGCGACGGGATTGGTCGTGGTCCTCGGAGATGCGCTCGTACGCGGCGTTGTAGGCGGCTCCCTGCCAATGGGTTCCGGCGTCGGTGAAGTAGTTGCGGGTGCGGTCGATGGCCTGCATTGCCTGCTCGTTGATGTTGTTCAGAGCGTCGGCCCAGTCGTTCATGGCTGTGAGGTCCCAGCGCTCCAGCTGGGATTTCGAAATCTTCATCAGCTCTGCGCAGGCTTGAAGTCGAGTTCGTTCATTCTGGCCGCGAACCCTTCATCGGTCATGCTCATGTCGCTCGCGCATGCTCTCGTCGCTCCGGCGACAGCCCGCATCCGGTCGGCGATACGTAGGTAGGCGCCTTCGGTCTTCTCGGCCAGTTCGGCAAACGACTGTCCTATCTCGACCCCGGGCAGTGATGGGCTCGGCCTGGTACGGACGTCCAGATCGTCGATCGCGGTGCCGTTCTGTTCGAGCTTCTGCGCGAGCTCGTTCAACTTGTCTATGTCTGCCTGTAACAAGGTGCCCTCCCTATGCCTTGCGGCAGTGCCGACTCGGAACTGCGGCCTCGACCACACCGCCTTCGAGCCGGGATTCAGCCTACCAAGGCTGTCCGGACCGAACGACCGGCCGAACCGGGTTTCCGCCCCTGCCTGTAGCTGTCGGCCTCGTAATGTTTCGGCAGTAGCGTGATTCGATTGTCAGCCCAATTGCCGGCTTGAGAGTCTGGTGTGCCAGGCTGGCGATGATGCGTTGCGCGTCGTTGAAAGGACCTGGTTGGATCGGGTTCGAGTCAAGGTCGGCAAGCTCTACAAACGAACAAAGCGCGGGTGAAAGGCAACCATCCGGTCGCTGAGCTGCGTGACCGGATGCGCCCGCTGGCCAATGCGCAGGGAGTGAGCAGATGCGGGTCGCTGTTACCGGGCACATGAACATCACTGCCGAAACCGCGGTGCTGGTGCGTGAAGAGATCGCTCTGCGCCTTGCCGAGGTTCCCGATTTGGTGGGCGTGAGCTGTATCGCCCGCGGAGCCGACTCGGTGTTCGCGCAAGCTGTGCTGGAGGCCGGTGGTCGGCTCGAGGTGGTGCTGCCCTCTCGGAATTACCGCGAAGCCAAGGTGAAACCCGATCGTGTGCCGGTGTTCGATGAGCTGGTGGCGCGTGCGTCCGAAGTGTGCGTGATGGATTTCGAAGAGGCCGGTCGGGAGGCGTATGAGGCGGCGAACGAGGCGCTGCTGCGATCAGCTGGCCAGCTGATCGCGGTGTGGGATGGGGAAGGTGGCGAGACCGGCGGTACCGGCAGCGTGGTAAAGCTGGCGCGGCAGCGTGGATTGGCTGTGGACGTGGTGTGGCCCGAAGGCGCGGCGCGTTCCTGAGCTCTCATCAACCGGAATAATTTCCCATGCCTGCTGGAAGGCCAGCCGTCGTGCCGGTACCCGGGATAGTTCCGAAGGAACGGGCAGAGGAGGAAGGGCGATGAGTAGCTTCTCCAAATGGGATCGTGAAGGCTATCGCCGCCGTGTGGGTGAGGAGGAGGCCGCGCGTCGGCGTCGGTCGATCATGGCCGAGCAGTGGGGTTACCAGCTTGCTGAGGAGCGGAAGCGGCTGGGTTTCACGCGGGCGGGTTTGGCCGAGATCATGGGAGTCAGCCCGGGGCGGGTGTCGCAGATCGAGCATGGCGAGGTCGCGACGGTCGAGGCTCTCGCCGCGTATGTTTCCGCGTTGGGCGGGAAGCTGGAGCTGTTGGTGGACATCGGTGGGCATCTGCTGAAGATGCCGACCGACTCCGCGGGGTGAGGTGACTGCCTCCGGCGTAGCCAACCGGGTGCTGCTCTGCGTACCTCAGCGCCAGTGCGGAAGCCGGAGAAGGTTGGTTCTCTCGATGGCTGGAAGTCCGTCGTCGAGGCTACGCAGCCGGGTGTAGATGGCGCGCATCGCGGCTTTGTCGGGGATGTGTTGTCCGGCTGCTGCCTTCTCCAGGATTGTCAGTGTGTTCACCAGCCGGATCGTCCCTACGGCGCGACCATTGGACTGGAGTCGTTGCAGGCGGCTGATTTCAGCTGTTGCTGTGCGGGCTCCGGGGCCGTCGTCGATGAGAACCGTGACGGTCTCCCCGGCTTCCGCAGCGACGACTGCGTGCGCGATGACCATGGTCTCGCCCAGGTCTTTCGGGGATTGCACGCGTTGTTTCATGGGTTGGCGGGTGATTCTGTGCACCGCAGCGGCGAGTTCGGGCGTCTGGTCGTCCGAGAGCACCTGGATCCAGGTGGGTGTCAGTTTGCGCCAGACCGTAGCGGCGGCGCGGAACCGTTGATCGTGCCGTGACTTGCGCAAGATCTCGGTTTGGACGGTCTCCGGAGCGCTGATCCGGCCGAGGACGCCGATGAGCAAGCGTTCCTTGTTGATGGAGAAGAAGTTCAGGCCGGGCCCGGCGTCGATGATCGGCGGGTGGCTCACCTCGCATCCTTCGCTTCGGCCGCCGGATCATCGGATTCGTCGCTGGTGCCGTCGAGGGCTGCGTCCAGGGCGGTCAGGTCCACTTCGACGTCGGGCAGTTCGGCAGCGTCGGACCAGGCGAGTGGATGTCCGGCGGGCTCGATACCTGCTTCGCGCAGCTCTTCCTGGGCGGCTTCCAGCGTGATACCCCGCAGGGTGGCGATCGCCTGCGCGGACAGCACTTCTTCCTCGTATGCCTTGATGGCTCGGGCGAGTAGCCGCTGGGGCGCCCGGCGCTGATCGGAGTCGGCCTGTAATGCGCGGTACTGGTCGGACCATCCGTAGCGGGCAGCCAATTGCGGACCCGTCGACGCCATCCACTCGTGTTTGGTGGCCTCGTCGATGTATCCGGCCTGGTGCAGGGCGATCGCCGCGATCGGTGGTGACACCAGGAACCGCTGGACGACCTCGGAGAGGGTGGATCGGGTTGCCGTTTCCCGGTTGCCGAGGAACTCGCGGAGCCCCTCGATCGGTGCGAGCAGGTGGCGAGCGAAGGCGTCGGCGCGAACTTCCGCGGGCTTTCGATCACTCCAGTTGCCTGTGTGATCGTCTGCCCAGTCCTGGAACAGCACATGACCGAGCTCGTGGGCGAGCGTGCTGCGTTGCCGCATCGGGTTCCGGGTGCGTGCCACGCCGATTATTACGGCGTTGCGTACCGGATCGCGCATCGTCAGCCCGTGCTCGTCCGGGCCTGCGTCGAGTACGGCAACGTCGATCGCGGTCGCCTGTTCGATAATCGCGACCAGGTCGCCCAGTGGTTGTACGCCGAGTCGGTGTTCGCGGCGGAACCGGGCGGCGGCGTCGCGTCCTTCTGTCTCGTTGTTCACGGTTCCTACGTTGGGTCGGTGGTGGCGGGGATGGCTTGGTCGTCGAGGTAGTCGTTCAATTCCAGGAAATGCAGCAGCGCTTCCCGCATGCGATCCATCTCGCAATCGTTGGTCGCCCGCGCCGCGCATCGGACCCGCTCGGCCACCGGCGCGGTCCCGGTGAGCTGGGCGACTGTGTGCCCTGTCGCCCAGCCGATCGCCACGATCTCCGGCATCTTCGCCGGCCTGTCCCCAGAGATGATCCGGGACAGGGTCGACTGCGAGATCCCGGTCGCGTCCGCCAGAGCGCGCTGACTCAACCCCGCGGCAACGCGAGCGCGTTCGATCCGTGCACCGGCTTCGTTCGTCACCGCCATCACCTCTGTCCGCCCTTGAATCAAAATTTCCGACTATGATTCAGTCTAGCCCGCCGGAGCGGGTCCGGCCAGGTTGGAGTCGGTCCGTTTGCCGCCCCATGACATCGGCCGGTGGCGTGGCGAGAGAGCTGTGGCCGACGTTGTCCGCTGCGGACATCAGGGCCACCAGATCGTCGCCGCGATCACCAGCAGCGGTAGTCCGATCGCGATGGCGAAACCGACCACTACCAGGGCGCTCATGGTGTGTCCTGAGTGGAGGTCCAGCGTGGGAAGCTGAGACGCGGTAGCACGGTTTCCACATCGCAGATGTCCAGTACGGCGTCGAGTTCGTGCGGGCCGAGGTGGTCGGGTGCGGGCAGGATCACCAGGTCGGCGCCGGCGTTGCGTGGGCAGCGGCGTGTGGATCAGCCGGGCAACTACGTGTGCGTGCCGGTGCGTTTCGCGAAGGCCAGTAGGCCCGGCAGTGCCGCAGCCTGTGGGCGTTTCAGCAGGTCTGCGGTGATTTTCTGGATGGGTTCGCGGTAGCGGACTTCGTCGGGAGCAGCTTGCTCGGCAGCACACAGCGCCCGGTAGCACTGTTCGGGCTTGCCCCACTGGTGGAACGCGCGGGCTACGTCGGACCAGTAGCGGGCGCGGCTTTCGGCCAGCGGAATTGCTGCGGGATCGATCCGCCGTGCCGCGTCGATCGCTGCGCCGGAGTCGCCGAGGACTCTGGCGATACTGACCTGATACAGCCCGACAGTGCCGGGTCCGAATCCGGCGAAGGAACGTGGACGCTCGTGGCCGAGCCGGGCAGCGGTGTGCGATGCCTCGGTGATCAGCGTCCGGGCGGACTCGCGATCGCCGTCGACCGCGGCGGTGTATGCCCCGGTGGACAGCAGTGACCCATACGCCGCAAGGTATTCCGCACCTCTGTGAAGTTCCGGCTGTAACGAGGTCGCGGTGTCAAGTATCAGCCGTGTTGCGGTGTCGGTGTATCCGGTGCGGCGCAGCACGATCGCCCATGACCGATGGGCCGAGACTCGGGTCAGCGGGTCGTAGCTACCGTCCGCGGCCTGCATCGCGCGGTCGGCGGTGGTCCAGGCGAGTTGATCGTGGCTGAGCTTGACACTCAGCCTGGACGCCAGCACGTAGGCACGGGCGAGGAGCGCTCCGGCTTCGGCGACGTCGTCTGTGCTGGTGCCCGCGGCGCGGGTTGCCGTCGCGTCCGACAGCAGCCGGGGTAGGCCGGCGGCGAGCTCGGTGTAGTGCCCGCGGCCGAACATCGACTGCGCGGCGGTGATCCGGTGGCCGAGCTGCCCGAGACCGACCGGGATACCGGGAGCGGGCGGGGCAAGCAGCGCACGTTCCAGCACGCGTAGCGGGTCGGATGCCGTTACCGCCCCCGACGGTGGCGGGGTGATGCCGAGAGCGGTGACGGTGCCGGCCAGGCCGGCCAGCAGCGTGCGACGACGCATGGGTTCGGTCTCCTCGTCCGGCGCTGGGGTGACGCCGACGATAGCGGCGTGAGCGGACGACCGCACTGTGCGTGACGGTGGGTCGGCCAATCCGAGCAGTTCCGGCGGAACGTGCAAGGCGAGAGCGAGGGCGCGCAGCACACGTACATCGCTGAGCGGCTGCTTGCCGCGCTCCAACCGGGACAGCGTCGAGATCGAATAGTTGCTGCGCCGGGCGAGGTCGGCGAGGGTGAGGTTGTTGGCGCGGCGGACAGCGCGAACCACAGCGCCGTAGTCACCAGAAGCCAGAGCACCGCGCACAGCGTGGGTGTCCCAGATTGCGCAGTCCTGGTCCATCATCGAGTTCCTTGCTCAGACCGGGTATCGAGCATATCCGGCAAAACTGGCACTGCGGCAGCGTTTTTGCAGTTGACGCAACAGGTTTTCGGGCGCTGCAAAGCCTCTGGCCGTTGATGTCACGATCGGCGTCTCCTGGTATGTGCCGCGGCAGCTCACCCGACCCCGCCGCGGTGGAGCAACACCATGAGCATCCTCAGCACGAGATCGCCGCAGCCTCCCCTCCAACGCGGCATGCGGGAAATGACCGCTACCGAACTCGACCGGGCCGACTTGCTGCGCGCGGAAGAAAGCGTGCAAATCAGTAGGTTCGCCCTGTTCATCCCGACCGATGAGCTGGGTTCGGCCCGCCCGATCGTGGTGCGCCGGGGCGCGGTGATTTCCGCGTTCGCGGTAGTGCACGGCGGCGCGACAATCGCCGAATGCGCGCGTGTCGAGACGCACGCGGAGATCGGCAAGCCCGAGCACGGCTATGCCGTCGGCCGGACCTACCCGGGCGCCGGCGCCACGACGATTCTCGGACCTGGTGTCGTGATCCGATCCGGCGCGGTCGTCTACGCCGATGTCCAGGTCGATACCGACACAGTGGTCGGGCACCAGACCTTGTTACGCACCGGGGTCCGTGTCGGCGCGGACACCTTGCTCGGCCACCACCTGTGCGTCGAACGCGAGACCTGGATCGGGCGAGGAGTACGGTGCTCGCCGGGATCGCACATCACCAGTTCGACGTATCTGGCCGACCGGGCGTTCCTCGGTGCCGGGGTCCGCACGATCAACGACAAGACACTCACCTGGCGCGATCCAGACCGCGAACCGACACTGACCGCACCGCGATTCGAAACCGGAGCGAAGGTCGGTACCGGATCGGTGATCCTGGCCGGTGTCAGCATCGGCGCACATGCGCTGATTGGTGCCGGTTCACTGGTCACCCGCGATATCCCGCCGGGTGCCCTGGCCTACGGCGTGCCTGCCCGCGTGCGAGGAGAGGCACCATGAACCCGAACAATTCGGCCAAGGCGATCGGCACATGGCTGGAGCCGCTGCGTCCCCTGCTCGATTCCGATAACCGCCTCGATTGGCCCCGGCTGGCCGAGCTCGCGGATTCCTTGGACGAGCTCATCGAGATATATCCGATTGCATCCGGATCACCCGGACAGCAACGAAGCGACCAGCTACGGGCCATCCGGATCGAACTCGCGCGGCACGGCCTTCTCGACACCACACAGCAACCCGCACTGTTCGCGGTGCTGGCCCAGTTCGTGTGCGGCTACCGCGATATCGACCTGCGCGATTCCACGGGACTCGGCCACGGTGTGCTCATCGCGCACCACGCGAGCCCAGCGGCGCGTCAGCGTTGGGTTCCTCGCTTGCTGGACGGCGAGCTGGCAGGGATCGCACTCACCGAAGCGCACGGCGGATCGAATCCGGCGGCCTGTACAACCGCGGCGGTCACCGCAATGGACGGCAGTTGGCATGTGACGGGTCGCAAGACCTGGATAAGCCGGCTGGCCGAGGCCGCAGTGTTCGTGGTGTTCTTCCGCGCCCCGAACGATCATCTGGTTGCCGCTGCGGTCGACGCCGCAGAACCAGGTCTGCACCGACAGCCGATCCCGCCCGCAGGCCTCGCCGGTTGGGCGTGGGGAATTCTCGATCTCGACGAGGTCCCGATCCACCCTGACGATGTGCTCCACGGGGAGGGGATGACTTTATTGCGTAACCACTTCGCCCGCTATCGGCCGCTGGTCACCGCGACCGCACTCGGTGGGGCTGCCGCAATGTTCGACGCGGTCACAGCTGCCTTGACCGACCGGCAGACCACCGGCGGTGTCGCGCGACTGCGGGACACCGCGCTGGTGACGGTCGGCCGGGCGCACGCCCAGTTGATCACAGGCCTGCTCGGTGCCGCGGCAGCCGCTCAACTGGCCGAATCCGGGCACCCGCATGCCGAGCGGTGGTCGGCGGTGATGAAAGCCCACGGCATCGACCTCGCCGATCGGGCGACCGCTGATCTGATGCCACTGGTCGGCGCATCAGGATTCCGAGCGGACGGACGGCTGGTCAAGATCCGCCGCGACTTGGGTGCGCTGCTCTACGCCGACGGCATCCACGACAGCCTCTACCGGGCGGCGGGCAAGCAACACACCGCCCTGACAGCATCGAGGCTGCAACCGGCACCAGGGTTGTTGCCGGTCTCGGCCTGATCGCGAACCAAGGGCGGTGGTCAACCGATGCGCCGCCCTTGTTCGCAGAGCACCGTCGCCCCTTCGCGCACCGCGTCGAATGCCGCCGCCAAACGATCTGCCAGCAGCGGCTTCACCTTCCCGGCTGCTTCATCGAGCGTGTAGAACCCCGCAGAGCGGATCTCGCCCGGATGCAGAACCATCTCCGCTACGTCACTCTCGGACAGCACACCACCGTCGAAGAGGAACACCACGCCCTCGGGGCGGCTGTCCTGCGGGCGCACGTAGTCCACCAGCAGCAACCGGCCCACAGTTCGGTCCCAGCCGATCTCCTCGCACAGTTCGCGGCGAACCGTCTCCCACGGCGCCTCGTCTTCTTCGACGGCGCCGCCCGGTATTTCCCAGTTGGGTTTGTAGGTCGGCTCCACCAAAAGCACGCGGTCCCGCTCGTCGCGACACAACACCCCCGCAGCCATCCGCTTGCGCGCCAGCCCGGCCACGTACTGCTCCACCGGCAACACCCCAGTAGCCGACTCCGAACTCGATGGTGTGCTCACCCGCGTCACCCTATCCGCGGGCCTGCATCTCTGCGGTTTCCGCCGTGGTGAACATTGCCCGCGCCACCGAGTCGATCGATATTTTCGCCGCGGCTACCGATGGCTCGCTCACCCGCGGACTCGTCGAGATACTGACCAGGCTCCCGGCAGTCCGCGCCAAGGCATGCGAAGCGTGTGCCGAGCGTGCCGAGACTGACCTCTGATCCGGAAGTGGCGCGGGGGATCGACCGTCAGGGCCACCAAATCGTCGCCGCGATCACCAGCAGCGGTAGTCCGATCGCGATGGCGAAACCGACCACTACCAGGGCGCTCATGGTGCGTCCTGCGTGGAGGACCAGCGTGGGAAGCTGAGACGCGGTAGCACGGTTTCCACATCGCAGACGTCCAGTACGGCGTCGAGTTCGTGCGGGCCGAGGTGGTCGGGTGCCGGCAGGATCACCAGGTCGGCGCCGGCGTTGCGTGCCTGGTCGGCCACGCGTAGCACCGAGTGTTCGCCGGGCCATACGAGGTGGTAGCCGAGTCGGTCGGCGAGGCGGTGTACGTGGTCGCGGTCGGTCTCGGGTGCTCGGCTGATGTCGTGGTTGATCCAGCCGAACGCGATCGAGTGGCTCATGGCGCGATATCGGCGTCGGTGGCGGGTTCCCGGATATCGCGACTGGCGCGGAGCCCGGCCGCCACTCGTTCCAATGTTGCTGTATCGGTGCAGTATTGGTCGCGCAACAGCCGGACGGTCGCTTCCATTGCCCGGTTTCGCGCCGGTCGCTTGGGCAGAGGTGGTCGTTCGCGCACAGTGCCTCCTGGGTGGGGTGTCATGGCGTGCACCCGGCGCCGAGGAATTCCGTGGTCGGCGGCCTCGTAAGGTGCCGGCCGGCCTGGTGGTTCGACCCGGCGCCGGGGCTGGTTCAAGCCTCATCGACCGGTGTTCGCGGTCCCAGGGACAGCAGTCATAGAGAACCGCTACGCTTCCGCTAAGTGCGCAGCGACAGGGGGTTTCGCGTGATCGTGGAGGTTTGGACAAGGGTCGAGGTGCGGGCGCTGCGTGACGCGGCGTTGCGGATGACGCAGGAGCAGTTCGCCGAACAGATCGGGTGGTCTGTTGCGACCGTGCGAAAATGGGAACGTGCCACCGAATCGCGGCCGGTGCGCGGGCAACGTGCCGCCGACCTCGATAGTTGGCTCGAGAAGCTGAGCCCGGAGGCGATGCGCCGTTTTACGCTCGCCGTGTCGTCCGCGCGGCCATCAGCGCAAGGACACCCACCGCCTGGAAGCATTGACGATGAGGCAGATGTGAACCGCCGCGAATTCGGTAAAGCCGCAGCGCTTACCGCCGCGACATTGCCGACGGCCAGCCACTCCCGGATCGGTATGGCCGACGTCGAACGTCTGAACGCATTCACGGCGGAACTGGAAGCCGCCGATCAGGCTGTCGGTGGAGCGGGCCTACTGTCCTCCGCCGTTGACACGTTGGAACGTAGCCAGAGCTTGCTGCACGGCGGCGTGTTCGACGCCGCGACTGGTCGAGCGTGGATGTCCGCCGTAGGGTCGCTGGCTGTGGAAACCGGCTGGCTCGCATACGACGCTGATCGAGTTCAGCTGGCGCGGAGGTGCTACGCCGATGGGCTCTCGCTGGCGTCTATGGCCGAGAACGACGATCTGGCTGTCCACGCCTGCATGAATGCTGCTCTGCAATCCATAAGCCTGGCACGCGCCGGTCATGCCTCGCCCTCCTACGCACTCGCGTTGACACACCGGGCTGCGGATCTGGTGCGGAGGCGGCCCGCTGGACGGATACACGCGCTGATCGCCGCCCGCGAAGCCGCGGCGTACGGCACAGCCGGTGATCGACGAAGTGCGGAGCGAGCCATGTCGGCGGCATGGCGTGAAATGGACAATGCTGCCGAGCATGAGCCGGTGGGAGAGTGCGCTCCATGGCTGCGGTTCGTCGACCATTCTGAAATCCGATTCCATGAGGCGCGGGCCTGCACTGACATCGGAAACCACAGCCGAGCACTCGTCCTGCACGAGGTCGTTGCTGGCGAGCCGGCAAGCGCTGGTAATACCGTGCACGCGTCGGCCTGGTGGTCGGCGGCGCTCGCCCGGACCGGTGACATGAGGTCAGCGGTCGAAGCGGGAACACCGGTGCTCGATGCGCTGGGAGGATGGCTTGCGTCACCACGGGCACTCAAAGCGCTGGAACCGGTGCGACAGCTGGCCGACACTTCTTCCGAAGGCGAGGAGTTCTGCGCTCGGTTCGACGCACTCGCCACCACGAAAGGGTTTTCGGTTGATTGAATTCCGTCGTTTCGGTCAAATCGGTGCGCGCGATATGAGCGACGCGGTCCAGGACGTCTATGCGCGCTCCTACGCGGAGGCCATCGCGACCGGTGATCCCTTCGAGTCGCTGGAGGCGTCGATGGATCGATTCGACGCCTACCTGCGCGTACCGGGCTTCGACCTGGTCGTGCTGTACTCGAATGGGGAACCGATAGGGCAGGCGTGGGGGTGGCCGCTCGGCGAGAACACCGCCGGCTGGGACGGATTGCAGCTCGACGAAGTCGATCCAGATTTCACCCGGGAGGACGGAACCCGGACATTCGGGCTCTCGGAGATCATGGTGGTACGCGAGCACACGGGCCGGGGATACGCGCGGATGCTGCATGACGAACTGCTGGGTACTCGGCGCGAGCAGCGGGCGACACTGCTGGTAGATCCGCGAAATGAGCGCGCGTACGAGAGGTATCGGCGATGGGGTTGGTACAAGGTCGGCGCGCAGCAGCCGAGTTGGAAGGGAGCGCCCACATTCGACGTACTGATTCGGCCTCTACCGCTAGTTCCTGACGGCCTGGATTTGATCAGTTAATCGCGCTGAAACAGCTTGAAGCCAGAAGGGTTATCTATAAAATTCAGACGGCGAACGCCGAAGCGCTCGGCAATCTGATCTACGGCAATCTCGGTGCTGATGATCCGACGTTCGGCGGAGAACCGAAGTACTTCCCTATCGAAGGATTTAGATTGCGCAAAGGGAAACCTCGCGGCGGCGGACCGAACAATCGGGCTGTCACGCGGATGAATATGACGGTCGCTGTAGCCCCGTTGGAATCGCCACGGGTTGATGGCGAGCTACGGCTCTGTCGGTCAGCGCTGCTTTATGCGGACACCGTCACTCTGATCAGCCCAAAGGTTTCACTTCTTCAGACAATGGCGGGATATCGCCAAACCCGCGACATCGAGTATATGCGGCTCGCAGCCAAGGCTGCACCCACCTATGCGCCTGAATATACAGATATGCTTCGGGAAAAAGTTGCTGAAATAGATGCTACTTCGCGAGCCGATCGACGTGCGCAGCGGAAAGAAATTCAGCAGATATTCGACTGGTTCCGTCCAGTGAAGGACCTCCTTGCTTCCAATGCGCAGAAATCGCTTGCTGACTTCAAATACGATGAGTTGGAACTGGCGATCGATGCCGGTTTCCTTGTTGTTGAACCCATGGAAAGTGTCGATATAGATACATTTGGCGCACAGCGGCGTAGCCAGTCTGAGATAACCCCGTTTGAATACATCGGCCGGGTTACGAGAACTCTTACCAGTGGTGAGAGCTACCCGCTATTCGATCAGGTGACGGGAGATCTCGTCAGAAAGGCAGTCCAAGCGGGCATACTCGCTCCTGTGCCAACTGCTCGCCGCCGAGGCCGCGACGCGGCCTTAGCAAACGGATTCTTCGACTCGCTTCAGCACTTCAAGCATGCGACCATCGACGAGATTCTCGATATTAGAACTGAACTTCGCAAGCCTTTGGGGAGCTTTCGCCAGGGAGTCCAGGATATTTCGAAGGACATCGACCTTGCGCCTGAGGACCCAGAATTCGCTTATGCTATAGAAGATGCATGGTCTTCCAAGGTAGCCCCTGCTTTGGACGAAATTGAAGAACTGATATCTGAGAACAGCAGCTACCGTGACCTATTCCAACGGGCGATCAACGATCCGGCTGCACTCGTTGGGATGACTGGACTCACTGGCATGTTCGTTGCTGCGGGGCCGGCGAGTGGACTGCCTGCAACGGCTGCGGCGATGCTAACCGGTGCCGCTACATCCCTCGGAATTCCATTGGCCGCTGTTCGGGCTATGCTGGCGCAGTGGAAAGAGCTGGAAGATACCAAGAAGGCGCAGTTCTATTTCCTTTATGCTTCGGAATCCAGGTTCGCTCGGCTTGGTGATGTGTAAATTGGTGAAGCGCACAAGCCCAATATAAAATTTCGAAGAATATCGTCTTTACTTGTAATGTGTAGCGTGGGCGGGGCCACGCTCGCCCTGGCGAAACATTCGGCGGATGAATAATTGGTGCGTCCTGGGGTCCGCGCGATGTGGAATTATTGATTTATGGCATACCTGCCGTGAAAAATTGCCGGGTGCAGTGTTTCAGGTGACATTCGATCGAATTTCTGCAATCCATGAAACGACCTTCATTGTCCGCTTGTCGTCGGGGCCATAGCGATTGACGTGCTCTCTTAAGATATCTTCAGCCAGGGCTTCGGCCTCCCCATGGTGACCGAATGACATATGAGCGTCAACCAGGGCTCGCTGTGTCTTCATGGGACCGGAATCTACTCGATCGAATTGCGCGAGTTCCTCGGACAGGGTTGCCGCTAAAATATCAACGGCCTTGCCGTACTTGCCCTCTTTAACGGCTTCAATGCCCAGTTTTCGACTTTCGCCCAACTTTTGAGACACGGTTGCCCGGTCCCGTATTGCCCGTGCTTTGCGTCGCTCGGCTTGCAACTCGGCGAGTTCTTGCTCCAATAAATCTGCTACACGGAACTGGCCAGTGTCATAGCCGTCGGAGATGGCCGTTTCCTCCAGTCGCTTTTCGGTATCTCCCGTTCCGCTGCCAAGCAGCGCTCCGCTGTCCGTTTCAGCGAATCCTCCACCCACGCGCCGAGACTTGTATTGATCTATTGTGTCGTCGGAGATGGATACGCGCAGATACTTTTTCGCAAGATGTAAAAATCCATCGACCGTCGTCTGATGGTAGGGTTGTCCACCTGTTTTCAGCATTTCGGCGCGCAATTCGACTCGAGGGCCTACCCTTTGTCCATAGACCCGCTCGAAGGAATCCTTCACGTCGTTTGTTACGTAGAGAATCGGCCGCTTTGTTTGTTTAGCATATTCGAGCAACTCAAACCAGATAAGACAGTCCCCGGTTGCATCATTCTTCTTTTTATCCTTGAAGCCCGGAGGTATGTCAGCCGCGATGCGTTTTTCAGCCTGTTCTATTCGGTCATTTAGTGTTTCAGGGTCTGGCGGGAATCCTACACGGCCGTCTACAAAGATCGAATCAAATTCAGCTCTTATGGGGTCGGCAGAGCGAACCGAGTTGAAATCTACGGCATGATCGCGACGTAGTGCGCTGAAGGCCTCTTTCATTGCCTCCTTTCGCCTTTTTGCCAGCTCTCTAATCTGTTCAATGGATTCATCGAATCCCGAAGCGATCACCGACTTAATCTCCGCGTCACGTAGGACCTCGAGTGACCGGCTGCGCATTGCGGAAAGTTCATCTAATGATTTTTGAATCGCAGTATCGAATTTCTCTGCGCCAATTTTCTCGATTGAGTCATAGAACAATTGCTGCTCTTCGGCAACGCTAAGCCGATTTCGTTGATATTCAAGCGCCGCCTGATATGGCACCCAAATCCGTTCCGACACAGCCCGAAGCGCATCCATTAATTCTGTGCGCTGCGTCGATCCGACCCGATATGGCGCTAGCAATACGTTGGCATCCAACGCGATCGTAGCTGTACGGATGTAGTCCTCGATCTCGGACTCCTCTGGCCCGTACCATTCACGGAAGAGGAATTTCACCGTTGTCCACCTCGTGCTACTCACGGTCTCGCGACCAGTTCGTCAACTGTGCCATAACGCAGATCCTCTGGCGCCAAGCAGTCCGGAATTTCTTCAGATAGTACGGCTCGTTACCAAACTTCTCCATTAGGTCCCGAGTGTGAAGCGGGGTGCCGTGGACATGCTGCAGCAGGTTGAGGGCATTCGCTATGGTTCGAGTGCGAGGTCGTCGCGCTGCAGAAGTCAACATGTGGGCACCTTTCGCTGCTTTCAGCGGCTGGCGAGGCGGCGCCATGAATGCCCGAGACTGGTGCCGGGGTTACTGCCGCCGAGCCGAACGGTAGGACATCGCGAAGGCGCCAACTGCAGGTAGCGCGAGTACCACAGCGATGACGAGAGCTACTACCTTATCGCTGGTAGTCATGGTTTCGGCGGGTCGGCTGCTGTACATCAGCAGCATGAGGGGCAAGATCGTGAAATATAGAACAGTCAGGAAAGTGCCGAGATACACCCATCCGACTCCTGAACGCCGGCGCGTGCGCATGGGAGGGGTGAAAATCACTGTCTGCGTGACGAATGTATTGAAGTGGGTCTCGGCGTACGGATGTGGGGTCGGTGGTAGTGACCCGGGTCGCGCGAACTCATAAGGGGGCGTCGGGCCTGGTCCTTGCGAGGACGTGCCAGAGGCTCCGGCGTGCATGCGGGCATGAGGGTGCTCGACCACATCGACTCCTGAGATCCGCGTATCAGCGGGGCCTACACTACTCGGTGCGTATGGAGTTTCGCGAACGGTTGCGGGCCTACTTTCGATCGGTGGCCACCTCCTTTTGGGAGGCTGTTCAGGTTGTGGAATGTTGGTCGCGGAGCGCGCGTCGGCGGATCTTGCCCGTCTGTGTTTTAGGCAAATCTGCGACGATTCGTATGGTTCTGGGCCTCTTATAGGGGGCGAGGCGTTCCTGGGCGAACGAGATCAGCGCGGCGGCCTGCACGCTGTATCCGTCCTTGATCGAAACGTAGGCGGTAACCGACTCACCGCGATACTCGTCGGGCACGCCAATAACTGCTGCTTCGAGCACTGCCGGATGCTCGTAGAGGACGTCCTCGACCTCGCGCGGCCATACCTTGTACCCCGACACGTTGATCTGGTCTTTGATCCGGTCGACCAGGTAGACCCAGCCCCGTTCGTCCACGATCGCGCTGTCGCCGGTTCGAAGGCGGCCTTCGGGCAGTGCGGCTTCGGATTCTTCTGGTTTGCGCCAGTATCCGCGGATGACCTGGGGGCCGGTGACGACGAGTTCGCCTTGGCTGCCGGGCGGGAGGGCGTTGCCTTCGGGGTCGACCACCTCGACGTTCACTCCCGGGAGCGGTAGTCCGATGGACAGGGTGCCGCTGTCCGGGTCGACCGGGGCGCTCGTTCCAGGCGGGACGGCGGTGACTGCCGAGGAGGTTTCGGTCATGCCGTAGGCGTTGTGGATGTAGTGGCCGAAGCGTTCCTGGAACCGGGCGACCGTGCTCGGTGGTACCGGCGCACCCCCGCTGTACAGCGCTTTGATGCTGGAGAAGTGTTCGGCCGTGGCGTATTCCGAGTTCATCATCGCGTTGAAGGCGGTGATGGAGCCGATGGTGTAGGTGACGCCGTGTTCGCGGAGGGCGTCGACCGCTACGTCGGTGGTGAAGCGGCCGGTGAAGACCAGGGAGGTGCGTTCGGTGAGGGCGAGGGCGCCGATGACGACCGCTCCGGTGATGTGGAACAGCGGGGCCAGGGCGTAGACGACGTCGCCGGGGGTGATGCCGGCGAGTTCGGCGAAGCTGGTGGTTACCGCGCGGACGTTGGTGTGCGAGTTCATGGCGCCCTTGGGCGGGCCGGCGGTGCCGGAGGTGTAGGCGAGGAAAGCGAGGTCGTCGCCGTGTACCTGGATCGTCGGGGGTTTCCGGCCGGTGTACTCGTGGGCCAAAGTGAGTAGGTCTGCGGACTTCTCGCCGGCAGGGGTGGTTTCGGGTTTGAAGACGCGGGGGTCGTTGCGGGACTGGAGGTCCGACTCCGCGGTGCCGAGTACCCAGCCGACTGTGGTGCCCTCGACGTCCTCCCGGACCTGCCGCACATCGCGGTCGGTGGTGATGATCCCGACCGGTTCGGCGTCGGTGACCAGTTTGCGGAGTTCGCGGCCGCGATACATCGGGTTGAGGATGAGGGTGATTGCGCCGAGTTTCCAGGCTGAGTGGGCGCGGGCACTGGGTATCGAACCTGGTGAACAGATACTGCTGCAGCGACGCGAGCTGATCCGCGACAATCCGATCTATTATAACTCCACCTATAATAGATCGAGTTATAATAGATCTCATGCTGAAGCCCGAGACCATGTTCGATCGCGAGCACGAGTGGTCGGAGCTGACCCGATTTGCCACCTACCCTGGGCTGCAGCCGGCGCTGGGTGTCGTTTCGGGTCGTCGCCGGCAAGGAAAGACCTTCCTCCTCGACGCGGTATGCGAGGCTACCGGCGGGTTCTACTTCGCGGCCACCGAGGCGACCGAACCCGAGTCGCTGCACCAGCTCGGTGGCGCTCTGGCGCGGTATCTCGGCGAGCCGGTGCCGCGCCGGTTCGCTGGGTGGCCGGAGGCAATCGAGACAATCATGACCCTGGGCGCTGGTGACCGGCCCCTGACAGTGGTCCTCGACGAGTTTCCCTACCTGGCCAAGGCGTCACCCGAGCTGCCGTCGTTGATCCAACGCGCATTCGATCCGGCCGGTCGGCGCCACGCCGGTGCCATCCGCCTGTTGCTGTGCGGTTCGGCCCAGTCGTTCATGAGCAAACTGCTCGTCGGTAGCGCCCCGTTGCGGGGACGCGCAAGCCTGGAGCTTGTCGTGCCGACCCTCGACTACCGGCTGGCGCGAGAATTCTGGGAAATCGACGACCTGTCGCTGGCGTTCCTGGTGAACGCCGTGGTGGGGGGTACGCCAGCGTACCGGCGCGAATATACGCTCGGTGACACACCCGCCGACCGCGAGGATTTCGGACCGTGGGTGGTCCGTAATGTGCTCAACTCGTCGAGGCCGCTGTTCCGGGAAGCGCGGTTCCTGCTGGCGGAAGAGTCCGAGCTACGGGAAAGCGCGCTCTATCACGGCGTTCTCGCGGCGATTGCCGGGGGCAACAACACCCGGGGCGGCATTGCGAGCTTCCTCGGCCGCAAGACCACCGATCTCGGGCACCCGCTTACCGTCCTGGAAGGCGTCGGCATGGTCGCTCGCGAACAGGACGCCTTCCACGCCCGCCGGTCCACTTACCGGATCACCGAGCCGCTGCTGACGTTCTATTACGCGATCATGCGCTCGGAATGGAGCGACCTCGAACGCCCGGGGCACGCCACTGAGGTATGGGAACGCTCGGGGCCCACCTTCACAAGTCGAGTACTCGGTCCGCATTTCGAGCAGTTGTCGCGTGCGTGGTGCCGGTGGTACGCAGCCCCGGGCACCGTGGGAGGCAGGCGCACGCATGTGCTTTCCGGAGTTCTGCTCGACCCCGCGGGTAAGACCGGCCATCAGCTGGACGTCGTAGTGTTCGGGCGGGACGCCGGTGGTGCGGAACGGATCCTTGCGATCGGTGAGGCGAAGAACCATGCGGTCGTCGGGGAGAAACAGGTCAACCGGCTCGACCGGATCCGGGATCTGCTGGTTCAGCGCGATCCCCGCGCGTCGCGGCAGACCAAACTGCTGCTCTTCACCGGGTACGACTTCACCCCCGAACTGCGCGCCGTGGCGGATTCCCGCGACGACGTGGAATTGATCGACCTCGAGCGGCTGTATCGGGGCGACTGACACCTGACGACTACAGCAATCGGGCCAGAACAGTGAAGTAGCTCCGTCGCCGGCTGACGAACGCCGAGACAGCAACGAATGACGTGCGTATCGGGCTACTCCGGCTGGACCAGTCGGTCGAGTAGGCCGCGCAGAGGCCTGTTGTCGCCGACCAGCGAGAGTCTCGACGCTGTGGCGTTCTCCACCGGATCGAGTAGGGACCAATCGATCGGGTGGCCTGCCTGGCGGGCGAGTTGGCCGAAGAATGCACGCTGAGCGCGGCCGTTGCCTTCGCGGAACGGGTGGATCGCGTTGACTTCGGCGAGGAAATGGGTGAGGCGGTCGACGAATACTTGCCGGGTTGCTCCGCGGAGGAAATTCTCGGCCGCAAGCTGTCCGAACACCTGCGCGGCATAGGAGTCGATATGGGATGGCAGGCAGAAGGGTTCTGTGCGTGCGATGCCGATGGTTCGGACTTCTCCCGCCCAGGGGTAGATATCGCCGAAGATCTCGAGGTGGAATGCGCACAGGTGTCGTAGATCGTAGCCGCCCGGCAGTATGCGGATTCGCAGGTCGGCCAGCGCCGCGTAGGTGAGGTCGGCCTCGGCGCGGCGTAGCTTTTCTTCGTCGGTGATGCCGAGCCGGTTTCTCAATACACCTGATTCGGGATCGAGATAGGGGTCTATTGTCACGTCGCGCCGTGCAGTTCGCGAACCATTTGACGCATCTGCTCGGTGCTGATCTCGCCCCGCGACCATCGGGCCGTGATGTCGTCGGCTTCAGGACTGGGGGTCAGACCTTCGGCGCGTACCGACGCCCTGGCCTCCGCGGTCGCGCGAGTACGCTCGGCGGTCAACTCCTCGAAGACTTCGACAGGGATCATCACGGCTTCGGTCTTGCGTCGTGAACCGACTCCGACCGGTGTTCGGTCGCCGTGGCGGAATCGATCGAGCATTCGCGGTAGCCGCTCGCGGGCTTCCCTAACTGACCACGTCTCGATCAACATGCTTAAAGTGTACCCGAACGTGTACACATTCTGGATGGTAGAGGCCTTCTGCTGTTCAAGTCCCTCAGGCCGCGCCGTTGTCGCCGATCAGCTGGAACTCATTGTGTTGTCCGGATGTCTCGCAGGTTCTCGCGCAGCGCTCGTCGGCGGATCTTGCCGGTTTGTGTTTTGGGTAGGTCGGCGAGTATTCCCACGGACCTGGGCCGCTTGTAGGGCGCGAGGCGTTCCCGGGCGAACGCGATCAGCGCGTCGGCGTCGGCGGTGTGGCCGTCTTTCAGAGAGACGTAGGCGGCTACCGACTCGCCTCGGTATTCGTCAGCAACGCCCACGACAGCAGCTTCGAGTACGGCCGGATGTTCGTAGAGAACATCCTCGACCTCGCGCGGCCATACCTTGTACCCGGACACGTTGATCTGGTCTTTGATCCGGTCGACCAGGTACACCCAGCCCTGTTGGTCGACGATCGCGCTGTCACCGGTTCGGAGGCGGCCTTCAGGTAGGGCGGCTTCGGATTCTTCTGGTTTGCGCCAGTATCCGCCGATGACCTGTGGGCCGGTGACAACAAGTTCGCCTTGGCTGCCGGGTGGGAGAGGGTGACCTTCGGGGTCGACCACCTCGACCCTCACTCCCGGGAGCGGTAGTCCGATGGAGAGAGTGCCGCTGTCCGGATCGACCGGTGCGCTCGTTCCGGGCGGGACCGCGGTGACTGCCGAGGAGGTTTCGGTCATGCCGTAGGCGTTGTGGATGTAGTGGCCGAACCGTTCCCGGAATCGCTCGACCGTGCTCGGCGGAACCGGCGCACCCCCGCTGTACAGCGTCTTGATCGACCTCAAGTGTTCCGCCGAAGCGTATTCCGAGTTCATCATCGCGTTGAAAGCGGTGATGGAACCGATCGTGTACGTGACCCCGTGCTCGCGGATCGCATCGACCGCGACCTCGGTGTGGAAGCGGCCCGTGAAGACCAGGGCGGTGCGTTCGGTGAGAGCGAGGGAGCCGATGACTACCGCGCCCGTGATGTGGAAGAGCGGGGCGAGGGCGTAGACGACGTCGCCGGTGGTGATGCCGGCCAGTTCGGCGAAGCTGGTGGTTACCGCGCGGACGTTGGTGTGCGAGTTCATTGCGCCCTTGGGTGGGCCGGTGGTGCCGGAGGTGTAGGCGAGGAAGGCCAGGTCTTCGCCGTGTACCTGGGTTTGCGGGGGGTGTTTGCCGAGGTATCGGTGTGCCAAGCCGAGTAGATCGGGTTCGGCGGGTGTGGCGGGGGCGGGTTCGCCGTTGAAGATGCGGCGGTCGTTGCGGCACTGGAGTTCTGATTCGGCGGTGCCGAGTACCCAGCGGACCGTGCTGTCGGCGACATCCTCGCGGACCTGCGGTACCTCGCGGTCGGTGGTGATGATCCCGACCGGTTCGGCATCGCTGATCAACTCCCGGAGTTCGCGGCCGCGGTACATGGGGTTGAGCAGCAGGGCGGTGGCGCCGAGTTTCCACAGGGCGAGCAGGACGAGCGCGTATTGCGGGATATTCTGGAGGTGGATACCCACCCGTTCACCGTGGCTCACGCCGCGGTCGGCGAAGGCGGCCGCGAGGGCGGTGGCGAGGTCGTCGGCCTCGCGGACGGTGAGGGTGGTGTCGAAGTAGACGAGGGCGGTGGCGTCGGGTTCGTGCCGGACCCGGTCGTGCCAGGCCGCCACGAGAGTGCCGAGCTCTTCTTGCGGGCGGGACGCCCCGCTCGCCGCACCCTCATCGAATGCGGCGGACGGGGCATTCCCGGTGTTACCGGTGGTCATGCAGGGAGTTCCTTGCGGCTGGTTTCGCGGATGGTGGCGACGGTGAGGAGGCCGATGGCGCAGACGCCCATCACCCAGTAGGCGGGTGACATCGCGTTGCCGGTCGATTCGACGAGCTGGGCGGCGACGTAGGGGGCGGTGCCGCCGGCGGCGATGGTGCCGATGTTGAAGCCGAGGGAGACGCCGGTGTAGCGGACGGTGCGGGGGAAGAGTTCGGTGAACAGCGGGAAGGCGGGGACCTGGACTACGCCGTTCAGCACCATGTAGAGGAAGTAGACGATGCCGATGACGAGGATGCTCTCGGTGGCGCCCATGATCATGAAGGCGGGGAGGGCGATCACGACGTAGGCGAGGTAGCCGGCGATGAGGACCGGTTTGCGGCCCCACCTGTCGGTGGCCATACCGCTGAGCGGGAAGGTGGCGCAGGCCAGGGCGATGGCTATGGCGGAGGTCCAGTAGACGGCGTCTTTGGAGAAGCCGAGGTCGTTGATCAGGTAGACGCTGAAGTAGGTGAGGCCGATATAGCCGGAGCCGTTCATGGCGATGGCTACGCCGACGACGCGGGCGACGGACCACGGGTTCTTGGTGACGGTGTCGAGCAGCGGGCTCTTGGTGACCTGCTGTTTCTCGGCCATCTCCTCGAATTCGGGGGTGTCCTCGAGCTTCATCCGGACGCGGAGGCAGACGTAGGCGAGGGGGAGGGCGAGCAGGAACGGGATACGCCAGCCCCACGATTCCATCTGCTCGTCGGTGGTGGCGAGAGCGACTACGCCGACGACAGCAGCGGCGACAGCGAAGCCGAGGGTGGAGCCGACGGGGGTGAAGGAGCCGAAGAAGCCGCGGCGTTTGGGTGGGGCGGATTCGGCGATATAGGTTGCGGCGCCGCCTACTTCGCCGCCGGCGGAGAAGCCCTGGGCGAGGCGGACGAGGACCAGCAGGATGGGGGCGAGGATGCCGACGGCGGAACTGGTGGGCAGCAGGCCGAGGATGCCGCAGGCCACGCCCATGCTGACGACGGTGATGACGAGGGCGTGGCGGCGGCCGCGGCGGTCGCCGAGGCGGCCGAAGAAGATGCCGCCGAGGGGGCGGGCCACGTAGGCGACACCGAAGACGGCGAGGGTCGACAGGATCGAGACCGCGGAATTGTCGGAGGGGAAGAACAGGGGTGCGATGGTGACGGCGAGGAAGCCGTAGACGGCGAAGTCGTAGTACTCGATGAGGGTGCCTACGCCGCCGGCGATGGCGGCGCGGCGGGCCACGGCGGTCGACTTCTTCGCTGCTGTTGCCGGCAACGGTGCGGAGGGCGGAGTGTTCTCGACGCGATGATCGACGTTGGTCATTGCGGTTGTCCTTGGCGTGCGTGCTCGGCGAGCAGGAGTTCATACGAACCACCGGCTTCGATGACCTTGATGGTCCGCGGGCTCGGTGGGTTGCCGACCAGTTGTTTTCCCTCGGGCAGGCGCAGGGCGGCGGCGCGCCAGTCCAGGACCACGGCGTCGTCGACCTGTACTGCGGTCGATACGCCGGGGATCGTGATCAACGGCATGCCGTTGAAGGTCTCGCCGCGCCAGAAACCGGGCGAGAAGGATTCCGCGACGATGGCCGCGATACCCGCGTTGCGCAGGGCGACCATGGGCGGATAGTGCGGATGACCGTAGCCGAAGTTGCGGCCGCCGACGATGATATCGCCGGGGCGGACGCGGTCGGTGAAGGTGGGGTCGTAGGCCTGCATACACACCGAGCGCAGGTGGTCGGGGTCGTAGGACTTGATGTTGGAGACGCCGACGACGAGGTCGATATCGAAATCGTCGCCGAAGATCCAGGCGACCTTGCCTTCGATGAGGTCGGGCGGTGGGGGATAGGCGCTCACTGGACCGACTCCTGGATCGTGCCGGTGAGGGCGCTGGCGGCGACGGTATAGGGGGAGCCCATGTAGATGTTGGCGTCGGGGCTGCCCATGCGGCCGGAGATGTTCAGGACGCCGGTGGAGATGCAGTTCTCGCCGGGTTGCAGGGGTTTCTGGTAGCCGAAGCAGAAATCACAGCTCGATATATTGATATGCGCACCTGCGGCACGGAGGACGTCGAGGATGCCTTCTCGCTCGGCCTGCTCGTACACCTTCTGGGAGGTGGGGACAACATTGAGTTCGACGCCGGGGGCGACCTTGCGACCGTCGAGAACCAGGGCGGCGGCGCGCAGGTCTTCGATACGGCCGCTGGCGCAGGAGCCGATGAAGGCTTTCGTGATGGGCGTGCCTGCAAGTTCCTGGGCGGTCTTGGTGTTCACGGCTCGCGCCGAGCCGGGCAGCACCACGCGCGGGGTGAGGGTCGAGAGGTCGATCTCGTAACGGGCCGCGTAGGTGGCGTCGGCGTCGGGATATGCCGGGTCGAAGCTGCGGCGTGCGACTTTGTTCGCGTAGGCCAGCGACATCTCGTCGGGTTCGAAGATCGCCGAGACAGCGCCGGTGAACATGGCCATTCCGCACAGGCCCTGGCGGTGGTCGATGGCCATGGCGCGGGCGCCGGGGCCGCCGAATTCCATCACCTGATGGGCGCAGCCGTCGGCGCCGACCATATCGATGATGGTGTGCACGAGGTCGCGGCTGTCGACGCCGGGCGGGAACTCGCCGACCAGGTCGAAGCGGGTGGTGGCAGGGATATCGACGAAGACGCGGCCGGTGACCCAGGCTTCGATGAGATCGCGGCGGATACCCCAGCCCAGGGCGCCGAACGCGCCGATACCGCTGATATGGCCGTCGAAATGGACGAGGAATTCGCCGGGGATAGCGAGGCCGAGTTCGGCGGTGAGCTGGTGGCCGATACCGCGGCCCTCGTGCAGTTCGATGCCGTAGAACTCGCACCAGTCGCGGGTGACCTGGTGGACCTCGAGTTCCTTCTCGTTGCCCTTGGTGAGCATGTGGTCGATGAAGACGATGTAGCGGCTCGGGTCTTCGAGTTCGGTGATGCCGAAGTCCTCGCGCATCTGGCGGAACATCACGTCGGTGTAGCCGGGGAAGTCGTAGGCGATCATGCGCGCCGGATGCACCGGGTGGTTCTCGCCGGCGCGGACCGTGTCCTGATCCGAGGCGCGGCCCAGGATCTTCTCCGTCATCGTGTAACCCACGATGATCACTGCTCCTTCGCGGGTAGGTACTTGTTCTGCATGGCTTCGACCTCGGGGAAGCCGATGAGCTCCACGAACTCGTGGTGCTGGAGGTGGTCGGCGCTCACCTGCGCGGGGGCCTCGCCCGCAGCCAGGCGTTTCAGAGTCTCGCGGGCGGCTCCGGCCACGGCCATCAGGACCTGGGTCGGCAGCAAGGCCAGCCGAACGCCGATCTGATCCAGAATCTCGGGGGTGAAATCGCGTTCGGTCCAGGTCGAGGCCGTGAGCGTAGCCATCAACGGTACGCCGACCTCTTCGTGGCAGCGCTGCCACTGTTCGACGGTTTCGAAGGTTTTGGTGACCGGCATGATCATGTCGGCGCCGGCCTCGACGTAGGCCTGGGCGCGGCGGAGGGCGTCGTCGCCGCGGGCGTCGGTGCGGGCGATGAGCAGGACGTCGTCGGGGATGGAATCGCGGACGGCGCGGATCTTGCCGGTGGCCTCGGCGGTGGTGATCAGGTCGACGGGGTCGCCGACGCAGATGGGGCAGGACTTGGGGGAGACCTGGTCCTCCATGAACATCCCGCCGACGCCCGCGTCCACGAACTTGGTGGCGGTGCGGGCGGCATTGACGGCATTGCCATAGCCGGTGTCTATATCGGCGACCAGGGGCAGTTTCGACGATTCGCGGATGGTGCGAACTGCCTGGAGGTTTTCGGTCTGGGTGTAGAGCTCGGCATCGGGGAGGCCGAGAGTCGCGGAGACCGCGAACCCCGAGGCGCACAGGGCACTGAAACCGGCCTGCTCGGCGAGGCGCGCGGTGAGACCGTCCCATACGCCGGGGGCGTAGACGAGTCCGTTCGACGTGAGGTCTTTCAAGGTCGGGCTGCGCACCGGTCGACCCTCCGTTTCGCTATGCGGAATGCGTTTCGTTTTTCGATATCAGGACGGTAAGGTGGTGGGGGTCACAAAGTCAACCCCGATCGGCCGATCTGTTCGTAAGGTGGCGGCATCGATCGCGCGAACCGTGGAAGTGAGTGAGTAGCCGTGGCTGTGCCCACCTCGCCGAAGGCGAGCATCCCCGCCGAGCCGGAAGCGTCCGGGAATCGCGATGTCGTGGGCGCCGTTCTCAAGGCGTGCACGCTGCTGGGGCATTTCAGTGCCGATCGGCCGGTGTGGATGCTGAACGACCTCACCGCGGCCAGCGGGATGAACAAGACCACGGTGTTCCGGCTGATGGCCACGCTGACCCAGGCCGGATGGGTGGATCGCACCGAAGAAGGCGCCTACCGGGTCGCGATGCCGGTGTTCGAGATCGGGTCCGCGGCGCTGTCGAAACTCGATATCCGCTCGGCGGCAAAGCCGTTCATGTCCGAACTGGCGGCCGCGTTCGGTAACACGGCCTACCTGATGGTCCCCGCCGAACAGGGCGCGGTGTGCATCGACCTGCTGGAAGGGCGTAACTCGCTGGTCGTCGCGGGGATCAATATCGGATCCGTGATGCCCTACCATGCCGCGGCCGGGCCGACGGTCATGCTCGCGCATTCGCAAGCTCTGCGGGACAAATGGTTGACCACCGGCCTGGCCGCGATCACCGATCGGACCATCACCGATGTGGACCGTCTCGTCGAACACCTCGACGAGATCGAGAAGGCCGGCTATTCGCTGAGCAACTCGGACTATCTGTCCGGGGTTGCCGCGGTGGCGGCGCCGATCCTGGGGCGCGACGGGTCGGTGGTGGCGTCGATCAGTGTGGGCGGCCGGGCCGAGGAGTTCGAGGGGGAAGTTCTCGCCGAGAAGATCGAGCGGGTCTGTGCGGCCGGGGCGCGGATCACCAGAATCGTGCAGGCGCTGCCGCGGAGCTGACGAACCTGATTACGTACAGACTCGCCCTGGTCACGAGTTCATGAGCAGTAAACCGAACAGTGCGCCGAGGGCTATGAGTCCGGAACAGCTGAGCTGCACCGCCATGCGTATCCGGGTGTGACGCACGATATCGACGAAGCTCAGCACTATGCCGATCGCGATGGCACCCCAGGTCGCCGAATAGGCGAACCATACGGGTGGCATATCGCAGGACGGCCATTCCGGGCTGCAACCGGGTACACCCAGCGGAAAGAGCAGCGAAAGGAAAAAGGCGAGCATCGCCACGAGCCAGACCAGGGCGAATGCGAGGGCGGCGCCGAGGCTTGTGCGGCGGTGGGTCCGGGGTGCGGAAGATTCGGGCATGCTTCCAGGCTGGCGGGCGGGCTGCCGGGGCGGATCGGTAGTAATACTCGACCACGTTGAGTAACAGCCGCGGGGTCGGCCGGCGCGACTCCCTCGATTTCAGCGGGCCGGACGGTCCAGCCTGCCGAGAACCTCCACCACGACCGGTGCCGCAAGTTCCACGCCGAGGAGGAGATCGTGGAAGCGGTGTGGCCGGCCCACAGTGGCCCGGGTGACGAGCCGGCTTGCTCCGCCCAGGGCCATCAGGCCGGAAAGCACCCGCAGCCGCTGCAGGTTCGGGGTCGGGGAGGCCGCGGCCTCGACCCAGCCCAGACCGTAGGCAACGAAGGCCGAACCCATGAAACGTACGTGGGAATCGACCGTCGCGTCGGTGTTCATCCCGGGTTCCGCCCGCGTCCCGGCCACCAGCTGAACCGCCCCGATCGCGACACACGACCAGCCGGCAACACGTCCCATAACTCCGAGCTTCGACATGCTGCCATTCTGGCATCAGAAGTCGGGCATTGTTCCACTGTGACAGTCGCCTGGCCCGGAGATGTCACCGGGAACTCGCGGACTCGACAGGGTCATTCCAGCCGATTCTTGCGCCGGAAGTAGAGGTCGTCCTCGTCGGGATCGGGACCGGGGAAGGTTCGGAGCCGTCCCGAATCGGGGACATTCCGACCACTGCCCGGTCCCGGCAGGGCCCCGCGGCAATCACTGAAAAGCGCCCACCCGCAACCAGGGTCGAAGCAGGTTCTCTTCGGTGGACGGACCCGGCTGCCAGTCGGCGATCCATGGGCCGGTGTCTTCGCTCTGATCGAGTACTCCCTCCTCCAGCCACCGGTAGCGCCCGTCGAACACATTGCGCGCCGCGCGGACATCCTCGTCGTCGGTGTTGTCCCAGAGCGCATCGAACAGCTCCCGCACCCGGATTCGCGCCTGTCGGCAGAAGAGATCGGCCAGTTCCCCGGCGGCTTCCCCTTCCGGTGTGCCACGGTCGGCCTGCGCTCGGACGCAGACCGCCGACATGGCGAACAGTTCCGCGCCGATATCGACGAGGCGACCCAGGAACATCTGCCGGTATTCGAGCTTCGCCTGCCAGCGCGCCATGCCATACACCAGGGCGCGGGCCTGTTTGCGGGCCATGCGCTCGACGAAACGCATATGTTGCGCCAGCGGTCCGAAATCGGTGAACGCGCCCGGCGTCGTGCCGCGGCCGACGGCCAGTTGCGGGAACCATTTGGCGTAGAAACCGCCGGCGCCCACCGCGGACTTCGCTTTCTCCTTGAACTCTGCATGCCGGTCGACGAGTGCTCCGGCGGCGGCCATATGCGCGTCGGCCATTTCGCGCGCGATGAGCAACCGCATGATTTCGCTGGATCCTTCGAAGATCCGGTTGATCCGCAGATCGCGCACCAGCTGCTCGGCGCCGACCGCGCGTTCGCCCCGCGCTCGCAGCGATGCCGCTGTCTCGTATCCGCGGCCGCCCCGGATCTGCAGGAGTTCATCGGCGATCCGGCAGCTCATCTCCGAGGACCAGAGCTTGGCGAGCGCTGCCTCGATGCGGATATCGTTGCGGTTCTCGTCGCACATGGTGGCCGAGAGGTCGAGTACGGCTTCCAGGGCGTAGGTAGTGGCGGCGATGTAGGACACTTTGGCCGATACCGCGGCATGCTCGCCGACCGGGCGCCCCCACTGCACCCGGGCGGTACTCCATTCGCGGGCGATCTTCAGTGACCATTTGGCTGCCGCGGTGCACAATGCCGGAATGGCGAGCCGGCCGGCATTGAGTGTGGTCAGGGCGATCTTCAACCCGTCGCCTTCACGGCCGATCAAGTTCTCGCGGGGCACCCGGACGTTGTGCATGCGGGTGACGCCGTTCTCGAGACCTCGCAACCCCATGAACGAATTGCGCCGTTCCACGGTGATTCCCGCGCTGTCGGCTTCGACTACGAAGGCGGAGATTCCGCCGCGGTGTCCGTCGCTTTTCGGTACCCGGGCCATCACCACCAGCAGTTCCGCGACCACACCGTTGGTGGTCCACAGCTTGACGCCGTTCAACTCGTAGGCGGAACCGTCGGCCGTGGGGGCCGCGGTGCTGGCCATCCGGGCTGGATCGGAGCCGACATCGGGTTCGGTGAGTAGGAAAGCGCTGATCGCGCCCTTCGCGCACCTCGGTAGGAAGCGTTGTTTCTGCTCCGGTGTGCCCGCGAGCTTCAGCGGTTCGGGGACGCCGATCGACTGGTGTGCGGACAGTAGCGCGCCCAGGCTGGGGTGAACCGAACCGGCGAGCATCAGGGCCTTGTTGTAGCCGAACTGGGAAAGGCCCTGCCCACCGTATTCGCGCGGGATCTTCAGGCCGAAGCAACCGAGCTCGGCGAGGCCCTGCACGTATTGCTCCGGAATACGGCCCTGTTCCTCGATCACGCTGCCGTCGAGGGTCTCGCAGTAGGCTCGGAGCCGGGCCAGATATGCGTCGCCAGCGGCGGCGTCGTCCGCGCTGGGGCGCGGAAACGGGTGGATCAGGTCCACCCGGTAGCGGCCGAGGAACAGCTCCTTGGCAAAGGATGGTTTGGACCAGGTGGCCTCGCGGGATTCCTCGACCAGCTGCCGGGCCTGTTCTTCGGTGGCGTCGACTTTCGCGGCAGTGCTCATGCTGCCCTCCTCGGAGGTGATGGCGGTCACATCCGAGTGTAAGAGTGTTTGTTACCGGCCGGTAGGTCTGAATCTCGATAACCCGGCGGCGCTCAGGGTCTGTCGGCGGGCCGGGCGGATTCGAGCCGGCCCAGTGGGTGGTTCGGTGCGAGGGATTCGTGGGCCATTTTCCAGCCGGTGCTGTCGATGCCGAATATATGCCGCAGATAAGCCGTGGTGACCGCCTGGACCAGGGCGACGCGCTCCGGATTCTCGTCGGTGGTTTCCGCGACCCGGTAACCGGAGATACCGCCGAGGAAGTGTTCCGCGCCGAACAGTGTGAGCAGGCTTTTGTCACCGGGGCTCAGGGTGTAGGGGTCGGTTGTCCAGTCCGGTCCGCGCACGGTCAGTGGGTAGTCGTCCGCGTCGCCGGCGACCACGAGGGTGGGAGTCGCCATGTGCGAGAAGTCCTGATCCGACAACCACGCCGCGTGCTCGCGAGCGAACGGCGTCAGGCTTTCGCCGCCTTCGCCCGCCGTGGCCAGCAGTATGCCTGCGGTGATGCGGGAATCGGCGCGGTCTTCGACTTGCCCGGTGCTCGGGTCGCGGACGCGCAGGCCCAGCAGCATGCCTGCTGTCTGGCCGCCGAAGGAGTGGCCGGCTACCGCGATACGGGTTCGGTCCGGGCGCCCGCCGAGACCGGGAACGGCCGCTTCCAGTACGTCCAGGTTGTCGAGGATGCGCACCAGATCGTCGACACGGAACCGCCAGTGGTGGGGCCGGCGGGGATCGTCGGCGACGAAGGGGAACGTTCTCGAGTCGAGATGGGTGGGTTGCAGTACGACGAAACCGTGGGCGGCCCAATGGTCGGCGAGGGGGCCGTAGCCGTCCATCGATGAGCTGTAGCCGTGGGAGAGCAGGATGATCGGCAGGTCCTGCCCGGTCACCGGTGCGGACATGCGGACCCGCAGGTCCCCGCCGCGATCCGGTGCGGGCAGCACGATCGGTTTGACCGAGACGATCGGGGTGGCGACGGGGCCGGGGATACCGGAGTTCGAGCTTGTCATGCAGGGCGCGTTCTATAGTCGCCGGGTTACCGGTTCTCGACGGTCCGGGCCAGGATGCCGAGGGTGGCCCGGAGTCCCGATTCGGGAATGATCGGGAAGATTCCCGCCTCCCGATAGGGGGCGGCGATCCGGCTCCAGTCGTAGTAGGACGTAACCAGGGTGCCGGTCTCGCTGGGCGCTAGACGGTAGCCGTAGAGGTGTTCGATCGGCGGCTGAATCGTGCCGGAGATCGTCCATTCGATGTGTGCATCCTGCTCGAATGCCGTGATGATCACCGTGACGTCGTACTTGCCCATCGGAAAATCGTTGAGCGATTCACGGTCCATATGCACCAGGAACTCGTCCCCCACCGCGGTGACGGGTTTGCCTTCGGCGGACTGCAGCATGCCGGAGCTGTCGATCGCCACATGCCCGGCGGGCGAACACAGCAAGGCGAAAATCTCGGCCGGTCGCGCCGCGATCTCGCGTTGGACCTCGAACCGTTCGTCACTCATGAGGTCAACCTTCGCACAACGGCACTGAGTGGGCATCGGCAACGGCAGTCGTCAGCGGCGGCCGGGCCGGTGCGCTACTGGCCGCCGCTACTCGATGTTCGCATCGGTGCGGACGTGCGGCGCGAACATCACCTCATCGTTCGCTCAGCCGACTGTGTCCGCCCCGAGGCGCGGTGGCGCCGTGCGGTAGGCCGCCGGTGTGGCGCTGAGCTCGATCGGGTTCGCGATCTGCTGCACTGTGCCGGAGTCCGGGCTGTCGATACCGATCACCGGGGTCAGGCCGAGATTCTGCGCGTAGGCGATCGCGCCGGCGATATCGTTGAGCGGCCCGCACGGCACCCGCGCCGCGGACAGTGCCGTGTACCAGGCGTCGGCCCCGTCGGCCGCCAGCAGATCTTCCAGCGTGGCGCGGAGTTCGTCGCGATGGGCGACCCGGGCGGTGTTGGTCGCGAAGCGTTCGTCGGCGGCCATTCCGGCGACCCCGAGAACTTTTGCCAGCGCGGCGAACTGGCGGTCGTTGCCGACTGCCAGCACCAGTGGCCGGTCGGCCGTGGCGAACACCTCGTAGGGAGCGATGCTCGGATGCCGGTTGCCCATCGCCTGCGGGACCACCCCGGCTCCGATGTAGCCGGAGGTCTGGTTGGTCAGGGCGGACAGCAGCGACGACAGCAGGTTGACCTCCACCCGCTGGCCCTCGCCGGTCCGGTCCCGGTGCCGCAGTGCGGTGAGGATGCCGAGGGCCGCGTGCAGGCCGGTGATGACATCGACCACGGCGACACCGACTTTGGTGGGGGTGGCGGGGTCGGGGCCGGTGATGCTCATCAAACCGCCGACCGCCTGGATGAGCAGGTCGTAACCCGGCATGGTGTTGTCGCGGCCGAAACCGGTCACCGAGCAGTAGACGATATCCGGATTGATCTCGGTGACCTGGTCGTATCCGAGTCCGAGCCGCTCCATCGTGCCGGGCAGGAAATTCTCGACTACGACATCGGCGCGAGCCACCAGCTCCCGGGCCGCGGCGAGACCTTCGGGATCCGAAAGATCGATCGCGACCGATTTCTTGTTGCGGTTCACGCTCAGGAAATAGGTGGATTGCGTGCCCGACCAGGGCGGACCCCAGCGGCGCGTATCGTCGCCGGTTTCCGGCCGTTCGACCTTGATCACTTCCGCGCCGAAATCCGCGAGCAGCATCGTCGCGTACGGTCCGGCCAGGACCCGCCCGAAGTCGGCAATGACCAGCCCGTCGAGTGCGCCTGTCACCGGAAGGCTGCCGAACCGGTGAGTGCCTTGCCGATGGTCAGCTGGTGGACCTCGGAGGTGCCCTCGTAGGTGAGTACGGATTCGAGGTTGTTGGCGTGCCGGATCACCGGATATTCGAGGGTGATGCCGTTGGCGGCGAGGATGGTCCGGCATTCGCGGGCGATGGCGATGGCCTCACGCACATTGTTGAGTTTCCCGGTGCTGATCTGTTCGGGGGTGATGTCGCCGCGGTCCTTGATCCGGCCCAGGTGGTAGGCGAGCAGATGCCCCTTACCCACTTCCAGTGCCATATCGGCGAGCTTGGCCTGGGTCAGCTGGTAGCCGGCCAGCGGTTTGCCGAAGACCTGTCGGGTCTGCGCGTAGTCGATCGCGGTTTCCAGGCAGTCGCGGGCGGCGCCGATCGCGCCGAAGACGATGCCGAACCGGGCTTCGCCGAGGCTGGTGAGGGGGCCGCGCAGACCCTGCGCGAGCGGCAGCATCGCCGAGGCGGGCAGCCGGACATCTTCCAGGACGAGTTCGGAGGTCACCGAGGCGCGCAGCGACATCTTCGCCCGGATCTCGGGGGCGGAGAAACCCGGGGTGTCGGTCGGAACGACGAAACCTCGGATACCGTCTTCGGTCTGGGCCCAGACCACCGCGACATCGGCGATCGAGCCGTTGGTGATCCACATTTTCGTGCCGTTGAGCACCCAGTCGTCGCCGTCGCGCACCGCGCGGGTGCGCATCCCGGCCGGGTCGGAGCCGTGATCGGGTTCGGTGAGGCCGAAGCAGCCGATCGCCCGGCCGGCGGCCATCGACGGCAGCCACTGCTGTTTCTGTTCCTCGCTGCCCCAGTGGTGGATCGAGAACATCGCCAGCGAACCCTGCACCGACACCAGGCTGCGGATACCGGAGTCGACGGCCTCGAGTTCGAGGCAGGCCAGGCCGTAGGCGGTGGCGCTCGTCCCGGCGCAGTCGTATCCGTCCAGGTGCATGCCCAGCACGCCGAGCGAGCCGAGCTCGACGGCCAGCTCCCGCGCCGGGATACGGCCCTCCTCGAACCATTCGGCGATATGCGGACGGATCCGCTCGGCGGCGAATTTGCGCACGGTGGACCGGATTTCGATCTCCTCCGGCGTGAGGAGTGAGTCGAGATCGAACAGCTGGGTCAGCGACTGGGACATGCGGCCTCCGGCGGGATGTGTGCTCCGGGTAAACGGTGGAAAAACGTTTGCAGGAACGATTGCGAGAACGTTTGCATCCTTACGGTAGGCTTGCCTCGCAAGACAGTCAAACCCCGGAAGGACCCCACGCCGCGATGCACCGACCCACCCGCGCTCCGACCCTCAAGGAGATCGCCGAGCGCGCCGGAGTGCATATCTCCACGGTCTCCCGGGTGCTGCGGCAGGACGAACCCGTGGACGGCTGGACGCCGTCGGCCCGCCGCGTCCGCGAAGTAGCCGCCGAAATCGGTTATCAACCGAACCTGTGGGCGGCCAGCCTGCGGACCCGCAAAACCACCACCCTCGGCGTCGTGATGACGCGTTTGACCGACGGCGTCGTCGCCACGACGTACCAGGGCATCGAGGAAGCCGCCACCCGCGCCGGCTACTCGGTGCTGCTGTCGAGCCCGCCCGACGACCTCGACGCACAACGGCGGGCGGTGGAACTACTGCTCGGCCGGCAGGTCGACGGACTGCTGCTCAGCAGCCTCCACATCCCCGGCGGCCCCTTCCTGGAATCGCTGCCGATCGGTCCGCTGCCGATCCTCACGCTCACCCGGCACGCCGACGCGGGGCTCCCTTTCGTCGTCGGCGACGACCGCCTCGGCGGCTACCTGGCCGCGCGCCACCTCCTCGACCGCGGCTACTCCGACCTCGCCGTCATCAACGGCCCCGAACACGCGACCACGGCACGCGACCGGATGCTCGGATTCTCCGACGCCCTGACCGAAGCCGGGATCACCCTGCCACCGCACCGGATCGCCGAATCGAGCTTCGAAGTCGCCGGCGGCGTCGCCGCGGGCCGGGAACTCCTCGACCGCCCCGACCGCCCACGGGCCGTCTTCGCCGTCACCGACACCATCGCCATCGGCGTGCTCGGGGTGGTTCGAGACCTCGGGCTGACGGTTCCCGACGATCTCGCGCTGGTCGGCTACAACGACATCCCGGTCGCCGCCCAACTGCCCGTTCCGCTGACCACGATTCGCTCACCCGCGCGGGAAATCGGCGCGGCCGCGGTCGGCAAACTACTCGAGCTCGTCGGCGGACACGACGTGGAGTCGGCGCGGTTACCCGTGGAACTCGTGGTGCGCGGGACGAGCTGAGCACGGGCGGATCCGGTTTCCCGCACCGGGCTCGCCGACGCGCGTCGGTGCCGGTCGATTTCGGTCTGTCGCTGTCCCACCAACCGGCAGGGGTTGCGGCTCCTTCGATACAACAGGCCGGGCAAGTTGCCGATGAATGGCATATACGCCGGGGTTCCTGCCCGGCCCGGTTGGCGTTTCCGTTCAACGAGACCACGCATGTTTCGGCGCGGACCGCGTGCATACGATCACCCGGCCCGCACACACATAGTCGTCGAACGTGTCTTCGCGGCATGACCCGAGCACGAAACACCCCACCGCTCTGGGCATCCAGGGCGCCAACCCCAGACACCTACAAACTTAGGGATGAACCCATGACCTACGCAGGAAAATCAGTGCTCATCACCGGTGCTGCGTCCGGAATCGGATACGCTACAGCGGAACTGTTCGCCCGCGAAGGCGCCGATATCGTCGCCGCCGATATCAACGAAGACGCACTACTGACCGCTACGCGCGCATTGGCGGACGAAGGGCAGGGCAGAGTTTTCGGAGTGCCGTGCGATACCGCGGATCCGGATTCCTGCGCGCAGCTGGTCGAACGTGCAGTGGACCACCTCGGCAAACTCGATATCGTCTGCAATATCGCGGGCATCCTCGGCAACGGGCCGACCGAGGACCTACCCGACCAGACGTGGCAGAAAGTGCTGGGAGTCAACCTCAACGGCCCGTTCTACATCAGCAAACACGTGATCCCGCACCTCCTGGACACCCGGGGCAGCATCGTGAACGTCGCCTCCACTGCAGGGCTGGTCGGGGTTCCTTACGGAGCTGCCTACAGTGCGTCCAAAGCAGGTGTTATCGGGTTGACCAAGGCGCTCGCGGCCGAGTACGCGCGCCGCGGTGTTCGGGTGAATGCGGTTTGCCCTGGACATGTATTGACCCCGCTGACAGCCGGCGGGGGCGGGTTCGGCCCCGATGCCGATACCGAACTGCTCGGCCGCCTTTCACCGCTGACGGGAAAGGGTTCCGAGCCCGGCGAGATCGCGGCGGCCATCGCCTTCCTGTCCGCAGATTCAGCGCGCAATACGACGGGTGCGGTACTGACCATCGATGGTGGGCAGACGGTTATCTGAACGACCGCACGGTGGTGCCCAGCCGGTGTCGGTGCCGTCTCGGAATCAGCGGTCCGCCACCGGCTGAGGAGGTCCGGTGAGGAGCTCTGCCATGGGGTCGTAGTGCCGTAGTAACCCCTTCTGCAACAGGTCGTCACGGGTCTCGGTATCGAGTACCCATGATGCGAAGAAATCACGTGCTTTACCCCATTGACTGGTGTTCCTGGCCTCCTGTAGCAAGTCCCGGGATCGCAGCATGAACTTCAGTTCGATCGGAACGTTGGGAAGGTTCCACCAGAAATCGGAGAATATGCTGTAATTGCCGAATTTGGCGACCCAGCTTTCGAATGATGGATTAGGGTAGTGTAAAATACACGGGCTCTTCACGCTTCGGTGCTCGCCCGAATGGTTGCGGAAATTATGTATTCCGGATTTTAGCTCGGGTGTCACTCGTACGGCGCTCTTGCCGTTTCCGTATGCCATGAATTGCGTCCGGCTGTTTATCCGGAAAAGCGTGCATTCTACGAAGCAATTAGCGGGCTCCTGCTTCAACGGGACAGCCTCATGATTCACAAAGGTCACATGCCCGACGTCTTCCCATGACTGCCAACTGCGGTCGCCTTCATCGTAGAATATCTCGTCACTGTCAACGGGGAGGACCCACGATATCCCGTTTTGGAGAGCGTAGGAGATGGCGTCCTGGGTGTTTGCCATTATTCGATTCATAATGCCGGACGGGGTCATATCGGAACGGTCGGTGGGGCCGTCCAACAATAAAACTCGTTCGTTTTCTGTGTAAGGTTCGAAGAAAGGCCTCTGGATGGGATCGTCCATGAATATAAGGATTATATCTGCTCGCCGGAGATGATATTCGATCCAGGAATGTAGCTTCTCGTCGGGGCTGAGCATCGTCGAGCAAATGAGCAGATCGTGTTCGATCGAGGGTGGGTGCTGTGCTTTCACGGCCGAAGCCTATCAACGGGGCTCGGGTCTGCCGCTGGATCTTTCGAAGGCGAGGTTAATGCAGGGTTGGTGTGTGATCAGGCCTGTCGACGCATGACGCCCGCTGAAGCCTGTACCTCTGACGAGCTCCCAGGGGTGGGAATATTGACGTTGTGCTCGGGGTCGCCGAGCCTCTACCCTGCCCCGGCAGGAATGGTGTGGGTTCATCGGAAACATGGTTGGTAGGTCACGAGCTACATGTCGGAAGTGTTCGGAAAGCAAGTTGTGCTCGTTACTTTCGCAGGCCGCCGTGATCGAATGGAGTTGCTTGCCGGTTACGTGGCCGAGGCGATGCGCCGTAATCTTATTGACGAGTGGCATGTTTGGGACTTCTGCCGGAACGATGACGATCGCCAATGGCTGAGTGCTCGGTTCCCGGTCCCCGGGCGCACTCCGGATGATTTGCAGTACTACCCGGCCGGGTATCTCGGTATGGGGCCGGGTGATCGATGGCGCAGCAGGGTCCGCGCGGGTCATGACGTCCACATTGCCATCGAGCCGCGCGAATCATCGGCCGACGCAACAGCTTTCGAGTTAGTTGTGGGAGGCTGGAAGAATGGCCGCACAGTGCTGCGCTGCGTCGACAATGCCGACCTACTCGTCCGAGACAATGTCGACCGTGGGACTGTGCGTCCTCCTGCCGTTTCCGTCAGCACGCCGGGGATCCTTTCGAACACCACATTTCGCGACATGGAAATCTCTATGGACGGGTCCGGGCTCAGGTTGTCGATCGATGGAGCGGAGGTGATCGAACACGACACGCATATCCCTGCTGGCATCGGGAATGTCTATGTGAAGACCGGTTACGGTAGTGACGGTGAGTGGCGGTTTCCGAATTCTGACGCCCAGCATGGGTATCTCTACCATTGTAGTGAACAGCCGGGTGACGGCTGGAACAGTGTCTACCATTTCTACGCCGCCGATGCGGTCCGGTATACGGACGCGGTGTTCTTGAAAATGGATGACGATATCGTCTATGTTCAGCTCGACAGCCTAGAGGATTTTATTCGGTTCCGAATCCGTGAGCAGCAGTATTTCCTGGTCAGTGCGAATATTGTCAACAACAACGTATGTGCGTTTTTTCAGCAGGAACACGGCGCTATTCCGCGCAACTTGATGGAATTGGAACTTCCGCCCGGTGGCTTCGGGGGTAGGCTCTGGCAGAGTGGCCAACTGGCCGAGATGCTGCATTATCATTTCCTCGAAAACCCGGAATTATACGAGCGTCTACCTGCCGAGCCGATAGAGTGGGTCCGGCGTCTGAGTATCAACTGTATCGCCTGGTTGGGTAAGGACCTGTCGTATATGTCCAGGATGCGGGACGACGAGAACATGATGTCTGTCGAAATACCGAACTACTTGAAGCGATCCAATTGCATTTTCCCTCGATTCTTGGTCAGTCACCTCTCCTACTACACCCAAGAGCCGACCTTGGATACTTCCGCAGTTGTATCGAGATATCGCAAGCTTGCGGAGGAGCGGGGACTGCTGAACCACCCCGTATGATGATGCGCGGTCCCGCCACTGTTCCAAGAATCTTCTCCTTCATCGGCTTCCGGCCACGGGTGAGTTCGGGAGGCTCCTGTTGTTCCCTGTGTTGGTGAGTCCATCTTCGAGGGCGAGTGCTACTGGAAGCCTCTGCTATGTCTTCGGGGCTCGGGGGCTGTCACAGGGAAACGGAAACGCTGGGATGCTTACACAGTTCCGCGTCGGCATGCCTGCACTGGCGGATCCGCTCGCGGCCGATATGAACAACCCGGCCGACCTGCGAAATTATGTTTCCGGCCCGAGCCCGGCCGGCTCGGCTCGGGCGGACGGGGCTGTTCGTGCACATGGCTACGTTGTAGCGCTTCAACTTTCGACGACGAACTCCAGACGTATCCATAGTGGGGCGTCGCTTGCGCGCCGGCAGCCAATTCCGCCGGTTCGGCAGCAATCGAAGATCTCGTCGCCGGTTCGGTGTTAGGTAGTCTGTCCCGGCGTCGGTGGGTTGTGCGAGTCGGCGCACCGGCGATACGGAACGCGTGTGAAGCGAGGTGCGTGAGAGCTGATGTCAGTGCAGCTCTGGTCGAGCCTGAGGCGCATGGAGTGTTGCGCCGACGGTGATGCCTCGATGCCGCTAACACTCGAGGCGTTCCGCCTCACCGTGCGTTGCGCGGAACCGGGCAGAGCCACGCGAAGGGTTCAGGAGTCAGCCCACGCTGCTGTGATATGCGCAGTGAGAAGGTGTGAGAATTGAGTATCCACATTCCCAGCGAAGTCGTGTTTTTTCTCAACCTTCTGGGCATTCCGTATCCGGATGTGGACGTGGACCAGGTCCGGGAGCTGAGCCAAGACATCCGTGACTTCGCCGCCGATATTCGAGACTCCTTCGACGCATCGACGAACACCCTCGAAGACATGGGATCGTCCCTGTCCGGCAACTCCTACCAGACGATTCTCGTGGTGTGGTCGTTCCGCCAAGAGAAGATGGCGGAACTGGATACCGCATTCGATGTGGCCGCAACAGCGATCGATATTTCGGCGGATGTCATCGAAGCGATACAGATCGCTGTACTGATCGAGCTGGCCGCCCTCGCTGCCAGTTTCGTGGCAGGTATGTTCACACCAGCCGGCGCGGTTACCAGTCCGGTGATCGCGGCCGCGGCGCGCTGGCTGCTCAAGGAAATGGCCAAGGCGGTGATGTGGTATGTAGCCGCCGAGGTGACGATGAAAGCACTCCAGCCACTCGTGGAGAAGTTCGACCAGCTGATTCGCGATTCCCTGCTCCCTCCCGATTTCACGCTGCCGTCGAATGGCCCCGATAAGACGTTCTATATCGATCCGCCAGCGGTAAGCAGCCACATCAGGGATCTGGAGAAGCAGGCCGACGAAATGATCTCCCATGGCGAGAAATTCGGCAACAGACTCGCCGACCTCGACTTCTCGACTCCTGGACTGGAGGTGCCCAGAGCCGACTGGCCTTACCCGGGCGCCGACGAGCCGTTGAACATCCCCACTCAGCCAGGCACCCTGCCGAGTGTTTTTCCCAGCTGGGTTCCGGAAATGATGCGCACGCTTCCCGATTGGCTGCCGGAGATGCAGAAACCGGGAATCGATATACCTTTCGAGAAGACTTCGGACACCGGTTCCACCATCCCTGGCCCTCCCAACACGGGCAGCGGCACCACCCCGGCCACGCAAGCTCCGCCCACTGCCGAGCCACACCAACCGAACACCGCCTCGCCGAATATGCCTTCGAATGTGCCTCCGACCGACGCATCGGTCGCTACGCCGACCTCGATGGGAGCTTCGTCGCCGACGGGGGCTGACATCTACGAGCCGGCTCGCAGTACGGAGGAAGGCGGATCGGCCAGTGACAGCGGCGCCGGATACGGCGCGGATCGTAATGAAACCGGGCCTATGACCGACAGCGGGAACACTGCCGGAGTTGTTCCGCCGGGAACTGCGCCAACGACCGGGTCGACACCCGGGCAGTCACAGGCGGCGGCCGCCCAGAACAACAGTCAGCGCGCCGCCGACACCGCGGCGAACAAGGCGCAGGGAAGCGGTGGTCGCGCGCCGGCTGGTTCGGGGCCGAGTGCTCAGCAGCCTGCCGGTACCAGAATCCGGTCGACGCCATGGTCCCGTGCCGGTAAGAAGCCGGCGCCTGTCTTGCCCGCCACAGAACGCCCCGACGAGAAGGTGCCGGCGATCTCGATCGGCGAAACCGGCGACCGCGGCGAGGCGGTTCCAAAAGCCCAGTCGGCTTCCGACGGCCCTGGGAGCACTGCCCCACAGGTCTTCGCACCGAACACCCCCGAGCCCCCCGCTCGATCGTCGACGGAAGAGGAAACCGGGCGCGAGGCAGCCCGAGACATCCCGGCCGAATCTGCGGCGAAGTCGGCCGATACCTTCCCGGTCGGCAGCCGTCGGCCGAGTGCGGAGTGATGTGAGAGGAGCAGTTCAGCGGTTGTAGGTGCTGAGACATCGTGGCGGACCCAGTGGTTGAGAGGTTTCGTGACGAACGATTCCAACACACAACATTCCCCGACACTGGGGATGATCGAAAATGGTGCGATGTGCTGAGCGCCTCCACAGGCAGACGGGTATGCGTTGGTATAAGAACGGTGCTCGGGTGGCGCCGATGGGAATCGACACCACCCGGCTCGAGACGTGGTGGCAGTGTTACTGCTTCGGGAATCCGGCGGTGACTATGTCTCAGGCGTGGAACGGGCACCAGCAGGGCCTCATTCGGGGCTGGAGGATATAGAGGCGGGGTTTCGACATGTTCGGCAAGAGATTCAATCCGTTCGAAACTGGAATGGATCTACTCAGATCGCTCGTCGAGGGGATGCGCGATCTGGCAGCGGCTCAGCGCCGAGAAAATGCCGAACCCGCCACCGATATCCAAAGCCGAGCCACCGATGCCGACGCGCTAGGGGACCACGAGGTTCGACTGTCCGAAACGCCTCAGCCGCCGGAACAGTTGCAGCCAGAGAATACTGCCCCGGGAGTGGGCCGCCGACCGGAGGATGCTCCGTCGCTGTTCGGGTCGCCTGCCCCGGCGGGGGTAGGGAGGAACCCGGACGAAGCTCCGCCGCTGGAACTACCCAACCGCGACAGCAGTACTGGTGCCGACGGTCCGCGCGACCCGTCGTCCGATACTCCGGCTTCGGCCGGCGTCGATGGCAACGGCCAGACGAGCTCGAGGGATTCCGATGAGTATCCCTATCAGGCTTCCGAGGCAGGTTACCCCGCCAGATCCGTTGATTCCCCGGCGGTCACGGTCGGCCCGGGGAATCCGTTCGTGCGAGTAGACGGAGGCGGCTCGCCAGGTGTGGGCAGGAATGCTGAGCCCGATCGCACCGGGAGCTCAACCGGACGGCCGGGTGAAGGTTCCCGTACCGAAGGCCAGGAGGGTGGTTACTACAACGCTGCAGGGCAGAGCCCATCCACTACGGGGCTCGAGAGTGGTCCACCTCGTCGGACCGATACGAGTACCGGAGACACTGCTGCCGCCGAGAGGTCGGCGGCCGGGCCGGAAAGGCAGTCCGGAGAGAACGGCGAAGCTGCCGAACCTGCGGGCGGAGGCCGGGACGCGGGCGGAGACGGTGCGGGTTCGGCTACCGAGGATCCGAATACCGGCGCGAATGGAAGCCCCGGCACAGGAGTTGGCGCCGACGGTCAGCAGAGCCCCGGGTTCTACAACGCTGCAAGTACGGATCCGGCCGGTGTCGGCCCCGTCGGTGGGCCCGCTGGACCGGAGAACGCTGGTGGCCCGGGGGTCACTGGAGGCCCTGACACCGCTGTGGGTCCGCAGAGCGCCGACGGCCCGGCGACGGGATCGGATGGGAGTTCCGTTCGAGATAGCGGAGCCGCGCCGGGGCCAGTTGGAGCTGCAGCGTCGCCTGCTGCTCAAGCTCCCGGTGCGGCTACGCCACCGGCCGGCGGCCGGAACTCCGAGGTGAGTGGTAGAGATTCGGCTGCCGCTCGGGGGGAGGGCGGTAGGTCGCCTGAGAGCTCCGGCGCCGAAGGTGGTACCGGCGGTCAGGACCGCGGGAACGACAGCGCCGAGCGGGATCAGGTCACAGGGCCCGAGGAAGAGTCGGGTCGTCCGGAGGCGCCTGCTGAGCCGTCGGGGAATGCGCCTGCTGATCCGTCGGCGGAGGCGCCTGCTGAGCCGTCGGGGAATGCGCCTGCTGATCCGTCGGCGGAGGCGCCTGCTGAGCCGTCGGGGAATGCGCCCGCTGATCCCTCGGCTGATCCGTCCGCTGATCCCTCGGCTGATCCGTCCGCTGATCCGTCCGCTGATCCGTCCGCTGATCCGTCCGCTGATCCGTCCGCTGATCCCTCGGCTGATCCGTCC
>NZ_JBHXMZ010000002.1:167387-316423 GCF_042719915.1 Nocardia sp. NPDC058499 | reverse complement strand
GTCCGCTGATCCCTCGGCTGATCCGTCCGCTGATCCGTCCGCTGATCCGTCCGCTGATCCGTCCGCTGATCCGTCCGCTGATCCCTCGGCTGATCCCTCGGCTGATCCGTCCGCTGATCCGTCCGCTGATCCCTCGGCTGATCCGTCCGCTGATCCCTCGGCTGATCCGTCCGCTGATCCCTCGGCTGATCCCTCGGCTGATCCGTCCGCTGATCCCTCGGCTGATCCGTCCACGAGGCCGTCCAGTAGTCGATTCGGCGGCAAGGCCGGCCTGCTCGGGGGTGCTGCCGCTGTTGGTGGTCTCTGGGTGGCCAGCGAGGTCATGTCCGAGGACGAGCCACCTGCGGATCCTTCAGGTCCAGCAAACCAGCCGCCCCCTGCTCAGCCTTCTGCTGAGGAAGAGAAGGAGAAGCCAGTCGAGGAGGATCCGAACGCCGGGAAGGACAACGACAACGGCGGTTACGACGATGATCCCTATTTCGGTGGACCGAACGATTCCGGCACAGGAGATCCCGGTACGGAACAACCCGGTACGGAGCAACCCGGATCCGGCGACCTCGGTTTGGGCGATCTCGGGTTGGGTGATCTCGGTCTGGGTGGTTCGGGTGATGGTTCAGGTGCGGATAGCGCCGAATCGGGTCCCTTCGGGCCCGATGGTCTCGGATCGGGTGAGCTCTCGGCGGAGGAACTCGGTTCCGGCAGTGGTGAATCGGACGACTCCGACAGCGAGCGTGATCCCAGCCAGAACCCGAGTCCTGGCCCGAGTCCGACGCCCACTCCCACACCGTCGCCCGGTGGTGGCGGCGGTATCGGGGACATGATGATGCCGCTCTTGATGGCGAGCATGCTGTCCGGCATGGGCGGCGAAGATGCTGAGGAGGACAGCGAAGACGACGAGTCCGATAAGGACGAGCCCAAGCCACCGGCTTCCGCGCCGGCCCCCGATCCGGGCCCGCCGCCGACCGGTGAACCGCCCGCCGAGGGCGAGCCTCCCGCTGAGGGTGCGCCTCCCGGGGAAGGTGAGCCTCCTGCCGAGGGTGCGCCTCCCGGGGAAGGCGAGCCTCCCGCTGAGGGTGCGCCTCCCGGGGAAGGCGAGCCTCCTGCCGAAGGTGAGTCACCCGGTGAGGGTGCGCCTCCTGGGGAAGGTGAGCCTTCCGCCGAGGGCGTGCCCCCTGGTGAAGGCGCCCCACCCGGCGAAGGGGAGCCTCCTGCCGAGGGGGGCCCGAGTGCCGAGGGCGAGCCGTCGGCTGAAGGCAACCCGGCTGCCGAGGGCGAACCGTCGACTGAAGGCGAACCGCCGGCCGAAAATGCGCCCCCCGGGGAAGGTGATCCCGCCGGGGCCGAATCCACCGAGGGCGGAGCTTCGGGCGAACCATCTGCTGAGAGTGCGCCTCCGGTAGCGGATTATCAGCCGGTACCCCCGCCGGAAGTCCGCACCCAACCGCGGGATGGTTCGGCCTGACGACCGTGGCAGCCGGGGATGGATCTGTCGGGGTGGTGTGAAGGGCGGCCCGTCGAAGCACTACCGACGGGCCGCTGAGCACTCGCGGGGACTTACAGCGGACCCCACCGGATATCGGTGCTTTCCCGGAAAGCAGCGAAGGAGGCGTCGAGTTCGCCGGTGGCGCTGCACATCACCTGGGTGCGGTTCTCGATATCGAGGGCGTGCCGGAGGCTGGGGGAGTCCACGGTCTGCCACATGGTTTCCTTCGTCATCCAGACCGCGAGTGGGGAGTGGCGGGCGATTTCCTCGGCTTTGGCGACGGCGCGGTCGAGGAGATCGTCGGTGCCGGTCACCTCGAGTACGAGGCCTATGCGTTCGGCTTCGTGGGCGCCGAATATGCGGCCGGTGAGCAGGAGTTCGACCGAACGGGACGCGCCGACCAGGCGTGGTAGGTGGTAGCTGGTGCCCATATCGCAGGCCGAGATGCCGTGCCGGATGAAAACGGCGCCGAAACTTGCCTCGGGGCTTGCGAAGCGGATATCGCAGGCCAGGGCGAGGGCGAAACCGCCGCCGACCGCGGCGCCGTTCACCGCGGCGATCACGGGCTGGCGGAGGCGGTGGATTTTCTCGAAGGCCGAGGCCATCAGTTCCTGGGAGGCGTAGATCCGGGCCACCGGGGAGTGGACCGAACCCAGCAGGGCGGCGGTAGGTGTGGCGTCCGTGGCGGTGAAGTCTTCGGGTTGCGCTTTGAGGTCGGCGCCGGCGGAGAAGCCGGCGCCGGAGCCGGTGATGACGACGGCGCGGACGTCCGGCTTTCCGTTCACTTCGTCGAGCACGGTGTGCAATTCGGCGACCGTCTGGTTGTCGAGGGCGTTACGCCGGTGCGGGCGGTCGATCGTCAGGACGACAACGCCGGAGGGCAGGTATTCGGTGGCGAGCTGGGACACGATTTCGGGCCTTTCCGGAAGCGGACTCAGCGGGCGACGGTGCCGCCGTCGACCAGGAAGGTCTGGCCGGTGATGAAACTGCCGGCGTCGGAACACAGCAGCAGCGCGGTCCCGACCATTTCGTCGGGTTCGGCGAGGCGGCCCAAGAGGGACCCGCCGGCCATCGCCTCGATGAACTCGGGCGGGTTCTTCCGGACCATATCGGTATCCACCGCGCCGGGTGCCAGGGCATTGACGCGGATACCGTCTGCCGCGAATTCGGCGGCCATGGAGCGGGTGAACGACAGCAGCGCGGCCTTGCCCGCCGCGTACATCGACAGTGCGGGTGCGAACTGCATCGCCGCGACCGAACCGAAGTTGAGCACGGCCGCGTGCTCACTGGCCCGCAGATACGGTAGCGCCGCCTGGATCAGGAACAACGGGCCCTGCACGTTGACGCCGAACGATTTGTCGACCGCCTCCGGCTGCATACTGCCCAAGGGTTGCGCGAGTGCGTTGGCGGCGTTGTTGACGACGATATCGAGACCACCGAAGGTCTGCACCGTGGTCTCCACCAGGTCGTGCAGTGCGCCCACCTCGCCGAGATGGGTCGGAACGCCGATGGCTTCGGCGCCGAGCTCCCGCAGCCGGGACGCTGCCTTGTCGCACGCCTCCGGTTTACGGCTGGCGACCACGATATTCGCGCCCGCGCAGGCGAAACCTTCGGCCAGTGCCAGCCCGATACCGCGCGTGCCGCCGGTGACGATCGCGGTCCGGCCGCTCAGGTCGAACAACTTCTGGTAGGAGTCCTTGTCCACTCCGGCCACCCTCTCGATCTCCGGGCGGAACCGCCCCGCCACTGACTACAGCCGCAGTCAGTTGTATCAGCACGGGAGGGCACACGTGCGCGACTTCGGCATCGGAGGGGCTCGCGATGAATTGCACCGACCGGAGATCGGCCGGTTGGCCGACTGCGCGGCCCGGCACGCACCGGTGCCCCGGCGCACATGCCGTCGGACGGCCTTCCTGGGTGGTGTTGTCGCCGAGCGGGGTGCGACGACAGCGTCGACTGATCGCGCGCGGGAAATCACCGGTGGTTTCCGGGCCGGACAGGGCTTCAGTGATCGGTGGCGACGGTGTCGATGCAGGTCGCGGCTGCGGGGAGTTCGTCGGCGAGGAATACGGTCTGAGCCATCATCCTGTAGCCCGACATCTGCTCCCGGAAGACCTCGATCGATTCTTCCGGGTGCACCGAATCGATCACCGCGTGCGGGCCGATCGCGTTGAACTGGTGGCTGACCCCGCGTGGGATCTGCATATCCACGAACGAGCACGGCGGCACGATCAGGTTGTATCGGGTGCGGTGCACGCCGGTGGGGGTGTCGGGGAGATCGTCTTCGAAGGTGGCCGGGCGGAACGGTGTCACGCCGGGAACGTCGGTGATGTCGAAGGGGGAGAGACTGCCGACCCGGATGCGGGTATCGGGGCCGGTCATCATCCGCACGAAACGCAGTCCGGTGTGCAGGTGCATCCGGGAGCAGATATCGCGTTCGGCGACATCGTAGAAGTCCATGATGTAGCGGTCGGCGAAGAATCCGTGGAACGGTTTTTCGATCATGTAGACATCGCCCTCTTCGAAGGTTTGGGAGCGGACGATGCCGTCGGAGTCGGGGGTTGTAGCCGCCGCGCTCTGTCCGGCGCGGGTGACGATATCGGCGAACGCGTTCACCACCGCCAGCGCGACCGGCTCCGGGAACTGCGCGACCGGGGTGACGGCATTACGCCCCGCGTCCCGGAACGTGGCGACATCGTGGATCTCGTTGTCCTCGTCGGCGTACTGTTTGAGCGGCGGTGTGAGGGCGTGCGGTGCGGACATCGTTGAGGGACTCCTGGTTTCGAACAGTGACGAGAAGCGGCGCGGAAGGTTCAGGGGCCCACCTCGAAAGAGCGCAACCACAGCTCGAGCGTGAGGACCAGCCACAGCTTGCCGCCCTGCCGCGGCAGGAGGGAGCCGTCACCGCGCAACCAAGCGCGCAGGGTGTCGGCGCGGAACAGATCGCGGGCCCGCGCGCTGGGGCCGAATAGCAGATCGTTGCCGAGGTCGGCGAGTGGGCCGGTGAGCCACTGCTGCACCGGAACCCGCATTCCGCTTTTCGGCCGGTCGACGATGGTCGCGGGCAGCAGATCGCGGACGGATTCCTTCAGAATCCATTTCTCTGTGGTCCCGGCGAGTTTCAGGTTCGCCGGTATCCGGAACGAATAGTCGATGACCGTACGGTCGAACAGCGGGGCGCGCCCCTCCACTCCGCTGGCGGCGGTGAGACGCTCCACTTTGGTGAGGATGTGGTGCGCGCCTTTGGTGCGCAGATTGGTGTGCAGGAGTTGATTGAGCAGGCCGGTCATGCGGCCCTGTCGCAGGTACGGGGTCAGCAGGTCGGTCAGCGGTGGTGCGTCCGATAGTTCGGCGAGTACTGCGCCGGTGAGCAGGACGGGCAGATCGCCGTGGCATTTGCGGTAGCTGTCGAGATACGCGCGGGCGCGGGCCTGCGGGGCGGGAGCGTCGCGGAACAGTTCGAAGATCAGCATCGGCAGGTTCTTCGGGCCGCCGAAGACCGGATCCCCGCCCTCACCGTTGAGGATGGTGGTGGCACCGTCGGCCGCGGCGGCCTCGGCAAGCAGCAGGTTCGGCACGGTCAGCGGATCACCGACCGGGCAGTCCAGCAGCGATACGGTATGCGCGAGCCGGTCGGCGACGGCGGTTCCGGGCACAGTGAGGACCCGGTGATCGGTGTGGCAGTGGGTGGCGACCAGGCCCGAATAGGCGAGCTCGTTCGGGGTGGTGCCGTCGAATCCGATCGAATACGAGCGCACCGGATGCTCGTGCAGTTTTGTGGCCAGCGCGGTGACCAGACTGCTGTCGATACCGCCGGACAGCAGCACGGCGACCGGTTCGCCGGCCGGCAATCTCCGGGCGGTCGCGCTTTCGAGGAGTGCACGCAACCGCTGCGCGTGTTCGCGGGCGGGCCGGTCCTCGGTGTGTTCCGCGGGCTCCCAGAAGATCTGCTCATCGACCGAACCGTCGAGCCGCAGCCGTAGGCATCGGCCGGGCAGCACCTCGTGGATTCCGCGCAGCAGGGTTTCCGATCCCGGCAGGTAGGCGAAGGTGAGGAACGAGCGCACCGCGGGCAGATGCAGTCCGGTGTCGAGTTCGGGCCAGCGCCGCAGCGCCCGCAACGAGGTCGCTGCCGCCCAATGGCCGCGCGCGCGGGCATGGAAAAGTGTGCGAGCGCCGACGTGGTCGCGGACCAGTACCAGTTCGGTGCCGCCGGAGATCGCGAGGGCGAACATTCCGTCGGCGGCGGCCAGACCCGCGGTGCCGAAACGCGCATAACAGGCCAGCAGCAGTAGCCCGTCGGCGCAATCGGGTGGCGGGGCGTCCCTGCCCAGTCGCCTGCGCAGTTCCGCGGCATTGAACAGGGTGACTTCACCTATTGCCGTCAGATCGAGCCAGGTGAAGGGTCCTTCGGCCTGGCCCGGTTCGTCGGGGAGCAGCCCGAAGGCGCTGCGGCCCGATACCGAAACCGGGTCGCCACCGGCCGCGCGTACCTGCGCGGCCGGGTCGTGCTCTGTCAGGAAGGCGCACCATCGGCTCACTGCTGCTCCTCAGCCGAAATCGCCGTCGGAATCGGCGTCGCCGCCCCATTCGCCGTATTCACCGGAGCCGTCGGTGGCCGCGGCCGGGTCCTCTTCGGCGGCAAGGCGTAGTTCTTCTTCCTGCTCGGGGGAAAGCGAGTCCGGTGGCGCGATGAGGCTGCCCACCAGCACCACCCCTGCCGCGGCGGCGAGGATCCCGCCGAGCCGGCCGCCGAACGACGATCGGTTGGCGGTCAGTGTGCCGTCGCCCCACAGGGTTCGGCCGTAACCCGCCTCACGCCCGTAGACGACGCGGCCGTCGCCGTAGGTGCGTTTGATCAGGTGCCGGCCCAGCGGCTCGTCGGTGCCGGTGGCGCCGCCGTCGTCGCGCCACGACACAGTCCCGTCCGGCCCGCGGGAGCGCCATTCCTGGCGGCCGTCGGAATACCTGCGGTGCACTGTCCGGTCGGCCAGCAACTCGTCGGTGTAGGTGATCTCGGTGCGTGCGCGCATATTCGGCTCCTTCATGCGGCGGGCCAGGTGAGAAAGCCCGTCCGCCGGGCGCGGCGGATATCGAGCGAGGTGCTGCCCGGCCGCGGCACATCGCGGACCAGCCGGTGCACACTGCGCAACAGGACCGCAGGATTCACCGATTCCACCTCGACGGCCCGGGCCGCGCCGGTGGTGCGGATATGTGTGAGGTGCAGAGGCGTGGTCTGGGACGGGCGCAAGCCGATCGGCACGATATCGACCCCCTCGGGAAGGTCGGTCAGGGTGGGTAACCGGTCCGGGAAGGCGAGCTCTGCCGGGCTCGCGTCGTGCAGGACATAGACGGTGCCGTGCGCGCGGGCGAGCATCGCCGTGATCCCCGGAGCGAGCGGTAGTTCCGGGGCGCTCACCACCGGGCACGCCGATTCCATCGGTATCCCGTTGGCGCGCAACATGGCCGCGACCGCCGTGGAACGGCAGACCAGCAGTCGCGGCAGGCCGTAATCGAAGAGATCCGGTTCCGGGGTGTGCGCACCTACGCCGGCCGGGCGGGCCGGTGGCGGGCCGAGTAGTCCGGGTACCTCGCCTATACGGTCCAGTGCCGCCCGGAAAGCCCGGTACGGCACCACCGGCGGGACCGTGAACGCGGGTCGGCGCGGTAGCCGGTGCGCCGGCAGCACCGTGCGGCACAGCTCGTAGTACAGCTGCCGTTCGGTGAACAACAGTCCGTTCGGCGCCGCGGCCCGTGCGGCGGCGACACGTAGGAGGCGGTCCCACGCGCCGGTTATCACGCCGCCGGCCATGTCAGGAATCCCGTCTGCCGCGCCGTACGCCGTTCGGCATCGGTGTCGTCCTCGAGTTTTTCGGCCGCCCGCGAGACGACCGCGATCAGCCGCGCCGGTGGGATCGCCGCGATCGGCGACCACCATCCGTCCGCGAGCCAGTCGATTTCGCGCTGGGTGAGCCCCACGGAGTGCAGATAAGAGATACGGTCGCCGTCCGGTGGCCGTTCGCGCAGTCGGATGGCGGATTCGTTGTCCAGCACCGCGCGTGGGGCGAGGCCGAGAATCCGTACCCGGTCCCCGAGGCTCAGCCGGGCGGCTTTCGCGGTGGCGAATCCTTGCAGGCTCGCATCGTGTAGCAGCAGCACCGGGACGCCGGCCGGAGCGTTCTCGATCCGGTCGGACAGCGCCATATCGTAGGCTTGCGGGATACCGTTGGCCGCCAGGCACGCCCGCACGCTGGGGTCGTGGCAGACCAGGGCGACCCGGGGTTGTTCGACCACCGGAATCGGAACCTGCTGCTCGTCGAGTACGCCCGGCGGGAATTCGCCGTAGACGCTGACCCAGCGGCCGATCACATCCGTCCGGAACCCGTATGCGGTCACCGGCATCGCGATCCGGGTGCGCCGCCGGAACAACGGCCGGCAGGCGTAGATCACCGCCAGTCCCACCGCTATGACGACAACACCGGACAAAAGTAATTTCCAGAACACGAAAGCACCGCTCCACCCCTGGATGCCACTGGTCAGGCACAGGAGGTAGGTAGCTATGACGATGAGGATCACCCAGGTCCCCGCCGCACCGCCGATGTAACGGTCCAGCTCGGGCAACCGTCGGCGCGCCGCCGCGTACCAGAGCTGCGTCACGGTGGCCGACAACTCCCGCCCTGCCGACAACCGTTCGGTGAGCGAACGTAACCGCAGATCGTGTAAGCCGAGCGGCTCTTGCTTGGGGTCGAGCGCGAACTCCCGCTCGCATTTGGCACACCGGTGATCGGTGCGGTCCCGGCGCAGCAAACTACAGCTGCAATGCGGACAGATCATGGTCCGTCCTCCCTCCGGCGCACGCCACCAGCAGGCCGTGCTCATCCTCGTGGCGGGTCTGAATGACCGCTATTCAACATTTAGCACGGAAATGCGAACAGTTCGTGGCCGATACAGTCCTGGTCGTCGTGCCGGGCTGGAACTCGTTCTTGCGAACGCCGGGGGCCGTGCTCGATGCTGGGGCGATGGATATCGGGATCGCACTGCCCACCATGTGCCGAGGCTATGACCGGGCTGCCACCGTCGAATGGTCGCGTCTCGCGGATGAGGGACCGGTCTCCAGTATCTCCTGCGGGGAACGGATGACCTACCACAATCCCGAAATGTGGACGACGATGGCGGCCGCGGCCGCGGTGACCGAACGAGTGCGTATATTCGCGAACCTCTCTGTGCTGCCTGCTCATCCGGTACCGCTGGTGGCCAAACAGGCCGCGACGATCGATGTGCTGTCCGAGGGCCGCTTCACCCTCGGTGTCGGCGTCGGTGGGCGGGGTGGCGACTACCGCAGCCTCGGGGCCGATTCCGAACGCCGCCACGAACGGCTCGACCGGGCGGTCGCCGAGCTACGGTCGCTGTGGGCGGGCGAGCCGCCGTTCGACGGTGCTGATCCCGTCGGCCCGCCGTGCGTTCAGGCCGGGGGCCCGCCCGTGCTGGCCGGGGCACTGGGTCCCAAATCGCTGGCCCGTGCGGCGCAGTGGGCCGACGGGGTGGTGTCCTTCAGTGTGGGCGGGGTGCCGGGGGAGATCGCGTGGTCCGCCGAGGCCGCCCGCCGCGCCTGGGCCGACGCGGACCGCGCAACGCCCCGGCTGGTGAGCGGTTGTTTCTACACCCTGGGAATTCCGGACGCCCAGCCGATCCTGCACAGCTTCACCGCGGAATACCTGGACTTTCTCGGCTCCGGCAATGCTACGGCGGCTGCGGCGGCCATGAAGACCTGTGACGCCGACGCATTGCACCGGACGCTGGACGCGGCGGAAGCGGCCGGGCTCGACGAGTTCATCCTGGTCCCCGGCTCGGCCGATCGCGCCGTCCTGGACGCGACCCTGGAACTCATCGCCGCCCGCTGAAACCGGCGGCCGGTCACCGCGCTACCCGCCGCTCGGAAAGCGCCGGGCTATCCGGGCCGAGCCGTACATGAATCCCGGGGCCGCCGCTATTGCTCCGACCCGCAGTGATCCAGTCGGCATCGAGTCGTGGACACGACCCTGGCCTGCGTCGATATCCAATGCGACTCGTACCCGGCGGATCGCCGTATTTGCGGTGACCGGCCGGCCGGTGATGTTCTGCGGCGGTGACCTACCCAATTCTCACCCAGCTCGGCCCGCGGAACCGGAGACGATTCCTGGCCGCCGCTCTGGCGGTATCCGCGCTGTCGTTCACGACCGCTTGCGATTCTTCACCCGGCACCACCGCGACGTCGGAACCTCCGAGTGTCAGTGCCCCGGCGGCCACCACTCAGGCTTTCGCGGACCTCGAGCAGACCCACGGCGCCCGGTTGGGTGTTTTCGCCGTCGATACCGCTACCGGCCGCAGCGTCGCGTACCGCCCGGACGAGCGGTTCCCGATGGCGTCCACGTTCAAGGGGCTCGCCTGCGGCGCCCTCCTGCACGAGCATCCACTGTCGTCGGGGTTCTTCGACCAGGTGATCCACTATCCGCCCCACGAACTCGTCGAATACTCCCCGGTGACCGAACAGCACGTCGACACCGGGATGACGGTCGCCGACCTCTGCCATGCGGCGATCACCGTCTCCGACAACACCGCCGGCAATCAGATCCTGAAACTCCTGGGCGGCCCCGCCGGTTTCACCGCGTTCCTGCGTTCGATCGGCGACGACACCTCGCGACTGGACCGCTGGGAAACCGAACTCAACACCGCCGTCCCCGGCGATGAACGCGATACCACCACACCGTCCGCGCTGGCCGCCGGCTACCGCACCCTCGTCGTCGGCGATACGCTTCCGGCGCCTGAACGCGAACAGCTGAAGTCCTGGCTGATCGCCACGAGTTCGGGGGCGGATCGTATCCGTGCCGGCCTGCCCGCCGACTGGACCGTCGGCCACAAAACCGGAACCCCGGCCTACGGTTCCGCGCTCGATATCGCCATTGCCTGGCCCCCGGGCCGTGCCCCCTTGGTCATCGCCGTGCTCAGCACCAAACCGGAGCAGGACGCCGAACCCGACAGTGCCCTGCTTGCCGCCGCCACCAGGGCGGCCGTGGCGGAATTGGGAGCCGGCGAAACCGGCCGATGACACGGGCGCCGATCCGGACATACCGCTCTGATCGGAATGCCTACGTGGGCAGGACCGGTGGGTAGGATCTAGATGTTCGCGCAGCTCAGGGCGTTATCCTGGGCAGCGTGACATTTTCGTTGCAGGGATCGGCCCACTGAAGAATCGAGTCGAGGGTATCGACATGACGAATCCGATCGAGCTCTGCGGCACCCGCCGGCCGGGGGCGGCGCCCGAATGAACGCGGCGGCCCGCGCGGCGGATCTCGGGTATGCGGCGGCATGGCGCCTGGTGCGGTTGCTGCCCGAACGGTGGGCGTATCGGTTGTTCGAGATCGCGGCGGATCGGGCCGCGCGCCGCGGCGGGCCGCCACAGTTGCGCCGCAACCTTTCCCGGGTACTGGACACCACGCCGGACGCGGTGCCCGGCGAACTCGTGCGCGACAGCCTGCGCTCCTACGCCCGGTACTGGTGCGAAGCATTCCGGCTGCCGTCGATGGATCCGGTGCGACTCGCCGAGACGATCGAATCCTCGGCCACCGGGATCGAACATATCCGGGACGCTTTCGCGCGTGGTGGGGGCGTGGTGCTGGCGCTGCCGCACAGCGGGAACTGGGATCTGGCCGGGGTGTGGGTGGTGCAGCGGCTGGGCATGCCGACCGTTGTGGCCGAGCGGCTGGCACCGGAATCGCTGTTCCAGCGTTTCGTCCGGTTCCGGGAGAGTCTGGGGTTCGAGATCGTTCCGCTCACCGGTGGCCAGACGCCGCCGTTCGACCAGCTGGCCGCCCGGCTCCGGGAGGGCCGGATCGTGGGCCTGCTGGGCGAACGCGACCTGTCGGGTGCGGGTGTCACGGTCGACTTCTTCGGCGAACCCGCCACCATGCCCGCGGGCCCGGCCAAGCTGGCGGTCGAGACCGGTGCGCCTCTGCTGCCGGTGCACTGCTGGTTCACCCCCGGCGGTTGGGGTTTCGGTATCGGCGCGCCCATCGACACCACCGGCGGCGTCGCCGCGACGACGCAGCGGCTGGCCGATAGGTTCGCCGCGGGTATCGCCGCCCATCCGGCCGACTGGCATATGTGGCAACCGCTGTGGACGGCCGATTTCAGCGCCGACCGGCTCGCCCGGATCGAGGCCCGCCGCACCGGGTCACCCTGATCATCGCCCGCCGGTGATCCCGGCTGTCACGCTCGCCGCAATCTGTGATGCCTCGTTGGGCGGGAGCTGACGTCCGGGGCGCCGGTTCGTGCCGCCACGTCCGGATCGGAGATGTCTTCGACGTCTCGATGTCTGACATCGAAGCCCAGTGCGGTGAGTTCCTCGGAAAGCACCCGGACCGCGGGGTGTATCGGCCGGGGCAGGTAGTCGCCGCGGGCTTCTGTTATTCGGTTGACCGGGACCTCCCGGGCACCGAGGATGCTGCCATGCGTGTGGGTGTCGTGGGTTTGGGGATGGGGTTGTATCTGGCCACCTGGTGCCGCAGGCTCGGGATCGAAGTGGTGGCCGCCTGCGACCGCGACCCCGGCCGGCGGGCCGAAGCACAGGGGCAGCTGCCGGGTACGAGGCTGGTCGACGAATGGCCCGCCCTATTGGACGAACGGCTCGATGCGGTGGTGCTCGCCAACGATTTCGACGAGCACGCGCCCCTGGCCGTCGCATTTCTCGACGCGGGCGTCCACGTGCTCTCCGAATCCGCGGCATGTGCGGACGAACAGCAGGCACAGGCGCTCCTCGCGGCCGAGCGGCGTTCCGCGGCCACCTACTCGTTCGCCGAGAACTATGTGTTCCATCCGCATATCCAGCTCGTACGCACCATCGTGGACGCGGGAGAAATCGGGCGGGTGAACCTGATCGAGGCGGACTACCTACACGGGATGGCGCCGGAAGCGGTCGCGTCGCTGATCGGCGATCCGGCGCACTGGCGTGGCCGGATCGAGCCGACAGCGTATTGCACCCACACACTCTCGCCCGTTCTCGCGCTCACCGGGGCGCTGCCCACCGAGGTGGCGGCCTTCCCGGTCGACAGCGCCGATCCGCGCCCCGCCGTGGTGATGCTGGTGCGACTCGACGACGGTGGGCTCGCGATCACCCGGCACGGTTTCCTGCAGGGCGAACCGGACAGTCACTGGAGCTGGTTCTCGGCGCGCGGGAGTGAGGGACTCGCCGAATCGGTGCGGGCGCCCGGCGAGCGCGCGTGGTCGGTGCGCGTGCGCAAGGAACCGTGGACCGATCCCGGCGGAACCGTGCGCGACGAGGAACGCGAACCCGCACCACTGATCCTTCCCGACGGGACGCGGGTGGAGCCGAAAGCGGAAGGTACGGTGCGGATCCTCGAAGGTTTCCGTGCGTGCGTCGAAGACGGCCGGCCACCGCTCGTTCCCGTGTTGCCCGCGGTTGCCGCATCGCTGGTCGGTGTCGCCGGTGCCCGCTCGCTGCGCGAGAATTCGCGACCGATACCGCTGCCGGATTTCGTGGCCCGCGGTGCCGACCCGGCCCCGTGACCGCGTCCGGGATCAGTCGTCGGTCTTGATCTTCTTCATGATGAGGTGGGAATCCACCCGGGCCACGGCCCGCAATCCCATGAGCTTGCCCGTCAGGAAGGTCTCGAAGACTTCCTGATCGGTGACCGCCACCCGGACGAAATAATCGGGCCGGCCGAACAGCCGGTGGAATTCCACCACCTCGTCGTAGGAGGCGATGGCAGTCTCGAATTCTTCCACCGTCTGCAGATCGTTGATGCTGATCTCCACCGCGACGATCACCTCGAACCCGCGAGCCAGCGCCGCCGGGTCGACCTGTGCGCGGTAACCGCTGATCACACCGGCTTCCTCGAGCCGTTTCACCCGCCGCAGGCACGGGGGTGGTGTCAGTCCCACTCTCTTGGCCAGCTCGACGTTTGTGAGACGGCCGTCCTTGCGGAGATGAAACAAAATATCTCTGTCCACCGAATCGAGATGCATATATGTCTCACAGTGCTTGTTTCCGGTCAGATGAGGAAACCATATTACGCCGAAAGAATCATAAAATGACCTGGTGAACAGCACTTCGGCACCGACAGCGGTACCCGCCACCCCGGCTCCGGTCACGCCGCGCTCGGACCTGCGGTCGGCACTGATGGACACCAGCTCGGTCGGTCTCGCGCTGTTCCCGCTCGGGCTCGCGCTCGGAGTCCTGGTGGTGCACAGCCAGCTGGCCTGGTGGTGGGCGCCGGTGTTCGCCGGGGTCGTCTACGCCGGATCGCTCGAATTCCTGCTGATCGGGCTGGTCACCGCCGCCACACCGTTGGCGCAGGTGGCGCTGGCCGCGTTCCTGGTCAATTTCCGCCACGTCTTCTACGCGCTGTCGTTCCCGCTGCACCGGATCCGTGGCCGGTGGAGCAAAGGGTATGCGACCTTCGCGCTCACCGATGAGGCCTACGCACTCACCACCGGCCCGGCCGCCCAACGGTGGAGTGGCCGCCGCATCCTGTGGCTACAAGTCCTGTGCCAGGGGTACTGGGTCGCCGGAGCCACCGCCGGTGCCGCGAGCGCGGCGCTGATACCGGTCCAGCTCGAGGGCCTCGATTTCGCCTTGACCGCGCTGTTCGTCGTCCTGGCCGTGGACGGCTACCGCGCCGACCGGGATATACCGGTCCCGGTGCTCGCCCTGCTCTGCGCCCTGATCGCCCGGGTTCTGCTGCCCGGGCAGATGTTGCCGGTCGCGCTGGGGCTGTTCCTGGCGGCCCTGCTCGTCCGCCGGGCATTCACCGAGAAGGAGACCGCCGATGCCTGATACCGGCTATCTGATCGCCGCCACGGCACTGTGCTCGGTGATCACCTGGTCGCTGCGCGCCCTGCCGTTCGCGGTGCTCGCCCCGTTGCGCGCCAGCCGTATCGTCGACTATCTGGGTCGCCATATGCCGGTCGGCGTCATGGTCATCCTCGCCGCGTACACCCTGCGCGATATCGCCCCGGCGCAACTGTTGATCACCGGCCCCGCCCTTGCCGTCACCCTCGCCCTGCACCTGTGGCGCCACAACGCCGTCCTCAGCATCCTGACGGGTACCGCCGTCCACGTCGCATTGACCACCGCCCTGGCCCACACCTGACGTGTTCGTCTCGGCCACCCTCGACGTTCGGGTTGCCGCAGCGGTGACCCCGGCACGGTCGAGTCCCGGCAGATCTGCCGAAGCGGGAGCCCGGGCGACTGTGGCCTCGGTGGCGATCGGACCGCAGCGGGCTCAGCGGGCTCGGGTGCGGGCGAGGTTCCAGCTGTTCCAGGTGTCGTCGTCGAGCTGGTCGTCGAGCTTATCGAGTAGATCGTTGCGCATCGGGGCGGGCAAGCGGTCGAGGGCGGGGACGATATCGACCGACAGGTCGGCCAGGTAGCCGATATCGAGATCCTCGCCGCGCTCCCAGCGGTCGATGTTCTCGGTGGCGACCAGGCCCTCGGGGTTCAGTGCGGCCAGGGCCAGGAGGGCGGCCGTCCCCGTCGCGATGGCACTGCGCGGCAGCCACGCGGTTTCCAGGCGCAGGACGGCAATGATCACCAGCACATAGACGATGCCCAGCCAGAGTTCGCAGGTGCCGACCAGCAGCCGCAGCACGGTGAATCCGTACGCCTGCTGGTAGGTCCACATCCGTCCGAGCGCGGAGGCGATCATCACCAGCGTGAGCCCGCTGATCGCGCACAACAGGCCGCGCAACCACAGCCGGTCCACGGCGGTCCGGCGGGCGGCCCGGTGCAGGACGGGCAGGATGACGGCGAGGGTGAGCACGGTGACCGCGGAGAGCTGCCAGAAACCGCTCCGGGCATATTCGGCGTAGGTGAGGCCCGCGGTGCGCTGCACATAGTCGTCGCCACCGAACAGGGCCACCAGTTGTGCACCGAGGAACAGTGCGAACACTGCCGTCAGGGCGCCGACCGGCAGGCCCCACTCCAGCCGTGCCAGCGTCCGTTTCGCGGCTTTCGGCTGACCGTCGGCCGGGAGCGGGGGTCCGGCGAGCAGGTACAGGGCGCCCAGAGTTCCGATACCTGCCCAGACGAACACCAGCACCCAGCGAGTCAGGGTATCGCCGTCCATACGCGGCACCAGACCGTCGACCAGCGCGGCGAACGTGGCGTCGGCGCCGGCCAGCAGCGGGACGAACACCGCCAGCAACGCCACCGTGACCGCGGCGGACACACCGAGCCGGCGATTACGGGCACCGGCACCGTTCGGACGTTGACCCAGCGCGGTGTACACCCAGGCGACGGCACCGATCGACGCCAGCGGAACAGCCAGCGCATCCCGGAATACCCCGCGCTCCGACCGCCGGCCCACCACCGCAAGCGACCCGGCCACGGCCGCGGCCGCCACACACAGAACGAAGAACCACCCCGCAGCCCGGAAAGTACCGACCGCCAGCAACGCCAGGGCCGCGATCGCCCACCACAGACGTTCTCGGTTCGGAGCCTGTGCGTGCGCCGCTCCCGCGGCCCGGCTCGCCCGGCGATGGACCACACCGACCGCGGCCGCCGCCGTTGAACCCGTGAGCAACCAGCCGATTCCGGGGCGATCGAGCGGAACGGTCGCCGCGGCGACCAAACCCGTGACCGCCGCCGCGGGCAGGACACCCGCCGGGTACGCGATCAAGTGCCGGCGTGCTGTGACTGCCGGTGGCCTCGTGTATTCCGGTGCACCCAGTGCGCTGGGCGGTTGCAGTGGTGCCCGGTTGCCGGGACCTCGGACTGTGGGATCCGCGGCAGATTCGTTCTCGGCGGGGTGTTTCGCAATATCGGCGACCGCAATCGGTGAACCGTATGCCGACGCGGCCGGATTTCCTGCTCCGGCGGCGTGACGTCGAGCACCGGTCGGGGCAGCGGTACCGGCCGGTTCGGCTGCGGCATCTGATGTTTCGGTTGCCCCCGCCGTCACGAGCGTGTCGGCCGAACTCGCCGGATCCGCAGACACGGTCGACCGGGCCGATCCCAACGGGTTGCATGTTGCCGCTGCCGGGATCGGTTTCGCGTTGTCGGTCGCTGCTGTCGAGTCGTCGGGCTGCACGGGGTCGGCCGTTGCTGGGAGTTCTGTCGGTGTCGCCGGACCGGTTGTTGCCGGGGTCCCGGCCGGTCTCGCGCGGTCGGTTGTTCCTGTCGAGTCGTCGGGTTTGGGCGGGGCGGTGGTTGCTGGGAGTTCTGTCGGTGTGGCCGGGCCGGTTGTTGCCGGGGTCTCGGTCGGTTTCCCGCGGTCGGTTGTTCCTGTCGAGTCGTCGGGTTTGGGCGGGGCGGTGGTTGCTGGGAGTTCTGTCGGTGTGGCCGGGCCGGTTGTTCCTGTCGCGTCGGCCGGCGTCAGCAGATCGGCCGTGGCCGCGGGATCGGTGGGTAGCGACGGGTCGGTTGTCCCCGCCGGCGCGGCTGATCTCGACGGGTCTGCCGGTTCGGCGGAAGCCGTCGAACCGACGTTCTCGGTCGTATCCGCGGTTCCGGGCATCGCTGAGTTCGCGGTTGCCGGCGAGTGTTCGGGCTCCGCCGGTTCCGGCGACGTCGCCGGGCTCGTCTGTTTCGGGTCGTCGTTGTTCGGTGCGGCTCTTCTGGGCATGGGGGTCCCTCCTGCGGGTGTGCGTTATCGCCCCGGGGCCGATCGGCGGCCGGGCTGGGCAGATGGATCGGTCAGTGGTCGGGAGGTTCGGTGGCCGGGAGGATCACGCGGATCCGGGAGCCGGGGTCGGTGACGGCGATGGAGCCGCGGTGCAGATCGATCACCCAGCGGGCGATGGCCAGTCCGAGACCGGTGCCACCGCCGTCGGTGCGGCCGCCGCGGGTGAAACGGTCGAAGATTCGCTCGCGCTGGGCGGGTGGTATGCCAGGGCCGTCGTCTTCGACGTCGATGACGAGGTCACCGCCCGCAGTGTGGGCGCGCAGCCGGACCTCACCGCCGGCCGGACCGTGCCGGGCGGCGTTGTCCAGGAGGTTCAGCAGAACCTGGTGCAGGCGGGCGCGGTCGGCGCAGACGGTCGCGGTCTCCGGTTCGACCTCGCTGCGAAAGCGGATTCCGCGGCCCGATGCCGCCGTCATGACCTCCACCTCGGCAACCACCTCCGCGAAAAGCGGTGCGATGGCGAATACGCCGCGGTCGAGCGGGACGGCGCCCGCTTCGATACTCGATATGTCGAGCAGTTCGGAGACCAGCCGCCCGAGTCGTTCGGTTTGGGCGAGAGCCGTTTCGAGTGTTTTCGGGTCGGGTTGCGATACCCCGTCCACGAGGTTCTCCAGGACGGCGCCCAGCGCGGTGATCGGGGTACGCAATTCGTGCGAGACATTCGCGATGAGGTCGCGGCGCTGCTGGTCGGCGTCGGCCAGATCGTCGGCCATCCGGTTGAACGCCGCGGCCAGCTGGCCCACTTCGTCGCGGGAGGAGGCGCGTACCCGGCTCGTGTAGTCGCCGCGCGCCATCCGTTGCGCGGCCGCGGTCATCTCCCGCAGCGGCATGGTGATGCCGTGGGCCAGAAACTGGGAGGACACCAGCGCGATCACCATCGCCGCCAGCGTGGTCATCGGTGGCAGCCAGCCGATCTGCAGGCGGAAGTAGCCGAACGCGAGTCCGCCCGCGAACAACATCAGGACGGCCAGTTTGAGTTTGATGGAGCGGATCCGGTCCAGCGGCCGCGGCAGCACCGCCGCTACCCGGTCCGATGCCCGCCGCGCTCCGCCCAGGACCCCGCCCCGGTCCGCGGAATCGGTGCGCGTGGGCCCGCTCATCTGCTCTCCAGGGCGTAGCCGACACCGTGGACGGTCCGGATCAGGTCGGCGCCGAGTTTGCGGCGCAACGCCTTGATATGACTGTCGACCGCGCGGGTGCCCGCGGCATCGGCCCAGTCCCAGACCTCCTCGAGGAGCCGTTCGCGGGCCAGCACCGCGCGGGGACGTTGCGCCAGCCGGGCCAGCAGATCGAATTCCAGCGGCGTCAGTTGCGCTTCGACTCCGCCACGCCAGACCCGCCGCTGATCGGCGTCGATCCGCAGATCCCCGACCACGGTGATCGCGGCGTTCTGTCCTGCGGCGCGTTCGACCCGCCGCAGCAGGGCGTGTACCCGGGCGGTGAGTACCCGCAGGGAGAACGGTTTGGTGAGGTAGTCGTCGGCGCCGACCCCGAGACCGATGAGCTGGTCGGTTTCGTCGGTGCGCGCGGTGAGCATCAGCACCGGCACCGGACGTTCGGCCTGGATCCGCCGGCAGACTTCCAGTCCGTCGAAACCGGGCAGCATGATGTCGAGTACGACGAGATCGGGTTCGAATATGCGCGCGGCGGCGACCGCGGCGGGCCCGTCGTGGGCCAACTCCACCGTGAACCCTTCGGCCCGCAACCGCGCCGCCACGGATTCCGCGATGGTGAGCTCGTCGTCCACCACCAGGATCCGACGCGCCGTCGCTCCCCCTACCGGTGCCTTCTGTTCCATGATCGGGGAGCCTAGCCACCCCGTGTGGAGAGAACAGGCCTCTATTGTGGAGATTCTGTGTGCCCGGCGGCCCGATCGCCGGGAACCGCCTGCGGTGTCGGTGGTGAAACTTATGATGGGGGTGGTTGATTCGCTGGGCAGCCGGGGGTTCTCATGTACGAAATGCCACCTGATCCGTTCAATCCCGACTCGACGGATCGGCTGGTCCGCCGCGAACGACGCTGGGGCCGGATTCGGCGTGTGCTCGGTTCACCGGAAGCGATCGGTATCGGGGTCGTGGTGGGATTACCGATCGCGATGCTGGTGATCACGTCGGTTGCCGTACCGCTGTTCCGTTCCGAACCTGCGGAAACGGTGGCACAGCCTTCGGCAACGCCCGTACTGATCGAGCACGCACCGGTCGATCTGTCCCGCCCCTTCGCCGCCACACCCGCCGCGAACTGGGCGGAGGGCGAGGCCGGGATCGTGGTACCGCCCGCGGTACCCATCGGACGGTATTCGGCCGATCAGGTCGCGCGGGCGATGGCGGCGGTCCGGCACCTGATCAGTACGGCGCGGTTGAACCGGCACGTTCTCCATACGCATGACCCGGAACCGGTGCTCGCACTACTCGCACCGCACCAGGCCGATGAGGCACGAAAGCTGCTGCGACCCGGCAACGAACCTGAGACCTGGTGGCTCACCACCAAGATCGCCCCGGATTTCCGGCTGCTACCGGTGGTGCCGCGGGTGACCGGGTCGATGACACCGATTCTGAATCCCGAGGGCGAATTGACGATCCGGACCAACTATCTCGTCGCCTACGCCTTTCATGTCGACTACCCGGAGATACTGAGCGGTCCGCTGGATATCGTCTCGGTCGTCCGGCGGGAAGCCGACTACGTCTGGGTGGACGACGCGCAATACGACGCGGGCTCGCAGGGCATCTACTACGGAGATGTCCAAGGGCATGCCTACTCGGTGAACTGCGCACTGCACGACAAGGGTTATCTCGCTCCCAACTACAGCAACCCGCCCGTCGGGTTCGCCGAACCGGACCAGCGCGAACCCGAGGAATACTTCGACCCGAACGCCCCGCTCCCGACCGAAAACGGCTGCTGACACAGCGAACGGCGTGTACCGCCCCGGGAAGGGCCGGTACACGCCGTGCTTCGGTACGGCCGGTGTCTCAGAGTGCGAGCACCGCGGGGATGGTCAGAACCGCCACGTAGTAACCCATGAACAACACTCCGGCGTGGATCTTGAAGAACCGGCACAGCAGCCCGCCGACCAGGCCGACCGTGAGGGTCACGGCGAGGCCGAGTACCCCGCCCTCCCAGACACTGATCACCACGACCAGTCCGGCGAACGCGGCGATGATGGCCTCGTGGCTCACGTAGCGTACGACGATACTGGCGGCCCGGTGGGCGAAGTTCATCGCGAACGGGTAGGCGATGAGCACCGCCACCGCGACGGCGGCAAGCCCGTAGAAGAGGAATTCGATATTGGTGAGCGCGGTCGACAGATTGTCGATATTGCCGTTGCCGTCATCGGTGGTGAAAACCGGTGGGGCGTTGAACAGCGGTGCGGCGGGCCCGGCGGCGACCGGGCTCAACGGCAGCCCGAACGCGATGAGCGGGATGAGCGCTTCGGCGATATAGGTCGATTCGGTGGTGCCGTTGCGCGCGGCGATCACCGAGGTGAGCCGGCGGTACCCGTGTTTGACCCTGGTGGCGACCACTTCGCCCATCAGCACCGTCATGGCGACCGGACTGAATACGAACGTCGCGCTGGACACCGTGGCGGTGGCCGCGACATAGCCGGTCTGCCCGCGGTCGAGGATCCGGAACGGATTGGGGAAGTAGCCCTTCCAGGTCTTGACATCGGGAGCGAGCCATACCGTCGCCGGCTCCTTGCGCGCCATCTCGGCACGTCCCTGCGGGCCCAGTGACAAGAAGAGGTCGGCGATCAGCGGTCCGACGGCGATACCGAGGAAATAGCTGATATTGAGTGCGACATCGTAGGACTCGGTCAGCTGTTTGAGACCCAGGACAAGGACGACGAACGGTACGAGCGCGAGCACGCCCGCCCATTTCCCGGGCGACGCATAGGCGATACCGATCGCGGCCAGCAGGAACAACCACGGCGCGGCGGACTGGACGTGGTCGGCGACCGGGGCCAGCAGCGTGGCGAACAGGACCGCGGCCGGGACGGCGATCACGGCGGCGATCACGGCCGCGGAGATCGCTTTGCGGAGTGCGATATGCGGTACGCCCAGCGCACGCAGCATCCGCGCTTCGCGCATGAGCGGGACCGCCATCGTGTCCCCGGGGATCCCGAGCAGCGTGGTCGGCGCCGCATGCGTCATATGTTTGGCCACGGCTCCCGCGAGGAAGAACGTGAACACCGCCGCGGGCGGCGCGCCCAACAGGATGACCAGCAGAGTCAGTGGGGCGATGGTCGCGGTTTCGTCGGTCCCCGACACCATTCCGATCAGCGAGAAGACGATCGCGCCGATCACGGCGAGTATGACGGCCAGCGCGATATCGCTGGTGAGGATCGCACTCATGACGTTGCCCCGGTGTTCTCGCGTTCGGCCGCGGCGAACCGCGGGCGCAGCCCGAGATCGTCGAGTTCACGCCGGGTGTGGTCGGGCAGGTCGTCCAGCGATCCCAGGCCCTGCCGTTCTTCGCGCAACGCGGCGATGACCTCGCCGACGGCCGCGTCTTCGGACGCGTCGGTGACCACGACCCGTTTCGGCCGGAACATCCGCCCGCAGATCACCCCGGCCACCACACAGCCGGCGATACCCACCAGCAGGGCGTAGGCGTCGGCCAGCGATTCGTTCGCCACGAACGAGGAGAATGCCCAGTCGGACAGCAGCAGCGCGGCCAGGCTCACCCCGATGCCGATGACCACGGAGAAGGCCAGATGGCGACCGACGACGGTGTCACCCCACACCTCCAGGTACTGCGGGTGTTCGCCGCCCGGGGCGGCCGGTGCGGTGGCGGGTGGGTCGGCCGGTGCCGCCGGCACTGGCGGCGCGGGTTCGGTGGGCATGGGTACTCCGTCGGCGTCGAGGGGTCGGGCGGGGTCAGGAAGTCGAGGCGGCGAGTGCGCGGACCACTCGCGAAGGGCCGGGGCGGCCGAGGACGGTGGACATCCACTGGGAGGTCGCGGCCAGCGCGTCCAGGTCGATGCCGGTGGCGATACCTAGTCCGTGCAGCATCCACACCAGATCCTCGGTCGCGAGGTTTCCGGTGGCCCCGGCGGCATAGGGGCAGCGGCCCAGGCCGCCGGCCGCACTGTCGAACTCGGTGACGCCGGCGGTCAGGGCGGCATAGACGTTCGCGAGTGCCTGGCCGTAGGTGTCGTGGAAATGCATCGCCAGGGTCTCGGGGTGGAGCCCGCGCGCGAACAGGGCCTCCAGGAGGTCGTGGACGTGTCCGGGTGTGGCGACACCGATGGTGTCGCCCAGCGAGATCGAGGCCACCCCCATATCGAAGAGGTATTCGGCGATATCGGCGACGGCACCCGTGTCGACGGCGCCCTCCCACGGATCTCCGAAGCACATCGAGATGTATGCGCGGGTGGCGAGCTGGTGCGCTCCGGCGCCGGCCACGACGGGGCGTGCGGATTCGAGCGCGCCGCGGACCGTGGTGTTGAGGTTTTTCTCCGCGAAGGTCTCGGTCGCGCTGACGAATACGGCGAGTTCGGTGGCGCCGGCGGCCAGTGCCCGTTCGAGCCCGCGGCGGTTCGGGGCCAGGACCACCTGGCGGATATCGCGGGGTAGATCGAGGCCGGCCAGCAAGTCTTCGGCATCGGACAGCTGCGGAATCCAGCGCGGTGACACGAAACTCGTGAGCTCGACGGCCGAAACACCCGCGGCGACGAGACGCCGGCAGAATTCGGCCTTGTCCGCCGTCGGTACCACGGTGGCCTCGGCTTGGAGGCCATCGCGGGGGCCGACTTCGTAGACCCGGACCGCGGCCGGCATACCCGGCCGGGGGTGCGCGTGTGGCATCGGCCGCCGGACTGTGGTGAGATCCGAGCTCATCTCAGCTCCGGCTCCGCAGCTCCGCGAGCACCTTCTCGGCGTGCTCGACCCGGATGTTCTTGTCCTGGATGAGTTGCGTGACGACGATGTCCAACTCCGCGGCATCCGCGCCGGCGGTCACCGCGACGGTCCGGGCGTGCAGACTCATATGCCCGCGCTGGATACCTTCGGCGGCCAGGGCGCGGCAGGCGGCGAGGTTCTGGGCCAGGCCCACCGCGACCACGACCTCGGCGAGTTCGCCGGCCGTCCCCACCCCGAGAATTTTGATCGCTGCCTGCGCCACCGGGTGCGCCTTGGTGGCGCCGCCGACCAGGCCGACCGCCATCGGCACTTCGAGGGTTCCGGACAGATGCCCGTCGGCGGTTTTCTCGAAATGCGACAGCGCGGTGTACCGGCCGTCGGCGCCGACGGCGTGGGAGTGACAGCCCGCCTCGACGGCGCGAGTGTCGTTGCCGGTGGCCAGCACCGCGGCGGTGATGCCGTTCATAATGCCTTTGTTGTGGGTGGCGGCGCGGTAAGGGTCGGCCTCGGCGAGTGCCGAGGCGTGCACGATATCGTCGACGACCTGCGGCCCGCCCAGCAGATCGCGGTCGAACACTGCGCGGGCCCGCACGATCCGCCGGTCGGCCATATTGGTGAGAATGCGGAGCAGCGGCCGCCCCCCGGCGATCTCGGCGAGCCGGGGTGCGATGGCTTCGGCCATGGTGTTGACCGCATTGGCCCCCATCGCATCGCGCACATCGACCACCAGATGCGCCACGACATGGGTGCCGGTCCGGGTCGGGACCAGACGTACGTGCAGATCCCGGGCGCCGCCGCCGAACCGGACCAGCGTCGGATCCTGTTCGTTGGCGAGGTCCACGACGGCCGAACGTTGTTCCAGGATGCGTAGCCGCGCGGCCTCGGGGTCGGGTAGGTCGAGCAACTGGATCTGCGCCTGCATCACCGGACCGGTATCCGAGGTGAAGAATCCGCCCAGGTCGCGGGCCATCCGCGCGGCATTGCTCGCCGCGGCGACGACCGACGGCTCCTCCGTCGCCATGGGGACCAGGTAGTCGCGGCCGTTGATCCGGAAGTTGGTGGCGATGCCGACCGGGATACCCAGCACGCCGATCACGTTCTCGATCATGTGATCGGCATGCCCGGTGTCCAGGCCGCGCGCGGGGTCGAGGACATCCAGGTCCGCGACAGCAACCCCGGTCCGTTCGGAAACCACCGAGCGGCGCTGCTCGACGGACGAGTCCTTGAAGCCGGGAATTCTGCTGTTGACGGTCACTGCGCCCTCCATATCGCGGGGACGCGGTATCCGCGGCCCCGGGGAAAATCTGCCGGATCCGACGCTACGACCACGCTGTAACCGGCGACATGTGGTAATAGCACATGAAATCGCTTGTTCAGTGTGTTGACAGCCCATTCGGTCGTCATAGCCGCGATACCGAACGCAACTCGTCCAGCCGGGTGGCGAGCGAAATACGGAACAGGTGTTCGTCGTGGCGCCAATCCGCACCGAGCAGGGCTTTGAGGCGGTCGAGACGCTGCAGGATGGTGTTGGTGTGATAGTTCAGCGCTCGTGCGGTTTTCGTCGGGCTCGCCTCGTGCCGCACGAAGGTACGCAGGGTGGTGAGCAGATCGGTGCCGTGCCGGGCGTCGTAGTCGACGACCGGGCCGATGGTGAGATCGAGAAACGAGTGCAGGGCCTCCGGGTTCGTCCCGAACAGGACCGTGTACGGGGCGTAGGCGTCGGTGGCGACGGCGCCGTTGTCGATCCCCAGCCCCGCCAGCAGGCGCACCGTCTGCTGTGCGGTACGGAACAGGCGCGGGAGATCGTCGGGTGTGGCGGCGCGCGGCGGGGTCACCAGGAGGACCGGGGCTCCGAGCGCGCCGATGAGATGGGTGCGGAGGTCGTTCGCGAAGGCCATCGGATCAGCGGCCGATCCGATCACGGCGACGGTGGCCGCATGCTCGCCCACCAACCCGCTGTCGCCGAGAAACCCTGCGGCGGCGCGTTCCGCGCGGACTCGCCTGTCCGGCGGCACCTCGACGATATGCAGCGTTTTCAGATCGGACGAGGTCAGGCGGTGGTTACGCATCCGCTGGTCCATATCGCGCCGCCTATCCGGCGACGAATCCAGCAGGTCGGCGACGAGTTCGCCGCGCTCGCGACGGTAGGCGTCGGTGACCGCCCGCTGTTGCAGGGCGAGCAGCGCCGCGACCTGGGCCGCCCGCTCGATCGTGCGCCGCTCTACCGGACCGAGTTCCACACTTCCGGGCGTGAGCAGCAGCGCGCCGAAATACAGTTCACCGGCGGTGACGGCGGCCACCGCCTCGACCGACCTGTTGTTCTCGACCGTCCGGCAGTGCCCGCTCGACCGGCTCACCGAGATCGCGGCGCGCACATCCGGCGACAGACTCACCACGACGTGCTCGTTGTCGGCGGCCGCGGAGGTGGCGATCGAAAAGGATTCGGCGTCGACAATGGTCACCCGCCGGTCCAGCGCCGCGGCCAAGGTGCGTGCGACCTGCGTGAAACCGCCTCCGGACAGCACGGCGTGGACGAGTTCCTGGTGCACCGCGCTCGACCGGTCCCGGGCTTCCAGATGCGCGGTCAGCTTCTCCAGGGCACCGCGGGTGCGGTCTTGCGATTCCCGGAGTTGCGCGAGGATATTCGCGGTCTGCAGCACCACCGAGGCATGGTCGGCCAGCGCCGAGAGCAGCGCGATCTCTTCGGGAGTGAACCGGTGTTCCTGCCGCGTCGCGGCGAAGAGGACGCCGAGCACGGTGCCGTCGGACAGCATCGGCACACCGAGGATCGAAACGATCCCTTCGGCGAAGACGGCATCGTCGATGGTGTGCTCATGGGGGCCCTCCACGTACTCGCTGTAGCGGGGCACCCACTGTGCCGACCGGGTATCGGCGATCCGGCTCGCCAGCCCCGTCCCGGCGGGGACGTGCAGATCCTGGAACTGCGGGGTCACCGCACCCATCGTCTTGCGGACGTGCAGGTCGCGGGTGGAGGGGTCGAATTCCGACAGGTAGGTCACATCGGTGCCCATCATCTCGTGGGCGCGCGCCACCAACCTGGCCAGCAGCGCATCGATATCGCGGACCTCGGCCAGATCGCGGGCACTGGAGAACAGTGCGGTGAGCTCCTGTTCGCGCCGGCGCAGACGCGCGACCTCGGCGCGGTCGCGGCGTACCCGGTCCACGATCTCGCCGCTCGCGCCGGTCTCCAGGCCCAGCTCGGTCAGCGAGCCCGCCAATGCGGTGATATCCGGTTCACCGTGGGTGACGGTGCGAAGCACCTCCTGGACGAGACGCGCGACGTCACTGCTGTTCATGGGCTACATGATTGCCCCCGCGTCGTCGAGTCGAATCGTGCCCCCGGCCGGTTCACAGCCTGGTCATCAACAACCAGGCCATATACGCGAGGTAGGTCGCGACGAACCCCGCGCCCTCCCACCGGTTCAGTCTCCGGCCGGTGAGGAAAACCGGGAGGCATACGAGCGCCGCGGCCACCATGAGGATCAGGTCCAGCGCCAGCACATCGTCGGGTACCGGCACCGAGCCGGGCGCCACCAGGACAGTGGGCCCGAGGATCAGCGCGATATTGAACACGCTGGAGCCGAGCAGGTTGCCCAGAGCGATATCCCGGTTGCCGCGCACGGTGGAGACCAGGGTGGTGACCAGCTCCGGTGCCGAGGTGCCGACGGCCACGATGGTCAGGCCGATTACGGCGTCGGTGACGCCGAGGTCGCGGGCTACCGTCACCGCCCCGTCGACGAGGAATTCGGATCCGGCCACCACCACGGCGAGCCCGACGACGAGCAGCAGTGCCTCGCGCACCACGGAACGCTCGCGGGCGGGCGGACCGGCAGAGGTTCCGGTACCGTCGGCAGCTCGGGAATTGCCGGTCGTGCTGTCCGTCCGCTGTGCATCGCTACGGGCGAGCGCCGTCATCAGCAGCAGATACGCGGCTCCGTAGAGGCACAACCACACCCCGTCGCGGGTGTTCAGGTCGCCGTCGCGGGCAAGGACGAACAGCAGTACCGCCGCCCCGATCATGGCGGGTAGGTCGATGCGCAGGGTCCGGTTCTCGAACGTGATCGGCCGGATGAGTGCGCTGAGACCGAGGATCAGCAGGATATTGACCACATTGGTCCCGACGATGTTCCCCACGGCCAGACCGGCATTCCCTTGCCGGGCGGCGTTGAGGCCCACCGCCAGCTCCGGAAGGCTGGTGCCCAGGGACACGATCGTCATGCCCACCACGAGGGGGCTGATACCGAACCGGGCCGCGATGGCCGACCCCTCGCGCACCACGAGCTCGGCGCCCACCACCAGAGCCGCCAGCCCGAGCAGCAATGCGAGCACCGGATTCACGGCGTTCCCCTCCCTGCACGAGGACGGGAAATACGCTACTCGAGCCGGTCACCGATGGTGGGACGACGCACCGAGCAGGTGTATGCCGGTGGGCGACCTATCCGGTCAGCCCGGATACCCGTTCCACCACCACGAGGGGGATTTCCCGCTCGGTCTGCTGCTGATGCGCGGCCATATGCGGGAATTGCTCCGAAAGCATGTCGAACAGTCGCTCGCGTTCGGGCCCGCCGGCGGTGTGCGTGGTACTGGTGAACAGGTCGATCCCCGCGGAGGTGGGGCGTTCGACGATGACCTGCGGGTGGGCGGCCAGATTCCGATACCACGCCGGATGCTCGGCCGCGGCCATATTGGACGCCCACAGCACTATTCGGTCGTCACCGTCGGTCAGATAGGCGAGCGGCACGATATGTTGCCGCCCGCTGCGCCTGCCGACCGTGGTCAGCAGGACGAGGTCGGCTCCTTTCAGCATTCCCTCCATCGTGATCTCCCCGCCGTTGGCGCGGAAATTGTCCACTACAGACCTGTTGAACGCGGGCATATCACTCGGCAACGACATCTGCTGGATGGTAGTCGCCGCCGGTGACGGGAAGCCGTAGCCGACGCTCGAACGGCATGGGTCAGAAGGTAATTGCTGATCACACCCGGTGAGTTCGCCGAGGAACGTGTCGCCGCCCGGCGACCCGCCCTGCTCGGCCGGTACGCCCGTGAACCTCCGTGGCGGCCGGGGGCGTAGCCGCCTTCGCGCCGGGTTATTTGTAGAAACCTTCGCGCAGGTTGATACCGTGCTCGACCCAGACCTTGAGCGCGGCCAGCATGCCGGTCCACCCCTCGCAGTTGCCGAAGGCGTTCTTCGCGCCGGCTTCGGTCGGGCGCCACGACGATTCGGTAATGGTGACCAGGGTCCGGGTGTCGTTGTCGATCGGCTCGAATTCGAAGGTTGTGGTGGTGGCACCGGCCTCGTCCGTGGTGGCCTCGCCGTCCCACTGGATGACGATCGTGCGCGGCGGGTCGGCCTTCAGTACCCGCACCGGAAATGCGCCCGGGAAATCGTGGAAATCCCAGGTCACCTCCGCTCCTGGGGCGAGCCGGCCGCGGGCTCCTCCGGTGGTGAAGTACTTCGACAGCTGTTCGGGATCGGCGACCGCCTCGTAGACCTCGGCGCAGGGCTTGGCCACGCGACCGGAAACGGTGAAGGAGAGTTCTTTCAGCTCAGACATGTGATAAATTTACAACATGTCTGCGGTTGATGACAAGGACCCTGATGATCTGGTGTTCAAAGCGCTGGGGTCGGCGACCAGGCGGGCCATGCTCGACGCACTCAAGGAAGCGCCGCGCACCACGGGTGGATTGTGCGAATTCTTTCCCGAATTGGACCGGACGACGGTGCTGCAGCATCTGCGAGTGCTGGAGCGGGCCGGGTTGGTGACCGGCCGCAAAGTGGGCCGGGAACGGCATCTCTCTCTCGCGCCGATGCCGATCAAACGCATTTACGACCGGTGGATCGGCGAATACGCGCGCGCTGCCGTCGAATTGCTCGGCGATCTCGATGCCGAGTAGTCGTCACCGGCGGAGTGGGTCGGTCAGCGGCGGCGGCCGGCGCACGGGGCCGTGCGCGCGGTTTTGGCCTGGTCGACCTCGTCGTCGGTGAGGGCGCGGACCGGTAGTTCCTGGCGTGCGATGCTGTCGGCGCGAATACCGTTGAGCGTGATGGCCATATAGCGGCGCCAGATTTCGGAATTGATCGGTTTGGCGAATTCGGCGAGCCCGTCGACCATATGGATCATCGCGAAGAGGTCCGACGGTTCGATATCGGGTTGCAGTGCGCCCGCGGCCCGTGCGCGTTCGACGATGGCGGCGACCGCCGGTTTGATCCGGTCGCGGATGCGGTGGAAGCGTTCGGTATCGAGGTCGAGTTCGAGGATCACCTCGCTGAACCCGCGGTTGATCGCGAGGTGGCGGCAGGCGTATTCGACGAACTGGACGAGGCCGAGCCACGGGTCGGGGTGGTGCACACTCGCCTCGGCGGCATCGGCGAATTCGCCGAGGTGGTGTTCGAAGACCTCGGAGATGAGTTCGGTTTTGTTGGCGAACCGGCGGTAGACCGTACCCACTCCCACGCCCGCGCGTTCGGCGACATCGTCGAGGGTGATCTCGAGTCCGCGATCGGCGAACAGTTCGCGGGCGGCCTCGACGATGCGTTGCTGATTGCGGACGGCATCGGCGCGCAGGCGCCGGGTGCGCAAGGTCGTGGCGGGTTTCACAGCCGCAGTCTATCAACGGCGGGATTAAGTGGAGGCGTGATCTCCGTTATTGTGTTAGCGTTCAGATAAGCGGAGACGCATCCTCCATTTAACCACTCTTTCTAGGGGCGAGATGACTACCACGTTCGATCGCGGGCCATCCGCGCAGGAAAAACCGTCCGGCAGGCGCGGGTCGCACGCGCTGCGATGGTGGGTTCTCGCCGTTCTCGGCGTCGCCCAGCTCATGGTCGTGCTCGACGCGACCGTGGTGAACATCGCGCTACCCGAAGCCCAGCGTGACCTCGGCTTCGACGATGCGAGCCGCCAATGGGTGATCACCGGCTACGCCCTGGCCTTCGGCAGCCTGCTACTGCTCGGCGGCCGGCTCAGCGACCTGTTCGGCCGGCGCAACACCTTCATTATCGGGCTGATCGGGTTCTCGGTCGCCTCCGCCGTCGGCGGTGCGGCCGCCAACTTCGAGATGCTGGTCGCGGCACGCGTCGGCCAGGGAGTTTTCGGTGCACTGCTGGCACCGGCGGCGCTGTCACTGCTCACCGTCACCTTCACCGAACCGTCCGAACGGGCGAAGGCCTTCGGTATCTTCGGCGCCGTCGCCGGAACCGGCGGAGCCATCGGCCTGCTGCTCGGCGGCGCGCTCACCGAATGGGCGTCGTGGCGGTGGGTGATGTTCGTGAACCTGATCTTCGCCGCGGTCGCGCTGGCCGGCGCGGTACTGCTGCTGGCCCGGCACGCCGCCGGCACCCGGCCCAAACTCGATATCCCCGGCACGGTTGTCGTCACCGCCGCCCTGTTCGCGATCGTCTACGGCTTCTCCCACGCCGAGAGCGAAGGCTGGACCGACTCGGTGACGCTCGCGTTCCTCGTCGGCGGCGCGGCCCTGCTCGCACTGTTCGTCTGGCTCGAAATGCGGGTGGCGCATCCACTGCTTCCGCTGCGTATCGTGCTCGACCGCACCCGCGGCGGCGCCTACCTCGCGGTATTCGTCATGGGTATCGGCATGTTCGCGATCTTCCTGTTCCTGACCTACTACATGCAGCTCACGCTGGGCTATTCACCGATCATGACCGGTGTGGCATTCCTGCCGATGGTCGCCGGAATGATCGTCTCGTCCACCACGACGCCGTCGCTGCTGCTGCCGAAGATCGGCCCGAAGGTGGCCGTCAGCGGTGGGTTCGCGATCGCCGCACTCGGAATGGCGTGGCTGACGCAGATCGGCCTCGATACCGGTTACACCACCCATATCCTGCCCAGCCTGGTCCTGCTCGGCCTCGGCCTCGGCGCCGCCATGTCGACGGCGTTCCAGAGCGCCACCGCCGGGGTGCAGCACGACGACGCCGGTGTCGCCTCGTCGATGATCAACACCAGTCAGCAGGTCGGTGGGTCGATCGGGACCGCGTTGCTGAGCACCATCGCGGCCTCGGCGGCCGGTGACTACCTCGCCGGGCGGACACCGAGCCAGATCACCGTCGCCCAGTCGGCCATCGAAAGCTACACCACCAGCTTCGCTTGGGCAGCAGGTGTTTTCGTGATCGGCGCGGTCGTGCTGGCAATGCTGCTACCGTCCACCTTGCCTGCTCCGGCCGAGGGGGAACCGGTGCTCGCGCACTGATCTGCGGTGCCTACGTGCCCGTCTTCGCGAGTTGCGGAGACGGGCACGGTCCGTTTCGACGACTGCCCGAGCCGGTGAATGCGTGACCGCGATGCCGGCCCGCGCATCCGGCCGACCCGTCCCGAATTCGAGAATGCGACGCCGGGCGGTGGAATACGTTCGGCCGGTTCAGGATTCCGGCGGGAGAATCGGTGAGCTGAACACATCCTCGAGCGGTGTGGGCCCGGTATAGCGGCGGCAATTGCATTTCACCCATTCACGCAGACCGTGGGTGCCGCGGCGGGAGGACTCGGCATGGCAGGTTCCATTGGCGCGGTCGTGCAGGGCCAGATCATGGCCGCAACCGCAGCGCGCGGTGAGTTTCCGGGCCGATCCCGCTCGGCGCCGTGGTACGAACCGGCCACAGGCCCAGCCGACCGCGAGAAGGCCTGCGCCTACGGCAAGGCTGAGGGGGTCGAGCATGCAGCCAGTATATGAATACGCTCAGCGGGTCGGGCCGGTTCAGCCGATCATTGCCGCAGTAGCGGTGGCGGCAGGGCGTATCCGTTGTCCTCGAGGACGTCGCGGAGTACATCGGGGCGGTTGGTGATGATTCCGTCGACGCCGAGACCCAGCAGGTGTGCCATGGTGGCGGGGTCGTCGACCGTCCACGGCACCACCCGGAGTCCGCGCCGGTGTGCGGTATCGACCAGTGCCGCGGTGGTGAACGGGGTGTAGCCGGGGTCCGCGATCGAGCCGTCCTGGGGATCACCGTGGACCGGCGAGAGGGTTTCGATGCCGAGAGCGGCCGCCGCGGCCACGTACTTCTCCGGCAGCGACCCCGCGAAGTCGTCGATATCCAGCCCGCCCAGCCACGGTGAAGCGCCGGGCATGCCCTCCTGGAGGAACTGCGCCCCGTTCGTCAGCGCCACCAGCGGGAGCTCGGGGGCAAGCTCGCTCACCATACGCAGGGTGGCCCAGTCGAAGCTCTGCACGCTGACCTGGTCCTGTATTCCGGCGCTTCGGATCTCGCGCACCACAATCCGGGCGAAATCGGCGCCGGGCATGGTCTCGTGCGGGGCCGCGGCCTCCACCTTGGTCTCGATGTTCAGCATCACCGATTCGGCGCGATACGCCCGCACGAGATCGAACACCTCCGACAGCAGCGGCATTCTCGCGCCGGGCGCTGTCCGCTGTGCGGGATATCCGGCAAGCGGCCGTGAACCACAATCGAGGGTCCGTACCTGGTCGATTGTGAGGTCGCGGATGAGAGCCGGGCCGGGAACATAGGGATATTCGGGGTCAGCGGGGAACGCCGGCGCGGTATCGGCGCATTTGGCCGGATTCGGATCTCGGTCATGGGTAACGACCGGGTGACCATCGGCCGTGATCTGGATATCGAGTTCGAGTGTGCTCACCCCGAGTTCCAGCGCGTGGGCGAAAGCGGGCAGGGTGTTCTCCGATATCAGGCCCAGTCCGCCTCGGTGCGCCTGCAGATCGAAGGCGGGTCGCTCCGGTGCCGGCGTCGCACCGGTCGAACATCCGGCGATCAAGGCCGCCAGGACCGGCGCATATACCCACCGCATGGCCTCATCCTGTCCTACCCGGGCTGGGGTCGTCGACCATTCGGGGCCGGATCGGCGTAGTGGTCGCCGAGGGTTCATCGGCGGATAACAGTCGTGGTGCCGGATGGGTACAGGAAGTTAACCCGCTGGTGGATAAACCATTCCGCCGGGCCCCGCCGGTGCGTGTCCGGGCGGGCCCGGCGGGACGACGAGCGGGCTGCCGGAGCCGGTGGGCGGAGCGTCGCGAGACGATCGTGGTGGGCCGGGGCCCGGTGAGTGCAAGGAGTGAGCGCGGCGAACGAGGCGTTCAGTCGGCGGTGGGGGAGCGGCCGGCGGCCAGGGCTGCGAGACGCTGGAGCGATTCGCGATTGCGGGGGATAAGCGCCAGATCCTGGACCGCACCGGGTAGCAGCCGCCCGGGCCCCTGCGAGACGCGTTCGGCCATCCGCACCTCGGTGCTGTCGCGTCCGAGCGCGATGAGGTCGAGCGAGATATGGGCCGCCCCGGCCGGCCACAGCCGGGCCTCCAGTTCGAGATGATGCGGCGGATCCACCGCGCTCACCGTGGTGGTGTCGCTGCGGGCCAGCGGCCACCCGCCGACGCTGTGGTGGATCCGGGTGCCGATCGCCGGCCATCCGGTATCGACCTTGCGGATATGCGTGGCGCCGACAACCCACAGCGCATAGAGCCAGCCGTCGGCGAGGACGGCGAATACGTCCTCGATCGGGATCGGGATACGCACACTCGGTTCGGCCGGCATCGCAGCTCCGATCGTAGGGAGAACCTGCTGTCGCGTGGGCACCTGCGCCGCACGGCAGTTACGTCGCCCGGCGAGGTACCCGGCCGCCGGTCCGCGAAACGCGCCGGGATCGAGGCGCTGGCTCGGCCGGAGTTCCCGATAAGCCGCACTCCCTCGAGCGTGCTGTTGTCGCTCGAGGGAGTGGCAGTCTGCCCGAGGAGTTCGGGGCAGGGGGATCAGCCGGCCGGGCGGGTGGCCCGGCGGGGACGGCGCGAGCCACGGGCCCGCGTCGGATCGGCGTTATTCGTGGTGCTTGTATGTGCGGCCCGGTTCGTACCGGCTGCTTGCTTGCGTGCGGGTGCTGCGGGAGCCTCGTGGCCGGACGCGACCCGCTTGCCGGCGCGTCCCGCGGAAGCTCCGCGCCGGCCGCTGGACCCGCGTGCTCCGGCGTGTTCGGCCGCACCGGAGCGGTCGCTGTGGCCGGAGCGTTTACCCGGTCCGTCCGGGCGGGTCCGCCGTCCGGTGCCGGCGGCCGCGCCGGTCGTATCCGCGCGGCCGTTCGCCGATGTGCGTGCACCGCGCGCGCCACGCCTGCCGTTGCGGGCAGGTTTGTTCTCGGGGCGCGAGCGGTCGGCCGGAGCCGGTTCCGTGGGGAGTTGCAGCGCGGCGGCCGCACCATCGGAGAGTTCGGCGAGGATCGGCGAATCGACGGTCACCGCGCGCGGTTTCACCGTGATCCCGGCCTTGCGCAGCAGCGCCGCGACATCCTTGCGTTGTTCGGGCAGTACCAGCGTGACCACGGTGCCCTCGGTGCCGGCCCGCGCGGTGCGCCCGGACCGGTGCAGGTAGGCCTTGTGCTCGGCGGGCGGGTCGACGTGGACCACCAGTTCGAGTTCGTCGACGTGGATACCGCGGGCGGCGATATCGGTCGCGACCATCACCCGGGCCGTCCCGGCAGCGAATGCGGCGAGGTTGCGGTCGCGGGCGGGCTGCGAAAGGTTTCCGTGCAGGTCGACGGCGGCGATACCGGCGCGCGTCAGTTCGCCGGCCAGTCGCCGGGCGTGGTGTTTGGTGCGCATGAACAGGATGCGGCGACCGCTACCGTTGGCCAGCATCCGGACGATCTGTTTTTTCGCCGCGGCGCCCTCGAGTTCGAAAACGTGATGCTCCATTTTCGGCGGCGGGTCACCGGCTTCGTCGACCGAATGGGTGACGGGTGCGCGCATGAACCGGTCGACCAGTTTCCCGACCCCGTTGTCCAGGGTGGCCGAGAACAACAGGCGCTGACCACCGGCGGGGGTGGCCGCGAGGATCCGCGTGACGCCGGGCAGGAAGCCGAGATCGGCCATATGGTCGGCCTCGTCCAGCACGGTGATCTGCACCGCGTCCAGCGCGACCGCCCGCTGTTTCATCAGATCCTCGAGCCGGCCCGGGCAGGCGACGACGATATCGACACCTTGTTTGAAGGCCTTGATCTGGCGATTCACCGGGACACCACCGAATACGGTGGTCACCCGCAGTCCGCGCAGCTGCGCCAGCGGGGTGAGGGTGGCGGCGATCTGAGTGGCGAGTTCCCGGGTGGGGGCCAGGATCAGCCCGGCCGGGCGGCCGGGTACCCGCTTGGTGCCGGCGAGCCGGTCGACCATCGGGATCGCGAAGGCCAGGGTTTTACCGCTACCGGTTTTACCGCGGCCCAGTACATCGCGGCCGGCGAGGCTGTCGGGCAGGGTGGCGGCCTGGATGGGGAACGCTGTGGTGATACCGGCGGCCGCGAGTTCGTCGACGATTCCGGTGGATACGCCGAGATCGGCGAAAGTCTGCGTGACAGCAGTGTGGACAGGCATGAATATAGTGCGCCTTTCGGCATCGGAGGTGATACCGCGACGTCCGATCGGACCGATGTCCGTGCCTTCACGAGGTGGCGGTGTCGCGGGTCCGACGCGAAAAGCAGGTATCCCGCGACGGCTGTACATGCATACTCATCGGCGCAGGTACAGCAGTCACCCTACAGCACAGGTGAGTGGTTTCCGGTATTCGTGAATCGGCGCACAGTCGGCCGGCTTCGCCGGTTCGCCGGCCGGTAACCCGAAATGGTCTGGTCCTGTATGTGTGAATTATCAAAGTACGCTGAATCTTTCGCGTTTACGGCCTACCGAACCAGGTGGGCGGTATTACGCTGAGTGCGTCGTCACCACCGACCCGAGCGCTCCGATTCCCTACGCCTGGCGAGCGTGGTATATCTCTGCTGCGGCGCCCATCCGGGTTCCGGCGAGTTGATCGAAGAAGAGTGTGCGCGTGTCCAATCCCACCGATCCCACCCGCGGGCAAACACAGAGTCCCCCCTCGCCGGCGCGTACGGCGCCGGGCGCCCGTGCCGGTGATCCTGTCCAACGAGTGATGCTTGTCTCAGGGCTCGGTGTGACGCTGGCGATCGTGGGTTTGGTCGTGACGCTCATTGTCGGTCCGGGCTCGGGGGACGCCGATTCCGATTCCGCGCTCCCCGCCACCACCACGACGGAAAGCTCGGCCGCTGTGCCGGCGCCGGCACCGCCCGCCACGACCACCGGTGCCGCCCAGCAGTTCCTCGCCGAACTGGCCCCGGTCGACAGCACCGCCTACACGGGGTCGATCACGGTCAACGGTGTTGCTTATCCGCACGCGATCTACCAGCAGTTCAGTGGCTGCAGCACCGAGGTGAGCCACACCTACGATCTCAACCGGGAATGGTCGCGGTTCTCCTCGGTGATCGGCGTGGCCGACGGAGGTAATACGGAATCGGCCCTGCAGTTCGCGGTGGTTGCCGACGGGAAATCGGTTTTCACATCCGGAAATATCGGTGTGGGCGTACCGCCGAAGGTGGAAATCCCGGTGGCCGGTGTAGAGAATCTGACGATCACCTTCACCCTTCTCGACGGTGCTTCGTCGAGTTGCACCCAGCTCGGCAACGGTGTGTGGGGCGATCCGACCCTCACGAAATAGGTTCGGCGAATAATTTATCCGGGACCGCTCGTTCACTCCGGGACGACTACCTCATCGGTCGATTTGTCGGTACGTAGACCACGCCAGCTGGGGTGACGCAGCCCTTCTCCGGTGTATTCGCGGTATTCGACATCGCCTACGAGAACGGGCTCCACCCAGTGCGGGGTTCCGGGCCGGCCCCGTGTCGAAGTCAGCGGGAACAGGGGTTCGGTGCGGGCGAGTTCGTCGAGCCGGGCACGCAGCGAACGGCGGTCGGCGAAGGTGAAACCGGTGCCGACGTTACCGATGTGGACCAGGTTGCCCGCCGGATCGTGGGCACCGAGGATCAGCGATCCGAACGACCCGGAGACCGACCCGCTGCCGGAGGTCCAGCCCGCGACGACGGCCTCGGTGGTCCGGCGGAACGGGGTCTTGATCCAATCCGGGGAGCGCCGGCCCGGCCGGTACACGGAATCGGTCCGTTTGGACACGATGCCCTCGAGATGGTTGTCCCGGGCGGCGGCCATCATCTGTTTCGCGTCGACATCCACCCAATACGGCGGAGTCAGAACCGGTGCGGTGGTGAACCCGAGCCGCTCGAGCCGTTCACGGCGCCGCAGATACGGCTCTCCCGTGACGGTTTCGCCGCCGTCGACGAGCACATCGAAGAGGAACAGCTGAACCGGCACTTCCCGCACGAGTGCACCGCCCGGTCGCGCGACATGCATGCGGCGTTGCAGCAGCGCGAACGACGGTGCGCCGGCCGGTGTCTGCGCGATGATCTCACCGTCGAGAACCAGGTCGCGGTTGCCGGCGCCGGCACTCAGGGCGGCCACTAATTCCGGGTACGAGTCGGTGATCTCGCGGCGGTTACGGCTGTAGAGCCGGCAGGTCCGGTCGCGGCAGATCACGATCGCGTGCACGCCGTCCCATTTCATCTCCACCGCCCATTCCGGGGTGTCCGGCGCCCGGCCCGCCACGGCCAGCATCGGCGCCGGGACGGTCGACCCGGTCAGGACCCGCCCCTCACCCCGCGTGCGCCGGTGATTACCGGCGCCCGGCGGTGGGCGTCGATCCTGCGGTGCGTCGCGCAGGTGGTTCCACAGACGGGTCCGGATGCCATGAGTCCTCGCTTCGTAAGGCGGGTACTGCCTGGTCAGCCGCAGAATACGGAGCTGTCCGAACCATCCGGAGCAGACACGCGGTAGACGGAACCTTCCGCAATGTGCGGATCGGAAATGCCCGCGGACCTCCCATGATCAACGTTCGCGCTGAGCGGAACCGGTTGTACCGATGACGGCGTAATCTTGTAATCAAGTAATCGTTCTAGCGAGAAGGTGATCCCCATGAGGCACGGACACCGGGGGCGTGGATTCGGCCGGCCGGGCGGATGGCAGCAGGCAGATCTGCCCGAAACCGGCGATATCGCGGATTGGTTCGCGGGCCGCTTGCCCGCCGAGTGGTTCACCGGCCCACCGGCGATCGAGATCGACCGCGACGAGATCGTGGTGATCGGCGAACTACCGCTACCGCAACCGGACGAGGCGGCGGGCGAGGAATCCGGCCGCCCGATTCCGGAGGCGACCAAGGAGGGCGCGGTTGCCCGGTTCCGCGAGTCCACCCGGTCGGCGCGGATGCAGATCGCGGACGAGGCGCAGCAGCGTTACCGGCGCAGTGTCGCGTGGGGCGTCTCGATCGACGGGCAGCGAATCCTGTTCACCCACTTGGCGGTACCGGTGATGACCCGGCTGCGGCAACCGGAGCGAAAAGTGCTCGACACGCTGGTCGACGCCGGGGTTGCGCGGTCCCGGGCCGATGCGCTGGCGTGGGCGGTGCGGCTGGTAGGCGAGCACACCGAGTCGTGGCTCGAGGAGTTGCGGACGGCGATGCGAAAGGTCGACGATCTGCGTTCGGAAGGTCCGCAAGGGCTCTGATGTGTTGCCGCTGCGGTCCGCCACGGTCTGGTTGGCTCGACGCACGGGACCGGGCCGGTGGGAGACCGATAGGGACCGCGGCTTCGCTACAACGGCTGCCGCCGAGGGGCCGGTCCGGTGACTACTTCGTAGGCAAGCGGCGCGGTCGTGGAACAGCCCGCGCGCAGCACGGTGCGGGATGGACAACGTCCCGCACCGTGCTGTGGAGAGTTCAGCCGGGGCTGTAGGTCATGCAGCGCGCCGCGTGATCTCCGGGGCCCGGGCCGACCCGGATCTCACCGGCAGTGCATTCCAGGTCGGTGTTGTGCGTGCAGTCCGCGCGCTGGCAGGCACCGACCATGCTGGTGACCGTATCCAGCCCACCTTTGACCGCCAGCGGAATGAACGTCGCGCAATCGGCGCTGCCGTTCTGGCCGGAGACATTGATGGCGTAGGCGTGGCAGCCGTCGTGATTGTTGTAGGAACAGTCGTTCACTGTGCATTCGCTGACGTGCGGCATTTCCATGGTTGTCATGCGCTTCGTCCTCCTGGGCTGTGGGAGTCATGCTCATGCGGATACCAGAATAGACCGCCGTCACAGCCCTGAATACCCGTCGGATCGTTCCGGAGAGTTCGTTGATCTCCGAGCCCGGGTTTCCATATTGCGATCGAATAGCTAGTGCGACGACGGCATGGGATCGGTGCGCCAGTTCCGGATCTCGTGCGCCCAGGCCTGCAGCCCCGCCTGGAACCCCGACCGCTGTTCGGCGGTGAGGGTGGACATGGCCGCCAACAGCGGCTCCGCGCGCCGGGCGACGAATTCTTCGACATGCGCGCGGCGGGGCGGCAGCAGCGATACCAGTGTGCGCCGCCGGTTGGCCGGGTCCGGTCGGCGTTGTACCCATTCGGCGCGGTCGAGATCGCCCACCAATTCGCTGACCGTGGACAATGCCAGCCCCATCCGCCCGGCCAGTTCGCCGACGCTGATCGCTTCCTCGGCCACCAGTTGGACGCATACCGCGCCGTGGCGGGGGGTGAGCCGGTGTGCGGTGAAGGATTCGAGGTATGCGGCCGGCATATCCGTGCGTGCCTTGTCGAAGAAGTTCGCGACCAGCGGCAGGAATCCGATCAGCTCGGTGATCTCCTGTGCGGTCGGCTGCCTCGGCGTGTGGGTCTTGTCCGGCATGGAGCCATCTTATATGTTCGTATTCACAAACAGTTCGGATATACGAAGTGAGTGAGGCTGCCATGTCGGCGTACAGCGATGCGGTCAACGATGCGCTCGAACGGCTCGACGATCTCGGATACGAGCGCAACCTGGGCGGCGGCGATCTGGCCAATCACGGCCCGATGGCCGCCGAAGCGCTCGCGGTACTCGGCCACACCGCCGCGATCCCGGACTGGGTCGCGGTATATCGGGCCGCCGCGCCGCACCACGATCCGCCCGTGCCTTGCCAGCGGCTCACCGACGAGGAGTCCGACTGGCGCGCCGCACTCGGCGATATCGGCCGGGCCGGCGATTTCGAGGAACTGTTCCTGCGCCAGATATCGGACGAGGGCTGGCGCGAGGTGCTGGTGCGCTGGTGGCCGCGTTTGCTACCCGGTCCGATGACCGGCCTCACGCACGGCCTGATCCGGACGGCGCATGCCGTGCGGGGGCTGTCGTCCACCGACCAACCGACTCGGCTGCAGTCGAACGAACTCGCCCGCGCGCTCGGCTACTGGGCCGCCCGGTTCATCGATGCGCCCGGCCCGGGTCGTCTCCGGGGAGTAACCGGCCTTGCCGCCTCGATCGCCGCGGTACCCAGGCTGCCGGAGCCGGAGACCCCGCAGCAGGCGATGGCGCGCCTGCACACACCGCGCACCATGCCCGGTTACGAAGAATCGCTGTCCGCGCTGGCTCCCGAGCGCGCCGACCGGCTGCTGTCCCGGATGACCGCCCATTTCGCCGGCGTTTGTGGCGCACACGCGGTGGCGCAGTTCCCGATTCCGCTCATCCACGGCGTGACCGCCCCCGCCGCGGCCCGGCTGGTGTTGCCGAATCTGCCCGGAGAACTGTATGAACCCACACTCGCCGCGGTATGGCAGGCGCAGGTGACGTTGCTGATGGCGGCGACCACCGACTGTTCCGGTGAGACCGAGGCGCCGGTCCATGCGCAGCAGGCCGATACCCCGCCGTGGGACGAGCTGATCGCCCGCGCGGTCGACCACGGGGACGAGCACGTCATCAAGTTCACCGAGGCATGTCTACGTGAAAACGCCCTGAGTCCGGATCCGCGCTACGCCTGGGCGGTGGACCGTGCCCAGCAGCTGGTCGAGCGCCCTGATGGGCCGAATGGTCCGGCGGTGGTCGTACGGTTCGGTGCTGCACCGCAAGGCTGATCGAATCGGTCGCCTGCAGTCCGCAGGCCGTAGCCGGATCGAGGCGCCGGCGTCACGGGCGGTCGGTCGAGCGGCCTGACGGTCCGAACGGCCCGGCGGGGACAGTCCGGTTCGGGGGACGGTGTGGCGCAGCAACGATGAGCGGCCGGAGTTCCGAGCACGGCCGTCGTCGACCGGCGGCGCCGACGTTGTGTCGTTCAGGCCCGCCGGGGTGGGCCGGCCGAGCTCGACCGCCCTCGGTCGAGCCGTGCTCGCGTGGTGGCAAAATTACGTGAACGCTATTTACTAAAGGGTGTTCACAAATGGGGGTGTGGTGTGGTTCACTTCAGGGGACAGTGTTCTGCAAGGAGGCATAGTGACCGCACCGTCCCTGTCCCACGACTTCGATTTCACCGATCCCGACCTGCTCGCCGCTCGGCTGCCGATCGAGGAATGGGCCGAGCTGCGCCGCGCCGCGCCCGTCTGGTGGGTCGACCAGCCCAACGGCGTCAGCGGTTTCGACGACGGCGGGTACTGGGTGGTCAGCAAGCTCGACCACATCAAGGAGATCTCCAAGAACTCCGAGGTCTACTCCACCAACGCCAATACCGCGGTGATCCGCTTCAACGGCGAGATCACCCGCGACGAGATCGATATCCAGCGCGCCATGCTGGTCAACACCGATCCGCCGGAACACGACAAACTGCGCCGCATCATCGCCCGCGGTTTCACCCCGCGTGCCGTGCAGAGCCTGCGTGACGCGCTCACCGAGCGCGCCGAGCGCATCGTGCACGAGGCCAAGAAAACCGGCGGCGGCGATTTCGTCGAGCAGGTCGCGTGCGAACTGCCGCTGCAGGCCATCGCCGAACTCCTCGGTGTGCCGCAGGACGATCGCGGCAAACTGTTCGAGTGGTCCAACCAGATGATGGGCTACGACGATCCCCAGTACGCCGACAGCTACAAGATGGCCAACGCGCAGGTCATGGGTTACGCCTGGAACCTCGCCGAGGAGCGTCGCGGCTGCCCCGCCGACGACATCATCACCCAGCTGCTCAGCGCCGATATCGACGGCGAGGCACTGAGCTCGGAAGAGTTCGCCTGGTTCGTCATCCTGCTGGCCGTCGCCGGTAACGAGACCACCCGCAATGCCACCACCCACGGCATGAAGGCCTTCGTCGACAACCCCGAACAGTGGGAGCTGTACCGCGCCGAGCGCCCGCGCACCGCCCCCGACGAGATCGTCCGCTGGGCCACCCCGGTCATCGCCTTCCAGCGGACCGCCCTGCAGGACACCGAAATCGGCGGCCAAGCCATCGCCAAGGGCCAGCGTGTGGGCCTGTTCTACTCCTCGGCCAACTTCGACGAGGACCACTTCACCAAGCCGTTCGAATTCGACGTCACCCGTAACCCGAACCCGCACGTCGGCTTCGGCGGTACGGGCACCCACTACTGCGTCGGCGCGAACCTCGCCCGCCTGCAGCTCGACCTCATCTTCAACGCCATCGCCGATGTGATGCCGAACCTGCGTCAGGTCTCCGAACCCGTTCGGCTACGGTCGGGTTGGTTGAACGGCATCAAGAATTGGCAGGTCGCCTACGAATGACACCACCCGCGCGGCGGGGCCGGATGCCCGCGGTCAGTGACGCGGATATCCGGCGCGTGGCCGCGGAGTTGCTGGTTTCGCATGGCGCGGAGGCATTGACCCTCCGCGCCATCGCGCGTGAACTCGGCATCACCGCCCCCGCCCTCTACCGCTACTACCCGTCTCGCGAGGAACTCCTCGCTGCCCTGCGCCGCGATATCTGCAAACGCCTCGCCGACGATCTCGCCGCGCACGTGGCCGAACTACCCGATGACGGGGTGGTCCGGCTGTTCGCCATCTGCCGCGCGTTCCGGCGCTGGGCCCTGGCCCATCGCAACGAGTTCACGCTGGTATTCGCCTCCCCGTCCGACGGCAACCCGGGCACGGTTCGCCGATTCGACGAATCGTTCGGCCTGGTTTTCCTTGAAGCAGCCGGCAAGGTTCTGGGGGCCTACGATCTGGCGCCGCCGCCGGTCGAATCGATTCCGGAAGCGCTGCGGACCGATCTCATCGCGTTCCAGACCGAACTCCTCGCGCTGCTGGCTGGGTCGGAACAGAAGTTCCCCGCCGAAAAATTCGACCTCGGCGTCGCGTACCTGATGATGATCGTCTGGGTTCGCCTGTACGGTCACGTGACGCTCGAGGTGTTCGGCAATTACCCGATGCCTGTGAGCGACCCGGACGTGCTGTTCGACGCGGTACTCACCGACCTCGCCGCCGGAATCGGACTCGCCGCGGGAGATAGCGCCTAGCTCCGGCCTCGTTCCGGCGATTCCGTCCGTGCTCCTACCGAGTGCGGACGAGAACCAGGGATTCCTCAGCGCGTCCGGGTCGTCCTATGTCATGGGAACTGCGGATTCCATCGAAGACGGCGACTGGGTCTTCCGGTTGAAGGGAGCATCCAGGGATACGTCGTTCGACGCGGTGACCTGCGGGTTCGGGTGTGTCGGTAGGGGGTTTCGGTGGCTGGTTCCCGGTAGATTGGGTAGTTCAGCTCTCTGTGTCGACTCAATAACTTGAATCATTCCAGATTGTGGGTACCGTGGAGGCGTGCCACCGACGAGATGTCGTGGCTCCGCCCGGAGCGGCCGTTTCATGGACACCATCGAACAGTTCACCCAGGAGGGCATTGCATGACCACCGACCCCGCCACCGACCACACCTCCTCGAAGCCGTCCACCACCGAATCCGGCGCACCGCGGGAAAGCGACGCCCACTCGCTCAGCGTGGGAGCGAACGGTCCGCTGCTGCTGCACGATGTCGCGCTCGTCGAGAAGCTCGCCCGGTTCGACCGCGAGCGGATCCCGGAACGCAGCCCGCACGCGAAGGGCTCCGGCGCGTTCGGCGAACTCGAGATCACCGAGGACGTATCGCGCTACACCAAGGCGAAGCTGTTCCAGCCGGGCACCAAGACGCCGATGCTGGCCCGCTTCTCCACCGTGGCCGGCGAGCTGGGTTCACCCGACACCTGGCGCGACGTCCGCGGTTTCGCGCTGAAGTTCTACACCCAGGACGGCAACTTCGACATCGTCGGCAACAACACCCCGACCTTCTTCGTCCGCGACCCGATGAAGTTCCCGGATTTCATCCATTCCCAGAAGCGCACCCCCGATTCGGGCCTGCGCGATAACAACATGCAATGGGACTTCTGGACCCTCTCCCCGGAGAGCGCCCACCAGGTCGCCTACCTCATGGGCGACCGAGGCCTCCTGCGCACATGGCGCCATATGAACGGCTACTCCTCACACACCTACATGTGGGTGAACGAGGCCGGAGAGAAGTTCTGGGTCAAGTACCACTTCCTGACCGATCAGGGAATGGAGTTCCTCACCAATGAGGAAGCCGGTGAACTCGCAGGCGAAGACGCCGATTTCCACCGGCGCGACCTGTTCGAGTCGCTCGAGAACGGCGACTACCCCTCGTGGCGGGTCGAGGTGCAGGTCATGCCCTACGACGACGCGAAAACCTACCGCTTCAACCCCTTCGACCTCACCAAGACCTGGTCGAAGAAGGACTACCCGCGTATCCCGGTCGGCCGCTTCACCCTGAACCACAACGCGGTCAACCACTTCGCGCAGATCGAGCAGGCGGCGTTCAGTCCCTCCAACACAGTCCCAGGTACCGGCATCTCCCCGGACAAGATGCTGCTGGGCCGCATCTTCTCCTATCCCGACGCGCAGCGGAACCGGCTGGGCACCAACTTCAACCAGCTCCCGGTGAACCGCCCGGTCACGCCCACCAACTCCTACGACAAGGAGGGCGCGATGCAGTTCCTCCACTCCGGTGACGCACCGGTGTACGCGCCGAACTCCTACGGCCGCGCCTACCAGGACGAACAGGGCCCCGTGGACAACGGCTGGGAGTCCGACGGCGAACTCGTCCGGTCGGCCTACTCGCTGCACGCGGAAGACGACGACTTCGGCCAGGCCCACACGCTGGTACGTGACGTGTTCTCGGAAGAGGAGCGGCAACGGCTCGTGCAGACCGTGACGGGGGCACTCCGCGGCGGGGTCGTCGAACCGGTGCTCTCCCGTGCTTTCCTGTACTGGAAGAACATCGACCAAGAGGTCGGAGAGAGCATCGAGAAGGAGTATTACAGCCAGGTCGGCAAGTGATGTAGCCACCTGAAACGGCAGCGGCCGGTCCTCCCCGAAGGGCCGGCCGCTTTTTCACCCGACCGAGGTAGCAGCGGTCGCTTGCCGGCAATCGAGAACGCCGGTGGAGGCCGGAACTCGCCGGACTTCACCGGGAACGGCGGAAGGTGAAGCGGGCGGTGGCGAGGTAGAACGGGGCGGGCACGATCGGGTGCCGGCGACGGAGCTGCTGGAAGATCGCGCGGTACCAGGAAATGGGGGAGTGGGTGCCGGTGGCGAAGATGTGCATGGTGTCGTCGCCGTCCAGGACACAGGCGGGACCGCAGATTCCGGCCGCGTACCAGGGTGCCGCGCCGGTGTCGGTGTCGAGGAGTCGTTCGAAGGGTTGCCAGGAGGCGCGGTCGCCGGGAATTCCGGTGGTGTCGGCCAGCCAGAGGCCCTGGCTCGGGAACGGGTCCGTGCCGTGGAGGTTTGTTCCGCGGGCCGCGATCATGCGGGAACCGGCGTCGCCGACAGCGACCGTATTGTTGAAGAAACCCTCGACCGTATTGGCGAACTTTTCCGGTGTCGCCCAGTTCTTCCCGTCCTCGCTTGTGGTGTACCGCATCTCGTAGTCCGGCAGTTCCCCGCGGCCGACCTCGCCGACGCATGCCAGATACCACATCCGCCACTGCCCGCCGGCCCACAGCACGTACGGCTCCATGGCGCTGGGTCGCGTCTCGTCCCCGTACAGAACCGGTTCCGGGTGCCGTACCCACTGTCCGCCGGCGCCTCGCTCCAGGTAGCCGATCGCGTATCGGCTGCGCTTTCCACTCATCGCGCGGCCGAGCTGTCCGGCGTAGTAGATCCGCTCCACGGTGCGGGCGTTCGCCGTGCCGCGCACATAGGTGGGGGAATGCATCCCCGGGCTGTCCCAGGCGTCGTGTTCCGGTGCGCCCAGCGCGACCGCACGATCGTGGGTGTCGGTCACGAATTGCCAGCGGTCATCGGTGATATCGGCGCCCTCGGGGAGCCGCGCTTCGTACAGCCTGACCCGGAACCGGCTGTTCATCGCGCCCACGAACATGCACCATCTGCCGTCGAGATGATGGATATCCGGGTCGCTCACCCCCAGCAGTCCGTGCCCGGGTCGCGGGCTGTCGAGCATATCGAACAGCTTGCGGGTTTCGACCAGTGACCAACCGGCCGATTCCACTGCCTCGTCCCCGTTCGGTGGTTGCACACTACTTATCCTGCCAGCTGCCCCTTACACCTGTGTCATCGAACGGACACATGGGCGGTGGCCACCTGTGCGAGCATGCGAATCAACACAGATTCTTTACGCAGATTCGCAAGGAGTATCCGTTTTGGGTGATTTCCTCGATACCGTCAACGGCTACATATGGAGCGACGCACTCGTCTACTTGTGCCTGGCTACCGGCATCTATTTCTCGGTGCGGTCCCGCTTCCTGCAGTTACGCCAGGTACCCGAGATGATCCGGTTGATGATGAAGGGGGAGAGATCATCGGCGGGGGTTTCGTCGTTCCAAGCGTTGGCGATATCACTGTCCGGACGGATCGGCACCGGCAACATCGCCGGCGTCGCGACCGCGATCGCGTTCGGCGGGCCCGGCGCGATGTTCTGGATGTGGGCGATGGCCTTCCTCGGCGCATCGACCTCGTTCGTCGAATGCACCCTCGGCCAGATCTACAAGACCCGCGACCCGCTTACCGGCGAATACCGCGGTGGGCCCGCGTACTACCTGAGTAAAGCCATGGCACATACCAAGGCCGCCCCCGCCTTCCGGGTCTACGGGTTCGTCTTCGCCGCGGTCACCGTGCTTTCCACCGGTGTCCTGCTGCCCAGCGTGCAGTCCAACTCCATGGCGTCGGCGATGCAGCAGGCCTGGGGGTTGTCGGAGTGGGTCGTGGCGTTCGGTACGGCGGCGGTGCTGGCGGTGATCATCATCGGCGGCGTCAAGCGGATCGCGGCCTTCGCATCCGTGGTGGTGCCGTTCATGGCCCTCTGCTACATGTTCGTCGCCCTGATCATCGTCGTGGTCAACGCCTCCGAGATCCCCTCCGTGATCTCCACGATCTTCGCGAGCGCATTCGGTGCGGACGCGGCCTTCGGCGCGATCGTGGGCGCGGCGGTCATGTGGGGTGTCAAACGCGGTATCTACTCCAACGAAGCGGGGCAAGGCAACGGACCGCACGCCGCGGCCGCAGCCGAGGTCTCCCACCCCGCCAAACAAGGATTCGTCCAAGCGTTCGCCGTCTATTTCGACACGCTGTTCGTCTGTAGCGCAACGGGTTTCCTGATCCTGTCCACCGGCGCCTACCGTGTGTTCGAAGGCGAGACCGCCGACGGTGCCGTTATCGCCGACGGTGGCGTCCTGCCCTCCGATGTGGTCGTCGGCCCCAGCTTCGTCCAGCACGGCTTCGATACGTTCTGGAGCGGCGCCGGCTCCACCTTCGTCGCGCTTTCCCTGGCATTCTTCTGCCTGACGACGATCATCGCCTACTACTACATCGCCGAAACCAATCTGCGATTCCTGCTGAACAAGTACGGCACCGCGACGGTTCCGGTCCTGCGATGGACGGTGGGTTCGATCGCGACGGTCGTATTGCAGGCGCTGATCCTTGCGTCGGTGGTGGTCGGCTCGGTATCGACCGCGGCGGAAGCCTGGGCGCTGGGCGATATCGGGGTCGGTTTGATGGCCTGGCTCAATATCATCGGCATTCTCATCCTGCAGCAGCCGGCGTACAAGGCGTTGCGGGACTACGAGAAACAGCAGCGGGCCGGGGTGGATCCGGTATTCGATCCGAGGGCGCTGGGGATCGCCGGCGCTACGTTCTGGGAGACCTACGAGCCGTCGGGCGACAAGGAGAAGGCACCGGCCAGGACATGAGTTGCCCAGCATCAATCGACCGGGGCCGCTCGGCAAGTGGACGGAAAGGGGGCGGGGCAATGAGTGGGGTATCGGGTTCCGGGCAGGATCATGACCTCAACGACTACGGCCGAACCTGGCTTTATTCGGAACATTCGATGCGCAACCCCGGCGAGGCCGCGCGGGAAGGGCACCATGAAACAACGGATGCGGCCATCTCGCTTCGCCGCCGGCCGAGCTCCCGGAGCGACGCTGGACCACTGCTTCGGATGTCACGACGACGACTTACCCGAAACGCGGTGCCACTCGACCTGGAGTTTGCGCAACCGCTCCCGAGTGTCTGTACCGCACATGGCGGGCCCGCTGTGGCGTGGGTGCCCATAAGGTCTGTCTTCTACGAAACCGCGGTCCACCCGCGCGACCCGAACCTCTCGTTTCATGCACCGCATCGGTATCCACCGTCCTCGACTGTGGTCGACGGTGATTGGCCCATATGCGACTTGTGCCGCCGCAATCGGCGCCGCTACCGCCGGATGGCCGGTGTTCTCGCGATAGTCATGGCCATCAACCTGGTTGCGGTTGTCGTCGTCGCACGGGCACTGCACTACGACCCGCTGATACCGCCACTGGCACTCGGCGTATTTCCGGGTTCGATTCCGATCGGATTGCTCGTTATGTCATGGCTCTACAACAAGGGTAATCCCCGGATGACGCTGCGGCCCATCGACGACGAACGGTTCCTGCGGGTCGCGGCGCACCCGAACTTCGGGGCCGCCGTACAGCGTGTGAACACGGAACCACAGGGCGAGCCGCCCGTTGTTCAGCACTATCGCCTCGAACACGGTCGAGTGGTGCCGGACCATTCGGTGCAGAGCGGGCAAACAGTCCCGGTTCCTTACCGGATGGAGAACGGCAGAATCGTGCCGAACTATGCCGCGAGGCCCGGGAATGATCTCTGACGCGCCAAGGGCCCCGGGCGGTTCGGTCCTCGATGCGCTACAAAGCAAATGCGGCGACGGGGACGCTGGACCATGCTGGGGACGTGAGCACCGTTTTCACCGTCCCCATCGAACGCCCTTTCCCGGCAGGCATCCTCATTCCACCACATGCCGATATCCGTTGGCAGGGCGATGCCCCTGGTGATCCCGTGATCGCTCCCGGGGCCTGGTATCCCTACCGGGAAGGAATCTCTACCCGAGTACTGACCGTCGGCTGGTCCGACAGCGCCCTCGAGGTAACCCTGCCCGCGGCGTCCGCACCGGAGGATCTCGACCTGGCGCTTCGGATACTGCGTGCCGCGGCGCACCATGCCGGTGGCGACGTCGACACCGAATACGGCACGCTCCCGCCCGGTGACCTGACCGATGTGTACAACGAAGAGTGGGCGCTGCATCAGCTCGGCCGGTCGGTGTCCATGGTCGCGCACCTGTCCGAGCGCAGCGGCGGGGTTATTTCGCTGCCCGGCCCTACCCGCGATGTCAAGCTGGGTCCACGCTCTCTGCCCGAACTCGACCATGGCGATGAGCGCACGCGCGGTCGCCGCCTGCTCGAACTGATGCGCCGGGTGCTGTGGCCGGACCCACGGTACGACCCAGCCGGTGTTTTCGAAGCGAGCAAGGACGACGAGAAGTTCACCTTCGCAGTGCTACTTTCCGAACGCGCCTGTTTGATGCCGGCCGTGGACCGAATCCTGGTCCGCGACAGCGCCGACAGTGTGCTGCAACTACCGCGTGCGGCCTTGGACCGACTGCCGATCGAGCACACCCGGCTGGATGACGGGCACGACCTGGTGGAGTCGACCCCCGCGGCAACCTGGCCCGAGGTGGTTGCAGCTGCCCGTGAACTGGTGGTTCCCCAGCCCAGCACCGGATGAACGAACCAGCGGATCACGAATACCGAAACCTGCCTGTTCTGCTCGACGAAGACCAACAGAACTGTATAACCCACCCCACCGACCGATCCGTGCCCGGACGCATTTCGGGCTCGGGAACTCTGTCGATCGGTCCTTCAGGCTCCCCGCCGAGAAGCATCCGTCGCCACTGTGCGGCGCGATCGACGGCCGTGAACGGCTCCGGCATGACCATGCCACTGGGCATGATGTCAGCCGAGATACGGCTTCGGCCTTTGTTCGGCGTGATGCCGTAGCCGCAGCCGTACCGTCTCGTGCACCGGAAGCGTTTCCAGCTGAGCCGGCGTCAAGAACTCGACTTCGGTCGATTCCGCACTGACCGCGATGGCGCCGCCGGTCACGCGGCCGTAGAACGTGATGTTGAATTCTTGCCTGACCTCGCCGTCTGCGTAGGCGATCACGTGTTCGGGATCGGTGTATATCCCCAGGATGCCGGTTATTTCGATGTCGAGGCCGGTCTCTTCCTTTGTTTCCCGGATCACGCACTGCTCAAGGGTTTCGCCGATCTCCATGGTTCCACCGGGAAATGACCAATTCCCGGAGTCGCTGCGGCGTTGCATCAGAACCGCGCCGCTCTCGTCGACTACGAGGGTCGATCCTCCGGGAACCAGACTGTTCGGCTCGGGCGCGTCGGGGTCGCGGTAGTAGTCACGCCGTGAGGCCATCGGAAACCATCTCTTGCAGGTACGGGGTCACGGCTCCCCAGGGGCCCGAAGCATTGCCGATTCGAGGCGCTGGCTCATGCCTGAACCATACCGGGACATTCAGATGGTTTGAAGTGTCCTTGGAAACGTCCCGGACGTAGTTCAGATGTCCAGCCCGTGTCCATACGTTGGTTCGCGACCCCCGTGGCGTGTGTCGGCACCACGTCACGGGGAGTCTGCCAACGACGCGAGGGGAAGAACGATGGGGTTCCTGGATTCCGCAATATCCGTTGATGCCGCTCGTCTCCGGGCGGCAATCGCCTACGTCCGGCGCGACCTTCCCGGATCCGACGCCGATCTGCATGCACTCGCCGAAAGGCACGGCTACCGACTCGTGTTCACAGTGGTCGCCGATGCCGGCCCAATTGTGTCGGGACTCATCGTTGCTCAGCATATTTGCGAACACGACGCCTCGGCTGTCGTCGTACCGGGCTTCCAGCATTCCGAAGCTATCCGGACCCTGGTCACCGACCTGGCCGCGCTCGTCACCCCGATGCAGCTCTATCCACGCGGTTTCCGTTGGCCGGCTGTCGAATCCGGAGGCAGCTGATGTCAGTCTGGGATCTCCTGCTGCTCATCCTGGCGCTCGCGCTGGTGTGCTTCACGGCGGCGCTGTCCTGGACCGGCGATGATCGCTGACCGTACCGAGGCCCTCCCGCGATGACCGTGCCTCCCGTTCCCGAACGGCTCGAAAAGGCGATCATCTTTCTGCGCGGCGAAGAAGACGGGCGCGTGTGGCTCGATGCGCTGCCAGGTCGAATTGCCGGCTACGCCGACTGCTGGGATCTGCGGTTGGGGAGTATCGCCGATAGCGGTGCCATGTCGTGTTGTGTGTATGCGACTACCGGAGTCGGAACCGCGGCGGTGCTGAAGATTCCCGTCGACCAGGAATCCGGGACCACCGAGATGGCCATGCTCGAGCGCTGGTCGGCGGCGGGCGCGACGCCGGAAATTCTGCAGACCGACGAGGAGTCGGGTGTTTTTCTGATGTCCCGGATCGTGCCGGGTGATATCGCCTGGCCCGTGCACGGTGCCGGCGATTCGGAGCAGTTCGGCGAGCTGTTGAGCAAGCTCAACGCTGCGGGGCTGCCCGAACCACCGGACCTGAAGGATCTCGCCGATATCGCGTGGATGCGCATCGGCTGGGCCCGTGAGCGCTTCGCCGACGAACGGTACGCCGAGGCCGTGAACAGGGTTGGGGCCGTGGCGCACCTCGTCAGAGCAGAGGAGTTGCTCGAGCTGCTGTTCCGGACCAGCAGCGGGCAGCATGTTCTGCATGCCGACCTGCAGGCGAAGAATATTCTCCAAGGGCCGGGGAGTTGGTACACGATCGATCCGCTCGGCGCCGTGGGGGATATCAATGCCGAGGCGGGGTTGTGGGTGGCGATTCAAGACGGGCCGGAATCGATTCCGGATCGGCTGGTCGAGCTCCGCGCGCACCCGCTTCTCGACGAAAACCGTCTCTACGCCTGGACATACGTGTTCGCTGTGGCCGAGTATCGCCCCTATCTCCCCGCGTCTGGCGATCGGATCGAGTCATTCGTGGAGGCGGTGGATCCCGCTGAGATCATGAATGGTGTTCAGTCGGCTGGGTGAAGACTGCGGAATCAGTGTCGGCGAGTATGCCCGCCGCCAGGACCGTCTAGGGTCGGGAACGCCGAACCTGGTGCAGTAGACAGAGACTGCTCGACGCCGGACTCGCTCCGTCGGGGTGGCCGGAACGACGGCGGTCACAGCTTCTTGAGCCGCCGTCGATTGACCGTCAGCACCTCGTCCGACAGGTCCGGGGCAGCGTCCGCGGTCGCCCGGGAGAGGACCAGCGCGCCGACCATCTGGCTGAACAGCGCCACCGCGCGCTCGCGGGCTTCGGCGGGAGCGAGTTCGGTGCCGGACTGGCGTGCGCGGTCGAGCAGCATGTCGGTGATGGTGGCGAAATAGCCGTCGAGCCCGCGCTGGTATTCGGCCTGGGCGGCGGCGCCGTGGCGGCCGGCGTCGGATACGAGGGCGGCCGAGGCGCAGCCGATTTCGGGGTGGTCGCGGTGCTCGGCGTTGACGTACCCGTCGACCATGTCGTTGAGGGCCGCGCGCGCCGAGCGGGGATGCGCTTCGCGGATGGCGTCGAGCGCCGCGAGCGAGTCGGTGAAGCCCTGGTGGAGGACTTCGAGAGCGAGGTCGTCCTTCGAGGCGAAGTGGTTGTAAAACCCGCCGTGCGTCATGCCGGCCGACTTCATCAGCTCATCGATGCCGATGCCGTCGATGCCGCGCAGCCGGAATCCCGCACCGGCCGCGTTGACGATCTTCTCGTGGTTGAGCCGCTTCTGCTCTTGCGTGATGCGGGGCACGTCGACCACCTTCCGGGCGAGATCGTCTCTCTCGATGATACTCATCATCAAAATGAGAGTGCACGGAGGAGTCCAGGCTTGACAGTTAATGATGACGTCTACAATCATAAATTAATGATGGCGGACGTCATCGAAGACTGAAGGGACGGTCATGAACTTCGGAACCATCGGCGCCGGGACGGTCGCGCAGGCCATCGCCGGCCACCTCGTGACGGCCGGCCACAAGGTGACGCTCAGCAACAGCCGCGGCCCGGACACGCTGCTCGACGTCGTGACCCGGCTGGGGCCGCTCGCGAGCGCGGGTACAGCCGACGAAGCGGCCGCCGCCGACATGGTCTTCCTCACCGTGATGTGGCCGCAGGTCGGTGACGCACTGGCCGGGCTGCCCGAATGGGACGGCCGCATCCTGGTCGACACCACCAACACCCTGGCGTCGATGCTGCCGACCGTCGCCGGCCTCGGGGTGGAGACGGCGAGCGAGTTCGTAGCCGATCGTGCGCCGGGCGCGCGGGTGGTCAAGGCCTTCAACACCCTCTACGCCCAGTACATCGCCGCCGATCCCCGGCACGCGGAAGGGCGGCAGCTGCTGTTCTACGCCGGTGACGACGAGGCCGCCAAGGCGGATTTCCACACCGTCGCCGACGCCCTGGGATTCGCGCCGGTCGACGCCGGGACGCTGCGCGATGGCGGCCGCCTGATGCAGATCGGCGGACCGCTCTCGGCGCTGCATGCCCTGAGGCAGGACTGAAGCCATGAAGGCGCTCGCGTACGAGAAAGCGCACGCGCTCGACGCGTTCGCCATCACTCTGGCCGAGGTCGCCGAACCTCGGCTACGCGACGGTGACCTGCTGGTCGAAGTCCGTGCGATCGGCATCAACCCGGGTGAAGCGGCGATCCGGCAGACGCGCAGCGCCGAGCCCGGCGGGCGGGTCATCCTCGGCTGGGAGTTCGCCGGGGTCATCGCCGCGGCCGGGCCCGCGGCCACCGGGTTCACGATCGGGGACCGGGTGATGGGCACCGGCGACTTCACCCGCGACGGCAGCTGGGCCGAGCGCGTCGCGGTCGACCACCGGGTGGTCGCCAAGATCCCGGACCGGCTCGCGTTCACCGACGCCGCGTCGCTGCCCATCGGTGTCCTCACGGCCTGGGAATCGCTGTTTCGCGACCAGGACGCGCTGCTGCCCGGTGTCGGCCGCGTGCTCGTCATCGGCGGAGCCGGCGGCGTCGGGTCGATGGCCACGCAACTACTCAAGGTTATGACGGCGGCATTCGTGATCAGCACAGCCTCGCGGCACGAATCGCGGAAGTGGGCGACGGCGATGGGCGCCGACCTGGTCGTCGATCACCGCGGTGACCTGGCCGGGCAGCTCCACGCGGCGGGGATCGACCACGTCGACCTGGTGTTCTCGACCTCGGGCACCAGCGGCCATCTGGGGGCGATCGTCGAGGTGCTGCGCCCCTTCGGTCACCTGGCCTCCACCGACCTCACCGGCCCCTTCGACCCGGGGGCCCTCACCGGAAAGTCACTGTCGCTGCACAGCGAGATGGTGTTCAGCAAGATCGTGGCCGGCAGTGACGTCGGCAGCCAGGGCCGGATCCTCGCCCAGGCAGCGAACGACGTCGCGGCGGGCCGGCTGCGCCCGATCGTCACCACCACGCTCGAGGGCCTGACCGCCGAGACCATGAAGACGGCGCACGCCCTCGCCGAGAGCGGCCGGACCATCGGGAAGACCGTGATCCAGGTACCCGGCTGAAGCCGGTGAACGTGTTCGGCTCCACCGTCCCGCCGGTTCTGGCTGCGACATCCACGGCGAGACGTGAAAACCGCCCTCAATGAAAGGAATTCCCTGACATGACAACGGATCTGCTCGATGGTGAGTACGTCCCCGGTGCCGACGCGAGGACCCGCGATCAGGTCGAGCTCTACGAGCGCACGGACGGCCGCGAAGGCGCGACGATGGAGGGTGGCCCCGTGGTCGTAGTGACCATGCGTGGCGCCCGTTCGGGCAAGCTGCGCAAGGTCGCCCTGATGCGTATCGAGCGTGACGGCGTCTACGCAGTCGGCGCGTCGGCCGGCGGCCAAGCTCGCAATCCGAGCTGGTTCCACAACCTCGTGGCGCACCCGACGGTGCAGCTGCAGGACGGTCCCGATCGCCGGTTGATGACCGCCCGGGTAGCCGAAGGCGCGGAGCGGGAGAACTGGCTGGCCTACGCCGACGGGCTCTACCCGTTTTTCGCCGACTTTCGCACCCGGGCCGTCGAGTCCGGCAACCGCGAGGTACCGCTGATCCTGCTCGAACCCACCGAGAGCTGACCGAACTCGCCACGGGCGCCCGAGCTCGCACCCGGGCGCCCGCCATCCGGCCGACGCCGACCGAACCGTCCTGTGGATCGACGTCGCTCCCGACCAAGGGGCCGTTTTCCTACGTATCGTCCTCATCCTGCCCGGATGTGGCAGTCGGCTGTCGAGGCCGGAGGGCGCTTTCGGGTAGGTCGCCGACGCCGCCCGGCAGTAGCACGGGGTACTCGGGAAGTACCCGGGCCGAAGTGCTGTGTACTGCCTCGCGTAGATAGGGTGCGATGTCTCGCAGGGCTCGGTTGACGATCTTCGTGCCGGAACCGTTCGGGAGGTTGCTCACGAACGCGCTCGTATCTTCGACGTTGCCTTCGGCGGGGACAGGAGCCCCCGCCGGAAAGACCGCGAGCTCGTAGAAGGCCACGATCTCCACGCGCACGGCACGTGGATGCTCGTCTCGTACGAGAAGGTCTACCGAAACCGCGATCTGGCTGTTCGGTTGTCCACCCAGGGCGATTGTCAGCTCGTTTTCCGTTCCTGTTGCCCAATCGGGGACCTCATCCGGGTCCTCCCATCGTTGTGCCAGGGCGGACCATGTCTCCACCCTGTCCAGGCGGGCGGCAAATGATGTGGGGGAGGTTTGGGCACCTGTGCCGGCGAGGCGCTTATCGCTCATCAGTGCCCATCGTTGTCGGCCGCGGCTTCGAAGCAGAGCGTCGTCGGTTCGTCGTCGAGCGTTTCAGCCGGGACGAAACCGGGCTTGCGTAGCGTCCGGGCGGGGATGCTCCAGGCGCGTTCGCCGGTACTGGCCCGGGTGGCACGCCGTGCCTGTCGGTCCTCGACAGGTTCCACGTGGATATCGATCGCGGCACCGACTGCGTGCGCATAGCGCAGGATGATGTCGATCGTGGGGTTGCTGCCCTCGATATCGGACTCGAACCTGCTGATCCCGGACCGGTTGATGCCGATCGCTTCAGCGACTCGTGCCTGACTGATTCCGCGCCGGGTGCGGATACCGATCAGGTCGTTGAACAGGCGGCGCCGAGCCTGGGTCAGGTCCATCGCGTTCCTGACATGACTTTCACTGGTCAGGTCGAGGGGCTGCACGCGTTCTCGACGAATCCTCATATGTTGCACTATAGCGCAACAGTGTGCGGGCCGGCGCTGTGCCTCGGATCTATCGCTGCGGAAACCGAGCCCACACGTACCCGCATTCTGTGAAGAACTTCTTCAGGTACCGCATGGCTTGTTTGATATCGCGCCGCTGTCGGTCGCGATTCTGCAGGGGCGCGAGGCGGCCCAGCTTGCTGTCTCGCAATGTCACACCCACGACGTGATCTTGACGATTGATCGGCTCGCCGAAGTAGAGCCGCCATTCCGACTTCCCGCCCACACCGGACGATTTCAGCTCGCCCAACCAGGGTGGATCCGGTTCGTCCTTCGGTGCGAAATCGAGCGGACACCGGTAATCCTGCGGCTCCCGATAGCGGCTGCGCCCGAGACCGCCCTGCTCGGATTCTTCGATCTGGCCCTTGAGATTGCCGTACGCGAACGGGTCCCGTCCGAGCAGCTTGTTCAGTCCTTCCTCGGCGTCCGGTGTGTGCTCCCAGTGGCACCGGCCTCGGGTTACGCGCCCGCCATGAGGGAAGTTATGGGGCACCGGCGTTCCCAGACGGATTGCGCGGGTTACCAGTCACATTCGGCAAACTACCTACAGCGCCCCGACACGCCCATTGCTGAAACTGTCGACACGCCGCGAGGGCGCAACTGCGACGACCATCAGCTCGCAGCAGCGTCAGCAGGCGGGACGTCTGTCGTCATTTGGACACGGAACTACAGCTTCCGCCCAGCGTCGCTACGTGCCCCGGCGGAGTCGGCGTCTGCCGCAGCCGACGCCGCGAGGGTCCGAGCCTTGCCGGTTACGCGCGTGGCTCATGGCATTAATCAGCATCCCCGAGTGGGTGCCCGTCCACTCGATGCAGACCGGTCATCGGCCAGCGAGGTCGTGGAACTCGCCGGCCTTGCCCCCTCGATCCAGGCCCCGAATTCCTTCCAGGTGAACTGCACTGTCATTGACCTGGATACCCGGTAGCTACTGTGCGCGGATACGTTGGTGATCTGTCGATCACGTGCTGCTGTCGCGCGAGTCCAACGCCGAGTTGATCAGTGCGCGGGCGGCGTCGCCGTAGACGGCGTGGCTGTGCAGCCCGTTCCATAGCCGTTCGTACAATTCCAGCTCACTCGGCGCCGTGATCGTGAGTTCGGCGCTTGCGGTTTCGATGAGGGCTTGTCGGCGATCGAACAGATAGAAGCTGCCGGAGAGGTAGACGAACCCAGCGCGCAGCGGGACGACACCGAAACATAGGCGGGGATTCCCGAACGCTACCTCGAGCAGGTGCCGCAGTTGCCCGGCGGTCACCTCGTCGTTGTCGAGTGTGGTGTGCAGTGCCGCCTCGTGGATCAGAACCACCACCCTTGTGCCGCCACTGCGCAGTATGTTCTGGCGAGCCATCCGCGCCTCGACGGCGGTGTCCAGATCATCGAGGGTGCCGAGGAAGCCTATGCACTGTGCGAGTACCGCGCGGGCGTATGGCTCGGTCTGGAGTAGGCCGGGCACAATGGTGGGGTTGTAGATGCGAAGCTGCCGGGTCTCGGCTTCGAGTTCTTGTCCGCGTTGCTGGCGGCGGGTGTGGCCGGTCGCGGTGATCCGCCGCCACTCCGCCCATTGCGCCCGGACGTTGCGCAGCGTCGCGACCAGATCGGGGAGCGCCAGCGTCGCGTCACAGACCCGGCACCACACCGCCAGATCCGATTCGCTCGGCATCTGCTTGCCGTGCTCGATGCGGGATGTCTTGGACCAGTGCCAGCCGGCGGCTGTGGATAGCTGCCGTCCGTCCAGCCCGGCATCTCTGCGCAGCTCCCGGAGCCGTGCACCGAGAGCCGCCTTCGCCCGTGCTGCCCCGTTCACTGCCCGCGGTACTCCTCGAACGGAGTCGCAGCGGCCCACACTCGATTACGAACCGCGACCGCGTGCGAGACGATGACGGGTTCGTCGGTCAGCGCAGCGCCGACCCAGCAACCACGCGCATCCAGGAGCGAAAATGCCACCGCCCGCTCATCGAACAGCCAGAAGTCTTCGGTGGCCGAGTCTGACGGATCGGCATTGTGCCGTGCCAGATAGCGGATGTCCTCACCGGCTGCGACGTTGTGGCGGCTCAACGCGAGCAGGTAGCGCGTGTAGAGCGTGTGTGGTTCGGTGACAATCCGCGCGCGCCGCACCGCAACTCCGCGCGCTACCGTGGCGGCGACATGGTTCGTCCAGCCTGAGAACCATTCCCCGCCTGGGTCGATGGTCTCGTCGGCGCGGAACGCGTTGAGTGACTCGGATTCCGACTCGCTTGCGTAGTCGTCGCGCGTTTCGAGGTGAAAAGCGGAGCATTCGGCGGCGGCGAACACCGGCCGTAGCTCGTCAGCGCCGTGCAGCAGGCGCATCCGGGCGAACCTCCTGACCGATAGGCACCAGCACCGCCGTCTCATGAGCCGGAATTTGCATTATCGCCAGTGCTTCCGGGTCGGTGACCGATTCTCCCGAGAGCAGGAACGTTCCGTGCCCGGTGTCGCGGACACCCGATATGCAGGTGCCCGGCTCGGTGAACCACAGCAGTTTGTGCGGAATTTCGATCGTGTCGGGATTGTCGGTCCGCCAGCCCTGCGCTGCATAGCGTGGCGGCTCGGTTTCGGTGACGTAGAGCCGGGGCGATCCGTCGCCGCCGGATTCACCGCCGATGAATCGAACCTTCATGGTGAGGTCCTCTCGTGGTTCGAGTGTGGACTGAAGTGTGCGGCCTTCGCTTAATTCTCGCCCCTGTCCGAGGTATTTGGCAATGGATCGCGCACTCATACGCACTTTTCTGGGACCTGCGAACTACCCACGCTTAGCGTGCCTTTCATGCCCTGGTGCGGGGTGGTCGAGTCCTCCGCATCGGGTGCACGCCAGCCGGAACCGAAGGGGAGACAATGCGGCCGATCGCATTCGGATGGGTAGATGACGACGTGAGCGCCGCGCCCGAGTGGGACAGGGCGCAGGTCCGGCGATTGGCCGACCGTCTCGGCTACCGAATCATCTGGCCCGATGTACGTTCGGTGCTCTCGGTCGCCGACCAAGCGCGGAACTCAGGGGTCGATGTGGTCATTCTGCCCGCGCCGGATCATCTCGGCGCGCTGGAACTGAACCGGGTGATGGATGTGGCCGACGTGGAGACGGTGATACCCCGGCTGTCGTTCGCGCGGTGGTATGCGGCCGGGGTTGGGCGATGACAGTACTCGGCTTGGCGGTGGCAGTCGGGTTGCCGGTCGCGGTGATCGTGTGGGCCGTGTTCTGGCCGGCGAATCCCCGGTAACGCAGCCACAGGATATCAATGCCGCGGCGGGGTTGTGAGTCGCGATTCAAGACGGGCCGGTATCGATTCCGGATCGGCTGGGCGAGCTCCGCGCGCACCCGCCGCTCGACGAAAACCGTTCCTACGCTTGGGCATACGTGTTCGCTGTCGCCGAGTATCGCCCCTATCTCCCGGCGTCCGGGGGTCGGATCGAGTCGTTCGTCAAGGCGGTGGGTCCCGCCGAGATCATGAATCGTGTGCAGCCGATTCGGTGAACACCGCGAGAATCCGCCCGGTGCGTATCCCTCGTGAAGTCAGGCCGTGGCGCGTTCGATGGTGCAGCGAAGCGGGCCCCGAACGCCACGGACGTAAGGCAGTCGTCCTCTTCGCCGGCATCATCCGCACTCATCTGCCACCGAAGAATCCGCGAACGAAGACGAACTCTGAGCAACTCCACCTCAGTATGCCAGCACTGACTTATATAAGTAGGGACTGGTATGATCCTGGTTTGTGCACGCGTTCGACATCCTCGGCGACCCGGTGCGCCGGCGCATTCTGGAGCTGCTCGCCGACGGTGAGCAGACCTCTGGCGCGATCACGGACGTGATCCGATCCGAGTGCGGACTCTCCCAGCCAGCTGTCTCACAGCATCTGCGCGTGCTGCGTGACAGCGGGTTCACATCGGTGCGGCCCGAGGGCGCTCGCCGGTTCTACGCCGTCGAGCCCGGGCCGCTGAGCGAGGTCGACGCATGGCTGGACCGGTTTCGCCGGTTCTGGGAACAACGCCTCGACGCCCTGGAAACCGAGCTGGCCCGGGGCCGGCGTGCAGCTCGGGCTCCGGCTGGTGGGGAATCCACCCGACCGGCCGAGCCCGGCGCCGATGCGGACAAGACCGATCCGTCAGCGAAGGGAACCTGACATGAAAGACGTATTGGACGAACTCGCCGCCGCGCGCCGGACAATGGGCAAAGGCAGCGTGCCCGCCGGCGACGCGTACACCATCGAGGTGCGGCGTCGATACGCCGCGCCGATCGAGGACGTCTGGGATGCCATTACCAGCCCCGAGCGGCTGCGTCGCTGGTTGCAACCGGTCACCGGCGATCTGCGGCTCGGCGGGAAGTTCGAGTTGGACAGTGGCGAGCACGGTGAGATCCTCGGCTGCGAGCCGCCGCGTCTGCTGAAGGTGTCCTGGCTCTACGGGCCGGATGCCGACGCCTGGCCCGGCACGAGCGAGGTGGAAGTGCGCCTGACCCCGGGCCCGACAGGCGACACCGAATTCGAGCTGATCCACGCAGCGGTCGTCGAGGAGCCCCTCTTCCCGGTCTACGGCCCCGGTGCCGGCGGTGTCGGCTGGGACCTGTATCTCCTCGCCCTGGCCCGGCTGTTGACCGGCGGCGAGAACGTCGGCCACGAGGAGCTCCAGAAGTCGTCCGAAGGGCGCGAGTTCATCCGGCGCAGCGCCGCGGCCTGGGGCGAGGCTCACCTGGCCGCCGGTGGTGAACCGGAGCACGTCGCGGTCGCAGTCGAGGCGACCACCAAGTTCTACGCACCCGACCCGACCTGACAATTCCCACCCGCCGGGATCCGGCCGACACCGAAGCCGATCCGGAGACGACGCTCTGGGAGCAAGAGAGCGAATACCGTTTCAGCAGCAAGCTGATGCGACTGGTGGCTCTTCTGATGCCCGGCACCTTCCACAAGCAGTCGCAGCAGCACATGCAGGATTTCAAGGCGTTCGCCGAACAGGGGAGGATGTCCGCGAAGGGACGAGCTGATCTGTCGCAATCACGGCCTAGTCCGGCACGAGCCGGCCGGCCGCAGGTCGATGTGGAGGAGGTCGTTGATGGCCGATGGAGTGGATGGTCCACGGTGGGCCGGAGTTGTCGGGCTGAATCCGGTTCTCGCCACCGTTACGCCCTTCACCCGTAATCACCGGGTGGATACGGGCGCGCTCGGCGACTATCTGGCCTTCCTGAACGAGTCCGGGGTGAAGGCGGTCTTGGTCAACGGCACCACGGGAGAATTTCCGGCGCTCACTGTCGCCGAGCGCAAGACTGTCCTCGAACTCACCCGTGCACGCTGGCCGGGCCAGGTGATCACGCATATCGGCACCACTGCTGTCGGGGATGCTATCGAGCTGCTGGACCATGCGCAGAATCATGCGGACGCTGTCGCGGCCATTGCTCCCTACTACTTCGCCGACCCACCCGAAGCCGGGGTTCGTGAATACTTCGGCGCCCTGCTCGGCCGGGCGAAGGTGCCGCTGCTCGTGTACAACTTCCCGCGCCACACCCAGGCCGTCATCACGCCGGAACTCCTCGGTGGCCTCGCCGCGAAATATCCGATGCTCGCCGGAGTGAAGGACTCGGGGACCGACCGCGGGACCACCCGCGCCTATGCCGTTCCCGGGCTCTCCGTGTTCGTGGGCTCCGACGGCGCCGCAGCCCATATCGGCGAACTCGGCGCGCAGGGGATCGTGTCAGGGGGCGGCAACCCGGTGCCCGAACTGCCGGTCCGGATCGCGGAAGCACTCCGTGGCGGCGACAACGCCGCGGCGCTCCGGTGGCAGTCGGTATTCGACGACTGTCGTGAGCTGCGGCGGCGTTCCGGGCTCACGGATATAGCGTTCGTGAAAGCGGCTCTTGCCGAGCGACTCCCGAGCTTTCCGGGGACCGTTCGTCCACCTCTTGTGGCGGCAGATGCTGAGCAGGCCCGGGACATCCGCACTTACCTGAGGGAAAAGGTTCTGCCTCGAATTCACAAGAACAGGCCTTGATACGAATCGGCATCAGCGGCTGCCTCAGATGTTCGGGGCCTACAGTGACCGTGTGCGGAGCGCCCGAACGTTATCGATCAGCGTGCGGGCGGCTCGACGATTCCTCGGGGTGATGGTCCGCGATGAAGGCCTTGAGTCGCGCGGAGGCCGCGGCTCGGACCTCTGCGTCAGGACCCGGCTCGAATCTTCGGGCCGATCCGGATGAGCCGCGTGCCTTCCAGCCCCAGGTCCATGCACGCTTCCAGGCGATCTCTACTCGGACCGGCGAGCCGTCGCTGATTGAAGAGGGCCATGGTTTCGCGCATCAGGGATTCAGGATCGAGCTCACGACCGGTACAGGCCGCGTGCATCGCGTTCACGATCTCCTCCGGGGCGATATCGTTCAGCGGTCGCACCAGCCCTTCTGGAGTTGTGCGGTACCCCTTCCATGTTTCGGGATTGACCTGGTGTGGCCACACGAACACGCCCATGGGGCCACGGCGGAGCAGCTCGGCAGGAACACACTCGGCAACGAAATCCTTGCGCGCGGCGGCGACTCGATCGAAGCCGAATCGCCTGCCCACGTCGCGGGCCAGTCTGTCCAGTGCAATCGGCCCTTCGATTTCGACTGTTTCCCGCACCGCGGCGGTGATGATCCGTCGCACTGTCGGTGACTGTGTCCGGTCGAGATCCGACCGGCTTCCCAGTTCCGTTGCCGGAGCGCACGAATAAGCAATGCCGCGCCCGTGCCAGTCACGTTCTGCAGGCTCGGCCTTGACCATAGGAAGTGCGTCTATGTCGATCGAGTCCGAGGGGACTGCACTCGATATCACTGCACCCGCCAACTGTTCGGTGCCAGTCGGGAGCTTCGGCATTTCCGGTGCTTTGAATTCCGGTTCCTGATCCTCCCGATCGACCTCGAAATCGGTGACGATCTCTTCGAACGCCTTCTCGTCAGGGATGCCCTGCTCGATTTCGTCAATCTGCGCGGCGCGCGCCTCGGCCGCGGCCGCGAGTTGCTCCTCGAATTCGCGTCGGCGCGCGCGGGCCGCTTCGACGGCCAGGTCGATCCGGTCGAGGACGGTGGCCCGGTTGTCGATCCAGTCGGGAAGCCATACCCGCAGCGACGAACCCCAGTGCATCATCGATTCGAGCAAACGTGGTGTCAGGTCCCGGTCGGCGACGGTGGACCGACTCGCCCACTGCGGGCCGTCCAGCACAACCGCGACCTGCCAATGTCGGCAATCCGGCTCGCGGACGACGATATCCAGGACGAACTCGGAAAGGCCGTAGTTGACTTTTGTTTCGTACCCGCGCTCCTGAAGTGCCGCGCACAGATCCCGCTGTATCGGATTCACCACGACACCGGCTCGTGAGCGTTCTCCGATGCTCGATCCGTGCGACGCCATCTCCAAGTACCCGCGCAAATGCGCCATACCCGCTGATGTGGTCCGCGCCAGATCGATATCGGATGGGTCGAACGAGGTGAAGACGACTACCTTGCGGCGTGCCCTGGTAACCGCGACGTTGAAGCGCTTCTCCCCGCCTGCCCGGCTGAGCGGACCGAAGTTGAGCGGTAGCTGAGATTCCCCGGGCTTGGCGGAGAACGCTGTGGTGAACAGGATGACGTCCCGCTCATCACCCTGCACGTTCTCCAGGTTCTTGACGAAAATGCCCTCTTCGGCATCGGTACGAAGCTGCTCGCGGACCAGCGGGTCGGAGCATTCCTCGAGCAGGTCCTGGACGAGGTCGCGCTGCGGCGCGTTGAATGTCACGACGCCGATGCTCTGCCCGGCCAGGTGCGGTGTAGTGAGCCGAGTCCGGATCTCTTCGACCACGGCCTCGGCTTCGACCCGATTCGTGCGGAGATCGACTCGGTTTTCGCGGTTGAAGTGGCCGTCGACACGGCGCCATTCGACACCGGCCGTCAGATCACCGCCCGGTGAAGGCAGGCTGGCCAGCCGACCCTCGTAGTATTTCTGATTCGAGAAATTGATGAGCGTCTCGTCCTGGCTGCGGTAGTGCCAGGAAAGCCACAACCGTGGGACCCCGGATTCCACTGATTCGGTGAGGATACTGTCGAGGTCTTCCGGTGCCAGTTCGCCGTCCTCATCGGCCTCGTCGTCGTTTGCTGCGGTGACCTGGCCGAACGAGGTCGGGGGCATCTGCTGTGAATCACCGACGATGACCGCCGACCGGCCACGCCCGAGGGCGCCGATCGCCTGCGCCACAGTGACCTGGGAGGCTTCGTCGAATACGACGATATCGAAGGTTGCCGAGCCGGGCGGAATGAACTGCGCGAGCGATGCGGGGCTGACGAAAACACAGGGGGTGGCAGCCAGAATGTGCTCGGCGTACTTGTTCATCAGCTGCCGAATGCTGGCACCACCACGTTTCCGGTCGAGCGATCGCCGTAGTTCTCCGACAGCACCGGTAAGTGAACCGGCGCGGAATGGACGTCGAGCGAGAAGAGCGGCAGGTAGTGCGGAGACCTGCTCGTTTCGGAGAGCATCGGCCGCGCGCACGAAATCCTCGATCTCACCGTCACGTAGATGCGGATCGAAATGTGTCGAACCTGTCGAGCGACGGCGTTCGGCGAGCGAAGTAGCGGCAGTGCCTCGTATGAACGCTCCTGTCGCGTCGGCGGCGTGGAGCCGACCGGCGAGGAGCATCTCGACGAACTCGTCGAGCCCGGCGCGCCGCAGCGGAGCCAAGAAGCCCGACATGCGGGACCAGCCGAGAATGCGCTGCGCTCGGAAATTTTCCGCATCCTCGAAGAGCGCGGAGCGAGTGCGTTCCCATGCGGCGAGCCAGTGGTCCCCGGCGCACCACCGCTCCATATCGTCGACAGAGGTCCCCAAGATCGTGCGAATCGACTCCCACCCCTCACCCAGTTCCGCGAGCAGGCGTACCTCGTTCTCCAGCGGAGTACCGAACGATTCGAGCATCCGCCACTCGGCGGGGTGTTCGTCGGCGAACCGGAGCGTTGCCGCTATATAGCCAAAAGTGGGCTTCAGGTGGTCGGCGGCATCGCGGTGCAGCGGGTTCCAGTGGGGCGGCGCGAACGGGCCGAGAAGGTTGCGGGTGAGCGCCTGCACCCGAGAGATCAGGCCACGTACACCAGGGATCGCGCGCAGCAGCGGAAGGGCGGCGGCCGGGTCGAGATCTGCGCCGGGCCGGGCGAACGGGGAAATGTTTCGTTGGAACCGGTCTGCTTTCTTCTTTCTGTTGAGCAGACCCTTCCCGCACTCCTCGGCTTCCGTGACGAACGCGGGTATGTCACCGGATTCGATGAACGCGGGCACGAATCTCCCGAGCAGCGGAGCACAATCCTGATGCAATCGCGCAATTTCGACGAACAGCGCCTCTCGGCGTGCCGCGAACTCGGGGCCACGCATCCATGCCTGGGTCATCGCATCGGGAACAGGCCGGCCCAGTTGCCGAGCGGCTGCCGGCACCAAGGTGCTGAGGCGCAGTGGGTCGTCGAGATGCGCCAGTAGACTCCATACCCGTTCACTCGAACGTGCAGCGTGGAGGGCCTGGTCGAATCGGCGTAGCGCCGTCGAGATCTGGTCGGCGCCGACCTCGTCGCGGATCGATCCGGCAATCGACCACGGAATCCCGGGACGGATATCCAGTGAGCGGGCAGCTCTGGAGAACTGATCGAGTGAGTCTCTGATCTCGGTCCAGCTTTCCGAGGGACGGGCTATATACGAGGTCGGGATGGGGGCGGTCGATCCGTGGCCGCTCTCCAAAATCTCCTCGTATGCGCTCCATAGACTGCGCTCGGCGCCGTTGCGTTCATGGATTGTGGCCGGATAGTCAGCCAGAGGAATCAGCCGTTTGCGGTATTCCGCGAGACGAACATCCCACGCGCGGTCGTTGTAGTAGATGGAACAGTCGATCGCAGCTTTGAGTTGCCCACGGATAGCGTTCGGTCGCTGTCCTTTTCCGTGCAGGTCCAGAGTGAAATTCTGCAGGCCGATGGTGTCGAGCCGTTTCTTCACGACGTCGAGCGCTGCCTGCTTCTCCGCAACGAAGAGAACGGTCTTGCCGAGGTGTAGTGCGTGCGCGATCAGGTTCGTGATCGTCTGGGATTTGCCGGTGCCGGGCGGGCCTTCGAGGACGAAGGTGCGGCCTTCCGCGGCAAGAGCGATTGCCCGCAATTGTGAGCCGTCGGCCGGAATGGGCACGGCAACGGCTCCTTCATCGACTTCGATGTGATCGAGCCCGGAATCGGCGTCGCTGTGCGGGTCGCGGAACGATTCCCCCGGGTTGTGCGTCAGATGCCGGACGATAGGGCTTAGTTCCAGGGTTTCCCAGCTGTCGTTGAGGTCCCGCCACATTCCGAACGTGCCGAACTGGCAGATCGCCAGCGTCGCGACCTCGTCGATCCGCAGATCGATATTGTTTTCGACGAGTGCTCCGCGAATCTCCCGGAAGGTATGGACGATATCGAGCCCGCTGTCGTCGAGCTTCGGTGTTTCGAGTGCCTCGATCGAAACATTGTGTTTCAGCCGCAGCCACTCGACGAGACAGTGGTTCGGTGTCGCTACCTCGGTGGTGTCCACCGTGATCTGGAACGGCGCGCGGCCGGTACCGCCGGTGAGCCGCACCGGCAACAGGAACAGGGGAGCCCTCGCCTCGGCGCCGGTCGAGGTGTGGTGAACGAGTACGCCCAATGTCAGGTAGAGGTTGGAACTGCCGGTTTCTTCGAGCAGTGTCCGCGCGGTGCGGGAAAGATCCTTGAATCGGCGTGTGTACGTGTCATGAGAGACGGCGGCATACAACCTGTGGTCATTCGACAGGAGGTTCCTGAGCTCCTCCGGGTCTATTTCGGCCGCGCGGCGTGCTCCCCGGAGCTGGTGGATGGAGGAGAGATCGTCGTGTGGGGTCACCGATATCGAAGTGCCGGCATGGATGAGGTCGTCGAGGACCGACAGCCCTCCCCTCGGCACATTGAGGTCGATTACCTGACGTGACGGCTTAAGGTTGAGCAGCCGATTGCGGGTGCTCAGGTCGAGTAGCGCACACTTCCATTTTCGAACCCGAGCCGGAGCGTCATCTGCCACTTCCAGTACATCGTCGTTGCTGCGTTGATTCTGCAGTTCTTCCGGCAGATCGAGAACGATGTTGCGGAGGTTCGCATGCTCGGACTGAAAAACAGGGGTGATATCGTCGGTGCTCGGAATCGGACGAACACCGCTCTTCCGTGCCGCAGCGATACCGACGACGCCCGCGAGGGTCTCCGGACTGCTGAAATACCGCTTGGCGCTCGCGATCGCGCCCTTGAAATCGCTGTGCGGCGACTGATCGTAGAACACCGCTTCGACGGGCACGGCAATGCCGGATTCGATGAGGTTGACGAGGCCATTCTGCTCGGTCAGGGAAGGATGGGCCAGATTCACCTCGTTGCGGAGAAAACCACCGAACGCGTGACCCTCGACCAACCACACCAGTGGTCGAAGGCCAGCGGCTTCCAAACACGCCGCATAGGTCACGGAAAGGTCGATACAGGTGCCGAACCCCTGCTCCAGCACCTGGGCGGTTGTGCGAATCTTCTGGCCGGTGTCCTCGAACGAGGCCGGCGGATTGATATATCGGATCTGTCGTGTACGTAGAACTTCATAGATGGCAGCAGCGATGAGCGCGGCACGCTCGGGCCCTTCTTGGTATCCGCTGATCGATGAGTTACCTGTCTGCGTTCGAAGGAGCTCGGCCGCATCGCTCAGTACAGAAAGGACCGCATTGGTGTTCGGCTGCACGAACGCTGCCAGCGAATCGAAAAAAATGGGAGCATTGAACCACTCGTTGTGCGCGAGGACCTTGATCGGCACTGTGAGGTGAACGTCCGGATTCCACAGGCGAGAGACCGTGACACTCAAAGTTGCGGGGTGGGATTCATTCAGACCGCTCAGGTATGGCGTCGGTGGGGCGAAGTCGGAAAAATCGTCCCAGAACACCTCCCCCGCGGCTCCAAGGGAGCCGTCGTGAGTTCGAGTCCAAGGCTGGGCAAGTTCTGTGCCATTGCCATGAAGCTGGACCGTCACTGTGACGTCGACTTGGGATGAGTCCGATGTGTTCGTGACGCGCAGCCCGGCGATCAGGGGCACGCCATTGTGCACGAGTGCGAGGTTGATCGCGGGTTGGGTCAGCACCTCCACAGTGAGCCCATGCTCTACTGCCGTGGTGTCCTCCCATAGCGGCACCTGCGTCACGTCTGCCTCCACCCTCTTGCAGGTTGCTCGTTGTACCCCCGCCGCGCGCGGACTCGTACTCGAGCTCTGCTCTGACATCGGTGGAAATCAGCAGACGTTACTGGCTGCCCCGCCCTGCCGCTTCGATGACACCCGACGAGATGTAACCGCGTTACGTGAACAGTGCCCCGCCCAGGGCGGCAGCGGCCTGTTCTGGGGTTGCGGCGGTGTCGACGCCGTGTATACGGATGGTGCCCAGGTGGCGGCCGTTGCCGCTGATCTGGAGTTTTCGGTGCGGGGAGTCGTTCGGGTGCGGGTAGATGATGGCGGCAAGCGGAGCTGGGTGCGGTGCGTATCCGGAGATGTAGGTCAATAGCTGGTGGACGTCGGCGGCGCTTATCGTTCGGTTGGCATAGGTCTTGTATTTGGCGTCGATCGGGAAGAGAGTCGGCGGGCCGGTCCCGGTTGCACACCGGACGAGCACATCCGGGCGGAACGGTGGCCGGGATGAGAGGTCGCCGCGGACTGTAATGGCGGTCGGGCCGCTGGAGGCGATGATTTCGGTACCGGGTGGGGCGGCATCGTGCACCAACCGGCGCACCACCGACTCCCACAGGGCAGGCATATCCAGCAGCAGATTTTCCGCGGACGCTCCGGTATCGACGAGGAGATCGGTGACGCCGCCGCCACGCAGGATTAGGCCCGCCCAGATGTGGGCGGGACGGTAGTGGCGGTTGAGACGGGTGTAGGTGATGCGGTCGAGGGCACGCAGGATGCCGGCGCGGGAAGCTGCCGCGGGGAATTCGGTAGCGGTCCGGGCGAGATCGCGAGCCAGGTGCGGGTCGGCAACCATAGTGCGGGCAGCGCGGAGGGCGAGACCGCAGAGTTGGTTCTCCCAGATGGTGATATCCCGGTCGAAGGTTCGGTTGTGCAGGCGGTCGAGCAGGCCGTATTGCTTTGTTGCCTGGGCCACTGTGTCCAGGCGGCCGCGGAGTACGGGTTCGACTGTGTCGTGACGGATATAGTCGCGGCGCAGGCCGTCGCGTAGCAGGGCTCGGCATTCGTGCAGCAATGCCGCCGCGACGATATCGGGGACGCCGTGCCGGTCGACCTGCCAGTTGCGGAGCGTGGCCGGGTGCGGGGCCGGTGCGGCAGTGGCATAACAGAACCACTGCAGCAGCGAATCGCCGGTGAAGGCCAGCTTCGGGGCGATGACCAAGCGGATTCTGTCCAAGGCCAGGATCCCGACCGTCGCCCGGGCGGTCAGCGTCCACCCGGTGCGGTGGGGAGTGAGCGTGCAGCGGCGCCGGTCCTGGAGTGCGTGCAGGCGTGTCAGATCGGCTTGGCTGAGGTGATCGAGATCCAGCGATACCGATTCGTATTCGGCCAGGCGGATCTCGACACGGTCAGGCATCCATATCTCGGTCGAGGCCGGCGGTGAATTCGGCTGCCAGTGCGGCCGCGAGGTCGGCGACGGCGATCTGCGCGGGCCGGCCGGTGTCCTGGTCGATCAGGTCGCCCAAGAGCTCGCGGAGCAGCTCTACTCTGCCGACGCAGTAATCCTCCAGGAGCGGAACGATGTCGTGGTAGAAGGCCGCGGCCAACTCTTCGTCCGTGGCCAAGGGTTCGCTGTTCGAGAGCAGGTACGCGTGGCCGATCTGGTGATCCGGGTCGAGGTGATCGGCGATGCGGGTGTTGAGGAAGGTGAGGAAGGAGGCGAGGTCGAGTGGGCCCACGGACCCCGACACCGCGTCGGGGTCGGGACCGATTTCGACGAAGGCGAAACGTCGGCGGATCGCGGCGTCGAGATGGCTGACGCTGCGGTCGGCAGTGTTCATCGTCCCGATAATGCGGACATTCGGCGGGACAGTAAAAGTGCGTTTGCTGATCGGCAACCGCAGTGTGATGCCGCGTTTGTCGGTTTCGAGCAGGGTGACGAGTTCACCGAAGATTCGCGGAAGGTCGCCACGGTTGATTTCGTCGATGATGAGCAGGAAGGTGTCGTCCGAATCGGCCGCGGCGGTGCAGAGATTGTGGAACAGGCCGTCGGTGAGCTGGAGTCGTAACCCGTGCCCGTTCGGGGTGTCGACCGGTTTGTAGCCTTCGACGAAATCCTCGTAACCGTAGGAAGGGTGGAACGTCACCAGCTGTACCTTGTCGGAACCCAGCATGTGTGAGATCGCCTGCGACTCTGCGCGGTTGCCGAGGGTCGCGGATTTTCCGGTAGCGGCCAACGCTGTCTGCAACGCCAACCGGGTCTTTCCGGTGCCGGGCGGGCCGTACAGGATCACTTGCCCCTTCCGGGCGAGCGCATCCTGTACGCGGGTTATCGCCGCCGGTATCTCGACGGCGGGATCGAACTCCGACGTGGCGCCGGAAACCGTGCGGGGGCGGGCGAGCTGCGCGAACAACTGCTCCGGGACCTTCGCGAAAGTCGGCACCCAGCCGTTCTGCGGCTCCGCCAGATCCTGGGCCAGGGAGGTGTCCCAATCGACCGGCACCACATGGCGATACTCGGTCAGGTCCTCGTCGAAGTAGTAGCCGCCGGAAACCGTGCCGACCGCCAGCACATGGGATTTGCCCTGGTTGGCGACAATCCGGTCCCCCGGCTCGAGATCGCGGAACGCCACCAGGTTCCGGGCTTTGGTCAGATTTCCACCGGGGCGGTCCGGTAGCTCGGTATCGAGAGCATGCTTGAGCTCGGTGTCACTGGTGTACTGAGTGAGATCGCCGACCTCGTCCCAGCCGACTCGGATGTACTTGTGTGTCCGGCACTCCTCCCAGAGCCGCGCCCCTGGTCCAGGGGCAATCTTCCACACCACGCGCTTCTGCTCCCGCGGATCGAAGCTCGCGTACAGGAACCGCATCACCTCCGAGGAAGACATCCCTTCCAGTGCGGGCTCTTTTCGAACCAGCTCACGGAGTTGCCGATTGGATCGCCAGGCGGGGGCGTTCCGCTCGGGCGTGCCACCCAGCAGCGCGATGAACTTGCGCAGGTGTGTCGACGAGTAGATCGGCAGGAAGTGCTGTGGGTAGTAGGCGGTCAACGATTTGGTCGCGAGAGCCTGGCCGGAGGTGAGGATCTCGAGGTCATCGAGTTCGGCGAAAGCCTGCCGCTCCACGGCTTTGAATGCGGTGACGAACTCACCGCGCAACCGCTGCCACGCTTCGTCCACACCGAGTCCCATGAGGGGAGGCGCGAGTCGCCACTCGCCGGACTTGTGCCGGTAGAGCATATGTTTGCCGGCGCTGCCGCCGCTGATGCTGCCGAACTCGGTGGCGACGAACTCGAGCAGCCGGCAGTAGGTCATTTCGCTGCCCTGCCCGACGCCCAACGCATAGCGCTCGAGCGGCATCGAAGGCCATTCGTCCAGCGGAAAATGTTCGACGATCTGCTGACGCTGGCCCTCTCCGGTAGCCAGTCTCTCCGAGTACGCGGATCGGTCGAACTCGGCGACCGCGGCCTGAATATCCATGGTGTTCCTCATCGGTTATCGCTGGGGTCGCGCGCCGGTGAACCGTTGCGAGGGAGCCGGATCAGAATAGCGGCGGATCAAAGCGGCGTCACTCCGATGAGCTCGTTGCTATGCCTGTTTGCTCGATGACGACGTCAGGCATCTGACCCGTGGGGTTGAACGAACTATTTTGAACTAGACTAGACTAAGTCAACTAGCTATCCTTGTTGTATGACCGCCGTGAACATCCATGAGGCCAAGACGCACCTATCCAGGTTGCTGGAGCGGGTGTCGCGTGGTGAACGCATTGTGATTTCGAAGGCCGGCCAGCCGGTCGCCGACCTCGTTCCACACCGTGCGGCCCCGGTAACTTTCGGCGGCTTGCGGGGACAGATCGAGTACGACGACAGCGCCTTCGAGGTAGATCCTGATATCCAGCAGATGTTCTACGGGGAAGACTCGGATGCTGCTGCTGGATAGTCAGACCACACTGTGGCTACTCGACGACAATCCCCGTCCCGGACCCGGCGCCCGGCGCATGATCACATCGGCGCCGGAAGTCTATGTGTCGGCGGCGACAGTCTGGGAGTTGACGATCAAATGCATGCTGGGCAAGTTGAAGATCCCGGCGAACTTCACCGAGATCATCGGTGATCAGGGGCTGAGCATTCTGGACGTGACCGGACAGCATGCCGAGCAGTTGCGGGCTTTCCCGGAGTTGACCCGGCACGACCCGTTCGATCGGCTGATCACTGCTCAGGCTTGGTGCGAGAATTTGCGGCTGCTCACCGCGGATCGGGTGCTGTTGGGGCTCGGGCGGGAGTTCATCATCGACTCCACCGAATGAGCCAGTGGCGGAGCGTCAATCTTCTGGTCCTCTGGCCATTCGTCGGGCGGGAAGCCGTCCTGGTGGTCCGTCCGTGGTCAGTGGGTCGGTGGCGCGGCTACGGACACATGTTGCTTGGTTTCGGCTGGAACGTAGGGACGGCGCGTAGGGTGTCGCCCTGTCGATCGTGTGCTGAGCAGGCCCGTTGCGATGGGTAACGGCGAACCGCAGGAGGCGAAGCTTGCGTGGACTGTCGAGGGTGGCGGCAGGTGTTGCCGTCGTCGTGTCGGTAGCGGTATCCGGGATGGCGTGCGGGCGGGAAAGTGCAGAGCAGTCCCTGGTACACGCTGCGGCAGACACGATAAAGGTCTCCTATGGGGATCACCCCGACAATTACGGGATCCTGCATCTGCCGGAGGGAGACGGGCCGCATCCGGTGGTGGTGATGGTGCACGGGGGTGGGTGGCTCGAGGATCATGATCTCGGATACTTCGAACCGTTGGCGGCGTCGCTGGCCGAGTCCGGGGTCGCGGTGTGGAATATCGAGTATCGGCGGGTGGCCGGGGAAGGTGGCTGGCCGGCGACCCTGGCCGATGCCGATGATGCCACCGAATCCGTGGCGACCGTCGTACAGCAGGCGGCAGGTGGGCGGCTGGACCTCGGGCGGGTGCATCTGGCGGGGCATTCGGCCGGTGGGCATTTGGCGGCGTGGATCGTGGGGCGGCATACCCTCGGGCCCGGGGCGCCCGGCGCGCAGCCGCAGGTTCGTCCGCGGAGTGCGACCATCATGGCCGGGGTATTCGACCTTGCACTGGCGGTGCGTAAGGGGCATGACGAATTCGTCGGCGGGTTGCTCGGTGGGGCGCCTTCGGAACAGCCCGCCCGGTATGCGGTGGGGTCGCCGATCAAGCATCTGCCGGTGGGAATTCCGGTGGTCGCCGTGCACGGGACGGCCGATACGGTGGTGGATCCGGTGCAGTCCCGGTCTTATGTGCGGGCCGCGCAGGGGGCTGGTGATCCGGCGCGGTTGGCGATGCTGGAGGGGGCTGGGCATGCGGATTTCGGAGATATCGATTCGGCTGCCTGGGCTACCGCCCGCGCGATCATTCTCGAGCACGTGACAGGGGCGCACGCGCACCGGTAAGCGACAGATGATTTTCGCTGCGCGGGCCGGTCATAACCATCGACCGGTCGACACGAAAGGACGCAGTGAAATGAAACTCACGGTGCACGAATTCCTCACCTTGGATGGGGTGATGCAGGGGCCGGGGGCACCCGATGAGGACACCAGCGGTGGGTTCGAGCGTGGTGGGTGGCAGGTGCCGTTCACCGGGGACGAGGATTTCGGGCGGATCGTCGGTGGGTGGTTCGAGCAGGTGGAGGAGTTTCTGCTCGGGCGCAGCACCTACGAGATGATGTACGAGTACTGGTCGCAGGTGACCGATCCCGGCGATATCGTGGCGGCCAAGTTGAACGGGTTGCCGAAACATATCGTTTCGACCACCCTGGCCGAGCCGGAGTGGCAGAACTCGACTGCGATCGCTGGGGACGTGGTCGGGCGGGTGCAGGCGTTGAAGGAACGGCCGGGTGGGGAGCTGCAGGTGCACGGGAGCTGGCAATTGGTGCGGACACTGCACGAGGCGGGGTTGATCGACGAGTATCGGCTGATGGTGTTCCCGGTGGTGGTCGGGCCGGGGAAGCGGCTGTTCGACGCGCATTCGCCGGCGTCGGGGTTCACGCTGGTCGACAGTGCGGTGACGGGGTCGGGGGCGGTGTATCAGGTGCTGCGGCCTGCCGGGCTCCGGGCGGGGCGGTATCTGGTCGAGGGGGGTCGTGAGGTGTCCGAGGTCGGGTGAGCCCTCGACTGCCGTTCCACGGGTAGGCCGGATAACGCCGATTGCTCCTCGACCGTAAGGCGGCCGGTCGGCGGATTTCCCGGTACCTGTGTCGGGCCGGGGTTTAGAATCAGTGGCCGTATCACCTGTGCGGCGCCGGAGATCTCGGCGCCCAGCTGCTCGAATTCGTGCGAAATCGATCGAGACCGGACAGGGAAACCATGACCACATTCCGCACTGTGCGTGTTGCGTTGTTCGCTGTGATCGTTGCCTTGACCGCGGCGTTGGGGGGCGCGATTCCCGCGGCTGCCCAGCCGATGCCGACCGTGGTGCTGGTGCACGGCGCCTTCGCCGATCCCACCGGCTGGGACGGTGTCGCCGAGCGTCTGCGCGGGCAGGGGTACCGGGTGCTGACCCCGGACAACCCGCTGCGCGGGCCGGCGCACGATGCTGCTGCCATCCAGTCGGTCCTCGACACCGTCGAGGGACCGGTGGTGCTGGCCGGCCATTCCTACGGAGGCTTCGTAATCAGCAATGTGCACGACCCTGATGTCGTGTCGATGGTTTATGTGGCGGCGTTCGCGCCGGTACAGGGTGAGATCGCTCAGTTGGCACTGGACCCGATCCGGTTCCCGGGCAGTCAGCTGCTTCCGCCGACGTTGCAGGTGGAACTCGTCGACGACCCGCAAGGTCCGATGGGCCGCAACCTCGACGGTTATATCGCTCCGGATCGTTTCCATGAGGTGTTCGCCCAGGATGTCGACGACGCGACCGCTGCCCAGATGATCGCCCACCAGCAGTCGATTGCTGTTGCCGCGAACCTGGAACCCTCCGGACGGCCGTCGTGGGCGCAGGTGCCGACCTGGTATCTGGTGTCGGCTCAGGACCGGGTGATTCCGCCGTCGTCCCAGCGGTTCATGGCGGACCGGATGGGCGCGCACACCGGCGAACTCGATGCTTCGCATGCTTCGCTGGTGTCCCGCCCCGATGAGGTCGCGGCCACAATCACGACCGCCGCCGAATAGCGGACCGTACGTCGTCGCGCGACTCGGGCAGGAGGGGCACCATTCGGACGGGTCCGTTCGTCCGGTAACTGCACCATCCGCGTCGTGCCGATTCCCTCGGGCCCGCTGGGCCGTGACCCCGTGCCGTGCATCAACGGTTTGCTGCCTTCGACCTGGGCGGGGGCAGCGACGAGTTCCCGATGGTCGCGTTGACGGTGCCGGTGGGTGCGGATTTCGCCGGGATCAAGGCTGCTCTCGAGCACGGGCAGGACAACGGATGGTGGCGCTACGAGGTCGCCTGTGGCGCGGACGAATGGTGGAACGCCTGACCTCACTCGGCGAGCGGGATCACCCCAGCAGATCGTCGAGGACCGTGGGGGCGAGGCCGAGGGCGGTGGTCATGCCGATACCGGAGGTCACCGAGACGACCCGGACGCCGGGGGCGGGGGTGGCGACGAGGAAATCGGTTTTGGGGGAGTCGGCGTAGATTCCCCGCCAGCGGCGGCGGACGGTGAGCCGGTCGACGCCGAACAGGCGGGCACCTTCGCGGAGTAGCAGGTCGGTGACCGACTCCTCGTCGAAGGGGAGGTGGGTGCGGCTGTAGTGGTGGGTGTCGCCGAGGACGATGGCGCCGTCGGGACGCTGGGTGAACATCAGGTTCATCACCGCATCCAGGGTTTCCGGCGCGCGAGCGGTGATTTCGCGGCGGACCTCGGTGGACGAAGCAGTGGCGGCGAGGCCGCCGTAGCGGAGCATCGAGTAGCCGGTGAGGACGGCGGGGTCGATGCGGACGTCGGCGGGTGGGTCGACTTCCAGCATGTGCAGTTTGCAGCGGCGGACTTCGTATTCTTCGGCGAGGGAGGGGAACAGGCGGTCGACGTCGTGGCCCGAAGCGTGCACGATCGCTGTCGCGGAGAGGTCGCCGCGGGCGGTGTGGACGATGCCGGGCGAGAGGGCGCCGGCGTGGGTGTTCCAGTAGAAATCGACACCACAGGCTGCGAGCCACTTCGCGAGCGCCGGGATCGCTGCCCGGGGGTCGACCCGCAGGTCCAGCGGTAGGTGCGCGCCGCCGACGATATCGCTGCCGGTGTGGGCCGCGGGGAAGGATTTCTCGACGCCGGCACGGTCGAGCAGGCATACCTGTTCGCGGCCGCGTTCGGCAGCGAATTCCTCGAGGACACCCATCTCGGCGGCGCTGCGGGCGACGACCAGCGTGCCCGCACGGACGATATCGAAACCCGCCTTCTCCGACAGCCGCAGCCATTTCTCGCGGGCCGCCATGGCGTAGTCGAGGACGGTGCCGGTCTGTGGGGTGGCGCAGAGGTGGCCGAAGTTGCGGATCGACGCGCCCACCGCGCGGGCGTCACGTTCGACGACCGCGACCCGCAGCCCGCGCTCGACCGCATCGACGGCGTGCGCGAGGCCGACGATGCCGCCGCCGACGACGGCGAGGTCGACCGACTGAGTCGGCAGGGCGGGGGGTACGGGTGGTGGAGCAGCTGTCATGCCAGGAATGTTCGCAAGCCGGCTGTCCCGACTCAAGCCTTGCGGGCAACTTGTCTATATAAGTTCACCGGAAGTTTCACCAGGCCAGTGCGGTAAATGCGCAAGATCTGCGCCGGTGATCGTATGCTTGTGTGGTCAAGTTCATCCGCCTTCCGAGAGGACGACGTGGCCATACCGTTGCACGCCCGGGTATCCGCCGAACTCCGGGAGCGGATCCACCGCGGTGCGTTGCCGCCCGGCGCCTCGCTGCCGTCGGAGGCGCGGTTGTGCGCAGAGTTCGGCGCGTCCCGGGGCACCGTGCGCACCGCCCTGGCGACCCTCCGGCACGAAGGGCTGATCACCGGTGGCCAGGGCCGCCCGCCCGTGGTGCGGGATACCGCGCTCGGGCAGCCGTTCGAAAGCCTGCTCTCGTTCACCGCCTGGGCTGAGCGGATAGGCAGAACACCAGGACAGCGCACGGTGGAGGTCGCGCGCCGCGGGGCGGGTGCGGTAGCGGCGGCCGAGCTCGGGATCGGCGAAGGAACGCCGGTAGTCGAAGTCCTGCGGGTCCGTTCGCTCGACGGCGAACCGGTCATGCTGGAACGCGCCACCTTCGTGGAACCCGTGGGCCGGTTGCTGTTCGATTTCGACCCCGACGCCTCGTCGATCTACGCCCACCTCGCGCGGCAGGGCGTCGACCTGCATTCGGCCCGGCACACCATCGACGCGCTGGCCGCCGACCCCCACGATGCGACGCTGCTGGATATCGCCCCGGGAGCCCCACTACTGCGGGAACGGCGCCGCACCTCGACGACGGCCGGGGAACCGGTCGAATACGGCGACGATCGCTACCGCCCGGACAAGGTCACCTTCACCATCGACAACGCCCGTCCCGGAGCTTCGGGTATCGCCCCCGATCTGCGGGTTCTCAAACAGGCGGAATGAGTCGAATCTTCGCGGTTGTCACGTGTGTGCCGACCTGCCGAGTGCCGCGCAGACGCCCTCCGCAACTCCGCGACGTTCCGGACCGGGAGAATCACGGTGACAGCCGTATCCACCGCGCGGCCAGGCAGATGTAGGCCGAAGTGGTTCGGGCGCACGGTCCGTGCCGAGCCTTCGGGCCGGGGCCGGGGCCGGGGCCGGGTGTTCGGAACTCGGGAGACACCGGCACCAGCTGCGCCTGCCGCGTTGCGCCCGAGCAGACGAGGCAGCGATCCGGCGCCCCGGGGACCGGGACCGGCCGTCCGGGCCAACTCCGCACGCGGATAGGCGGAGATGGTTCGGAGCAGATGCCGGACGGGGCTGCGGGTAGCTGTCCGAGGTATCGGCTCGGTCGTGATCCGCCGTGGTTCTTACGGTTCGGTGCGCGGGAATATCGGTAGGCGGCAGAAAGTCCGGCAGCGTTTGCCGGGTCCGGGCCGTCGACGCACACTTGCCCCCGGTAGACCGAAACGCCCAGGGAGGCAACATGTCCGAGCAACTCATCCAGCTCCCGACACCCGGTGAGTCCATCCTCGACACCCATGAGCGCATCCTGCGCGCGGGGGAGATCGTGCCGATCGAACTGCCCGGCGGCGTGCCCGCGTGGATCGCGGTGAGCCATCGCGCGGTGAGTGAAGTGCTCGACGACAAGGTGTTCGGTAAACACCCCGCGCACTGCCCGGCGCTGCGCGACGGCACCATTCCCGCCGACTGGCCGCTGCGGGCGCTCACCGACGCCGAACATATGCTCAACCAGGACGGCACCGAGCACCGCCGGCTGCGGCAGACGATCAACAAGGCGTTCACTCCGGCGCGGATCGCGGCCCTGGAACCGCGGATCCAGCGGATCGCCGACGAACTGGTCGACGGTTTCCCGGCCGGCGACGAGGTCGACCTGATCGCGAACTACACCACCCCGCTGCCGGTCCGGGTGATCTGCGAACTGTTCGGGGTGCCGGCCGATGAGCAACCGCAGCTGAAGAACTGGACCCTGACCATCGTTTCGGCCACCAGCAGCGGTGCGGAAGCGCAGGCGGCCATGGCGGCGATGGGCGGGTATTTCGCCGAGCTGCTGCAGCGTAAACGTGCCGAACCAGGCGACGACCTCACCTCGGCGCTGCTCGCCGCCAACGAGGAGAACGAGCTCACCGACGAAGAGCTCATCAGCATGCTGTGGCTGGTGATCGTCGCCGGGCACGAGACCACGGTGCATCTGCTCGGTAACACGGTCGTGGCCCTGCGGGAGTTCCCGGAGCAGCTCGCCCGCGCGCAGGCGGAGAACCGCTGGGCCGATGTGGTGGAGGAGGCGCTGCGCTACCGGTCCTCGGTAGTCGGTGCGCTCATGCGGTATCCGCGCACCGACGTGACCGTCGCCGGGGTGCCGATCGCGGCGGGCACCCCGACGCTGTGGCACGGCGGCGTCGGCCGCGACCCGCTGCGCTACTCCGCCGCCGACGTATTCGATATCGACCACGAGCACAAGGATCAGCTCGCCTTCGGTCGCGGTCCGCATTTCTGCCTGGGCGCGCCGCTGGCCCGCCTGGAGAGCCGGATCGCGCTGGCCACGCTGTTCACCCGGTACCCCGAACTCACCTTGGCGGTGGACACGAAGGATATCGAGTACACGGTGCAGATCAGCACCGTCGGCCCGGTCGCACTGCCGGTGCGGCTGGGGCCCGCGGCGTAAGTCGGGGTCGGTTCACGCCCGCTGCGCGGCGATTTCGGCGCGGCGGCGCTGCCGGAACTCCCGCGGCGGCTGACCGAAGCGTTCCTTGAACGCGGCGGAGAACCAGGCGGGCGTGAAACCGCATCGGGTAGCGAGGTCGGCGATGGACACGGTGGCGCGCGGATCTTCCAGGGTCTCCCGGGCGATCCGCAGCGCTTCCTCCCGGCGCAGATCGCGGAAGGTGGTGCCGGATTCGTGCAGCACTTCCCGCACCTGGCGTTCCGACCAGCCGAGCGCGTGCGCGACAGCCGGTAGACGCACATCACCGCGACCGATATTCGCGCGCAGGTAACCCCGGATGCTCTCGGCGATCGCCGCACGGTGGGCGCGCTGCGGTTCGGTATCCCCGGCCGCCAGCATGCACAGCAGTTCGGTGATCCGATCGCAGACCGCGGTGAATTCGCGCGCCGACAGCCGGGACTGCTCGGCGTGGGTGCTGCGGATCATGGCGTCGGCGACCCGGCCCAGTCCGCGAGTCAGATCGAGGACGAGATTCATATGGGCGCGGGGGCGCAGGCGATGGTCGAACTCGGTGCGCGGAACCTGTAATGCGTAGGCAGCGGAATCGGGAATGTCTAGGTGGCAGGGTAGTTCGAGTCCGGTCACGGTCGCGCGGCCCGGGGTGACATGGGTGATGTCGTCACGGAACCGGATCCCGAACGGGCCACGGTCGGGGATCACCACCCAGTAGAAATCGTCGCCGGGTTCGCTGCGGATATGGCAGGCGCTCCGGTGGCAGTGGCGCCGGCCGCGCTGATCCCAGCGCAGCAACGTATAGGTCGCCGATTCCTGGGTGGTGAGCCCGGCCCGCCATTCGGGTTCGTCACCGAATTCGTGTGCCATCGGGACGAAACCGTCGGCCAGACCGGCGAACGATTCGGGACCGCACGCGGTCACGCTGCTCCAGCGCATGAATGGCCCTCCCATCGATCAGGATCGGCCGCCGTCCATTACCCGCCGATACGATCAGCGCAATCACCCTACTGGCCGCGATGGCTCCCGGCTCGCCGTGCCCGCTGCCGGTTCAGGAGAGTGCCGTGACGACCTCGAGGTACCGGGCGGCATCGTCCGGGCGTTCGTCCTCGAGCGACCAAGCGATCTCTTCCACGGCGCGGAGATACGCCCAGGCGCGGGCCCGTTCGCGATCCACGTCGAGACCGTCGGCAGTTGCCGCGAGTACCCGGCGCGCGAGGGCGGGACCGGGTTCTGTTTCGACCTGCTTCAGGATGAGGAATCCCGCATCGAAAGCCGCCTCGCCCAGGAAGGCCTTCGGATCGATCAGCAGCCACGGCTCCCGTTCGGCGGCAACGATATTGCCGAGGTGGGTATCCCGGTTGACGATCAGCAGCGGCCCGTCCGGGACGGTCAGCCATGCGCGGATGTCGCGGGCGCGAGCCGTTACCGCATCCGGGAGAAAGCGGGTCATTCCGGGCGTGAAAAGCTCCCGCTCCCAATGAGAAACGATATCGGCGACCAGTGGCAGCGCGGGATATCCGGCCGGAATATCGGTGGGCGGGCGGCGCAGCCGGCGGTACAGGGCGCAGGCGGTCTGGATCTTGCCCGCGTTCTCCGCTTTACCCTCCAAGGGAATTCGCGGCTGCGTGACCAGCGGTGTTCCGGGACGTGCCCATTCGAGCAGCAGGGCGCCGCTGTCCGGGTCGAAATCGTAGAGGCGTGCGGCGCCGTCACCGCGGTAGCAGTACATTCCGGTGGCCTCACCGGCGTTCTCCTCATCCGGTACCGCGATCTTGAGCACCGCCACCGAACCGTCGCCGCGCCGCACCGGCGCCACGAAGGAATGCGTACCGCCGGCGAACGGCCGCCCGATCACCTCGAGGTCCCATACCCGGCACTGCCGGTCCACCACGGCGGGCAGTGCCGCGAGCCAGCGGTCGCCTCGTTCCTCGAAGATGGTGCGAATAGTGTCCACCACATCGGGCGGGAGGCCGAGCGTCATCGATTCAGCTTGCGCCCCGGCGGCTGTTTCGACAACCGGATTTACGGGTCCGGAACCGCCCCGAGCGGTGCCGCGACTCCCGTAAACTGCCATGGCCGGGGCTCCCGACCCCGGCTCGACAGCGAGAGGACGGCTCGTCGATGCCTTCGCCCCTCTTTCATCCCGACCTGCGCCTGGCTCGGCTGCTGCCCCGTTCGATCGTGCATCCGCGCACGATCGGGACCATCCGGCGTCTCACCGATCGTGCGGGCCGGGCCCGGCCGGCGGGCGGGACGATCGAACGGGTCGATGAGACGGTGACGGTCCGGGTGTTCCGGCCCGGCACCGCCGCGCAACCCAGGCCGGCCCTGTTGTTCATCCACGGCGGCGGCTATGTGATCGGCAATGCCGCGATGGGGGACCGGTTCTGCCGCGCGGCGGCCCGCCGCCTCGGGATCGTGGCGGCGTCGGTGGAATACCGGCTGGCACCGGAGCATCCCTTTCCGGCACCGCTCGACGACTGTTACGCCGCTCTGCGCTGGCTGGCCGCGCAACCCGACGTCGACGCGGACCGTATCGCGATCGTCGGCGAAAGCGCGGGCGGTGGGCTCGCCGCTGCGCTGGCACTGCTGGCCCGGGACCGCGGGGAGGTGCGGCCGGTGCTCCAGCTGCTGTCCTATCCGATGCTGGACGACCGGACCTGCGAAGGCTCCCCGCTCGACGCGAGCCGGATGCGGGTGTGGAGCCCGGGAAGCAACCGGTTCGGATGGTCTTCCTACCTGGGCTCCGCCGCGGGTGGTGTGGTGCCGCCGCTGGCCGCCCCGGGACGTTGCGACGACCTCGCGGGCCTGCCACCGGCCTGGATCGGCGTCGGAACCAACGATCTCTTCCACACCGAAGACGTGGCCTACGCCGAGCGGTTGCGCGCCGCTGGGGTGCCCTGCGAGTTGTACGAGGTCGACGGCGCGTACCACGGTTTCGACCTGGTCGAGGCCGGGACCGGTGTCGGGCGGTCCTACCTGGCGGCGCGGTTCACCGCACTGTCGGCGGCACTCGGCGACGACGAGCGGATGCCGTCGTCGTAACCCATCCCGCGCCGAACCGCCCCGCGTTGTCGTCCCGGCTGTGATCAGATTCGACGTGCCCGGGCGGACCCGTACTGCCGCAGGACCACCGGGACTGTCACGGCCAGCGCCACCGTCAGCCAGATTGCGGACGCCGCCACCGGTTCGCGCAGCGGCCAGGCAGCGTCCGCCGCGACCGAGCCGGGTGCGCCGAACAGTTCTCGCAGCGCGGCGACGACGGCGCTGACGGGATTCCACTCCGCGAACGCGCGCAGCGGTCCGGGCATGGTCTCGGTCGGTACGAAGACATTGGAGAACATGATCGCGCCGAAGATCAGTGGTGCGGTCTGCTGGAGCATCTGTTCGTCCCTGATCACCGCGCCCAGGCAGATGCCGGCCCAGCTGAGCGCGAACCGGAACAGCAGTAGAAGCGCTACGGCGGCGAGGATTTCGGCCGGTGCGGCGTCGATACGCCAGCCGGTGGCCAGGCCGATTCCGGACATGACGATCAACGCGATCCCGCCGGTCAGGGTTTCCGCGAGCGCGAGTCCGGCGGGGACCGAGAGGGCCGGTAGCGGTAGCGCCCGGAAGCGGTCGGTGAGACCACTGTTGAGGTCGGCGTTGGCGGTCGAGGCGGTGGCGGTGAGCCCCATGGCCGCGACCAGGACGAGAACGCCCGGGGTGAGATAGGAACGGTAGGCCGCGGCATCGGCGGTGCCGGCGAGTGCGCCGCCGAAGACGAAACCGAACAGCAGCATCATGCCCGCCGGTGCGGCCAGGGTGATCGCGAGCAACCCGGGCGAATGCCGGTAGGTGGTGAGCACTCGGCCGAATGTGGTCGCGGTGGCAGCGAGCGCGGTAGGCGGGTGTGGGGCGCGGGTGATCATCGCTGCGTCCTTTCGGTGGGGCCGGTGAGGGCCAGAAAAGCGTCGTCGAGGGTGGCGCGGCGGCGGCCGATATCGTGCACGTCGATCCCCGCTTCCTCGAGGGCACGCAGGATCGGCAGCAGCGGTATCTCGGCTCCGGGGAACGAATACGACAGGGGCTCCGGTGTTTCCGATTCGTCCGCCGCATCGCCGGGTGGAGCGGCGATACCCCCGAAATCCGTCAGCACGGTGTCGATTTCGCTACGGCGGCGTGGGTCGGCGATCAGGTCCAGTCCACCGCCGATACTTGCCGTGAGCTCGTGCGGGGTCCCCGTGGCGATCACCCGGCCGCTGTCGAGGATGGTGACGTGATCCGCGAGCCGATCGGCCTCGTCCAGGTATTGGGTGGTGAGCAGGACGGTGGTGCCCTCGTTCACGAACTCCTTGACGTAACCGTAGATCTGGTTGCGGCTGCGCGGGTCGAGCGCGGTGGTCGGCTCGTCCAGGAAGAGAACGGCCGGGCGCACCACCATCGCCGCGACGATATCCAGCCGGCGGCGCATCCCGCCCGAGTAGTCCCGGGCGAGACGGTCGGCGGCAGCGCCGAGATCGAACCGCTCGAGCAGTTCACCGGCATGCGTGCGGGCTCGTCGGGCCGGGATTCCGTTCATCCGGCCGAACATCGTGAGGTTTTCCAGCCCGGTCAGCCGGGGATCGACCGCGTGGAACTGACCGACCAATCCGATCCGCTTCTTCACCTCGGTGGTTTCGCGCGCGATGTCGTACCCGGCGATCCGGGCGGACCCCGCGTCGGGTCGTAGCAGGGTGGCCAGCATGCGCACCGTCGTCGTCTTCCCGGAGCCGTTGGGGCCCAGCAGCGCATGCACCCGGCCGGGTTCCACGCACAGGTCGACGGCGTCGACCACGGTCTGTTCGCCGTACCTCTTCGTCAGCCCGCAGGCCTCGATCGCCGTCATGTCCACTCCTTGATTGGGAACGCTGTTCGCAGATGACGGTAGCTGAATGCGAACGGTGTTCGCAACTGGCTCGAGGCATGCTTACCGGATGCCCTCCGCTGAACCGACCAACGCGCTGTGGCTACGGGCCGGCGACACCAAACCCGGACCGCGGCCCGGCCTGAGCCTCGACGACATCGCGGCGGCCTGCGTCCGGCTGGCCGACGGGGAAGGTATGCGGTCGCTATCGATGCGGCGGGTCGCCGAGGAACTGGGCACCGGCGCCGCCTCCCTGTACCGCTATGTGTCGGGCAAGGACGATCTCGTCGACCTGATGTACGACCGCGTCGCCGGCGAATACGAATTAGCGCCCCCCACCGGGGATCTGCGGGCCGATGTGCTGGATATCGCGGAACAAGCGCGGGCCATGCACCGCCGGCACGGCTGGCTGATCGAAACGAACCCGCGCAGCCTCGGGCCGCACGGTCTGCGCTACCTGGACCATATGGTCGCGGTGCTGGCGCCCGTGGGGCTGCGGCCGGCCGAAACCATGACCGGTATCGCGATGCTCTCCGGGTGGGTCACCGTTTTCGCCGGTCAAGAGGCCACCGGACAACCGTTGCCCACCCAGGGTGAGGGCGCCGGACATATCGCCGCCATGCTCGGCCAGGGTGAGTACCCGCACCTCGCCGCGCTCTTCACCGAACCCGACGCCCCCGGCGAGCCCGGTGTCGACAACGATGCCGTATTCCGGGCCGGGATCGACGCGCTGCTGTTCGGCATCGCGGGCCCGCGCTGACTCCCATCACTACGACCCCTTGTTGGGCAAAGTTGCGAGGCCGGGCCGGATGGCGCAGCTGAGTCCGGCAGTCAACGGCTGGGAGCCGGCCGCCGCTTCGGACACGTACCGGCTCACCTCCGCCGGAACCGGGGTATCGACCGGCCGACGCGCGCGAATACAGGCACAGTACAAATCGGCCGACTGCGCGTAACTCCCGTTCGCGGCGTCCGGCATCGCGGGGCGCCCGGTGGCAGACTGCGGGTATGAGTACACCCGAGTGGGCGGATGTGGACCGGTACGTGGTGGACCACCTCGTACGCGACGACGCGGGAAGCGCGACGCTGCGGGCAAATGCGGCCGCGGGACTGCCCTCGATCGACGTTTCCGAGGCCCAGGGAAAATTCCTTCACCTACTGGCCCGGTCGACCGGCGCCCGGCGGGTACTGGAAATCGGCACGCTGGGCGGATTCAGCACCCTGTGGCTGGCCCGCGCGGTCGGCGCGGACGGGCGCGTGGTCACGCTCGAATTCGAGCCACGCCATGCGCAGGTGGCGCGGGAGAACCTGGACCGGGCAGGGGTCGGGGACGTGGTCGATATCCGGATCGGCGCGGCAATGGAATCGCTGCCGGTCCTGGCCGCGGAACAACCGGAACCGTTCGATCTGGTATTCATCGACGCCGACAAGGTGAACAACTCGAACTACGTGCGGTGGGCACTGCGATTGAGCCGGCCCGGTGCGGTTGTCGTCGTCGACAATGTGGTCCGCGGCGGGCGTCTCGCCGACGAGGCCTCCGACGACCCCGCCGTCCGCGCGAGTCGCGAACTGGTCGAACTGCTGGCGGCGGAACCGCGGCTGGATGCCACTGTCGTGCAGACCGTGGGGGCGAAGGGCTGGGACGGTTTCGCCTTCGCCGTGGTGAACTAGCGGAGACGGCGGTGGACGGCAGGGCCCGGTGGTTCGGTTCGGAGACTACCGGCCGAGCGGTTCGGCGGGGTCGCGGTCGCCGGATCTTCGCCGGAACCGCCGGACAGCGCATCCGGCGAGCCGAAGGACACGGTACGTTTCAGCCGATACCGAGGTTTCCGACTACCGGGTGACCGGCGCGGCCGTGATGTGGCCGTCGGCTATCGCCGCGAGCAGGCTCGCGTGGTCGCGGGCGCTGCGATCGGCATAATCTTCGGCGAAAGCAGCCATGGCCGTGTCGAATTCGTCGCCCGAGCCCAGATAGCCCGCGATCGCGAAGCGGTCCCCGCCGCGCGCATGCGCCTGGGCGAGGACCCGCGCGCACAACCTCCCGTACAACGCCATGAGTTCGGGCGACATCGTCTCGATCTCCGCCGAACCTTTTCCGTCGCGGAGCTGGCGGATATAGAAATCCCGCGGCACCCCGTCGGAGTCCGGCCCGCGATGCCAGCCGAGGAAGATATCGCTGGTCGCCTGCATCAGTCGCTGCCCCGTCACCACCCGTTCCGCCTGGTTCTCGTACTCGGGACCGTCGAGGTACCCGGCGAGCACCGAGGGCTGCGCCTGCTTGGCCTGCAGGAACAGCGGATCACCGCCGGGGCCGCGTAACAGGACGATCCAGCAGCGGGTTCCCACACTGCCCACCCCCACGACCTTGCGGGCCGCGTGCACATAGTCGAACCGATCCAGCAGGTAGTGACGGTCGGGTTGCAGGGTGGCGCGGTAGTCGATCAGCCGCCGCATCATGGTGCGATGCACCTGCTCGGCGTCGGCGCCGGTGAACAGTTCCTCCACCGGCACGATCAGGGGCGGTGTACTGACGATCCGCGGCTGCCCGTCGGCTCCGGTGGTCGTGAGCTTCGACAGGGCATGCGCACTGTCGCGACCCCACGCCTTGTCGATCGTCTTCTCGACCCGCTTCCGCGTCGAGGCATCGAGCACCTCGCGTATTTCCGCCATTTCCGACTTCGCTTCGAGATGGGAGTACCACACGGCGAGCTCGCCGCGTTCCGCCTGATAGTTCATGGTTTCGCGGTACTCGGCGGCGCAGGCCCGGGTGATGCGATGGCGCTGTTTGGTTTTGAAACCGTTGCCGCGGCCGGCGATGGCCAGGCTCGCTACCAGCCGCCGGACATCCCATTCGAAAGGGCCCGGATAGGTTTCGTCGAAATCGTTGACATCGAAGACGAGGCGGCGCTCCGGTGTCGCGAACAGGCCGAAATTGCTCAGATGCGCGTCCCCGCAGAGCTGCGTGCACAAACCCGTGCTCGGGATACGGGCCAGATCGTCGGCCATCACCAGCGCGGCGCCACGGAAGAAGGCGAACGGTGAGGTCGCCATCCGGCCGTACCGCACGGGTACCAGTTCGGGGATGCGGGTGGCGGCCTGGGATTCGAGGAGGGCGAGCGGGTCGCGGTCGTCCTCGGTACCCACATCGGCGAGCGCGTCGAAAGGGATCCGCTCACGCTGCCCGGCTCCGCACTCGATCCGTTGTGCGCAGTCCGACCGCGGGTTCATCGCGGGCTCGGCACCTGCATGAGGTCGGGCCATGGACGCACGGTAGATGCCGTGCGACCTGCACGTCGTCACCCGCCGCGGGTGAGACCACGGCATGCTACCGTCAACGGTCCGCGGCTACCCGAGCAGACCTCGCCGGACTGTGCTCGGCGCGGTAGCGATCACGGGTCCGTCGTGGCCGACTCCAGCCCGGGCATCGCCGGCCACCTCGCACACCGGACCTGAGGTGCGTGAGGCAGCACATGGGCGCTTCGGGGCTCGTGAAATCTGCCGTGATCGATGGTCCGGCGACCGCCCCTACTTCTTCAGGGCGCGGTCGAACAGTTCGCGCAGCTCCCGGAAATGCCGCTCGGCCGCTTCCTCCTGGTAGGCGGCGGTATCGGACATGGTGTAGCCGTGCAGGGCGTCCGGGTAGACGGCGGTGCGGTGGTCGATACCGGCGGCCTCCAGTGCGGCGTCGAAGGCCGCGATCTGTTCGGGAGTATTGGAACCGTCGTTATCGGCGTGCCCGGCCAAGACCGCGGCCCGGATCCGGGGAACCTCGGTATGCGGACTGTCGGCGTCCTCGGTGACGATTCCGCCGGTGTGGAACATCCCGATCGCCGCGACCTCATCCGGCCGGTGCGCGGCCAGCCGCAACGCGATCCGGCCGCCGAAGCAGTATCCGGTCGCGCCGACCGCGGTCCCGGTGACACCGGGCAGCCCGTGCAGCGTCTCCAGCCACACTTCGCCGTCTGCCCGCAGAACGTCCGGCGTGAGCCGGGCGATCCGCTCACCCACCCCGGAGGCGAAGAACGCGCCACGGCTCGCCGGATCGCGCAGGTCGACCGTGGGCGCGAGGTCCGCGGCGCGCCCGTCCCGCCAGAAAACATGCGGCGCCAGTACGACATAACCCCACGACGCGATCCGATCCGCAATCCGCTCGATCTCCGGACGCAACCCGATCGCATCCTGGATGAGTAGGACCCCGGGCCCGGACTCGCCGGATACATATCCTTCAGCACTGCCACCGGGAAGCGATATCTCGATCATCGTCATCCCCGCGACCCTACTGCCGGCCGATCATGCCGGGGAGGACCTACCGGTTTCGCCCGGCGAGGTCCGAGACCGCGGGAAGGCCTCATCGGCGCCCTCCCGTGATCTACCGGTGTGTTCCTGCTGCTGCTCGGCGTATTCGAGCAGCCGCGCCACGGCGGCCGGTGCTCGCGTGTCCCGCCGCGGTTGTGCCGGGCTGTCACCGATACTCGGCGGATGACCGGCACCCGCGAGGTTCCCGAAACGGCGCCCACGCTCGATCGCCGCCGCCGCAACATCGTGTTCGTCACCATCGTGCTCGGCATGCTGATGGCCGCGCTCGACCAGACGATCGTCGCGACCACCCTGCCGACGATCGTCGCCGATCTCGGCAGCGCCGGGCATATGGCGTGGCTGGTCACCGCGTATATGCTCGCCGAGGCCATCTCGACGGTGCTGGCCGGTAAATTCGGTGACCTCTTCGGCCGCAAACTCGTCTTCCAGATCAGTGCGGTGGTCTTCATCCTGGGCTCGATACTGGCCGGTGTCGCCCAGGACATGCTGACCTTGATCATCGCGCGGGGTATCCAGGGTGTCGGTGCCGGCGGGCTGATGGTGACCGCGATGGCGCTGATCGCCGATGTCATTCCGTTGCGGCAGCGCGGTAAGTATCAGGGCGCGATGGGTGCGGTGTTCGGGGTGACCACCGTACTCGGGCCGACGCTGGGTGGCCTGTTCACCGATCACGCCAGCTGGCGGTGGTGTTTCTATATCAATGTTCCGGTGGCGGTGGTGATGATCGTGCTGGCCGCCCGCACGATTCCCACCGTGCGCCCGGCCGTGCGCCCGGTGATCGACTACCTCGGAATCGCGCTGGTCGCGCTCGGCGTGGCCGGACTGATCCTCGGTCTCGAATGGGGTGGTTCCGAATACCCCTGGGGTTCGCCGATGATCATCGGCCTGTTCGCCGCGTCGGTGGTGCTGCTGGCGGCGTTCGTCATGGTGGAGACCAGGGTGCCCGAACCGATGCTGCCGATGGACCTCTTCCGCAACCGGGTCTTCACGGTGTGCTCGATCCTCAGTTTCATCGTCGGTTTCGCAATGCTCGGTGCCATGACGTATCTGCCCACCTACCTGCAGTACGTGGACGGTGTCTCGGCAACCGAGTCCGGGCTGCGCACACTGCCGATGGTGGTCGGTCTGCTGATCACCTCCGTCATCTCCGGGAATATCGTGTCGACCACCGGCCGGTACAAACCTTTCCCGATCGCGGGTACGGCCGTGATGGCGCTCGGCCTCTACCTGATGTCGACGATGGGACGGAATACCGGTATCTGGCTGGAATCGCTGTACATGCTGACCCTCGGGCTGGGTATCGGCCTGTCCATGCAGGTGCTCACCATCGTCGTGCAGAACACCGTGCCCTACGCGCAGTTGGGTACCGCGACCTCCGGTGTGACGTTCTTCCGCACGGTGGGAAGTGCGTTCGGTACCGCGGTGTTCGGCACCCTCTACACCGGGAAACTCGATCCGGCCCTGTCTGCGGCGCTGGCCGAATCGGGTGTCGCCCCGGAGCTCGCGCAGAGCCCGGCGGCCCTGCGGGAGTTGCCCGACGACGTGGCGGCACCGATCATCGAGGCCTATACGAGCGCCATCGACACCGTGTTCCGGTGGGTGGTGCCGGTGGCTCTGGTCGGTTTCGTGGTGGCCTGGTTCCTGCGGGAGGTACCGCTACGGGACAGCACCCGGGCGCGCGCCGCGGAACTGGGGGAGGGTTTCTCGATGCCGGATTCGGCCGATCGGGCGGCCCAGCTGGAACATGCTGTCGCGCAGGTGCTGCGCCGGGATCAGCGTCGATTGCCCGGCTCGCCGGGGGGTCGATTGCCCGGCCCGCCGGGGCGTCGATTGCCCGGCCCGCCGGGGCGGCAACTGCCGGGTTCGCCGGAGGAGCGACAGCCGGTCCTGCCCGGACCCTCGCTGCACGATCTCACCGGCGGCGAACTCCCCGAGCCCATTACCTGGGCGATCGGCGCGGTGCATCTCCGTGCCCGGGTGCGGGGTGGGGCGACACTCACCGGTATCGCGGACGACCATATGGTCCCGGTCGGTGTCCTCGAACCGGTCTACCGCGATACCGCGCGAGCCGGATACGTGACGGTCGACGGGGATGCGCTACACCTGACCGACAGCGGCGCCCGGCAGGCCGAGCGTTTCCGCCGGGTCTGGCGCGGCTGGCTGGACGGCCGTCTGGAGGACTGGACCTTCGACGATCCTGCCGACAAGGATCTTCTCGACCGCGCGCTGGACAAGATCGCCGGCGAACTACTCGACGAACAGAGCAGTCGCCCGACATTCGCCGGCTGAACGAGCGACCCGCCCCATGTGCCGCGTCCGGCCGCGCGCTCCTGGTGGTCTACGGCACCGCGGGTATCAGGACCGGCGGAATTCCGCTGTGGGCGAACCCGGTTCGGTTCACCCGGGCAGCCGGTCCTCGACGGTGACGGCGCGAAGCGGCATCGATGTTTCCTCCGGAAGGCCGAGCTGATCCCCGTAGGTGCGAACCCAGTCGGCCAGGGCTTCGAGTGGCCCCGCCACCAGACCGGCGCCCAGCGGTGTGAGCTCGTATTCCACCGCCGGTGGCGCTGCCCGACGCGGCCGCCGGACGACCAGGCCGCGGGCCAGTAGCCGCCGCAAGGCTTCGGTGAGGGCCTTGTCGCTGATACTCCCGATCGCCGCCCGGAGCGCGGCGCGGCGGCGCGGACCGTCGCGGAGGGCGGCCAGGACCACCGCGTCCCAGGTATGCGCGAACAGATCCAGGGCGCTGCGCAGCCGGCAGTCGGCGATCGGCTCGTGGTGGTTGTCGGCGCTCATCGCTCACCAGGGTCGTCGGTCGTTTCGCACCGATCGGTGCGTTTCGGATTACCTACGGTAGCCGCCGAACAGACAACACGGATATTTCAGGAGTGCGACGGTGCGGATCGGAATTCTGGGAACGGGCCATCTGGCTCAGGCGCTCGGCGCATGCTGGGTGCGGGCCGGGCATACGGTGACAGTGGCGGGACGGTCGGCGGACAAGGCATCCGCTCTGGCGCGGCGGCTCGGCAGTGGCGTGCGGGCAGCCGCGCTGGGCGAGGCAGTGCGTGGTGCCGACGCGGTACTGCTTGCCCTGCCGTGGAACGCTGTCGACGAGGTACTGCGCGAAGCAGGCGCGGACCAGGGGGCGCTGGCCGGGACGATGGTGATCGACCCGATCAACGCGGTGCAACACGGTGTGGGTGTGCTGCTCACCGAGCCCGGACGGTCCACCGCGACCCATATCGCGGAGGCGGCGCCGGGCAGCCGGGTGGTGAAGGGCTTCCATATGGTTCCGTCGACGCAGTGGGGTACGCGCGGCGCGGCGTCGATCACGGTGCCACTGTGCGGTGACGATCCGGCGGCCCTGGCCTGGGCCGAGACGCTGGTGCGCGATACCGGCGCGGTCCCCGTCGTGGTGGGCGGCCTGTCCCGGGCCCGTCAACTGGAGGAGGCCGCCGGGTTGTTCATCACCCTGGCGTTCGCGGGTGTGGAACCCGCGACGGTGGCGCCCGCGCTGCCGCCGGTGGGTCCGTGAAGCGGTCCGGGGCCGGGTTCGCCCGGCCGGCAGTCCGGTGAGTTCCACGCGGTAGCAGCGGGTGGTTGTGACCGCCACGCTGCCGGGTATCGACGGCAGATCCCCGGCACCCGCCGGCCGCGCGATCGGCGCAGCTGCTCGGGCTTCTCATGAGTGCCGTTTACCGTGCCTGCGAACCGCGGGGCAGTCGCCGCGTGCGTCTCCCGGGGGGACGGCCGACGGTGCCCGGGCTTCGGCGAGTTTGTGCGGCCGCCCAGGGCGGCGAAATCGAAGCTGCGTAACCACACCGTGGTTCCGGGCGGCGAGCCCGGTGCCGTGGGCGGATCTCGATCGGCCCCGCTGCGGCAGGTCGGGCGTATCCCGCAGGGCCCGCGCAGTGTGATGGGCACCCGAGAATTCACTTCGACGCCGGGACCGCGCGCCCGGTTGCGCCCGGATTCTGCAGGAAGAGCGTGCGGACGGTATCCAGGACCTCGGCCACCTGGTCCGGGTGAGTGAGGTGGGGGTAGTGGCCCGCGCCGTCGATCACCGTGGTCGGTACGGATACCGGGGTCTCGAGCGGATCGCGGGATCCGGTGACGATTTGCACCGGGACCGTGACCGCGGCGAGCAGGCGGCGAGAGGCCACCCGCTCGTCGGGACGACTCGCCGCGCGTAGTGCCGCGACGGTCCGCCGGGCTACGCCCGGGCGGCTCAGGTTCGCGCTCGCACTCTCGATCGCCGGACCGGACGGCACGCCCAGGGTGGCGGCGAGCCGCTCCGGGCCGAGGCGGCGCAGTACGGGGGCGATGATCGGCAGCCGGGTGACCCAGGATGCGCGGCTCTGCAGGAAAGCGGGTGCCACCAGGACGATTCCGGAGATTCGGTCGGGGTGGGCGGCCGCGTAGCGCAGGACGGGGAGGCAGCCGAGGGAATGGCCGACCAGGAGGGGACGGGTGGTCACCGAGGTCATGAGCCGGTCCGGCCGGAAGTGGACGGGGGAGTCGCCGGGGGCCGAGCGGCCGAGGCCGGGGAGGTCGGCGGTGTAGGTGGATGCGGTGGTCGCCGCGGTGACCGCGCGCCAGGCCTCGCTGTCGGTGGGGAGTCCGTGCAGCAGTACGAGATCCGGTGTCCGACGGTCGCCGCTCACCCAGAGGCCGTCGGCGAACCCGGCGGACGGATCCGGCTCGGTATCGCCGAATCGACTGCTCACCAGGTGGTCTGCCCATTTCTGCAGGACGTCGCCGGCGGGCGGCATGGTGAGCCCGGCGGCGGCAGCCACCGTCTCGGCGGCGGAGGTGTCGTAGCGGTCCTCGGCGAGGAATGCGAGCCGCTCCCGGTCGACCCCGGTGAGTCGCTGCGGCAGCCGGGCCACCAGGCCGGTCGGAATCGTGAAACGGGGTGCACGGACGTGCAGGTACTCGGCAAGGATGCGCATCAACTCCGGTAGCGGTGGGCTCGCGGGGTCGAGGACGGTGTAGGAACGGCCGGCAGTGTCCGGGTCGCGGGGGAGAGCGAGGAGGAAATCGGCGAAATAGTCGAGATCGAGGATCGGCAGCAGGGTCCGGGTGTTGCCGGGCAACGCGGGAAGCCTGCCGTACCAGAGGTCGCGGGTGAGTTCGGCGAGGCCGATGTACTGCCCCGGGCCGACGACCGTGCTCGGGTTCGCGACGGTCAGTGCGACTCCCAGGGTCGCGGCGCGTTCGCGCAAAATCGCGTCGGCTTCGAATTTCGAGGCGCCGTAAGCCCCGATCGCGTAATCGTGTTCGGCTGAATCCGGCACGGTGACCCGGTATCCGGTGATGTGGATCAGCCGGTGCAGTTCGGGCAGGTGCGTGCACCAGTCCAGGATGTGCAGTGCGCCATCGATATTCACCGCCCGCGCTAGCCCCGGGTCGATCCCGAAGGTGAATCGGGCCGCGCAGTTGTACACGTCGCGTATCCCGGCGGTGTCCAGCCCGGCGACCTCGCCCAGGCCGGGTTCGGTGATATCGCAGTCGAGTACGGTCAGCCGCTGACGCTCGACTCTGTGCTCGTCGAGCCAGGCGGTGAGCCGGTCCGCGCTGCCGGGGCGTAACGCGGCCGCGACCGTATGCCCGCGATGCAGCAGCCGGGCGACGAGGGCGCGTCCGATGAAACCGGCCGCGCCGAAGACGACGGAATCGGGAGTGCTCATAACTAAATCCTAACTAGACTGGTCTACATATTATGTGGGCAGGTAAACGCGCGGTGTGAGTTGTCGTGGATCTAGAGCAGGGTGCGGGCGACGCGCGCGGCCCGTTCCAGTGGCTCGCGGTCGCGATGTGTCTGTGCGAGCAGTAGCGCGCCCTCGATCAGGGCCAGGAGGGAAACGGCCAGATCGTCGGCATTGTCGTAACCGGCCGTCCGGAGGCTGATCCGCAAGGCCTCCGTCCAGCGTCCGTAGACCTCGGCGCAGGCGCGCTGGACAGTATCGTTCGCGCCGGAGACCTCCAAGGCGACGGTTGCGACGGGACAGCCGCATTCCCAGCCGGATGCCTCGAGCCGATCGCCGAGCAGGGTGATCAGAGCGGTGACCGCGCCGGCCGGGTCGGTGAGATCGGCCTCTGCGAGCGCGGTATCGATGACCCCGGAGGTCTGGGTGATGGCGGCGGCGACGAGTTCGTCCTTACCGCCCGGGAAATGGAAGTACAGGGAACCGCGCGGAGTATCGCTGTCCGCCAGTATCTGGTTGAGACCGGTGCCGAAATAGCCGCGGCGTTCGATCGACGACCGTGTCGCCTCGATCATCCGCTGCCTGGTTTCGGCTCCTTTTGCGCCCACGCCTGAAAAGTAGACCGGTCTTCATAAAAAGTCAATGCTCGCACGTCGCAGCGACCGTGCCGGTCAGGGGCGGGTTCGCGGGATCTTGTTGCGGTACATGGCGGTATCCGCGGCCTGCATCGCCTCGTCGATCGCTGTCGGCGCGTCCTCGAGATACACCGTGCCGATACTCGCGCCGATACTGATCGTCCGCTCACGGATCTCCATCGGTACGGTGAGAGCGGTCTGCACGTCTGCGCTGAGCATGGCCAGTTCGGCCGTACCGGTGCACTGCTCGAGCACGGCGATGAATTCGTCACCGCCCAGACGTGCCGCCAGCCCACCGGCCGCCGTCACGGTTTGCCGCAGGCGGGCGCCGACTATCCGCAGCACCTCGTCGCCGACGGTATGCCCCCACCGGTCGTTGACCTCCTTGAACCCGTTCAGATCCAGATAGGCCATCCCGATCGGTGGTGTTGCCACGGCCAGCCGGTCGAAGAAATGGCCGCGGTTGGGCAGGCCGGTGAGTTCGTCGTGATTGGCGTCGTACCAGAGGCGGGCGGCGAGCTCCCGGCGTTCGGTGACATCGACCGCCACACCGATCAGGAAACGGACCTGACCACTGTGATCGCGCACAGCCGACATCGACAGATCGATACCCGTGGACGTCCCGTCCGGGCGCGGGTGGTCCAGTTCCAGCCGGAACCGGTCGATACTGCCCGCCAGCAGCTGGGTCATCCGCTGGTAGGCGTCGCCGATATTGGCATGACCCACCACATCGGCCACCGGACGGCCCGGCATCTCTCCCACATCGATACCGAGCATGTCGGCGAATGCCGCATTCGCTTCGAGAACCCGCCCGTGGGTGTCGACCGTCCCGATTCCCACCGAGGCGCCCGCGAACACCGCCTCGAAACGCGCTTCGGACAGTTCGCGTCGCCGCTCGGCTTCCTGGGCGGCCGCCAGCGCCGCGGCGAGCGTGACCTCCTGCTCCGATAACGCCACCGAACGCAGTGCCGCCGTGAACCCGGTCGCGAACTCGGCGGCCACGAGCAGCGCGCGGTCGTGCACCGCGTCCCCAGCAACCGGATCCGTGGCCTGGACGTACCGGGCCATATCCGCGCAGATCAGCGGGATCGTCCGGCCGGCTACCGCGGGATCGCGGTAGTTCGCCGCGACCAATGCCTCGGCCGCGTACTTCCCGGCCTCCGGCCCGGCGGTGCCGCGCAGGGCAGCGAGCAACTGTTCGACCTGTTCGGTCAGCAGTTCCTCGATACGATCCCGCGTCAGGGTCGGCGCCACCGCGCCGTCGAGCACGTCGGCCCAGCAGACCGCGAGTTCCCGCGCGGTCACCCGTATCTCCTGCGCAGTACCCCCCGGGTCAGGACTTGCACCCCACACCGGCCAAGCCCAGCGACCGGCCCGGGGCCTCATGCCGATCGCGCTCCGATTCCGGCCGCCACATCGGCAGTTCGACCACACCGGGTTCCACGAGCTCCCAGCCGTCGAACATTTCGGTGATCGCGGCACGCGAGCGGAATTGGATCCCCACCTGATTACCGTGCTGTGAGGATTTGTGCAGGGCAGCCGCATCGTCGGGACGCAGCGCGGAGGTCAGATGTGAGATGGCGACATGACTTCCGGTGGGCACCGCATGCCGGAGCGCGGCCACCTTCGCCGCGGGCAGATCGTCGTCGGCCAGCAGGTGCAGTACCGCGATGAGCAGGATCCCGACCGGTTGTTCCGGCTCGATCACTCCGGTGTCGCGGACCCGCGCCAGCAGTTCGGCGGGTTCCCGCAGATCGGCTTCGATGGCGCCGTAATTCGGTTCGCCCACCAGGATCGCCCGCGAATGGGCCACGGCCACCGGATCGATATCCACGTAGAGCACCCGCGCCCCGGGATCGCACTCCCGGACGATCTCGTGCACGTTACCGGCGGTCGGGATACCCGAACCGATATCGAGGAACTGGGTGATACCCGCATCGATCAGAAAGCGCACGGCCCGCCGCAGGAACGCGCGGTTGCTCAGCGCCAGCCGGGGCAGATCCGGCACCAGCCGGCTACCGCGTTGAGCGGCGAGCCGATCGACTTCGAAGTTGTGCGAACCGCCCAGCAGCGCGTCGTACATACGCGCCGGGCTCGGCTGCATCATGTCCACACCCTCGGGTGCCCAGGCCGGCCTGTCCATCTCGTCCCCTCTGCGCTCGAAACCCGCCCCGGCCGTATCGTCCTCGGTCCGCGTCCGGGAAACCCCTGCGCTGCGCTACGGACCGCCCACGGTGCGGCGGACCGGTGCCCACTCGGCCGAGTTCTTGTTACGGCCGTAAGGCACTGTGCGCATAATAGCCGGTACGGCGCAGGTCCCGTCGGCGGGAACGCGCCCGGCGGCCCGGCTCCGAGCCGGATCGAGAAGGAAACGTTCTGTCAGGCAACTGGTTCGGGAGTCGGGGCCTTCGGTGTTTCCGCTGTGATAGCCCCGGAATCGGTGTTCGCGCGGGTGAGGAACACGAAGGCGAGCACCGCCGCCCCGATGGAACTGATCAGCATAGTTATGAAAAAATATATATGTCAAGAGATGCGATATCGTGGGTGCCATGAACTCCGATCGTCGCGCCCAGGACGGCCGCGACCTGCCCGCGGTCCTGCGTGATCTGGCCTGGACGGTGCACCGGCTGGTGCCGGAAGTCGCGGGTGTGCCGCCGCTGCCCACCACCGAACTCGCGGTGCTCGAGCAGATCCTGGCCGCACCCGGTATCACCGTCACCGAACTGTCGAAACGACTCGGTATGCGGCAGAGCAATGTGAGCGCCGCGGTGCGTAGCCTGGTCGGCCGCGGGCTGGTCACGCGGTCGGTGGACCCGGGCGACCGCCGGGTGATCCGGCTGGCGCCGACCGAGAACGCCTTCGATGCCCGGCAGACGATCCATACCGCGTGGTCGGGCACTGTCCAGCAGGCCATGACGCGGCTCGACGACGATCAGGTCGACGCGCTGTACTCCGCCGCCGACGCGCTCGAAGTCCTCGACCGGGTGCTGCGCGCGGAACGGGATTGAAGACCGGCGGCGGCACCCGGGCCCGTGGGTGGGCTACGTAACCCCGGAAACGACCCCGCGGGGTTGGATCAGCGGCAGGTCGTTGTAGGTGACGATGCCCGGCGGTGCCGCCACGACGGCCGGGATCGCGTTGATCACCGGCATCGCGGTCATGATGTGCCCGAGTGTCATGAAATCCGCGATCGTCTCGGCCTGGAAATCCGGTGGCGGCAGGAAACTCACAATGTTCTTCACCGTCGGCCGCCCGTCCACCTGCAGCACCCAGCCGTCCTGGTCGATCTTCCAATCCGGTTCCAGGGTCTGGCCTTTGCGCCAGCGCACGGTGAGCTCCACCAGCGTCCGGCCGGCGACGATACCTTTCCAGCTCGCGAACACGCCGGCCACGCAGCCGGCCGGGATGGTCCACGAGCCGAGATCGAGATCGGCAGTGGTCCGGGCATATTCGGCGTCGCAGCGTACGTCGTCGAGTTCGACCCCCAGGGCGTCGGCGATGAGCCGTACCGCCTCACCGAACACCCCGGTGCCCTCGGCGGTCATCGCCTGGAGATCGGGATGGTCGATCGGCTGACCGAATCCCACCGGGCGTTCGGTCGCCGGGGAATCGTAGAAGGTGGTGTCCGCCGCCTCGGAAACGGTCACTTTGTCGACCCGGTCGCAGATACCGGCCGAGACGATGGCCAGCAGATTGACGAAACCAGGGCTGATCCCGGAGCCGAACATGGTCGCGCCGCCGCGCCGGCAGGCCTCGGCGATACGGTCGCGGCCCTGCCCTTGGCGGTGCCCGGTGATGAACGACGCGGACGACACGACGTCCACCCCGGCCTCCAGGATCCGGACCAGTTCGTCGACGTCGATCCACATCGGGTTGTAGACCACGCAATCCGGCTTCGACGCCAGTAGGGCGCCGATATCGTCGGTGGCCGCGATTCCGACGGGATCGATCCCGCACAGTTCGCCGATATCGCGGCCTACCTTGTCCGGTGACCACGCATAACAGCCGACGAGTTCCAGGGTCGGGTTCGCGACGACGGCGCGCACCGAGCTCTTCCCGACATTGCCGGTCGTCCACTGGACGACCCGATACCGACGATCCTTGGGCATCCGCTCAGCTTAGGGTCGATTTGCGATGCATGGAACGAATACTCTGAAATTTGAGAATCGGGTTTCCGTCTGGATGTCTCGCCGCCCTTGGATGCCGGTGCAGCCACGGCCGGGTGCGAGTCCAGTTCGGTGGTATCCATCACAGCGGCCGAGATTCGTGGACCGAAAGCGGTGTGTGTCACATTTTGTGCCGAATGGATCGCCGAATCGCGCGCGGTCGTCGGTATGCGGCGGGGGCTTCGGGGCGCAACCGTTGGGTGCGGGTCGCCGCGTCTCGAAGGGCTTGTCCGGCAAGTGTTTTCGGTCCGGTGAACGACCGGGGCCGGACGTAGGTGAATTCTTTGTTGAACGTCCTGCTTACGCGCTTCGGGGGAAGCCCGGACCCGTCAAGGTCCCGTCAACCTGTGTTATCCGGAGGTCACAACACGGTAATATCGAATTGCTCGCCGAGGCGTGTATCAGGCGAGCCCCGCCGGATCGAAGGTTGGTGAGACCACCCATGTCGGTATCGATGTTCGACGAAACCCTGCCACGCGGTGAACGAGACGGGGTCGGGCTGCGGGTCGGCGCAATCATCGATCGCGGTGGTGAGGTGCTGTTGCTGGAACTGCCCAGCACCGGGCCGATTCGTCCCACCCGCAAACTGCCCGGGGCCACTGTGGAGCCCGGTGAATCGGTGACCGGCGCCCTGATCCGCGGTGTACAGGAGGAGACCGGGCTCGCGGTCACCGATATCCGCCACCATGTCGGCGACTTCGACTATCTTTCGCCCGCCGGTAAGCCGGTGCGGCGCTTGCATTTCGCAGTCGAGGTCGAATCGCCGGGCCCCGTGGTGCTGGGCGCGCACGCGAGCTATGTCTGGGCGCCCCTGAACAGTGGCGACCTGTCGGTCACCTCCTCGGTCCAGAAGATCCTCGACACCTATCGGGAACTCGTCTATCCCTGACAGCGTGTCCGATAACTCGTGTGGGTTATCGGACGCCCCCGTTCCCGGGCGTCCTCGGTTCATACCCCGGCCGGGGAATGAACCTCGGTTTCCGCGTCTTCCGGGCCGGTTGCACCGGCACCCACAGGTGCCGGTCGGCGTCTTTCCGCCGGCGGACATCGGTGACCCGGCCCCCTGCTCGGAGGTTCGAGGATCCTGAAACGTCTGTTCTCGTCTCGGTTGCCCAGGCGGCGGCGGCGTTGCGCGGGGCGTTCGCCCGGTGCTCGCTGCGTGGCGTACTCGAGCCTGGGGCCGGAGGTCTGCGCAGGCGCGTTCGTACCGCGCTTGCGGCGCAACCGATAATCGCAACAGCGCCGAGGGCGGTGGCCCAGGTCAATTTCTCGTTCAGTACCAACGCCGCCCAGCACAGCGTGAATATGGGCTGGGCGAGTTGAACCTGACTGACCTGCGTCATCGGTCCGATCGCCAGGCCGCGGTACCAGGGCAGGAAGCCCAGGTACATGCTCACCACGCCGAGGTAGGCGAAGGCGCCCCACTGCGCCGCTGAGCCCGCCGGAGGCTGCTGGGCCACGGAGATCCCCGTCAGTACCACCATCACCGGAGCGGACAGCACCAGTGCCCACGAAATGGTCTGCCAGGCACCCAGTTCCCGGGCCAGCAGCCCGCCTTCGGCATAACCGCAGGCCGCCGCGACGACCGCGCCCAGCAGCAGCAGATCCGACCATTGCGGACCGCCGAAACCGCCGCCGCGGAACCCGGCGAATACCAGCGCCGCCACTGCACCGGCGGCCGCGGTGAGCCAGAAGGCTCGTGGTGGCCGCTCATGGCCGCGGAGAACGGCCAGTACCGCGGTCGCCGCGGGCAATAGTGCGATCACGACGGCGCTGTGGCCTGCCGACGCTTCGGTGAGCGCGAAGGACGTCAGTAGCGGGAATCCGGCGACGACACCACCGGCGACGACACCCAGCCGGATCCACTGCCGGCCCCGGGGCCACCGTTGTCCGGTGAGCGCCAGCGCGCCTCCCGCGAGCAGTCCCGCCACGACCGCGCGTCCGGCGGCAACGAAAAGTGCGGTGAAGCCGTCGTCGGCAACGGCGATCTTGGTGAGCGGCACGGTGAACGAGAAGGCCAGGATGCCCAGCAGGCCCCAGGTCGGGCCCGCATATCGGGACGGTAGCGGTTCTGCCGCCCGGGTAGTAGCGCTACTATGTTCTCTCATGTCTGACGATAGCAGTTCGCGTATCGCGGCGGAGCTTCGCGAGTGGATAGCCGAGGCCCCGCCCGGTGCGCAGTTGCCGTCCACCCGGGCGTTGGTGGCCCGGTATGCCGCAAGTCCGGTCACGGTGCAGAAGGCGCTGCGCATCCTCACCACACAGGGATTCGTCGAAAGCCGCCCCGGAGTGGGGACTTTCGTACGTACGGTGCGCGATACCCGCCCGCACGACTACGGGTGGCAGACCGCGGCACTGGGCACACCGCGTAATCGCTCCGCGCGCTGGTTCACCGCGCTGCAGACGGTCGCCAATGACCGGATAGCCCTGCATTCCGGCTATCCGGACCGGGAACTGCTGCCCGAACGGCTGGTTCGCGGCGCCTTCGCGCGCGCCGCCCGGGGCGACGCCACGGTCAACCGGCCACCCAGTAGCGGACTCCCGGATCTGCAGGCATGGTTCGCGACCGAACTGGCGGCGGTGACCCCCGCAGGTATGATGGCGCCGGCCCCGAGTGATGTCGTGATCTTCCCAGGGAGTCAGAGCGGGCTCGGCACGGTCTTCCAGGCGCTGGTCGGACCCGGCCGGCCGTTGCTGGTGGAATCGCCCACCTATTGGGGTGCGATTCTGGCGGCCAACCGGGCGGGGGTGCAGGTGGTCCCCGTCCCGAGCAGTTCCGACGGTCCGCGCCCCGAGGATCTGGCCCGGGCATTCGAGCGGACCGGCGCTCGCGCCTTCTACGCCCAGCCGCATTTCGCCAATCCGACCGGCGCGCAATGGCAACCGGAACGGGCGGCCGGGGTGCTCGATGTGGTGCGTGCACACGGAGCGTTCCTGATCGAGGACGACTGGGCGCACGATTTCGGTATCGATACCGTCCCGACCCCACTGGCCACCCGCGACGAGGCCGGCCACGTGGTGTATCTGCGGTCGCTGACGAAAAGTGTTTCGCCGTCGGTCCGGATCGCCGCTGTCGTCGCCCGGGGTCCGGCGCGGGAACGGATCCTGGCGGACGCCCAGGCGGAGTCGATGTATGTGAGTGGTCTGCTACAGGCCGTGGCCCTCGATGTGGTGACCCAGCCGGGCTGGCGAACCCATACACGTGGGCTGGGCCGCCGGCTGGCCACCCGGCGTGATCTGTTGATCGCCGCGCTGCGCGAGCACCTGCCGCAAGCCCGCCTGGATGTGGTGCCACGCGGCGGGCTGCACCTGTGGGTGCGTTTACCCGATCCCACCGATGTGGCCCGGCTCGTTCGCGATTGTGAGGACGACGGGGTGGTCATCGCGCCCGGGGACGAGTGGTTTCCCGCCGAACCGACGGGTGCCTATCTGCGGCTCAACTACTCCGGCCCGAACCCGGGCGCGTTCCCCGAGGGCGTGCGGGTCGTCGCCCGGGCGCTGGCCGGGCAGGGACGATAGGCCGCGCAGATACCGGTCGCGAGGAGTCCGCGACCGGTACCCGTGCGGGGATCAGTCGGGGAGAACCGAGATGGTGCCCCGGCAGACCGCGGTCTGGGTGTTGAGCCACCACCAGCCGCCGCCGGTCCGGGCGGTCACCGTGAAGGCGACGGTGCCGACGCCGGTCCAGGTGCGGTTCACCGGAATACCCGGTTTACCCTTCAGCATTTCCTCATCGCTGACGCTGGTACCCGACGCGCCGGTGGTCTCGTTGTGCCAGTCGACCTGCACCTGGGTGCCGTACGGCGTGGTGGTGGGAATCGGGAACAGGCTCGCGGGCGGGTTCGGCAGGTCGTTGTCGCCGCTGAGCAGCAGCGCCGGTTCCAGTTCCCCGCCCGGTGGGCGGCTGGCCCCCGAACTCGCCCGGATATGCCAGGTGAACGGTGGTGCCCACGCCAGCGGATTCGCGCTGCCGCAGGTCATAACGGTCGACGACGGTGGCTGGGCCGCGGCGGTGCCGGCGCCGGCCGTGAGGAGGGCGGCGGCCGCGGCGACGGCGGTTGCCGGGGCGAGTGCTGCGGTGACGAGCTGACGTGCGCGAGGCATCTGGGCTCCCTGATCCAGTAGGGGACTGTCGGTGTTCCGCGTGGAAAGAGAATATCTACCTGGGTGTCGCCGCCGTGCCCGTTTCCGTTTCGCCCGGAGCGGCGTAGCCCGGACCGGGCCGGGGCGTTGAGGCCCGGTGTGTGAACGGCCGCTCCGCCGTCGACCCGGCTCAGCTGTATCGGGCGAGATGCCGGGCCAGGTAGCGGCTGTCGCGTCCTACGCCGTGCAGGGTGCCGGAGAGGATAGTGCGCTGATACTCCAAGCCCAGGAAGGCCAGACCCGGGTGAGCAGTCGAGATACCGTTCCGATGTGACGGGAAACCCGCGGCATCGACGGGGCACAGTGCGCTCAGATGTGCCAGTGCCGGTCGGTACCCGGTGGCCAGGACGACGGTATCCACCTCCTCGCTGCGGCCGTCGGGCCAGTGCAATACCCGTTCATCGGCCCGGACGAACATCGGCCGGGATTCGGGGTTGCCCTGCTCGAGTGTTTCGCGGTAGCCCTCGGTGTCCACGATGGGGATCGTGCCGCTGTGGAAGAACCGCCCGATCGGCAGCCGGGACGCCAGGGATATCGCCCGCCAGAATCGTGAATCGGCCGGGATCGGTTCGTTCGTCGCATAGCGCAGGGGCGTGCGGTGCGCCAGGACCACTCGCGTTTCGGCGGCGAGTTCGACGGCTATCTGGACGGCGGAGTTACCGGATCCGACCACCACGATCCGCTGCCCGGTGAACGGTTGCGGGCGACGGTACTCGGCGGCGTGTAACACCTCGCCGGTGTAGCCGGACAATGCGGGGATCTCCGGACGGTAGGGATTGGCGTAACCACCGGTGGCCGAGACCACCACCGGAGCGGTGAATTCGGCACCGGTGGTGGTGCGCACCCGGAACGTTGCGCCGGCCCTGTCCACAGCGGTGACCCCGTGCCCGGTGTGTATCCCGCCCGGTATCGCGGCCGCGCACTGCCGCAGATATGCGGCGACCTCATCGCGCGTCGGGTACCGGTGCGGATCACCCGGAAAAGGGTTGCCGGGGAGCGCGTTCATATGTGCGGGGGTGAACAATCGCAGACTGTCGTAGTAGCTCGGCCAGGATCCGGCGGTATCCGACCCGGCTTCCAGCACCACCGGGCGGAACCCGTACTCCGAAAAGGCCAGTGCGGCGGCTATCCCGGCTTGGCCTGCGCCGATAACAATAGCTGGGGTATCCATGATGACCGTGATCCTGACATTTCGGGCACGCGAGGGCCAGGTATTTTCGGCGGCGCGGGGTTCCTGCTCGCCCGCGGTTGTTCAGCTCCGGACGTGATCCTCGACGAAGACCTTGCGGCAGGAGGGGGCGCAGAACGCGTAGTCGACCCACTCGTGGGTGTAGGTGATCTGGGCGGTCGCCCATTCGACCTGCCTCTCAACGTCCAGCGGCAGGCCGGCGGTGTATGTGCGGAGTTCCGCGGCGCTCGGGTGGAAGACCGCCCTCTCCCGGATCCCGGCCGCCCGGATCTCGGGCAATCGGGTGACCACCGACCGGAGGTGCAGATTGCAGACCGGACAGCCGGCGAATCGGCGAAATTGCAGGTGGGTGAGGTGGTCGGGGTCGGGCAGGGGATCGCTGCGCCGCTGATGCCCGTCAGGGTGCGGGCGGATACGCTGTCAACCCGTGCCCAGGCCGCGTTCCCTCACCGATGAGCAACTGGTCGCCGCCGCGCTGTCGGTGATCGACCGGGACGGTCTGCCCGGCTTGACCATGCGCGCGGTCGCCCGGGAACTGGCCATCGCCACCATGGGGCTGTACCGGTATGTCGCCGACCGGCAGGCGTTGGAAGTCCTCGTCGTCGACCACATCTTCCGCACGGTCGACCGCACGTTGCCCGCGGTGAACTGGGCGGACCGGATGCGGATCCTGATGGAACGCCTACGGGTCGCGGTGGCCGCGCATCCGGCCGTGGTGCCGCTGGTGCTGCGTCACCGCCAGGCCGCCCCCGGCTCACTGCTACTGATCGAAACCATGCTGGCTCTGCTCACCGAAGGCGGCCATACCGGAACCGACCGGGTCGTCGCGCAGCGCACGCTGATCGGTTATCTGCTCGGATTCCTGCAGAACGAGCACTACGCGGCACTGTCGGGGGCGGGAACCGTCACCATGTCCGAGCTGCCTCCCGAGCGGTACCCGCACCTCTCCGGTGCTGCGGCCGACGCCCGCACGCTCCCGCCCGCCGAAGAGTTCCGGCGCGGTCTCGATATCGTGCTGCGCGGGCTCGGGGGCTGATCGAGCCGCGCCCTCGCGCACCCGTTCAGCGAGAATCGTCCGGATCGGTCGAGCGGTCTTCCTCGTCGTCCCCGGGGGCGATATCGGGGCAGTTCCCGGCGAGGATGGCGCCCAATCGGGCTCTGGGCGGCAGCACCGCTTCCTCGAGGATCGCCAGGATTTCGTCCTCCGGGCTGCGGCCGTGGTCGACCGCACGTATCCGCAGGGCGCGGTATACCGCGTCCGGTACATGCCGAACAGATAGCGTCACCATGGAGCCGTCTTTCGTCGACAGTCGTCGGTGCCCCGATTATATTTCCTGTCCCGTCCTGGACCGGGTTGCCCGGCGTCTCGTTCTGATATCGCCACGTGCGCTGGGGATCGGGAACCGACCCGGGTAATCGCCCGAAAGTCATTCCCGCGCTGGGAATATGCCGCAGGATCGACACTTGTCGATGCGATACGAATTCTGGGCCGGATGGTCCGGTGCGGTGCGCGGCTGTCCACGCGCGCATCCGGAAAGTGAGGCGGAAATGAATCACAAGCTCTGGTTGCTCGGGCGGCTCGCCGCGGTGGGCGGGCATATTCTCGGCGAGAAGATCACCGGGCACCGTGCCCGCACCATCGACGATGTACCCGCCTCCGGGGCGGTGCTGACCACCGAATGGCTCACCGCGGTGCTGTGCCGCGACACCCCCGGTGCGGAGGTCCTCTCGTTCGAGATCGACGGTGGCAGCAGCGGCACCTCGACCCGGACCGCGATCCGGGTGGAATACAACGAGGCCGGGCGGGCCGCCGGATTGCCGCGGGCCTTGTTCGCGAAAACCACCACCTCGCTCAGCCAGCGCATCCTGCTGGGCGGCGGCAAGATGATCGACGGGGAGACCCGGTTCTTCCGGGATTTCCGTCCGGAACTCGATATCCAGGCGCCGCTCGGCTACTGGGGCGCCTCCGATCCGGCGTCCTGGCGTTCGATCGCGCTGATGGAGAATATCGCCGTTACGCGGGGTGCGGTGTTCAGTGAGCCCACCGAACCGATCGGCCGCGCGGAGATGGAAGATCTGGTGCGCAACCTGGCCCGGTTGCACGGGACGTTCTGGGAGAGCCCGGCGATCGAACCGCTGAAGACGACGAACGAGGCGCTGGCCGCGTACCTGGCTGCGATCGATATGCGGACCCGCTGCACGGTGGGGCTGGAGCGGGCGGCGGAGGTCGTACCCGAAGAGTTGCACGGTCAGGCGGACCGGCTGTGGGCCGGTGTGGAACGGGCAGTGGACCTGGCGACGCGGGAACTTCCGCACACCCTGCTGCACGGGGACCCGCATATCGGTCAGACCTACCGCACCGCCGACGGCCGGATGGGATACGTCGATTGGCAGGTCGTGATGCGCGGCGGCTGGGGTCACGATTTCGCGTACACGGTGAACTCGGGATGCGAGCCTGCCGACCGCCGGGCCTGGGCTGAGGATCTGCTGCGGGCCTATCTGGACGAACTCGCCGCCGCCGGTGGCCGCGCGCCGTCCTTCGACGAGGCCTGGCTGATCTACCGGCAGCAATCGATGTTCGCGTACGCCGCGTGGGCGTTCACGATCGGCCGGGCCGCCTACCAACCCGAAATGCAACCGCAGGAGACCTGTTTGTCGCTTATGCGCCGGATTACCACTGCGGTGCACGACAATCGATCGCTGGACGCATTGGGAGTCTGAGCGGTGGACCGGGGCCGGGGCCGGCGGCTCGGCCCCGGTCAGCCGTATTTTCGCCCGCCGGGCCGGGGCGGCAGATGTGCGGACCAGTCCAATGAATTTCTCGAAAAGGCCGTGTGGGCAACCGTTTTCGAAAACGAACAGAGAGTCCGGCGGTGTCGTAACATCGCGTCGTTCCGGCTCGAGTCAGTAGGCAGGAGGAGGCTCGAACCGGTGCCCGGCCGGTGGAAAACCATCGGTCCCGCTACCAGACGTATGGAGTTCCTTCTTGACCAGCTCGGAATATCGAAGGCTCGCCCCGGCCCCGGCCGGTCCCGGTTCGCACGACGACCCCCGGTACGCGCTGTATCTCCCGGAATTCGCCGCCGACCCACATCGCGCCTACCAGGACATGCGCCGGCGCTACGGTTCGCTCGCACCTGTGGAACTGGCCCCGGGGGTGCCGGCCACATTGGTGATCGGCTACTCGACCGCGCTGCGTGTACTCAACGATCCGGAACGTTTCCCCGCCGATCCACGGACCTGGCAGAAGGGGGTTCCGGCGGGGTGCCCGGTGCTGCCGATGATGGAGTGGCGGCCGATGGCCAGCCGCTGCGCCGGTCAGGAATTCCTGCGCTACCGGCAGGCGATCACGGCCGGTATCGACGAAGTGGATATGTTCGCCATCCACGCGGTGGTGGAGAACATCGCGGGACCGTTGATCAACTCGTTCTGTGCGGACGGCCGGGCCGAACTGATCCAGCAGTATGTTTTCCCCTTGTCGTTCCAGGTGATCAACTATCTGCTCGGCAGCCCGCCGGAGGTCGGTCAGCAGGTCGCCGCCGGTATCGCCGCCATGCTCGAGGGTATCGACGCCGAGGCCGGTAGCCGGATGCTGGGCGAGGCCCTGGCGAAGCTGGTGGCGACGAAGCGGGAGAACCCCGCGGCCGATATCACCTCGGTGCTGCTGCGGCATCCCGCCGAGCTATCCGACGAGGAGGTGTCGCACCATGTTTCGCAGGTGTACGGCACCGGGATCGAATTCGAACTCAATCTGATCGTCAACACCTTGCTGCTGATCCTCACCGACGACCGGTTCGGTGGCAGTGTGCTCGGCGGCAACCTCACCTCGCGCGATGCCCTGGACGAGGTGCTGTTCAACGATCCGCCGCTGGCGAACCTGCTGGTGACCTATCCGCGTATGCCGATCCTGCTCGACGATGTCTGGTTGCCCGCGCATCAGCCGGTGGTGATCAGCATGGCCGCCTGTAACAACGATCCCAAGATCCGGGCCTCGGAGCTCACCGGTAACCGTGCCCATCTGGCGTGGGGTCTCGGTCCGCACGCCTGCCCCGCGCAGTCGCTGGCCTACATCATCGCCGAAGGGGCGATCGATCAGTTGCTGGACGCGTTACCGGAGATGCGCGCCGACTTCCCCGACGACGAACCCGCGTGGCGTCCGGGCCCGTTCCATCGGTCGCTGGTGGAACTCCCGGTCACCTTCCCGCCGGGTGCGCCCCTGCTGGGGTTCGAGCCTGCCGCCGCCCGTCCCGCGACGTACACCTGACGGAATGCGGTAACGCTGACGCGGCCGGCCGAGGCGAGTCACTACTTGAATCCAGATTCAAGTTGGTTTAGCGTGCGGAGAGCAGCGAAGGTCCCTCTGCGGCGTATCGAGCCGCGCCCCGAAGATCGGAGTTCTCCCGTGGAACTGTTCACCTCGACCGACCGCGCCCGCGAGTACCGGCAGAAACTGCTCGGCTTCATGGACGAATGCGTGTACCCGGCCGAACCGGTCTACGCCGAGCAGATGGCCGCGGCCGGCGATCCGCATCATCATCCGCAGATCCTCGAGGATCTGAAGGCCGAGGCCAAGACGCGCGGGCTGTGGAATCTTTTCCACCCGCACGAGGAATGGGGCCCGGGACTGACCAACCTGGAGTACGCGCCGCTGGCCGAGATCATGGGCCGCAGCCCGGCGCTGGCCCCGGAGGCCTGCAACTGTTCGGCGCCCGATACCGGGAATATGGAGGTGTTCACCCTCTTCGGTACCCAGGAACACAAGGAACGCTGGCTCGAACCGCTGCTCGACGGCACCATCCGCTCGGCCTTCGCGATGACCGAGCCCGGTGTGGCCAGCTCCGATGCGACGAATGTCGAAATGCGGATGGAACGCGACGGCGACCACTACATCCTCAACGGCCGCAAATGGTTCGCCTCCAATGCCATGCACCGCAACTGCAAGGTGCTGATCGTCATGGGCAAAACCGATCCGGAGGCGCCCAAGCACCGGCAGCAGTCGATGATGGTGGTGCCGATCGATGCGCCGGGGGTCCGGGTGGTCCGTAACCTGCCGGTGTTCGGGTACGTCGACCGCGAGGGGCACGCCGAAATCGAATTCACCGATGTCCGGGTGCCGCTGACCGATGTACTCAAAGGCGAGGGAGAGGGTTTCGCGATCAGCCAGGCACGGCTCGGTCCGGGCCGGATCCACCATGCGATGCGTGCCATCGGGATGGCCGAGCGCGCGCTGGAACTCATGTGCGCGCGGGCCGAATCGCGGATCACGTTCGGGCGCAAGGTCAGTGAACGCGCGAATATCCGCGACTGGATCGCCGAGGCCCGGATCGATATCGAACAGGCACGGCTGCTCACCCTGAAAACGGCCTGGATGATGGATACGGTCGGCAACAAGGAGGCGCGCACGGAGATCGCGGCCATCAAGATCGCCGCGCCGGTGATGGCGCTGCGCATCGTGGACCGCGCGATCCAGGTCTACGGGGCGGCCGGGGTCACCGAGGATTTCCCGTTGGCGAGCATGTACGCCCACCTGCGGACCCTGCGTATCGCCGACGGACCCGACGAGGTGCACAAACTGACCATCGCCCGCGCCGAACTCGGCAAAGCCCGCGCCGCCGCCGAAGCCGCCGGCTGAACGAGGGTGCGCATCCGGAGCGGAGATCCGGCCGGCGGCGAGGACGTCGAGTACCTGGCCGGCCCGGCGACGTAGCGCCCGTGTGGCGGATCGGCTCGGGACACGTTGGATAGGTCCGGTCGGCGCCCCGCGATCATGGGTGCTGCCGGGGACGAGCACGAGGAGGCAACGGATGACCGTGGAGACCGGTACGGATCCGCAGCGGCGGCGGCATATTCTGCTGGAACTCGGGTTCGCGACGACGATGGTGGGGGAAGAACTGCACGGGTCGGCGACGATCACCCCGCAGATGCATGTGCCGGGTACCGACCGGCTGCGTACCTCGGTGCTCGCCACCTGGACCGATACGGTGACCGGCCTGCTCGCGGCGCTCACCCTCGGGCCGCGGGTTCCGGTGACCCTCGAACTCGATGTGCACCTCTACCGGCCGGCGCCGAGCTCCGGTGAGGTGCGGGCGGTCGGCCGCAAGATCAAGGCGGGGCGTTCGGTCTTCGTCGCGGAGGTGGAGTGGACCGTCGACGGTGAGCCCTTCGCGTTCGGCGGCGGGTCGTTCATGGTGTCGCCGAACGAGGAACTGCGGCTACCGGAGCAGATGAGTATCGATATGCCGGTCACCGGCCGGTTGCTCGCGGTACCGCTGGCCGAGCGGGCGGGCTGCGAGCGGCGGGCGCCGGGGACCGCCGTGCTGCCGCGTACCGACGACGGCCTGAACGCCTCCCGCACGGTGAACGGTGGCCTGATCGCGCTCGCCGCCGAGGAAGCGATGCTCTCGCTCGCTCCCGGCGCGACCCTGAGCACGCTGGGGCTGCGCTATCTGCAGGCCGCGCGAGTGGGCCCGGTGGTCGCCGACGCAACGCTGCACGCCGATGTCGCACGGGCGACGTTGCGCGACGCCGGTAACGAGGACCGGATCACCACCCTGGCGACGGGCCGCCTGTTCCCGGCGAGCAGCCGGTGACAGCTCGGGAGGGCGGCACGGCGGATACCGTGACCGCCCCCGCTGCCCCGGCGAGACCGGCCGGCGGCCGCCCGGCGCCGAAGAGCCGGCGCGGTATCCGGACCCGGGCCGCACTGGTGGCCGCGGCGCGGCAGGTTTTCGAAAGCGACGGGTTCGTCGATGCCCGGATCAGCGATATCACCCGCACCGCGGGTGTGGCATCGGGTTCCTTCTACACCCATTTCGACAGCAAGGAAGAGATCTTCTCCGAAGTCGTCGCGCAGGTCCGCGACGAGATGCTGCATCCGCATGTCCGCGCGCGGGGCGGAAGTACCGATCCGCGGGACTGGATTGCCGCCGCCAACCGGGAGTATCTGCGCGCCTACCGGCGTAATGCCCGGCTGATGGCGGCGCTGGAACAGGTATCGCGGGTCGATCAGCAGTTCGCGGCCCTGCGCGCCGAACGGGCGTCGGCGTTCATCGATCGCAATGCGGCACTGATCCGCGATCTGCAGCAGCGCGGTCTGGTGCCGCCGCGGCTGGACGCGCGGGTGACGGCGCTGGCGTTGTCGAGCATGGTGAGCCGGATGGCCTCGCTCGTGTTCGTCGAGGGCGAGAAGATCGATGCCGAAACCTTGCTCGACACCCTCAACTGGATCTGGTTCAACGCATTGCAACTGCCCGAACCGCCGTGACCGCGGCCTACAGTACGGGCGCGGATACGGAACGCGCCCGGGCCCGCCGGCGGCGGACAACGACCACCCCGTAGATGATCGCGGCCGCGAACAGCGCCACCCAGCTCACCACAAGGCTCGGAAACGCCGCCGCCTCCGCCTGCCACAGGTATTCGGGCGTACTGCTGTTGTAGCCGTCCACGCCCAGGAAATGACCGGCGGGCGACTGCCAGTCGTCGGCGTCACCACCGTCGGACATGAACAGGCAGAAGAAGCTCAGCGTCACCAGGTAGAGCCACAGCAACCCGTACAGCAGGCCGCGGGTGCGGGGCCCCGCCGTCTCGACGGCACTGCCCGGGGTGAACAAGCCCAGAGCGATCCAGATGACGACGGCGACACTGCCCAGCCACAGGGGTGCGCCGTAGATGAACACGAACGCGAAGATCCAGCCCGCCGAGATATTCAGTCGGACGGCGACCATGAGCAGGGGGATGGACAGCAGCGCCACCCCGGTCGTCACCCGCCATACCCACGTCCATGTCATCGATGTTCCCCCTTGGCTCATTCGGCTGATTCGGTTCCTCTTGCCGAGTCTGCCGTGGGCGGGCCGGGGCGGGCATGAGTATTACTACCGGCCTGCGCCGGGTGTCATCACGCGCGCCGCGTCGCGGCGAACCCCAGGAATTTCCGGAGGTAGCCCACCACACCGCGTAGCGGTACGGCCCGCGGCCAGTCGTTCGGGCGGAAGTAGGCGTCGGTACCGCCGTCCACGAACAGGATGCTGCCGCACAGGAACTCGGCCGACGGGGACAGCATCATGTACACCCAGTCGGCGATGTGCTCGGGTTTGCCGAAACTCCCCGTGGGGACCGGGAACGCCTCGACCGCCTCGGCCTCGCCCGGGGTGGCGAGCTGGCGCTCCAGCAGCGGGGTCAGGATGGCGCCCGGTGCGATGACATTGAGCCGGATACCGGCGCCCGCCCATTCCGGCCGGACGGCATGCCGGCGGACCCAGCGGCTCACCGCGATCTTGGACGCGGCATAGACGAACGGTGCGGCCTGGGCGCCGAAGATCCGCACGCTACGGACCGCGCGCTCGGTATCGCCGGCCAGGAATGCCCGGACCGTCCGGTTCTGTACCAGGGGGACCGTGGTGGACGAGTTGCTGCCGAAGGCCACCACGCGCGCGGCGCCGGTCGCGGCGAGGGCCGGCCGCCAGCCCTCGAGCAGATCGACCACGCCGAGGTAGTTGACCGCCGCGATCACCGGGAGTCGCGACCGATCCCGTACCGGCCCCAGCCCCGCCGCCAGGACCGCGCCGTCGAGCCGCCCGTCCGCCGCCTCGAGCACCTCGTCGATCGCCCGGCGGCGGCCCGCGGCAGTGGAGAGGTCGGCGACGATATCGGTTTCCTGGATATCCACGCCGATCACCCGGTGACCCTCGGCTTCCAGCTTCTCGGCGACGGCCCGGCCCATACCCGAGGCAGCTCCGGTGACCGCATAGACACCCATCCGCGATCCTTCCCTACGACCCGGCGCGTACCCGCCCGGCGATTTCGTCGGAGTCTGTCAAAATTGCCGAGCCTGTCAAGCGCTCTGGAAGTAGGAGCGTGGGCCGGATGATTCGCCGGCAAGATCAGAACGGCAGGTGAACCCACTCGGGCAACGTGAAGCAGATGATGCCGAAGTCGTATCCGACCTGCACATTGACCTCCGTGGCGGCGCCGCCCGCGGAGACGGTGTGCCGCCCGATCACCGTGGGGTTCCAGTCCGCGGTGAACACCCCCGGTTCCTCTTCCGCGACCGGTCCGAAGCTGCCGCCGCCCGGCCGCCCGTTCACCGAATCCGCGAAAACCACCTGATCACCGGGGGCGCCGGTGGCGGTCACGGTGTAGGTGCAGCCGACGCCGTATTGGATGAAACCCAGCCCGAACCCGCCTGATACGCCGACATCGGTGATGTCGGCCGAGGCTGTGGCAGGGTGGCCGAGGACAGCGGCGGCGGCGAGCGCGCAAGCGGTGGCCCCGAGGCGCAGACTTCCCGATGAGTTCATGGCCGGCTCCGGTGGTATCGGCAGGTATCGGACATCCTGTAAGTAGTGGAGCACCTGCGGATCACGGGACACAGCCCCGGATGATCACGAAGTGTGTACGGGGGTCACGAATGGGGTAATGCTCACCGAGTGGTTCGCAGATTCCGGCGGACGTGTAACAGCCGGGGGCCTTCGAGTGAATAACGGTGCGTAAACGTTATCGACGACGCGTGATTGCCAGGTGAATGCTGGTGGCCCGTTCAGTCGCTCGTCGCGGATATTGCCGAGCGGTATAACCGTGGCGTCGGGCGAGTTCTGCGGAATTCCGCCACCGAATGCCCGTTATTGTGCAGCAATTTAAAGGATGGAAATTCCTTTGAATTCTGGGTATGCACCTCGAGTCCGAATATCGGTATGGTCCTGTGCGCGAACTGAAATCGCAGCCGCCCGGTACCGGGACGGTCTACGTGAGAAGGAATTGAACGTAATGAAGTTCGGCACTTTCGCCGCAACCGCACTTCTGTCCGTCGCCGCCGTCGGTATTTCGGCCGCGACCGTGCACGCCGAACCGGCGGCTCCGGCCCCGAAGCTCGAAAGCGAGGGCGTCGACCAGGGAATCGCCTACGAGACCAGCGTCGACCAGAAAACGCAGACCATCACCACCGAGGTCGAGAACGGCCGGTTCGAACTCACCCCGGACGGCGCCACGGCCGTACTGAAAGCCGTCAGCGGCGCCGTCGTGGCCGAGGTGCCGCTGACCTACGAGATCTCCGGTAGCGAGATGGCCGTTGCGCACGAGATCAGTGGCGACGGCACCTCTCTCGAACTCACCCCGACCGCGACCGCCGAGGACATCGGCGAGATGCGGCCCGTGAGCTCGATGGCCCGGCTCACCACCGAACTGGAGAAGAACGTCGCCGGGGTCGCGGTCGGCGCGGTGCTGGGCGGTCTGCTCGGTGCGCTTCTGGGATTCGGCTTCCTGAGCATCATCACCGGGCCGATCGGCTTGCTCATCGGCGGTGTGGCCGGCGGTTACGTCATGGGTGGGCAGTCGTTCGGTGACGCCGTGGCGGCCGTCCTGCGCGGCGAACCGTGACCGATCCGGCACCGAACGAGAACGACGGGCAGCCGCCGCTTTCGAAGCAGGACAAACGCGCACGGGTAGGAGCCACCGCGGCAGCGATCGCCATCGCGGCCGTGGTGACCTCGATCGTGCTGGGAATCGGGATCGCCGCCCTGCTGGCCACGGCCGGCGGCGGCACCGAGGAGGCGACCGAGGATCTCGCCGCCCCCACCGCGGCCGCCACCACCACGATCGCCGGGACGACCACGACACCCGCATCACCCGTGGTGCCCGTCGTGCCGCCCTCGGCCTCCGCGCCGCCGACCACCACCCCGCCCGCCCTCGGCACCGCGGGACAGGTCAACAAAGAGGCGAAACAGGCGCCGCCGAAGGTCGAGGTGGCCGCCGGGGAATGCCTCAGCGGATTCGGCGAGAAGGAAGTCACCGAAGCTCCCTGCGGCAGCACGGAATCCCGGTACAAGGTCTCCGCGGTGGGCCCGGCCGGAACAGCCTGCCCCGCCGACGGCGACGCCACCCATACGATCGCCGACACCACCCTGTGCCTCGATATCGACTGGGTGGTGGGCAGCTGTGCGGATGTATCGGGCGATCATCCCCAGCGCGCCGACTGCGCCCCCGGCGGAGTGCAGGTGGTCAGCATCCTGCCGGATACCAACAGCGTGAACGCCTGCCCGTCTGCGGATCGCGGTTTCGTCTACGACGAGCGGCGTTTCGTGGTCTGCTTCGCCGACCTCTAGCCGGGCCGGAAACCGTGCGCCGGTTGTCCCCCCGGTGCACGGTTCCCGATCGACCGGGGAGATCGGGTCGGTGCCTCGTCGAAGCCCGGCGGGCCCATATGGTCGGCGGCCAATGCGCGAGCGAGCCCGATCAGTTCGCGGACCCGCGGATCGCCGACGGTGTACCGGAGGATCCGGCCGCGCCGGCGCACCCGGACATAACCGCACGCGGTCAGCGAGGACAGGTGAACCGAAACTCTGGGTTGGGAGATTCCCGTGTGCGCCATACACTCCGCGGCGGTGCGCTCCGCCGCGAGAATGAATTCCAGCAGCCGCAATCGCGTGGGGTCCGACAATGCCTGGAAGAACCGGGCCGTCGGATATACCGTGACCGCCGCTGGGGTGTGGCCGGGGATGTGGTCCTGCATGGTGGTGCCTTTGTGTGGTCGAGTCCGTAGGTGGTCCGCATCCTTTCCGTCGATGCGGACCACCACGTCGGGCAGGAGGGTCATGCGGTGGTGACAGCCTCCGGGGGCTGGGCGTCGGTGCGTCGTCGTGCTCCTCGAGGTAGCAGGAACAGCAGCCCGAACACCGTTGCCAGCACGGCAATTCCGGCGCCGAGGCTTGCGGCGAAGGCCCGGGAGAAGCTCTCCGCGCGCGCAGTGTCACCGGCGTGGGTCAAGGCTTCGGCCACGGGCGGGGCGGGCGCGGCCGAACGGCAACTCTCGGGGACGGCGGTCGGATCGTGCTCGGCCGCGCGATCCCGGGAACAGGTCCGGAAGGCCGATTCGATCTCGTTCTGAGCGGGCCCGGGGAGCCCGGCCGCGGTCAGATCCGCGCGCAGTCCGGGTACCGCGGCATCTGCGCCGTGTGCGTGATCATCGGCCAGGACCGTGAAAAACAGGACCCCGGCCAGGGCGACACCGAGCGCCATACCGAGCTGCTGGCCGGTATTGAGCAAGCCGGAGGCCGAGCCTGCGTCCTCGGCCGGCGTTTCGGCGAGGACGACCTCCATGGTGGAGGCGAACATCATCCCGAACCCGATGCCGGCGAGAACGAGAATTGCCGACATCGCGGCGGTATCGACGTCGTCACCGAACTGCCACGCGAGCCAGGCGTAGAGGCTGAACCCGAGGGCATTGATCGCGGTTCCGGCCAGGAGAACGCCGCGCCCGAATCGGGGCACCAGCACCTCCATGGACGATCCGGCACCGATCCCGGCGCCGACCGCAAATGTGGCGGCGACCAGCCCGGCGTGCAGCGCGGTCCATCCGAGACCCACTTGCATGTACAGGGTCCACACCATGAAGAACCCGCCCATGGCGAGGTTGAACAGCAGCCAGACCGCCAATCCGGAACTGAACGAACGCAGGCGGAACAGGCCGAGGACCACCAGCGGCGAGCCGGTAGTTCGGATCCGACGCTGTTCGAACATCAAGAAACCTGCGAATACCGCGATCGAGGCGACCATGGATGCGAAGGTCCAGACGGGCCAACCCAATCGCCTGCCTTCGGTGAGCGGGTACACGAGCAGCAATACCGCGGCGATCGCCAGGACCATACCGATCGGATCCAGCCGTTGCGCGGTGTCCGAGCGGGATTCGGGGATGAGGACGGCACCCGCGATCATGGCCGCGATGCCGACCGGAATATTGATCAGGAAGATCGGCCGCCAGGACAGCTCGAACAGGTCCAGTTCGATCAGCGCACCACCGATCACCATTCCCGATACCGCCGCCAGTCCGCTGACACCACCGAAGATTCCGATGGCGCGCTGACGCGCCCCTGGCGGAAAGGTGGCCTGGACGATCGACAGGACCTGGGGAACCATCAATCCCGCCATAGCCCCCTGCAGGAGGCGCGATCCGATGAGCATTTCGGGGCTGGTCGACAAACCGCACAGGGCCGACGCAACGGTGAAGCCGGCGATGCCGATCAGGAATACGCGGCGCCGGCCGTAGGTGTCACCGAGCCGGCCACCCGTGATCAGCAGCGCGGCGAAGCCCAGCACATAGCCGGAGATGGTCCATTCGATCTGGGTGTAGGTGGCGCCGAGGTCGCGCTGGAGGGTCGGGATCGTGACGTTCACGATCGTCATATCGAGCAGGTCCATGAACGCGGCGACAAGCACCACGATGAAGGCGGGCCAGGGACCGCGGTCGCGCGCCGCCGGCGCGGTGGGCGCGACGACGGCGGTACCGAGGGGTCGGGTCTGCATGGTCGGGTCGGCCTTTCGGCTGGGGATGTGCGGTCTGATGCACGAAGAGGGATATGCACCTCAGGTGATTATCTACCTATGTGAGTCGCTAGATCAAGGGGTATAGTTTCTGCGATATGTCCACCAGTGAGGGCCGACCCCGCCTCCGCCTGCACGAGCACCCGACCTTTCTGCTGGCCCAGCTCGGGGTCCACACCACCGAACGGTTCGGGTCGCTCCTGGCGCCGTTGAACATCCAGCCTCGGCATGTCGCGGTGCTCAGTACGCTGCTCGATCGGAGCGGGATCTCGCAGCAGCAGTTGTGTGAATCGCTGCATATCCACCGCAATGTGATGGTCGGTATGGTCGACGAACTGGAGCGGCGCGGACTCGTAGAACGACGCCGGCATCCGGTGCAGCGGCGCGCGCACGCGTTGCACGTGTTGCCTGCCGGCGCGGAGCTGCTGCGTAAGGCCGAGGAAATTCTCGATGCCTACGAGGCTGAGCTGTTCGAATCGGACGGGTCGGATGTGCGGTCCGCGGTACTGGAGACGCTGCAGCGGATTGCGACGCGTGCCGGGGTTCGAGACGCGAGCCAGCCCGAGTGCGGTGGCTGCGGTGCCGGGGAACAGGTACCGCACTGAGGGGCCGGGCCTGCGGGGCTGTGGACGAGTCGAGGAACGCTTGTGGGTTGTCCCCGGCCGAGGGGGTGCCGGACACGGCCGGGAACAGCTGCGGCTATACCTCGATAGGTGCACCTACGGAACTGCCGTATTCGGCCCAGGATCCGTCGTAGTTCCGGACGCCGGGGTAGCCCAGTACTTCCCGCAAGACGAACCAGGAATACGCCGACCTGGCGCCCACCCAGCAGTAGGTGATGGTGTCCGCAGTCTCGGGTACGCCCGCCGCGGCGAACAACCGGCGGAGTTCGGCGGCGTTCTTGAAGGTTTGGTCGGGATTGGCCGCGATGCGCCAGGGAATATTGACCGCGCCGGGGATATGGCCGGCGCGCTGACCACCCATCGGGTTGGGTGCCTGGTCCGGCGAGAACGTCTTGCCGTGGTACTCCTCCGGTTCCCTTGCGTCCACAAAGACCGAACTGCCCAGCGAGGCCAGGACATCGGATCGCACCGCGCGCAGCGATCGATCGAGGCCGGGCGAGCGGTAGTCGGTGATTGCCCTGGTGGGGGTATCCGTTTCCAGCGGCAGGCCCAGCTGCTCCCATTTCGGTCGGCCACCGTCGAGGACTTTTACTGTGGCGTGCTGATACAACCGCATATGCCAGTAGACGGAGGTCGACCAGATATTGTTGTCGCCGCTGTACAGGACGACGCAATCGTCCTCGGCGATTCCCTTGGCGGACATGAGCTGTTCGAAGGCCGGCTGATCGATCACGTCGATACCTCCGGGGTTGCGCATATCGTGCGCCCAGTCGAGCCAGACAGCGTTGGGCAGGTGGCCGCTCCGATAACGGGCGCGGGTGGATTCGTATCCGTCGGGCATTCCGACCTCGACGACGACGAGCCGGGGATCGTCGCGATGCTCGTCGAGCCATTCGCAGGAAACGAGCGGTGATTTCTCGGTCATTGTTCCTCTTTCCGGGGCTGTCCGATATCGCCGATATATGTCAAACTTACTGTGCACCAACCTAATTGGACCGAAAGGCGCCATGGAACTTCCAGCGCAGCGTGAACCGGGCGCCCGAGCGCAAGGGGGTGATCCGGCGGTGCCTGCGGCATTCGTAGATGTCGACGAAACGCTGGTCCGCGACATCACGTTTCTCTCGCTCTTCGCCTTCGCCGCGCAGCGCCGCGCGGGCGGACCCGAGATCGGCGCTGATATGCGTGCCTCGCGGGACCCGATAGTCCAGCGGTTCTGGGCAATGCGCTCCGCCGGGGCCGGCCGGGCCGCGTCGCACCGCTGGTTCTATCGGGCCTGGGCGGGATGCGATGTCGCCGAGACGTACGCGATCGGGCGCGAGTGGTTCGCGTCCCGGATTGCCGGGCCGGACTATGCCAACGGCGCAGTATGTCTGCACCTGGCCGAGCTGACCGCACGAGGCACCCGGATCGTGCTCGTCTCCGGGTCGTTCGACGCCGCGTTGCGGCCCATCGCGGCGTGGATAGGTGCCGAGGCGGTGTTGTGCACCCACCTCGAAACTGCCGATGGTCGGTATACGGGCAACGTTGCCGCCACGATGGTCGGCGAGGACAAGGCGGCCGCGGTGCGCAGGTATGCGGCGGAAACCGGTATCGACCTCCGGCGATGCACTGCCCTCGGCGACCATCACTCCGATATCGCCATGTTCGAACTCGTCGGCCGTCCCGTGGTGGTCGGCACGGCCGATCCCCGGCTGCGCTCCTATTCGGCCCAGCGGCTTCCCGGATGAGCCCGCCCGGCCGGCCGGGGAACGGTAGTGGTGTCTTCGATCCACCGGTCACTCAGATGATTTGGATCCGCTGGAGATGGCGTTCGGTCGATCCGGTGAAACCGTTGCGCCCGTGCAGTAGACCGTGGTTCTCGACGACCACGATATCGCCGGTCTGCCAGCTGTGGGAGTAGCAGTACCGCGGATCATGGAGCCGAGTGCGTAGATCGTCCATCACCAGCACAGCTTCCTCAGGGGATATGCCGTCCAAGGTCAGGAACAACGGATTGCGGTACCGGGCCGGATCGAGCGGTTCGGCATAGCGGATCGTGGTTTCACCCGTAGTGGGGTGACTGCTGAGCAGGGGCGCTGTGAGCAGGCCGCCGTAGTGCGCCAGTTTGTCGGTGCGGTAGGAAACGGTCGTGCGGTGCCACAGCGCACGCAGCTCCTCGGGCGCCTCCCGGTACACGGCTGTGGTATCACAGCAGACCGTTTCTCCCCCGGCGCCCGCTGGACTGCCCTGCACGCACTGGAACAGGAAGAACCGCGGCACCTTGTTCGCGAAGGCGCCGTCCCAGTGGAACGGGACGTCGCCGGCGTCGAACAGGTAGTTCTGTGGGTCGTCGCGTACGTCCAGATCGAGCACGGCGCCGAAGTTCCACTGCAGAATCTCGCCCGCCATTCGACAGTAAGCTTCCAGTTCGGCCGGGTCGAGTAGCCGATATCCGCGGAGAACGACCACCTTGGCGGCCGATACCGCCTCCAGCAGCGTATCGATCACGACATCGGCCAGGCTCACTTGCTTTCCGGCCGCGGTGACCAGTTGCCCGAACGGGCGCAGTTCCGTTGTCTGCGACAAGGAATCGTGCATCCTGCTCGTCATCGGCAACTCTCCTCGGTCCTGGTTCCCGGAAGCCCGGCCGGGGCGATGTATTCAGGCCCGGGGACCACGAAATGACTGGGGCGGCTGTGCCGCCAGATCAACCGTGCTCCGACGGATTCGGCCTGCGCGCGCTTGATCAGGACGTACCCCGTCCCGTTGTCCAGGGCCACACCGTGCCAGGGGGTCAACCAGTTGTCGGGCGAACGCAACAGATGGATGCCGATCTTATCGCTGTGGTGTGCTTGCGGATGGATCGACAGGCGAACGGCCTCGGGAAAAGCACCGGCAACCAGCCTACTCCAGGCCTGGCTGCGTTGAACCACCTCGTATGCGGTGCGTTTCGACCTGATACGGCGCTGATTAGCGCTGAGTCCGGGCATCAGAGCATTGTTGTCCTCGACCATGAACCGGTGGATTCCGTTGAACATCCGCCGGCCCGATTCGTCGGCGCGTACCCACTCGCGGATGGTATCGATATCGTCGGCGTAGGTATCGAGCAGTATCCGGCGGCGCTCGTCCCAGCTCAGGTCGGGCATCGCGTCGCGCAGGCCGTAGATGCCGATCGACCCGCCCCCGGACGACCGGATGATGCGCTGCAGCGCCGCACCGTAATCGTCCACGTGCTCGTCGGGAATTTCCAGCGCATCGCTGAAGACATGTCCGTCGGAGCAGATCGTGATCACCGCACCCGGCGGATGGACAGACGACACCTGATCGCACAGGGACTGCAGCGATTCGAGGGCCAGGACCTCGGCCATATCGGGTAGGCGCCCGAGTACCTTGCCGCGGTTGCGCGACTTCGCCGGAAAGGCCGGAATCACCAGGTGCACTGGCTGTTCCGCCTCCAGTTGCCGAACGATCTTCTTCAGGTGCGGTGCGAAACACTGTGAGCAGGGCTGCGTCACGCAGGGATCGGCGGGTACCGCGCTTCGCCGGCGCTGGAAAATCATCCGCAGAATGCGCTCGGCGATCTCGATGGGGGAGTGATGTAGCGATGATCCGGGCGGGGACACAGGTAGGCAGACCTCGTCCGAGGCTCTCGTAGTGGGAGGGTTCATCGACATTCCTTTCGGCTGTGCCGGCCTGATGGACGGCACAGCTCGGTCGTGCACAGCAGGCGGGGTCGCGCGGGATCGGCGCGCCCTGCCGCTTGTTTCGCTGACACCCGGCGGCTTCGGCGAATATCAGCAATTGAACGTCCGGAGAAAATCAACGGAATAAAGGAACCGAGTGAACCGGCCAATACAACCGGGTCCTCTCGGGTGAATCCCCCGTTATCTCCTCCTGCCGTAATGGTAGGCCGTCCCTACCAGGTCAAGGAATAGGTGTGACGTACATCATAATGTATTGCTTTGTTATTCGCTCAGGCGAATTCATCCGATATGTCGGATCGCCTCGACTTGTGGACTAGTGACCACTTGGTGCCGATCGGACGCGTGCGTCGGTCGTTGTCGACCGAACCGCCGGTATCGTCTCGATTATGTGGATGACCTGCGAAAACTGTGTCTTCGGTGCTTATGAATAGTGCCGGCGGTGACCCGGGCGCTGGGACGCGGCAGCGTGTGGGCGAGCGATTCGCTGTCGGCGGCATCGTGGAAATGGAACCGCGCGACCGATCGCGCAAGTCATCTGAATCGGCACGGGTATCGGGATACGAACGGAAATTGTTTCTCAGCGAAATCAGCCGAATGAGCCGCGGATTTTTCGACCGATCGGATTCCGCCCGGCAGAAAAATGAGAATACTCGGGGAGTCGGATTATCCGTGCGGCCGGCGCGGTGTATCGCGGGGCCGTTCGTCCGGCCCTTGTGCCACGTTCGGCGGGTCCATGGCGCAAAGTCGCGCCTGTCTGTCGCTTATCACGCTGGCCGCCGCCTCCCTTCGGTCGTAGCGTGAGACCGGACCTCGGACCGGCGAGGAGGGGCATACAGCACGGGCCGGTTTCCGGGGTGGCGGAGGCGAATCAGGATCGCACTCCGATCGCTTCGTCATCGATTCACACGAACTCCCTTGTCTGAGAGAGGTTTCCATGGCCACTGCTATTACGGAACTGTCCGCCGAATACGATGTCGTGATCATGGGCGGGGGGCCGGCCGGGTCGACACTGGCGGCGATGCTGTGCCGCGATACGGAGCTGCGGGTCGCCGTTTTCGACAGAGAAATCTTCCCGCGGGAACATATCGGCGAATCCGGTGCCCATCCGCTGATTCCGGTACTGGAGGCGAGTGGCGCGCTGCCGAAGGTGCTCGCCAGTGGATGCAGCATCCAGAAGTTCGGCGGGATCTATCAGTGGGACACCGACCGCCCCTTCGTGGGGTTCTTCGAACATGCCGAATACCTGGTCGACGGTGTGCACCGTTGGTCGATCCACGTCAACCGGGCGGAGTTCGACGAGGTGCTGCTCGACCACGCGGAATCCTGTGGCGCGCAGGTATTCCAAGGTGTCGGTGTCACGGGTTTCGATTCCGGCGCCGCGGGGGTCACCGTCGATCTGGCCGATGGGCGCGAGGTGCGTGCCCAGTACTTCGTGGACGCCTCCGGCCGAGCCAATCAGGTTGCCGCCCGGGGCTCGGGCCGCGATAGACAGTGGTTGTCGGAATACCGGAATATCGCCGTATGGTCGCACTTCCGGAACTGCCGGCCGGCCCAGCAGATCGAACAAGACTGGAATATCTTTCGCGCGGACGACCTCTCGCCGATCTATGCCGTCGCGTTCGAGCACGGATGGGTCTGGTACATTCCGACGCCCAGGATTGTCGACGATGCCCGAGAGACGGTGTGGTCGATCGGTATCGTGACCAATCCCGAATCACTGGCACGCCTGGAACTGCGGGACCCCGCGATTTTCCGTAAAACCATCGAATCGATCCCCGGTCTCGGCGAACTGATCGCGGATGCCGAACCGGTGCGAGACGAAATGCTCACCGCCACCAACTATTCGCGCATCAGCGAGTGTTTCGGCTCGTACGCCGACCGCTGGATGGCCGTCGGTGATGCGTCGTACTTCGTCGATCCGCTGTTCTCGTCGGGGATGTCCTTCGCGGTGACGCAGGCATGGGCGGCCGCGCTGGTCCTTCGTAAGACCCTCGACGCCGAGGTCGACGAGCAGACCACACAGGATCTGTGGCGTGACTACGACGTGGAATGGCGTGGGATGGCCGAGACCTGGGCACTCAGTATCGATCAGTGGTACCACGAGATTTCGCGGTCGCACCCGGACAGTCCGTACTGGCGGGCGCAGGGCCGGCGGGTCGAAACCGACAATGCGACCGAGGGCACCTTCCAGGCGCTGCTGAACACGGCACTGGAACCCGATCTCCTCAACATCATGACCAAAGGCAGCCGGGATCCGCGGGACCTGGCAAACGAAGGCCCCTACCTGCGTGCCTTCACCGCGGCGGACGCCGTGGAACTCACCCCGGACAGCGTGCTGGCACTGGCACCGGAGGCCCGGATCAGGTCTGGGCTCGCGGCCGATATTCCCGGCTTCAAAGCCATGTCGGTGCCGTTCGAGGTGCCGCCGCAGGTGCGGCACGGGATTACCGAGTACTGGCGGGATCCGGTCGCGAACACGAGCGGGGCGCCTGCGCCGTTGACCGAAGCGGTGGCCTGCCACCGTATCTACTCCGTCGACGATCCCGGCGTTCAGGTGCGGTGCCTCGACCGCGACGGTGGTGCCGAGCTGTGGCGACTGCTGAGCAACGGGCCGGTCGACTGGCCCACCCTGGGACCCGTGCTCACCGCACTGCAGGGCCGGGCGCTGAAACGGTTGATCCGTGCCGGACTGGTTGTTGTCGCACCGGCGACCGAGGCCGCCGATTAGCTCGGAGGTGAAGGCGGCCGGGCCAATAGCCCGGCCACCGAACCGGTTGCCATATCGACGCAGGAGCGCTTCCCCCGCATATCTCGCGTTACGGAGAGGCGAGAAACCGAGGAGAACTGTGCGGCGAACACTACTGACCTACGCTGCTGTGGTTGCCGTACCCGCGATCATTGCCATCACCTGGGTCGTCCTCGGCACCGCACGATCACCCGAGCATGAGGCGGCACCGGCTCCCGAAGGCGGATCGATGCTGGGGCAACTGCTCGTCGCTATCGCGGTCGCGGTCGGAGCGGCCGCACTGGGCGGTGTGCTGGCCGAGAAGGTCGGCCAGCCACGGGTATTCGGAGAACTGATCGTGGGCCTACTGCTGGGCCCGACGGCGCTCGGGGCGCTCTCGCCGCAGGCTCAGGCGTGGCTGTTCCCCGACGCTATCGTGGCTCACCTCGATTCGATGGCCCAGCTGGGCATCGTACTGTTCATGTTCTTGGTGGGTATGGAGGTGTCCCGGGGCGACTTGCGAAACACCTCCGTCAAGAGCATGGTCATCGGCCATTCGTCCATTGCTGTGCCATTTCTCGGGGGCGTCGCGGTCGCGTGGTGGCTGTACGCGCAGTATCCACCGCAGCGGCCGGGCGCGTTGCCGTTCGTCTTGTTCATCGGATTGGCCTTCGCCATCACAGCCTTCCCGGTACTGGCCCGGATCCTCGCGGAACAGAAACTTCTGTCGACCCGCGCCGGCTCGCTCGGGCTCGGCGCCGCTGGAGTCTGCGATCTCACCGCGTGGTGTCTGCTTGCCGTCGTGGTCACGATTGTGCAGCACGGTTCGTGGATCCCAGCCCTGACGGCGACCATACTGGCCGCAGCTTTCACCGTGGCCATGTTGACCGTAGTGCGGCCTTTGCTGGCGCGGATCATTACGCGCGCCGATCAGGTGGGTGCACCTGCGCCTGCGCGCTACGCGGGAATGGTTTGCCTTCTGCTCGTGTCTGCGCTGATCACCGAGTCGCTCGGGGTCCACCCGATCTTCGGTGCGTTCCTCGCAGGGGCTGTCATGCCGCGGGATTCCGCACTCGTCACCGATCTCGGTATCAAGCTCGAGGGCGTCACCCTCTGGGTGCTCCTTCCGCTGTTCTTCGTGACCGTGGGATTGCGCACCGACCTGGGCGCGGTCGCCGGAGGCACCGCCGTCGCGGCGTGCGGGCTGATCATATTGATCGCTATGGCGGGTAAGCTCATCGGTAGCGGCGTCGGCGCCTTCCTGGTAGGCGAGACCCCGAGGGATGCGACGGCCATCGCGGTAATGATGAGTTGTCGTGGGTTGACCGAGTTGGTGGTGCTCGACCTCGGCAGAGAACTCGGGATCCTGGATTCCACTCTGTTCGCAATCTTCGTCGTCATGGCCGTTGTCACCACAGGCATCACCGGGCCACTGTTGCGCTGTGTCACCGGGTTTCGCCGGGATCAGACCGATCCACTTCCGGTTGCCGCCGCCGGCATTGCTCGCTGAAACAGGCGTCACCGTGCCGGCTTCTGCCGCCGGGGTCGTGTGGTCGAATGCACCCATTTCGTGGTATCCCTTGCCGAGAACCGAGGTTAGGCTCGCAGTATGAGGTCGGTGGCCGTTCTCGCGGTCGACGAGGTGGTCCCGTTCGATCTGTCGGTTCCCCTGGAGATCTTCGGCCGCAGTTCCTACGACGACGGAACGCCGTGCTACGACATCCGGGTATGTGCCGAACGGCCGGCGATCTCGTCGAGATTCTTCGCCCTGGCCTCGCTCGGGAATCTGGATTTCCTTGCCGAACAGGCAGACACGATCATCGTCCCCGGATCGCTGAGTTATCTCGCCGAACCGTCGGACAGGCTCGCTGCGACGCTGCGGCACGCCTACGACCGTGGCGCGCGGGTGGCCTCGATCTGTCTGGGCGCCTTCACCCTGGCGGCGGTGGGTCTGCTCGATGGTCGGCGGGCCACGACCCACTGGATGGTGGCCGCCGACCTGGCGCGCATCTATCCGCGGGTGCGGGTGGATCCGGCCGTGTTGTTCGTGGAGGAGGGACGGGTGCTGACCTCGGCGGGTGCCGCCGCCGGACTGGATCTGTGCCTGCATATGGTTCGCCGCGACCTCGGTTCGGCGATTGCGGCGGACATGGCCCGGTTATCGGTGATGCCGCTGACGCGCCAGGGCGGTCAGGCCCAGTTCATTGCCGAACGCCCACGGTTGCAGGCGGGGCGCGATTCGATCAATCCGACGCTGGAGTGGGCGGAATCGGAGCTGGACGAAAAGATCACAGTCGCCGACCTCGCAGACCATGCCGGGGTGAGCCGGCGGACATTGATCCGCCGGTTCCACGAGCAGGTACGGATGACTCCGCGGGAGTGGTTGCAGACCGTCCGGGTTCGCCGGGCCCAGGAGTTGCTCGAGCGGACCGACTCCACCGTCGAGAGCATCGCCGAACACACCGGGTTCGCCTCGGTCGCGGCCCTGCGACAGGCGTTCCGCAAGACCGTCGGCGTGACTCCGCAGGAATATCGCCGAGCCTTCGGCTGACCGATGCCGCTCGTGTGGCGACCCGGGGCCGCTCGTCCGGGCTTGCGTAAGCCGGTCGGCCACGAACCCGCCCGGGCTGCCCGACGCTTGCCGGAAGCCGGCTGTCCGGGTGGGTGGGCGGCGCCGACTCGCAGACCACCGGGTCGCGGCGAAGAACGCCCGGGGGCACGCAATAATTACTTCATGCCCCTATCCCGTCGCAGGTTGCTGCATGCGGGGTCGGCCGGTGCCGTTGCAGTGCTGGCCGGGGCGGGCCTGGTGAGTAGTGCGCCGTTTCGGGCGCCGCGGCTGCTCGGCGACCCGTTCACGCTGGGCGTTGCTTCCGGCGAACCACTGCCCGACGGTGTGGTGCTGTGGACGCGTCTGGCGCCCGACCCATTCGCGCCCGACGGGCTGGGCGGGACCGGGCTCGCGCCGGTCACCGTCGAATACGAGGTCGCCGAGGACGAGCAGTTCCGCCGGATCGCTGCCCGGGGCAGCGCGGTCGCCACCCGGGAACTCGGCCACAGTGTGCATCCGGAGGTGCGGGGGCTGGCGCCGGATCGCTGGTATTTCTACCGTTTCCGTGCGGGATCGGCGATCTCACCGGTCGGCCGCACCCGCACCGCGCCCGCGGCCGGAGCGCGGATCGATCGGCTGCGTTTCGCGTTCGCGTCCTGCCAGCACTGGAGTTCCGGCTACTACACCGCCTACGAGCACCTGGGCGCCGAGGACCTGGATCTGGTCGTGCATCTCGGCGACTACATCTACGAAATGGAATGGGCGCGCGGCCGGGCCGGGGTCGCGATCCCGGAGACGCTGCGCGACGAGGCCACCGACCTCACCGGGTACCGCCTTCGCTACGCGCAGTACAAGGCCGAACCGGAGCTGCGCGCGGCGCACGCCGCGTTCCCCTGGGTCTGCACCTTCGACGATCACGAGATCGACAACAACTGGGCAGGTTTCGAACCCGGCGCCGGTATCGATATCCATCTGCTGCCCGCCCTGTTCCGGCGGCGCCGCGCGGCCGCATTCCAGGCGATGTACGAACATCTGCCACTGCGCATCGAACAGCTACCGCAGGGACCGTACGCCCGGATGCACCGCCGCTACACCTTCGGTGATCTGGCCGATCTGACCATGCTCGACACCCGTCAATACCGTTCACCGCTGGTCTGCGGCGACGGTGCGAATCTCGTCACCGGCTGCGCCGATCGCTTCGACCCCGACCGTACGATCCTGGGCGCCGAACAGCGCGAATGGCTGATCGACGGTCTCACCCACTCGCCGGCGCGCTGGCAGATCCTGGGCAATCAGGTCGCGATGGCGCAATCCGATTACGACCCCGGCCCCGCCGTGGCGGTGGGCACCGACGCCTGGGACGGCTATGTCGCCGACCGCAACACGGTGCTCGCCGCGGCCGCTGCCCGCGGGCGGGGTGATCTGGTGGTGCTCACCGGCGATCGGCACGAGAACTATGTGGTCGATATCCGCGGCGATTACCGGGATCCGGGGTCGCCGGTGGTGGCCACGGAATTCACCGGGACCTCGATCACCACCGGTCGTGACGGCGCAGATCTGACCCCGCGCGGTCGAACCCTGCTGGCCGCCAATCCCGATATGAAGTTCTTCAACGGTCAGCGCGGCTACGTCCGGGTGGAGGTCGATCACGAGCTGTGGCGCAGTGATTTCCGGGTGGTGCCGTTCGTCGGGGAGCCCGGCGCACCCGTCGTCACCCGAGCGAGCTTCGTGGTCGAACACGGTCGCCCCGGCGCCGAAGCCGCCGGTGAGCCCGGCCCTGCGCCCGCACCGCCGGAAATAGAGATAGCCGGACACGAACCGGAAATCGACGCGGGTAGGTGACGCTCGGGCAGCATGCTCAGTAGTCGCCGGCGGCCCGGGTTGCCCGGGTCTCCCACGGCCACCAGCCCGGTCGGCGCCAGGCTGGTGAACGGTGCGGTCACACCCCGTGCGCCCGCATCACGTAGCCGTCCGTCGCCGAGTTCCGCAACACCGGCAGCGCGCCGGCACGCGTATTCCGGCGGTTCTGGGCAATGCGCTGTGCCGGGCAGGGCGGGCCGTGTCGCATCGCTGGTTCTCTCGAGCCTGGGCGGGATGCGATGCGGCAGATCGAGCGCCTTCGGCCACCGGCACGGTGTCGACCGGGGAGGGGCCGCGCCCATCATCCGGCACACTCATCGACGGAGTATGGCCGAAAAAGCCGATTTCCTGACCGCGGGTATGTTCCCGCCGGGTGACCCAGGCCATAGTCTCGGAAGAATGTCCAGTTCCGCAACGAGCCCCGGCACCGGCGCCGGGCCCGGCCAGACCTTCGACTACGACGTACTCGTCATCGGCTCCGGATTCGGCGGCAGTGTGAGTGCCCTGCGGTTGACCGAGAAGGGCTACCGGGTCGGTGTCCTCGAGGCCGGGCGCCGTTTCGCCGACGACGAATTCGCGAAAACGTCCTGGCGTGCCAGACAGTACCTGTGGGCGCCCTACCTGGGGTGTTTCGGTATCCAGCGGCTGGCGCTGTTGAAGGACACCCTGATCATGGCCGGGTCGGGGGTCGGCGGTGGTTCCCTCGTCTACGCGAACACGCTGTACGAGCCGCCGGAGAAATTCTTCCGCGACGGGCCGTGGGCGCATATCACCGACTGGAAGGACGAGCTCGGTCCTTACTACGACCAGGCCAAACGCATGCTGGGCGTGACCACCAACCCGGCCACCACCCCGAGCGACCGCGTGCTGCGTGAGGTTGCCGAGGAGATGGGGGTCGCCGATACGTATCAGCGGACCCCGGTCGGTGTGTTCTTCGGCGGCCCCGGCGCCCGGCCCGGCGAGGAGGTCGAGGATCCGTTCTTCGGCGGTGCGGGCCCCGCGCGGCGCTCCTGCACCCACTGCGGTGAATGTATGACCGGCTGCCGCCACAACGCCAAGAACACTCTGGTGAAGAACTACCTGTACCTGGCCGAGCAGGCAGGTGCGGCGGTGCATCCGTTGCGCACCGTCACCGATGTGAAACCGCTGCCGGGCGGCGGATACGCGGTCCAGACCGCGGCCACGGGCCGCTGGATGCGCAAGAAGCGCACCACCTATACCGCCGAACAGGTGATCTTCTCGGCGGCGTCGCTGGGCACCCAGCGGCTCCTGCACAAATTGCGTGATGCCGGGTCGCTGCCCGATATCTCCGGCCGGCTCGGATTCCTCTCGCGCACCAACTCCGAGGAACTGCTCGCCATCCGCAGCCGGGTGACGGACAACGATTTCACCAAGGGGGTGGCGATCACCTCGTCGATCCACCCGGACGCCGATACCCATGTCGAACCCGTGCGCTACGGCAAGGGCAGCAATGTGATCGCGCTGCTGGGCAGCATCATGGTGAGCGAGGAGCCGGGCGTGTCCAAGCGGCGCCTCTGGTTGCGGGAGATGTGGCGGCACCGCCGCGATATGCCGCATCTGCAGAATCCGCGGCACTGGTCGGAGCAGTCGATCGGCCTGCTGGTGATGCAGTCGGTGGACAATTCGATCACCACCTACACCAAACGCGGCCTGTTCAAGCGCAAGATGACCACGCGACAGGGCGAAGGCGCCCCCAACCCGACCTGGATTCCCGCCGGGCACGAGGTGGGGCGGCGGGTCGCCGGCAAAATCGACGGAACCCCCGGCGGGCCGGTGAGTAGTGTTTTCAACATCCCGATGACCGGCCATTTCATCGGCGGCTGCGTGATCGGCGACACCCCCGAATCCGGCGTGGTCGACCCCTACCAGCGGCTCTACGGATACCCCGGTCTGCACGTGATCGACGGTTCGACCATCTCGGCGAACCTCGGCGTGAATCCCTCACTCACCATCACCGCGCAGTCCGAGCGGGCTGTCGCGCTGTGGCCGAACAAAGGGGAGGCCGATCCGCGGCCGCCGTTGGGGTGGCCGTATCGGCGGATCGCGCCGGTGGAGCCGGTCGCGCCCGTGGTTCCCGCCTCGGCGCCGGCGGCGCTGCGCCTGCCGTTGGTGGAGGTGAAGCACCGCGAGCGCCCGGAGGTGGCTGCGGGAGAACAGGCCCACTGATCGACGCAGGGGCGGCGCGCAGACCCGCGGTGCGCGGGAGTCGGTGCACGCCGTCGCTGCCGGTCTCGGGAGCCGGCGCGCACCCTCGCCGTCCCGTCCCGAGGGGCCGGCCGCGCGCCGTTCGGCAGCTGTCCGATCCGCAGCGGCAGATGTCCGTACATCGCCTGGAAGCCGGCCGCGCGGCGCCCGCGGCCGGCTCCGCGCGCCTGTTTTCCGGTGCGTCGGCGGCTCATGGAGGGCAGGCGTGACCGCCTTCACATAAGCTGGGAAATAGCTGATCAAAGCCATCGGTCCGGTGGGTCCGGCGTCGGCCCGCGTTTACCCAGGACAAATCCCGGGTAACGGTTTGAGGTCGATACTCGCCGGAATCGTGTCGCCGGCGAGAGCGACGTGATGGGTCGGGCGGGTTGACTTGGCCGCGCCCGCCGGAGAGGACTGACCGTGACGGAGCAGCAGCCGGACACACCGCAACTGGGGAAGCGCCCGGACGGGGCACACCTGGAGAAACCGCAGGAAACGCCCCATCTCAAGAGGTCGGTGGCGGCCTCGGCCATGGGTAACGCCACCGAATGGTTCGACTACGGCGTCTACGCCGCAACCGCCACCTACCTCACCGACGCGTTCTTCCCCGGTGACCTCGGCACCCTGGGCACCATGCTCGGGTTCGCCGTCTCGTTCGTCCTGCGTCCGCTCGGCGGCATGGTGTGGGGCCCGCTCGGCGACCGGGTGGGTCGCAAGGTGGTCCTGGCCACCACCATCCTGCTGATGGCCGCCGCCACCGGTCTGATCGGTGTCCTGCCCACACACGGGCAGGTCGGGGTGCTCGCGCCGATCCTGTTGATCTTGCTGCGAGTGGTGCAGGGCTTCTCGACCGGCGGTGAGTACGGTGGCGCCGCCACGTATCTGGCCGAATGTGCCACTGATAAGAAGCGCGGCTTCTTCGGTAGTTTCCTGGAGTTCGGCACGCTCGGCGGGTTCGTCGGGGGCTCGGCGGTCGTGCTGTTGTGCCAGTTGATCCTCGGTTCCGATGCGATGCACGACTGGGGCTGGCGGATTCCGTTCCTGATCGCGATCCCGTTGGGCGCCATCGGTTGGTATCTGCGAACCAGGCTCGACGAATCGCCGGTCTTCACCGAGGTGAACGAGAAGGAGCATCCCGAAAGCGGGCTGCGGATCCTGCTCACCACGTACTGGCGCGAAGTAATGATCCTGTTCGGTCTCGTGGTGGCGCTGAATGTGGCGAACTACACGCTGCTCACCTATCAGCCGACCTACCTGCAGAACACCATTGGTATGGGAGAGTCGACCACCACCGCCATGGTGCTGATCGGCCAGGTGGTCATGATGGTGTGCGTACCGTTCTTCGGGCAGTTGTCCGATAGGGTCGGCCGCCGGCCCATGTGGTTGTTCTCGCTGGTGGGTCTCGCGGTGTTCGCCGTGCCGATGTATTGGCTGATGGGCCAGGGCACCGGCTGGGCGATCGTCGGCTTCGTGGTGCTGGGTCTGCTGTACGTACCGCAGCTGTCGACCATCAGCGCGACCTTCCCCGCCATCTTCCCGACCCACGTCCGCTATGCGGGCTTCGCCCTCGGATACAACGTGTCCACGGCCATCTTCGGTGGAACCGCACCACTGGTGAACGAGGCGGTGATCGAGGGCACCGGCTGGAGCTTGTTCCCCGCCGTCTACATGGTGGGTGCCGCGCTCGTCGGTCTGGTCGCCTGGGCGTTCCTACGGGAGACCGCGGGTACGTCGCTACGTGGAACCGAGGTACCGGACGCTGATCCACACCACTCGGACACGGAGAAACAGTCCGTCGCGTGACCCCGGAAGGGCTCGTCCTGCTATGAGCGATACCCGCAACCCGCCCGTCGCCGAGATCGTGAACTCGGCGCTGGAGCACACCATCCCGGTCGCCCACCGGATGGGTGTGCACGCCGAGGAGGTCCGGCCCGGCTATGCCGCGGCCACCGTGCCCGCCGAGGGCAACGGTAACCATTTCGGTGTCATGTACGCGGGGGTGCTGTTCACCGTGGGCGAGATCCTGGGCGGTGCCATCGCCGTGGCCAGTTTCGATACCGCGAAGTTCTACCCGCTGGTGAAGGATCTGCGGATCGGTTTCCGCCGGCCCGCCACCACGGCCGTGCGGGCGGAGGCGACGCTGACCGACGCCGAGATCGAGCGGGTCAGCGCGGAGGCCGAGGCGAACGGTAAGGCCGATTTCACGCTGCGCGCGGTGCTCACCGATGTCGACGGCGTGGTCGTCGCCGAAACCGAGGGGTTGTATCAGCTGCGCGCACACGCCTGATCGACCCACCCGGCGAGCCCGGTTCCCATGGCAGGGGACCGGGCTGCGTCGTTTCGGGGTTCAGAAACCGGCGGAACCCGTAGGAGCGGGCGGCACCATCCGCCACGGTCCGCAATTACGGGTGAGGAAACCGGCGTCGGACGGTTTCACGGTGACCCGGACCGGGCCCAGCTTCGTGTAGTTGTTCTCGATGATGTACTGCATATTCGTGTTGTCGCCCTCGATCTGCCACAGGCGTCGCCAATCGCAACCGTGGGCGGGATCCACGGGTCCGGGTGATTCCCAGACGCCGGGTCGTATATCCACGCCGACCCGGTAGACGCCGTCGTTCGGGATGACATCGGCGGGTTGGGCGGCCGCGCTACCGCTGCCCAGCATGATTGCCGCCGACAGCAGTGCCACGGCGGCCGGCAACGTACCTGCACGCATCCGGTACTCCTAGGTAATTCTGTTCCGATATGTATTCGAGATTCCCCGATCTCCCCGGCACGTTTACCAGAATCCCCATACCGATTTCTGGGATTGCGGAATTTTTTCCCATATTCCACGAAAGAAAGTCCGGTGAACGGGAATTCCGGACAACAGGCAATTTGAAACATAATCAATTCTCCTCGCCGATGGCGGGCTGCCGATGGCGGGAGCCGACTCAGTAAGGTGGTCGGGTGGCTGAGCGCATACCCGTGGTGATCGTGGCCGGATTCCTGGGCGCCGGGAAGACCACCCTGCTCAACGGTCTGCTGCACAACAACCGCGGCACCCGGATCGGTGTGGTGGTCAACGATTTCGGCGCCGTCAATATCGACGCGATGCTGGTGGCCGGGCAGGTCGACGCGATGGTATCGGTGGGCAGCGGCTGCGTCTGCTGCGCCGTGGACGTCACCGAACTCGACGAACTCTTCACCCGGTTGACCGATCCCCGGGCCGGGATCGATGTGATCGTGGTGGAGGCCAGTGGACTGGCCGAACCGCGCAATCTGGTGCGGATGGTGGTGGGCAGCGAGATCCCCCGCATCCGTTACGGCGGTCTGCTCGAAGTGGTCGATGCCGCCGAATTCGCGACCACCCGCGGCCGGCATCCGGAACTGGTGAGCCACCTGCGGCTGGCGGATCTGGTGGTCCTCAACAAGGTCGATCGGCTCGGCGCCGGCGAGGTAGCGCGACTGCGGTCGGAGATCGCGGCGATCACCGAAGGGGTCCCGGTGTACGCCACCACCCGCGGCCGTATCGACCCCGGCCTGTTGTTCGACCCCCGTAACCGTGACACTCCGCGGATAGGCGAACAGCTGAGCCTGGACGAACTCCTGCACGACCACGACGCGGACCCCGACGGCGACGAGCACCGTCATCTGCACGACGACTACACCAGCACGGTGTTCACCGCCGCCACCGGACTGCATCCCCGCCGGCTCATCGAATTCCTGGAGAATCCGCCACCGGGGTTGTTCCGCGCCAAGGGTTTCGTAACATTCGCGGTACCGGATACCGGGCGATACGTCGTGCACCTGGTGGGCCGGGCCATCACCCTGGAACCGGCCCGCCGCTCCCGCGCCGGGAACACCGAACTGGTGCTGATCGGCACCGGCCTGGACACCGGCGCGGTACACGAACGGCTACGCGCAACCGTGCACACCGGCCCGGACCCGCTCGACGAACAGACCATGCTCGGCCTCTGGCGCTACATTCCCGTGGAAAGCACCGTCTGAGCCGCGGTCAACCGCAGGCGTTCACCCATTCCGACATACCGTCGGCGAACATCTGCCGTTTCCAGATCGGCACGTCGTGTTTGATCCGGTCCACCAGCGCCGAACACGCCGCGAACGCCTCGGCGCGATGCGGCGCAGCCACCGCCGTGACGATCGCCAGATCGCCCACCGCCAGATCGCCGACCCGATGCACGGCCGCCACCGGAAGGCCCGTGGATTCCGCTATCGCGGCGCAGCATTCGCGCAGGAACCGGGTCGCCTGCGGATGCGCCGAATACTCCAGCGCCGAAACCGCCTGCCCGCCGTCGTGATCGCGGACCAATCCGGTGAATACGACAACCGCGCCGAAACTCGGACCCCGGACCGCGGCGTCCACGACGGCGGGATCCAACGGCCCGTCGCTGATTTCGGCAAGCCGGACCTCGCCGGTCCCGCCCGGAAGCTGTGCAGATTCTTCAGGCATGAGCGCTCTCGTTTCCCCTCTCGGCCCGCGGTGCCCCCTGGCCGCCCTCGTGTGCCCCGCCGCCCGCCACCTGCGCGAGCAGATGCCCCAGCAGCGGTTCGAGCACCGCGATACCGTCTTTCACACCACCCGGTGAGCCGGGCAGATTCACCACCACCGACCGTCCGGCCAGCCCCGCGACACCCCGGCTCAACGCCGCGAGCGGGAATTTCGCGGTACCCCGCTGCCGGATGGCCTCGGCCACCCCGGGCAGTTCCCGATCCAGCACGGCCGCCGTCGCTTCCGGTGTTCCGTCCGAAGGCGCCGCGCCGGTTCCGCCGGTGGTCACCACCAGGTCCGGCGCGGTCCGCAGCGCCTCGGTCAACCCCTCGGCGATATCGGCATCGGCGTAGACCAGCGGGTCACGCGTGGAATACCCGAGCGCCCGCAGCCACGACACCAGATGCGGCCCCGTGGTATCGGTCCGCGTGCCCGCCGCCGCCCCGGTGGACGCCACCACCACCACGGCCGTGCCGCTCGGCTCTCCGCCGGGCGCACCTTCGTGAGTGCCCGCGGTGGCAAGCGCTCCGTCGTCCTGTGTGTGGGGGCTGCCATCTGGGGTGTGCGCGTGAGTGGCGCTGTCGGGGGCTGGTGTCGGTGCGGAGCCAGGGCCGGTGCGGGGCCCGGGATCCGCGGGGGTCTCCGGCCGGGTCCAGTGCCCCCGTTTGCCGCCTTCCTTTGTGAGCAGCCGGACGCCGTTCAGGATCGCCGCCGGATCCACCGCCTTCACCATGTCGTGCAAGGTGAGCCCGGCGACCGCGACCGCTGTCAGGGCTTCCATCTCCACCCCGGTCGGGCCGGTGGTCTTGGCCGATGCCTCGATCGTGATCGCGGAGTCGGTGAAGCCGAATTCGACCTTCACCGAGGACAGTGCGAGCTGGTGGCACAGCGGAATCAGTTCGGAGGTTTTCTTCGCCGCAGCGATACCGGCCAGCCGGGCGGTGGCCAGCACATCGGCCTTCGGCATATCGTCGGCACGTACCAGCGCGACCACTTCAGGGGTGGTGTGCAGTTCCCCGCCGGCCACGGCGATCCGGGTGGTGTCGGCCTTGGCGCTCACATCTACCATCCGGGCCCGGCCCGCGGAATCCACATGCGACAATTCGCTCATAACGTCCACACTCGCACAGTCGCTCCGGCCGGAAGTTCGGTAACCGCCGCCGGGATATCGATCAGCACATCGGCCGCCGCCATACTCGCCACCAGATGCGATCCGGGCCCGGAAACCACGTCCACCGCACGCGGCTGTGAACCCTTCCACACCAGTTTGCCGCGCAGAAACTGCCGCCGCCCCTCCGGCGAGCGCCGGACCGCGCCGAGCAGCGGAAGTTCGTATTCCGGTGCCGGCCCCAGCCCCGCCAGGCGGCGCAGGATCGGGCGGGCGAGGACCTCGAACGACACCACGGCGCTCACCGGGTTTCCCGGAAAACTGAGCACGGGGACGCCGTCCACCACGGTCAGGCCCTGTGGTCCGCCCGGCTGCATGGCCACCGCACCGAAATCGCCGCCCAGCGGGATCAGCACCTCCCGCACCACTTCGAAATCGCCCTTGGAGACACCGCCGGTGGTGATCACCAGATCGGCCGTCGAGGCGGCGGTGCGGAGCAGCTGCCGGAAGTGGCCGGGGTCGTCACCACTGTGCTGGATCGCGACGACCTCGACACCGTTGGCGGTGAGCGCCGCGGCCAGCGCGATACCGTTCGAGTTGTAGATCTGACCGGGTCGCAGCGGGTTGCCCGGCGCGACCAGTTCGTCGCCGGTACTGATGACGACCGCCCGCACCGGCGCGAAAACCGGCAGCCGTGCCAGTCCGGCCGCGGCGCATGCCGCGATATGCCGGGGCGCGAGGGTCGTGCCGGCGGTGACCAGTTCGGCGCCCGCGCGCACATCGCTGCCCGGTTCCCGGACGAAGTCGCCTGCCGACCGCCCGCGTTCGATCCGGACGGTATCGGCGCCGGCGGTCGTATCCTCCACCGGAACCACGCAGTCTGCGCCCGGCGGCAGCGGTGCTCCGGTCATCACTTTGCGCGCCGTACCGGGGGCGAGTGGCTGCAGGCCGGGGTCGCCGGCGGCCACCACACCGGTGAGCGGCAGATCGACGGGTGGTCCGGCCACATCCTGGGCCCGGACCGCGTAACCGTCCATCGCCGAATTCCGGAATACCGGCAGATCGATCGGCGCATGCATGTCTGCGGCCAGTTGCCGGCCGAGCGCTTCGGCCACCGGCACCGTATCGACCGGCCGGGCGGCGAGTGGGCGCAACAGTTGTTCGATGGTGTCGCGGTAGTCGTCCGCCGACCGGACCGGGGGACTGGCGGGCCGAGAGATCATGCGCTCAGACTAATGGCGGCGGCCGGACCCGCGTCGCCGTATCGCCCGCCGTCCGCCACGCCCGCGCGGACCATGGGCCGGGCATTATGGAGCGATTCGGCGGAGGAAAGGTGCGTGTGGCGGCCCGGCGTCCATAATGGTGGGGTGACGCTGGTCGATATGGGGATACCCACAGTGCGGTCCGGGCGCCCCTCGCTGGATGGGCGTCCGGAAACGCCGCTGCTGGTGGACCGGTTCGGCCGCACCGCGCGCGACCTGCGGGTTTCCATTACCGAGAAATGTTCGCTGCGCTGTACCTACTGCATGCCCGAAGAGGGGCTGCCCGCGATACCGCAGGAAGAACTGCTCACCGCGGGCGAAATCGTCAGGCTGGTCACCCTCGCGGTGCGTGAGCTGGGGATTCGCGAGGTCCGCTTCACCGGCGGGGAACCGCTGATGCGGCGCGATCTGGAGGAGATCGTGGCCGGCTGCCATACCGCCGCCCCGGAGATCCCCCTGGCGATGACCTCGAACGGGATCGGATTGCGCCATCGCGCGGCCGAGCTGGCCGAAGCCGGCCTGAGCCGGGTCAATATCTCCCTGGACACCGTCGACCGCGCCGGTTTCGCCCGGCTCACCCGTCGCGACCGGCTGGAATCGGCACTGTCCGGGATCCGGGCCGCGGGCGCGGCCGGATTGGCGCCGGTGAAGGTGAACGCGGTGCTCATGCGGGAAACCCTCGACGGCGCCCCCGACCTGCTGCGCTGGTGTCTCGACGAGGGCTGTGAACTGCGGTTCATCGAGGAGATGCCGCTGGACGCCGACCACGAATGGGCGCGGGCCAATATGGTCACCGCCGCCGAACTGCTCGATGTGCTCGGCACCCGTTACCGGCTCACCGCCGCCGGCCGCGAAGACCCGTCCGCCCCCGCCGAAACCTGGCTGGTCGACGGCGGGCCCGCCACCGTCGGCATCATCGCCTCGGTCACCCGCAAATTCTGCGATACCTGCGACCGCACCCGCCTCACCGCCGACGGTATGCTCCGATCCTGCCTGTTCAGTGATCAGGAGTTCGATCTGCGCGGCGTGCTCCGCGCGGGTGCGAGCGACGAGGATCTGGCGCAGCTGTGGCGCGGCGCCATGTGGCAGAAATGGGCGGGTCACGGTATCGATGCCGCGGACTTCGTCCCACCGGAACGCACGATGGGAGCAATAGGTGGTTGAGGTCCGCTATTTCGCCGCCATCGCCGACGCGGTCGGCAAGGATGCCGAAACCCTGGACCTTCCGCCCGGCGCCACCGTCGCCGACCTGCGTACCCGCCTGGCCGCCACCTACGGCCCGGACCTCGACAAGATGCTCGCTGTCTGCGCCTACCTGGTGGGCGACGAACTGACCCGCGACACCACGGTCGCCCTCACCCCTCGCGTCGACGTCCTCCCACCCTTCGCCGGCGGTTAGTGTCCGGGCGTTCGGAGCGGCTGCCGATCAGTGGCGCCGGAGCTGATGTTGATGTTGATGTTGACCATCCAGGTGATCCCGAACCGGTCGACGACCGAGCCCGCCTCGTCACCCCAGACCTGCCTCTCCAGCGGCAGAGTGACGGTGCCGCCTTCCGAGAGCCGCTGAAAAGAGGTGCGCAGTTCGCCGCCGTCCTCGCCGCTCAGGAAGAGCGCGACATTGTTGCCCGGGCGATAGGGCGGGTGGCCTGGCCTGTTGTCAGGGAAGTCCCACGCCATCAGCGTGTAGCCGGCGGGAGTGTCGAGGCGGGAGTGCATGATCTTGTCGGCGTCGGGTGCGTCCGGCGAACCGAAGTCCGCGACGGTTCCCAGCTCGAGCTCGCCACCGAAGACCTGCTGGTAGAACTCCATGGCCTGTCGCGCGTTGCCGTCGAATGTGATGCACGAGTTGATCTGAGATCCCATGGGGAATCCTCTCTGTCGCCGCGACCGCTCGGGCTGTCCGCCGGTCGTCTGACCATGGTCTCGGGCAAACACGACATCTCCTGTCGTGTTTTGCCGAGATTCTCCGGTTGTGTCGAAGATCGGCATCCCCGCTCGTCGTTTTGGTGAGAGGGGTATCGGGCTCCTCACCGACGCGGAAGGATGACGATATGTATTACCTGGCATTGCTGACCGGGGACGAGGGCGAAGCCGTGGCGCAACCGGGCACGGCGGAGTTCGATGCGGAAGTCGCACAGTACGCGGCGTTCGACGCCCGGGTCGCCGAAGTGATCGCGGGCGGGGCCGCGCTGTATCCGTCGGCGGACGCCGTGACGATCCGGCAGGGTGGCACGGACACGTTGGTCACCGATGGGCCGTTCGCCGAGCACGCCGAGGTGGTCGGTGGGTTCTATGTGTTCGATGTGCCCGACCTGGACGCGGCGACGGAGCTTGTCCGGCAGCTACCGGCGGTGGCGACGGGGGCGGTCGAGCTCCGTCCGCTGGTCCAGTGGCTGCCACATGGCGAGCCGGGACCGGACTGGTGGATGGCGCTGCTGTGGGAGCAGGCGGATTCGACACTCACGCCGGGTACGCCGGAGTGGGATGCCGCGGTCGCCGAGCACCAGCGGTTCGGTGAGCGGGTCGGGGCGGTGCTGCGCGGCGGCGGCGCGCTGCAACCGCCGTCCACCGCGACCACCGTGCGCGGCACCGACGGTCCACCGCTGCTCACCGATGGACCTTTCACCGAAACAGCGGAGGTGGTGGCCGGTCTGTACCTGTTCACAGCGCCGGATCGCCGCGCCGCTGCGGAGATCGCCGCGAAGATTCCGATCGGGCCCGGCGGCGGCACCGAGGTCCGGCAGGTGGTGAACCTCGGAGCATGAGCGCGGCGCGGCCGGCGGTCGATCTCGATGGCGTGTACCGGGCCGAGTTCGGCCGCGCGGTGGCCACCCTTGCCCGGTTCACCGGTGATATCGCTCTGGCCGAGGACGCGGTCCAGGAGGCGTTCGCGATCGCGTTGCGTACCTGGGACCGCGACGGTGCCCCGGCGAATCCGGGCGCCTGGATCACCACGACCGCCCGCCGGCGCGCCCTGGACCGGCTGCGCCGGGAGTCCGCGCGCCACGGCAAGGAACACGAGGCCGTACTGACCGCACCGGGCCCCGCGGATATCGAGGTGAGCGAATTGCCCGACGACCAGCTGCGGATGATCTTCACCTGCTGTCATCCCGCACTCGCGCCCGAATCGCGGGTGGCGTTGACGCTGCGGCTGGTGTGCGGTCTGCGGACCGCCGAGATCGCCCGGGCCTTCCTGCAATCGGAGGCGACGGTGGCGCAGCGGATCAGTCGCGCGAAGGCCAAGATCCGGCACGCCGGGATACCGTTGCGGGTGCCGCCCGCACATCTGCTGCCGGAACGGGCGCCGACGGTGCTCGCGGTGGTGTATCTGCTGTTCACCGAGGGCTACTTCGCGACGGCCGGCCCCACGCCGGTGCGTGACGAACTGTGTGACGAGGCGCTGCGGGTCGGGCGGCTGCTGTGCGGGCTGTTACCGGTCGAGGAGCGGGCCGTGCGAGCCGAGGCGCACGGACTGCTCGCCCTCATGCTGCTGACCGACAGCCGCCGCTCGCAACGCCGGGGCGACGACGGCGAATTGATCCCGTTGGAGGAGCAGGACCGCGGCCGGTGGGATCGCCAGGCGATCCGGGCCGGGCTGAACTGTCTGCTGGTGGCGGCCGAGGGCGGCGGGCCGTACCTGGCCCAGGCCCGGATCGCGGCGGCGCACGCCGTCGCCCCGACCTGGGCGGCCACCGACTGGACTGCGATTGTGGCGGCCTACGACGAACTACTCGGCTACACGCCGTCACCCGCGGTCCGGGTGAACCGAGCTGTCGCGGTGGGCTTCCGCGACGGCCCGGAGGCGGGTCTGCGAGCGCTGGAGGAGGTCGCGGACGGCAGCCGAGTGGGCGAGGGGCAGCCGATAGCGGCCGCACGCGCCGACCTGTACCGCCGAGCCGGACGCTTCACCGAGGCCGCACAGAACTACCGGATCGCGCTGGTGGCCGCCGGAAACGATGCCGCGCGCGGATATCTGCGCCGCCGGCTGGCCGAGGTCGAGCGCACTTGCCGGGCCGAGGGGCCCGGTGCATAGATGCCGGTGCGCGTGAAACAGCGGCTGCCAGTCGGCGCGCAGGAATCTTTTGCCCGCAATGCTGAGCGAGGAGGTGTCGTCGGGCGTGGTGGTCGCTGATAGCGCACTCCGCCGCTCTGCCCGCCGAGCGGGTCGAGGACACGCTCTATGGTCCGGGCTCGGTGGGCGCCGAGCCTCCGGACGCGCGAACGGCGGCGGCCCCGGCGCTACCTCGGCCTTCTCACGCAACCGGTCCTTGCGCGGCGTTAGGGTATGCCCGTGGTGCAGAGCACGGCAGCAGATGTCGACACCTACCTGGCCGGACTCCCTGACGACAGGCGGGTCCACGCGACCGTCCTGCGGGACCTGTGCCGGACCGAACTCACCGGCTATTCCGAGGTCATGGCCTACGGAATGCCCAACTACCGGTACGGCGGCAAGAGCGAGGTCGCGTTTGCCGTGCAGCGCAACTATCTGTCGTTCTACCTCATGCGCGAGGACGTCCGGGAAGCCTTCGCGCCACGACTGGCCGGTCAGGATATGGGCAAGGGCTGTCTGCGTTTCCGCGGTCCGGCCGGCCCGGACATCGAGCTGGTCCGCGACCTGCTGCGCGCCGTCGCCGCCGATCCCGGCGGCCGGGTGTGCTGAGCGAGTGTCGGGTCAGCGCCACCAGTCGTCGAGTGGGGTGACCGGAACCGTCCGCTTGTGCCGGGTGTTGCGGAAGATCGATTCGATCCGGTCGGACACCTCGGCCGTCACGTCTTTACCTTCGAGGTAATCGTCGATTTCGCTGTAGCGCAGGCCGAGTGCTTCCTCGTCGGGCAGGGCCGGGCGGTCGTCCTCGAGGTCGGCGGTCGGCACCTTCGACCACAGTCGCGACGGTGCGCCGAGTTCTTGGAGCAGGGCGGCGCCCTGGCGTTTGGTCAGGCCGGTGAGCGGGGTGAGGTCCACACCACCGTCACCGTATTTCGTGAAGAAACCGGTGACCGCTTCGGCGGCGTGATCGGTGCCGATCACCAGGAGGTTCTCCTGGCCGGCGAGGGCGTATTGGATCACCATCCGTTCTCGCGCTTTGATATTTCCCCGCACGAAATCGCGTAATTTACCGACCTTCAGTGCCGAAGCCACCTCGGCCGCCACCGCGTTCGCGCCGGGACGGACGTTGACCACCACGGATTCGTCGGGCGCGACGAAGGTCATGGCGACTCGGGCATCGGACTCGTCGGCTTGCACGCCGTAGGGCAGGCGGACCGCGACGAAACGCGCTTCGGCGCCGTCGGCGCGCAGTTCCTCGGCGGCCAGCTGGCACAGGCGCCCGGCGAGTGCGCTGTCCTGACCACCGCTGATACCCAATACGAAACCCTTTGCGGGCGTGGCGCGCAGATAGTCCTTCAGGAAATCGACGCGGCGCCGCACCTCGTCCTTGGGTTCGATACTCGGCTGTACACCCAGCTCGGCGATGATCTGATCACGCACGTTTCCCATGCCGGATCACTCTACTGCGCCGCCGGTCCGGCGACCCGGCGAACCATGGCTTCCCAGTTGCTCGCGATCTGTTCGCGGGTGTAGCCGAGGGTGCGCAGCTGATGCAGGACGAGCCCGGCGGCCAGCACGCCCAGGAGCGCGTCGGCCAGCAGGCCGTTGTCGCCGGGTGTGTCCGCTTCGCGGAGCAGCATCGCCACGTGGGTTTTCAGCACCCGGTAGGGCTGGCTCGAATAGTGCCGCTCCGGGGATCCCAGTTCGGCCGCCCGATGCAGTTCGCCCTCCACTTCGATATCGAGCAGCCGGGCCCGCCCGAAGGCGATGAGCCGGTCCATCGGCGGGGCTCCGGGGCCCAGCGGTGGCGGGCCGAAGATGAACGCTTCCTGGGCCAGGGTTTCGGAATGGTCCAGGAGTGCGTACATGAGGCCGGTGCGGCTGCCGAAGCGGCGGAATACGGTGCCTTTGCCGACGCCGGCGCGTTTGGCCAGGGCATCCATGGTGAGCGCGTCCACGCCGTGTTCGCGCACGAGTTCGCGGGCGGCGTCGAGCAGTCGCCGCCGGTTGCGGGCGGCGTCGGCGCGTTCGGCGGGTTCGGTGGTGCCGGGCAGCTGTGGGCCGACCCGGTGGGCCGGCCGGATCGGCGCGGTATGGAGTTCGTCCGCCGGGTACGGCCGGGGCGTGTCGCCGGGGCGCGGTTCGTCCGCCGGGCCCGGGCAGGGTGTGTCGTAGTTCACGGCGGGGGAGGGGCCTCCGGGGAATGTAGCGGACCATGGTCCGGTTGATCTGGGCAGTGCGATCATCACACAACTAGTACCGCAGGAGTGAATATGAGCCAGACCCGTATCGTCGTCCTCTTCGGCAGCCTTCGTAGCGCGTCCTTCAGCAAGCAGGTCGCCGAGGCCTCGGCCGGCACCGCGCCGGAGGGCGTCGACGTCTCTGTGTACGAGGGTATCGGCGATATCCCGTTCTACAACGAGGATATCGACGTACCGGGTTCGGTTCCGGCTGCCGCCGAGGCCCTGCGCGACGCGGTGGGTGCGAGCGACGGCCTGCTGCTGATCACTCCGGAATACAACGGGACGCTGCCCGCGGTACTGAAGAACGCGATCGATTGGCTGTCGCGGCCCTACGGTGCGGGAGCGATCAAAGAGAAGCCGGTCGCGATCCTGAGCGGTTCCATCAGCCCGAACGCCGCCAAGTGGGCGCATGCCGACGCGGTCAAGACGGTGGGTGTCGCCGGCGGCAAGATCGTCGACGAGGCACATCTGCACTTCGCAACCTGGGGCGAACGTTTCGGTGCGAACCCTCCGCGTGAGGATGCCGAGACGCTGCGCGAACTGGGTGAGGCGCTGCGCGCGCTGGTCAATGCGGCGAGTGGGAAACTCGTCGACGCCTGATCGCACGAGCGAATCGGGCCCGGCCCACGCTCACAGGTCGCGGAGCCGGCGCATCCGGCTCCGCAGCAGGCCGCCCCGTCCACGACGGGGCGGCCTGCTGCTGTGTGGAGTCCGGGGTGTCGCGCCTCGACTGTTCCGGCCGGGTCGTGAGAGTCTGCTGGGGTTCCCGGCGACTGGTGTGACAGGCGGTGCAGTTGCGTTTGCTGAAAAGGAACTGGACCCCGGCAATTGTGATCTGGACCACGGTGAATTCGGCGTGTCGCAACGCTGTCCTGCGGCTTACAGCTGTGAAATCACATCGTTGTGACTCGCAACATCTCGTGTTGTTTCGGAATGTCGGCCACTAGGTGTAGTGTCATCGGTACCCGAAGGCGGCGGTGTGAAGAACCCGCCGGCGGCGGGCGGAACCGGCTCGGACGTGCTGTTTCAGGGCTGGTCCTCGGAGTTTGCGCAGGATCATCCGATCGTGCCGGCACCGCGCCCCACAGACGGAACACAACCGCTGTGGATCAGTCACGCGGAGGGCTCGACCCGGAGGCGGCGGTCCGTCACCAACGAGACCGCGAGACACCGCACATTGGCACAGGAGAGAGGGACTCGAATGATCACCGTGTACACCAAGCCCGCTTGCGTCCAGTGCAATGCCACCTACAAGGCTCTCGACAAGGCCGGGGTGGATTACGAGGTCATCGATATCTCCGAGAACGCCGATGCCCGCGACTATGTGATGGCTCTCGGCTACCTGCAGGCCCCCGTCGTCGTCTCCGGTGACGAGCACTGGTCCGGCTTCCGGCCCGACCGCATCAAGGCGCTGGCCACCGTTGCCGCGTAGCTGAACCGCGCGCCCGATTCGGTCGGGGAACAGGGGAGGTGAAATGTCCGAATCGCATACCTTGGTGTACTTCTCCAGCGCTTCGGAGAACACTCACCGATTCGTCGAGAAGCTGGATCTCCCGGCGCTCCGGATCCCCCTGCACACCACGGCCGAAACGTTGCACGTCGACGAACCCTACGTGCTGATCGTCCCCACCTACGGGGGCGGTCGGCACGTCCTGGGTTCGACCCGCTCCGATAAGGAATTCGTACCGCGCCAGGTCGCCAAGTTCCTCAACGATCGGCACAACCGCGCCCTGTTGCGCGGGGTGATCGCCGCCGGGAACACGAACTTCGGCGACACCTTCTGCTTCGCAGGTGATGTGATCTCCCGCAAATGCGGGGTGCCCTACCTGTACCGCTTCGAACTCATGGGAACCGCTGAGGACGTGGCCCGCGTCCGAGAGGGATTGGGATTGTTTTGGCAGCAACAACGACAGCACCAGCAGGTATGACGGCCCGGCTGGAGCAGCCCCCGCAGCGCGAAAGCGTTCCCGGTGAGGTCTTGGACTACCACGCCCTCAACGCGATGCTGAACCTGTACGGGCCGAACGGCGAGATCCAGTTCGACAAGGATCGCGAGGCCGCCAACCAGTACTTCCTGCAGCACGTCAACCAGAACACCGTCTTCTTCCACAACCTCGACGAGAAGCTCGACTACCTCGTCGAGGAGAACTACTACGAGCCCGAGGTACTCGAGCAGTACAGCCGGGCGTTCGTGAAGAAGCTGTTCCAGCAGGCCTACGACAAGAAGTTCCGGTTCCCGACCTTCCTCGGCGCGTTCAAGTATTACACCTCTTACACCCTCAAAACCTTCGACGGGAAGCGTTACCTCGAACGTTTCGAGGACCGGGTGTGCATGGTCGCGCTCACGCTGGCCGCCGGTGACGAGGTGCTGGCGCGGCAGCTGGTCGAGGAGATCATCGACGGCCGCTTCCAGCCGGCCACCCCGACCTTCCTCAATTCGGGTAAGAAGCAGCGCGGTGAACCGGTGTCCTGCTTCCTGCTGCGGATCGAAGACAATATGGAGTCCATCGGGCGTTCCATCAACTCGGCGTTGCAGCTGTCCAAGCGTGGCGGCGGAGTGGCGTTGCTGCTCACCAATATTCGTGAGCACGGGGCGCCGATCAAGAAGATCGAGAACCAGTCCTCGGGTGTTATCCCGATCATGAAGCTGCTCGAGGATTCGTTCTCCTACGCCAACCAGCTCGGCGCGCGGCAGGGCGCGGGTGCGGTGTACCTGCACGCCCACCACCCCGATATCTACCGTTTCCTCGACACCAAACGGGAGAACGCGGACGAGAAGATCCGTATCAAGACCCTCTCGCTGGGCGTGGTGATCCCCGATATCACCTTCGAACTGGCGAAGAAGAACGAGGACATGTACCTGTTCTCGCCCTATGACGTGGAGCGGATCTACGGTAAGCCGTTCGCCGATATCGACGTCACCGAGAAGTACTACGAGATGGTCGACGACAAGCGGATCCGCAAATCGAAGATCAAGGCGCGCGAGTTCTTCCAGACCATCGCCGAGCTGCAGTTCGAATCCGGCTACCCCTACATCATGTTCGAGGATACGGTGAACCGGGCCAACCCGATCGCCGGCAAGATCACCCATTCGAACCTGTGCTCGGAGATCCTGCAGGTCTCCACCCCCTCGGTGTACAACGACGATCTCACCTACGCCGAGGTGGGCAAGGACATCTCCTGCAACCTGGGGTCGCTGAACATCGCGAAAACCATGGACTCACCGGATTTCGCGCAGACCATCGAGACCGCGATCCGGGCGCTCACCGCGGTCTCCGATCAGACGCATATCTACTCGGTGCCCTCCATCGAACAGGGCAACAACTCCTCGCACGCCATCGGCCTGGGGCAGATGAACCTGCACGGTTTCCTGGCGCGGGAACATATCCACTACGGGTCCGAGGAGGGCCTGGATTTCACCAACATCTACTTCTACACCGTGGTCTACCACGCCTTGCGTGCCTCGAATCTGCTTGCGCAGGAACGGGGTACGTACTTCGGCGGGTTCCCGGAGTCGAAGTACGCCAGTGGTGAATACTTCGACAAGTACACCGGTCAGGTGTGGGAGCCGAAAACCGATCGGATTGCGCAACTGTTCGCCGACGCCGAGATTCACATCCCCACCCAGGATGATTGGCGGCAGCTGAAGTCCGCGGTCATGGAACACGGGATCTACAACCAGAACCTGCAGGCCGTCCCGCCGACCGGTTCGATCTCCTACATCAACCACTCCACCAGCTCCATCCATCCGGTGGCGTCGAAGATCGAGATCCGCAAGGAAGGCAAGATCGGCCGCGTCTACTATCCGGCCCCGTACATGACCAACGACAACCTGGACTACTACCAGGACGCATACGAAATCGGCTACGAGAAGATCATCGACACCTACGCCGCCGCCACCCAGCACGTGGACCAAGGCCTGTCGCTGACACTGTTCTTCAAGGACACCGCCACCACCCGCGACCTGAACCGCGCCCAGATCTACGCCTGGCGCAAGGGGATCAAAACCCTCTACTACATCCGCCTCCGGCAGATGGCGCTGGAAGGCACCGAGGTCGAGGGCTGCGTGAGCTGCATGCTCTGAGCGGACACCGGAACATATAGTGGCGGGGGGGAAACGAGGAAGAGGGGGGGGGGTAAAGCATGCTTTGTTGCGCCCCCCCCAACAAACCCCGCCACACACCCCAAAAAAAAACAGCGCAGG